>CAXBEU010000006.1:0-166828 GCA_963974865.1 uncultured Pseudomonadaceae bacterium | reverse complement strand
CGTACGGTTCTGTGAGAGGGATGGGGCGGCAACGCCTCACCCTACTCGATGTTGGCTAAAATTCGCTTCTAGTCTGTAGCCTACTGACTTGTGCCTTACCGCTAGCCTCCTGCCCTCCAGTGTTTCAAGTGCCTTGTTGCACCGCCTATGAAAGCTCCCTTAGCAGCCTTTTTAAGTCCATCCAGTCATCCTGTCGGAAAATTGCGCATGAATGTTCATTCATTACTATAGCTAATCTACTTTTATGTCTCTATAGTTTGCGATATCACTATCTGATCGATGATAGCGAAATAACCCGGATTGTCTTCTCGAGTCGATAAAGCGGTCTGCGCTGCAAGGATAATCAGCGTCAGGCAACTGAGCATGTTCGTCCGCCTTACTGAGTTAGCGGCCACGAACCCCCGTTTTGAGGCACTCCATTACAAAAATAAACGGAGAAGCGCATGAAATATCTAGCAAGCCCCCGCGTTACAGCTCGCCCAACGTTAACTGTTTTTGCCCTCACGCCTCTTGTCCTCGCTTTGGCCGGTTGCTTTGGTGGCGGCGGTGGGGGTTCCTCAGATTCCCATCCAAGTGTGAATACAGGCACCTTTGTCGATAGCGCCGTGTCCGGGCTGGATTATCAGGGATCAACTACCGCAGCAGGATTGACTGATGATCAGGGTCAGTTCAATTATCAGGGTGGTGAAACCCTGACCTTTTCCATCTGTGATCTGGAACTCGGCTCTTCCGTCGGCGCCGCCGTACTGACGCCCTTGAATGTTGTCGAGGGTGCAGGATCTGCAGAGGATCAGCGCGTGACCAACATGCTGATTTTGTTGCAAACACTGGACGCCGATGGTGATCTCAACAACGGCATTCAAATTACCGATGCTATCCGTGAGGAAGTCTCGTTCAGCGCCAATAGCATTCTGTTCGATCAGCCTACAGCCGCGTTCAGAACCAGCTTGCAAACGCTCATGTCCAATCTGGAAGAACAGCAGGCCTTTTCCGATGCGGATCCACGTGCGCGCCCGGTCGTCACTGCGGCTAATGCGCTAGAGCATTTTGCACGCTCGACCGGTGAACGGATCGAGGTCGAAACCACGGCGGGGACATTGCGTGGCTTCGCAGCCAGTGATGAGACCTGGCAGTTTCTGGGTGTGCCTTACGCCAAGCCACCCTTGGGTGACCTGCGCTGGCGCCCAACGGTAGCGGCGGAGCCATGGTCTGGCGTGCGCGAGGCCACGGCCTGGTCCGATCAGTCGGCCCAGGACCCGGCATTGCAAGCGATCAACAAGGGCGGCATGAGCGAGGACTCACTGTATCTGAATATCACCGCGCCAAAGAATGCGGAAAACTTGCCTGTCATGGTCTGGTTCCATGGCGGCGCCTTTGCCATCCTTTCCGCGAACTCTGCGCAATACAACAACCCCAATAGTCTGCCGAGCAAGGACGTTGTTCTGGTGACGGTCAACCATCGGCTGGGGCCTTTTGGCTATATCGCGCATCCGCTGCTGAGCGCGGAGAGCGGCTACGCCGGGTCGGGTAACTACGGCCAGATGGATCTGGTCATGGCGCTCGAATGGGTTCAGGACAATATCGCCGTTTTTGGCGGTAACCCGGATAACGTCACGCTGTTTGGTCAGTCTGGCGGTGGAGGCAAGACCTATTCCCTGATGAACTCACCGCAGGCGACCGGGCTATTTCACAAGGCTATCGTGCAAAGTGGCGCTTCACCGCTGGATACCCAAAGTGAGCCCGCTGATTCACTGGCCAGCTCAGAGGCGGTGGGTGTAGCGCTGTTCGAACGAGCCAACGTTCAGACGCTGGAGGAAGCGAGGGCTCTACCCTGGACAGCCTTTACCCAGGCTGACAAGGACAATGGCATCCCGCGCGAAACCTACCGGCCGAATGCCGACAATTACTACCAACCAAACACCTATTTCTACAATGCCCAGGAGGGCATGCCCAGTGATGTACCGCTGATGGCTGGCGCCACCAGTGGTGATTACCCTCACTTGCGTGCCGCATTGCCCATCTGGCTCACCCAACGCTCGGATACCTACCAGTCAAACCAATATGTTTACAAATTCAGCCGTGTGCCTGATGGCTGGGCCGACCTGGGCTTGCGCAGCTGTCATGGTTGCGAGCTGCCTTACCTGTTCGACTACCCGCAAGGGATGGTGCAGAACTTTCAACTGGGTCTGGTGCTGACGCCGGAGGGCACTCGGCCGGTCATAGGTGATATCAATGGTAACGGCGTAACCGGTTCGCAGGGTGATGCCGCTGACGTTTTCGCCTCGATGGAATACGGTGCTGATGATGAGGTCATTTCCGATCTGACCATGACGCTGTGGAGCAACTTCGCTAAAACCGGTAACCCCAGTACAGACGGCCTGGATTGGCCGCCCTATACCAACGCCAATGACACTTTCGTTGAAATTGGGCCAGGTGCAGAGGCGACGATAGAGACGGGGCTGGCCGAAGCACTGCAGTAATACTTCGTTATTCTCCTTTACAGCGCTGAGTCCAAGCCGTGGCCAGCGCTGTTTTTTTAACGACAATTCCCCGCCCGCCGGTAGCCAGCCGATTCTGCCTGCGCGACTGTGTTGAAACGTACCTGATTGCGTGCCGCTACCTGAGCGTAACTCGGGCAACCCTGCGGCAAGTGAAATACCTTGCTGTTGCGATTGCCGATAATGGGTCCACCATGAGCATCTGTCTGCACTGGCTTTGCGGTACTCGGGGCCGAGCCGCTGCGGGAAGTGGATAACCCTTGCGCCGCCAGTTGTTTCAAACCCTCGCCACTAGAGCGCTGACCAATGGTCCAGGTGCGTCTGCCTGTAACATAAGGATTGTTGTGGCCCATGACAGCGGCAATACGTTGGTCGCGCTCGCGCTCAGGTTCGGTAACGGGGTACTGACCGTACCAGGCCATCAGCAGTTGCTGTTGCTGGCGTGACATATTCAGCCCGTAACGGTCGTGCATGTAGAACTGGATACGCGCCACCACGCCCTTGGCTTCATCGCGTGGCTCGGTTACTCGCTCCTTGAAGTCCACTCGGGTGGTGCAGGCGCCATACTGGTAGGGCGTGCTGGTCAACTGGCCGTAGTTATAGTTGCTGCGGTCCGCGTTCACCTCGCCTACGGAGGGCCAGAGGTTGTGCATGTCCGCTTCCATCGCGCGGAACACCGGATCGGTACTGAGGCAGTGCTTGCGCCCACCTTGCTGCCAACACTGGCGTTGGTGGCCGAACGCCCACGCGGGCATCACATGTTCCCATTCAAGACGCTCGGCTCGCACCGCTTGGGCGCGGATCTCGTAGCCGCAGCCAGGCAGATCCATGCTGCCGCCAGAACGGCCCTGCCATTCCCAGTTGCAACCACAGTACAGATCACCGGCGTTGTTCTGATCATGGAAGACCTGCCGGCGCAGTTCGGTCTTGGCTTGGTCGAAGGTCAGTGGTGCGGCAGAAATAGACAAAGACGCGGCGGCAGCAAGCGCACCCGCGATCAGGTAGATAAATGGCACTGCTTTTCCTATTGCTTGAGGAGCCATTACAGCGGGCGGCATGGTAACCGCATGCGAAGGCTCTGAACAGCGGCTTTGCGGTAATAGCCAGGGGAGGATTGGTGGGGTTGGATTGATCTGGCTGGGCGAGCCTGCTGCGCCCGGGTCAACGGGCGAGCAGCAGGCCGGTAGCGGACTTAGCTGATAAACAGGCTGATAAGCAGACACATGGCCAAACCGACCAGGCCAACCAGGGTTTTCATCACCGTCCAGGACTTGAGGGTATCTGACACACTCATGCCGAAGTAGCGGTTAGCCATCCAGAAGCCTGAGTCGTTAACGTGGGAGAACGCCGCGGCACCGCAGGCAATAGCCACACACACCAGTGCAAGCATCTGGTCGCTGGTGCCCATCATGGCCGCGACAGGGGCGGTCAGGCTGGCGCCGGTGATCATGGCTACCGTGCCGGAGCCTTGGGAGATGCGCATCACCGAGGCGGTCAGGAAACCGAACAATACCAGCGGCATATTCATGCTCTGCATGCCATCGGCAAGAATTTCGCCAATGCCTGACTCGATCAGCATTTTGCCGAACACGCCGCCCGCACCGGTGATCAGGATAATCACACCCGCCGGCTCAAGGGCTTTGGTCGCTATCTTCTGCAGCTCCTCGTTACTGAAGCCGCGCTTGTGGCCAAACACCCAGAATGTCAGCAGGCAGGTGAACAACAAGGCGATAACCGGATTGCCGACAAACATCAATATATCGCGTAACAGATTGCCTTCGGCAAACATCAAGTCGGCCGAGGTGTTGCTCAGGATCAGTGCCAAGGGCAGCAGCAGAATCATCACCACCCGCTTGAACGGCGGCAACAGGTTAGGCTGGTCGAATTTGCTTTCATCGTCCGTCGCCCACTCCGGTACGGGCACAAAGATCCGTTTGGAGATGAACTTGCCGAACATCGGTCCTGCCACGGCCATTGCCGGCAGGCCGGCAATAACGCCCCAGATGATCATCCAGCCCAGATCCGCACCCATGATGCTTGCGGTCGCTATGGGGCCGGGGGTTGGCGGAATGAAGGTATGGGTCACGCTCAAACCGGCGCACAGCGGAATGCCGTAGTACAGCAGTGATCGCTTGGTGCGCCGCGCAATGCCATAGATAAGTGGCACCAGAATGATGATGGCCACGTCGATAAACACCGCGATGGAGACTAGAAAGCCAGCCATGCCGAGCATCCAGGGCAACTGTCGCTCACTGCATCCACGTATCAGTGTGAGGGCCAGGCGCTCCGAGCCCCCAGAGACCCGCAGCATTTCACCGAACATGGCCCCAAGACCAATGATCAGGGCAACAAATCCGAGCGTCCCGCCCATGGAGGTGACAATGAAACTGATCAGATCCTGAGGCGGCATGCCAATGGCAAGACCCACGCCGATGCTGATCAGTAACAGGGCGAGAAAGGGTTGAAACTTGAAACGCACAATAAGGATAAGCAAGGCGGCGATCGCCATGCAGGTTATCGACACTATCCAGGCAGTACTTTCCATCGGTAACTCCAGTTATTTTTAGCTTGGGAGTTGTATGGGGTCGCCGCAGCTAACGATTAGGGTCGTCCGCTGCGGAGAGGTTCAGTGATGCGTCAGGCGGGTTTATTTGCGATCCTTGCCGGGAACGCGGGTATGCATGGTCGGCGGACGCAGGAACTGGAAATCGCAGCCCTTGTCCGCCTGGGTGATCTGCTCGTAAAACAGTTTGCGATAGCCGCGTTCGGCATCCTTGGGAGTAGGCAGTACCAAGTTGGCACGGCGCTCTTCCAGTTCCTCGACACTGACCAGAAGCTCGATTGCCCGATCCTTCACGCTCAGGCGGATCTGGTCGCCGTTCTGAACCAGCGCCAGAGGCCCCCCCAGCGCCGCTTCCGGTGTGACGTGCAGCACTATGGTGCCTGCCGCCGTGCCACTCATGCGGCCATCGGAGATCCGCACCATGTCCTTGACGCCAGCGCGAGCGAGCTTTTTCGGGATAGGCAGATAGCCTGCTTCGGGCATGCCGGGCGCGCCCAGCGGGCCAATATTCTTCAGAACCAGTACATCCTCGGCGTTGACGTCCAGATCGGGGTCGTCGATGCGCAGCGCCATATCCTCGGAGTTCTCGAATACCACGGCGCGGCCAGTATGTTCCATCAGCCCGGCGTCGGCTGCCGACTGCTTGATGATCGCACCTTCAGGCGCCAGATTGCCGCGCAGGAAGGCGATGCCGCCCGCTGGATAGATAGGGTTTGCAATGCTGCGGACCACATCCTGGGTGAACACGGGTACGGCATCGAGTTCCTCGCCGAGCGTTTTGCCCGTCACCGTCATCGCATCCAGATGCAACAGTGGGCGAAGCTCGTTCAGCACGGTCTGCAGGCCGCCAGCGCGGTGCAAATCTTCCATGTAATGTTGGCCAGATGGCTTGAGATCGACCAGTACCGGCGTCTCACGGCTCATCATGTCAAAGGCTTCCAGATCAATTTCAAAGCCCATGCGACCGGCAATCGCCGTCAAGTGGACAATGCCGTTGGTCGAGCCGCCAATCGCCAGCAGCACACGCAGCGCGTTTTCAAATGCCTTGGCGGTCAGAATCTTGTCTGGCGTCAGCCCGCTGCGAGCCATTTCCACCGCCTGCTTGCCGGTGAGTTCGGCAATGCGGATACGGTCAGCGGTCACCGCAGGTGGCGAGGCGCCGCCCGGCATGACGATACCCAGAGCTTCACCAATACAGGCCATGGTGCTGGCGGTGCCCATCACCGAACAGGTGCCGACACTGGCAACCAGCCGGGAATTGACCTCGGTAATTTCCTGCTCATCAATCTGTTCGCCCCGGTACTGGCCCCAGAATCGACGGCAGTCAGTGCAAGCACCCACGCGCTCGCCGCGGTGCCCGCCGGTGAGCATGGAGCCGGTAATCAACTGAATGGTGGGGATGTTCGCCGAGGCTGCACCCATCAACTGTGCTGGTACGGTCTTGTCACAGCCGCCGATCAGTACCACCGCATCCATCGGCTGCGCGCGGATCATCTCTTCGGTATCCATCGACATCAGATTGCGCAGGTACATGCTGGTTGGCGTGGAAAAGCTCTCACCAATCGAAATGGTCGGAAAATCGATCGCCAGGCCACCGGCGAGCATCACGCCGCGCTTGACCGCTTCGATCAACTGCGGGGCATTCCCGTGGCACGGGTTGAAGCCGCTGCCGGTGTTGGCAATGCCAATAATGGTGCGGTCCAGCGCTTCGTCGGTATAGCCGGCCCCTTTGATAAAGGCCTTGCGCAAAAACAGCGAGAAGCCGGTATCGCCGTAATTGGCTAGCCCCTTGCGCAGACCGGTAGGCACTACCACGGATGTATCATTGGTCTTGTTTTTCAAAATAACTCCCGGACTGATTGTTAATTAAATTATTAATAATATTGTTGGAATGTAATCATGCCCAGCCCGGATTGGCAACCTTTCTACTTCATGTCCCTAGCCGTCATGGCCAAGGCGCATTGGTCTCGCAAGTTGTAGGTTGCTTTAAAGCGCTCTATATTAGGGCGTTGAACAGTCTGAGCCGGGATTGACGTGAGCACTGAAAATGACAAGGGAGCAGCATCTGCGCTGCAGCGTGCGGTGGACATTCTCGAAGAGGAGATCGTCCTGGGATTTCTGCATCCGCGCGAACGTCTGGTAGAGGATGAGTTGCTGGCGCGCTTTGGGCTCAAGCGGCATGTGGTGCGTCAGGTGCTTATCGAACTGGAGCAGATGGGCCTGGTGGAGCGCAAACGCAATGTGGGTGCGCTGGTTAAAGCCTACAGTGTGGAAGAAGTGCGTAATCTCTATGCCGTCAGGGAGTTGCTGGAAACCCATTGCGTTCAACTGATTCGCTTTCCGCTGGCGCCCGCGAGGTTGGCGGCGCTGATCGACATTCAGCACGCCCATGATGTGGCGGTTGCTGCGGGTGATCCTCGCAGGGTATTTCGGCTCAACGTGCGCTTTCACCGTGAACTGTTTGGCCTGTCTGACAACCCGGTGCTGGTTGAAGCGATTCAGAGCCACGCGCAGCGGGCCCACTCGATACGCGCATCCACCATGGTGATCCCGGAGCAGCTTGAGCGTGCTCGGCAGGAGCACTGGCAGATTATCGAGGTATTGCGCCAGGGCGACAGCCAGGCCCTGGTGGATCTGTGCCGCAATCACCTTACGCCGTCGCGCGACACTTACATCCAGGCGCATAACCGCCGTACTCAAAGTGCCAGCTCGGGTATCGCCAGGGTGGGTTAACCATCGCTCCAGTGCGCGAATATACCAGCGCAGGGAACGGTCGACTAAACTCGTGTTCTGATAGCCATAACCGCTGGTAAACTGCGGTCTCTCAAGAAGCGCCCCCCCTTATGGAAGAATCATGCTGAAAGCTCGAACGGAAGAGAAAAGCTTTGTCCTGTTATTGGTGGTGGTGTCCATCGCCTTCATTTTCCTGTTGCTGCCGTTCTACAGCGCAGTATTCTGGGGCACCATTCTGGCGATCATCTTCCAGCCCGTGCAGCGTTGGGTTGAGGTCAAGCTGAAGGGGCGGCGCAGCCTGTCGGCATTTGTGACGCTGATGATGATTCTGCTGATGGTCATTTTGCCGGTGATCTTTCTCACCGGTGCGCTGGTGCAGCAAGGTGCAGCGCTATATGAGCGCATGGAATCCGGCAATATCAATTTCGGCGAGTATTTCGAGCAGATCATGACCGCGCTGCCGGGTCCTTTGCAGAATCTGCTGGCGCGATTTGGCCTGGCGGATATTTCCAGTGTGCAGGATCAGTTGTCCGAGGGTGCTCAGCAAGCCAGCCAGTTTCTGGCTACCAAGGCGTTCAGTGTCGGTCAGGATACCTTCCGTTTTCTGATCAGCTTCGCGATCATGCTTTATCTGCTGTTTTTCCTGCTGCGAGATGGCCCCACGGTATCTCGGCACATCAAGCGCGCGATTCCGCTCGGTGAGTCCTACAAGCAGCACCTGCTGACCAAGTTCACCATGGTGGTCAAGGCCACGGTCAAGGGCAATATCGCCGTGGCGGCGGTACAGGGCGCTTTGGGCGGCTTTATTTTCTGGGTTCTGGGTTTGCAAGGCGCCTTGCTATGGGGCGTGCTGATGGCAGTGTTATCGCTGTTGCCGGCGGTGGGTGCCGGTCTGATCTGGGGCCCTGTGGCGATCTACTTCCTGGCCACCGGAGCCATCTGGCAGGCCGCAGTGCTAACGGCATTCGGGGCGATTGTCATTGGCCTTGCGGATAACATTCTGCGCCCGCAACTGGTCGGCAAGGACCTGAAGCTGCCTGACTATGTGGTGCTGATCTCTACGCTAGGTGGTCTGTCGTTGTTTGGCCTTAACGGCTTCGTTATTGGCCCGATGATCGCCGCGCTGTTCATTGCCGCCTGGAGCCTGTTTGCTGACGCCCGGGAGGAGGGCGTGATGGTCGTCGATCTGGCGGACGCGCCGCTGGCGCCGCACGAAGCCAGTGGGATGGATACCTTTCCCATTCAGACCGACGAAGAGAAGCTCGCCAAAGACGCCTGAATGCGCAGTTATTCCCTGACGCGACGGATTGCGTCCAACCAGCCACTATAGAGTTGCTCGCGCTTGGCCTTCGGCATTGCCGGAGTGAAAGCGCGCTCGCATTGCCAGTGGCGCGCTATGTCTTCCAGATCCTTGAATATGCCTATCTGCAGGCCCGCCAGATAGGCCGCGCCCAGTGCTGTGGTTTCGGTTACCTGGGGGCGGTCAACCGGCACTCCGAGGATATTCGCCAGCGCTTGAACCACCCAGTTGTTGACCACCATACCACCGTCGACTCGCAGTGCGGCCGTACTGTCGGCGCCGTCCGCGATCATCGCATCGAGCAGGTCGCGGGTCTGGAAACACACTGACTGCAGGCCCGCAGTAACAATTTCGGCAATACCGGTGTCGCGCGTCAGGCCAAATATCGCGCCTCGTGCCTTGGGGTCCCAGTAGGGCGCGCCGAGGCCGGTAAAGGCCGGTACCAGGTAGACGCCACATTGATCGCCGGTTTTTTCCGCCATGGCTTCGGTCTCGCCCGCATGCTGGATCAGCTTGAGGCCGTCACGCAGCCACTGAATGGCGGCGCCAGCGACAAAGATGCTGCCTTCCAGAGCATAGGTGGTCTTGCCGTTCAGCCGGTAGCCAACGGTCGTCAGCAGGCGATGCTCCGAGCTGATCGGCGTGTCGCCGGTATTCATCACCATGAAGCAGCCGGTGCCGTAGGTACTCTTGACCATGCCGGGCTTGAAACAGGCCTGGCCAATCAACGCGGCTTGCTGATCACCGGCCATGCCACATACCCGAATCGCCGCGCCAAGCACATCGGCGTCAGTCGTGCCGAAGTCGGCGGCGCAGTCCATGACCTCGGGGAGCAGGGTGGCAGGGATGCCCAGTAGTTCGAGCATGTGTTCGTCCCATTGCTGGGTATGAATATTGAACATCAGCGTGCGCGAAGCATTGCTGGCGTCGGTGCGGTGCACCTTGCCGCCTGTCAGGCGCCAGAGCAGAAAGGTATCGACTGTGCCAAAGCGCAGTTGACCCTGCTCTGCGCGGTCTCGGGCGCCTTCTACATTGTCGAGTAGCCAGCGCAGCTTGGTGCCGGAAAAGTACGGGTCAATCAGCAGCCCGGTATTGGCGGTGACCATGGCTTCATGCCCTGCGGCCTTGAGCTCACTACAGTAATCGGCGGTACGCCGGTCCTGCCAGACAATCGCGTTGTACAGCAGTTCGCCGGTTTCGGCATCCCACAACAAGGTGGTTTCGCGCTGGTTGGTAATGCCGATGGCGCTGATGTCCGCAGCCTGAATCTGGGCTTTTTCCAGCACCTCCAGGCACACTGCAAGGCTGCTTGACCAGATCTCCTCACCATCGTGCTCAACCCAGCCATCCTGCGGGAAGTACTGCTTGAATTCGGCCTGTGCGGTGGCGAGCGGTGTGGCCTGGGCGTCAAAAACAATCGCCCGGCTGCTCGTAGTACCCTGGTCGATGGCGAGAATGTGCTGGGCCATGGCGCGGCAGTCCTTGTTGTGATGGTTATTGACGGTCGATGGGCTATTTGTCCACGCGGCTGATGCTAGCAAATTCGCCGCGGGTCTGGGCTGCAAGATGCTCTGCACCCAGTTCGATTTCCAGACCACGACGGCCGCCGCTGACATACAGGGTAGGCCATTGCTGGGCACTGCTGTCGATAAAGGTACGCAAGGCTTTCTTCTGGCCCAGCGGGCTGATGCCGCCGAGCAGATAGCCGGTACTGCGCTGGGCTGCGGCAGGATCGGCCATGGCGATCTTCTTTACCTTGGCGGCGCTGGCCAGCGCTTTCAGATCCAGCATGCCGTTAACCGGCACGATAGCCACCAGGAGCTCTGCGGTTTCAGTGCTGGCCAGCAAGGTCTTGAATACGCGCGCGGGATCCAGGCCGAGCTTGTCAGCCGCTTCGCCGCCATAGGATTCGGCCTTGGGATCATGCTGGTAACGGTGCAGCCGGTATTCGATACCGGCTTTATCAAGCAGTTTTGTTGCAGGGGTCATGGCATTTTCCTGTCCGGGACGCTTCAAGAGTAAAGAGTCCCGGACCTCTCGCCAAGCGCGGATCAGCTATCTGCGATCTTGACTACCAGCTTGCCGAAGTTCCTGCCTTCCAGCAGCCCCATGAAGGCAGTCGGTGCATTCTCCAGACCCTCGACCTGATCCTCCTTGACCTTCACCTTGCCTTCGGTCACCCAGGGCGTCATGACCTTGAGAAACTCGGGATAGTGCGGGCCATAGTTGTCGAAGATGATAAAGGCCTGCATACGAATACGCTGGCTGAGCATCAGCCTCATCAACTGCGGCAGACGATCCGGGCCGGGTGGCAATTCGGTGGCGTTGTACTGGGCGATAAGGCCGCAGACCGGAATACGCGAATGGGGGTTGAGCAACGGCATAACCGCGTCAAAGACCTTGCCGCCGACATTTTCGAAATAGATATCGATGCCCTTAGGGCAGGCGTCGGCCAATTGCTCGGCCAGGTCATCGCGCTTGTGATCCAGACAGACGTCAAAGCCCAATTCCTGGACCGCATAGGCGCACTTCTCTGCACCTCCCGCCACGCCGACCACCCGGCACCCCTTGAGCTTCGCTACCTGGCCAACCACGGCCCCGACCGGGCCGGTAGCGGCAGCCACGACCACGGTTTCACCGGGTTTTGGCTGGCCAATATCGAGCAGGCCCATGTAGCCGGTGAAGCCCGGCATACCCAGCACACCCAGGGCCTGTGAAGGGTTTTTCATGTTCGGATCGAGTTTGAACACCATGGTGCCATTGCTTACCGAATAATCCTGCCACCCGGCGGTATAGGACATGACCAGATCACCCTTGGCGAAACCGTCCAGATGCGACTCCTCGACGCGGCATACGGCTCCGCAGGGCATCACACCACCCACGGGTACCGGATCGGAATAGGACTTGGCATCACTCATGCGGCCACGCATGTAGGGGTCGAGCGAAGTCCACAGGGCGCGTAGCAACATTTGGCCCTGCTCGGGCTTGGGAATGGGGGTTTCGACCAGATCGAAGTTCTTGGTTGTAGGTGCCCCTACTGGACGGGATGCGAGCAGGATCTGACGGTTGATCTGGTTATTCTGAGGCATGGGTGTCTCCAGCTATGAAAGGCGAAACGTGGTCATAGCATGGAAGTGGTTGACCGGCAGGTCAACCAGACTGGCGAAGGCTGATGGCAGGGTATTGATCAGGAAGAGATCAGAGCGTGCTCGCCCAGAGTTCTGCTCCAGCTACTCATGAAGTCGCTGGCACTGGCACCGCAATGCGGATAGGCCAGGAGCCAGACACTGGCGAGCGAATCAGCATCCTGGCAGTTGTCCAGGCACACCCCTTGTTGCTGATACAGCATCCAGGCGATGGCCGTGGCGTACGCCAGGTTGTAGGCCAACTCGGCGTGCGGATCCTGGAGGAAGCAGCGCTGGCTGGCCAGGCCGCGTATCAGGCTGGCCTGGTCGGGTTGCAATGCCAGATATTCATCCCACAAGCGTGTGTGCACGGCTGGGGTAATGGCGTAGGGGCCAATAGCATCAGCCCAGTGCTTGTCGCGCGGCAGCCAGGCCATCGCCAACAGGGTACCCAACAGCAAATTTTCCGCCGCGTTGCTGGTCACCCCCAGATAGGTCAGGGTGGGGCGAATAATATCGCAGCGCAGGGATTGGGGTGGTACAAGAGCGGTAATATTCAGAGGAGCAATGGAGGGGGGCGTTGGTATCTGACCAGGGCTGTAGTCAGAATGGGCGTATTGCGTGAATAATGGGCTAACAACTGTCACCTGGTCACCTTACAGCAGCGTTACGTTAAAGGGCTTAGGTGAAGCATAGTCGTAAAAAGCCAAAGTAAAATGCTGTTTTTAAACTGATTTAACTTTAATTTTCATTCTCATATTGCCCAATGGTATAAAAAGGCCAGTATGCCCATAACAACAAGACTTATCCCATGAGTGCCGGTCCTCTGGTCACCCCGCCAATTGATGAGCCGGCCCTGCTGGCACAGCAGCGCAGTTTCGCCGGCCTGCGCTTCAGTCGCGTCCTGGAGCCGGGCTTCCACCTCTACCTGCATGGAAAAATGTGCAACCGGGTCGGTGTTGTAGCGTTTTCCTGCATCAGCTTCATGCTGTTGTTCGTCTGGATCGATCTGCTTTACCTGCCTGAATACCTCCACCGTTACACCATCGGTGTGCGGCTCACCGTTCTCACAGTGGTGTGCCTGACGCTGTGGTATGCAAACCGGGCGGGAAAGGTCGCTCCCCGCCGTGCTTTTGCGGCTGCGACAATAAGCTATGTGCTGAGCGGGCTGATGGTAACGATGATTATCGTCATCAGTCGTATCGCTGATATTGGCGTGGTTGTCACCCACGACGGCCTCTACCTGGTGTTGCTGTCCGGTTTCTTTTTGCTCGGCTTGCCCATGCGCCATGCCGTGTTGGGCTCCTGGTTGATCGTGCTGGCTTACCTGACGGCCGAGTACCTGATTGGTAGCCCGCGCAGTCTGATTATTGCCAGTGGTCTTTTTCTGGTGTGCTTCAATCTGATCGGCAGTCTGGGTGCCTATATCTACGAATACATGATGCGCGGTGCCTACCTCAACGAGCGCCTGCTGGTTGCTGCGCGGGCGCGTGCTGAGCGTGAGAGCCAGAGCAAGACGCGTTTTCTGGCCACCGCCAGCCACGATCTGCGCCAGCCGCTGCATGCAATGTCCCTGTTTATTCAGCATCTGGATGAGCGCATAACCGACCCGCCAGTGCGTCTTACCGTCAAGCGCTTGGCTGATTCCACCCAGCTACTGCAAGCCATGCTCAATTCGCTGCTGGATATCTCGCGGCTGAGCGTCGGCATGGTGCGACCCCAGTTGAGCACGTTCAATTTGCATCCCTGGCTGCTCCGGGTGCTCACCGGGCTTGAGTCCAGCGCCGAGCAGCGGGGCATCAGGATCCAGTTGGACTGCCCTCACCACAGTGCGGTACATAGTGATCCTTTGTTGTTAGAGCGATTGATCCGCAACTTTCTGAATAATGCCTTGCTGCATTCCGGCGCGACGGAGGTGCGTGTTGAGGTTGCCCGTGTTGAGCAGCGGCTGCGACTGTCAGTAGTCGACAATGGCTGCGGCCTGAGCACCGAGGAGCAGGAGCGCATCTTCGATGAATTTACCCAACTGAATAACCCGGCCCGCACGCTGGAGAAGGGCGTGGGTCTGGGACTGTCGATTTGCCGGCAATTGATCCACTTGCTTGAATACCCCTCTGGCGTGGCATCAACGCCAGGGCAGGGATCGCGCTTCTGGATCGAGGTGCCGGTCGCGGATTGGGCAGAGCAGGCGCAACCGCCGCGAGATTACTCACCAGCCATGTTGACCGGCCGGGTGGTCATCATCGAGAACGATCTGATCAACCAGGAGGCTATGGAAACCCTGTTGCGTGAATGGGGTTGTGAGGTACGTTGCTACCAGACGCCGGATCAGGCGTTGGAGAATATAGAGCCGGCCAGTGTGGACCTGCTGGTCAGTGATTTTCGGCTGGAAGGCAGTCTGGATGGTATCGCCTTGATCAAGGCACTGCGCGGTCAAGGGCAGTACGGTGGGCCGGCATTGCTGATCACCGCTGACACCAGCGAAGAGGTGACTGAGGCTGCGCGGCTGACGGATATCGAGGTGATCTACAAGCCGGTGTTGCCGGCTCGCCTGCGAAGAGTCATACAACAGCTGCTGACAAAGACTGGCGCAAGCTAGAAGCTCACCAGTCCGAGTTTGCGCGCGATAGTCACGCACTCAGTCCGGTTGTGGCAGTCGAGGGTGATGAACACCGCTTTCAAGTGTGTTTTTACCGTATCTTCCGAGAGGTTCAGGCGCTGGCAGATCACCTTGTTGGGTAAGCCTTCACAGAGCAGATCGAGAATTTCCAGTTGCCGAGGCGTCACGCCCATCTCGCGGGCTGCCGCCTGGCGGTCCAGCGGCTGAGTACCATTGCCGATCACCACCTGTTCACCAAAGAGCAAGCGGGTGACTGCGTTGAGCAGGGTAGTGCCGTCAGCCGTCTTGCTGATAAACCCGGCTGCGCCCATTTGCATTGCCGCATCCAGGTCGCTGGCGCTGTTACTGGCAGTCAAAATCGCGATGGGTACCAGGGAGTCCAGTTTATGCAGTTTCTGCAGCAGGGCCAGGCCGCTGCTGTCGGGTAGCTGCAAGTCGAGCAGGATCAGATCGTAGGTGTGGTCAGTGGCAAGCGTCTCGGCCTCGCTGGCATTGTGGGCGTGATCCAGCGTAACCCCCTGGCAGAGGTTTTGTAGCGTCAGGCTCAACCCGTCGAGATAGATCTGGTGATCATCAATCAGCAGCAAACGTGTGTCGGGCGGCAGGCTGGGTGCCAGCATGGTCGTTTTCCTTGGCGATACACCGTTTACAGCCCGCAGGCATCACAGTGTTTTTATTCTTGCCGGAATCATAAGCAACCTTTCACCCCAGGTCCAGTTGCAGGGTTCGCAATACGGGCATAGAACCCGGTCTTCAGCCCACAATCCTTTTGCGCCGAAGGTATCCAATCAGCCCCAGATTGACGGCCAGTACAACCAGGCTGCCAGCAATCACGCTAGGCCAACCCGCCAGACGCCAGAACGGCTCCAGATAATAGACGCCCAGCGCTGAGCCCAGATAGTAGAACACCGAGTACAGCGACGATGCGCTGGCTTTGCTGTGTGTCGCGTGCTGATTGATCCAGGCGTTGGCCAGTGAATGGGTAAGGAAGAAGCCAAAGGCATTGAACAGCAGCCCGCTGATAATCAGCCACAGTTGGCCTGACAGGGTCATCAAACAGCCAATAATCACTAAGAGTACGCCGAAGGCCATGCCTGGCAAACCGCCCCCCTGTTGAAAACGTCCGGACAGCGTGGCTGAAAAGGTGCCTGCCAGGTAGGTCAGGAACAATAGCCCCAGCGCGCCGGCACCGAGCTGCCAGGGCTCAGCACTCAAGCGGAAGGTCAGGTAGGTATACAGATTGATAAAGACCATGAAATTGCAGCCGCCCAGCAGAAACGCCGGGAGCAACTGCGGGTTACGCAGGTGGTCGGCAAAGCTTCTGAAACTGCCAACCAGAGACAGTGGTTGGGAACGAAACGCAGCGGGGCGTGGCAGGAGCAGGGCTATGCCTATCAGGCCGACTAGCGTGAAACCGGCGAGCACAAGAAATACCGGTTGCAGGCCCACGTGCTCGCCAATAAAGCCGCCTACCAGGCGCCCGCCCGCTCCGCCCACGGTATTGCCGGCAATATATAACCCGACTGCAGCAACCAGTGCCTTGCGGCTCATGCTGTCACCCAGGTAGGCAATGGCTACCGCCGGCAGCACGCCCAGGCAGATCCCCAATGCCGCCCGCAACCACAGCAAGGTGGTGTAGTCAGTAGTAACGGCCATGGCCAGATTGAGCAAGAGGGTAAGCGCGATGCCTGTCAGCAACGGCCCCTTGCGGCCGATGGCATCGGACAGGGGGCCGTGTACCAGCAGCGAGCAGGCCAGGGTCAGGTTGGTCAGCGTGAATACGCTGCTGGCCTGCAGTGTCGTGACCTGAAAGGTCTCAGCGATCAACGGCAGCAGCGGATGAATCGCATACAGGTTGGCGAATACCACGACAGAGGCAAGAATCAATGCCAGGCACGCGCGGCGAAACGCCGGCGTACCAGGTTCAATCAGCGGTTTGATCGGAACCTCAGCGCTCACGAAGTTCGCTACGCAAAGAGCCAAGTTCTTCGCGCAACTGGCGTACCTCTTCAAGCAGGAGTTCCTGATGCACGCCAGACAGAGTGCTGGCGTGGTGGTCGGGTTCTACCTCGTCCCCCGCGCCGGATTTGATCGCCTTGGCGGCAGCAATACGTTCGCGTTGATTCTGGATGGCATCGACGATAACGGCGATAAACAGATTCAGCATCATGAAGGTGGCGATCAGGATAAAGGGTACGAAATACAGCCAGGCGAAGGGGTAAACCTCCATCACCGGCCGGACGATGCCCATTGACCAGCTCTCCAGCGTCATCACCTGAAAAAGGGTGTACAGGCTGGCCCCCAAAGTGCCAAACCACTCGGGGAAGGCGCCGCCGAACAATTGCGTGGCGATCACCGCGGCCACGTAAAATACCAGGCTCAGCAGCGCGACGATGCTGCCCATGCCGGGTAACGCCGAGAGCAGTGACTGCACCACGATCTTCATGCTGGGTACAATGGATATCAGCCGTAGCACCCGCAGTACGCGCAGTGCGCGCAGAACAGCCAGCGGGCCACTGGCGGGTACCAGTGCGATGGCGATGACCACGGTATCGAACAGGCCCCAGGGATCTTTCAGCAATCGCCAGCCGTGGGCGACAAAGCGCAGGCCTATCTCGACCACGAACAGGCCGAGAATAATCTGATCAAGGCGTCTGAGCAGTCCGCCCCAGTGTTGCATCATGGTCGAGGAGGTTTCCAGACCAAGGATCACTGCGTTGATGAGGATCAGTGTCATGATCAGAAACTGGATGCGCGGGCGCTCCAGACGCTCAGCCAGGCGCTGGCGCCAGGGCAGGGAGGTTTCTAGGGTAGTGGTGTTCATGCGTACTCACACTCTGACCGCAGAGCGGCGGCCAGGATAACAGGTTGGTGGGGTTGGCTACGGGTTACTCGTCAAGCCCGAAGGCGCACAGCGTATAGGTCGGAATGTCGGCGTCCTGCATCTTGCGTGAACCACCCAGGTCAGGCAGGTCGATAATGGCGGCTGCTTCGTAAATATCTGCGCCCAACTGCTTGATCAACCGAGCAGCCGCCAGAAAGGTGCCGCCGGTGGCGATCAGGTCGTCGAGCAGCAGCACCTGTTCGCCGCCCTGCAGGGCATCGCGGTGTATCTCCACTACGCAGTCACCATACTCACTGCTGTAGGTTTCGCTGATCACATCGGCTGGCAGTTTGCCGGCTTTGCGTACCAGGATCAGCGGCTTGTTCAGTTCATAGGCCAGCACCGCACCGAGTAGAAAACCCCGGGCATCAATCGCAGCAATGTGCGTGACGGGCGACTCGACATAGCGCTGAATCAGGCTGTCAGCGACCATGCGCATTGCCCGTGGGGATTGATACAGCGGGGTAATGTCGCGGAAGGTCACCCCGGCCTTGGGAAAGTCGGGTATCGGGCGGACCAGTGATTTGATGCTGTATTCGTCAAAGATCATTGCGGGCGTCCAATGGCGTCAGTTCAGTCAATCTGGCCCCCGGCAAGGGCGCAGAGTTCAATGTGATCAAGAATATCGATCTGTTTTCCTTCAGCGGCGATCAAGCCCTGCTGCTGAAAGCGGGTAAACACCCGGGATACTGTTTCTACTGCCAGGCCCAGATAATTGCCTATATCGTTGCGCGACATGGCCAGGCGAAACGACTTGGCCGAGTAGCCACGCGCCCGAAAGCGCGCGGACAGGTTGATCAGCAAGGTAGCGATGCGCTCATCGGCGGTCTTTTTCGACAGCAGCAGCATCATCTGCTGATCATCGCGTATCTCCCTGCTCATCAAACGCATGACCTGTTTGCGTAGTTGCGGCATGGTTGCGGTCAGATCATCCAGGCGCTCAAAAGGTATCTCGCACACCGAGGTGGTTTCCAGTGCGACGGCCGATACCGGATAGCGCTCACTGTCCAACCCGGACAGGCCAATCAGTTCACTGGCCAGATGAAAGCCGGTGATCTGTTCTTCACCATTATCCGACAGACTGAAGGTTTTGACTGCACCAGAGCGCAGTGCATAGATAGACTCGAACACGTCACCCTGTCGAAACAACAGCTCACCCTTCTTTACCGGTCGCCCACGCTTGACGATATTATCCAGCACTTCCAGCTCTTCGTCATGCAATGCCAACGGCAGACACATGCCTGATAGGCTGCAATCCTTGCAATGGGTTTCAGGTAATACGGCGCGTACGGTGATGGCGTTGCTCATGGGGCAGCTTCCTGGCTCGGTGCAGCGATACAGCGGTAATCAAGAGCCTACAGGATGCATGCCCTCGCTACCATTTATACCCCACGTATTTTAAAGCATATATTTCTGGCCATGGTAGCTTGCCTGGCCTGTGGCTCAGAAGAAGGTTCAGTGATGCGAGTGTGGCGAAGATGCTTCCGGTTGGCCGGTGTGGCTTGCGTGCCCCATCAGCCATGCCTGGTGTGGGCCAGGCAGTGTCCACAAGCCAAATAGGATAACCAGCATGGCGGCGGAAATGCGGACGCTACGCTTGCGCAGCCACAGCATCATTTTCTGTGCGGCCAGGCCGGTGGCCATCAGCGTGGGCAGGGTACCAAGGCCGAAGGTCAGCATCAGCCCGGCAGAAAGCCCGGCGTCGCCGTGGCTGCTGGCCCAGATCAGCGTGCTATAGACCAGCCCGCAGGGCAGCCAGCCCCACAATGCACCCAGCGCGATAGCCTGGCCGGGGGATTTGACCGGTATCAGCCTGCGCGCTCTGGGCTCTATATGTCGCCAGAGACCGCGGCCCAGCTGTTCTATACGGGTCAGCCCTGACCACCAGTTAGCCAGATACAGGCCCATGGCAATCATCAACAAACCCGCCAGCGTGCGCAACAGTACGCCCAGGCCCAGGTCCTGAATCAGCCAGCCAACGCTGCCCATCACTGCGCCCGCCAGGCTGTAGCTGGCAATGCGGCCGGCATTATAGCCAAGCAGAATCCGCCACAGCATCCAGCCCCGGCGTTGCTCGGCTGGTATGGCCAGCGTCAGAGCACCCATCAGCCCGCCGCACATACCGATGCAATGTCCGCCACCCAGCAGGCCGAGGGCCAGGGCGGTCAGAAACAGAGGTAACAGTTCAGTGCTCAAGGGCGCGTAACCTGATCGTTTTTTGTACGAGCTTCAGTGGCGTTTTCATCTGTATCAGCTTCTGCTGGCTTTGCATCTGGCTGAGCAGCCAGATGGGCAGGGTCCTCGTCGTCAAACAGGATGCTGTGTGCGGGGCCGTCCAGGTCATCGTACTGGCCGCTGTCTACCGCCCAGGTAAACACCCAGATGGCGATAATCACCAAAACCACGGCGATGGGCACCAGAACGTAAAGAAAGCTCATGCGGGACTCTCCACAAGGGTCGGCGGCGCACGCAGGGTAGACGACCCTTTGGGCCCCAATCGGGTTAGCCGCAGGGCGTTGAGCACCACCAGCAACGAACTGGCCGACATGCCGATGGCCGCCCAGGCCGGCGTGACCATGCCCAGCGCAGCCAGCGGCAGAATGCCGGCATTGTAACTGCCAGCCCAGAACAGATTCTGCAACATGATACGCCGGGTTCGCCTGGCGCCGCTCAAAGCCTGCAGCAGGACCGTCAATTGGCTGCTGAGCAATATCGCATCGGCGCTGGTCTTGGCCAGATCCGAGGCTTCGCCCATGGCGATGGAAATATTCGCACTGGCCAGCACCGGTACATCGTTAACCCCATCGCCCAGCATCAGTACTTTGCGGCCTTCGTCCTGCCATTGCTGCAAGTACGCGAGCTTGTCCGCCGGAGTGGCATTGCCGATGGCCTGCTCAATACCCAGTTGGCTGGCCATGCGCTGCACCACCTGGTCGTGGTCGCCTGACAGCAGTATGACGTTGAGGTGGCGCTGTTTGAGCCCGATGATCAGGTCGGCGGCGTCGCTGCGCAAACGGTCATTCAGAACAAACCAGGCGATAGGCCCCTGGCGGTCACCCAACAACAGCCACTGGCCAGGTTGGTCGGGTAGCGCCAGGGCGGCCTTGCCGCTCAGTTCGGCAACAAAGGCTGGTTTGCCAATGCGCAACAGCTGCCCATGGCACTCGCCTTCCAGGCCGCTGCCTGGGTAACTGGTTACGCTGTCAGCTTGCTCGAGCGTACGGCCAAACGCCCGGGCGATCGGGTGCTCGGAGCGCGCCTCGAGCATGCGAGCCAGGCGAAGCGCCTGCTCGCTATCCTGACCGAGCAGTGCTTCTATGCGCTCAAGGGTCATGCGGCCCTCGGTCAGGGTGCCGGTCTTGTCGAGCACCACGGTATCGACCTTGGTCAGCCCTTCGAGCACGTGTCCGCGGGTAATCAGAACGCCAAGCTTCTGCAGGCTGCCGGTGGCCGTGGTCAGTGCTGTTGGCGTTGCCAGAGACAGGGCGCAGGGGCAGGTAGCCACCAGCATGGCCAGAACGATCCAGAAAGCCGTGTCACCGTTGACCTGCCACCACCAGAGTGCGCCAACCACCACGGCGGCGCTGATCACAATCAACAGAAAATACTGGGCTACCTGATCGGCTATGTGTGCCAAGCGCGGCTTATCGGTTTGTGCCCGCTCCAGCAGGCGAACAATGGCCGACAAGCGGGTTTCCTGGCCAATCGCGCTGACGCGGATGCGCAGCGGCCCCTCGACATTCAGCGTGCCGGCAGTGACGGTGTCGCCAGGGCGCTTGGGTAGCGGCAGGTATTCGCCGGACAGCGCCGATTCGTCGATGCTGCTGATACCACTGATGATCTCGCCATCGGCCGGAATGCTTTCGCCGGGCTTGATGTCCAGCAGGTCGTCTGGGCGTACTTCATCAAGCATGAT
Organism: uncultured Pseudomonadaceae bacterium; assembly: GCA_963974865.1. Classification (GTDB taxonomy): domain Bacteria; phylum Pseudomonadota; class Gammaproteobacteria; order Pseudomonadales; family Pseudomonadaceae; genus Halopseudomonas. Next base: position 145,189 of record CAXBEU010000006.1, on the reverse strand, counting down.
GCGCTCGGGTTGGCCTTCAGCGTTCAAGCGCATGGCACTGGGCGGCAGCAGGTTGACCAGCTTGGCGCTACTTTCAACCGTGCGTTGCCGCGCACGGCGTTCCAGGTAGCGGCCGGCGAGCAAGAAGAACGCAAACATGGTCACCGAATCGAAATAGATCTCGCCGGTGTTGGTCACTGTGGCCCAGATACCGGCCAGATAGGCACCGCCAATCGCCAGCGAGACGGATACGTCCATACTCAAGCGCCGGTTGTTAAGATCACGCCAGGCGCCCTGGAAGAAGGGCGCACAGCTATACAGCACCACCGGCGTGGTCATGGCCAGGCTCACCCAGCGCAGAATGATCGCCATATCGGCGGTCAGATCCTGATTGAACTCTTCATACAAGGCCATGGTGGCCATCATGACCTGCATGAACATCAGGCCCGCCAGCCCCAGCCGGCGCAAATAGCGGCGGTTCTCGGCGGCAATCTGCTCGCTGGCCTTGTCGGCCTCGAAGGGGTGGGCACCGTAGCCGATGCGTTTTATTTCTGCCAGCAGACTGGAAAGGCGTGTCTGCTCCGGGTCCCAGGTCAGCGTCAGACGGTGGTTGCCCAGGTTTAGGGTCGCCTGGCTGACACCCTGCACCTGTATCAGGCGCTTTTCTATCAGCCAACCGCAGGCTGCACAGCTGATACCTTCGATCAACAACTGGATCTGCTGCTGATCGCCCTCGCTGTGGACATAACGCTGTTGTACATCGGCACGGTCAAGCAGTTCCAGTTCATCCTGGAGCACTCGCGGCAAAGCTTCAGGGTTGGTCGCATTATCAGTGCGATGCCGGTAATAACTCTCAAGGCCGCCCGCGACAATCGCGTCGGCAACGGCTTGGCAGCCAGGGCAACACATGGCTCTGGACTCGCCCAGAATCAGGCTGGTCCAGGAGGAGCCGGCGGGTACCGGCTCGCCGCAGTGATAGCACGGAGCTGGGTTGGCCATACTTACTTGGCGTTGAGACGGTAGGTTTGCCCGGCGCTGAGGGTGATTTCGTCCGTCAGGCGCCAGCCGGTATCGCCGGGTTTGACCGGGTCGCTCAGGTCCACGTAATGGCGTCCCTGCATGGGCTCGGGTAACTGGCCAGCGTACTGATTGCCACTGATACGCTTGAGCAGCACGGTGCGGTCACGCTCGGCGTGGGAAGGGGAGATCAGGTCCAGTTGCAGATCAGTCGGCAATGGCTCCAACTGCCCATCAATGCTCAGACTGATCTCACCAGTCAGTTCGTCCACAGTGAACTCCGAAGACAGCGCCAACTGCGTGGCCATCTGATCGCGGCCCAGGTGCATGTTGATCGCTCGGCCTTCAGTGTAATAGTTATCGCGCACCATGCTGTCCTGGTTGGCGAGGGCGATAAACAGCAGGCCCAGACCGATGACCACGGCGAACACCAGAATGCCGACAATGAACCAGGGCCAGAACTGCTTGTACCACGGTGGAATAATCTCGTCGTGCTGCGAATCGTTCATGTCGTTACCTGACTGTGGGGCCCATGAAGCGACTCTCGGACAGGGTAGTGACCTGAGCGTCGTCTTCAGCGGTGACCCGGAAATTGACTGGCATGTTGGTGCTTTCCAGGAAGGCGGGATCCAGCTGCACATTGACCGGCAACTGCAAGTGCCCGTTGGCTTCGACCGTCAAGCGGTTATCCGGCAAATTCATTTTCAGCTCCGGATGCCCCTCGATCGTGAGATCAAAGGTGCGCTCCTGCTGCGCCTTGTTGAAAACGCGAATGATGTAGACATTCTCGATATCTCCACCGCGCGCCTCGCGGAACAGCACGTTGCGGTCGCGCTGCACATCCAGCGATACCTCGGAGAGGCTGGTGACGGTCATGATAAACAGACCTATCATGATCGCCAAGGCGGCGCCGTAGCCGAGCAGACGCGGGCGGATGAACTTGGTCTTTTCCCCGGCGAGATTGTGCTCGGTGGTGTAGCTGATAAGGCCGCGCGGGTAGTTCATCTTGTCCATGACCTCATCGCAGGCGTCGATACAGGCTGCGCACTGGATGCATTCATACTGCAGGCCGTCACGGATATCGATGCCCGTTGGGCAGACCTGGACGCAGATATTGCAGTCCACGCAATCACCCAGGCCGACTGCAGCGGGTTCAACCCCTTTCTTGCGCGGCCCGCGTTGCTCGCCGCGAACCGGGTCATAGGCAACGATGAGCGTGTCCTTGTCGAACATCACGCTCTGGAAACGGCCATAGGGGCACATGTAGAAACACACCTGCTCACGCAACCAGCCGGCGTTGATATAGGTCGCGGCGGTAAAGAAGAACACCCAGAACAGTGCCCAACCACTGATTTGCAGCGTGAAGGTGTCAGGAACCAATTCACGAATAGGTGTGAAGTACCCCACAAAAGTCAGCGCAGTAACCGCCGAAACACTCAGCCAGATACTGTGCTTGGCGGTGCGCCGCAGCAGCTTATTGGTGTTCATCGGCTGCTTGTCGAGCTTGATGCGCGCGTTACGCTCGCCCTCGGTGACCTTTTCGGCCCACATGAATATCCAGGTCCAGACCGTTTGCGGGCAGGTGTACCCGCACCAGATTCGCCCGGCAAACACGGTGATAAAAAACAGGCCGAAGGCACAGATGATCAGTAAGAACGAGAGCAGAAAAAAGTCTTCCGGCTGGAAGGTCGAGGCAAAGATATGGAACTGGCGAGCCGGTAGATCAAACAGCACTGCCTGGCGGCCACCCCAGTCCAGCCAAGCAGTACCGAAATAGAGCGCGAACAGCAGGCCCACGCCAATCAAGCGCACGTTGCGAAACAATCCCTTGTACGACCGGGTATGGATCTTGTCGCGCTTGGCGTACAGATCATAGGTCTGAACCTGACCCGGCGGTGTAACGTTTTTGACGGGAATCTTTTCACTCATGATTGATTGGCCATGGTGGAGTGCGGGAGAGGTGCCCGGCCGGTGGTCCGGCCGGGGCTGGTAGCGCTTAACCACTCAAGAATAGTGTGGCTATTACTGCGACGCCATGCGACTTGGCGTCGCGGCGGGGTGGTGATCAGTCTTGTTCGGCGTCAGCGTTACGCTGGGAAAGGCCGTAGACATAGGCAGTCAGCACGTGGAGTTTGTCTTCACCCATGTGCGCCTGGGAGGGCATATTGCCGTTGCGGCCATAACGCAGTGTCTGTTGTACCTGCAACATGCTCGAGCCATACAGCCAGGTGTCATTAGTCAGGTCAGGCGCACCCAGCAGCGGATTGCCTTTGCCCTCAGGACCGTGACAGGCCACGCAATTGGTCTTGAACACCTGCTCACCGGCAGCCAGATCCACACCTTCTGTTTCCAGGCCAGCCAGACTGCGTACGTAGCCAGCCGTGTTGCGTACACCCGCTTCGCCAATAACCGCAAACCAGGCCGGCATTGCTGCCTGGCGGCCTTGATTCAAGGTGGTGCGAATCTGGTCAGGCTCGCCGCCCCAAATCCAGTCATCATCGGTCAGGTTCGGGAAGCCAAAGGCGCCGCGCGCATCCGAGCCGTGGCAGACAGAGCAGTTCACCGCAAACAGGCGCTGGCCAATCCGACGGGCTTCGTCGTTCTGGGCCACTTCCTCTACCGACATGTCAGCGAACTTGGCGAAGATCGGTGCGAAGCGCTCTTCTGCGTCAGCGACTTCCTCTTCATACTGCCCTACCTGAGTCCAACCCAGGATGCCGGGCCATTTACCCATGCCGGGGTAGAGCACCAGGTAAACCGCGCTGAACACGATAGTGGCGATGAACAGGATGAACCACCAGCGCGGCAGGGGGTTGTCGTATTCTTCGATACCATCAAAGGAGTGGCCTACTTTTTCCTCGGTTTCTCCCGAGTGCTGACCCTTGCGGGTAGCGAAGAGCAACCAGAGGATCAGGCCCAAGGTGATCAGGGTCAGGACAATGATGTACCCGCTCCAGAAATTACTCATGCTTTGTTACTCCTAGCATCTTGCTGCTCACGGCGAGCTTTTTCATCTTCAGACTCATCGGCGAAGGGCAGTTGCGCCGCTTCGTCAAAATCTTTTTTCTTGTAGGAGCTGTACGCCCATACGGTGATACCGATGAATGCCAGCATCGCCAGGATGGTCGCAATGCCTCGGAGAGTATTGATATCCATGTTCAGTTACCGCCGGTCAGAAAGAACGGTGCCAAGGTGCTGCAGGTAGGCAATCAGGGCGTCGATTTCGGCGACTCCTTTGACGTCCTGCTCAGCAGTGGCAATGTCTTCGTCGCTGTAGGGCACGCCCAGGCGACGCAGCCCGGTCATCTTCGCAGCAGTGTGCTTGCCGGTCAGCTCGTTTTCCTGCAGCCAGGGGTAGGACGGCATTTTCGATTCAGGAACCACGTCACGAGGGTTGATCAAGTGCGCGCGGTGCCAGTCATCGGAGTAGCGCTGGCCCACACGAGCCAGGTCCGGCCCGGTGCGCTTGGAGCCCCACAGGAAGGGGTGTTCATAAACGCTCTCACCGGCAACCGAGTAATGGCCATAACGCTCTGTCTCGGAACGGAACGGGCGCACCATCTGCGAGTGGCAACCGACGCAGCCTTCGCGAATGTAGATGTCACGTCCTTCCAGCTCCAGAGCGGTGTAGGGGCGCAGGCCTTCGATTGGCTCGGTGGTTTCCTGCTGGAAAAACAGCGGGACGATCTGGGTCAGGCCGCCGAAACTGATCGCAATCACGATCAGCACCACCAACAGGCCCAGGTTCTTTTCTACAATTTCATGTCTTTTCATTAGTGTGCGACTCCTGGGGCCATTTGAGCGGCAGCTTGAGCTTCAGCCGGCTGAGAGGCACGAATGGTGCGCCAGACGTTGTAGCCCATCAGGAGCATACCGATGAGGAAGAACAGGCCGCCGATCATGCGGACGATAAAGCCCGGGTGGCTGGCTTCCAGCGCTTCCACGAAGGAGTAGGTCAGGGTGCCGTCGACGTTCACTGCGCGCCACATCAAACCCTGGGTGATGCCGTTGACCCACATGGATACGATGTACAGCACAGTGCCCACAGTGGCGAGCCAGAAGTGCACGTTGATCAGACGGATGCTGTACATCTCCTCGCGGCCAAAGACCTTGGGGATCAGGTGATACAGCGAACCAATGGAGATCATGGCAACCCAGCCCAGCGCACCGGCGTGTACGTGACCAATGGTCCAGTCGGTGTAGTGGGACAGCGCATTCACTGTCTTGATGGCCATCATCGGGCCTTCAAAGGTGGACATGCCGTAGAACGCCAGTGCCACGACCAGGAAGCGCAGAATCGGGTCAGTGCGCAGTTTGTGCCATGCGCCGGAGAGGGTCATCATGCCGTTGATCATGCCGCCCCAGCTGGGCGCCAGCAGAATCAGTGACATCACCATGCCGAGGGACTGGGCCCAGTCAGGCAGTGCGGTGTAATGCAGGTGGTGAGGGCCGGCCCAGATATAGATGGAGATCAAGGCCCAGAAGTGCACGATCGACAAGCGGTAAGAGTAGATCGGGCGGTTGGCCTGCTTGGGTACGAAGTAATACATCATGCCCAGGAAGCCGGCAGTCAGGAAGAACCCCACGGCGTTGTGACCGTACCACCACTGGATCATCGCGTCGGTCGCCCCGGAATACATCGAGTACGACTTGAAGGCGGACACCGGCATGGCCATGCTGTTAACGATATGCAGGATAGCTACGGTGATGATGAAGGCACCGAAGAACCAGTTGCCAACATAGATGTGCTTCATCTTGCGCTTCATGATGGTGCCAAAGAACACCAACGCATAGCTGATCCAGACCACGGCGACCAGAATATCGATCGGCCATTCCAGCTCAGCGTATTCCTTGCTGGACGTCAGACCCAGTGGCAGGGTGATGACGGCAGCCACAATCACTGCTTGCCAACCCCAGAACACGAAAGCCGCCAGCTTGTCCGAAAACAGCCGTGCTTGAGACGTACGCTGTACCACATAGAGCGATGTGGCCATCAAGGCACAACCACCAAAGGCAAAGATCACGGCATTGGTGTGCAATGGGCGCAGGCGTCCAAAGCTGGTCCAGGGTAGATCAAAGTTGAGGGCGGGCCAGACTAGCTGGGCTGCCAGAAGGACACCAAGGCTCATGCCTACGATACCCCAGATCACCGTCATAACGGCGAACTGACGTACCACTTTGTAGTTATAAGCTGTCGAAGTGGTAGCTGTGCTCATGCGAGGTTCCACGGATAGCAATAGGTTTAAGGGGTCTAAAACGGCGGCAAGTATGAGGAAAGCTGCCCTCGTTTGCAATGACACAGGTCAAGGAATGGTCTGCTTTCAGGCCCTGCGTCAAGGTCTTGGGCATATCCTGGAGGCTGTGGCAGCTGGCCGTAAAAACGACCGATGCAGCGACCGTATCAGCGATTACAAATCGTTGCCTGCGGCGCAAGATTGATAACCGGCAAGCTATTTTTAGTCGTTGGGCCGGCCCCTTCCTCATGGCTATCGTGCGAACATGATTCGGGCAAGGTGAAGCTTAGTACCCCAGCCACCCGGTGTGAAGCACATTACCCTTATTAATCACGTGGCATCTTGTCGCACGTTGTTGCTGTGCAAGCCGCCATTCGCGTTGCGGACGCTATCAGGAGACCCTAAATGCCCAGCCATGAGTTGATCGACGAACCTTCAGCAGGCCAGCCCCTCGCCACCGTGCTGCTCGCCCATGGGGCGGGGGCGCCAATGGATAGCGACTTTATGCAGTTGCTGGCCAGCGAGCTAAGCTCGCTCGGACTGAAAGTGGTGCGTTTTGAGTTTCCGTTCATGCACCAGCGGCGACTGACCGGCAGTAAGCGGCCGCCTGATCGGATGCCTCGTTTGCTGGAATGCTTCCGCTTGCGGATTGCCGATGCTGAAGGGCCTGTGTTTATTGCTGGCAAGTCGATGGGTGGCAGGGTTGCCAGCATGCTGGCTGAAGAACCGGGCGTCACGGGTGTCATCTGCTTCGGTTATCCGTTCCATCCGCCCGGGAAACCGGAGAAAACACGTATTGCCCATTTGCAAGAATTGGCTACGCCGGTTCTGGTACTGCAGGGTACGCGTGACCCTCTGGGCACGCTGGACGATGTCGCAAACTACCCGCTCTCGGCGTGCGTGCAGTTACATTGGCTGGCCACGGCTGATCACGACTTCAAGCCGCTCAAGGCCTCCGGCCGCACGCAGTCCGAGATGATCAGGGAGGCTGCCGAGCTCAGCGTTGCGTTTTGTCGCCAGCATGTGTCCAGTCAGTGATCATGAGGCCAGTGATGGCAACCAGAGCGACACGGCCGGGAACATGATCAATATCACCGTGGCGACCAGCAAAATCAGGATAAACGGCAAAGTGCCACGAATGACGTCAAAGTAAGGCCGGCGAAACACCGCCATGGCCGTGAAGATATCGCAGCCGAATGGCGGGGTAGCGGAGCCGATCGCCGCCTGCAGCGTGACAATTACCCCCACATGCACTGGGTCCAGGCCGGCGGCGGCGACAGCCGGCTTGAATAGCGGGGTGAGAATCAGGATCACCACGATCGGGTCGACAAACATGCAGCCAATAAAAAAGGACACCGCGATCAGCGCCAACACCAGCGTTTTGCTGTCGCCGATGGTGTCGATCACTGGCCCAAGCAGCGCCTGGGGAATGCCGGCAAAGGAAATGGTGTAAGTGAAGGCCGTGCCTGCAGCCACCAGAATAAACACCACAGCAGTAATCAGGCCGGTCGATAACGCAATATCCCAGAGCTCGCGAACCTTCACCGCGCGCAGGATGATCACTTCCAGAATCAGGGCATAGAGCACGGCAATGGCCGCCGCCTCGGTGGGGCTGAAGATCCCGCCGTAAATCCCGCCTACCACCACCAGGGGGAAGCCAAGTGGCAGAATAGCCTTCTTCAAGGCGCGCCCGCGCATTATCCAGGTGGCGCGCTCTTCCGGTGCAATACCCATGCGGATAGAGGCATACCAGCAATACAGGGAAAACATCAGCAGGATCAGAAGGCCGGGCAGGATGCCGGCGATAAACAGGTCGCCAATCGAGGCCCCGGATACGACGCCATAGATAATCATGCCGATGCTAGGCGGAATAAGCAGAGCGATATCGCTGGCATTGATAATCAGCGCGATGCTGAACGAGTCCGAATAGCCCTTTTCCAGCAGTTTGGGACGCATTGGGCCGCCCATCGCGACGACTGTGGCCTGGGTCGAGCCAGAGACGGCACCGAACAGCGTGCAACCTGCAGCAGTGGTGATGGGCAGTCCGCCGCGCAGGTGCCCGACGAAGGTTTGCACCAGATCCAGCAAGCGGTTGGCGGTGTGGCCACGGGTCATCAGGTCGGCAGCAAAGATGAACAGCGGCACGGCTGCCAGCGCCCAGCTTTGTACTCCGCTGATCATCTGGCCCATGAGCAACCCCACGTTGCTCATATCCAGCACCAGAAACAGGAACATCAGACTGGCGACCAGCAGTGGCACCATCATCGGGAAGCCGAGTAACAGCAGCACGATCATGGTGATCATGATCAGCGTCAGCATGGGCGGGCTCTCTGCTCAGATATCGGGAGCTCAGATATCAGCATCAACGGGCACCTCGTCGTATTGTTCTCGCTCGCTGAATGAACGGTAGATCTCCTCGGAAATGAGGTTGCGCGCAGCCGTCAACCAGTACTGCAGGCCGGCGAGGGCGAAGCCGATGGGGGCTGCAAGGTAGGGAATCCACAGGGGAATATTCAACGCCGAGGTAGTGCGCCCGCGGCTTTGCATGTTGCTGACGTAATCCCATGCGTGCCAGCACAGATAGAACATCAGCGCGCCGGTGAGCAGGCAAATGGCGATGAGCAGTGCCTTGCGCGGCCTGCCTTTGAGCTGATCATAAAACGCCGACATGCAGATATGTCTGGCCCGGCGCACGGCGTAGCCGAGCCCGGCGAAGGTCATGACGACCATACTGATCTGTGTAAGCTCAACCTGGCCGGTGACGCCGCTGCCGAACAGTTGCCGGCCCAGCACGTGCACCACCAGCAGCCCTGCTACAAATAGCACGGTGCAGCCGAGAATCAGTTTTTCGATCTGCTCGGTAAAGCGATCCAGCAAACTGAAAGCGCTGATCAATCCCGTTTTCCAACCCTTGGTGGTCGGGGGCCCTTCTGAGCCGGGCATGTGATTGTCCTCTGCAGACAGGCCGAGTGCGGACTGTTGTCAAATAGCGCTTTGAATGTTGCTTTATTCAACATAACCCAAGTCGATTGTTTTTGCATAGAGTCGCTTGTGCTAAGGTTGGAAATGTTAACCAGAACAATTGATAAGGAGCGTTCCATGATAATGCGTAATGGATTGATTGCCGGGGCTGTCGTTTTGCTTGCAGCCTGTGGCTCGGAAGAGCAGGACACAGCCTCTACCGCACCTGAAACAGCGGCTCCGGAAGCAGCATCAGCGGAAGTCACGACCTGGGGTCTTGGTCTGGAAGAGATAGAAGGCAGTGTGCAGTATGAATACGGCGAAAAATTTGCCGAATTGATCAGTGAAAAATCCGACGGCGAGGTCGAGGTCAGGCTCTACCCTTATGGGCAGTTGGGTGGTCTGACGGATATCTACGACCAGGTTCAGGATGGTGCCATCCAACTGGCTTTCGGTTCCGGATTTCTGGGCGGCACGGTGCCTGAATCGCAGTTGTTCAGCCTGAATTTCGTGCTGACGGATGACGAAAAGCTGAACGCCGAGATCCTCAACGATCCTGCCTTCCGCAAGCATGAAGACCTCGTTGAAGCCTTCCGTGAACGCAATCTGCAGCCCTTGGCTATCGTGCCTGAAGGCTGGCAGGTGTGGAGCGCCAACAAGGAAGTACGTACGCCCGCCGATTTTGACGGCATGGCTATCCGTACCATGGATAACCGTCTGCTGCGGGAAACTTACAGCGCTTATGGCGCCCAGCCAACCACCATGGAGTACGGCGAGCTGTTCAGTGGCATGCAGCTAGGCCAACTGGACGGCAATATTCAGCCCGTGTTCGCTCATCAGGAAATGGATTTCTACCAGGTTCAGGATTATCTGATCTTCGCCAACCAGGCACAGTTCATCGCTACCTTCATGGGTAATGAGGCCTGGTATGACAGCCTGTCGGATGCGCACAAGGATATGATTGAAGAGGCCGTGGTTGAATTGGTCCCGCATATTCATGAGGTGCAGACGCGCCTGAATACCGAGCGCCTGGACATCATCACCGAAAATAGCGACATCGAACTGGTTTACCTGACGCCGGAAGAGCGTGAAGCCTTTCGCGAGTTGAGCATGCCGATACGCGACACCTTTGTTGAAATGGTCGGTGAGCGCGGTGAGCGTTTGATGAATGCCTTGCTTGAGCAGGTTGATGCCGCACAGGGTGATACTGCAACTGATACCACCGCAGAGCTGCAGGAAGAAGTGGAAGAAGGTGCCAGTGAAGAAGAGATGGAGCAGGCTGACGCTGCCTGAGGAATGAAGGCCGAGCTGTTGGCGGAAGGGAATAGGAGTCGAACCTACCAGACGCGCCTGGCGCATCTCACCGGGTTTGAAATCCGGGCGCCCCACCGGGGACGATGCCCTTCCGTTAGCGGCAAATTACCACAGCGCGTCGCCCGGCGCGCTGTGTATCAAGATTGTGCATAACGCCGAATAAGGCATTCCCACTGCTGAATGCCAGACGGATCAGTACTAAAGCCTGCTGGGCGGCTGCAGCGCTGACATTTATATCCTCGCAGATACTTACTCGGGGTTTCCCGCGAGCGACCCAACCATTAGCATGTAGCTTGATCCTTCTTTGGAAAGCCCCATGTCATCTATTGATCGCAGTCGTGTTGAACTCGCCCTGAGCCAGTATCAGGACCCTTATCTGAAAACCGATCTGATCAGCGCCGGGTGCCTGCGTGATATTCGGATTGATGGCACCAGGGTGACGGTCGAAATCGAGCTAGGTTACGCGGCTGCCAGCCTGACTGCCGGTATTGCGCAAATGCTGCAGGTGGCAGTGGAGTCGATCGACCAGGTTGAGTCGGCTACGGTCAATGTGCGCTGCGTAGTACGTTCGGCGCCCGCTCAGGGCAGTATCGAAGCGCTGGCGCACGTGAAGAACATCATTGCCGTGGCATCTGGCAAGGGTGGCGTGGGTAAATCCACCACTGCGGTCAATCTGGCGCTGGCGTTGGCCCGCGAGGGCGCCAGCGTGGGCGTGCTCGATGCAGACATTTATGGCCCCAGCATGGGGCTGATGCTGGGGCTGCCGGCCAATACGCGGCCAGAGGTCAAGGATAACAAGTGGTTTGTCGCGCCCCGCGCCCATGGCGTGCAGGTCATGTCGATGGCTTTCCTGGTGGATGACAACACTCCCGTGGTCTGGCGCGGCCCGATGGTGTCGGGTGCGCTGATGCAGTTGCTGACGCAGACCGCTTGGGATGATCTTGACTATCTGGTCGTCGACATGCCCCCGGGTACCGGCGACATCCAACTGACGCTGGCGCAAAAGGTGCCGGTGACCGGTGCGGTGATTGTCACTACACCGCAGGACCTGGCGCTGCTCGATGCGATCAAGGGTATCGAGATGTTCAACAAGGTGAATATTCCGGTGCTTGGGGTAGTGGAAAACATGGCGATCCACATTTGCTCGCAGTGTGGCCATGCCGAGCACCTGTTTGGTGAGGGCGGTGGTGAGCGGCTGGCCGAGCAGTACGGGGTGGATCTGCTGGCCTCCATGCCACTCTCCATGATGATTCGCGAGCAGGCAGATGGCGGCACGCCCACGGTGGTTGCTGAGCCGGAGTGCCAGATCAGCATGATCTATCAGGATATGGCCAGGCACGTAGGCGCACGCATCGCCGAACGAGCGTCCCAGGAGCAGGGCATGCCCAGCATCAGTATCAGCGACGATTGACTCAGAGCGCGTCAGTGCTCTTTTTTCACCGGGGATAACCCGTTAACATGCAACCTCTTTTTTGCACAGTCTAGGGCACATCATGAGCATCAAGTCAGATCGTTGGATACGTCAAATGTCCCAGGAACAGGGGATGATCGAACCCTTTGTCGAGCGTCAGGTACGCGGCGAAGAGAATGACCGGGTCATCTCCTATGGCGTTTCCAGCTATGGCTATGATGTGCGTTGCTCGAATGAATTCAAGGTGTTCACCAACATCCATTCGGCGACTGTCGACCCCAAGCATTTCGATGAAAAAAGCTTTGTCGATATCACTAGCGACGTCTGCATCATCCCACCCAATTCCTTCGCCCTGGCGCGCACGGTCGAGTACTTCCGCATCCCGCGCAATGTGCTGACCATCTGCCTGGGCAAGAGCACTTATGCGCGTTGCGGGATTATCGTCAACGTCACGCCGTTGGAGCCCGAGTGGGAGGGCCATGTGACGCTGGAGTTCTCCAACACCACCACGCTGCCGGCAAAGATTTATGCCAATGAAGGTGTGGCGCAGATGCTGTTTTTCGAATCGGACGAGCCCTGTGAGGTTTCTTACCGCGATCGCGGTGGGAAATACCAGGGTCAGCGCGGTGTGACCTTGCCAAGAGCTTGATCAGCACCTGGTGATAAGTAAAAGGCAGAAATGACAAAGCCCGATGAACCGCCATGATGGTGGCTCATCGGGCTTTTGCATTTCAGGCAGCCAGGCTGCCTGAATATGCGTTAGAAGCTCTTGGATACCATAAGGGTAACGTTGGAGCCGCACGAATCGGTGCTGCTGTAACTGTAACCGCAGTCCGCGTCCTTGATATCGGTGTCGCTGTACATGACTGCCCAACCCAGACCCAGAGCTTCGGTGCTCAAGGTGACAGCCCAGTCGTTATAGTCGAAGCCGTCGCCGCTCTTGTCATTGCTGTCACCGTAATGCAATCCCAAACCGAGATTGTAGGGCAGCTCCAGATCGTAGCCTACGTAATAGTAGTGATTGTCCGCATTGTTGTAAGTGTCCTTGACCCCTACAGTGAAGCCGTAGGCGCTTACGCTGGCCAGCCATTCATATACGTCAATGGAGCTGTTGCCTGGGAAAGTATAGTTTGCCCAGCCCAGGTCGTAAGTGACTTCTTCAGTAATGGCGCCGCCGTAGCCTACGTAGTAATCGAGCTCGATGCTGGCACCGCCGAAATCGTCAGAGTCAACGTTGGAGCCCCACGCCCCAAGGTAAACGCCGCTTTCATGGGCAAAATCCAGGCTCGCCTGAACGGCGCCCTTGCCGTCGGTTAGTGACTGGCCGCGCCAGATGTAGTCGGTTGCCAGCGTGGCGGTCATGCTGGCATCAATGGTACCGATGGCGGTGTCGAACTCTTCTGCATGGGCCATATTCGCAAAACCCAAGGTAGTAGCGGCTGCAATAGCTGCGGTCAGTTTCTTCATCATTCTCAAGTACCCCTAAGTGTGTGACTTATAAACTTAATAAAGCGTTGGCAGAAGTCCCTAAGCACATTGCTTGCCAGTTTTTGATAAGTTTTTAATTTCATAGGGTTATGGCTGTAAAGAAAGACTGATTCGCAGTTCTCTGGATATCACTCGGCCAGCGTTGCACCCCCGTAGTGCAGACAGGTCAAGCAGTGTGAGTTCGTGGTGCGGCGTCAGGGCTGTCTGGCGCGGTGGGGGCGATCAGCCTTGATGGACGAGTGCAATGAGCTGTTTTTCGCGCTTGTAGCGGGCGAGCTTGCTGCCCAGTGATATCGGCAGTGACTCAGCGATCAGGTAACCTTGCCGACGGTAAAGGCTGCTGAGTTCAGGTCTGCAAAAAAGCCAGATGGGTCCGGTAACAGCCAATCGGACTTCCCTCAACAACTGCTGGGCCAAGCCGCGCCGGCGCGCCGCAGGGTCAACAAACAGGCTGGTCAGCCAGTAGCCGTGATGGTCGGCAACCGGTTGAATACAGAGACAGGCAGAGATATTGGAAGCGCCCGCTACCCAGACCTGGTGAACCGGGCGTGCTTTCATGGCACTGCCATGCTGGCGATAGAATGCGTTTGCCTGAGAATGCAAGCTGACTGGCAGGTGGCGGCAAAGTAAAGGAGTAGGCATTGGCGGAGAGGGGCGGATGAAGGGCTGCTCTAAGTTATTTGCCATATTGCGGCTAGCAGGCGGGACACTGCGCCTGGTGTCGCCTGACTAGCGGTGTCAGCCCGCCAACCAGGGCATCAATTCAGCGCTTACCCATGGACCGGCGGGTGCCCTTGGGCGCCATACCGATTCTTTTTTCGTGCCGTGGATTAATGCCTTTAAGATGCCAGGGCTGGGCAGCATTTTTGGCGGCTACCGCCTCGGCGGTAGAAAAGGGCAATTTGAACGGTGCCTGCGGCTTCTGCTCTGCGTCAGCCTGCTCTGCGGTGTTATTCTCTACAGGCTGGTTTGACGGTTTATCGCTGTTCATGAAGAATCCGTAATTATCGGTAAAGTTGGTGTCGTTGAAACGGGGTCGCGAGTATACCGTTTTATTGTCAGTGTTTCAGAGCTGGTGGATTATTTCCCGACCAGATGTAATCAGTCCGGATCAATCCGCGTTTCAAGGTGTCAGAAACGGTACATGATTTCTCTTTAAACAGGTTCATACATGGAAGATGTCTTGCCCCCTATGTCCTCTCCCGTTCCGCGATTTTCTGCGGGACGCTGCATATGCGTAGCACTGTTGACTACAGGATTGGTTGCCGCCACGCCAGCTTATGCGGATGCTGACGATACATCGCGCGTTCTGACCCTGATAAACGAATACCGTGAGTCGGGTCGTGATTGCAATGGTGATTTCAACCCACCTGCGGGACCCTTGGCAACCAATAACGCCTTGAATGGCCTGCCGAATATTTCAGGGCAGGATCTCAGTAGCTTGTTACAGCGTGCCGGGTATCAAGCCGCTCAGGCACAAGCAGTGAGGGTCACTGGGCCCGAAGATACAGCCATGCTCATGACCGTTCTCAAACAGCAGTATTGCGGCGTCCTGATGAATCCTGCTTACGCGGATGTGGGTATTTCTCGGAACGGCACCAAATGGCAGTTGGTGATGGCTCGCTCTCTGTTGTCCAGTGGTATGGGTGACTGGGAAGAGGCGGGTCGGGAAGTGCTGGATCTGGTCAACGAAGTGCGGGGTGAATCCCGCACCTGTGGCGATCAAACGTTTCCCAGTACATTGCCATTGGCCTGGAACGATCAGTTAGGCAGCGCCGCGCTGGAACATAGCCACGATATGGCCAAGCAGAATTACTTCAGTCACACCGGGCGGGATAACAGCCAGGTGGGCGAACGGGCTAGACGCGAAGGTTATGAGTATCAACTGATTGGTGAGAATCTCGCAGCTGGGCATGGGTCTGCCAAACAGGCCGTTGCTGGCTGGTTGATGAGCCCAGGGCACTGCGCCAATCTGATGAATCCGGAGTTCACCGAGATGGGCGCGGCCTATGTTGTGAATCCCGCTAGCGATAGCGCTATTTTCTGGACTCAGGTGTTAGGCGCGCCTAAAGAGTGACAAATAAACTGAACTTGTCTGCTTTGTGACTGGTCAACTTAATGTAAGCGAAATTTCATATCGCAACATTGACTGAAAGGTGAAAGCGATGACTAGCACAACAGACAAGATCAAAGGCAAAGCCAACGAAACAGTCGGTAAAGGCAAGCAGGGCGTTGGCGAAGCGACGAACAATGATCGCTTGAAAGGCGAAGGCAAACTGCAAGAAGCCAAGGGCGATCTGCAGCAAGCCAAAGGCAACGCCAAAGACGCTGTCAAGAAAGGCGTCGACAAGGCTTGAGCGAATAATGCTCTAGCTGTGGTAACGAGTTGATCGTTATCGATGAAAGGCCGGCACATGAGAATGTGCCGGCCTTTTTGCATTGCTGGTAAATCTCTGTGTTGCATATTCCCTTTCTGACTGTATGGCCTCAAAACCAGGCAGCCTGGGCACAATGGATGCTTTACTAGGGAGTATCGTCATGGCCCCGCGGGATCTGATGCTGGCGTTGGTGGTGATCGTTGTCTGGGGCATGAACTTCGTGGTGATCAAAACCGGGCTGCAGGACATGCCGCCCATGCTGCTCGGAGCGCTGAGATTTATGCTGGTAGTGTTCCCTGCCGTCCTGTTCATTAAACGCCCGAATGTGCCGCTGCGCTGGCTGTTGGCCTATGGGCTGACCATTTCGCTGGGTCAGTTCGCTTTCTTGTTTTATGCCATGTCGGTGGGTATGCCCGCGGGTCTGGCGTCAGTTGTGCTGCAGTCGCAGGCGCTGTTCACGCTGTTTTTTGCCGTATTGTTTCTTGGGGAAAGGTTGCGTAGCTTCAACCTGATTGGCTTGGTGGTGGCCGCTGGTGGCTTGACCTTGATCGGTTTGCAGGTAGACCGGGTCATGACCCTGGCGGGCTTTCTGCTGACGCTCTGTGCGGCTTCCATGTGGGCGATGGGCAATGTGGTCACACGCAGAATCGGCAAGGTCAATCTGGTGGGTCTGGTGGTATGGGGTAGCCTGATTCCGCCGCTGCCCTTTCTGGCGCTTTCGTGGTGGTTGGAGGGGCCGGTGGTAATGCGCGAGGCGCTGGTGAATATAAGCCTGGATACGGTTCTGGTGCTCTGCTATCTGGCCTTCGGTGCAACGCTGCTTGGATACAGCTTGTGGGGTCGATTGCTGTCGCGCTATCCGGCAAGCCAGGTCGCGCCTTTCTCGCTGTTGGTGCCGGTGATTGGCTTGACGTCGGCTGCATTGTTGGCAGGTGAGCGTGTCGGGCCGATGCAGTTGACCGGTGCGCTGCTGGTGATGCTGGGTATCTTGATTAACGTATCAGGCGGTTGGCTGTTTGGCCGCTGGCGGCTGCGCGCTGCGCGATCCTGAGGCTGGCTGGGGGGCGGGGTGGCCGCCCAGTCAGCATGCGATCATCAGTCCTGGCGGCTGGTGACTTCCAGCAGGTGATAGCCAAACTGAGTCTTGACCGGACCCTGCACCACGTTGACGGGGGCGCTGAAAACGACCGTATCGAATTCCTTGACCATCTGGCCGGGGCCAAATGAGCCCAGGTCTCCGCCATCGCGGCCTGATGGGCAAGTGGAGTTATCCTTCGCGACTTTGGCAAAATCAGCGCCACCTTCGATGGCGGCTTTCAATTCGTTGCACTTCTCTTCGGTGGGTACGAGGATGTGGCGCGCTGTGGCTTTTGGCATGGGTGTACTCCGGTAGATGACCAATTGAACGAGGTGAGAGGGTAGCGCAAAGCGGCCCCGCCCGAAAGCGCCAGTCTGAGCTGGCATTAGGTAAGAAATCTTTGCCGGGGCCGGGCTCGTCTGTAAAAGACCGGCGCTTTGCTCTAAGGTAGCTATATACCCAGCCATTGCCTGCGCCGCTTGCCAGTCAAGCCGCCTTGTAAAGAAACAGCCTGATACTCATGCCAGATAAAAAATCGTCCGACCTCAATCAGCACGCAAGTCAGCGTTCCGATCGGTTGCCCACCGATACAGGCAACGTCTCGGACAAGCGCTCGATCGAGCAATTTATCAACCAGGTGCGGCAGATGCCTGCCAAGGCGGGGCAGGGCCGGTTGGTATTCGCCCTGGACGCCACGGCAAGCCGCGAGGCGACCTGGGACCAGGCCTGCGAGCTGCAGAGCGAGCTGTTTCTGGCCACGCGCGATTTGGGCGGCCTGGCGATTCAGTTGTGCTATTACCGCGGCTACGGTGAATTCAAGGCGACCCGCTTTGTTACCCAGACAGAGCAGTTACTCAAACTGATGAATGGCGTGCGTTGTCTGGGTGGCATTACCCAGATCAACCGAGTGCTGCAGCATGCGCTTCAGGAGACCCGTGCTCAGCCAGTCAAGGCAGTGGTGTTTATCGGGGATTGTTGTGAGGAGTCGATTGACCCCTTGTGTCACAGTGCTGGGGAGTTGGGTATGTTGCGCACTCCGGTCTTCATGTTTCAGGAAGGGCAGGATGCGCATACCAAAGCGGTGTTCGAGCAGGTGTGTAAACTCTCCGGTGGCGCTTATGCGCCCTTTGACCGCAGTAGTCCGCAAATACTGAAGGATCTGCTGGCCGCCGTTGCGGTCTATGCTTCTGGCGGAGTAAAAGCCCTGAAGCATCATGCAAGCCACAGCTCAGCTGAAGTCAAAAGGCTCACCGGGCAGATCCGCTGAGTTTGCGCGGGTGCGGCGACGCCCCGCACATTTTCACGTCACCACTCGTCGGAGAACGTCTTGGGTTTACTCTTTATTGTTTTGATCATCATTGCTGTGATCGGCTGGTTCTGGGTCGGCAGCATGCCGGTGGCCCAGCGGCGCTCGGCGGTGATCAAGCTGCTGGTATCAGGGGTGCTGGTGATCATGGTGGTGCTGGCGCTCTCCGGTCGTTTCTATCTGGTCCTGGCATTGCTCGCCGGGCTATTGCCTTTGGCCAAGCGCCTGATACCGGGCTTGCTTATGGGCCGAGTACTGCGCGGCATGAAAAGGCCGGGTGGCGCTGCCCAGCCCAGCGCTGGCAATCAGTCGCGGGTGATTTCGCTGGTGTTGGAGATGACGCTTGACCACGACTCAGGGGATATGGCCGGCACGGTCACAAGTGGCCCGCTGAGCGGGCGGTCCTTGGCGGAGCTGAGCGAGTCGGAGTTCATCCAGTTGCTGCAGTATTGCCGGCAGGTCGATGAAGACTCGGCAAGGCTGTTGGAAAGTTATCTCGACCGGCGTTTTGGCGATTCCTGGCGCGAGGATGATGCCGCCGAGGCGGGTGCGCGGCACGGCCCCGGTCAGAACGAGCAGCGCGACGGTGCTCTAAGTGAAGTGGAGGCGCTGGAAATTCTGGGCCTTAAAGACGGCGCCAGCCGTGAAGACATAGTCGAAGCACATCGGCGCATGATGCAGAAGATGCACCCGGATCGTGGTGGCAGTGACTACCTGGCGGCGTTGATCAATCAGGCCAAGGATGTGCTGTTGCGCTAAAGCGAGCCAGCCCGTAATCGGTCAGCGCGGCCGGTGCAGCTTGAAACGCTCCCCCAGTTCGAAATAATCCGCAGCACCGCCGCCGCGCATTACCGGCCGCGCTGCTGCGGTGTCGTAGATGCCGTCGACGAGTAGCTCCTGGTCGATATGCACTGCGACCACTTCGCCCAGAATCAGCCAGGTGGGCACCGGTGCCTGGTCTATACCCTGCAGCTGGATAATCTGCGTCACCTTGCATTCGAATGACACCGGGCTTTCCAGCACACGGGGTACGGCAATCAGTTGCGAAGCGACGGGCGTCAACTGGCCCAGCTCGAACTCATCCACATCGGGCGCGACTGAAGCGCAGCTTTGATTCATCGACTCCGCCAGCGGGCGGGTAACCAGGTTCCAGGCGAACTCACCGGTCTGCTCGATATTGTTCAGGCTATCCTTGCGCCCAACACTGGCGAAGCCAATGATCGGTGGCACGTAATTGAAGGCATTGAAAAAGCTGTAGGGCGCCAGATTCAGCTGGCCTTTGGCATCCTGAGACGATATCCAGCCTATCGGCCGCGGGCCTACGATGGCATTGAACGGGTCATGCGGCAGGCCATGGCCCTGCGCCGTTTCGTAGTAGTACATTGTCCTGCTCATAGCACCGCCCTCGGGACTTGTTTTTTCAGAGTGCATCTTTACCCTGTTATGCCACCATACTCAATGTCCTCACTCCTATCGGATCAATCGTGCCAGCCATCGAGCCCATCATTTTCCCCAGCAACCAGGGAGCCATATCCACGCTGAGCTTTCGTCAGCTCGATGAACTCAATGGGTTGGACAAGGGGTCCAGTTTCAAACTATTCAAAAGGTATCGAGCGCAGTTGTATGAGGGCAGTGATTACTATTATCTGCCCGCCCAAACGCACAGCGAGTGGATTGCGACGCTGAAGGCGGCGGGGCAGATCTATGCCAGCACTGTACATCTGGTGCTATTCAGTCAGAGCGGCTACGCCAAGCTGAAAAAAGCGATATTGCTGAACAAAGCCGGCTGATCCGATCAAGCGGCTGCTCAGCCTTTCACTACCATGCAGATGGAACGATTTCCGGGTGCTCTTGCCCAATTTATTGGGTGACAACCACGGAATTCAACCACGATGCATGACCCACTACCACTCGCTGCTGTTCTTGATGTATTTGCCAATCGGCCGCAGCCCTGCAGGCTGGACGGCGATCTGCAGGTGGCCATGCGTGTCTGTCTGGAGCAGCAGCTTGATGTGCTGCCTTTGCCAGGGGCGGGTGGCACGATAGAACGTTGGCAGGCTTTGGCTGCGGTGGCTGGGCACGACCTGGCACTGGCTAAACTGTTCGAGAGTCATACCGATGCCCGGGCTACGCTGCGTGAACTGAAGGCTGACTCCCTGTATGCACCGGGGATATGGGCTATATGGGCAGCCGAGCCACCTCAGGCCCGTGTTCTGGTTACCCAGGATTCATCCGGGGGCTGGGTCCTCAATGGGCTCAAGGCGTGGTGCTCCGGAGCCGCGCAGATTGATTTCGCGCTGGTTACAGCCTGGAATGATCAAGCTGAGCCGCAACTGGTCAAGGTTGCTCTTGATCAGCCGGGCGTGCATGTCACCGAGCAAGGCTGGCACGCTGTGGGTATGGCCGCTACTGCTAGTGTTGAAGTCCAGTTCGATCGGGCCAAGGTGAGCCCGGTGGGTGCTCCGGGAGCCTACTTGTCGCGCCCAGGATTCTGGCACGGGGGAGCCGGTATTGCGGCCTGCTGGTACGGCGCCGCCGCCGCTTTGGCGGTCTACCTCAAGGAATGCTGTGAGCAGCACAAAGACGTGCACGCCCAGGCACATCTGGGCGTGGTGGATGCAACGTTGTCCAGCGCGAGTGCCGCCTTGCGCGAGTGCGCTGCCTGGATTGATGCCAATCCAGCTGCTGACGCTCAGTTGGTCGTGCGCCGGGTGCGGGCACAAATCGAGCACGCTGCCGAAACGGTGCTCCGGCACGTAGGTCGTGCCATGGGCGCCAATCCCTACTGTCGCGATCCTCGCTTTGCTCGGCTCAGTGCGGACCTGCCGGTATTCATGCGTCAGAGTCATGCAGAGCGCGATCTGGCGGAACTGGGGCGGCAGGTCGCTGAAAGCCGATTGTCCGGCTGGGCATTGTGAGGAGCCTTGCCATGGATGTTTCGCAGATGATCGCTACCCAGAACCAGCCTTCGGATCCGCCCGCTGCCCAGCCCTTCGGTGTCCCTGGAACCTCGCTCCACGCCTGGCAGCACAGCCGTGCATTGGCGCAGGTCAAACCGATTGGATTGAACGAGCTGTTACCCAGCAGCGGGCGCGTGATTGTTCTCGCGCCACATCCGGACGATGAGGTGCTGGCATGCGGAGGTTTGCTCGCGACACTGGCTAGCGCACCAGTGCCGTTGAATGAAATAACCATAGTCGCCATTACTGACGGCGAGGGCAGCCATCCTGGTTCTACGCGTTGGCCGCAAGACCGCTTAGGCACTGTCCGGCGACAGGAGAGTCGAGACGCCATGCACAGCCTGGGTTATCAGCCCGAGCGCTTGCCCTGGCATTACCTTGGCTTGCCGGATGGTGACGTCAGGCGCCATGTCAAAACGCTAATTACGAAGCTGAATGCGATCGTGCGCCCGGGGGATTGTCTGGTCACGACCTGGCGCGGTGACGGGCATGGCGACCACGAGGCGGCGGGTGAAGCGGCCGCTGCCTGTGCTCTGAAAATGGCTGCGCGACTGGTGGAAATACCGGTGTGGGCCTGGCATTGGGCTACGCCCGAGGATGAGCGCATACCCTGGGCGCGAGCACGCAAGTTGGTTCTTGATGAGCATCAATTGGCCGCCAAAAGGCGGGCGATTGCGGCCCATGTCAGTCAGTTGCAACGTGATCCCAGCACCTTGGCGAGCCCGGTACTCACTGAGGTGACTGTGGCCCGGCTAACCCAGCCCTATGAATTGATGTTCCTGTGAGGGTCTTTCCATGACAATGCCCGCGTCCTACTTCGACAAGATGTTTGAAGCCAGCGAAGATCCATGGGCTTTTCGCGCGCGATGGTATGAGAAGCGCAAGCGGGCGTTGACCATGGCCTGTCTGTTACAGCAACAATACCACCGGGTATTTGAGCCTGGCTGTGCCAATGGCGAGCTGAGCCTGGCACTGGCTGAGCGCAGCGTCAGTTTTCTTGGCCAGGACATGTGTGAGCGTGCAGTAGCGCTGGCGCGTGCCAGATTGGCTCACCAGCGCGGTGCAGAGGTGAGGATAGGTGAAGTGCCGCGCGACTGGCCGAGCGGGCATTTCGATCTGATTGTGCTCAGTGAGCTTGGGTATTACCTGGACGAGGAGCAGTGGCGATACGTTATCCAGCTTGCGCAGCAGAGCCTGGGCCCGCATGGCACTTTGCTGGCTTGCCACTGGTTGCACCCAATTGAGGGTTGCCCGATGGATGGCCATCGCGTACACCAGTTGCTCCATGAGCAGCTGACCTTGCACCACAATGTCCGCCATGCCGAGGCCGATTTTCTGCTGGAGGTCTGGAGTACGGACCCAGCCCCGATGCGCTTGCAGGAGCAGGTAATGTGATCGGCGTCTTTGTGCCGGTTCACAATGAAGAGGCTCTGCTGGCGAGCTGCTTGCAGGCGTTGCAGGCAGCCGGGCGGCATCCGGGTTTGCTGGGTGAAGAGGTGCGTATAGTTGCGATTCTGGATGCCTGCGAGGATCGCTCTGCCTCGGTTGCTGAACAAATGGGTGTCAGGGTATTGACCAGTCATGAAGGTAATGTCGGCCACGCGCGCCGCCTGGGCGCGGCCTGGCTGCTGGATCAGGGTGCGCGCTGGCTCGCCTGCACCGATGCCGACAGTCAGGTCCCTGAAGACTGGCTGAGCTGTCAATTGAGCTTCAGCGCTGATGCCGTTTGCGGGACGGTTCGCGTTGACGATTGGCACGAACACTCCGAAGCAGTCCGCGCCCGCTATCTTCAGGCCTATCAGCAGCGCGAGCAGCATCGGCACATCCATGGCGCCAATTTGGGTATCAGCGCGGCCGCCTATCAGCGGGCCGGAGGTTTTCCGCCTATCGTCGCCCACGAAGATGTTGCTCTGGTAGAGGCTCTTGAACAGCAGGGCGCCTGTATCGCCTGGACGGCTCTGAACAGTGTGCGAACCAGCGCGCGCCTTTGTGCGCGGGCCCGCGGTGGATTCAGCGATTATCTCAAGGCACTGGCTGCGGAGTCGTTGGTAAGTCTGCAAGGCTCGACCGACAGCTCTCCGGTGGTGAGTGGTGGCCGCTCTTAAAGAGTCTGAACTTTCAGTGTTGGCCCTGTCGTATTCATTACATCAACAGAGTTGGAGCTGAATATGAGCGATAGATTGCAAGGCAAGCGCGTGGCCATTCTGGTAACTGACGGCTTTGAGCAGGTGGAGCTGACCAGCCCGCGGGACGCGCTGCAGGCCGCAGGTGCCACGGTGGATATACTGTCTGATAAAAGTAGCAAAGTGGAAGGCTGGAATCACGACAAGCCCGCAGACAGTTTTGAGGTAACCAGGACATTCGCCAACGCCAACCTGGCCGATTACGACGCCATCGTGCTGCCAGGCGGCGTGTTCAACGGCGACAACATCCGGATGGACGAAGATGCTCAGTTGCTGGTCCGCCAGGCGGTGGGCGCCGATAAACCGATTGCGGTGATTTGCCATGGTGGCTGGATACTCGCCTCGGTGGATGCAGTCCGTGGAAAGACCATCACCAGTTGGCCATCCTTGAAAGATGATCTGACCAATGCCGGGGCGTCTTGGGTCGACAAGGAAGTGGTGGTCGATGGGCAACTGATCAGCAGCCGCAACCCGGATGATTTGCCCGCATTCAACGAGGCGCTGGTCGCTGCGCTTGGGTAGACTTCTGAAAGCTATTGAAAAGGCCTTGCCCACGATGTGAGCAAGGCCTTTTTTATCATCTGGAGGATGACAGGACCTATCAGTCGAGTTCCAGCTCACTTGTGCAACTTTGAGCCGCGGTGATCAGCCGTTCCTGAATGGCAGGGTCAACAGCCTCGTCGCCCATGGTCTGAAGCTCATCAGAGCTCATGTCCTTGGCAACTTCGTCGGCGGCGCAGTCGCAGAAGGACTGGGCTTTGGTAGAAGAATGTTCCAGTTGAGTCGTTTCAACGCACTCGGAAATAAAGTTGGCCCGTGCATTGTCTGGCCAATCTGCAAAAGCAGGGAGTGCAAAGGCCAGTGGCGCAATGAAGGCGATGAGTTGGCGTTTCATGGTGTAACTCCTTGTATGAATCTGTTTTATATAGAGCTGTTTATACAGTTCTGAAATGAGCCGTCAGGGCATTCATCACGGCGCAATAGATTGCTGATCAGAACATCACGCGCGATGGTGAATAAGCAGCTTGCTGATCAGCATAGTTTTTTGAGGCCTGTGAGCCGCAGTAGTTCATTTCCAGGACGTTGGGTCTATCTCAAGGCTGCCTGATGCAACCGCCTTGTGCCCGATATGTGACAAAGCCATCAATGCTGTAAAAAAATGAACACGCAGGTTGAACTTGTGGCTTGCCAGAGGGTCATTCGCCTGATGAGTGCTGCACTGGGCGCTGGCCAATGGCCGCCGCTCTGTGATGGAACGCTATGCGCCATCACCGGTGACTTGTCTTGATAGATCAGTCGCGACGCGACCCGTCGCGCACAAAACATGTTCCCTACAGACTTTCAATTCATCAGATTCCGGTTGTCAATTCGCCGGTCACAGGTCTGATCCGCTTCAAGTGAAAATAGCCATGTTCAAAACCACAAGTGCATTTAGAAGTCCGATTTTTTCCCCTGCCACACTGTCTCTCCGCGCTGCTTTGCCAGGGCTGTTCAATCGCGCTGTACCGCGCATGATGGGTGCCTGTTTTATAGGTGGTCTGTTGATGTTTGCCGCCCCGGTCAACGGCCAGGAGGCGGGCAGTAGTGATCGCTGGGTTAGTGACAGCCTCACGACCTATGTGCGCAGCGGACCCACTGACGGTTACCGGATCGTCGGCACCCTGACCTCGGGTGAACAAGTAGAGTTGGTCACCACCCAGGGGGATTACAGCCGAGTGCGCAGTGCCTCGGGCGATACCGTCTGGATTCCGACCAGCCAACTGCAGGAGGTGCCCGGCCAAGGTGAGAGACTGCCGCAGCTTGAGCAGCAAGTTGCCGAGTTGAGCGCAGAACTGGAAGCGATCAATGGTACCTGGGATACCCGGGTGGAAGGTATGCGGGAGACTCTGGATTCGCGCAAGGCATTGATCGAAGAATTGGAGGCAACCCGGCAGGCACTGAATACTGAGCTGACCGAGACCCAGTCCGAGTTGAGAAGCGTGCAGGCGCAACTGGGTGATGAAAGCAAGCAGGTGTTGATGCGCTATATGCTTTACGGTGGTGGTATTGCCGGAGCCGGCATTATTTTCGGCTTGATTCTGCCGTCTATGACGCGCAGCCGCAAACGCAATGATGGCTGGGTATGATGCAGGATACCTGCAACGAGTCTGATACCATATGGCCTGTTATCAACGGGTCGGACAGCAGAATGCTCAAACAGGTAGTGAACGTATCGGTCAACCCACGTGGCAGCCTGGAGACCCTGTCCCAGCGCGAGGTTCACCAGCTTAGCGAAGCGGGTTCAGGCAGTACTTACAGTCTGTTTCGCCAGTGCGCACTGGCGATCCTCAATACAGGCGCGCAGATAGACAACGCCAAAACTATCCTCGAGGCCTATGAAGACTTCGAGGTGCGTATCCATCAACAGGATCGCGGCGTACGGCTGGAATTATTGAATGCGCCGGCCGACGCCTTTGTCGATGGCGAGATGATCGCCAGTACCCGCGAGATGCTGTTCAGCGCACTGCGCGATATTGTCTACACCGAGAGTGAGCTGGGCAGCCCGTCGATCGACCTGGCCAGCTCATCGGGCATCACCGATTACGTGTTTCAGTTGCTGCGCAATGCACGCACCCTGCTGCCGGGTATCGAGCCGAAAATGGTGGTGTGCTGGGGTGGTCACTCGATCAACACCGAGGAATACAAGTACTCGAAGAAAGTCGGTCACGAACTGGGTTTGCGCAGTCTGGATATTTGCACCGGTTGCGGGCCTGGGGTGATGAAAGGCCCGATGAAAGGCGCGACCATCGCCCACGCCAAACAGCGGATCAACGGTGGACGCTACCTGGGCTTGACTGAGCCGGGCATTATCGCCGCTGAAGCGCCCAATCCGATCGTCAATGAACTGGTGATTCTGCCGGATATAGAGAAGCGTCTGGAAGCCTTCGTGCGGGTGGGGCACGGCATCATCATATTCCCAGGCGGGGTAGGCACGGCCGAAGAATTTCTCTACCTGCTGGGTATCCTGCTGCACCCCGATAATCGCGATCTGCCCTTTCCTGTGATTCTTACCGGCCCCAAGTGCGCAGAAGCCTATCTGCAGCAGTTGCATGCGTTTGTGGGCGCCACCCTGGGCGCCGATGCGCAAAGCCGCTATCAGGTCATCATCGATGATCCTGCAGCCGTCGCTATTCAGATGACCGCCGGATTGAAAAAGGTCGCCGAGTTCCGCCGTGAACGCAATGACGCTTTTCACTTCAACTGGTTGCTGAAAATAGAAGAAGGCTTCCAGCGCCCCTTCGATCCTACCCACGAGAACATGGCCAGTCTGCGGCTCGACAGTTCGGTGCCTGCGCATGAGTTGGCGGCCAATTTGCGCCGCGCGTTTTCCGGGATTGTAGCGGGGAACGTCAAGGACAAGGGCATTCGGCGGATTGAAGAGCATGGGCCGTACGAAATTCGGGGTGAGGCGCGCATCATGCAACCGCTGGATGACCTGCTGCAGGCGTTCGTGGCCCAGCATCGGATGAAACTGCCGGGTGGCTCTGCCTACGTGCCTTGCTACCGAGTGGTCAGCTGAGATAGTTCGACATCGCTTGAACACGTGAGCTCTCTGCTCTCGCAGAGGCTCCGTCCAGAGGTAGAGCCAGGTTTATGCACAAGGATTTACTCGATAGCCCGTTGTCTGCCGTACTCGATAACCCAGCGTTTCTCTGCGCGCCGGGTGAAATGGCTGTGTTGATCGGTGCCTTCGACTGGTCTGACACGTCACTGGGTCCCATCGCACTATGGCCCCACAGCTTGAAATCAGCGGCCGATCTGATTTTGCGTTCCTCAGTTCCGATGGCCGTGCTCTGGGGGGAAGAGGGTGTCCTGCTCTTCAATGACGCCTATTCGGCCTTTTCCGGAACCCATTACCGAAGCAAGCTTGGGCAGAAAATTGCCGATGCCTGGCCTGAAGCGGCGGAATTCAACGCTCATGTTCTGAGCTGCGTGCTGGCGGGGGGCACGCTATCCTATCGTGATATTGAGTTGACGCTGCATCGTAGTGATACCACTGAACCGGTATGGATGGACCTGGATTATTCTCCGCTGACGGGTGCCTCAGGGCAGCCTGCCGGGATTATCGCGATTGTCAGGGAGACTACCCAGAAGGTACTGACCGAGCAGCGCATCGTCGAGGTGAATGAACAACTGCTGGATCTCAACGCCAACCTGGAGCGTAAGGTGATCGAGCGCACCCAGGCCCGCGGGGTCAACTGGCAGGTTAGCCCCGATCTGATGGGTGCTCTGCGCCATGATGGCTGTTTCGCCACAGCAAATCCCGCCTGGGAACGCCTGCTCGGATGGACCGAGGAGGAGCTGACTCAGTTGTCCATCTTTGACCTGGTTCACCCTGAGGACGTCGCTGCCACCGCGCAGGCTTTTGCCGCGAATAAACAGGGTGAGCCCTCCATACGCTTCCCCAACCGTTACCGCTGCAAATCGGGTGGCTACCGTTGGATCTCCTGGATTGGCGTGCCAGAGGACGGAATGGTCTATTGCACCGGCCGCGATATTACCGAGGAGAAGCTCGCCGAAGCCGAGCGTGACCGGCTATGGACGCTCTCCGAGGACCTGCTGGCGCGGGCGGATTACGAAGGCAAACTGACCGCAGTCAACCCAGCCTGGACCAAGCTGCTCGGTTGGTCCGAGCGCAAGCTGTTGACCGATCATTACGCCGATATTATTCACCCGGATAATCTGGACAGCGTCGTCGGTATGCTGGATCTGATGGGCCGGACGGGTCAGCCAACGCGCTTCGAGAACAGTATTCTCGCCGCCGATGGTGAGTGGCGACCCATTGACTGGACGGTGTCACCTGAGCCAGACGGCATCCATTTCATTGCCATTGGTCGGGACCTTGCCGAGCACAAACACCGCGCGAAGGAACTGGAAAGGGCGCAGGAATCGTTGCGTCAGGCGCACAAGATGGAAGCCGTCGGCCAGCTCACCGGTGGTATCGCACACGACTTCAATAACCTGCTGGCTGCCATCAGCGGTAGCCTTGAACTATTGGAAATGCGCATTGGCCAAGGTCGGTTTGATGGGGTTGATCGCTATATCGACGCCGCGCAAGGTGCGTCGCGGCGGGCGGCAGCGCTCACACAACGGCTATTGGCTTTTTCGCGCAGGCAGACGCTTGATCCCAAACCGACCGATTGCAACAGGTTGGTGCGTGGCATGGAGGACCTGATCCGCCGCAGTGTGGGTCCGGAAGTGGATCTGCGATTCAACAGTGATCCGCAGCTCTGGACTACCCTGGTGGATGCATCGCAGTTGGAAAATGCATTGCTCAATCTGTGCATTAACGGGCGTGATGCCATGGCCCCGCACGGTGGCCCGTTGACCATTGAAACAGCCAATAGGTGCCTTACTGCCATTGAGGCGGCCCCTTATGACCTGCCCGCCGGCGAGTATGTGTTTCTCAGCGTCACGGATCAGGGTATCGGCATGACGCCTGATATTGTCGACAAGGCATTTGATCCCTTTTTTACCACCAAGCCGCTAGGCCAGGGAACCGGCCTGGGGTTGTCAATGATCCATGGCTTTGTGCGCCAATCAGGCGGCCAGGTATGGATCCAGTCCACGCCGCAACAGGGCACTACCGTGTCTCTGCATCTGCCGCGTTCGACCGCTGCTGCGGTCCCCGTGGATCCCAAGCCCGCGCTACTCCCTCCCGAACAGGGGCAGGGTGAGACGGTGTTGGTCATTGACGATGAACCTACGGTACGCATGTTGATGGTTGAAGTGCTGCAGAACGCGGGATACCAGACGTTGGCCGCCGAAGATGGGCCCTCGGGGCTGGACATACTGCGGTCTGCGGCGCGTATAGACATGCTGGTCACCGATGTGGGCCTGCCGCGAGGCATGAATGGTCGGCAGGTAGCAGACGCGGCGCGCCAGCTGCGGCCTGAGCTGAAGGTGCTGTTCGTGACCGGCTACGCCGAGCAGTCAGCGCTGAGCCGGGTTCTGCTCAACGAGCGCATGCAGGTGATCATCAAGCCTTTCCCCGTGGCCAAGTTGGCCAGCAAGGTACGTGACATGCTCGGACGCTGATCGTGTCAGGGCCCTATCGAGCGCACCTCCGGTCGGCTGCCGAAAACAAAAGTGGAACGCTTGTCAGGGGGCACAGTCATTACCTTACGATGACTACACCGGAGGATGAATAATGAACAAGTCTTTTGAGCAGGCCCCGATTCAGAACGTTGGCGAATTTGAGCGAGTTGCTTCTGTTGCCAGTGGCCTCATGCTGGTTGGCAAAGGTGTGCGCCGTGGTGGGTTGTTCGGCATTCTTGAGTTTGCGCTCGGTGGTATGGCGCTGGCTCGGGGCTTTACCGGCCATTGCGAGGCCAAGCGCATTCTTAGCGAAGCTGTGCAAGACAAGCAGAGCAAAGGCAAAGCCGCACTTGATCAGCGCTACAGCCATATGCCAATGGATTCCGAGGTCCGCAGCCCCGATTTTGAAAAGCCAGCGGTGACCTTGCCGGACGCCGCGCCTATGGGCAATGAGCAGCAGGCTGGGGTACGCGGAACGCCCTCTGCCAATAGCTAAAAAACACCCAATTTGCAGGTACGCTGTCAGCCTCGTGCTGGTACCTGCAAGGCTGCTGTGCCAAGTACCCCCGTGGCATCCTCTCTTTTCCCCGTTCTTGATTCTGCCTACCTCTCCCTCTGCCATATCAGGCGCCACTCTCAGCCGTACACCTGCATTAAGCACTCTTTCAACGCCCAATTGGCACGCTGCTATGCTGTTACCTTCAAGCGAGCTTGCCTCCGTCGGGAATTTTGGTTAGCTTCTTCTGTTTATTCCAATTAGTAACGTTTTTCTCTGCTTAAAGGAATTAATGGAATATGTCCTCAGGCGTGAATCAGGATAATAAAAGCAGGGCGGTGGTTTACCGACCCGACGTGCAGCGCCTTACTCGTATTGCCAATTTGACCTGTGGGGTGCTGGTGTTGATTGGCGCCCGTGCAATTGCCCTCGGTGGCTGGCTGGATACCGTCTTAGTCCTGCTGGCGTTTAGCGTGACAGTCGTTGGGCGCCACCTGATTCGCAGGGATCGTACTGAGCTCGCGGTATCACTGCTGCTCGGGGTGATGATGGCCCTGGTCAGCGTATCCTTGATAGCTAACCAAGGGCTATACAGCGGTGCTTTGCTGTTTTACCCCTGTTTGCTGATTACCGCAGGTATTCTGGCGTCACGCAGGGTTTTCATCGGCATGCTGGCCAGCATGCTCGTGGTGGTAGCCTATATCACCTGGCTATCGGTCAGCGGCGCACAGGACTACGTTGCCGTGCCCCATGGCCCTGGGCGCATGCTGGTGGTCAGCTCGTTATTGGTACTGAGCGCCGTTGCCGTCTGGCTGCTGGCCAATGATCTGCACCGGGCCCGGCAGCATCTGGAACACGAGATCCTCGAACTGGAGAGCTCGCAAGCCAGCCTCAATCATCTTGCCCAACATGACCCTCTCACAGATTTGCCCAACAGGCTGCTGGTCGAGCAACGGGTTGATGCAGCCATTCGTAGTGCCGAGCAATCGCGCTCTATGGTCGCGGTGCTGTTTCTCGATCTGGATCACTTCAAGGTCATCAACGATTCCCTGGGTCACTCGGCTGGCGATGAGTTGCTCTGCGAAATCGCTGCACGCTTGAAAAGTATGGTCAGGGGCGCGGATACCGTAAGTCGGCAGGGTGGCGATGAATTCCTGATAGTTCTGAGCGAGGTCGAGAGCATCGAAGCCTTGACCGCGGTGGTGACCCGGCTCCAGTTGCTGGTAGCACAACCGCTGACATTGCAGGATATGGAGCTGGTGGTTTCCCTGTCGATTGGTATTGCGTTATACCCGCAAGATGGCAATGACTTCGCGACCCTGCTAAAGAAGGCCGACACGGCGATGTATCAGGCCAAATCGTCGGGGCGCAACGCGTTTCGTTTGTTCAATGAAGATATGAGCGCCGATACCTATGCGCGCCTGGGTATGGAACAGGATCTGCGCCAGGCGTTGGCCCGTAACGAATTGGAGTTGCATTACCAGCCTATTGTCGACATGCAGGATGGGCATCTGGTTGCGGTCGAAGCCTTGTTGCGTTGGCAGCATCCCGAGCGCGGCATGGTGGGTCCGGATAGCTTTATTCAGGTGGCGGAGCAGTCAGGGCTGATAGTGGATATTGGTACCTGGGTGCTGGAACACGCTTGTGAACAGATGGTCGCCTGGCAGGCTGAGGGTTTGGCGCAGGTGTTGATATCAGTGAATCTGTCTGCGGTTCAGTTGCACCGTGGGGACCTGGAGCAGACCGTGCGTCGAGCGCTGGAGCGCTCCGGCCTGATGCCAGGCCTGCTGGAACTGGAATTGACCGAGTCGATGCTGCTGCATGATTCCGAGGCGTCCATTTTGCTCTTGCAGCGTCTGAAAAATCTTGGCGTCAAGCTGGCGATTGATGATTTCGGCACCGGCTACTCCAATCTGTCCTACCTGCAACGCTTTCAGGTTGACCGGTTGAAGATTGATCGCTCCTTCGTGCAAGCCATTATCGACAATCAGCAGGACCGGGCGATTGTCACAGCGATCATTCAAATGGCTCGCAGCCTGCATCTTCATACCACCGCAGAGGGTATCGAGGATGAGCCAACGCGTCGCGTGCTGGCAGAGCTGGGCTGCGATTGCGGCCAGGGCTATCTGTTCTCCCGGCCGCTGACTGCGCTTGCATTCCAGTTCTGGTCTCGCTGAGCACCAGGTGCTTTCAGTTGCTCTCCGGAGTCAGGCTGATGGTTACCATACGCGCGTCTATCATGTCCCTCACGGTCAGCATCACGCCGTCCAGCACGATGGATTCACCTACCTGGACATCGCCGGTCAGCGACTGGCGCAAGAGTGCTTCCAGGGTAAGGTGGTCATCGGCGCCGAGGCTGATGCCGTAGGAACAGCGAATGGCCTCCAATGTGGTCGAGCCTTTGAGCCGCAGTTCACTGCTCGGCAGGTCATTGCGCGCCGCCTCCAGTGCTTGCGAAAACACTGAGTCAACAAACGGGCGAGTCTCTGGGCGCAGCACGACAAACAGATGGTCGCCGGCCTGCAGCGCGGTGGAACCGCGTGGCGGTATGACTTCGTTCTTGCGGGTAATCATCGCCACCACGGTACCATCCGGTAGCGCCATCTGGGATAGTCGGCGGCCTACCGCGCGGCCATTCTTGCCCAAGGTGTATTCAACGATATCCGCATCCACATCACCTAGAGCGGTGATTTCGAGAGTGGCGGCAGGAGTGGCCGGCGGCTTTTCCGTCAGCCCCAGTTTGCGTGCAACCCATGGCAGCGTTGAGCCTTGGATAGTGGCCGAGATCAGCACCACGAAGAACACCACGTTGAAGATCAGCTCTGCACCCGGCAGGCCAAAAATCAGCGGAAATATCGCCAGGATAATGGGAACCGAACCCCGTAGCCCGACCCAGGACACCAGGCTGATTTCGCGCTTGTTGAAGCCTGACAGGGCAAGTATCGGCACGACCGCCAACGGGCGGGCAATCAGCACCAGTACTGCGGCAATGATCAGGCCCTCGAGCCAGACTTCCAGCAGGGAAGGTGGGTTGATCAGCAAGCCCAGTACCACGAACATGGTGATCTGGCTGAGCCAGGCCAGGCCGTCATGGAACAGAAAGGTACTGCGTTGAAATACGAAGCGACTATTGCCGATCACTACGCCAGCCAGGAATATCGCCAGAAAGCCACTGCCATTGAGATTCGCCGCCAGCCCAAATGCCAGCAAGCCGCAGGCGGCGACCATCACCGGATATAGTCCCGATGCAGCAAGGTGGATCCGGTTGATTATTTGCACCGAGGCCCAGCCGACGCCGAGTCCGACGGCGGCACCGACACCCATCTGAAGGACGAACATCTGTAGCAGGCCAACGCCCGGTTCCATGCCATTAACCAGTATCTCCAGCAAGCCCACGGTCAGAAATATCGCCATCGGATCGTTGGACGCGCTTTCTATTTCCAATGTGGCTTTCAAGCGTTGACGTATATGAATGCCAGCGTTACGCAACAGCGAGAACACGGCTGCAGCGTCGGTGGAACCGACAATGGCGCCCAGTAGCAACCCTTCCATAATGGGCAGGTCGAGTACGTAGGCAGCGGCCACACCGGTGACCAGCGCCGTCACCAGTACCCCAACGGTGGCCAGCAATGACGCAGGCTTCCAGACTTTTTTAATGGACGCGGTTGGCGTCTGCAGACCGCCGTCAAAGAGGATCAACGCGAGGGCGAGTGTGCCCAGGGCATGGGCGGCCCCGGGATTATCAAAACTGATACCGCCCAGGCCGCTATCGCCGGCTAACATGCCGACCAACAGGAACAGCACCAGCACCGGCAAACCCAGGCGGGCGGAGAGTTTGCTGGAGGCAATGCCGAGCAGAATCAGCACTGCGGTCAAAAGGATCATTTGATCAATTAAAAACATACTTTCAGTTGCCTCGGAATAACTGCCGCCACCACTGAAAGGTAACGATGGCGGCAGCGTTCAGGGTATCAGGTCCAGCTCCTTTCGGATCTGTTCCGCACTTGGGCGTAGCTGTGCAGCACCACTACGCATGCGCCGCTGGCCCAAGTAGAACAGAATGGGCGCAGCGATCAAAATAGACGAACTGGTGCCCACCACGATGCCAAACAGCATCGGTAGAGCGAAGCTCGCCACGGCAGCGCCTCCGGCAATGGCCATGGGTAACAGCGCCAAAAAAGTGGTCAACGACGTGAAAACGGTGCGGGTCAGCGTCGAGGTAATGCTTTCATTGAGCAGTTCCAGCAGCGGTTTTTCCGGCGTCAGCCGTAGATTTTCCCGTACCCGGTCGAACACCACAACCTTGTCATTGATCGAGTAACCGATCAGCGCCAGCAGGGCTGCTACCGCAGTCAGGTTGAACTCCACCCCAGCCAATACAAAAAAGCCGATGGTTTTGGTTAAATCCAGGGCGATGGTCAAGGTGGCGGCGAGGGCAAAGTGGTACTCGAAACGAATCCACAGATAGACCAGCATGCCCGCTGCGGCCAGCAGTACAGCCATGATACTGGCTTCGACGAAGTCGCCGCTCACCTTGGGGCCCACCATTTCCACACGCGGAAAGCTGGCGTCGGCGGAGATGCTGGAAACGGCGGTTTTCAGTGCCTCGACCGGAGCTCCCGTCGCCACTTGCTCGGCGTCCTGCATAGGTAGGCGAACCAGATACTGGCCGCCGGCACCTGACTCCTGTATTGCTGCCTGGCCAAGACTCTGTTGCTGCAGACTGCTGCGCAGGTCCTCCACCGTGGTGCCGGGTGCCTGCACTTCTACCAAGGTGCCGCCGGTAAAGTCGATGCCAAACTCCAGACCTGGCCCAAAGAACAGCGCCAACGAGCCAACCGAGAGGATGAAGGAGAGCATAAGGCCCATCACTCGGCCGCGCATCAGGTTAAGGCTGCCGCTGGTCAGGCGATCCAGTATCCTGATTCCGGAAATATTCAGTGGTTTGCGACCCATGCGCCGCACACGCCACTCCATTAGCAGGCGAGTGACAGCGATAGCGGTGAACATCGACGTCAGCAAGCCTATTCCAATGGTTACTGCGAAACCCTTGACCGGCCCGTTACCAAACAGAAACAGCATGCTCACGGCGATCAGCGTGGTCACATTGGAGTCCAGAATGGTCCCATAGGCGCGGCCGAAGCCTTCGCTCATTGCGCTGAAGGCTGATTTGCCGGCGCGGGTCTCCTCGCGGATACGTTCATTGATCAGGATGTTGGCATCTACTGCCATGCCGATACTGAGGATGATGCCGGCTATGCCGGGAAGGGTGAGCGTCGCTCCGAGCAGGCTGAGGATACCGAATATCAGACCCACGTTGATGGTCAGGCCCACGCAGGCGATAAACCCCCAGCGGCCATAGACGGCCAACATGAAACCGACTACCAGCAAAGCGCCCAGCAGGCCGGTACTGACGCCCATGGCTATCGCATCACTGCCCAGATCGGGCCCTACCGTGCGCTCTTCAATGACTTTAAGTGGCGCCGGCAGGGCGCCAGCACGGAGTAACAAAGCCAGGTTACTGGCCTCTCTTGCGGTAAACGAGCCACTGATTTCGCCACTGCCGCCGCCGATCACGCCGCGGATAACTGGCGCGGTTATGACTTTCTGGTCCAGAACGATGGCCAAGGGTCGTCCGATATTGGTGCGCGTCATCTCGCCAAACAGGCTGGTGCCTTCGCGATCCAGCTTGAAGTTGACCACTGGCTGGCCAGAATCGGGGTTGAAAGCCAGTTGGGCATCGCGGATATGTTTGCCCTCCATGGCGACCTGCTCTTCCAGGTTGTAGGAGTTGCTCTGGCTTTCATCGGGCAGGGTAAAGACCCGCCGGGATTTGCCATCGGCCGCCCAATGGAAGGTCATTTTTGCCGTTGTGCCGAGCAACTGGCGGATTTCCTGGGGATTGGCCACGCCAGGCATCTGGACCAGAATTCCATCGCTGCCCTGGCGGGTTATGCTGGGTTCCACCAGGCCTGTTTCATCAAGCCTGCGGCGCACCACTTCCAGGCTGCGATCAACCGCATCGCTGGTTAACGCCTGGCGGTGTGCATCCGTCATGGTCAGGGTGATGCGGCCCTGATCCTGCTTCAGGTTGAAGCGCTGGAGCCCGTTATCGTTTCGGGTATTCAGTGATTCGGCGATCCGCCGCAGGCTGGCACTATCATCCGCTTTTCTGGCGGCAAGCTGCACCGCTTCCGCGGAAATGACAGGCTGGGTAAAGGCAATCCTTTCCTTGCGCAGGGCAACGGCCAGGTCGCTGGCGAGTTGCTGGTTGTCGTTGCGCAGCAATTCTCGAGTATCCACCTCCAGCAGCAAGTGCGAACCGCCACGCAGGTCCAGCCCCAGGGCCAGAGTGTTGTCGGTATACCAGGTGGGTAGTTTCTGCGCGGTAGACGCAGGTAGCAGGTTGGGCAACGCACACAAAAGCCCAAACAGAATCACCAAGCCGTAGACCACGGCTCGTGAAGACAATGATTTCATGAGTAATCCTCGACACTAACGTCGTTTTGATCGAACCAACGGGTGGGGTCAGACGGGATTACACAAGGGGGGGAGCGCGGGGAGCCTGCTGGTGGAAATTGCCTCGGTAGGGGCTGCTGCGCGATATCGACATGGCAAGGGCTTGCGTCTGCCGAGGTGCAACGGGCACACCGAAGAGGGGCGCAATGGCCAACCAGTCTACATCGGGGTTATCCCCGACATTGGGTTGCAAGTCCGCAAAACGCGGCAGCAGGCGGCTGTTGTCATTATTGCCAGCGAACACCAGGTGTTCGATCTGGCTGACAAAACCGGGACCGGCGGCGGCTTTCGTACCGAACGACGTCGAGTTGATGCACAACACCAGCGCCAGTAACAACAGGCACAGCAACGGTAGCCTTGCCAGTGTGGACACTGGGGCTGTATTGCAAGAGGCGGGTTGCGTACCTGGGAGGGGCATCGACATCAATTCCTAGATTGAGTACCAAGTGTGCGGGCCAGTCCCGAGATAGTCAACGCTCGCCGTCAGTTGTGCGGGCGGGGTGTTTGGCTTGCCGCCTGGCGATCAATCAGCTAGAGTCGGGTTCATATTAGGAGATACCCATGTCATTGCTGACCACCTTCAGTGTTCTCACCCGCCATGCCTCGCGCATGCGGACGGTGTGTGCGCCTTTGGCAGCGGTTGCTGGGTATGCCTATTTTGGGTATTGGTTTAGCCGCATGCGCGCCTGATACCCCAGCAGGCGCCCGTTCCAAGGGTCGCCGCCAGCAGTATCCAAACCCCGGTCGGCTTCCCGCCCGGGGTTTTTTATTGGCTATGTTTCAATGGTTGTAACTGACGAACTTCTACTGACAGTGAGGATTTGACCATGTACCAGCATCACACACGCAGCGTTGTACTTTATCGTAACTGGCGATTTACCAGCGCTTTCTGCGCTCCTGCAAAACACCTGAATCGAACGACACCCAGAATACGATAGTGCCGTGGCGTACCGTGCGCCACGCGAGGAAAATAGTATGAATGCCACTCTAGCAGTTACCAACGCGGCTATGCGTAGCCCCACCTTGCAGCCTCTTGATGCGACCCCTGTCGAGGCACCCGAGCCTACTTTTCAGCGTCGTACGCAGGCGCTTCCCAGCCCTGCGCAGTTGCGCCAGCGCCTTCCCTGCCGATCCGCTCTGGCAGAGCAAATAGCGCGACAGCGCGGTGCTATCCGCGCGGTACTCGATGGCCGTGATGAGCGCTTGTTGGTAGTGGCAGGGCCCTGCTCGCTGCACGACCCTGATGCGGCCCTGGAATACGCGCAAAAGCTTAAGGAGCTGGAAGCGCAGGTTGGTGAACACTTGCTGTTGGTCATGCGTGCTTATGTTGAGAAACCGCGTACCACCATAGGGTGGAAGGGCTTGCTCTACGACCCGGACCTGGATGGCAGTGGTGATATGGCTTCCGGGCTGGCGCTCTCACGCAGGCTGATGCTGGACTTGACGGCGCTGGGCCTGCCAGTCGCTACCGAATTGTTGCAGCCCATGGCTGCGGGCTATCTGGACGATCTGCTGGGTTGGGCGGCGATTGGCGCACGTACTACTGAGTCCCAGACCCACAGGGAGATGGTCAGCGGCTTATGTCTGCCGGTCGGCTTCAAAAATGGCACTGACGGCAGCTTGAGCATCGCTTGTGATGCCATGCGCTCGGCCGCGCACGCGCATCAGCATTTTGGGTTGGATGATGATGGACGGCCAGCGCTGATCGAAACCCGGGGTAATGCCGATACTCATCTTGTGCTACGGGGCGGCCATGGTGGCGCCAATTACCAGCCTGCGGCGATTGCCGCCGCCAAACGGACGCTAGCGAGCCAGGGTCTGGCAGCCAAATTGATAGTCGATTGCAGCCACGCCAATAGTGGCAAGGATCCATTACGCCAGCCGGAAGTACTTAGCTGCGTCATCGACCAACGCCTGGCGGGTGAGCAGAGCCTGCGCGGAGTCATGCTTGAAAGCCACCTGTTCGATGGCTGCCAGCCGCTGAGTGAGCAGCTGCAATATGGCGTATCCATCACCGACGGCTGCCTGGGCTGGAGCAAGACCGAACAGGCGCTGCTGCGGGCGGCTGAACGCCTGGCGGTCGGCTAGGGAAGGCCGCGATCCTGCAGGCTAGACCGTTACACTGTCCACCAGCCACTGTTCGAACTGGCTGGGGGGCATTGGCCGGGAGATAAAATAGCCCTGCACTTCATCGCAGCCCAGGCTGTCCAGAAATGCATAGGTTTGATGATTCTCAACGCCCTCGGCCACCACGCTGTATCCCAGGTCGTGGGCCATTGAGATCATCGCCTTGACCAACGTGCGGCTGCGCTTCTCCTGCTCGATGCGTTGAATGAAGGAGCGATCAATCTTGACCACCTGTGCGGGGATTTCCTGAAGATAGGCGAGGCTGCTGTAATCTGTCCCGAAATCATCAATTGCGACGCGGATGCCTGCCGTCAGGAGTGCGTCCAGTTGATGACTTGCCTTGGGGCTGTCATTGACCAGCGCACTTTCGGTCAACTCCAGTTCAATCGACGTGACCGGCAGGGCGTGCTGATCCATCGTATGCAGTAACCGCTCGACCAGGTCGGTCTCCTTAAGGTTCGAAGCGGAAATATTGATCGACATGCACAGGTTGAGCCCTTGAGTTTGCCACACAGCGGCCTGCTCTATAGCCGCCTGTATGACCCAGGCGGTCAGGGTCTGGCCAGTTGGGTCTGTTCCACAACCGGAATGAATTCCGCTGGCGACACATTGCCCCAGGTAGGATGAGTCCAACGTAGCAGGGCTTCTGCACCTACCGCTTCATTGGAGCGCATGGATACCCGCGGCTGATATTCCAGATGTAACTGCCCAGGTTCTTCCAGTGCCGCGCGAAAATCGACCAGCATCTGAAAGCGCCGCTGCTGATCGTCGTCCAACTCTCGGGAGTACAGCGCAACGCCTTTGTCCGTCAGCCGGGCGTCCAGGCAGGCGCTATGGGCCGTGCGCAATATGTCTATTGAGTTATGTTCTTCAATTTTCAGCCGGGCAATGCCCACCACCGGCCGGACCATGACGGCCGCCGCCTCGCCAGTTGTCAGACCGCGCAGCGCCTTGCGTAACGCCATGGCCTGCTGAACCACGTCCTCATCATTATCAGCAATCAACAAGTGAGCAAACTGGCACGGGCCGAGATGATAAACGCGGCCGCCCTTGGGCAGGCTGGTGCCCAGCAAGCGGCCGGCAGAGCGGGCCAGTTCTTCCATGTAGGAAGGGCCCATCACCCGCTGCAGTGAGCCCATTGAAGCGACATCGACCACCTCGCTGAACAGCACGTAAACCGGCTTTGGTTGCTGCTCTCGACTCATGTCGTGCAGGTCGACGGCGAACTGGCTGCGGTTTGGCAGGTCAGTCAATGGGGCGAGTCTGCCATAGGCGCGCTGCAATTCAATCTGGTCAATGACCATGGCCGCAAGGTCCTTCAGAACCTCTGACTCATGAGCTGCCATGTTTCTTGGCTCATTACTCAGCACGCAGATGGCCCTAATGTGTAGCCCTCGCGGGTGGTCAAGGGCGCTCCGGCATAAAAACGAATGCCGGACTGAGCGAGCACACTGTCCTTGTAACGTTCAGAGGCGAGTAGGTCAGGAATGGTCAGCAGCGCTGACGTATCGGTCACTTCGCCATCTCAGGTTTCCGAGCGGGGAATTTCCTGCCGCTCGGTACCGACGCGGGATTTGAACCATTGGCGGTTCTCTTCGGTGAGCGAGATCGCGGCGATGGGCAGGTCGAATAGCTGGCTGGCCATCCGAGTGATACGGTCGAAGCTATCGCTGGGAAGGGTATCAAGCAGATTCAGTTTAGTCAGGGCATAAAGTCTGGCTTGCTCATGCACGCTCATGGTGCTCACTCGCATTAATTGGTCGTTACTTCATGTATGTGGGTGGCGGCCCAGGATCGTTGATAGCGCCGCCAAATACGCCCTTCCATATTCCATAAGGTAATAACACAAATGTAGCACAGCTTGATGATGCCGCCAGCGCAAAGTTATGCGTCACGGTAGCCGCAGGCCATGCATAGAGCTTGCGAATGGTCCCACATAGAAAGAGTCCCGCGGGGGATGCGGACGCTCAACTCCGAGTTGCGATCAAACAGGCCGATCAATCAATCGGTAATTCTGCATCCAGCCATTGCTCGAAATAATCTACGGTTAGGGGGCGGGAGACCAGATAGCCCTGCACTTGGCCACAGCCGAGGTCTTTCAGAAATGCCCAGGTCTGACTGTCCTCCACACCTTCGGCAACCACTTCGTACCCCAGGTCCTGAGCCATTCCAATCATGGCCTTGACCAGCGTGCGGCTACGCTTTTCGAGTGCAATGCGCTGGACGAACGAGCGGTCGATCTTGACCACCTGGGCGGGGATTTCCTGTAAATAAGCCAGGCTGCTGTAGCCGGTGCCGAAGTCGTCAATGACGACACGAATGCCGGCCTCCATCAAAATGGTCAACTGCTTGGAAGCCAGTGCACTGTCGTTGATCAGCGCACTTTCGGTCAGCTCCAGTTCTATGGCCGATACCGGCAAGCCTTGCTCTGCCATCATCTGCAACAAGCGATTGGCCAGATCAAATTCGCTGAGGTTGGCTGCTGAGATATTGATTGATATGCACAGGGCCTTGCCCTGTTTATGCCATACGCCAGCCTGGGCTACTGCACTGCGCATTACCCATGCGGTCAAGGGTTTGGCCAGTTGGGTCTGCTCGATAACCGGTATGAATTCGTCAGGAGGGACGTTGCGGTCGGGTGCCGCCAGCGAATCAATGCTTCAGCACCGATCGCCAGACCACTGGCACCAGAGACCCGAGGTTGGTATTCCAGCGAGAGCTGGCCGGCTTGCTCAAGGGCGATGCGGAAGTCGAGCAATATTTGGAAATGCCGTTGGTGATCAGCATCGAGCTTGCTTGAGTAAAGCGCTACGCCATGTTCATTGAGGCGCGCGTCCAGGCAGGCGCTATGAGCGATACGTACAATGTCCGACGCAGGGTAACCCTCGGATGCCAATGGTGCTACGCCAACGACCGGCCTTACCATCACAGCAACGGCTTCGCCGGTGGTCAGGGTCTGTAACAGACCGCGTAAAGTGGAAGCCAGCAGAAGCATTTGCGTATCGTTGTCGGCAAATGCCAAATGCGCAAACTGGCCGGGGCCAATATGGTAAAGCCGCGCCCCTTCAGGATTATGCTCACTCAGAAGACGGCTTGCAGAGCGGCAGAGCTCTTCAAAATACGCAGGGCCCATCATCCGTTGCAGCGAGCCCATCGAGGTCACGTCCACCAACTCACTGAACATGATATAGGCGGGCCGCAGGCCAGGCTGCCGGCTCATATCCTGAATGTCATCATTCATCTGGCTGCGGTTGGGCAGGCCGGTCAGCGCATCGATGCGGCCATAGGCATGCTGCAGCTCAATCTGGTCCATCACCATCGCCGCCAGATCTTGCAGCAGGGTCATTTCCTGATCAGTCACCGTGCGGGGTTCGGTACCCAGAACACACATGGCACCGAGTGTGAAACCGTCTCGGGTAGTCAGCGGCGCGCCGGCGTAAAAGCGTATGCCTGACTGGGCAAGGTTGCTGTCACGGTAGTAGGGCGACTCCAGGAGGTCGGGAATAACAAGGTTGCCCGAGGTATCCGCCACCTCGCCACAGCAGGCCTTGAATCGCGGAATCTCCCAGTGGTCAACGCCGACACGGGATTTGAACCACTGCCGATCGGTATCAGTTAATGAAACTGCCGTTATAGGCAGGCCAAAAAGCTGACTGGCCATGCGGGTAATACGATCAAAGCTTTCGCCGGGTGCGGTGTTCAGCAGGTTTAGCTGTTTCAGCGCATGTAGGCGCTGGGGTTCATACAGGTTCATCTATTGCCAGGATCTCTTTTGGGCATGTTGATTGAAGCTGTCTCAAAATCCCCGGGGCACGTAAAGGCTGTCAGCTTCGTTCGCTCCAAGGCTTTAGGCCAGAGGATCACAGATAAGGACGTCGTAGCAAATCTGCGAAGCCCCTTTGTCTAGTCGTTGCGAGCCATCCGACAAACGGTCATTGTCTGCCATGGGTCTATTTCAATTCGTTGGCAAAACGGCCCACAGCGCTGACCACTTGTTTGGCTCCTTTCTGGATTTCGACGATCACAGTGCCTGCCTGGGTGGCCAAGGTCAGCCCCTGGTCAGCCTGTTCACGGCTCCTGGCCATGTCTTTCACTGCTTCGTCCGCCAATGCCTGATTTTTTTCTACCACATGAATGATTTCTTCGGTGGCCTTGCTGGTACGCCCGGCTAACTACCTTACCTCATCGGCCACCACTGCAAAACCCCGGCCTTGTTCGCCTGCGCGTGCCGCTTCGATAGCCGCGTTAAGTGCCAGCAGGTTGG
Source organism: uncultured Pseudomonadaceae bacterium (assembly GCA_963974865.1). Taxonomy (GTDB): domain Bacteria; phylum Pseudomonadota; class Gammaproteobacteria; order Pseudomonadales; family Pseudomonadaceae; genus Halopseudomonas. The sequence goes on along the minus strand of CAXBEU010000006.1, from coordinate 102,396 downwards.
TTTGCGCCGCGATACCACTGATGGTTTGCACAATGGAACTGATCAACAAGGATTGCTTGCCCAGTGCTTCTATATCCTGAGTAGCCGACTCGACCTCACGGGCCACGCGTTCCATGGTGCTGACGGTGTCCTGCACCACCGATGCGCCCCGTTCGGCACTGATATCAGTTTGCTGGGAAATCGCGTAAGCCATGCTGGCGGCTTCCCTTACTTCCGCTTCGCGCTCAACCTGCTCGCTGACGACACTGGCGAACTTGACCACTTTATAAAGATTGCCCTCAGTGTCATGCACCGGGTTGTAACTGGCTTCAAGCCACACGTTACGTCCCATGCTGTCCACGCGCTGGAATCGGCTGGAAACATACTCGCCGCGATTAAGCGTCTGCCAGAACTGTTTGTATTCCTGTGATGAGGCGGTCTCAGGGGTACAGAACAGGCTGTGATGTTTGCCAACGATCTGGTTGGCCGAGTAGCCCATTGCCTGCAGGAATTGCTTGTTGGCAGAGATCACGGTGCCGTCGAGGTTGAACTGGATCACCGCGGTAGAGCGCTCCAGGGCGTCAATGAACTCCTGATTCTCTTTGGCCGCCTGTACTTCGCGGGTCACGTCATGGGCGAAACCCTTGATGCATAAAAGCTCTCCGCGCTCGCTCTTCAGCGGATACCAACGCACATGCAGCCACACCAGCGAGCCGTCGCTTTTCAAGTAGCGATAATCGTCGCCGATGGGCTGAAAGGTCGCCACTGCCTTGCGAAAGTCATGGAAGCAGGCCAGCTTGCTGACGTAGCTGGGCACGATATCGGCCATTGGCCGATGGCTTAGCTGATCCGCGGTGCAGCCTAAAGCCTGGGCAAACCGCTGGTTGACCGAAATAATCCTGAAGTCCTTGTCCAGCTCGATGCACATCGCCTCGGAGCTCATCAGCTCTGCCAACTGACGCAATGCAGTCAATTCTTCGTGCTGCCGCTCAAGCTTTTTTTTCAGATGGCGGTTAAACATGGCGGCGTCTAGAAGGGTAGTTTTTCTTTCGTCGGCCATCCTGGAAATATCTTTATGGTACGGGAGAACTATTTTTAACGATGGAGCAGTATTTTAAATGCTGTTACATATGAAACCTTTCGTTATGGAACTATTAATCTGATCGCTGAATTAAGTGCTTGAAGAGAAGGTTAGAAATGGCGGTTTTATTCCTTGGTAGAATAGATGAAGGGATATCTATTCTATTTGGGGTCGATAGGGGTTTTTTTATTATTTTCCTGAACTTTTTATATTACCGCCTCTCTATCTGATTAGGTTTATTAAATAAAAGGTGATGTTATGAAACTGTCCAATATTCTTTATACCTCTGCGTTTACTATTGCTCTGGGCGCTGCGGCTCCTCTTGCGATTGCAGATAACACTGGCACCTACGGCGCTGGCAACGATGCCACCCAGGAGCAGATGGATCAACGCGATCATGATGCTCAGCGCGATCAGGGTATGGGCGGTCATTCTGACGGCCAGCCAAGCAATCCGGGCGCCGCGGGTAACGAAGGTGCTGGTACCACTGGCGCGGGCTCGGCTACGCCTGATGCTCCTAGCCACACCCCAGGCGGCACCAATCCTGAAGGCGCGCCTGACGCCAACCGCAGCGTGGAATAAGTTCCCCGTAGCGTTAAAGTGTTAAATGAGGGCCCGGCATGTTATTCATTGTTTGAATGATGTGCCGGGCCTTTTTTGTGGATATAACCTTTGCTGTGGATAGCTGTGGATATAAGTAGTATTCGCAAATGAGGCGTTACAATCTGGCAACCCGGCCCGGCTAGTCTGAAGTTACAAAATGTTTTAATGCTGTATTCGGCCGGGATAGCTATAAGCAATTATAAGGCGGTCGTTCAGGTTCGATACTTAATGTGTCGAAAAGTGGCTGTAGTCAGGACGTATAATCCTACGAACTTATAGTGAGTCATGCATTAATGTTATGTAACGCTGGGCGCCCAGTCCGAGCGGCCGGTCCTTTACCCAGACCATATCCACCCACAGCCACAGTTCATTGGTCATGTTGGCAAACTGGATTTCTATCAAGCTGCCATTAGTAATCAGTGGCTGGATCAAGGTCTTGGGAAGCCACGCCCAGCCGAGGCCAGCCTGAACCATGCTCAAGGTTGCCAGGTGGCTGTCAGTCAGCCAGACCTGTTTGGATAACACCATGCGCGGATCCGCATTGGCTATCTCGCCGCTGGCGACCACTATTTGTCGCATATTCTTCAAATGTTCTTCTCGCAAGGGGCCATCCAGCAGGGCCAGCGGATACCCAGGCCCCACCACGGCGACCAGAAGTTCGCTACCGAATTCCTGAAAACGCTCACGTTCGTCCAGGGCCGGGCGTTCAAACACCAGAGCTATCTGCACTTCGCCCTCGTGGAGCAACTTGAGCGCATCGGCTTGCGGCTCCGAGCGAATCTCGACCTCCAGTGTAGGAAACTCCTCGGACAATCTCGCCAGCGGCGCATTCCACCCGGCGGATAGCAGTTCTGGCGCGACGGCAACTGTGAGTCGCTTCTCCAAGCCCTGGTGAAGTTGCAGAGCCTGGGTCTGAAGTTCACGCAGTTGGCGCTGAACCTGCCGCGCTTTAGGCTCAAGTGCTAGTGCGGCGACCGTAGGTGTCGCTTCTCTGGAGGAGCGGTCAAACAGAGGCATATCCAGCTCTGCCTCCAGCTGCGACATAGTCATGCTGATCGCGGAGGGGACCCGCTTGAGCTTGCGGGCAGCAGCCGAGAAGGAGCCGCTGTCCAATACTTCAAGAAAAACTTTAACGTTTTCGCTGGTGAATGCCATGCTATGTCAGATTTTCTGATAGGAGACGTCTTTTTCTATCAGATAACGGCACGTATATTCCAGCTTCTTTTCCGGGAATTCGCCGGAGGCGTAACAAAGCAGGTATATATCGTATGCAAGGCATTACTCGAAAGCTGGTCTATGTAACGCTGTATGAAATCATAGCCATCAGTGTCATCACCGCTGCATTGCTGGTACTGGGGCATGCACTGGGCGATGCGGGTGCCGCGTCGGCCATGACCTCGGTCGTAGCGGTAAGCTGGAATCTGCTGTGGAACTCGTTGTTTGAAAACTGGGAGCAGCGCCAGCCGCGCAGAGGCCGCACGATCCGCCGTCGCATAGCGCATGCGCTGGGTTTTGAGTTTGGGCTGCTGGCCATTCTGGTTCCGCTTATGGCCTGGTGGTTGGGCATTTCGCTACTCCAGGCCCTGATTCTGGATCTTGGTCTGTTGGTGTTCTTTGTGTTTTATACGTTCGTGTTCAGTCTGCTGTTCGATCGGTTATTTGGCTTGCCGTTATCCGCGCAGCCGGCCATGGCAAAGATCGCAGGCTGACGCATCTGAAGCGGTAGTAGTCGCGGCCCTGGGCAGATGTATTGCTCCCGGGCCGCTGGCAGGCATCTACTTTTGCGCCGCTTTCAGCTTCTTCTGCTTGGCGGCCATTTGCTCGCCCAAGGTCGCTAGCTGATCCTTGCTCAAGAGTTCACGAGCCTCCTTGAACATCTCTTCTTCCTCCTCCTCGATATGGTGCTCAAGCATTTCCTTCAGCACCTTTAGTCGGCCGGAGAACTGGACTGTCCCAGGATCGGTGGCGAGCAAATCAGGCAGTACCAGTTTCTCTACTGCCCGGTGCTCCTCAACGGCTTCGTGATACATGGTCGCTTCCGGCTTACCACCGGCTGCTTTGTAAGCTGGATAGAAATCCTCTTCCTCCAGCGTGGTATGCACCGCCAGCTCGGCCTCGATTTTTGCCAACAGATCCGTACGTTTTTTAACCGCGCGTTCAGTTGTATTGGAAATGTCTTCAAGCAGCTTCAGTACTTTTTGATGGTCGTCCTTGAGCAGGTCGATTGCGTTCATTATTACGTCCTCGGTAGGCAGGGAAAACACGGATACGTCAGGGCAGCTTGTAAGCGCCTCTTTATACAAACAGTTTCAAATAGCCAGCCTCGGGAAAGCCTGCCCAGTAATGCGGGAGGGCAAGGGCACCTGGCATCAGGCCATTTGCTTGTCTGCAAAAAATAGAATGGGCAATCAGGGATTAAGTTCAGGGAATAAAAACTCAGCAGTCGTTATTGGCCATGGGGCGGCTATATACGCGCTGCTGATAGGGGGAGAGGAGGGGGCGTGGCTCTACGATGTTGCGCTTTAGCTTGGCTTGCCTTCAGGAAACCTGTTTCGGCAGCACAACTTGAAACAGGGTGCCGCTGCTTTCACTGGAAGTAACACTGGCGCTACCGTTATGTACCCGGGCCAACTCCTTGACAATATAGAGGCCCAAGCCCAGGTTCCTGTGGGCGCTGTTGGTCGGCTTATCGCCGCGTTCGGAAAGCTCGAATATTTTCTGCAATTGGGCATCCGGTATAGGTTCACCATCGTTGTGAACCGCAATCATGACCTCATCTGTGCTTGCCTCACAGGTGACCTCAATCTCGCCATTTTCGCCACCATGTTGCAGCGCATTGACGATCAGGTTTTGACAGATCTGCGCAATCCGGCCTGCGTCCCAGTTACCAGTGCAATCTCCTTTCGTCTTCAAGCGGATGATCCGGTCCGGGTTGGTTGCGGCTATTGCGTCCACCACATCCGCGCACAGCACTGCCAGATCCATGTCCTTGCAGGTGATGCGAATACCTCCGCCGACTCGGCTCTCGGTAAAATCCATCAGGTCGTCGAGCATGCCCTTCATCCGCTCGACACTGTCCAGCATCCTGCGTCCGAGCTCTGCCAGGTTACCATCAGCATCCTTGGTCTCCCCAAGCTTGTAAGCGGCCAGATTGATGTATTGCAAGGGGGAGCGCAGGTCATGCCCCAACATGCCGATAAAGAAGTCGGAGTTCTTGATCAGTTCGTCGCAATAGCGTGAGACCGACTCAGCCAGGGCTTGGTCTATAGCTTCATTAAAACGGATGACGTCTTCCAGTGCCTGGGCTTCGCGGGACCAGCTATCCGCGCACCATAGGCGCAGAACGCTGGCCCGCAGAGCGCGGTACTCGGCCGTGAGCAGCCCGATGCTAAAGCCCGATTCCAACCGCTCTGTGGCGTGCTCTTCGGCGGGCGTTTCAGCGTCTGCGGCCGGCGCATGGCCGTGGGCCTTTTCCGCCCGCTGTCTCTCGGTCTGAGCGCTGTGCATATCGGCCACGATCACTTGCAACATGGACCGCGCATGATCACGCAATTCCACCACATTCATATCACTGCCGGCGGGCTGATTCTCCCGCGCAAATTGCTCCCACTCCTTGAGAATGGGTTCCATGTTGGCTGAAATAAATTCATGCAGTCTCATAGGGTGGCTCCGGGCGGTGGCAGGCGTTCAGGCAAGGGGGATCTCGCAAACGGGATGCGTGCAGGATTCGCCGCCGACCACCTGACTATACGGAATGTAAGCAAAGTTTGTAGGAAAAGCGAACCGCTGGCCAATATGCCTGTCTTATAGCGAGCAAAATAGGCGGGTAATGTGAGTCAGAGCGGGCAGCGATCTCACCAATTGCCATAAGCGACGGTCGCATCCGGCCCAGCCTGGCGCGCAGAGACAACTAATAGGAGCAGCCTAATAAAGGGTTTTTTGCTGTCGTTCAGGCAATTCCTGGTCATAGCGCTCGGCGTTTATCGAGCCATTGGACAGCGCCGCGAGGATGCGGCCGGCGCTGGGCAGATCAACGGCGCTCTTGTGTGCATCTGGCTCCCAAAGCCCGGCGCGTTTAATGGCTCTGGCGCACTGAAAGAACACCTTTTCGACTTCGATCACCAGCACGCATTGCGGGAGTTTTCCGCCTACCGCAAAGCGCTCCATCAGTGTCGGTTCTACGGTAATGGTGGCCCGGCCCATTACTCTCAGGGTTTCTCCAACCCCGGGGATCATGAAAAACAATGCAACTCGTGAGTCGGTCAGCAGATTGCGCAGACTGTCTATCCGGTTATTGCCCCTGCGCTCTGGAAGCAGCAGGGTTTTATCATCCAGAACCTGAACAAAGCCCGGCGCGTCGCCGCGCGGTGACACATCCAATCCATCGGCACCACTGGTAGCCATCACCGCGAATGGGGAGGCTTGAATCAGCTTCTGATACAGCGGATGGATATAGGGAACTTCCTTTTTCAGTGACGCCTCAGCCACGCCGCCGTAGATGTGTTCAAGTTGGGTGAGTTCGCTGATCACATGCTGGGGGTTCAAATTCGACATCAGAATAGCGTCTCCTGCATTACTCAAAGGTACCGAAATTTATCCTACCTCAGTTCAGCAAAAGATTACCGTCGCGCCAAGACCGGATCCTCAGGATTTTGAGCTTTCAGCTCTTCCAGTAGCACTGCAGCCTCTTGCGAGGCTTGCCCGCCCAGATAACTCACCAAAGCCAAACGCAACTGCCGATTCGACGGGTCGCTTTGCAGTTGTGTGCGCAGCAATTGCCGGGCTTGTTCCGGCTCGCCGCTGTCGTGCAGGGCGACCGCTAGTACGTAGGCGTAATCAGCATTGTCTGGTGCCAATTGTTGGGCCTGGGTCAGGGCGGTCAGGGCATCTGGCAGGCGGCCCAGACGTACCAGTGCCAAGCCGAGTGCTTGATGCAAGCTGGCTTCTTTTGGGTAGGTTACGATGGCTTCCTGCAGTTGTTCCAGGCCGCGCTGCGGTAAACGAAAGTATTGCTCCTGCCACTGGGCCTGCATGATCACTGCGGGGAAGAAGGCGGGGTCGCGTTCCAGTGCCTCGCGCAGGGCGGCTTCAACCTGATCCTCACGACCGCTGAGCTGGTAGAGCATGGCCAGGTTGAATTGGGCTTCGGCACGTTCCAGCAGGTTGTTCTGCGCTCGCTCGTATTCGGCCTGCAATGTCGGCCAGGCGCTTAGCCCAGATCTCGTTTGCGCAGGTAACTGAGCAAGTTGCCAGGCAACCGCCAGGCGTACCGCACGAATGGGGTCGGATGCCAGGGGCGCGAGCAGGTCTATGAGCTGGGTTTCGCTGGCCAGTGCCGGCAAGTTGTTGACGGCGGCGACACGCACGCTGGGATCAGCATGCTGAAGAGCACGGGCCAATTGTTGCAGGGCGGCGAGGGACGGGTAGCGCGGCAGTTCGCTGACCAGAGTGGCAACTCTGATCGCCGGTTGATCTTCACGGGCAAGTTGTCTTTTCAGCGCAGCCGCCGCGCCGGGTTTGCCGCCGCGTACCGCGGACAAATCCTGCGCGTAGCCGCCATCGCGTGGCGCAGCGTCGGGGTATTGCGCCAGGTACTGGGCAACCAACTGCGCAGGCTCAGTTGGCTGATGGCAGCCCAGGCAGGCGTCGGTATGCCCCAGTTCCAGTGCTTGTGCCGGGTTGGGCGAAGTAAAGCTGTGGTCATGCCGCAGGTCATTGGTCATATACAGCTTGCCGGGCATATGACAGTTGATGCATTGAGCGCCAGCCGAACCAACGGGATGATTGTGGTGGGCTGGCGAATCATAGTTTTTCGCTTGCAGGCCGCTGCCGTCAATCGCCGTGCGAATGGGCTGGGCATTGGTGTTGTGACATTGCGTGCATACGCCATTGCCCGTGGCGCGCAGTTCGCCGCTGTGCGGGTTGTGACAGTCGGAGCAAACCACGCCGGCGGCGTGCATCTTGCTCTGCTTGAAAGAGCCATATTCGAAGACTTCATCCTTGATCTTGCCGTCGACCTCGTAGAGATCTGCGCTGAGAATGCTTGGCAGAAAGTCGTCCATCAGCGCATTGCCATGCTGATAGCCGTCGTCCAGCGGTGACCGGCGGCTATGGCAGCGGGCACAGACTTCCACCTCTGCTGCAGGGGCAATACTCGGGCTGGCGCTGAAGCCCTTCGCGTCGTTCTGTTGCCGTGGATTGGCTGTCGAGTGGCTTTCAGCCCAGGTCAGGTGCTCAGACGCCGGCCCGTGACAGCTCTGGCAGCCCACTCCGGGAGCCTGCCAGCGGCTGGCGAAGGTGTCTGTGCCGGGGTCATAGTTACGCTTGAAATCACTGGTGTGACATTCGATGCACATGAAGTTGGCGTTCTGCTGGCCGGCAGTCCAGTGCAAAGGGTCCTGATGGCCGACCCCTTCGCCTTGGTAGAGATGAAACCACGCCTGCTGCTGGTTATCCCAGGCCATGCCGTGGGCTTGCAGGCGGCCGCCGGGTAGCTCAAGCAAGTACTGTTGCAGCGGCTCCAGGCCAAAGGTGTAAGCGACCTTGAAATCCTGTGGCTGGCCGTCTGAACCGGGGGTGCGAATGTGATACTCGTCACCTCGGCGCAGAAACTGGTGGCTTTCGGTGTCTGTGTCGATCTGCTGCCCACTGAAATCGCCCAGTACAGTTTCTTCGCTGGCAGGCTGCATGGCCAACTGGTGGTGGGAGCCATGCCACGCCTCTACGGCTGTGGCGTGGCAGCTTTGGCAGGTGCTTTCGTCAGCCCATTCATCAGGCCATTCATCAGCCAAGTCGGCGGCCTGAATCGGCGCATTTTCGGTGATGTTGTCGGCGGAGCGCTGCGGCGATGGAGCTGAAACAAATGCCCAACTGATAGCGCCTGCTGTGCCAAGCACAAACATTACTATCAGCCACAGCGCGCGCCTGTGTATGGCTGCCATTCTTACCCTCTGTCCATCATTGCGAGCGGGGTAGCAAGTATGGTGACGGACGCAGATTTCAAGAGAAGAGGCCTTGTTATAGTGCAGCGGTAACCTTTTGCCGAAGTATCGGTGCGGCTTGAGATCCGCGCAAGTAAAAGCTGGCTGAATGCCGTGATCACGATGCCTGGCGGTATAGCTCGGCCGCAGCTCGCAGGAAGAAAGGTCTTTTGGTTATGGCCAATGGCCTTCTGTCGGAATTGCGCCGGGACATTGAGTGAAATTGTGTCTCGGCGCTGCCGATAGCCTAAGGCTGCTGTATTATGCCTTGCGCTATTTATTGCTCTACCGTGCGATGTATTGCAGTGCACGCCCGTGTAGTTCCACATTCCCCCAGAATTCATGACAATCTGAGGATGTATGCTTACGGGCAGTTACGACCTATTCATGGTGTTCATCTCCTACTGTGTCGCGGTTCTCGCGTCTTACACAGCTCTGGATCTATCGGGCCGCATCGCCACAGTCAACGATAAAGTGGCTACCTTTTGGATTGCTGGTGGGGCAGTGGCCATGGGGATAGGCATCTGGTCAATGCATTTTGTCGGGATGCTGGCCTTCAGCCTGCCGATCCCCATGGGCTACGATCTGACCATCACTCTGGCGTCGCTGGCGCTGGCCATCCTGGCTTCGGGCTTCGCACTGTGGATGGTCTCGCGGCCCGACTTGCCCTATCTGCATCTGATGGTGGGTGCTCTCGCCCTGGGCGCGGGCATAAGCTCCATGCATTACCTGGGCATGTATGCTCTGTTGATGCAGCCAGGCATTGACTACGACTGGACCCTGGTTGGCCTGTCGCTGGTTATCGCGGTACTGGCCTCCGCCTCAGCCCTGATGATCGCTTTTCACCTGCGTCGGCATGTCACCCATGTAAAGCTGTTGCGTATAGGTGCGTCGCTGATCATGGGCGGTGCGATCATCGGCATGCATTACACCGGCATGGCTGCGGCCAACTTCCCTGAGGGCAGTTGGTGTGGGGCGGCAATCGACGGGCTGGACAACAAATGGCTGGCCAGCATGGTGATTGTGGTCACGCTGGCGGTAATGGGCATTGCTTTGCTGACCTCGGTACTGGACGCGCGGCTGGAGTCACGCACGCAGACGTTGAGCAATTCCCTGGCCATTGCCAATGAAGAGCTTACCCACCTGGCCCTGCACGACAATCTGACCAAACTGCCCAATCGCCTGCTGCTGCAAGACCGCATTCAGCAAAGCATGCAGAAAGTGCAGCGCAATGGCGGCATCTTCACCCTGATGTTTCTTGATCTGGACGGCTTCAAACCGGTCAACGATGCTTTTGGACACCACGTTGGTGACCTGCTGCTGAAGCAGGTAGGTCAGCGGTTAAAGCATCGTTTGCGCGCTGCGGATACCCTGGCGCGGGTAGGAGGCGACGAGTTCGTCCTGTTGGCCGAGGTCAGTAATGCAACGGAGGCCGCACAGATTGGCCGGATGATAGTGGACTTGGTCAGCCTCCCTTATGAAGTAGAGGGCCACTCCCTGCGCGTTTCAACCAGCATGGGTATTGTGCTGTATCCAGCAGACGGTACTGACCAGCAGGAACTGTTGATGAATGCCGACGCAGCCATGTACCACGCCAAGGGGAATGGCAAAAACGACTTCAGCTTCTTTGAAGCGTCAATGAACGTGGACGCTCGTGAGCAACTGCAGTTGCTTCACGACCTGCGTAGCGCAGTACAGAACGATGAATTGGTGCTTTACTATCAGCCCAAATTTGCCGCTAACGGCGGGCATGTTGTCGGTGCAGAAGCGCTGCTGCGTTGGCAGCATCCGGAAAAAGGGCTGCTGCGTTGGCAGCATCCGGAAAAAGGGCTGCTGGCGCCCGGGGCTTTTATCAGCATGGCGGAAAAATCCGGTTTGATCGTCGAGTTGGATAGTTGGGTTCTGCGCGAGGCTTGTCGCCAGTTGGGTCAGTGGTACGCCGAGGGCCATCAGAAATGGTGCATTGCGGTCAACGTGTCAGCACTGCGCTTGTCTCAACCCAGTTTCGTAGCCGATGTTAAGGCCGCACTGGCAGCCAATAGCCTGCCCCCTGAGTTGTTGATTATCGAGATCACCGAAACCATGGCCATGACTGACGTGGATGCGACCGTGGCGGTATTGCGCCAGCTTGCCGAGGCGGGGGTCAGTGTATCGATAGATGACTTCGGTTCTGGCCACTCAAGCCTGCTATACCTCAAGGATCTCCCGGTCAATGAACTGAAGATTGACCGCGGTTTCGTCAACGAGATTCAGCATGGGCTTGCTGATGAGGCCATCATTACCGCGATCGTTCATCTGGGCCAGGCGCTGGGCTTGCGTATCGTCGCCGAAGGCGTCGAAACCCTCGAGCAGCAGTCTTTTCTGGCTGATATGAAATGTGATGTGCTGCAAGGTTATCTGCTCGGGCACCCACTACCGGCCAAGGATTTTGTCAGTAATCTGGCTGAACGGAATCTCTGACCTGCGCGTGTGCCAGAAACCTTTACCGGCGGCGCGAGGTTGGCCGGGGTTGTAGGGCATCCAGCGCCGGGGCGTTGTCCCTGGCCCACTCGTAGATCATTGCAATGGGCTGAACCATCAGCTTGCCCAGCGGCGATAATCCGTAATCAACGGCGGGCGGCTTGGTGTCATGGTCGTGCCGCTCCACCAGCCCGGTCGCTTCCAGTTCGCGCAGCGTTTGTATAAGCATCTTCTTGGATATGCCCGGCAGGCTGCGGTGCAGCACGCCGGTGCGGGCAATGCCATCATGGCGCGCGTGCAGGGTGTGCAGAATCATGCTCGTCCACTTGGTCGAAAATATTTCCAGCACCCTGCGCGGAGCGCAATCCTCACGCCATTCTTCCTCGTTAGAGCCTTGTTTCATGGGGGTGGTTACCTTTTGGTGCCGACTGGGTAAGCGGCGCAGAATCGTCTATGGTGCCAGCATATTCTTATCTGGAGGCAGGAACCATGACCAATAACGCACTGGTAGTTGGATCAAGTGGCATCACCGGCAGCGCCATAACCCGCTTGCTGATCGAGCACAACTGGCCCGTTGCCGGACTCGCACGCCGCCCGCAAGCGGAAGAGGGCGTAAAGCAAATCAGCGCTGATCTGCTCGACCCCGTAGCGCTTGCCGCAGCACTGGCTGACCTGGCGCCGACCCACGTCTTCCTGACCACCTGGGCGCGACAATCTTCAGAAGCGGAGAACATTCGCGTCAACGCCTTGATGGTGCGCAATGTGCTCGAAGCCTTGCGGCCAGCATCATCAGTCCGTCACGTTGCGCTCGTCACCGGGCTCAAGCATTACCTCGGGCCATTTGAAGCCTACGGCAAGGGCACACTGCCGCAAACACCCTTTCGTGAAGAGCAGGGCCGGCTGGACGTCGAGAACTTCTATTACGCCCAGGAAGATGAAGTATTTGCCGCCGCCGCCCGTGATGGCTTTACCTGGAGCGTTCACCGGCCGCATACCGTCACCGGTGTGGCCGTGGGTAATGCGATGAACATGGCGACCACTCTGGCCGTTTACGCGTCGATCTGCAAAGCCACCGGCCGGCCATTCTACTTTCCTGGCTCCCAGGTTCAGTGGCAGAGTCTGACCGATATGACCGACGCGCAGCAGTTGGCCAAGCAGTTGTTCTGGGCTTCAACCACGCCAGCGGCTGCCGATCAGGCGTTCAATATCGTCAATGGCGACATTTTCCGCTGGAGCTGGATGTGGGAGCGGATTGCCAACTGGTTTGATCTTGAACCGGCGGCCTTCGATGGTACGGTCATGACGCTGGAACAGCAGATGGCTGATGATGCCGCTATCTGGGCGGAGCTGGCAGCCAAGCACAACCTGGCCGAGGCCGACATCAGCAAGCTGGTTTCACCCTGGCACACCGACGCTGATCTGGGCCGGCCGATTGAAGTGGTGACCGATATGTCGAAGAGCCGCAAGCTGGGGTTTGCCGATCACCAGGCCAGTGACGAAGCATTTTTTAACGTATTCGCCACGCTGCGCGAGCGCCGACTGATACCCTCTGATCCGGTAAACATCTGATCAAGGAATACGTGCATTGAAGTGGAAAAAATGGCTTGGCGCAGTGGTCGTCGTGATTGTTGCGCTGGCAGTCTGTGGTTATGCGTATCTGCAGCATCCCAAATTCGGCGCACTGCCGGATACGGCTCAGTTCGAAAACTCACCGAATTATCGTGATGGGCAATTTCACAATCTGCAGCCTGACCCGGAGCCCACGGTGCACGAAGACGACCGCAGGGGCTGGGTCGACATGCTGCTGATGCCGGAAGACAACATCACGCCACCGGGCCCGATCCCAGTGGAAATGACCGATCTGCATGCGCTCGATCGCGCAGAGGATATGGTGATCTGGCTGGGCCATTCCTCCTACTTCATTCAACTGGGCGGTCAGCGAATATTGATCGACCCGGTATTGAGCATCAATGCTTCGCCGGTCCCTCGCACAAACGTGGCCTTTGACGGCGCCAGCCCATTTTCAGCAGAGGACATTCCCGATATCGACTACCTGTTGATCTCGCATGATCACTGGGACCATATCGATTATCCCACGCTGATTGCGCTCAAGGACCGCGTCGGTCAGGTCGTCGTCGGCCTTGGGGTGGGCGCGCATTTTCGCGCATGGGGATTTCCCGAAGAGCGCATCCATGAGGCCGACTGGAACACCACCTTGCGCCTGGATGATGAACTGGCTATCAATGTGCTCCCAGCCCGGCATTATTCCGGCCGCTTACTGACCCGCAACCAGAGTCTGTGGGTCAGTTATGCGCTGGAAACCGAGGAGCGAAAACTCTACTTCAGCGGCGACAGTGGCTACGGCGAGCACTTCAAGGCCATCGGCCAGACCTTCGGCGAGTTTGATCTGGTGATGCTGGACTCCGGCCAGTATGACGAGCAGTGGCGGCACATTCACATGATGCCCGAGGACGCGGCCCAGGCCGCCGATGACCTGAATGCCAAGGCGATGATGCCAGCCCATGTGGGCAAATTCTCTATCGCCTTTCATAGCTGGGATGACCCATTCAAACGCATTGTCGCTGCCAGCGAAGGCAAGGGCTGGCAACTGGTCACGCCATTGATCGGCCATCCCGTGGGTCTGGTCGAGCCTGAACTGGCGTCCGTTTTCTGGTGGGAAACCCTGGAAACGAACGAGTAATCGGACTCACTGGCGGGGGTTGGCGCTGGCCCCTCGATGTTCTGCGGCAAGGCTAAAGCGCGGCATGCGCTTTTCCTTGAATGCGGCAATCCCTTCTGCCGCTTCCGAGCTGCCCAGTGCGATGGCCATCAAGCGCTTTTCCTGATCGAGCTGGCGTGCAAACGCCTCTCGGTCCGGTCCATCAAGCAATTGCAGGATAGCGCTCTGGGACTCACGCGCGCCCTCGGCTAACTGCTGACCCAGCTCCAGTGCTACCTGCAGAGCCGTTCCCGGCTCAACCACGCGATTGATCACGCCTGCCTGGGCAAAGCGCTCAACCGGTAAGCGCCCACCAAAGAGCGCAATTTCTGCCGACAGTTGATGGGGTAGGGCCTGGGCCAGAAAGGCCGAGCCGCCGCCATCGGGCACCAATCCGGCTTTCACATAGGCCATGGAAATATAGCTGCCCTGGGCCGCGACGATCAGGTCTGCGGCAAACGCCAGGGAGGCGCCCGCACCTGCAGCTCCGCCTTCAATCGCAGCAATCACCGGTTTAGGGCAGAACTTCAATTTAAGCACCAGATCATGCAGCCGCTGAATCAGCGCCTCGCGTTCCTCCACCGGCAAGGCGGCTCGGGTTTCCAGCGAACGCAGATCGCCGCCGGAGCAAAAGAAGTTGCCGGCACCACGCAGCACCAGATTGGCAATTTTCGGATCGGCCAAGGCCTCGTCGATGTGCTTCTCCAACAGGATATACATGGCTGTTTCCAGCGCATTGCGTTTGTCCGGCCGGTTCAACGTCAATACCAGGCTGGGGCCGCAGCGTTCAGCCAGAACGATGTCGGTGGAAGCGGGCGATGTCATGGTGGCTCCGTAGTCGATGATCAATGGCTACGAATATACCTGTTTAAGCCGCTGGGGCAGGGCGTATAAGCCGGTTGAATGGTGGTTGATCGCCCTAGGCCTTGCGCTAGATACGGGCTCAGACATGCCAAGGTGGACCTGAGACCAGCGGCGTAACTTATCAGCGTGGCTGTGGTCAATCTCGTAGCTGTATCAATATCGCACATATTAATATTTTGCTTCACTGATGCTGGTCTGGGGGGGCTTATGAGCCGGTTCACGTCATTTGATGGGGTAGGAATCTATTACAAGTGCTGGCGCGGCAAGTCTGATCAGCCGCCGGTGCTGCTGCATCATGGTTATGTTGCTCATTCGCGAGTCAACTGGGTCATCCCCGGGATGGTGCGCCGGCTGAATGCAGCGGGGCGCAGTGTGATCACAATGGATGCGCGCGGTCACGGCCGCTCTGAAAAGCCCCATGATGCGGCAGCCTACGGTGAATCGCGGATGGCTCAAGACCTCAGGTGCCTGCTGGATGAACTCGAATTGACCGAGGTGGATCTGGTGGGCTATTCCATGGGCGCTACCGTGGCTCTGCTGGCCGCCACGGAAGAATCACGCATTCGCCGCTTGGTTATTGGCGGTGTAGGCGGTGACCTGTTGCACCTTGATAGCGCTTATCGCTCCAACGGCCGCAAAGCGCTGTCCAAGGCCATGCTGGGCAGCCGCTGGAGTATTCGTAATCCGATGTTGCTAGGTTTTCGCTTGCTGGCGGACATGCTCTGGGCCGATCGCAACGCGATGGCTGCGCAGGCGCTGGCTTTCCACTCCAAGCGCATCCCCCTGGAACGGATAACCGCGCCCACCCTGATCATCGCCGGCGACAGTGACCCCTTTGCTCGCCAGCCGCACAAACTGCAGACAGCTGTCGCTGGCGCGGAGCTTCAGGTGGTGCCGGGCGATCACACTAGTGTGCTGCTCAAACCCAGTTTTCAGAGTGCGATAATCGAATTTATCAACCGGCAAGGTTAGTTTTCTGGCAACAGCAGTGTTGTCATTCAACTGGGCGGGAAAATCATGCGCAAACTGATGTTCAGCCTATGCGCGATGCCGCGCACTTGTGGCATGAGGTTTAGTCTCAATCTCCCAGGCGCCTTTTGAAGTGCAGCGGGTCAAAAGGCGTCAGGGATTGGGCGCTGCGTGGTCAGATGCGGAACTGCCTCACCAGTGTACCCAGCCGGTCGCCGACCGAAGCCAGGTCCCGTGCGGTTCTGGCGCCGTTGGCGGTTTCATCGGCCACGCTTTCCACGGCTGTGGCGATCTGATGCACACTGCGGTTGATCTCCTCGGCCACGGCAGTCTGCTCTTCGGCGGCGCTGGCGATCTGTGCATTCATCGAGTTGATGGTGCCGATCAGGGTTGAAATGGCATCCAGTGACAGGCCCGCCTTGTTGGCGTGCTCGCTGGTCACCTCACCCGCATCGCTGGAGCGGCGCATTGAAGCAACTGCGGCCTCGGTGCCTTGTTGCAGGCGCTGGGTCATGCCCTGAATTTCCTGGGTACTCTGCTGAGTGCGGCTCGCCAATGCACGAACTTCGTCGGCGACCACGGCAAAGCCTCTGCCGGCTTCCCCGGCGCGAGCGGCTTCGATCGCGGCGTTCAGCGCCAGGAGGTTGGTCTGCTCGGCAATCGAGCGAATCACATCCAGCACGCTGACAATGGATTTAACGTCTTGCTGCAGCGTGTCCAACGTGGTGCCGCTGGAACGGATGTCCTGCACCAGGGTATGGATCTGACCAATGCTACCGTCTACGACCGATTTGGCCTGCTGGCCTTCCCGGTCGGTCTGCTGTGCAGCTTCTGCTGCGCCCTGAGCGCTTCTGGCCACTTCGTGTGCGGCGGATGACATCTCGTTGATAGCGGCAGCAACCTGCTCGGTTTCGCTACGCTGCTGGGCCATGGCTTTTTCCGAGCGCTGCGCCTGGGATGAGACATCCGCGACCAACAGGTTCAACTGACCGGTCATTTCCACTGTCTGCCGGACCAGGCCGTGCACCTTGTCGACAAAGCGGTTGAACGAGGTCGCCAGTTCACCAATCTCGTCGTTGCTGGTCACCGGCAGGCGGCGGGTAAGGTCGCCTTCACCTTCGGCAATATCGTCCAGATTGTGTTTGATCTGTTGCAGCGGGCGCAGCAGGGTATTGGCCAGGATCACCCCAGCAATGCCGAAAACAATCAGCAGCACCGTGGCAATCACCAGGATGCCGGTGATGATGGTTTTTATTCGTTCGCTGATCGCGGCCTCTACTAGCGCAAGCTGCGCGTCGATGCCATCCAGGTTAATAGCGGTACCCACGGCCATGTCCCACTTGGGCAGATAAAAGCTGTAGGCCAGTTTCGGCACCAGTACCGCTTCGTTGCCCGGCAATGGCGAGGAGTAGTTGACGTAATAGCTGTTGTCCTTGGCCACGCGCACCAGTTCCCGGTTGATATAGACGCCATTTGGGTCACGCCGGTCTTTCAGGCTGTTGCCCACGTCAACCGGGCTATCGCCGCGGAACAGGCGCACCACATCGGAATCGTGGCCGAAGAAATAACCATCATCGCCGAATTTTATCTTCGACAGCACTTCGATGGCTTGCGCCCGGCTGCGCATATCGCCGTTACTGGCGCCGTCGTACAGCGACTGCACCGAACCGATAGCGATCTGCATATAGTTGCGCAACTCTGTACGGCTTTCCTCAAGCAACCTTTCCCGCGTGGTGTCCAGTTCATTTTCGGCAAGATTCTCAAGGATCTTCGCGGCAGCGCCGCTCAGTGCCAGAGCAAAAAGAATAACGGGCACCAGGGCCAGCAGGACGACTTTTGATTTGAGGGTCAAGCGCATGTATTTCTCTCCGAAGGGTCGGCAGGATCGTACATGCCGTGAATTCGATATCGGCAGCGTCGGTGCTTTCTGAAGTGCATTCAACTGGTTGAGGCGATTCCCCGACAAACAATGCTGCACCACTGCAACATCCGCACACGGGCTGCGACTTGCCGATGCGTTCTGCTCGACATAACCTTTCGCCATGTTTATCTGGAGATAAAAGCATGCTAGCGGGCGGTGAGTGGAACAGCGCAGAATCCTCGCGCATCATCGAGATGGCCTGGGAAGACCGTACCCCATTTGAGGCGATCGAAGCACTGTATGGGCTGAACGAGTCCGCGGTCATAAGCCTGATGCGTAACGAACTGAAGCCCGGCTCCTTCCGGCTATGGCGCAAGCGGGTCAGCGGGCGCAAGACCAAACATCATGCACTGCGCGACCCGGGGGTGATTCGCGCCTATTGCCCGACTCAGTATAAGCGCTGAGCATGTGGGAGTAGCGCTTGCTCAGGCCGGCTGTCTCATGGCGGTCTGCAGCTCCCATCCTGCGTGAGGAAAGCGCACCGCTTGCGCAATTGCAAACTGGGTCATGAAACTATCTGTGGGTACCGGCCGGCGGCGCCGAAAGTTAAGTTGTTAACCTGCGCGTTTGAGAGTGTGGTAATCATTTAGCCAGCGGCGCGTTCTTCATTACGCAACTCATGATATATTTTCGAACACACGGCCAAGGTTGGCCTGACGTTTTTCCGCTCATCCGTTTTAACGATGGTCGGACTGCTGCTTAACGAGAAGGATCTCCTGGTATGTATACCCAACGCTGCCCGTCCTGTGGTGAGCATTACCGCCTTTACGACAACCGATGCCCAGAGTGTGACGAGCAGTACTACACTGGCACCGAATACACTGGCACTGAACAATCCCCATCCCGTTACGGCTTGCCCACCCTTATAGCGCTGATCATTGGTGCGGCTGGAGCTTTGGCGTTTCTATTCTGGGTGGTGGAAGATGCATGGCTGGAGCCGGAGCTGATGGACAGGGCAGGGCTCCACATGCCCTTTGATCAAGCGTTCTATGCGGCGCCCACGGAACTACAGGGCGTGCCACTGCCTCCTGAGCAGGTTCTACAAGCACTTCAGGCTACCCGAGCATTCTTCGCCGCCGACTTCACATACCTTCAACAAGCTTTAAGCGCAGAGCGCGAGCGCGCTTTGACCGTTCCAGAGGGATCGGTTGGCTATAACCCGTTTGTATCCAGTCTGACCCTTACAGCCCTGGCAGGTGTGGAACGCTGCGAGCAGTGGCTCAAGAACATGCCCGAATCCTATCTTGCCCATTGGATTTGCGCAGAAATCTGGAACAACGGGGCCTGGGATGCCCGTAGCGAAAGACGTCTGAGCGATATCAATCTCGCGCAAACACTGCTCCTGAAGGAACGATTGCAGATATCCAACCACTTATTGGAGCACGCGCTCACGTTGGATGACACGCCGGTCGAAGCGCTGACACTGCTTGCTGAAAATCATTTCTTGCTGGGCACCGGGATGGCCGGTTTCTATCTTGATCGAGCGGCTGCGGTGTTACCTCGCTACCTCCCGACCTACCGTACCAGGGCGAATTTCCTTCAGCCGAGGTGGGGCGGCTCAAAGCAATTGGTACAGAGCACTATTGAGCAGGCGCGACTTGCAGGTGTCAGCGAATCGGACCTGTTTGACATGCGAGACGAGTTCCTTGCTTACCCTACGGAGCTATCCACGCCCGGTGCCACGCGTGAGTATTGGGAGAGCGCCATCGGCCACCATCCTACGCCCAAGCGTCTCATAGGTCTGATGTACGAATTTGCGAACCGGCAAAACTGGAAGGCATTAGTCCCCGCTGCGGAAGCCGTCATAGCAAACTATCCACAAGAAGATGAGGCCTATTACTGGCTGGCTGAGGCCAAAAAAATGCTGGGCCAGACAGAAGAGGCGAGGGCCGCTTATTTGTCTGCTGCGGCAATGGGCAATGATGATGCCATGCAGGTTCTCATCATGGCATTCATCCGTGGAGGTCTGGGTATTGATGCCGCCTACAGCGGCCCAAGCCTGCCCGAGCTATGCGGATACAGTGCTGCGCTGGGTTCACCGATAGGCGCAAACTGCCTGGGTGCCGGTTTTTTCGAGGGCGGTCAGCCAGGAGTGCCCTTTGAGCGCGATCCTGCGCAGGGCTATGCGTGGCATCTACTGGCATCTCGTGCGGGCCATTACAACTCTCAGTTCGATCTTGGCTGGATGCTTTACACCGGCAGAGTGGCAGGTATTGATAGAGAGCAGGCAAGGGAGCTGGGTATTTTCTGGCTTCGCCGCGCTGAAGAAAAGCGCCATGTCTATGCTGAGCGTCGGCTTGATGAGCTGAATGTTGATCGCTCTAAATCAGTCATTGGCGCAGACAACCTTCTGATGATGAGGAACGCTCTGAGGACTGCTTTATTACAGCTGCGTCAGCGGTTGCGAACGTGGGCAGATACGCTGCAGGCAGCTGCCGATTCATAATGGTTAAACACAAGAGTCAGCCCTGGTTCAACCTAACAAACCAAGCCACCCTGACGCGGCCAGCAGCAAGCCCATCAGCTGATTGAAACGCCGAAGTTGATGCGGCGATTTCAGCCACACACTTGCCTTGATACCCAGCCAGGCCCAGAGCAGCATGCAGGGAATAGCCATCAGCAGAAACAGTGTTGCCAGCAGCCATGCTGGTGCGTTGGCGCTGGCCATGAACACACTGACAACCGCCAGTGCCACCGTCCAGGGCTTGGGATTGATCACTTGCAACAGCGCTGCGGCCCACCCGCTCAAGGGTTGTTGACGTTGAAGGGGGGAGTCCAGTTCCACGGGAGCGCGGGCGATCTGCCAGCCCAGGTAGGTCAGCCAGAGCGCACCCGCCCAGCCCAGCAGGCTTGCCGCAGCGGGAGACTCCAGCAGCATATTGCCAATGCCCAGCCCTACAGCCAGAACCAGCCCGGCTGAGGCAAGGCAGCCGCCGGCAATGATCGGCAAGGTGGCGCGCAAGCCGAAGCGTGCACTGCTGCTCATGGCCAGTAAATTGGTCGGGCCGGGGGTGATGGACGCGACGAAGGCAAATAACATAAACGGCAGCAGGTGAGTCAAGGCAGGTCTCCCGGAGATAAGTGTCGGGAGTTATTGTGCGTACTTGCTCAGAGCCCGTCTGGAAGGTGTGTGCAGCGTTGCCGATAGCCTGCAGGGGTCAGACCGTAGGCGCGCTTGAACCAGCGCCCGAGATGACTCTGGTCGGCAAAACCCAGATCCATGGCCACTGCGGAGGGCGAGTCACCAGCAGCCAATCGACGCCGCGCCTGGGCCAGCCTCCGTTGCACCAGATACGCATGCGGCGCCAACCCGAAAGCCGCCTTGAATGCACGGTTGAGGCGGAAGCGATCTACCCCGGCCAAGTTGGCGAGATCTGTCAGGCTCACGTTATCGGTCAGGTGGGTGTGCAGATAGTCCCGAGCCAGTCGGGCCACCTGCGGCATGCGCGGATCAGCCTCCGTGCGCTTGCGCCAGTGCATCTGGCGAGTAAGCTGGCTCAATAGATAATCCAGCGCCGTTTGCCGAACGATGCGCAGCTCCTGCTGATGCAGCGTCTGAAAGGTGCTGGCAATGGCGAAAATCAGCTCTGGCGACTGGCCTACGGTCATGCTCATGGCGGGCACGCACTCTACCGGGGCGTCACCAAACAGCCCGCGCAACTCGCGCTCCAGCCAGTGCGGATCCAGGTAAAGCATGGATTAGGTAAAGCCTTCAGCGGTGGGCGCTTCGCCATCGTGGATGTCGCCAGGCTCCAGCAGTATGACCTTGCCAGGCACACTGTCGTAACGCTGGCGGCCGCAATGAAAGCGCTGCACGCCCTGCTCGGTAAACCCGACCAGATAGCTGTCATGCCAATGTGGGTCATAGGCATGGCCCTCAAAATGCGCTCGAATGGTCTCAATGCCGGTATCAGCATCCTGTTTGAGATCAATCCAGTTGTGAGCGCTCATGGGCATTTATTCGGTAAACAAGGGCAATGCCACAATCATAACGCCTGCCCGGGGCGAGTCTGGAAGATTTGTGCAGAGGCGGGAGCCAGCACCTTAGCGCTCGCTCTTATCCTCCATCCACTTGGCTACCTTCGGTGGCTCATAGGCTTTTACCTTGATCATCAGCGACTCAACATCCGGCGCGACTATCAACATCTCGCGGTAGGCCTGCTTCATAAAGCCTTCAGTCATGGCGTGGTCGAGGAAATCGATCAGCTTGTCGTAATAGCCGCCGGCGTTGAAAAGCGCGCAGGGCTTCTGGTGATGGCCCAACTGAGCCCAGGTCCAGACCTCGAACAGCTCTTCAAAAGTGCCCACGCCGCCGGGCAGGGCGATAAAGCCGTCTGACAGATCGGCCATCATCGCCTTGCGCTCGTGCATGGAGCTGACCTGGCGCAACTCGGTCAGGCCGGTGTGAGCCAGCTCGCGCTCAACCAGATGCTGCGGAATAACGCCTATCACCTGACCGCCGGCAGCCAGTGCCGCATCGGCGACAGCGCCCATCAAACCAACCTGCGCGCCGCCGTACACCAGCGTGATACCGGCTTTTGCCAGAGTGGTGCCCAGTTGCTGGGCAGCTTCAAGATAGTAGGGCTGATTGCCCGCACTGGAACCGCAGAAAACACAGAGTCTCAAAGGTAATCCTTACTAGATTGGAAAGTTGAATTCGATTGGGTACGCGCTCGCAGAAAATATCAGCGCGGCAAGCAGTAGCAGGCCCTTCATCAGCCTGGATCCTGCGCAGCAAAAATGAACCGTTTGCCGCCATTACGTTTGGCCACGTACATGGCTTCATCGGCTCGGCGAACCAGTTGCAGGTCGTTCTGGCCGTGTTCGGGGTAGACGGCGATACCCAGGCTGGGAGCGCTGGTCAAGATCTGGCCTTCAAGCCGATATTCTTCGCTCAGGGAGGCCAGAATCTTCTCGGCTACCACGCTCGCGTCTTCCGCCTTGCTGATGTTATCCAGTACAACAGCAAATTCATCCCCGCCCAGGCGGCCGATGGTGTCGGAGTCACGCACGCACTGTTTGAGGCGCTGAGCAACTTCCTTGAGCAAATGGTCGCCGGTGGTATGGCCGTAGTTATCGTTGATGTGCTTGAAGTTGTCCATGTCCAGATACAGCACAGCCAGGCATAAGGATTCGCTTTGGGCCCGCTGCAGTGAGCTGTGCAGCCGGTCCAGAAACAGGGCTCGGTTCGGGAGTTCTGTCAGTTGATCGTACTGGGCGAGAAATGCCAGGCGCGAGTGATTACTCTTGCGCTCTATCGCAGTGGCGACCTGGCTGGATACGAATTGCAGCAGCTCCTTGTCCTGATCGGTGTAGCGCAGCGTGCCGGAATAGCTTTGCAGCACCAGGGCGCCAATCGTCTGCGTGCCCGTTGTCAGCGGCACCCCTAACCAGTCGAGGGAGTGCTTGCCGGCCACGGTCCCGATGTTCGCCAGCATTTGCTCCGCTGTTTCAGGCGTCAGCAGCAGGGCTTCGCCTGAACGTATAACTTCTGCACTCAAGGTGCTGACGGTCATCGGTATGGGATCGGGTGGCGCGTCAAACTGGTCGACGTAGTAGGGGAAAACGAGCTGTTCATTTGCAGCATCATGCAGGGCGACAAAAAAATTGTCGGCCGGTAACAACTGGCCCACCACCTGATGCACTTGCTGGTACAGCGCCTGCAGATCCTCCGCCGAGTGCGCTGCCTCGGAGATAGCATAGAGCGCTGCCTGCATTGCTTCGGCGCGCTTGCGCTCCGTGATGTCTCTCGCTACGCCTATCCGCACCTGCTCTTCTTCAAGCCAGCGGGCCGACCACATGATGTGAATAGTCCGGCCGTCTTTGTGGATGTAACGGTTTTCATGATCACCCGAAGGTTGGCCGGCGTTAATGCGCTTCACCATCTCGAGGGTGCTGGCTCGGTCATCCGGGTGCATCAGCTCAAAGGCAGTGTGGCCGATCATCTCGTCAGGCCGGTAGCCGAAAACACGCTCGCTGGCCGCGCTGACTGAAAGAAAACGCCCGTAGGTGTCTACCACACAGACGACGTCGAGTAGCAGATCCAGCAGTTTGTCGTGGGGTAGATGGGGGCTTAATGTCATTGTGTAACTATACGGGCACCCCAGCAGGCTCGCTAGCGTCATAATGTTACATTTGCAACGGGGTAGCCAGCAGCCGCGAATCAGGCGTCCCGCAGCAAGTCATGACTGTTCAGCAGGGCAAACGCGATTTCCGGATGCTGCTCCAGGCTGCGCCGTATTGCCGTGGGGATCGACTTGCGGGCCTTGCGGCACAGGCCCGGTTGCGGTTCGAACTGAATGCTGATGCCGCGCATACTGCGTACTTCATTATGGCCGGGGCCTATACGCAGGCGAATGCCCAATTGCTGCTCCATACGGCCTTGCAGATGCTCCAGCTCGTCGAGACTGGTAATGCTTTCCAATCGCGCCAGGAGGCGCTTTTCTTCATGCAAGGTTAGCCGCAGAATGCGATTGTCCGCTTCCGGATTGTCCAGCAGCCGGTCCCTGTCGCAATCACAGGTGCCGGGCGGGCAGGGTTGGCGAAGTGGTGCAGTCGTCATAGGGTGCAGTGATGTTCTCGGTTTATCGGGCTATCCTGCAGTCTTGGCGCTGTGTGTGCAACGGTGAAGATCTTTTCCGCTGCAACAAGGCTCGAGCGCTTCATATCTTCTGTCTGGCAAGGCGTTTGGTTAATTTGGAGAGCGGCGATGCGGTGGGTTACCGGTTGTGCCCTGACCATTGCTATGGCGCTGGCCGCCAGTGCTGTTGCGTCAGAGAAAAATATGCCCCTGGCCGTCGACGTGGCACCCGTGAACGACGGGAACTGGTACCAGCCGCAAGTGGGAGTGAGCTGGCAGTGGCAACTATTTGTGGATGATGATCATCCGCTGAATACCACCTACGATGCCCAGCTTTACAATGTCGACCTGTTCAACACCTCCATATCTACTATTCGTTCTCTGCAGGCAGATGGCCGCAAAGTGATCTGTTATTTCTCCGCCGGCACCCACGAAAATTATCGTCCAGATCGCGATCAGTTCACGGACGCTGAGTTGGGCGATAGGCTTGAGGACTGGCCCGCGGAGCGCTGGGTGGATATTCGCTCGGCAAACGTTCGGCAGATAATGACTGCGCGGTTGGACTTGGCGGCAGAAAAAGGCTGCGATGCGGTCGAGCCGGATAACGTCCAGGGGTATCTTGAGCCCACCGGTTTTGACTTCGATGCCCAGGATCAGCTTGCCTATAACCGCTTTATCGCCAATGAAGCGCACCGCAGGGGTTTAGGGGTAGGGCTGAAAAACGCTCTTGAGCAGGTTGAATTGCTGGTGGACTACTTCGACTTTTCAATCAACGAGCAGTGCTTCCAGTACAACGAGTGCGACCTGTTGCTGCCGTTTATCCGGGCGGGTAAGCCAGTGTTGAATGCGGAGTACCCGGAGGACGAGGGTCAACTGGATCGCAGCGCCATAGCCAGCCTGTGCAATGCGGCCGATAAAGTGAAGTTCAGTACTCTGGTACTGCCGGTGGCGCTGGACGACAGCTTTCGCGTCGCCTGCCAAGACCGGTAGGGGTAGCTGCCGCCTGTTGCCCGCAGGCGGCATATTGAGGTGCAAATCGCCTAAAGATAGAGCGCGGATAACGTGCTCAAGGCGCCAGCGGCACCTGGCGCTTGTGCTCAGTGGCATCGTAACGCTCGATGATCTTGCGCGCGGCTTCTTCATGCACCGTTTCACCCAGCAGCAACGCATCAATCTGCTCGTAGGTCACGCCGTGGGCATCTTCATCTGGTCTGCCGGGTTTCAGCTCCTCCAGATCGGCCGTGGGCACCTTTTTAACCAGCGTCGCGGGAGCACCTAGCTCCGCTGCAATGCTGCGCACCTGGCCTTTGGTCAGGCCGGTTAGCGGGGCCAGATCACAGGCGCCGTCGCCGAACTTGGTGAAAAACCCCATGACCGCTTCCGCGGCATGATCCGTCCCTACCACCAGACCGTTCATGAAGTTCGCCAGCGTGTATTGCGCCACCATGCGCGCCCGCGCCTTCACGTTACCCTTGACGAAGTCCTGCTTGGCAGCCTCAGCCGGCTCGCCAGCAAAACAGGCCATCATCGCATCAACCGCGCCCTTGATATCCGCCGTGCGCATCTGGTCGGGCTTGATAAACTCCAGCGCCAACTGCGCATCCGCTTCATCGGCCTGCACACCATAGGGCAAGCGCATGGCATAGAAAGTGGCCTCATAGCCCTCCTGGCGCAGCGATTCGACCGCCATCTGGCACAACCGGCCACAGGTGGTGGAATCCACGCCGCCGCTGATCCCCAATACCAGCGCCCGCGTTCCCGAACCGCGCAACGTATCCTTGATAAAACCGATACGGCGCTCAATTTCCTGCTGTATATCTGCGGTCGTCTTAAGGTCGGGATTCACCTGCAATGCGCTGCGAATCTCAGCGCCACGGCTTGCTGCAGTGTTCATGCTTGTCTCCTGAGTAGCGGATACGGACGTACTGATTAGCCCGGTAAGTTTCACACAATAAATGAGGTTGCGGCGGACACCAAGACTGAATTGGTTGCGGCGATTTTCGCACAGGAAATGGCGAACTGATGACCCTCAGCCCCGAGCAGGTAGTGATGCTGCAAGTGCGTCTGCCCACCACAGCTGCTGGCGCGCTTCAAGAGCAACTATTGTCGATCACCCGAGGCGAACTCAAGTGGGAAGTCTGCGCGCCCCGCGCTTACTGATCCACAGCGCTAAAATGATCAGGCTGCCGCCGATTGAAAGGGGCAGTAGCGCGGTGTCGGTGCGCCAGACCAGCAGGTTCAGCAGCAGGCCCACCGGTACGGAGAGATTGTTCATCACCGCGAGTGTGCCGGCGGAAACCAGGGTTGCCCCCTTGTTCCAGCAGAACTGCCCGACCGCCGTGGCGAGAATCCCCATCCATAGCAGCACGCCCCATTGCGTAGAGGTGGTCGGTAACTGCTCGCTATCACCGAACAGCAGCCACGCCGGCAACACCACCAGCAGCGCGCCGAGGAAGAAGTAGCCGAAGCGTCGATATAGCGGGATCTCCGATGGAAAGTGCTGGGTCAGGTGCTTGTAACCGATCTGCCCGCTGGCGAAGGTGAAGTTGGCCAGTTGCATCAATAGAAAGCCGCCAAGAAATCCAGCGGAAATGCCGTCGAACCGAATAACCCCTGCGCCCAGAACGGCAACACCGGCGGCCACCAGTGCCCATGGATTGAAGCGGCGCCGCAGCGCATCATCAATCAGCGTCACGTGCAGCGGCGTCAGCACTGTGAACAGCAGTACTTCCGCCACGCTCAGCAGATTGAAGCTCAGGTACAGGCAGATGTACGTCACGCCAAATTGCAACGCCCCCACCAGCGCTACCCCGCCGATAAACCGGGGGTCGACGCCGCGCCAGCGCGTCAGCGGCAGAAACACCAGGCCGGCCAGCAGAACGTGGGTCAGCACCGAAAAATAGGGATCCACCTGGCCGGCCAGATGGGCACCGATCAGATTGAAGGACACGGCCCAAAGCACCGTGACGAAGAGCAGATAGGTCATGTCGCCTCCATTACAGGAGCGCAACCATAACGGCTCGCCGGCAAATCGGCTACGCGCGTTGTGTAGCGATTTGGAAAGAGTAGAGATCTATTCTGTTCGGTGAGTGTGCGAAAACAGGCACGCGCTGGCTATGCTATGGTGCCTTACGTTACAGATTATCTATCAAAAACAGCGAGATAAGCAGATGCCTTATACCTTCGAGCACCTCAAACAACATTGTCAGCCGGAGTGGGATGCCTACATACAGCATGACTTTGTTACTCAGCTGGGCGAGGGCAGGCTGGCGCCGGAATCGTTCTGCCACTACCTCAAGCAGGACTATCTGTTTCTGATCCAGTTTGCCCGCGCCTTTGCCCTGGCGGCCTACAAAAGCACCACTTTGGATGATCTGCGGCACGCCAAAGCAGGGCTTTCGGCAATCGTCGATCTGGAGCTGGGCCTGCATATTCAGTATTGCAAGGAATGGGGCATCAGCGAGCAGGAGCTGCAAACCCTACCGGAAGCGCGCGCCACCCTGGCCTACACCCGCTATGTGCTCGACACCGGAAACCGCGGAGACCTGCTCGACCTGCACGTGGCGCTAGCGCCTTGCCTGGTCGGTTACGGTGAAATCGCCAACTGGCTCAACAGCCGGGCGCAGACGTTGCGCGGTGAGCAGAATCCCTATGATGCCTGGATCGAGATGTACGAGAGCGCCGAGTTTCAGGAAGCCATGCAGGCTGAGATCGACTGGCTGAACCGGGAACTGGCGGACGTAACACCCCGGCGCTTTGAGCGCCTGGCGCGGATTTTCAGCGACGCCACCCGGCTGGAAATTGATTTCTGGGCCATGGGGCTGGAGCTTCGCCAGTAGCGAGGGCGGCATTACGGCGGTGATGGAGTAGCGTCGGCAGCTTACCGCGTGCTCAAGGCAGGTAAGCGTCCTGTCCACGGATAAACTGATCAAATTCGGCGGAATTGTAGATCGCCAGACAGGCATGGAAGGCGCTGTTGCCGTTGCCTGTCTTCATAGGCGAGCCATCGGCGGCGTAGCGATCTGCAACGAAATTGCGCGTGTCCTGATAGGGGTCGTGCAGGATGTCCATCGTGTCTTCGTCCTGCAGGATCTGATGTACGCCTTTTCCCATGAAATGATAGGCGCGGCTGGCGCTGGCCAGGTCCTCACGCAGCACGGACGGTTGATCGGGCAGAGCCTCCAGTAGGCAACGGGTTAGGCCATAGTTTTTCAGGGACTGCCGGGCATCATCGTTAGCGGTGTCGGCCAGGCTGGTGGCGCAGCCGCTCATTAGTAGCGAGGCTAGTAGCAAAGCTTTCATTGTTGAGTTCTAACCACCGATCATCCAGAGCTAGATCTTGCGTGCGTGGCAGCTTAACGGCTCATGCGCATACGTCAATTCCAGGCTGGTAGCTTTGCAGGGCAGGTCACAGATTCTAATTGCCAAAGGCGCAGCGGTGTATGCCAGTAGCCGAGTTATAAGGTGGCATAGCTAAAATGCGTCCTAGAATGATCAAATCGAGAGGCAGGAAGATTAAATGGACTTCATCTTCGATTTTTTAATAAATGTATTAGCTCACCGTATCGGCGTTGGTGTGCTGGGGGTTCTAACTGGCGGCAGCTTCAAAGGGGAGAGCGGTTACGCCTGGGGTCGGGCGGTTGTAGTAGGCAGCTTAGTGATTCTCACGCCTATCGCCGCTATCATCGCCTGGCTCGTCTTCGCCATTGGCAGATAAGCTTGAATGGTTAAACTACCTTAAATCTGCCTCCAAGGAAGACCTCCATGACCCAAAACACCCCGCTAAAAAAATACCTCTTCATCTTCGCAGGCGCCAATCTGGCCATGATGGTCATTGCTGCGGTCGTGCTCACGCTGCTGGATATGGACGGCAATGCCGGGGTTAATATGGGCATATTGATTGGTTCGGCGATGGCGGCGGGGCATTACTTCATCAAGGACCATCAACGTCTGCCGACGGCGGCCGAGAAGCGCTGGTTGGTGTTTATGTCGTTCCTGGCGTCCGTGCTGGTTTCGCTGTTATTCGTGCTGGTCGTCGTACTGCTTGAGCCTAATGGTTTCGCGGTGATTATGATGACGCTGCAAGAGCAGGCACTCGTGTTCCTGATAGTGATGCTGGTCGTCTCGGTGGTTTATCTCTTGGTGCTGTGGTTGGGTTACGGCTTTATGCTCGAAAGGCAGTTCAAAGCCATGCAAAAGAAAGCGGCATCCTGACACAAAAAAGCCCGCCAATTAGGCGGGCTCTGGTACAAACGCAGGGGGCACCGGCTAGCGATGCCCTGACGCGCTTTATTCCATCGACGAACGCGGCGCTACGCGCTGGTCATTGTTGGAAATAGTCACTTCCACACGACGGTTCTGCGCGCGGCCGGATGCAGTATCGTTGCTGGCAACGGGGTATTGCTGGCCGTAACCGACGACCTGAACTCGCTGTGCACTAACACCAGCGTGCGTCAAAGCACGGAGTACGGACTCGGCGCGCCGCTGAGACAACTGCTGGTTGTAGGAAGCGGCACCGGTACTATCGGTATAGCCCTCGACCATCAGTTGGCGCTCGGGATTCTCGTTGAGAAAGCTGGCAAGCTTCTGCACGTCGCGCACGCCTGTGGACTTGAGATCGGACTTGTCGACGTCAAACAGCACATCACCCAAGGTGACCAGTGTGCCGCGCTCGGTCTGCTTTGCCTTCAGCTCGTCCTGCAGCTTGCGGATCTGCGCTTCACGTGCCGCCAACTGCTGCTCACTCAACTTAAGCTGCTGCTGACTCGACTGCAATTGCTGTTCACGTGATGACAGTTGAGCTTCAGCGCGTTTGGCAGCGGATTGCTCCAACTCTGCCTCTGAGGAACGCAAAGCAATAGTCTGCTCGGCCAGCTCAATGCGGCGCTGGGCCACATAGGCCAGTTGGTCGACTTGCTTCTTGTCACCGTTTTCAAAAGCCTTGCTGGCCTCAGTAACGGCTTTGCCAGCGTCTTCGGTCTCAAGCGCAGCCATCTGGCTGGAGCGGGGGTCGTTTTGCAGCTGGGTAAATTGGGCCTGAGCCTGCTGCAGGTTGCTGTTGGGCTGTGAAGCACAGGCAGACAGGCCAATGGCCGCGGCGAGCACGGTGGTAATAGTCATTAATTTGTTCATAGCAGGTAATCCTTGGGTGAAGGCGATAGGGAAGGGGGCGTGTTGATCACTGGGTGCTGCGCATACCTTCTTCGCGCAGATCCTCAATCCCCTGGCTGGCATCCTTCAGGGCCTTTTGCGTCTTTGCAGCCCGCGCCTTGCGCTCGGCTACACGTGCATCCCACTCAGCCTGCTCAGCGAGTACGCGCGCCTTGTCATAGTCCTTTTCCTGCATGGCCATTTCGGCCTGCTTCCACTTTTCACGTGCAGAACGCATCTCCACCGCTGAATACTCGGTAGCCTCGGCACTGACTGCCGCGTTAACGGCTGATTCGGTCAGGGCGAACTGGGCAGTCGGGGGATTACCCGCGCAACCTACTAACAGCAGGCCACCCAGGGCCACAGCCGCCAGCATGGGCAGGCGCAAATGCGATAGGGGATTTTTGATGGTGTTCATGTTCATGATCAGTCTCCAATGTAAATCTCGCCTGACGGATCAGAACAGCGGCCGCAAGCATTGTGTGATTCATTGCCTGATCTTCTGCTTCCGGGCCGGACATACATGAATTACTGGCAATGCATTAGACACCTTATTCTAGTAATCGGCTCAGTTATTTATCTAATGCCCGAAAATCGATATAAAGCGAGCGGCATCTGACCGGCCCATTAAGCTCTGGTACCCTATCAGCCATAGGCAACACTATTCCGATTTTCTGAAAAAAAGAGGTACCGCATGATCTGGACTGTTTATTTATCCGGTGAGATCCATACCGACTGGCGCGAACAGATTCAAGCCGGGGCAGAAGCCGCTGGGTTGCCGGTAGAATTCACCGCGCCTGTCACCCATCACGAGTCCAGCGATGCTGCCGGCGATATGTTGGGCAAGCCCGATGTACCCTTCTGGCGCGATCACCAGTCCGCCAAGGTCAACGGCATACGCACCAAGACGCTGCTGGAGCAGTGCGATGTGGCTGTGATTCGCTTTGGCGACAAGTACAAACAGTGGAACGCTGCCTTCGATGCCGGCTACTGCGCCGCCATGGGCACGCCCTACATTACCCTGCACGATGAAGACATCATCCACCCGCTCAAGGAAGTGGACGCAGCGGCGATGGCCTGGGCGCAAACCCCTGAGCAGGTGGTCGAGGTATTGAAGTACGTTACCTCAGCCAGATAACGCTCAATTGCCGCCGCGCCGATGGAATCAAACCCTTAATCTTCCCACCGCTCATCACGACGGGTAATGCATGCAGCCAGCAGCTCCTCCAACGAGGTCTGCAATGCCTGCATAAACAAGTTGCTGTCCTCACCCGGCAGCAACGCTTCCCCAATCACTACATCACAATTAAACGGCACCAGCATGGACTCACCCTTGGGCAGCGCCCGGCCGAGGCCGTGCATGGCGATGGGGGTTACTGTGGTGCCGGGGTGGGCGCGAGCGAGGTGGTAGATGCCCTTGCGCAGCGGCTGCAATTGTTCCGCTTCGCCGCGGCTGCCTTCCGGGAATAGCAGCAGTATCTCGTCATTGGCAAGCGCCTGTTGGCACTGGTCGAATACCTTTTCCTTGTCGACCTGGCTTTGCCGGTCTAGCGGGATGATGCCGATCACGTTGAGCGACAGCCAACTGGTAAAGCGGTTGCGCAGAAAGTAATCGGCGGCCGCTACGGGGCGCACGCGGTGCAATTGGCTGAGCGGGTAGAGCGCCATCAGCACCAGCGTATCGAGGTGGCTGTTGTGATTGGCCGCCAGGATTGCCGGGCCGCGTGCGGGCAGGCGCTGCGCGGAATAAATGTTGAGCCCCAGCAGCAGGTACACCACCGGTTTGACGATCAATAGAAAAAACAGCCGCTTGGGCAGACGTTGAATGAACGACATGGTGGCCTCAGTAGCTGGTGTAAAAAAGGAAGTGGAAGAACAGCGGTGCGGTGTACATCAGGCTGTCGATGCGGTCGAGAATACCGCCGTGGCCGGGAATCAGCTGGCTGGTGTCCTTGATGCGCAGGTCACGCTTGACGGCAGAAATGGTAAGGTCGCCGACAAAACCGGCGCAGCCGATGAGCAGACCCGCTGCCAGGCCCTGCCAAAAACTCATTGGCGTTAACCAAGGGGCCAGCAAACCGCCAAGCAGCGTGGTGGTGGCCACGCCACCAAGAAAGCCAGCCCAGGTTTTGTTGGGGCTGATGGTGGGTACTATCTTGCGTTCACCAAACTTTTTGCCCCAGATGTACTGCGCCACGTCGTTGAATTGGGTCAGGAATACTAGATACAGCACCAGGCCCACGCCGCCCCCGGAGGCGTTCTGATCCGCCGGCAGCATCAGCAGATAAGCTACGTGGCTGATGGCAAACACCGTGGTCATGATTGCCCATTGATATGAGCCCACCGCACGGATAAAGCCTTTGGTCTCGCCCAGGATCAGCAGGCCGAAGGGGATCAGCAGGAACAGGTAGACCGGAATAAACACGATAAACATGCCGTACCAGTCTTGGGCAATCCAGTAATACTGCAGCGGCACCATCAGATAGAGCGCGAGGATCAGACGGCGATCACTGATGCGTACAGGCAGGATCGAGAAAATTTCCCGCAGCGCGATAAAACTCAAAATCGCGAAGAAGATCAGCGAGGCTGTTTGGCCGATCATCAGCGCAGTAAAAACCACCGCGACCATGATCCACCAGGAGTTGATGCGCTGCTTGAGTTCCAGATGTGCTTCCGGGCTTAAGCGAGAGCGTAGGCGCCATTGGGTAATGGAGGCCACAACCAGCATGGCCAGTACTACCAGCATGGCCACCAGCGCATTGGCGGTGAGATCAAGCATAAAGGGCAAGCCGAGATCCATTTCAATTCGCTCCACGTTGTTGCAGGTGCATGTAAGAACCCATCAGGCGACGCATCGCGGTCATCGCGCTGCCCACCACCAGCAGGATAAGGCTGATCCAGAGCACCATGCCGTAGTGCCCCCAGAAAATCTCCAGTGCAGAAATCACGGCAGCGACCGTAATCAATGCCATACGTTGCTGCTTGGCCATTGGGCCGCGAAAGTCCGCTGGCAGCCCGAGGGAAACGCCCAGCACGCGAATGTAGGCCGTCATAACCGCAAGCAGCGCACCGAGCCACGCCAGCCACATGGCGCTGGGGTAATCCGGTAGCGCAAAGCCGCAGGCCACTATCAGCAGCGGATCGGCAATGCGGTCCGGCACGTCATTGAACAGTTCGCCTGCTGGCGTCTGCTTGCCGCCTTCCATCGCGACCATGCCGTCGAACAGATTGCACAGCAGGCGCAATTGAATCAGCAGTGCGGCGGCCAGAAACCACAGTGAGCGCTCACCCGCCAGCGTTTGCCCGGCCATCACCAGCGCAGCGCCGCCGCCCAGGGCAAAGACCACACTGAGGATCGATATCTGATTGGGCGTTACGTTGCGGCGGCTAAGCCAAGCGGCGACGCGCCGCATTAGTTGCTGGTCGCGGATTTTCAGGGGGCGTCGGTTACTGAGATCTGTCATGGGATTGCTGCTCCGAGGTGGCGGCTTCGCGCGAGAGCGAAAAAGTGAGGTACAGGCAATAGGCAAAAGCCAGGCCGCTGGGCGGCAAGATGGTGGTCCAAAGCGCGGGGGTGTTATTGGCAGTATGTGCCAGCCAGAGTGCGCTGAAGCTGACCGATACAATCAGCAGTGGCGGCGCCGCTATACGCAGAACACCGCCAGGCAGGCGGGTAAACAAGGCGTTGGCGCATACAGCCATGAGCAGGGTAATGATCGCGCTGGCACAGCCTTGCAGCAGGCCGGCAACCAGGGCTTCGCGGTACCCGGCGGACCAGTTGGCCAGCAGCGCCCAGCCTCCCCAGAGCACCAGGGCCAGCGCCGCTGCTGACAGGCGGCCGGGAGCCAGGGCGCTCATTGCTCTTGGCCTGGTGCGCAGGGCAGGGGCTGAGCCTTGGAAGGTGCTGAAAAGGTGAGCAGCACGGAGAGTAAAATGCGTTGTAGTGGCGGGTAATCCATGCCCTGAAATCCTGTTCGAGCGGCATTAGAGGACGGCAGATTAACGCAAGTGCCGAGCAAAGCACGAGCACGACCTGTTCAGCCTGTGACCTGCGTCATGCATTGTTTTGCGGTGGTGAGGAAGTCAAATGGGTTCAGTGGAGGTTTTGAAGTAAATTACCTCAGACAGATAACCGCGTTACTCTATAGCACCTGACTAAACCCCGTGTTACCGGAGCGAAACCGCCTTGTACCTGCCCGAGCACTTTGCCGAAGACCGGCCCGAGCAACTGCACGCCCTGATGCGCGCCTACCCGCTGGGTGCGCTGGTGATGTATACCGACGCCGGGCTGGATGCCAACCATATTCCCTTTGAACTGTTGGCAGAGCAGGGCGCTCAAGGCATGCTGCAAGGCCATATCGCCCGCGCCAACCCTTTGGTACAGCAGATCACTGACGGCGCGTCCGTGCTGGTGATCTTTCAAGGGCCTCACGGTTATATCTCACCCAACTGGTACCCCAGCAAACACGAAACCCACCGCCAGGTACCGACCTGGAATTACCAGGTGGTGCATGCCCACGGCCGCATTCGCCTGCGCGACGATGAGCGCTTCGTTCGTGGCCTGGTAGCACGCCTGACTCGCGAACATGAAGCCCAGGCCGAGCCCGAACGCCCCTGGAAGATGACCGACTCCAGCGCCGATTACATCAGTGAGATGTTGGCGAAGATTGTCGGTATCGAGATCGACATTGAGCGTCTAGTGGGCAAGTTCAAGCTGAGCCAGAACAAGGCGGCTGCTGATGTGGCGGGGGTGGTGGACGCGTTGGATGAGCGTGGGCAGCAACCGCTGGCAGATACTATGCGCGTGGGAAAAAACTAGAATAATCTACTTTTCTCCGTCCGCTGTTTCACTGATGTACTCGGCGCAGTCGTATCCTTACCAGCGGTGGCTAAGCTTTAGGAATGTCAGTGCGCTGGGACGAATCCTGTTTTGAAACGCTAAGAGAGCGAGATGCGCGGGTGAGAATATCCACCACCATGGGAGTGTCTTTCATTCCATGCTCAATCCACTCAGCGACGACAGCTTCGATGTAGCCGATCCGGCCGCGTCCCTCCAGACGTATTCCAGCCATTCGGCGGGTTTGCTGATGGAATTCGCGTAGAAAATAGCTACGTGGGTCTGCCGGATATTCCTGGTGTCGGCTTTGAAGCCAAGTCTGCCTTGTATGCTGTCATGCGTGAGTTGGGCGAAGGTTGAACGCCGCGGACTCTGGCCTCTGCGTTAGAGGCTAGTTGCATCTGGCCAACGAAGCGCAACCGATCAAAGCCGCAGTTGAGCGCTAAAGATCAATAGGGTCAGAGCGATTGATTACCCACACGATTCACTTCTGAGTTTCTAGCTTTGAGCAGCGACAGTTATTTCTTCGCAGTCATCTCGTCGCCAAAGCCGCCCATCGATAGCGGATAAGCCCAGCGCGATGAGCGCCATTCCCGCAAAATGGACGGCCTTCAAGGTCTCGTTGAGGAATAGTGAGCCAAGCAAAATCGCGGAGACAGGAACCAATAATGTGACCAGTAGCAGGTTGGTCGCGCCTACCGATTCCAGTATTTTGAAATAAAGATCAATATTCATTCTGACCCCAATTACATTCTAAGTCGGGTCGAAACCACCACCATGGTCTGGCACTGCGTCATCGCCTCTTGTGATAAGGCAATGCCTCTGATTAGCATATCGGCAACATAGGGCAGGGTGCTGGCGTTTGTTCGTAACCACTGTTTTGCAGCGTCCTGCTTGAAAAATAGGTCATCCTTGTTCAGCCCCTTGGCCAGCATCAGATCGATCCCTGATTTATCCGGCATGACAATGCCTGCTGACTTGCTTTGTGTGAGGCTGTTCATAACGCCCTGAGGGTCGTAATCGGGGAAGCACACCACCTCTCTCGCTTGGTTGACCACCTCAGTGACCGCTTTGGGTGATTGTGAGACGGAGCCCCTAAACAGCATCACCGACCCATCTAGCTGTGCAGGCCACGGGTATTGCTCCAGCGCATGCATGGTCGCAAGGTTCTCGACCAGGATAACGCGGTGAAGTCCGTGAAGATGTTTGTGGTGACAACTGACTGTCATGCCGGGCAAAACGTCGATGGTGCCACCAGGCAGTACTATACGCCCTGTAGCACTGCCAATCAGAACGATGTCTTCTGTCACGCTGCGGCCAGAGAGCTTTTCATTGGGCAGATGCCTGGCAATGTCCAGTCGGGAGGCGCCCTTGAGTCTGCTCAGGCTCATCTCATGATCGACCGCCAGCAGATCAACTCCGGTTTGGTGTTTGACCAGCTCACGCAGGTGGCGGCGGTCATTGTCCGATAGCGCGAGCCTGTTGGCGCCCTTGAGTTGTCCGATGTCATACAGGGTATGCACTTGTTGCCATGTGCGGTTGTAGGTAACGGTGGCAGCGGGAGAGCGCAGCGCTTTGTCGATGGTGTTCAGGGCAGCACGGGTGAAATCCATGTCAGCCTCCTATCGCTGTCTTGCGCTCAAGAATCAGGTCAACCACGGTCCTGTTGGCCGATCCTTTCTCGAAAGGTTTGTATTGAGGACGAACGCGATAGGTAACCGTGAGGCCCTTGGTAGCTTTGCTTGCCGCTTCAACTGCCACCAGGTAATCGAGCGCCAGCAACCAAAACCGACCCTCGATACCGGTAGAGCCATGTTGCCGCCAATAAGCCATGGCTGACTGGGGTTTCTTTTCTTTGAGCCATTGCTTGAGCATGGCATTGAGGTGTTGCTTGACGTAGTGCTCCTTGAGCTCAACCTTGGCTGATTGATTCAAAGGCACAGCAAAGGATTTGACGGTATTTTCCTCGACCGCCATGGCTGATGTATCGCTTCTTCGCTTTGGCAAGGGCAGGTTTGCCATCAGCGTTTCGATGTCGTTCTTGAGGCTGATTGCCTGCTCGGGGGGTGGAAGGTAGCCGCCCAAGTGGATCGCTGGCGCCTGGATAAGCGCGTTGTTGTCCGGGTTGTCCAGCAGGGCTGTCAGGTCCAGAGTATTGCCAGCCATGAGATACGCATCTACCGACTGCATCACCTGTCTGAATCGGTTGCGCTTGCGCACCATGGCGCTCAACGCATCCATCCGTCCAATGAGGCCTAGAATGTCCTCGCGCCTGCTGATAATGCTCTTGTTGAATGAGCCGGCGTGCAGACCAACCAGGGTACGGTTGATTGTCCGGTCCCCGCGTCCAAGGTTCAGAAGGCTCTTGTAGTCGAACAGGATGACCTTGTTACTGATACGCTCAAGCCGCTGCATAGCGCTGCGTATGTCATTGATCCGCTCATGGGTGCTGCTGGTGTAGCCCAGGCCAGACTCGATGAAGTGGCGAGCTGCCAGGGCCTCGTCGCGCAGATTGCTGGTGATCTGGCGAACGGTGAAGTTCAAGCGCTTGAGGTGCCGCTCAGCATCTGCTGTGCTGTTCTCATGCTTGGCTTTAAGGTAGCCCTCACAATTTTGCTGAATGTGGATCAACGCCTCTTGTAAGTCGAGCGCGCCCCGTGAAAAGCCTTGCTGCGCCAAATTGGCACCCAAGTCCAGCATCAAACCGCTCATGTACAGCCTGCGCTGGTCTATATCGACCAGTCCTTTGCCATTGAGGTAGTTGATGCCTTTGTTGATTCTCTCGGGTTCCGGCACGCTGTTTTCCTCAGCGCAAGCCATGGCCTCAAGCAATTCGGCGTTATCCATTAAGGCCTTGCCAAACTCCCGCCAGTCCTCAGCCTTCATAGACCCAGCCCCTCCTGCGACCCCTGCTGTGTAGGCTCAGGTGTATCTATCGGGATTTGATGGTGATCAGCCAGCCACCCCAGAATCATCTGCAGATAGGCCAGCTTGCCGGTGAAGACATATACGGTGCTGTCGGCACTGCGCTTTATGACATAGCCCTGATCCTGAACGACCTTGATTATCTTGCTCAGGCGCTCGGCGTTGTCTTTAGCGTTGCGCGATGATTCAAACAGCTTGCAGGTAGACAGGTTGCGAAGTTGATCGCTGTAGATGTCATTGGCTTCAATGGCGCCCAGCAGCTTCGCATAAGACAGATCGCCACCGACCATAAGAGATATGTCATTGCCACCGGCTTGATCAAGCAGCCTGAAAAACTCGATGCACGGCCCAATGCTATCGCGCATGTCCACCAACATGGCTGAGGCCTTGCCACGATCTGCTTTGTCGTCAAGGCTGTTCAGGGCAGCGAAATAGGCTTCTGGGTAGTCATTGTCGCCTATGGATGACAACGTGCGGCCAAGGGGTGTCAGGCTGCGCTCAACGCTCGCATAGAAGTCTTTGTTGCCCAGAGCCTTAAACAGCTCGGGATTCGCAACCGGGCAGATAAATCGCTCTTCCAGCAACGCTATCAGGGCGGCCTGCAGTTCAGCGGTATGGTTCATGGTGAGTGCGCCTCATAGAGTTGATCCATTTCCTCTTCGCTCCATATCTCGTCGTCAAGGCTCGTTGCGTACTCAATGACCTTGATGCCGGTGGCTTCTTCCTTGAGGCTGTAGACGTTTTGGAATTGGCTGAGCAGTTCAGGCTGTGGGTCAGGGCAGGCGGCAAAAGCGACCGTGCTGCGCTGGTTGAATGAATCGACTAGGGAAATGTAGTTCTGCGCCTTGAGTTTGAGCGATTCGTCCAAGGGGATGATCAGGGTCAGATCAGCCTCTTTGCGCAGCAACTCGAACAGGGACAGGAACAGCATGCACAGCACTATCTTACGCAAGCCTTCGGACGTAATGCCGTTAAACTGGCTGTTATTGCAGGCCCGCTTACGCTCACCTTTGTCCGTCAGTTCGACATGCACGCTGAAACAATCAACAATACGCTTGCTGAGCTTCTGGCCCCTGAGCCGCAGTTCAAAGCGCTCAATTGCGTTGATAAACGCTTCGGTGGGTAGCGTATCCTCGTCCAGACCGCGCCAGCGCTGATACTGCTTTTCGTAGTTATCAAGATCGGCCCAGAACTCCAGATCGCGGATATTGGACCTCACCACGAACTCGATTGACTCGATGCTGGGGAATGAGACGGCTACCGCGCTAGCACGTTCTGTGGCCTCGCGGCCCAGCTTCATGATGGACTGGTGCAGATGCTCAAGTCGGCCTTTGCTGTCACAGATGGTGCTCGATAGCTGCGTTGCCAGCGTGATCAGCTTGTTGCGCTGCTCAATATGAAATGACTCCATACTGGATTTGAGAAGGTCTGCAGCAACAAGCCACCTCAGGTCATCATCCTCGGTTTCGCGGCGTGCTTCGCGCTCGATGCTGTCGATGGTGTTTGAGTGCGGGCTTTGATGCAGGCCCCTATTGCGGTAGACGTTGGTTATCTCGCCATACAGGCTACGGGCCTGCTTTGAAACCTTGGCCCGCGCTTGGAGGGCTTGCCGGGCGTCCTCGTCAATATCGGCAATACGCTGACCGGGCGTCAACGTCGCTTCCTCGTCCGTCTCAATGAAGTCCAGCAGTTCGAGCAGACGCTGAGTGGACGCAAGCTCACTCTCCAGTTGGTCCCGTTCAGCCTTGTTTTCGAGCTGGCGCGTGCGGTATGTATCCTGTCGCTTGGTGTTCTGCTCCTCCAGCTGGGCACGCTTGGCAATCAGATTGTCGCGGACAGTCTCGGCCTCTGACATATCGGCAATCAAGCTCTCAAGGCCCGGCAATGTTTCCTGTTTCCACAGGGTGTATTCATGCACCAAGTGGCTACTGCGCTTGATATCGTCGAGCGTTCTTACCAGCGTTTTCAGATCGCTCTGCAGCTTGCGGTTGCGGGTGTCATCAATGCCCGCGTCGGTCAGCGCTTTGTTCAGCGCTAACTCATACTCGGTCAGAGTATTGGCCAACTGCTCTCTGTGCTTTTCGATGCGCAAACGGGTGGTCTCGCGCAAGGCGGCAAGCTCGGCCTTGATGTCATTGTCCTGGGTATCGGCCATCGACTTTATTTCGATCAGCTGCCTACCTTGGGCTGACTTGTTCTCTTTGTCCCGCTTCTTCAAACGCTCCTGCTCAGCGAGCAGATCCTCTGCCTGGACTTTGAGTTTGTCGATGTGGGCCTGGAAGTTAATGTCCGCCCGCTGGCGCAGGCCTTCGATAGCAGACTGGCTGGTATTCAGATCGCTGTTGAGTCGTGCTAGAACCTGCTTCTGCTTCGACAGTGAGTGCTCGGCATCCTTGATTTGACCTTCCAGCTTGCGTGAGCGTTTATCCAAATCCCCAAGCTCGTCGTCCAGGCGCTGAACTTCGGCCTCAAGCCGCGCTATGTCATCACGCAGATGGTCTGTGTTGGCAAAAGAGGGTGTGTCGATATGATCGAGCGACACGATGATGCCATACAGGCTCTTTGCGCTGTCAGCACCAGCCAGAAGCTCAGGATTCAGGTCCGAGCGCATCAGGATGTTCTCTGGCACCAGTTTGGCTATGTTGCCTACCCAGTCAGGGTAGTGTGTCCGCAAGAAGCCCAGCAGGGTGTTGCCCTTGGCATTGAGGGTGGCAACGGCCTGGTCCTTGAGGGCTTGCTGTTTGCTGCGCTCTCGCTCAAAACTGGACTTGTCCTTGGAAAGCACTTCACGTTCGAGCTTGATTTGATGCAGCTGCTCATCAAGCCCTTTGACAACAGACTGCTGTGCGTCATGCAGTGCACGGCTTTTGTCAGCACCGGCTATGGCGTCATTGATCGCAGCTTGATCCTGGGGCAGAACCCCAAAGCCTTTAAGCTGGGCAAGTGTTTCTTGCTGCCGGGTAAGGTCGGTACTGACCCTCTGCAGCTCAACAGCAAGTTCATCATTCTTAGTAGCGTGTTCCGCTTCGATGCGCTCGCGCCGCAATTGGGCTTCATCGCGTTGCGCCTCGCGCCGTTGCTCTATCTCATATTCGCTCTTGCGTGCCGTAATATGCTCCTCGTCAATGAGGCGCTGGGAGCCCTGCTTGGCGGCATCCTTCAGCCCCTCGAACTTGAGTCGTACATCGGCGCCTTGCTGATTGTATTGATCGACTTCCATTTGCTTTTGCTGGCGCTCCTGCTCGTAAGCAGGGGCCTGTTGGCAAAAGGCTTCCATGGCCGCCATGTTTTTACCGGCGTACTCATCGCGCTGGCGCTCGATGCGTGCAACATCCTGCTCAAGGCCACTAAAGTCCGACGCTGCTTTACCAATGCTTTGCGACAGGTCTTTCATGCGACTGTCGGCGAACTCATCCTGCTCGCGTTTTTGATCATCGAGCGTGGCTATGGCGGCGTTGATGCGCTCAATGCGGTGAGTTAGGTCTGTTTGTAAAAGCAGGCTGCGGCGTTTGGAGCGGCGAAGGGTGAATGTTTTGGCCTGGTAGGCACCATACAGCCCATCCAGCGTGTCGATTTTGCTCTTCACCTCACGCTCAAACAGGTTGAAGCTTTCGATATTTTGCAGCAGGTTCTGTATGGGCTGATGGCGGATGGACTCAAGCACCGTTTCAATGCCGCCATGGGTCTGCTGGAGGATGTCGGCCATGACCAAGCCGATGCTGTCAAAACTGTGGCCTTCGTTAATCATGGCCAGCGTGACAGTATCTATACCGGCAAACTCCTGGCGCCGAGGTGCCAGAGAAAACAGCCGCTGGTTGTGCTCGATCAGTTTGCGCTGCTGCAGGTCATCGATACCATCCAGGTCATTGGTTCCGGTATTGAATTGGATGATGCGCCGATAGCTGCCGGTAGGTATGGCCGGTGAGCACGTCCGTTGTTGCCGCTGAACGTGGCTAATGATGTTTTGCGGCGAAACCAAAAGACCGGCATCGGTATCCAGGTAAAGCAGATTGTTATCCCATGTCCCAGACACCAGGCGGTAGGCATAGCTGGTGCTGGTGCGATGAAGAATGGTGCAACAGGTAGCGTTCTCATAGTTGAGATATTCAAAAACGATGAAGCTCGACTCATTGGGCAGATACCAGTCAGCAAAACTCTTGTTGTTGCCGTCTGATTTGACCACTGAGCCAGGTGGTGCCCCATAGAAGACGGGTATCAAGCGAAGGATGGAGCTTTTGCCGATGCCGTTAGTGCCCGTCAGACTGGTATTGCCATCCAGAATGATTTCGGCTCTCTCGCCACGGCATAGCGAGTCGATCATGATAATGCGCAGTATTTTGGCCATGAATTAAATCCCTTTAGCGTCATGTTCGTTGGTGCCTACATATCCATCAGAGGGTACGAACATAAAGAGGGTGGTCATCATGGATGCCGTGAGCGTAGTACCGTGGTGAAAGGCGAGGTTCAGCATTCTGATGTCCTGGTTCCGATATAGAAACACTATAACGGAAGCGCGGCCAGATCCGGATTTTGAGGGTAGTAAAAGTCAGTGGAGCTTCACAGATGTAGAGGGGGGGCTCATCTGGATTGCAGGGTCAATGCTGAAACTGGCCTACAGCCTTAAAGTAATATTTCATACTCACCAAGCAACCTGACTGTCTCGGGCAGCTTTTGTCTGAGTAATTTATCGAGGTATTGGCTGGCGCTCATAGGTGGGTTTTTCAGTGATCCCCGATGTTGCCGGGCGGCTTGAAGAACTGCCGCCCGATCTAAATCCCAAAGATCGGCAATAAACTCGTCGGGGTGAAGGGCCTCGATATCAAATGGCGCTAATACCGCTTTGGGGAAGTCTTTGAGGTTAAAAGTGACGATGACAGAAGCGCTGCATCTTATCGCTGCTGCCAGCACATGCCTGTCGTCAGGATCAGGTAGCTGCAGACCTTCAATGAGAGGTTCAAAGTCCGTCACAAGAGCGTCAAGTACAGCCTGATCTATCAATGCAGAGGTCCTGTCTACTTGATCCTGGGTCAGATCCTGACGGTTTATTAGAAGGTTCCTTTTCCATTCGTCATGAACCTGCGCTGACCAGCGCGCACGATACGCGCCGGTTAACGCTAAACGCATTAGAAAGTCGCGTAAGGGTGCAGGGTAGAGAATGTTCGCGTCATAGAAAGCGGTAAAGGGCGAACACCTCATTCGTAACCCATCCCCAGCTCCTGAGCTTGAGATGCCAAGGCATCCATGGCCGCATTGCTCGACTGGTCAAGTTCTGCCTTGTAGCTCATAAGATCAGCGAACTTAACCCGCCGGTGGCTACCAATCTTGGTGTGCGGCAGCTTTCCTTCGTCGAGAAGCTTCACCAGATGCGGCCGAGATACATTGAGTAAGTCAGCCGCCTCTTGCGTTGTGAGCTCGGCGTGGATTGGAACTACCTTGACGGTATTGCCCAAAGCGAGCTCGCTAAGGATCTCCCCAAGTAAACGCAGGGCTATGGTAGGCACTTCAACAGCCTCACGCTGCTGAGATTGGTCTACAAGCTCGATGCGCTGGGTTTCAAACTTGGTAGACAGGAAAGCTGCTATCTGCCTGCTCGATTCCACTGCAACAGCTTTCTGATTCTGATCAGGAAGGGTTGTACGAGCGATTTCGTTGGTGGTCATAACTATCTCCAGGCGCTCGGCGTTGAGCGCTAACGTGGTGCGACTGCAACCATGATCTATTTATAAGCGAAACAAACGAAAAGAGCAATAAACGAAACGGGTGCGAGCTGGCGCAGCGACAGTTATTTTTTCGCAGTCACTCTCGCCGCCAAAGCCGCCCATCGATAGCGGATAAGCCCAGCGCAATGAGCGCCATTCCCGCAAAATGGACGGCCTTCAGGGTCTCGTTGAGGAATAGTGAGCCAAGCAAAATCGCGGAGACAGGAACCAATAATGTGACCAGTAGCAGGTTGGTCGCGCCTACCGATTCCAGTATTTTGAAATAAAGGACGTAAGCGACGGCCGTTGAGAGAACGGCGAGCCCCACAATAGCTGCCCATGTCCCCAAGCTGGGGCCCGCCATATCAAGAGGCCCGTCTACGGTGAAGGCGATGGGTGCCAACACAAGTCCCGATGCAGTGACCTGGCCAGCCGCAGTGATAATGGGGTTTATTGCCATTGCTTTAAATCGGCGGCCGTATACGCCTGCAAATGCATAAGACAAAGCAGCTCCAATGATCGCTACTTGCGCAAGCAAGCTGCCACTTCCATCTATAGCTGGAAGCCCTATCATCACCGCTACACCAATAAAGCCGATCACTACCCCCGCCAGCTTCAGAGGCGTGGCTCGTTCGTCTGGTAGCAGCAATCCTGCTACGACAACAGTGAATATCGGGGTCGCAGCGTTAAGAATCGAGGCCAATCCAGATGCGATCTGGGTTTGCCCCCACACTATAAGAGCAAATGGAATGACGTTGTTCAGCAGCCCCATTCCGAGGAATGCAGCCCAAACGCCCGCACTATTTGGCGGCCGCAAGCCC
Source organism: uncultured Pseudomonadaceae bacterium (assembly GCA_963974865.1). GTDB lineage: Bacteria > Pseudomonadota > Gammaproteobacteria > Pseudomonadales > Pseudomonadaceae > Halopseudomonas. Next base: position 57,808 of record CAXBEU010000006.1, on the reverse strand, counting down.
ATTACAAACGCAATGCTCCACAATGCTATGGCAGCGAGTCCTACCCTGAGAGTAACGATGGTTAGGAAAGGCAGATCTGCCACAGCAACGCCGACGAAGAAAAACGATCCCCCCCACAGAATGGACAACACGACCAGCATTGCCCACTCACCAGCGCCCATTGAGATGTTTATCGATGATGTCATTGTGGATACCTTTCAAGCGCCAACACGTTTTGGACATAGCATGGTGGGCTAACAAATCAAAAAACATCCGATTCTTGCGCCTTAATCGTTATGGCACTTGTAGTCCTGTCAGAGGGCTGAATCGCAACTGATTGCTGGGATGAAAATTGCGCAGCAATAAACAGATGGAAGTACACCGAGACGTAAGGTCATATAGTTGTTGTCTACCTCGAAACAAGGGTCACGCAATGTCGATGCCATCTGAAGAGGAAATGCGGGAGGCTATAGCTGCGAGAGATAAGTCCCGTGATGGCCATTTTGTCTATGGCGTCATCACTACGGGTGTACTTTGCCAACCGTCCTGCTCCTCACGCCCTGCCAGGCCCGAGAACCTCAGGTTCTTCCCAAATATTGAAAGTGCCATGATGGCTGGTTTCAGGCCCTGTAAACGCTGCCGACCTGCTGAGGGAGTACCGCGAGCCGCTCGACTAGTGGAAGTCGCCCGCTACATTGAGGAACATGCTGAGGAACGGCTTACACTGGCTAGCCTGGCAGATATTGCAAGGCTGTCTTCTTCCCGGCTACAGAGGATATTCAAGGAAGCATTTGGCGTGTCACCCAAAGCCTATCAGGACGCTGTTCGAATGCGCCGTTTCAAGCAGTCCTTGAGGGAAGGTGACGGTGTGACTGAAGCGATTTTTGCATCTGGGTTTGGCTCCATTAGCCGTGTGTATGGAGAAGCGAACCGCAATATTGGAATGACGCCCAAGGCATATCGGGCAGGCGGCGCCGGGGAGGTCATCACCTACGCTTGTCGAAATACCGCTCTTGGCCTAATGGCTATGGCAGCGACAGATAGGGGTGTCTGTTTTGTCCAATTTGGTGATGATGAACCGTCACTGGTCCGTACTCTGAAGGACGAATTTCCTAATGCTGAGATGAGCGCCTTACCTGCTCAAGATGCACCCGAACTTGATGTCTGGATGGAAGCGCTGGATCAGCATATCAGCAAGGGAGCTGCCAGACCTGACTTGCCCCTTGATATGCGAGGCACGGCGTTTCAGATGAAGGTATGGCAATTTCTTTTGAGCATCCGAGAAGGTGAGGTTCTCAGTTACAGCCAACTGGCTGAACAAATCGACAAGCCCAAAGCGGTCCGGGCAGTTGCATCGGCATGTGCAAAAAACCGTATTGGCGTGATGATTCCTTGCCATCGTGTGTTAAGAGGCGACGGCAGCCTTGGTGGCTACCGTTGGGGGTTGGAGCGAAAACGGGCATTACTGGATGCGGAAAAAGAACGGGTTGCTCGTTAGCAATGGGTCAATGGGGCCAAAGTTATTGATTCCCGCACTATCGTCGCATCATTGTGTTCCTACCCACTGACCTACATTGCAGACACCAGGATGTCGGTTTTCCATCTTGATTTGCTGGTAACTCGGCAGCCATAGCCGTTGAAGCTGCTTTGCTTGACTGCTTTCGATGCCACCCCGAGCGAACGTCTCAGCCACCCGGTTGCCAGGACTCGCCCTCCTGAAAGTATGTCGCTTACCAGGGACTGCATGGTGTCGTTGCAGTTGAGGTTTGCGGTGATTAGTTGTTCCACCACAGAAACCGTCTCCTCGGTGAACCCGGATTTCGCTGCCGAGATAGCAGCGTCCTCACCAATAAAGGCAGTAATCAGGGAGTGTAATTTTTCCTTCTCCTGCTCATTTAATTGCATCGTTGCCTCCTTGCAGGATCGCAATCAAGTCCGACTGGCTAAAGCCCCTTGAGGTGATGTGTAGCAGGTGTTCGTCCTGCTGATGCTGCACCACAATGGCTTCGCAACGATCAGCACACGCAAAATAGACTGTTGCGTCATTGATCGTGATTTGTTCAAAAGCTGGGTGTCCCAAGCTTGCTCTAAGCTCAGCCAGAGATCGTGTGAATTTTTCTGCCTCTTGCTGATCAAGGGTTTCGGTATCTTTTAGCCCAAACAGGTAGAGCGGATAGTCCGCCAGTTCAAATTCATCCCCCAGGCTTTCCCGTTCTCGGGTGATCAAGGCCCCGGCGAAATGGCGTCCATCGCTGAACTTTATTCCTGGGCCATCGGAGTGGAAGATGGTTGCGCCATCCAGTGATTCGGTAGGAATGCTTACGCTGAAATAGCCACTGAAAAAGATTTTGGTCAGTCCGGTAGCCTGAGCTTCCATACCTGTTATGAGGAGGGCTGCCATGACAGCAGAACGAAATGCCCTTGAAATTATCATGCCTGATCCTTGGACGTGGAGTGCTTGGTAGTTGCAGATGCTATCACCTGTGCCGTCGAGGATGGTTGGTAGGTAATTGGATTGGGATCAGCATCACGGTTTTTCTATATATCATCAGTAGGGTCAGTGACGTTGATTCTGAGACTGATATAGGGGCATAGATTCAAGGTACATATCGAAGGCAGGGCGGACCGGCGAATGCGACACATGTTTGAGCGCTATAAAGAGGCCTGATGCGACGACTCATGTCTCCCTGCTTTGCCGCATGCGGCAAAACATTGCCCGGATGCCCACCGAGATCTCCACACAACCCTACTGCAGAGCGGGTTTGCGCGTTAACACTGGCTGGCCTGATTTATGCAAATTAGCGCTAGAGCTTTATTGCAAGCATGAATAAATCGCCAACGCGGCAGGGAGCACACCATGAGCGTTATCAACATTATCACCAACAATCATCAGGCATCGCTGACCGACTCCACTAACAGGAGTCGCAACACCTCTGCAGAGGAATTCCGTCAGGTTATGCAGACAGTTGACGAAGCCAACGCAAGCGCGCAAGCCGAAGTCGAGACCCGCGAAGACGCTGGAAACGGGGTCACTGAAGAATTCAGCCGCTACATGGCCATGTCCGTCGCTGACAAGGTCAAGCACAGCGTGTTGCAGCAAATGGGGTTAAGCGAAGAAGAATATGATGCACTGCCCCCTGAAGAGAAAGCTAAGGTAGACGAGAAGATCGCCGAGCGCATCGCCGACATGAACAGCACCACACAGACTATCAGCGCCGAGCAGCTTCAACGTGAGGCTAGCAAACGGATGCGTGACACTCTGGACGGCCAGGACGCAGACAAGAAGAATTCATCACTTTTTGATATCACCTGATAGCAAGAGATCGGCAAGAGGATCATGGGGTCAGTGATCAATTGGGGCAGAGTCATTGGTGACCCTCCCCAAACGCCCGTTGATCCAAATAGAACAGCCACTCAGCCACCAACGTAGGCTGCCCGTCCTCCAGCTCAAGCTGCACCTGCTGCTTGAGCAACAAGCCTCCGTTCGGTTTTTGCACCAGCTCCCGCGCGCCCACACGCGCCCGAAATTTCGCCCCAACCGGCATCTGGCCGACAAAGCGCAACCGATCAAATCCGTAGTTGAGGGCGAAGTTCTTGTCGATGACTGGCCGGGCTTTCATGGCTTGGGCGTGCAGCTTGATCAGGTGTGAGACCTGCAGGAATCCCTGGACGATGGTGCCGCCATAGGCGGGGTCCTGGGCGGCGCGTTCCGGGTCCAGGTGGACCCATTCACCTTCGCCGTCGCCGGTGAGCGCGGCGTATTCGTTAACCATGGCCTGGGTGATTACATGCGAGTCGGAAAGGTGTTCCTGGCCATTGAGCACAGACGCTTCAAAATCGCTGCGTAGTTTGTTCATGTGTGCCTCGTGCTTTTCAGCCATCATGCCAACCCAGGTTTGATCCGGTTCTGCTGCCACACCATGGCGACCAGCACGGCAGATGCCAGGCCACCAATCAATGTGGTCATCAGCCCTGGGAAGCTGAAGGCGAAGCCGGCTGCGACCATCGGCAAGCGTTGCCAGGTTTTGACCAGGCCTGCGCCCAATAGGTAGCCCTCAAGCCCGCCAGAGATCAGCATGATGCCGGCGATGATGGATGGCAGCACGTAAACCAGCGGTGTCAGGTCGCCTTGCAACAGCAGGGCAGGCTGGAACAGGAAGAACAGCGGTACAAAGTAGATCACGATGCCCAGGCGCATGGCGGTAATCGAGGTTTTCATCGGTTTGGCCCCGGCGATGGTGCCAGCGAGAAACGCGGCGGCACCGACTGGCGGGGTTATAGCCGAGAGCATGGCGTAGTAGACGATAAAGAAGTGCACGGCGATGGTGTTCAGCCCGCCCACTTCAATGATCGCCGGGGCCAGGGTGACGGCCAGAAAGATATAGGCAACGATGGCCAGCCCAGCCATGCCCATGATGAAACAGGCGATGATGCCGAACAGGATCACCATAAAGACGTTGTCGCCACCCAGCCCCACCAGACCGGAGGTGACCGAGCCGGTGACGCCGGTAATGGTCAGTGCGCTGACCACAAAGGCGATGGGCAGGATGATGGCGGCCGTCTGAGTCACGAGCACGCCGATCTGCCGTAGGGCGCTGAACAGGCGCGCTGGTGTGAGGCGTGTTTCCTTGCGCAGGAACGACAAGCCGATCATCAGGATGCAGGCATACCAGGGCGTGTAGTACTCCCAGCGCATGTACAGCAGACCCCACATCAGAAACACCATCACGAAAAGGAAAGGCCAGCCGCTCTTCAGCACCTTGCGGGTGGAGGGCAGATCTTCCTTCGGCATGCCTTTGATGCCGGTGCGCGCGGCGTATGCATCGACCTGCAGAATCAGGCCGAAATAGAACAGCAGCGAAGGCAGGATCGCAGCGATCATGATAACGGCATAATCGACGCCGATGGTGATGGCCATGACGAAGGCGATGGCGCCCATAACCGGGGGCATGACCACGCCGCCAGTGGAAGCGCAGGCCTCGATCGCACCAGCATAGTGGGACGGATAGCCGGCTTTTTTCATGGTCGGAATGGTGATGGAACCGGTGCCGGCGATATTGGAAAAGATCGAGCCAGACAGGCTGCCCATAAAGGCGCTGGCCACTACCGCGACCTTGGCCGGGCCACCGCGATAACGGCCGAAGCTGGCGTTGGCCAGATCGATAAAGAAGGTGCCAGCCCCGGTCGCCAACAGAATGCCGGCAAACACCAGAAACCCGAGAATGATCTCGGCAACGATCTTGGTGGTGATGCCCATCATGCCTTCGGCGCGGAAGATGTAAGACTCCAGCATGTGGCCGAACTCATAGGGCACGCCCATGATGGGGCCGGGGAAAAAATTCGCGGCGAGTGGGTAAAGCCCGATCAGCACCACCACCAGCAGGAAGGGCAGGCCGCCACTGCGCCGGGCCAGCTCCATCATCAATAGCCAGACCACAATGCCCAGAGTGAGATGGCTCCAGCCGGCCTGAACCATTTCCCAGGCGTTGGTGGCAAAGTAAAAGCTCACTGCGAATATGACGATAGCCGCTACCACGTCATACAACGGGACCTTGGTCTGGCCAGCCTTGGCGGGCAGCGCCAGAAACGCGGCGGCGGCAAAGAAGCCGATAAAGATCCAGTAGTACTCACCTTCGAGCATACGCCGGCCGCCCCAGGTGAGGCCGAAGAGATAGGCTATGCCGGTGAGCAGCCCGCAGACGCTGAGCACGACAAAGGTGATGCTCTGCCACGAATACGCCTCGCCAAGCCGCGTGATCTCGTTAGCCGGTTCAATGTGCTCAGCAATGACGGTCTCGGTTTTCATGGCAATCCTTTTTATGAAGCGCTGGTTTATTAAATACGGGTACGAAAGCCTTCCAGCCCTTGCGAATGCTTTTCCACGATGGCCATAAAGGCTTCGTTATTTCTGCTCGGCTGGATGCCTTTTTCCTGGGCTTCTGCCAGGGCCGCTTGCCTTGCAGCGATCCAGCTGTCCATTTTCTCGATGGCTTCCTGGTTCCATTGATCGTCTTCTTCAGTCCAGGCGCCTATCTCTTTCAAATAGCGAACAGTGCCTTCATGAATGGGCAGCGGGGAGCGGTCCAGGTAGTCCCTGAACACCTCCAGGCTCATACGCGTAGACAGGGGGTGGGAGCCTTTGTATTTGTCGAAGGACTGGTGAAACCACTTGGCCAGGGTGTAGGCCAGCTCTTCATCAAGATCGGCTGGTGCGGCGTAAAGGAAGTTGGAGGCGAGACCGTCGACGCCTCTGGCGCTGGCAACGCCCATGTTGATTGTGCCCGGGACGGCCATGGGGCTGTGCTCGAGGAAGCCTTGCCATCCCGCTTCGTCATCCAGGTCCATGGAGAGCCAGCGAATACCACCTGGCGCACCTTCCATCTCTGCCAATACCGAGCTGACGGTCGCGCAGTAGGCTACGTCGGCCCTGCCTTCTATAACGGAACGGCAGTTCTCGACGTAGCTACTGGCCGCGATATAGTTGAAGCGTGCTGTACCTTCTTCCGGCGTCATGCCCAGATAGGCCGGCAGCCCTTCCCTGACGGTAATCATCATCGGGATCGAGAATTGCCCTTGGGCAACTCGTAGGCCGGCGCGGTTGAGGTCGTCCATGGTATGCAGGTCGGAATCGCCCGACACGACAAAGGTCCAGGGGGTATCGTTGTGGTGCCAGATGACGCGTTGCGGGACCGGCATCATGGTCGCGTAATGGCCGATGCCCTGGATCTGAAAGCGCATTTCTGCGGCAGAGACGGAGCTCAGCGCCAGATCGCGCCGCTCGGTAAGGCGGCGATGGCGCTGGATTTCGCTGTCTTCGGGTACCACACGGACGTTGGAGCCCAGGTCCTGCTGCAGCAGAGGCCCCCAACCATTGGTTGAAGCAAAACTGCCGCTGGATGTGCCGGGGGTGCCGATGACCAGCAGGTGCGGCATGGCGTATGCACTGCGATTGGCATCGGTATCTGCCACGCTGCCACTGGCCAGCGCCAGCACGCCCGCGCCCAACAGATACTTCAGCGATGTGATCTTCATCAGCGCTTTCTCCGAACTTGTTATTTTTATCGTGATAACTCGTCCGCATTCCTCTCTGGGGCGGTTGAAATCAAACTAAAGTCGTAGTCCTACTGTGTCAAGAAAGCCGGGCAACCATGCCGGTTGGGGAAAAGACTCGATTCACAGGGTGAATGGCTGCTTCTGCAGAACCTCGATTTGATATCTTGGTGACATCTGCCCGCCGAATGCGCGACCCTTATCCATTGGCTCGACGCTGAGCTTACTGCGCGGGCGCAGCACCTACTGGAAACCACAGACATGCCGATTCATTGCATTGCCTCTGATCGTAACGAGGCGCCATGACCTCTTTGCTGTTACTCGCTTTGGTGCCTATCGCCATTCTCATCGCCATGGGCACCTGGCTGCGTCAATCCGGTTTTTTGCAGGAGTCGTTCTGGCCGCAGGCTGAGAAACTGGGCTATTACGTGCTGCTGCCGGCGCTGTTCTTTCACAGCCTGGCCACGGCGGAGCTGGGCGATGTGCCGGTGCGCAAGATGATGCTGACGCTGGTGCTGTCCATTCTGGTGGTTGCGGCACTGCTGCTTTTGCTGCGGCCGCTGTTCAAACTGGACGGCCCGGCGTTCACCTCGCTGTTTCAGGGCGGGGTGCGCTTCAATAATTATGTGGGCGTGTCGGCCGCAGCGGGGCTGTTTGGCGCGCAGGGCATTGCGCTGGCGGCGCTGGCCAACGCGGCGATAGTGCCCACCGTCAATGTGCTCTGCGTGCTGGTGTTGGCGCGCTATGGCTCCGCCGGGCGCTTGTCGCTTCTGGCTGTAGTTGGGCAACTGGTGCGTAATCCGTTACTGGTTGCCTGTGTGCTGGGTATGGCCGCGCAGGCGATGGAACTGCGAATCCCTGGGGGAATAGAGCCTGTGCTCAAGGCGCTGGGGCAGGCGTCGTTGCCGCTTGGTCTGCTGTGCGTCGGCGCCGCCTTGAATTTGAATGCCGCCGCTGGCTGGATAAAGCCAATCGGCCTCTCGTCCGTCGCCAAGTTCCTGATCCTGCCGCTGGTAACCCTGGGATTCTGCCATCTGTTCGGCTTGCAAGGGCAGGCGGCCATAGCCGCCATCCTGTTCCAGGCGCTGCCGACTGCGTCATCGTCCTACATATTGGCGCGTCACCTGGGCGGCGACGCGCCTTTGATGGCCGGCATCATCGCAGCGCAGACCCTGATTGCCGCCGTCGCGCTGCCGGTCATGGTGATTACCTTGACGCCCTGGCTTTAGTCATGAATAGCCAGCTCAGCTGTAGCCCACCCAAAACTTAGAGCCAATATGCCCACATCCAGCCAGGATACCCCGCCCCACATGAACCTGACCGAGCTGGCAGAACACCTACCGCCGGGCATCCGTTCGCGGATGCTGAATAACGGCAATGGCCTGGATATGCACATTCTGGAGGCCGGCTTTGAGCAGCCCGGCCGCGAATGTGTGTTGCTGCTGCACGGTTTCCCGGAACTGGCCTATACCTGGCGCAAGGTGATGTTGCCGTTGGCAGCTGCGGGGTATTACGTGGTGGCGCCCGATCAGCGCGGTTATGGGCTGACCGAAGGCGCGGACATTCGATTTGATGGTGATCTCAGCCAGTACCATCTGCTCAATCTGGTACGTGATGCTCTGGGATTGGTGTTTGCGTTGGGCTATAACTCAGTTGCTGCAGTGGTGGGCCATGATATCGGCTCACCGGTTGCCGCTACCTGCGCCCTGAGCCGGCCTGACGTATTTCGCTCAGTGGCGTTGATGAGCGCGCCTTATCCCGGCGCGCCGACGTTTCGCTTTGATGGGAAAAACGCCGCAGCGCAGGTGGCTCGACTGCATCAGGATCTAGCGGCGATGACTCCTTCGCGTTTGCATTACCAACGGTATTTCTGCACACCGCTGGCCAATGACGACATGCTCGATTGCGCCGAGGGGCTGCATGATTTTCTCCGCGCTTATTTCCATATGAAAAGCGCTGACTGGCCCGGCAATACGCCCGCGCCTTTGGCATCAGCCAGTGCGGCTGACCTGGCGAGCATGCCCGAGTATTACGTGATGCAGGCGGGCAAGACCATGCCGGAGACGGTCGCCTCCGAGATGCCGACGCGGGAGCAAGTCAAGGCTTGCCAATGGTTACCCGATGACGAGTTGGCCATGTACGCCCGCATCTTTGCCGAGACCGGATTGCAAGGCGGGCTGCAGTGGTATCGCGCCTTCGCGTCAGCCGCTTCCCAGGCGGAGCTGTTGCTGTTCGCCGGCAAGACCATCAGCGTACCGGCATGCTTTATCGCCGGTGAAAAAGACTGGGGCATCTACCAAAGCCCCGGCGCCTTTGAAGCCATGCAAAGCCGGGCCTGCACTGATCTACGCGGTTGCGATCTATTTCCTGGCGCGGGGCATTGGGTGCAGCAGGAGCAGCCGGAGGTGGTGGTGGAGAAACTGTTGGGGTTTCTGCGCGGGCTGGCGTGAGTCACCTTGCCCGCGCAGGTTGGATGTGGCGCGGATTAGCGCCTGCTACCATTTCTCATGGTAGGGGCGCACTTCGGCGAGAAAGGACCACGCGTCCTTGGGTTGATGGGCCAGATGAAACACTTCCGCTGCAATGCTCTTGGGCTGAATGAAAAAGTCATCCGGGGCTTCGCTGTGCATCTTGCGCGCCCAGGGCACATCAATCACGGCGTCGATCACCAGATAGGCTACATGGATGCCCTTGGGGCCCAGGTCTCTGGCCAGCGACTCGGCTAGGATGCGTTGTGCGGCCTTGGTCGGCGCAAAGCCGGCAAATTTGGGCTTGCCGCGCAATGCCGAGGTGTTGCCCGTGACGATGATCGACCCTTCACCCGCTTCTATCATGCCGGGGGCGACCAGTTGCGCGAGGTGCAGCAGTGCCATGGTATTGACCTCGAAGTTCTTTTGCAGCACGGCAGGGTCGGTCTCCTGGAAGGAGGCGAAAGACCCGCCGACGGCATTGTGCACCACCACTTTCGGTGCGCCGATCTTGTCGATGACCTGTTTGAGCGCCTGGGTATCGGTGACATCACAGGGCATGGCGAAGGCGCCGGGCACCTCTGCTTCAAGCTGCACAAGGCGGTCGACATCACGTGCGACCATTGCCACGCGATAGCCTGCCTCCGCGAAGCGCCGGACCAGTGAGGTACCCACGCCTGGGCCAACCCCAGTGATCAGCGCCAGAGGCTGTTCGGACGATTTGTTCATGAGCTTTGTACTCCTATCCAATATCACTTGCTGGTGGACTCAAGGGGTTTGCGAAACTTCAGCGTCATCCGATCGGTTTCGCCAATGGCTTTGTACTTGTCCTCGTCACCCGAGCGCAGGGAAGGGGGCAGGGACCAGGCGCCATGCGGGTGATCCTTGGTGTCCAGCGGGTTGGCGTTGATTTCGCTGGCGCCTTCGAACACGAAGCCTGCCCGCTCGGCGATCTCCTTGACGTAGGCTTCGGTCACATAAGCGCTGGTACGCATGATCTGCATATCGGCTTCGGGCCGGGCGCGGTGCTCGACGATGCCAAGCACGCCGCCGGGTTTCAGCGCCTGGAAAAACGCAGCGAAATAGTCATCTTCCTGTTCCGCCATGATCCAGTTGTGCACATTGCGGAAGGTCAGCGCCAGATCGACACTCCCCGGGGGCGCAACGCTGATTTCCTTGGGTGGATTGATATGCCGTACCGTCACCCGGCCAAAAATCTCTGGCTGGCGTATCACCCGTTTTTCATACATTTCCAGCACCTTGGGCATGTACGGCATCAGCCCGTCCGGGGAGAAATGCGCGACGTACAAGCGCCCCTTTTCTGCCAGGTAGGGGGCGATGATTTCTGTGTACCAGCCCAGGGCCGGCAGAATTTCCAGCACGGTCATGTCGGGTTTTAGGCCGAAAAAATTCAGCGTTTCGACCGGGTGGCGTGCGTCGTTACGGGCGATGTTCTGCGCGCTTCTATGTGAGCCTACGACCAGGGATTCGAGCGTTGTAACTGTCATCTGTGTATCTCCTGAAGAGAAGCGTTGAGGGATAGTCACTCAGGTATCGGACCTGGCCTTGGACGGGGCCAGCATGGCGTGAACCCTGGCATCGGCGCCGGGGCCGGGGCGCATCAAGATCCTGTCGCGCGGGACAACCTGGCCGGTCTTCGGATCGACCAGGGCGAGGCGTAATTCGTTTTCAGTCTCACGATCAACTACTTCGATGGTGGGCGCGCCATAGCCCGAGGCATCCCAGCGATCCCCCCATTCACGCAGCGCGGTGGTGACTTTCCACAGATCCCGGCCTTTGGCAGTCAGGTGATATTCGTCACGGGGTGGACGCTCGTTGTAGCGCGTCCGCTTGACCACGCCGTGCTCCTCCAGCGACTGCAGCCGCTTGGCCAGGGTGGTGGTGGGGATGCCGCAGCTCTTTCTGAAATCGTCATAGCGCGACAGTCCCAGGCCCAGATCACGGAGCAACAGCAGGGTCCAGCGATCACCGATGATTTCCAGCGCGCCCGCCACCGAGCAGCGCATGCCTGCAAAGGATTTGGTTTTCATTTGACATTCCTTTAGTAGCTCTTATGATGAGAGTTACAAGTTCCGGCGTCGTTGTCAAGGTGCTGGATAAGTAGAAATCGTGAGGCGCTAACTGGCTATATCCAGCTTCTTGCGGCCTCACATTTGATTTGGCTGAGATTTCGCTGAGGAGTGCAGATATGAACTTGAACGATACCAACCCCGATGCCACCGGGCTGGAGCAGCTGCAGACATTATTGGCCTCCGGCAAGGGCGCGCCGATTGGCCAGACGCTCAAGTTCCGCCTGGTGGAGATCGCCGAGGGTCACGCCGTGTTTGAAGCTGAACCGGGTATACATGCCTATAACCCGATTGGCAGCGTGCACGGCGGATTCGCCGCAACGCTGCTGGATAGCGCGCTGGGCTGTGCAGTGCACTCCAGACTCAAGGCTGATCAGATCCATACCACGCTGGAATTGAAAGTGGCCTATCACCGCGCAATCACGGTGGAGACAGGCACAATAAGAGCGATTGGTTCGGTGATGACTATGGGTCGACGAACGGCGTATGCCGAAGGCCGGATCGTTGATGCAAATGACCGATTGCTGGCCTCTGCGACCTCGACCTTGCTGTTGATGGACAGACCGTCCTAAGCTTCATGTTTTGCGAATGAGACTCTATGACCGAGCACATAAAGACCCACGGAACTTCGCTGCGCGATGACCAACTGATCGATGTTTACCAGGCATATCAGGCCGAGCCATCGCCCTGGACCGCAATTACCGATCAGGTCATGGGCGGCGTTTCCACCGCTGAAGTGAGGCAGGGCGAGCGCCATGGCTCGGCCTGTACCTGTCTTTCCGGCCGCACCAGCCTGGAGAACAACGGCGGCTTTGTGCAGATGAAGCTTGATATCCAGCCAAGCTGGCAGTGTGGCGATTACGCGGGGTTCTTTATCGAGCTGTGCGGCCCGGCGCACGAGTACAACCTGAACGTCAAATCCACCCAGTTGACCAAGCCCTGGCAATCCTTCCGCTGCACCGTGAATGTGCAGCCGGAATGGGCTCGGTTTGTGGTGCCCTATACGCAGTTGCAGTTGCAGTTGCAGCCGCACCGCACGGACCTTGAGCTGGACCCCGCGACGATCCGCAGCATTGCCGTGATCGCCATCGGCGAGGCGTTTGATGTGGATGTATGCGTTCGGCGGTTTGGGTTCTATCAGTAGCCAGTCTGACCCGCCCGGGTTTGAATAAATTGCATCTATCGTCAATACACTTGTCACACGCGCAGGCCATTAGGGCCATGAACGTGTCACAAGAGGAGATGTGGTTTAGCCCATGATTGATTGGATAGAAACAAACCAGGCGGTTTTGAATGTGGGTGTTGGCGTCGCTACTCTGCTCGTTTGGGTAATTTACGCGCAGTTGCTGTATTCCGGCTTTCGCCGTCAGCGCACGCCCAGGTTGCTGATCAACCGAGGTAAAGAAAAAGACCTGGATGCGCTGTGCATCATCAGCAACATGAGCCAGGAAGCCATCTACGTAGAGTATATTCTCGCCACCCTCAGGACTTCGCATGGCGATGTGATCATGGATGTAACGGACTTTGAGCAGGCTCCCACTGAGGAACATGACGACCAGGACGACGTGCAGCAGCCTGTGGCGGCTTCACCGTCGAGTATACGTGAAAGCACCCGTCAGGGACCGCTGCTGTCGGGTGAGTTCATGCATATTGGTACTTTCAGGGAAGTGCTTGGGCGCATTGCCAGGCAAGCTGGGATTCCGATGCAAAATAATCGGCCAAAAGGGGATATCCTCTTCAAGTGCCTGACGATCGAGCTAATCGCTCTCTATGGTCCGGAGCCCAAGCCGGTCAGTGCCAAGCGCAGCTTCAACATCTGCAGCGATCAGCCTCACCTGACACTGACACCGAGTTCCTGGCAGACCCACCAGGGCATTTCATATCTGCAGCGCCGCAGGTTATGCAAAAAAGTCGATGCGATGAACAGTACCAACTTTTCCATGAGTTCCAGTATCCGTTGGGAGCAGGATTAGGCGCGAGCTTTTGCTTGACGCGTCACTCACTGCGCTGTTTCAACATTACCCCTCGCGCAACAACATCGCCTGGTTCTGATGCAATGCTCGCAGTGTTGGCAGCAGGCCACCTAACAGTGCCAGGTAGCTGACCGCACCCGCTACCAGCGCGCCAAGCCACCAGAGATCGCCTGCTGGCAGCTTCAGAAGCGTCGCCGCCAGCGGCAGGGCAATCAGTGCGCCGAGGCCGGTGGCGAACAAGGTAGCGATCAGCGTCAGCAAGCCTGACTCAAGCAGCATCGATAGACGAATGGCACCGTGCCGGGCGCCCAGGCAGTGCAGCAGGTTGGCTTCATAAAGCTGGCGCCTGCGGCTCACACTGACCACGCTGGAGAGTACCAGCAGGCTAGCGCTGAGGCTGATCAGGGCGACAGCAGCGAGACCGGCGGTGGCCTTGCCGAGCAGATCGCCAGCGGTGTTGAGCCAGTCGGCGGTGCGCAGAGTAATGACGTTGGGAATATTTCTGGCCAACCATTGCTGGGACTGTTGTGCGGCGGGGTCGCTCTGGTAAACCACGCCAACGTAACGGCCAATCAGCGCGTCCAGTGCGCCGTCCTGCAGCACGCCTTCAAACCAGAAGCGCGTTTGCAGGCCTTTTTGTCGATACAGAGCGCGGATCTCAGTGTTAATGGTCTGACCTTCGACCAGAAACGCGACCTGATCGCCGACGCTCAGCCCGAGTTCGTTGGCTTCGCGGTCTTCCATGGCCATATAGGCAGGCTGCCCTTCTGCGGCAGGTGCAGTCCACCATACCCCGGCGACCAGCTCCAGATCTTCCGGGTTGCCAGACAAATAGCTGAGCTTGTATTCATCGCCCATGGCTTCGTGTCTGGCGCGGGAATCGTCGACCGATAACTCGGCGACAGGTGTCTGGTTGATGGCACCCAGGCGGCCACGTACCAGCGGCAGCAGTTCGGTACGGGCTTCGGGATCCAGAGCGGCCAGGCCGGTATTGAGCGCGCCAATCTGATCAGGCAGCACTTCATAAAGGATAAGCGCCGGGGCTTCAGCGGGGATGGTCGTTTCCAATGCCCGCAGCAATGTACTGACGAGCAGGGTGCAGGCGACCACCAGTGTCAGCGCGGTACCCAGCGATAGCAGCGTGGCGCGCAAGGGCGAATCCGGCCGGTGCAGGTTGGCCAAAGCCAGCCGCCGAGCAAAGTTGCGCTCGGCAAAACCGCCGTTTTCCAGAGCCTTGGCCAGGCGCTGCAGACCCTTGATCAGCGCTTCCAGCAAACCCCATAGCACCACTACGGCGAGCAGGAACATAAAGCCCAGTTGCGGCGAGGGCAGCCAGAACAGCGTGGCGGCGATATACAGCCCTAACAGCAGATAGCTTGCCATGCGCCAACTGCGTGGCTCATGCCGGGCAGCTTGAACCTTGCCTCTGAACAGCCCTGCCGGCGATGCCGCCAACGCTCTGGCCAACGCCGGCAGTGCGAAGACGTAGGCGGTGAGTACGGCGAACAGCCAGCTCAGGAGCAAGGGCAGTACCCAAAGTGCGATCCACTGGCCGGCGCTGCCTGGGCCAGACAGCGCGAAGGCATCGCCAGCCAGCGTCAGCGCCAAAGCGGAAAGCGCTAGCCCGAGCGCACCACCAATAACCCCGGCGAGGCTGCCAAGTATGCCGATCTGCAGCAAATATATGCCCACCAGCGGCGCGCGGCGCAAGCCCAGCGTCTGCAAGGTGGCGATGGTACCGAGCTTCTCGTCCAGATAAGCGTGAATGCTGTTGGCCACCCCCAGGCCGCCGATAAACAGCGTAGTGAAGGCAATCAGGATCAGCGCCGTGGCCATCTGGTCCAGACGTTCGGCCAGGCGTTCGCTGCGTTCGGCAAAGGTGGTGGTATCCCACTGGGGATCGGGAAAGGCTTGCTCGAACTCGCTCAGCCAGAGGCCCAGGTCCTGATCTGTCTGTACGCGGTATTCATAGTCAACCCGGCTGCCAGGTTGAATCAGTTGCGCATCCTGCAGGGCCTGGTCGGAGATCATGATCGGCAGGCCGCGCCAGTTGGCATTCAGGTTGCGATCCGGCTGCGCCTGAATCAGGCCGCTGATGCGGAAGGTAGCCGCGCCAATCTGGATTTCATCGCCGATGCTCTGGCCCAGGCGCTCCGCCAGCATGGGGTCGATAACCGCACCCCAGAGTCCATTTTGCTGCGCGGTCAGTTCAGCGCGGGGCTGGTCGGGCGTCAGTTGCAGTTTGCCGTACAGCGGGTAGGCGGCGTCGGGGATGAGTATTTCCGCATTGAAGAACTGCTCACCATTGGCGTCGCTGACCATGGTGTCCAGTTCGCGTACCAGCGAGATGTTGCCGTTGGCGCGGATCCATTCCAGCACTTCGTCCGGCAGCGGCTGATTGCTGTCCAGCTCCACATCGCCGCCCAATAGTGCGCGGGTATCGGCCAGCAGGCTCTGCTCGATCACGCGGTACAGGCTGGCGGTGGCAGCGACCAGCGTGACGCCAAGGATCAGGCAGGCGAGAAACACTTTCAGAACGGAAATGCGTGAGCGCAGGTCGGCGATAGCGAACCGGAGCATCCAGAGTAACGAGGTTCTAGAGCGCATGCAGACGCCCTTGATCCATTCTGACCCGGTGTTGGCAGCGCTCGGCGACGCGCTCATCGTGGGTTACCAGCACCAGCGTGGATTTACTTTCCTTGTGCAGGTCGAACAGCAGCGTGAGTATTTTCTCGCCGGTTTTCTGATCCAGATTGCCGGTCGGCTCATCGCCTAACAAGAGACTGGGCTGATGCACCAGCGCTCGCGCAATCGCCACACGCTGTTGCTCACCACCGGAGAGCTGAGTGGGGTAGTGCTGCAAGCGGTGGCCGAGCCCGACCGCCTCAAGCATGGCGATCGAACGCTCACGCGCCTGCGGTTGCCAAGCGATTTCCAGTGGCAGACTGACGTTGCCCAGCGCGCTAAGCCCGGGCAGCAGGTGGAATGACTGGAAGATGATCCCCAGATGCGCGCTGCGCCAGTCGGCCAGTGCATTGGAGTCCATGTCGCCCAGGCATTGACTGCCCACCAGTATTTCGCCTTCGTCCGGACGCTCCAGGCCCGAGAGCAAAAGCAGCAGAGACGTCTTGCCGCTGCCGGACGGGCCGGTGATAGCCAGTGTTTCACCCGGGGGGATCGTCAGCGAGGCATTGTTGAGTACTGCAACTGTCCCGGATTCAGTGGGATAGCTGAGATGGATATTGTTCATTTGCACGCTGGTGGACACAGGCGTTCCTTAGGCTGGCTGGGCTGGACAGTACAGGGCAGAATCAAGCCGCACTATGCCACGGGCGCGGCGGCTTGGACCCGATGCAGACACCTTCGGTAATAATCTGGCGGCGTTTACACCATCTGCAACGATGTTTTCTGTTTTGGTGCTGGGTAAGCCGCCTCTATAAGGGCTAAGTCCTGCCCATCAAGTTGCAGGGAGTCGGCCGCGGCATTCTGCTTGAGATGTTCCAGGCCCACTGCCTTGGGGATAGCGATGACGCCTGGGTGCCGCAATACCCAAGCCAGTGCCACCTGGGCGGTTGTTGCGTTGTGCTTTTGGGCGATGTTTTGCAGTGCCGGGTCTTTCAGCAGCGCGCCGCCCTGGCCGATCGGGCAGTAAGCCATAAGCGGCATGGAATGCTGTGCTTGCCAGGCCAGCAGGTCGTATTCAATGCCGCGGGCTTCAGGGTTATAGAGCACCTGATTGGTTGCACAGTCAGGGTTATCGAGTTCTTCAAGATCGGCTACATCGAAGTTGGACACGCCCCAGTGGCGAATCTTGCCTTGATCACGTAGTTGCTCAAAGGCGGCTACTGTCTCGCTTAGTGGATATTGCCCGCGCCAGTGCAGCAGGTATAGGTCAATCGTTTCTGTACCCAGGCGCTGCAGGCTGCGCTCGCAGGCGGCTTGCACGCCGGCAGCATTGGCGTTGTGCGGGTAGACCTTGCTGACCAGATAGACCTCGTCGCGCCGGCCACAAATCGCTTCGCCAACTATCTGTTCTGCGCCGCCTTCAGCGTACATTTCCGCGGTATCGATCAGCGTCATACCCAGATCCAGGCCTTCACGCAGGGCGCGGACTTCGGCTTGGCGTTGGTTGGCATCTTCGCCCATGCGCCAGGTGCCTTGGCCGATGCGTGGGACCGCTGTTGCGCCTAGGGTGATTGTCTGCATGATCTGGGGCTCCTGGGGGGTAGTTTTTTGCCTTGACGGTAGGGGGAGTGTATCGGGTTTCTGGCAGTGTTTTGGCTGGGAGTTGGCGGATTCTGCTTCGCGACGGGGCCGTCGCTCCTACCGGGGTTGGCCCTACGGCCGGTCGTATATCCCCACCATCCCCGCCGTCCCGCCATTCCTTCCACCCTTGCCATTCTTTCCATCCTAGTCATTCCCGCCCCCTCCCGTCATTCCCGCGAAGGCGGGAATCCAAGCGGAGTAAGCTCTTTACGCCAAGCTAGTAGGTAACGAGCTTCTGAATGGCCTCACTGATGACTGCCTGTTTGGTCAACTGCGCAAACAGATCGCCGGCTGGCGCGCCATGGGTCAGCCCCAACAAAACACCCAGCACTGCACCCCGGTGCACATTATCGCCACCAACTTCGGCGTTGATCTGTAGCGCCCGTAGCGGATCCTGCTGGTGCTTGCAGGCTAGATAAAGTACGGCGGGCCAGGAATCGCTGATATAACAGGCCGGGGAGAGCACGCGGCCGATAACCTCCCGCTCCGGGCGATTGCCGTCGACCAGTTTGCTCAGTTCGCGACGGGGTAGGCCGCGCGTGGCTTTCAGCAGCAGTTCTGGCACCGAAGCATCGCTATCACGAAACAGCAATCCATCAATCAGATCGACATAGGCGTCACATACCTCTGCCAGGCTGGCGTCCGGATGGGTCAGGGCTAGATGCTCACGGCATAGCTGGCGCGTATCAGCCAATGGGGTGCCGCGCAGGCGTTCGCCGATGGCGAGCGGGGCAATGGTGGTCAGGCCGCCGACGGAGGGGGTGTCGTGGGTAACGGCGGCGCACTGATCAGCCGGCAGACCTTTGACCAGGTTGGCGAAAAAGCCGCGGTGGTAGGACTCGGCGTAGGTATCCGGGTGCGCCGGTTCATCGGCCATCATCAGTTGAACATAGGCCTGCAGAAACCCATCGCGATCGTAGTGCCCGTCGGCTTTGTTCATTACCTGCATGAGGGTCAGCGCACAATGGGCGTTGAGGGTGTTGTCCCCGGCGCGCATGCCCTGGTGGTAATGCATGTTGGGGCGATCCCAGAACGGCTCTTTGCCCTTGAGGATCACACCGCCGACGATGTCGGTTTGCACTTGGCCTCCAGCGGTTTTGCGACCGCCTCGGCTGGTGGAGTGCAGCGACATGATTGAGGAGGGGTGAAATAACGGTGGCGCCTCAAAGGTGTGGATGCCTCCGGGGAATGCCTCGTCGATATCCCGTACGTTATAGAACCAATGCACCGGCATGGCCAAGGCATCGCCAATAAACAGGTTTTGCAGAGCGGCGGTCGCCCTGGCGGAAATAAGCGGTGCGGTCATGTGTGCCCTCGGCTGGGTTTAATGGGAGCTTGATGGCAGCTTGGTGGGAGCGGCGGCCCCGCCGCGAAGGGGCTGGGTCCATGCATTCTGCTTCGCGGCCAGGCGGCCGCTCCTACCTGAGTTTGTGCGATTTTGGTCAGAGTAACGCAGTGCTTGTTTGGCGCTTGATCACAGTTGTTTCAAGGCAATTCTCTGGCCAGAGATTGCCTTCAACATACAGTGGTGGGCGATTTCCATGTTCCGATATATGATTCGCGCCCCACCGCTCAGCTTTCAATCATTATGCCCAGAACCGCTATTTATACCGACCTGTCGGCGTACTACGATTTGATGTGTGCCGATATCGATTACAGCGCGCAGAGCCAGTGCGTTCAGCGCCTGCAGCAGCTTTTCGGTAATGGCGGCAAAAGGCATCTGGACCTGGCCTGCGGTACCGGTCCGCATGTGCGTTATTTTCTTGATGCGGGCTACCAGAGCAGCGGGCTGGACATCAACCAACCGATGCTGGATCGGGCGCAGTCTCGCTGTCCGGAAGCGCAATTCTCCTTGCAGGATATGTGTGCATTCAACATTAGCCAGCCGTGCGACCTGATTACCTGCTTTCTCTATTCCATTCATTACAGCGCCAGCGTTGAGCGGTTGCAGGCATGCATCTCCAGCGTGCACACAGCTTTGGCTGACGGCGGGCTGTTCTGCTTTAACGCGGTCGACAAGCAGCAGATCGATAACAGCTCCTTCGCTTCACACAGCGTCCAGCAGGCTGATGCCGTATTCAGCTTTAGCTCTGCTTGGCACTATGCGGGCGCTGGCGAGCAGCAATCGTTGAAGCTGCGTATTGAAAAAACCATGGGTGGTGAAACGCAGGTCTGGCACGACCAACACCCGATGGTGGCGGTCAGTTTCACTGAGCTGGTTACGTTGCTGGACCCGTATTTTGAAGTGCATGTGCTGGAGCATGATTACGAGAAGCTCATGCCCTGGAATGGCGCGTCAGGCAATGCTCTGTTCGTTTGCATCAAGCGTTAAGCGCGCTGGCAGTAGTGCGCTTCAGATATTAATTGCGCAGTTCCACTACTCTGATAGGATCGCGGAATCTCATTACATAGGAAGCATCAGTACCCGTGAACGCCTTATCGACCTTCAGTAGCCCTGCTGTTATTTCCTCGCGGGTACTGCCATCGTGATCGAACCCATCCTGCTTTTACTTCTTGGCATTCTCGTTATCCTGGCGATCATCGCTGCCAATGGCTACTTTGTTGCTCAGGAATTTGCCTATATGTCGGTCGATCGTACTCGATTGGCTGCACGTGCCGCCGAGGGTGATGTCGCTGCACAGCGGGCATTCAAGGTTACCCAGCGTACCAGCTTTATGCTCTCTGGCGCCCAGCTGGGTATCACTGTAACGGGCCTGATGGTTGGATTTGTCGCAGAACCGCTGGTCGGTCAGTCACTCGGTGTGCTTCTGGGCGGTGCGGGCGTGCCCGTTGCAGTTGGCGTTGCCATCGGCACAGTATCGGCTTTGGTATTGGCGACCATCATTCAGATGATATTCGGTGAGCTCTTCCCAAAGAACCTGGCTATCGCCAACCCCGAGCCGCTGGCCCGCGGTCTGGCTAACTCAACGCTGATCTATCTCACAGTGTTTGGCTGGTTGATCGGTTTTTTCGACAAGTCGGCGAATATATTTCTGCGCTTGCTGCGCATCGAACCCATCCATGATCTGGATGTGAGCGCCTCTGCCGAGGATCTGCCGCGTATCATCGCTGACTCGCGTGATAGCGGCGACCTGCCGCATGAACTGTCGCTGATGCTGGATCGAATTCTCGATTTTCCTCAGCGCGACGTCGAGCATGCCATGGTCCCCAGAGCGCAAGTCGACTGGGTAGAACCCGAGACTACGCTCGCTGAAGTGCGTGATCTTATGGCCCGCGCGCACACACGTTACCCGGTTATCAATGACGAAGACGACAGTGTGGTCGGTGTTGTACATATGGTGGATGTGATCTTGCGCCTTGCGAGCGACGGCCCCGACCAACTGGTTGGGTCTGTTATGCGACCGGCAACCGTCGTGCCTACGCTGATGCTGCTTCCTGACGCCCTTCAGCAGTTGATTGACACTCATAACGAGCTGGCTTGTGTGATCGATGAGTACGGCGGCTTCGCTGGCGTACTCACCCTCGAGGATCTGGCCGAGGAAGTGGTGGGTGACATTACTGACGAGCACGATACTCAAACCCACAAACCTGTCGTAGACGGCGGCGAAGGTGTCTGGATCATGGACGGCGACGTTCACCTTGACGAGGTTGAGCGCGCTATTGGCTACGACCTGCCAAGGGGCGATGTGGAAACCATCGCCGGTATGTTGATTGCAGAACTTGGTGCCTTGCCCGTCGAGGGACAGTGTGTGCTGATCGATCTGCCAGTGGATCCGGCTGAGCTGGTGGCAGACGAACCCGTCAGGCACCGTATCGAGGTTGATGTGCTGAAGATAGAGCGGCATGTGCCCACTGAGTTGCGTGTACGGCTGGTCGAGATAACGGCTGCGGAGGGTGACCTGTGAGCGACGTATTGATTATTCTTTTGGCGACCACCGCCATGATCGCCCTGAGCGCATTTTTTGTGATCATCGAGTTCGCCCTGCTTGGGGCTCGGCGTCAGCGCCTTGAGCAGTTGGCTGCTAACAGCCTGTCCGCCAGGGCCGCGCTTCGAGGCATGAATGACCTGACGCTGATGCTCGCTGGGGCGCAGTTGGGTATTACCGTGTGTACCTTTGTGCTGGGCGCGGTGAGCAAACCTGCGGTCGATTCATGGCTGGGGCCAATGTTTACGGCCATGGGAATGCCGGAATGGGCCGCTGGCGGTGTCGCATTTGCCTTGGCACTGTTTGTCGTGACCTTTCTGCATCTGGTGGTCGGCGAGATGGCTCCGAAGTCTTGGGCTATTGCGCACCCGGAGACCTCTGCATTGTCCATTGGGGTTATTTCGCGCGCCTATATCTGGCCGCTACGTCCGTTCTTGAACTGGGTGAACAGTATTGCCAACCGCCTGGTAAGGGCTGCCGGCGTGGAGCCAGTTGAAAGCGCCGCTGTTGGCGGTCGGGACATTGCCACCATCAGACAACTGGTAGAGCACTCGGCCAATGTTGGCGCGCTAGAGCCGCAGATGCAGCAGCAGATTTCCGGGTTGATTGACCTCGGCACGCTGTCAGTTGAGGCGCTGGTGGACAAGGGGTTGAAGTCGGCCCATGTCACATCTCAGGCAACCGTCGCGGATGTACGCGCTGCTGCGTTTGAATCGAAGCATATGCGTATTCTTATGCTTGGGCAGGATGGGGCTCCGCCCTCGGTTGTGCATGTGCGCGATACATTGCTGCTGGCAGATACCCAGCCTGCTAAAGAATGCGCACGACCAGCCTTTATTCTAGGGGCGCAAACGCCAGTCTACGAAGCCCTTGCGCGCATGCGCGAAGCCAGTGCCCACTTGGCCGTGTTGATGGAGGGGAACGAAGTGCGTGGCGTGATCACGTTGGCTGACATCTTGCGACGGGTTCTGCCAGCAGGGGTTCCGTCGCAAAAGGCTTTCAACAAAGCGCAGATCGCCGGATAACCCACTGCTATCCGATTGTCGGGGACACGGCGCGGCCGTGTCCCTGATCCATCAGTCCCAGCTCAGCGCGCCACCGGTCTGATATTCGATTACCCGCGTTTCAAAGAAGTTCTTCTCCTTCTTCAAATCCATGATTTCGCTCATCCACGGGAAGGGATTCACTGTGCCTGGATACTCTTCTTTCAGGCCTATTTGAGTCAGGCGGCGGTTGGCGATGAACTTGAGGTACTCCTCCATCATTGCGGCGTTCATGCCGAGTACGCCGCGGGGCATGGTGTCGCGGGCGTATTCGATTTCCAGCTGGGTGCCTTGCAGGATCATCTGCGTGGCTTCGTCTTTCATGCTGGCATCCCACAGGTGCGGGTTCTCGATCTTGATCTGATTGATCACGTCGATGCCGAAGTTCAGGTGCATGGACTCGTCACGCAGGATGTACTGGAACTGCTCGGCGACGCCGGTCATTTTGTTGCGGCGGCCCATGGACAGGATCTGGGTGAAACCGCAGTAGAAGAAGATGCCTTCCAGTACGCAGTAGTAGGCGATCAGGTTGCGCAGCAGTTCCTTGTCGGTCTCGACGGTGCCGGTGTTGAAGGTTGGGTCGGAGATCGAGCGAGTGTACTTGAGACCCCAGGCGGCTTTTTTCGCGACCGAGGGAATCTCGTGGTACATGTTGAAGATCTCGCCTTCGTCCATGCCCAGTGATTCGATGCAGTACTGATAGGCGTGGGTGTGGATTGCCTCTTCAAAGGCCTGTCGCAGGATGTACTGGCGGCACTCGGGGTTGGTGATCAGGCGGTACACGGCCAGCACCAGATTGTTGGCAACTAGCGAATCGGCGGTGGAAAAGAAGCCGAGGTTGCGTTTGACGATACGGCGCTCGTCGTCGGTCAGGCCTTCGGGTGTTTTCCACAGGGCGATGTCGGCGGTCATGTTGACCTCTTGCGGCATCCAGTGGTTGGCGCAGCCGTCCTGGTACTTCTGCCAGGCCCATTCGTATTTGAACGGCACCAGTTGGTTGAGATCGGCGCGGCAGTTGATCATCTGCTTGGCGTCAACGTTGACTCGTGCAGCGGAGCCTTCCAGCTCGTCGAGGCCTTCCTGGATGTCCAGTTGATCGAGAGCGGCTTTGGCCCGGGCGACGGCGTCGGAGTCGTCGTTGGCGACGTGGCGAGCGTTGTCGACGGCGGCGGTGGCCTGCTGGTCGAGTTGTGCGTCTGCGCTATTGGCCTGGTTTGAGGCGGCGTTCGACGCTCCCTTTTTTGTGGGGGCTGTGGTGTCTTCGGTATCTAATTCGTCCCAGCTGAGCATGGTTTGGCTCCCTTTGGTCGCAGCGGCAAGCTTTAAGCGGCAAGCTGCAAGTTGGTGTCTGTGGCGGCTCGGGGGGGGGGGTCTGGTCCGTCCGATGTCGCTGTTGTGTTCGTTGTTACGCAATGGGCAATGCCAGTGCCCAAGGTCAAAATGGATTCCCGCGTTCGCGGGAATGACGGGGGTGTTGGTGGACGCTGGGTGGGAGCCGCGGCCTCGCGGCGAAGGGGTTGTCCGCCTTCGCGACGGGGCCGTGGCTCCCACAGGGGCAGTGCTCCCACAGGGGTCGTCGCCCCTACACCGGCCGTCGCTCCCAACGGGTCCCTTGCTCCTACCTAATTGGGCAAGCCCCGAGCTGCTTGTCGCTTATCGCTTGCAACTTGAGGCTTGCCGCAGCCCTTACTGGCACGCCTCGCAATCCGGCTCATCAATCGCACAGGCTTTGGGCACCGGGGCTGGGCCGGCGGCGGTGAGGCCGGCGGGGGCGCCGTTGGAGACGGCGTTGAGTTTGCCGGTGTCCACGGTGGATTTCTCGGTGCTGGTCGCGGCCAGGGCGCGCAGGTAGTAGGTGGTTTTCAGACCACGGTACCAGGCCATGCGATAGGTCACGTCCAGTGCCTTGCCGGAGGCTCCGGCGATGTACAGGTTGAGTGACTGCGCCTGGTCAATCCACTTCTGACGGCGGCTGGCGGCTTCGACGATCCACTTGGTTTCGACTTCAAAGGCGGTGGCGTACAGCGCCTTCAGGTCAGCGGGTACGCGGTCGATCTGCTGCACGGAGCCGTCGTAGAACTTCAGATCATTGACCATGACCGGATCCCACAGGCCGCGCGCCTTGAGGTCGCGGACCAGGTAGGGGTTGATCACGGTGAACTCACCGGACAGGTTCGATTTGACGTAGAGGTTCTGGTACGTCGGCTCGATCGACTGGGATACGCCGGTAATGTTGGCGATGGTCGCGGTCGGGGCGATGGCCATGATGTTGGAGTTGCGGATGCCTTTCTTCGCACGTTGGCGCAGGGGCTCCCAGTCCAGGGTCTGGCTGCGATCCACTTCGATGTACTTGGCGCCGCGCTGCTCGATGAGTATGTCCAGCGAGTCCAGCGGCAGTATGCCCTGGTTCCACAAGGAGCCTTCAAAGGTCGCATAGCTGCCACGCTCTTCGGCCAGGTCGCAGGAGGCCTGAATCGCGAAGTAGCTGACCGCTTCCATCGACTGGTCGGCAAAGCTCACTGCGGCATCGGAGCCGTAGGCAATGTGCTGCAAGTAGAGCGCATCCTGAAAGCCCATGATGCCCAGACCGACCGGGCGGTGCTTGAGGTTGGAGTTCTTGGCCTGCGGCACGCTGTAATAGTTGATGTCGATGACGTTATCCAGCATGCGTACGGCGGTCTTGATGGTGGCCGCGAGCTTGGCAGTGTCCAGCTTGCCGTCCACGATATGGTTCGGCAGGTTGACCGAGCCCAGGTTACATACGGCGATTTCATCGGCCGAGGTGTTCAGGGTGATTTCGGTGCACAGATTGGAGCTGTGTACCACGCCGACGTGCTGCTGCGGGCTGCGTAGATTGCAGGCGTCCTTGAAGGTGATCCACGGGTGGCCGGTTTCGAACAGCATGCTGAGCATCTTGCGCCACAGATCGCGGGCCTGGATGGTCTTGTGCAGCTTGAGTTTGCCGTACTCGATCAGCGCTTCGTAATACTCGTAACGCTCTTCGAAGGCCTTGCCGGTCAGGTCGTGCAGGTCGGGCGTATCGGACGGGGAAAACAGGGTCCACTTGCCGTCTTCGAATACGCGCTTCATGAACAGGTCAGGAATCCAGTTGGCGGTGTTCATGTCGTGGGTGCGGCGGCGGTCGTCGCCGGTGTTCTTGCGCAATTCGAGGAATTCTTCGATGTCCAGGTGCCAGGTTTCCAGATAGGCGCACACGGCGCCCTTGCGCTTGCCGCCCTGGTTTACGGCAACGGCGGTGTCGTTGACCACTTTCAGGAAGGGCACAACGCCTTGGGATTTGCCGTTGGTGCCCTTGATGTAGGAGCCCAGTGCACGCACGTTGGTCCAGTCGTTGCCCAGGCCGCCAGCGAATTTGGACAACATGGCGTTGTCATGGATCGCGTGGTAAATGCCCGACAGTTCGTCCGGTACGGTAGTCAGATAGCAGCTGGACAGTTGCGGGCGCAGGGTGCCTGCGTTGAACAGGGTCGGCGTCGAGGCCATATAGTCGAAGCTCGACAGCAGCTTGTAGAACTCGATGGCGCGGCCGTTGCGGTCGGACTCTTCAATCGCCAGGCCCATGGCCACTCGCATAAAGAAGATCTGCGGCAATTCGAAACGTACGCCATCCTTGTGGATGAAGTAACGGTCGTACAGGGTCTGCAGGCCCAGGTAGGAGAACTGCTGATCACGCGTGTGGTCCAGCGCAGCGCCCAGGGCGGCCAGATCGAATTCCTTCAGACGTGAGTCAACCAGCTCCAGCTCCGCACCCTTGTTGATATAGGCGGGCAGGGCCTTGGCATACAGGTCAGCCATCTCGTGGTGCGTGGCACTGTCGGCCACGCCAAGAAAGCCCAGCGCTTCTGCACGCAGGGTGTCCATCAGCAAGCGGGCGGTGACGTGGCTGTAGTTCGGCTCGCGCTCGACCAGGGTGCGTGCCGTCATGACTAGAGCGGTATTCACATCGTGCTGAGTGACGCCGTCATACAGGTTCTTCAGGGTTTCGCGTTCGATCAGCTTGGCATCCACTTCGGCCAACCCTTCGCAGGCTTCGTCGATAATGGTATGCAGGCGCCCCATATCCAGCGGTACGCGGCTACCATCGGGTTGGGTCACGTTCAGGCTCGGGTGGGCTTCGACTGGCTGGCGCGCCTGGCGCTGGCGTGAATGTTCTTCGCGATACAGCACGTAGCTACGCGCTACTTTCTGCTCGCCAGCACGCATCAGTGCCAGCTCGACCTGATCCTGAATCTCTTCGATATGCAGGGTGCCGCCTGAGGGCATGCGGCGCTTGAAGATATTGCTGATGGTCTCGGTCAGCTCGTTCACTGTCTGGTGAATACGACTGGAGGCGGCAGCCTGGCCACCTTCTACCGCGAGAAACGCCTTGGTGATGGCGACCTTGATCTTGTCATCGGTGTAACCAACCAGGGTGCCGTTGCGCTTGATCACGCGAATCTGCCCAGGGGCGGTGAGGTTCAGATCCTGCTCGTGCTGATCGCCTGGCAGCGTATTCGCCTGGGTGGGTTCGGTGTGGAGTGGGGTGGGCTGCATGACGATCTCCTTGGCATGGCCTGGTAATTGAGAGCTACTACATATAGTGGTTGCAGGCCGCCTTGGTAAGGTGTTGCCTGGGCTGTTGCAAATTAATCAACATGTAGTGATGTGTTTTGTGTGAAGCACAAGATAGTGTGTGATTTGCTGTTGTGCAAGCCCATATATTGCTGCGGCCTGATGGCTGTTTAATGGCGATCACAGGGGTGAAATAGCTCTGGATGGCTATTTTAAAGGCTTCGCGGGCGTTGTTGGTCGATAGCCAGGCCGCAAAAATAATTACTATATGTAGTGTCTGTCCGCTGAACGGTCAGTTGCCGGTATAGCGGGTAGGTCTTTTGCCGAGCTGTTGCTACAATCGCCTGTCTCACTCGCGGGAAAGTCGGGGTTGGTGCTGTGGTGCATGCAGATAGCGGACGAATACTGATAGTCGAAGACGATCTTAAGCTGGCAGCCTTGATCGAGGCGTTTCTGGTGTCCCAGGGTTTGGAGGTGGAGCTGCTCACTGATGG
Organism: uncultured Pseudomonadaceae bacterium; assembly: GCA_963974865.1. Lineage (GTDB taxonomy): Bacteria > Pseudomonadota > Gammaproteobacteria > Pseudomonadales > Pseudomonadaceae > Halopseudomonas. Next base: position 29,986 of record CAXBEU010000006.1, on the reverse strand, counting down.
CGGCGGCGCGGTAGAGCGTATTCTTGCCAGCCACCCGGATCTTGTGGTGCTGGACCTGATGCTGCCAGGCGAAGATGGTTTATCTATCTGCAAGCGTTTGCGCGCTACTGGCTACGCGCGGCCGATTCTGATGCTCACCGCGCGCAGCGAGGATGAGGACCATATCCAGGGGCTGGAGCTGGGTGCTGATGACTATGTCAACAAGCCCGTGCGCCCCCAGGTTTTGCTGGCGCGCATTCGTGCACTGCTGCGCCGCAGTGTTGATAGTGAGTCAACCGCTGAGCGTGAAGTGACGCGATTGACCTTCGGCCCGCTGGTGGTCGATCAGGCCCGTCGGGAAGCCTGGCTGCAGAACGAATTGATTGATCTGACCGGTGCGGAGTTTGATCTGCTCTGGTTGCTGGCCAGTAACGCGGGCCGGGTGTTGAGCCGTGAGGAGATATTCAATTCGTTGCGCGGCATTGAGTATGACGGGCAGGATCGCTCCATCGATGTGCGTATCTCCCGTATCCGACCGAAAATCGGTGATGATCCTGAACTGCCCCGCATCATCAAGACCGTGCGTAGCAAGGGTTACCTGTTTGTTGCCGTCCAACCCTGAATGAACTCCATCTTCCTGCGCATCTATGGCGGCATGCTGCTGATTCTGGTCACGGTGTCGCTACTGGCGCTCTTGAGTATTCATCTGATCAACGACGTGCGCGCCGAGGACTATCGCGAGCGCATTGCCAGCGGTACCTTCCGCCTGATGGCGGACAACCTCAATCCCATGGACAACGCCGAGCGTTTGCGCGCGATGGCCGCCTGGCAGCGGCTAATTGGTGTGCCGCTGGAGTTGAAGCCGTTGGAAGAGCTGGATCTTGATTCTGGCAGTTGGGCGAGGTTGATCCGCGGGCAGGTGCTGGTCAAACCCAGTGGCACTGATGATGTGCGCGTGTACAGCCTGGTGGATCTGCACAGTGAGTTGGTCCTGACCACCGAGATTCATCGCATCACTGAGCAGTTGGGGCGCGCGACGCTGTTTCTGATTTCAGATGAGCTGGTACGCCGGCCTGAAGCGGATATGCCTCTGCGGCTGCAGCAGCTACGGCGCGATAAGGGCTTTGGTTATCCGTTGATCCTGACCCGTATGCATGAGGCGGATCTGGATGCCGACCAGCGTCGTCGGCTGGATGAATTCGATACCCTTATGACACTGGGCCCGGACGGCGATTCGGTATTGCTGTACATGAAGATCCCTGACACCCAATGGGTGTTGAGCCTGGGACCGCTCTACCAGATGAAAGAATATCCGGCGCAGATGTTGTTGATCATCGGCGTGCTGGTACTGACCTTGTCCGGTCTGTTGATCTATCTGCTGGTCCGTCAGTTGGAGCAACGGCTGATGGTGTTGGAAGCGGCGGCCACACACGTTACCCGTGGCAATCTTGATGCGCGGGTGGATGAAGCCGCAGCGGATTCCGTAGGGCGCCTGGCCAAGGCCTTTAATGATATGGCCAGCCATCTGCAACGCCTGATGCGCACCCAGCGCGAGATGATTGGTGCGGTGTCTCACGAACTGCGCACGCCTATCGCGCGCTTGCGTTTTGGCCTGGAAATGGTTGAAACATCCGACAATGAGGCAGACGTCACTCGCTATCTGCACGGGATGGATGGCGACCTCAGCGAGCTGGACAAGCTGGTTGATGAAATTCTCACCTATGCTCGGCTAGAACAGGGGGCCCCGGCGCTGAACATGCAGTGGGTGAATGTGCCGGCGATGGTGCAGCAGGTGGTCAGCGAGCTGGGCCCGCTGCATCAGCACGTGACGCTGGATGTTCAGGATTTGTCTTTGGGGCGGGCGGAGCGTATCGAAGCAGAGCCGCGGTATCTGCACCGGGCGATTACCAATCTGGTCAGCAATGCGCAGCGCCATGCGGTGAGTCAGGTACGCATCAGCATACGGGTTACCTATGGCCGCTGTATCGTTAATGTGGAAGACGATGGCCCGGGCATCAAGGAAGAGTGGCGCGAGCGCATATTTACCCCCTTCCTGCGTCTGGATGACAGCCGCACGCGAGCTTCAGGCGGCTATGGGCTGGGGCTATCCATTGTAAGGCGAGTGATCTACTGGCATGACGGGCGCGCCCGAGTAGGGTGCTCCGGCGCGCTGGGTGGCGCAGATTTCAGTCTGGACTGGCCAGTGCGGCGCGGCTGAATACACAGCTCAATGGTCTTTCGCGCTTGGGTTCGGCCACGTCCAGATCAATATGATCAGCGGCTGTGGCCATTGACCAGTAGGCGGAATGCCTGGCTTGCTGGACCCGGATCCGGCGTGCGGCCGCAAATCAGGTCACAGTAAATGGCGCCCTCGCCAATCCGGATAATGAAGTAGGCCAGGCTATCTGCGTCCATCTCCGGGTTGATCTTGCCGGCCTTGATCTGCTCATCGAACAGCGTGCGCCAGGTTTCAATCAGGCGGCTCTGCAGTCCGGAAATATTCGAGGTAAGCAGCTGCAAGCCCCACTGCGGCTCCGCATGCAGAAAGTCATGCATGGGCTTGGCGTTGATCAGCGCGATATTGATATCGGTATAAATCTGCACCAGATATTCGATGCCATCCAGTGACTCATCTTCGGCGGCGCGCTCGATGGCCTTGTCGTAGATGTACTTGTACTGGGACCAGAGGATTTCGCCCATTAGCAGGTCCTTGTTGCCGACCCAGCGCATCAGGGTAGCCCTGCCAATGCCCAGCTCTTCAGCGAGCAACGACAGGTTCAGCCGTCGCCCATCGAGCCACCAGCGGGTGGCCATGCGAAAGGCGGTGATCGGCGTAGCGCGTTCATCAGATTTGCGCTGCGATAGCGCCATGGAAAGGGGGGTAGGTTGACTGCTCATGTTCACTGCCTGTGTGACTTTATGGTTTGGCTCTCTGGCTGCCTATAGTAGCAAGGACGATACCAAGATTAGAAGTGTCCCGGCTGTGAATCATAGGATGATTCGGCTGTTGACCCCCTACTTTAGTCGTATTGCTCGCTGACTTGTCAGTCGAGCAATACGTCGGCGAAAATCGCCGAAGCTTCTACCCGCGCCCGATAAAAGGCATTTTTGTAGCCATGATGGTCATGAACTGGATATTGCTTTCCAATGGCAGGCTGGCCATCTGCACGATAGCCTGGGCGACGTGGTCCACATCCATCATGGCTTCAACGGCCATGTCGCCATTGGCCTGCGGGACCCCGTGCTTCATGCGCTCGGTCATCTCGGTGCCGGCGTTGCCGATATCAATCTGCCCACAGGCGATGTTGTAGCGCCGGCCATCCAGAGAGGTTGACTTGGTCAGACCGGTCATTGCGTGTTTGGTCGCAGTGTAAGGCGCCGAGTTCGGCCGTGGCGCGTGGGCGGATATCGAACCGTTATTGATGATCCGTCCACCTTGCGGCTGCTGATCCTTCATGATCCTGAATGCTTGCTGAGTGCAGAGAAAGGCGCCGGTCAGATTGGTTTCCAGCGTGGCTTGCCAGTGCTCAAAACTGACCTCTTCCAGCGGGACAGGCGGCGCGCCGGTGCCGGCATTGTTGAACAGCAGATCCAGGCGGCCAAAATGTTGGTAAGTGGCGTCGAACAGGGTTTTGACGGAATCGGGTTGGCGCACATTGGTGACCACCACCAGGGCATTACCTGCCTTGTCGCCTGCGGCGGAGCGGGTAGCCTCCAATTGTTCAGCACGGCGCCCGGCCAGTACCACCCGGTAGTTGGCTTTGAGCAAGGACAGCGCGGTGGCGCGCCCAATGCCGCTGCCTGCTCCGGTTATCAGGGCCACGGGTAGTTGTGCTGTTGTTGTCATCGGTCAGGCTCCGGAAGGGGGATGAATCCCGCAGCATAGCCGATAACAAAAAAGCCGGTTACCCGAAGATAACCGGCCGATTCACATCAATAATGATGCTGGACGTGCCTCAATTGATGCCTTTGCGCTGCACTTCCCAGTTACGGTCGGTACACAGACGGCAGTTGCTGCCATAGAAGGTACTTTCGGCATTACCGTCATTCATCAGATGGTAACGGTACCAGGCGGTGGACGGCCCACGATAATCGCCCGCATTGCCTACTGGAACGAAGTGGCTGGCGCCGCGCAGGTTACCCCAGAACACCGGCACATTAGCGTTGTTGAAGACCGGGCGACCGTTCAAGGTGGGGCCAGCCAGGGTGTCGGAGCTGCCGGTCATCAGGAACATCGGGCCGTTCTGCTGGCGCTGCGAAGAGCTGACATGGCCGAGGCCTAGAACATAGGGCTGGAAGGGCGCGGTCACCCGGATGCGGCTGTCGCGGCCAGCCATGATAGAGCCACCGCCACCTTGCGAGTGCCCGGAGGCGCCGACCCGGTTCACGTCAAGACGCCCTGCGTAGGTGCCTGAGCTGCGGCCGTTTTCCTGGATGAGATAGTCCAGACAGGCGATCATTTCCGAACCCGAGCCTGCATTCGAGGTGCGCGCCGCAGCCACCACAAAGCCATGACTGGCCCAGTGTTCCAGAAGACCGCTGTAGGTGCTCGGCGTAGCGCCAGTGCCGTTGCCCCAGAGGATGATCGGATGGCGGCGGCCCTGTTCACCTAGGGTGCGCGGGCGGTAAATGGTGCAGCTTGGTCCGGCATTGCCGCTGGTGGTGGCAAAGGAGCCAGCACGACTGAAGTCGGAGACCGGTGGGAAAGAACCATCGCCTGGGTTGGTGGGCGGTGGGGTGGGGTTGCTGGCCAGTACGCTAGTGGATACCAGCAGCGCAGCCGCCAGGCCAGTGAGAGAGAAAGTGGATGTTTTCATGGTTATCTCTGCTAGGAGTATTGTTGTTGCGCCTCATGAGCTTCTGGCCTAAGACCGACGGCAGGCTCATTGCGATACAGACAATACTCCCGGCATTAATAACGAACACTCGCCTATTCGGGTGTATGAATGATACTTATGGTTAAATCGTATCGATTGTGAGGTTTTATGCGGTATGAAAAAGGACCGGCAGAGGCCAGTCCTTTTTTATCGCTGTGCAAGTAGATCAAGTGGCCTGATCAGTTGATGCCCTTGCGCTGCACATCCCAGCGGAAATTGGTGCACAGGTCACAACGTGCGCCGTAGAAGGTGCTTTCGGCAGACGAGTCATCCATCAAATGGTAGCGGAACCAGGCGGTCGAGGGACCCCGGTAGTCACCCCCATTACCGACCGGTTCAAAGTGCCCGGCAGTGGTGCGCTCACCCCAGAATACCGGCACATTGGCGCGGCGGAACACGGGCGCAGCATTCAGCGTTGGCGAGGCAATGGTGTCGCGCCCGCCGGTCATCAGGAACATGGGGCCGTTCTGCTGCCCTTGTGACGTGCTGCGATGGCCCAGGCCAATGGTATAGGGCTGGAAGGGTGCGGTTACCGTCACGCGGCTATCGCGCCCAGCCATGATCGAACCGCCACCGCCTTGCGAATGCCCGGTGCTGCCCACCCGGTTCACGTCCAGATTGCCGGCATAGGTGCCTGTGCTGCGGCCGTTCTGCTGCACCAGATAGTCCAGACACGCGATCATCTGATCACCGGAACCGGCGTTGGAAGTGCGCGCGGCGGCAACAACAAAGCCATGGCTGGCCCAGTGATCGAGTAGGCTGCTGTAAGTAGTAGGGGTGCTGCCGGTGCCATTACCCCAGATAATGATCGGGTGGCGCAGCCCATCCTGACCCAGTGTGCGCGGGCGATAGATTCGGCAGCTGGGGCCTTCGTTACCGCTGGTGGTGGCAAAGGGGCCACTGCTGTCAAAACTGGATACCGGCGGGAAGGTGCCGTCGCCGCCTCCGCTTGGCGGCGGGGTAGGATTGGTTGCCAGCACGGATGTGGACAGCAGCATGGCGCCAGCCATGGCAGTGAGTTTGCAGCTGAATGAAGTCATGATTGATCTCTCTTTGGTGTTGTTTTTGTTTCAGTTGAGACCTCTGGAAAACCAACAGCAGGATCGGTACGAGACAAATCCTAGCGCCAGAGACACGACATGACATTCGCCTATTCGGGTTAAATTTGAGACATGATTGCTGGTTTGTTGCAATTAACTGCTGTTAGCGAGAGCCGGCTATCCATTAAAAACGGGACCCTCGGTCCCGTTTTTTCACTGCTGGTTAGTCGTTCTAGGGCGTTGAGTAAGTGGGCGACTGCCCGAAAATGACCGGTAACGTGCCTATTTCCTGGAGACCCAGACCTGCATTGGTCAGGGCAAGGGTCCAGGCAGCATTGACGGATGTCAGCGTCAGTTCCTCGGCGGACATGCTCACATCAGCCTCGTCGTTGGTGGCGTCAAATACGATGACCTTGTTCTGACCGGATGCCGGGGTCCAACTGTTCCATTCAGGCTGGTCTGCGCTTAAGGCGCCATTGGGATCACCGTCGCGGGCAAAGTCGGCCAAATAGCTCATCATCGACTTCTGCAAGGCAACGCGGCCATCTTCGTTTTCATCGGTGAAGGGCAACTCGAACAAACCCTCACCCGCGCCGAAGAAGAACGATATGTCCGCCGCATGGCCTGCGCCATAGATGAAGTTGAAAGGTGCCGGACCGGACTGCGTGCCCCAGCGGAAATCATAGGCGTAGGTCGCAGGTTGATGCTGGCTGATCAGCCGAGCAAGCTGGTCAACATACTTGGCGCGCCAGGCACGGCCACCGTGGTAACCGGTGATCTCGTAGGTATCCTTGTCCAGTTGAGTGGGCAGCACATCATCCAGAGTCTGATCGCCGGTAAAGGCCACATCCAGCAGGTCGAGCCAGGTTTTGTCTGCTGGTGAGGGCACGTTGGGTAGGGCCCCTTTTATCGCGCCACCGTACAACGGCATAAATGATTTCTGCTCGTATTCATTGGCACCCAGAATCACCGGTACGTTATTGAAATTGCCACTGGTAAAGCTGGGAATCCAGCCGCCAGTCGGGATTACGGTGCCATCTTCGACCGCGCCGTAGGCACTTAACGAGCTGTAGTTGAATACGGCCTGATAGAGGTCCCGACCTTCGGCGGCGCGTAGATATTCATCCAGCGTGCCGGCCGTTTCCATATCCACACGCATCTGCCTGGCTTGAGTATCGGTGATGGGCGTATCGGGAGTTTTGCGGTCTTCCTGCAGGCGAATCAGCCACTCGATATGGCTGTTAGCCGAGTTGCGTGCGGTCGCCGGGCTGCGCGTATTCATCGAGCCACTCTGGGACATGGCACGATGGAAAAGTCCACCGCCGGCCTCTGGTGATACCATCAGGTTGAGCACGTTATGCGCCCCGGCTGATTCGCCAGTAATGGTGACGTTGTCCGGGTCGCCACCAAAGTCGGCGATATTGGTCTTGATCCATTCCAGCGCACGGATGGTATCCAGTGTTCCGAAGTTGCCTGAGTCCGACAGAGCATCAGCACCACCGGTCTGTACATCCGGGTGGAAGAACCAGCCCAGCGGGCCGAGCCGGTATTGGACGACCACGACCACGACGTCGGAATGATTGGCCAAGGCCCTTCCATCGTATTGTTTGGCGGTGCCAAAGTTGTTGGAGCCACCGTGAATCCATACATAGACAGGCAGCTCCTCATCCTGGAAATCGCTGCGATTTGGCCGGTAGATATCGACAATCAGGCAGTCCTCATCCCCCACCATATTGGAGGTGCGCTGCCATTGGGTAGTGGTTTCCGCCTGCACACACTCAGAGGCGCGCTCGCTGGCATCCAGGGTCCCACTCCAGTTCAGTGGGGGCAGCGGCGCGCGCCAACGGAGATCGCCGACTGGGGGCTGTGCATAAGGCAATCCGTGCCATACCAGTGTGTCGGCTTCGGCAATGCCGCTGACGCTACCGTTGGCCAGCGTTAACTGCGCCCGGTTGGCAGGTTCATCCGAACGGCTACTACTGCTGCCACTGCCGCCCAGGCAACCTGCGAGTATGAGTGAGCCGGTTGCTAGAGCGACGGCGGTGATCAGGGGTCGCCTGAGGGTGGTTTTCATGTTGAATTTACTGTCTGCGCGACAAGGCATCGAGCTTCTCCTACGTATTGTTTTTATTTAAAGGACAGAAAGCTGAACAGTCCGTAAGTAGCAATGCACAAGGCCGCTGTTGAACCCGAGAATGGATCCCCGCGTTCGCGAGGATGACGGTCAAGGGGAGTAATGTGGCGTTCTGAAGAAGTGGTTCCGAGCTGACAATCAATGTCGCAGAGCCGAAAGCCCTCTTGGATCAGCCATACCGAACGCCCGTTGCAATCCCCTTAGCGAAACCTGAAAGCCTGGCTCAGCTATCCTGCGCACCCACCGTCATTCCCGCGCAGGCGGGAATCCATTTTGACTTTGACAGAGTCGTTTAACAGACAATCTTGTATTTTGCCCAATTCAAGATAGATGCGAATGGTCATTAAGGGTGAGACATAAGTGAGGAATATGTCTGCACTGACTAGGTGCTTATTTTAGCGCTGACACCATCCAGGGTTGCGAAAGAGGTGTCCTTGGCCGTGAGCAGAAAATCCTGCAGGTAGGACATCTCCAGCATGTCTTCGCGCACGGCGGCGTAGAGCGTGCCGTACAGGCCCTCAGCGCCCAGCGGCCTGGCACTGACATAGCCGCGCTGCAGGTATTCGGCTATGGCCCAGTTGGGCAAGCAGCACACTCCGCGGCCGGAGGCGACCAGTTGCATCATCATTACCGTTAATTCGGCGTTGCGTATGGCCAGAGGCTCGACGCCGGCCGGGTCGAGAAACTGCTTGAAAATATCCAGCCGGTCACGATCCACCGGGTAACTGATTAGGGTTTCGCCGGCCAGGTCGACAGGCTCGATATGGCTGCGGCTGACCAGCGGATGCTGGTTGCTGATCGCCAGCACCGCTTCATAGGTAAACAGCGGCACGTAGCTGATGCCGTTGATCTCCTGCGGATCGGAGGTGACGACCAAGTCCAGCTCGCCACGGGCCAGCGCGGGCAGGGGGGCAAAGAAGAAGCCAGATGCAAAGTCCACCTCAACCTCCGGCCAGGCATTGCGGAACTGGTCGATGGTCGGCATCAGCCACTGGAAACAGCTGTGGCACTCGATGGCCATATGCAGGCGACCGGCTTGCCCACCAGCTAGGCGTTGCAGATCGCGTTCGGCCTGACGCACCTGGGGTAGCAGGCTATCCGCCAGCCGCAGTAATCGCAGACCGGCGCTGGTAAAGCGCACCGGCTTGCTCTTGCGCACAAATAATGGGAGCCCCAGGCGTTCTTCAAGATCTTTCAATTGATGGGACAGCGCAGATTGCGTCAGATGCAAGCGCTCGGCAGCTTCCACCAGGCTTTCGGCTTCGCGCAGGGTGGCCAGGGTACGCAGATGACGTAGCTCAAGCATGATCCAATCTCACAACATGAATGAAATCGAAGTTTAGCATTAAAAGGATGAGTTTGATTCAGCATCCTTCTGGGCAGACCATAGCGCCACGACATAAGACACCTGTGGAGAACGTTATGGCTTTGGCACACTCGCTGGGATTCCCCCGCATCGGCCGCGACCGTGAATTGAAAAAGGCACTTGAGGCTTACTGGACTGGCAAGACTGATCAGGACGCCTTGCTGCAAACCGGCCGCGATCTGCGCGCCCGGCACTGGCAACTGCAGGCGGATGCCGGTATCCAATTACTGCCGGTGGGCGATTTTGCCTGGTACGACCAGGTGCTGACGCACAGTATGACTGTTGGCGCTGTGCCACCGCGTTTTGCGACAGAAGCTGCGCCGACTCTGGATACCTTGTTCCAGATGGCCCGAGGCGTCAGCCAGGGCGGCAAGGAAACCTTCGCCTGCGAGATGACCAAATGGTTCGATACCAACTATCACTACCTGGTCCCCGAGTTTAGCCGCGACCAGGCCTTCAGCCTGCAATGGACACAACTCTTTGACGAGGTGGCAGAGGCCCACGCGCTAGGCCACGCGGTCAAGCCAGTAGTACTCGGCCCGCTAAGTTATCTATGGTTGGGCAAGGTCAAGGGTGAGGAGTTCGACAAGCTGGAATTGCTTGAGCGCTTGCTGCCAGTCTACGTGCAGATATTCCATCGCCTGGCCGAGCAGGGCGTGGAATGGGTGCAGATAGACGAGCCGGCACTGGTGCTGGACCTGCCGGCGGACTGGAAAGCGGCCTATGAAAGTGTCTACAACCTGCTGCAACGGGCGCCATTGAAAAAGCTGGTGGCCACCTATTTTGGCGGGCTGGAAGATAACCTTGGGCTGGCCTGCAATCTGCCTGTGGACGGCCTGCACGTCGATCTGGTGCGCGCCCCGGAGCAGTTGCCGCTGATTCTTGATCGCTTGCCTACCTATAAAGTGCTTTCGCTGGGCGTGGTCAACGGCCGCAATATCTGGAGCTGTGATCTGAGTGCGGCGCTGGCGCTCCTTGAGCAGGCCAGCGAGCGCTGGGGCGAAAGGCTCTGGGTGTCGACCAGTTGTTCGCTGTTGCATAGCCCGGTGGACCTGCAGCGTGAAGACCAGTTGGATGAAGAGCTGCTCGCCTGGCTGGCCTTTGCCACGCAGAAGGTCAGTGAGGTCAGTCTGCTGGCGCGGGCGCTGAATGAGCCGCAGGCCGCTCAAGTGCGCGCTGCGCTGGCGACCTCGGATGCGATCCAGCAGGCACGCCGGCAGTCGGCGCGCATTCATGATCCTGCGGTGGCGCAGCGTCTGGCGGCGGTAAAGCCACAGGATAGCCAGCGCGCCTCAGCCTATCCACAGCGCGAGTGGCTGCAACAGCAGACACTGAAACTACCCGCCTGGCCGACGACGACGATCGGCTCCTTTCCGCAAACCGGCGAGATCCGTGCCAGCCGCCAGGCGTATAAACAGGGCCGTCTGGCCGAAGCGGATTACGTCAGCGCGATGCGCGAGGAAATTGCCCTGGTCGTGCGTGAACAGGAGACGTTGGGGCTGGATGTGCTGGTGCATGGCGAAGCCGAGCGGAATGACATGGTCGAGTACTTCGGCGAGCAACTGAACGGCTATGCCTTCTCGCGTTTCGGTTGGGTACAGAGTTATGGCTCGCGCTGCGTCAAGCCGCCGATCATCTTTGGCGACATCAGCCGGCCAACGCCGATGACCGTGGAGTGGACCCGTTACGCGCAAAGCCTGACCAGCAAACCAATGAAGGGCATGCTCACCGGCCCGGTGACCATGCTCATGTGGTCATTCCCGCGCGAGGATGTCAGCCGCGAGCTGAGTGCCCGGCAACTGGCACTGGCGATTCGCGACGAGGTGGTGGATCTGGAGGCGGTCGGCATCGGCATTATCCAGATCGATGAGCCGGCCTTTCGCGAGGGTTTGCCGTTGCGCGCTGCAGCGCAACCGGCCTATCTGGATTGGGCGGCAAGCGCTTTCCGCCTGAGCGCCAGTGGTGTACAGGACGCGACTCAGATCCACACACATATGTGCTACAGCGAGTTCAACCATATTCTCGCTTCGATTGCGGCAATGGACGCCGACGTGATCACCATCGAGACCTCGCGCTCGGATATGGAGTTACTTGAAGCCTTCTCCGACTTCGCCTATCCGAATGCGATCGGCCCCGGCGTTTACGACATCCACTCGCCGCGCGTGCCGCAGGTGGCGGAGATGGTGCGGTTGCTGCGCAAGGCGGCCAGGGTGGTGCCGGCCGAACGCCTGTGGGTCAATCCGGACTGCGGCCTGAAAACCCGCGGTTGGCCGGAAACCCGCGCAGCATTGGCGGCGATGGTGGAGGCCACTCAGCAATTACGCGCCGAGACCGCCACCGCCCCGTCGCATTCTGCTTCTACCCGGAGGGCGCAGCCTGTAGAGTAGCGGCCGGTAAATCATGCTGGAGCTAGACCATGCAGGAATTGTTGTTGCACTGCCGTCCCGGATTTGAGGGCGAAGCGGCTGCTGAAATGCAGGAGCTGTCCGCCGTCAAGGGCATCGCCGGTTATGCCGTGACCAAGGAAGGTTCGGCGCTGGTGCGCTTTGTTTGCCCCGGGGAGGGCGACGCCGAGCGGCTGATGCACAAGCTGAATTTCCGTCAGCTGATTTTTGTGCGGCAGTGGGCGCTGGGTGATTGGCTGGAAGTGCCGGTGGAAGATCGCATCGCGCCGATCATCACCGCCTGCTCCAAGGGTCCGATTGCCTCCTGCATGTGGCTGGAAACCGCTGATACCAACGATGGCAAGGCCATGGCGGCGCTGACCAAAAAGCTCAGCAAACCGCTTGAGTCAGCGCTGACCAAGACCCGCTTCGTGCGCCCGGCGAAAACCGAGATGCCGCGTTTGCATCTGTGTTTCGAGAGCGGCACGCGGGTATTTGTTGGCTGGTCGTGGGCGAATAACGCTGCGCCCTGGCCGATGGGTATCCCGCGCCTTAAAGTGCCGCGCGATGCACCCAGCCGTTCCACCCTGAAGCTGGAAGAAGCCTGGCACCATTTCATCCCACGCGATGACTGGGACTCGCGCCTCGCACCCGGCATGACCGCAGTGGACCTAGGCGCCGCGCCGGGTGGCTGGACCTGGCAAATGGTCAATCGGCACATGAAGGTGATTGCCATCGACAACGGCCCGATGGCGCAAAGCCTGATGGACAGCGGCCAGGTCGAGCACATTCAGGCTGACGGTTATCTGTTCAAACCGAACAGGACGGTGCACTGGATGGTTTGCGATATCGTCGACAAGCCGGCTCGCTCCAGCGCATTGCTGGCGCGTTGGGTCGGCCGTGGCTGGTGCCGTGAGGCCATCGTCAATTTCAAGTTGCCGATGAAACGCCGTTATCACGAGGTCATCCAGTGCATGGAGCACGTCCAGGACGCGCTGGATGAGGCCGGCATCAAAGCCACCGTATCCTGCAAGCAGTTGTACAGTGACCGCGAAGAAGTGACCTGCCACGTGCGTATCCTGCACGCGGGCAGCTTCAAGATTCAGACCGTCAGCTGATTGCCACCGGGCTGCTGGATGCTTGAGATATAGCTACAGCGGCTCGAGCAGGGTGATGCGCTCTTCTACCTGCAGCATCGGGGCAAAGGCGCTGATACTGTCGAAACGCGCCTGGGAGTTCTCCCAGCGTTCCCACGAATGGCGGTTCTGCCAGGTGACCATGACGATACGGTGATTGGGCCGCTCCAGGTCACGAAATGATTCGCCGGAAATAAAGCCGGGTGACTGCACTGCCTGCTGAATCACCTTGCGGGCGGCTTCTTCGTAGGGTTGTTCGAGACCTTCGGCAATAACGCGCTCGATCAGTACTTTGATCATCAATGAATCCTTGTTTGACAGACTATGGTTGGCGCCTTGGCGGGCGCTTCTATCTGATAGTGTTGCCGCAGATGGCGCGGCTGGCAAGTGCGGGGCCTTTTACGGATAATGCGTTATTTCACCACTGCAGGACAGACGCCCGTGACGGCCAATCAGCCACATAAACAACTCGACGCCCAGGGGCTGATGTGCCCCGAACCGGTCATGCTGCTGCACAATGCTGTGCGTGATATGCAGGCCGGCGAACTGCTCGAGGTGCTGGCAACCGACCCCTCCACCGAGCGCGACATTCCACGCTTCTGCTCCTTTCTTGGCCACGAACTGGTCGAACGCAGCGAAGCTGATGGGGTATACCGTTATATCTTGCGCAAGCAATAAAGCTTCGGCAGCTCCCGGTTGTTATTCTGCGGGAGTTTGCCAGCCGGATTGCCCCGGCCTGGACTGGCAGCGCCCGAGGACTTCCTGCCAGGCGCTGCTATGCGCTTCCAGTTGCTGTTGATAGTTGGCCCAGAGTGAGTTGTCGGCGCCAACAAGGCTGTCCAGATACTGCTGCGTCTGTTCGGGAATTCCCTGTACCCGGGCCAGCTCTGCGAGTGCTTGCTGCCAGGGCTGACCCAGCCGCTGGACCTGCGCCAGATAGGGCTGGATCTCGCCGGCATAGAAGGTCACGAATACATTGAGCAATACCTTGGAGCGCTGCGTCGGCTGCCCTGTGGGGCAGAGCTTCTTCGCGCGCTCACTGCTGAGCATCTGCGTGGCCTGCTCCAGCGTATGGGTCAGCCGCGCGAGGCTGTGGATCAGCTCACTGCTACGCACGCTGTGCCTCAAGGCCTGGAAATGCGCCTCCAGCTCCGGCCGTGGTGGCGGCAGCCGAGTGGGCAGAGCCTGGCCTAGTTGGGTGAGCTGTTGCAGCGCATTGATGGCCTGTTGATCACTCAAAGGCTCGGGCACTACCGGCAAGGGGACGTCGGCAAAGCGCAGGTAGTACTCGAGCTCACTGCTGGCATTCAGTGCGTTCCAGAACACGGCCGGCAGTTCTTCGCGCTTGGTCGTGGCTGTCACCTGCAGATCTGCCAGCAAGGCCTGGCGTTCGGGGCTTTCACGCAGCACCTCGATACAGTCATCCAGGGCTTGGATCAGTTCGCCATCGGCCGCCAGCCGATGACTCCAGGGCATCACTCGGCCCAGGCTGCTGTTGCGTTGGCTGACGCTCTGTTGCAGCGTCTGACAGCGGCGTGATTCAACCAGTAACTCAAGCATGCCGATACGCTGGTCAGCCAGCGGCAGCATGCGCTGGCGGCGCTCGCTGAAACGATACTGGCTGAGTGTCTGGCTCTGAAAGGGCGTCCAGGGCGCATCCAGTACGCGGCCCACGCGTTGCAGGTAATTATCCATCTGCCGGCTGGCTTCAGGCGCGCGCTCGCAGCCTATAAGAACCAAGCAGAATGCCAGTAGCAGTGCAGTGAGGCGCATCGTATCCCCCGAGAGAGGTTGGATCACGAGTATCGCATGTCGATCTGGCGCAGGGCGAAACAGGCGTTACCGGATTTTTCCGGCGATACCGTAGGGCTGTTTGCGCTTGCGCCTGGCGCCCACATACGCCAGACGCAGGCCGAGAAAGAGGGCGGCGGCGCTAAGGCCAATGATCAGCCCCTGCCAGAAACCGGCGGGCCCTTGCGCCGGGCCAAGCAGATCGGTCAGGGCCAGCACGTAGCCGCTGGGCAGGCCAATCAGCCAATAGGCGATCAGCGTCAACACCATCGGCAGGCGGGTATCCTGGTAGCCACGCAAAGCGCCGGCGCAGGCCACCTGAATGGCATCGGAAAACTGGTAGATGGCAGCATAAACAAATAGCTGAGAGGCCAGGCTTATTACCGCCTGATCGTTGGTGTACATCCGCGGTATCCAGTCGGCCAGGCCGAACATCAGCGAGGCGGCGATACAGGCAAACAGCAACGCCACACCCATACCCATCTTGGCCGCGAACAGCCCAGCGCGTGCACCGTTCAGCCCCAGGTTGTGGCCCACGCGCACGGTGATCGCCAGCCCCAGGCTGAAAGGCACCATAAAGGTCAGCGAGGAGAAATTCAGGGCCACCTGATGGCTGGCGACCACCACCGCGCCAAGCCCGCCGATCAACAGGGCGATCAGACAGAACATGCTGGTTTCAGCAAACAATGCGATGCCGATCGGCAGGCCGAGGCCAAGCAGATGGCGTTGCTCGTTCCAGCGCGGCCAGTCAAAACGTTCGAACAGCCGGCAGGCTTTATAAAGCGAGGATCTTTTCAGATAGACCAACATGCAGCCGAGCATGAACCACATGACCAGCGCAGTTGCATAGCCGCAACCGACTGCGCCCATCGCCGGAAAGCCGAGCTTGCCGTAGACCAGAATGTAGTTGGCCGGGATATTCAGTGCCAGACCCAGAAAACCGATCAGCATGGTCGGCTTGGTCTGTGACAGCCCATCGCTCAGACCGCGCAGGGCCTGGTACAGAGCCACCGCCGGAAACCCCAGTGCGACGCCCTTGAGATAGCCCATGGTGATGGCGGTCAGTTCCGGCTGCACATCCATCCAATGCAGTATCGGCTCGACGGAAAACAGGAAAGCACAGCACATTGTGCCGATGATCACGCCGAGCCAACCACCCTGACGCACCAGCGCTCCACTGCGTTCGTTGTGCCCGCTGCCGTTGTTGGCTGCCACCTTGGAGGTGATGATCATCAGCACGCCGGTCAGAAACAGGAAGGTCGGCACCCAGAAGGAGTTGCCCAGCGCCACCGCAGCCAGGTCCAGTGCACTGACGCGCCCGGCCATCGCGGTATCGACAAAACCCAGCAGGGTATGGGCCATTTGCGCGGCGATGATGGGCAGGGCCAGCCAGATCAGCGCGCGCAGTTCTGTTACACTGCGATGCTTGTATGTGGCGGGTCTTCTGCTGGTCATGGTGGCTCAGTGTGGAGAAAAGCGCCCTATCCTAACAACTTGCCCGGCGTTGTCCATCAGCCGATTCAGCGATACAGCCAACCCCCTATGCGCCATGATTATCAGGATTTGATTCGGCTGTTTGCCGAGTGCTTTGCAGTGTTTTACAACACCCGCCTGGTAGCCGGCGGGCAGGAACCCGAGTACCTGCCTGCCACACCAGAACACCCGCAACACCGCATCATCTTCGCCCATGATTATTTTCGCAGTGCCTTGCATGAGGTGGCGCACTGGTGTGTGGCTGGTTCGGAGCGGCGCCTGCTGCCGGACTTCGGATACTGGTACGCACCCGATGGGCGTGATGCCGAGCAGCAGCGGACCTTTGAGCAGGTTGAGGTGCGACCACAGGCGCTGGAGTGGCTGTTTTGCGTGGCGGCCGGGCATCCTTTTCGGGTCAGTCTGGATAACCTCAGCGGCGAAGACACCGATCCAATGCCCTTTCAGCAGGCGGTGCATGAGCAGGTCATGCGTTTTCTGAGTGCGGGGATACCAGAGCGGCCAGCGCGTTTTGTTCAGGCGCTGGCCCAGGCGTACCGCTCAGGCCAGGCCCTCACGGCCGAGGAGTTTGTCCTTGGTTGAGCTTGGTCTTCATTGGCGTCTTACTCCGGTTGTCAGCCACTGCCCAGTATGCCAACCGCACGCCCAATCTCATTACCATTGAACAGGCTTTTCAGACCTTGAAAAGAGCCGGCAAAGCCTGCGCGTTCGACGGGCAGTAGAAAGCCCATCACCGCATCGCGCGTATCTGCCCAGGCCTGTTTGTTTTCCGCATCGAGAAAATGACCGGCGTCGGCAATGCGGGCGAAAGCGCAGTTATCGATCAACTGACTGAACTGGCGGGCATCATCGGCGCTGGTGTAGTCGTCCAGCTCGCCGTTGACGAACAATACAGGTACATCGATACATTCGGCGTCCTGCAGGTAACAATGGCTGTCTTGGCTCAGGACCTGGCTCACATGAAAGGCCATCTGCAGATATTCATGCTCGTCCAGGCTGCAGATATGTCTGAAGTTGAAGCGTTTGTAGAGTGACGGCAGATGCTTGCCGATGGTGCTGTTGACCAGTTCGGCTACGCCACGGCGATCACATTGCAACAACAGGTCGACGCCTGCCTCCAGGTAAGCGCGCATGGCCGGGTTGATCACTGGGGAAAAGCCCATGATCACGGCGCGCCTGATGCTGGGCGGATTTTGCGCCAGAGCCAGCATGGCCGACGCGCCACCCCAGGAAAAAGACAGCAGATGATCGGCCTGAAAATGCTCGATCAGATCCAGTAACAAGCGAGCCTCCTGCTCCTTGGTCAATGGCCGCTCGTGGTGGTTGAAGGCTTTGGACCGACCCGCATAGGGCTCATCAAATAGCACCACGTTGAATTCTGGTTGAAGAAAACGCAGGGTCTGGGCAAAGGACGTCGTTGTCGCCAGTGACCCGTTCACCAGAATGATGGTGCCGCGCGGTGCTGGGCTGGCATAGTAGCTGGTATGGATATTGAACAGCCCCTGGCTGTTGATCACTGCGGTCTGTGCGTGCATATTCCCTGTCTCCCGTCGTTTGGCAGGTCGTTGCGGACAGCATGAGGCTGCCGAGCAAGTCAGGGCAGAAGGCCAACGGCCGGAAAGCAACAATCCCCCGGCGAGCTTTCAACTGGCCGTTGTGGTGAGCATTGTGGTTGTTATGCGTGGGAGGGTGTGAAGAACAATCGGGCGTATGCAATCGGGTAATTGCAGGTGTTACGACCGATTCAGGCAGGTTCTTCAAAGCGGCACGGATGCCGAAGCGCTATTGGAATACCTTTGCGACTCATTGGTCACATAAGGACTATAGGTTTGAGTAAAGCAGCCGTAGCGGCCCTGTGCAAGGGGCAATATTGAACTCACTGACAAATGGTCACGGAAAGCGCTCTATGCATATCGTTGCTGACGAAAATATCCCGCTGCTGGATGGTTTTTTCTCCACATTGGGGCAAATAACGACGCTGCCTGGGCGCCAGATCAGCCGCCATGATCTGCGCTCAGCCGATGTGCTGTTGGTCCGCTCGGTGACTCAGGTGAACGCCGAGTTGCTGCAGGGTACGCCAGTGCGTTTCGTCGGCACCTGCACCATCGGCACGGATCATCTGGATCTGCCCTGGCTGGCTGCGCAAGGCATCACCGCGGCCAGCGCGCCGGGCTGCAATGCCAGAGGCGTAGTGGAATATGTGCTGAGCTGCCTGCTGACGTTGGCCGAGCGCACCGGGCAGGACTGGCGTTCACGCAAGGTCGGCATTGTCGGCGTAGGGCAGGTGGGTAGCCGCCTTGCTGCAACGCTGCAGGGTCTGGGAGTGACCACGCTGTTGTGCGACCCGCCGCGCCAGGCGTGCGGCACAAACGGCTTTGTAGCGCTGGATACCCTGTTGAGTGAAGCGGATGTCATCAGTTGCCACGTGCCTTTGACCCGTGACGGTGCGGATGCGACCTGGCATCTGTTTGATCAAAAGCGCCTGCACAGCCTGCGGCCGGGCGCCTGGCTCATCAACAGCAGCCGCGGGCCAGTGGTCGATGGCCTGGCTCTTGAGGCTCTGCTTGCCGAGCGTGATGATGTGCAGGTAGTCCTGGATGTGTGGGAGCAGGAGCCTCTGGTCAGCCGGTCACTTGCGGATCGCTGCGCGCTGGCGACACCGCATGTTGCGGGTTATAGCCTGGACGGCAAATTGCGTGGTACCGCGCAAATCTATCAGGCACTGTGTGCGTTTCTGGGTGAGCCTGAACAACACAAGCTTGATCAGTTGGCACCCAGTGATGGTGTTGCCCGCTTGACCATGGCGCTGGACCTTGAGCGCTCGGGCAGCGTAAACAGTGGACAGGTGCTGGAGGATGAGATCCTGCGGCGCGCGCTTCGCTACGTTTACGATGTACGCGATGATGATGCCCGAATGCGCCGCATGTTGCTCGGCGCGGCGGGCACAGATGATTACGGGCAAGCCTGCCGGCAGGGCTTTGACAGGCTACGTCGCAGCTACCCTCTGCGGCGAGAAAATCCGCTGCTGACTCTCGACTTTCCGGCCGGGGCGCCGGAAAGAGTGCGGGGCATGATGCACGCTGCCGGGTTCACACTGGCGTGAGCCGTAGTCGGCCGGATCAAGCCTGGGTGGTGTCTTCGTTATCAGACCAGGCTTGGTCCAACTCGACACAGGCCTGCTGAATCATGTCATCGGTAATCGCAATTTCGCGGCCCTGGGCATCAATCAGCCATCCACCAATGCAACCGGTTGATTCGCGCAGCGTGGCTGTTTGGGCGCTTGGATTCTGGCGGGCATGTACACTCATGGTTTTCTCCGTCGGTTATCAGGCATTCAGCGCCATGTTATCTTTGCTCTGGCTTGTTCGCAGAATAGGCTAAAGGTGTGACCACGATATGACAGCTTTTGCTGCATCTCATCTGCATTTTTAGAGGTTCCATGTCCACAGTATTTCGATTGGGTCTGATTATCAATCCGCTGGCGGGTCTGGGTGGCCGTGCAGCTCTGAAGGGGTCTGATGGGGTGGCTGAACAAGCGTTGGCGATGGGCGTTGAACCCTTGGCGCAACAGCGTGTGCGGGTGGCGCTGGAGGTGTTGTGGCCCTTGCGCGATCAGTTACGCATACTCGCTGCCCCAGAGCTTATGGGTTCTACATTACTGGGGGATATGGGCTTCAAGCATGAGACAGTCGGCAAACTCTGTGGCGAAAAAACCGCCGCTGAAGATACCGAACGGTTGGCTGAGGACATTCAAGCGCTGGGTGTGGATCTGCTGCTGTTTGCTGGCGGTGACGGTACCGCGCGCAATATCTGCAATAGCGCGCGGCCCGGCCAATTGATGCTGGGTATTCCCGCTGGGGTCAAAATTCATTCCGGGGTTTATGCAGTCAATCCCCGTGCTGCGGGCGAATTGGTGGCGTTGTTGGTCAAGGGTGATCTGGTTCGCCTGGGGGCTGCAGACGTGCGCGATATCGACGAAGTTGCCTTTCGCGAGGGCAAGGTGCGCACACGCCATTATGGCGAGCTGTCGATCCCGGAGGAGGGCCGCTTTGTGCAGCAGGTCAAGCAGGGCGGTCGGGAGCTCGAAACACTGGTGCTGGATGAGATTGCCGCTGGATTGCAGGAAGAGGGCGAGGATATTCTTTGGGTAATGGGGCCGGGCTCAACCACGCTCGGCCTGCTGGAAGCCATGGGCCTTGAAGGTACGTTGCTGGGTGTGGATGTGCTGCAGGGCGGTCAACTGATCGGTCGCGATGTCACTGAGCAGCAATTGTGGGCGCTGCTCCAGGGCGTTGATCAAGCGCGCATTCTGGTCACCGCCATCGGTGGTCAGGGCCATATCCTCGGCCGAGGCAATCAGCAGATATCGCCACGGATCGTTCGTGCGGTAGGGCTGAGCAATCTGTTGGTCGTAGCCACCAAAGGCAAGCTCCTGACGCTTGAAGGCAGACCCTTTCTGGTCGATAGCGGGGACCCGCAACTGGATGAAGAGCTGACCGGGCTGCGCCGAGTGCTTAGCGGCTATCGTGAAGAGATGTTGTACCCCGCTAACTGGCAGGCCAGCTAGCTTCAAGCTCCAAGCCTCAAGCATACCCCAATAAAAAACCTGCGAAGCTTTTGGCTTCGCAGGTTTTGTTTTTAACTTGCAGCTTGTAGCTTGCGGCTTGCCGCTGGGTTTACCGGAAGTTGCCAGCGCGCAGTGCTGCGATGCGCTGCTCCAGCGGCGGGTGAGTCATCAGCAGACCGGCAAGGCCGTTCTTCAGGCTGCCGTTGATGCCGAAGGCGACCATTTCACCGGGCATTTCCACCGGGATGCCCTGTTCGGCACGCAGGTGCTCCAGCGCAGCAATCATGTTGGCGCTACCGGCCAGTTGGGCGCCAGCGGCGTCGGCGCGGAACTCTCGCTGACGCGAGAACCACATGACGATGATACTGGCCAGAATACCTAGTACCAGTTCAGCAAAGATGGTCGCAATAAAGTAGCCGATACCGGGGCCGCTGCCCTCGTTCTTGAACACCGCACGGTCAACGAAGTTACCGATAATGCGCGCAAAGAACATCACAAAGGTATTCACCACACCCTGAATCAGCGTCAGGGTGATCATGTCACCGTTGGCAACGTGGCCGATCTCGTGGGCCATGACCGCCTTGACTTCATTCGGGCTGAAGCGCTGCAGCATCCCGTCGGAGACGGCAACCAGTGCGGCATTCTTGTTCCAGCCAGTGGCAAAGGCGTTGGGTGCGCGTGAGGGGAATATGGCCACTTCCGGCATGCCGATATTAGCCTGCTTGGCTAACTGCGCCACGGTATCCACCAGCCACTGCTCCTGGCGATTGGCTGGTGTCTCGATGATCCGGGCACCGGTGCTGCGCTTGGCCATCCATTTGGACATCAGCAGCGAAATGAACGAGCCGGCAAAGCCGATCACCGCACAGAAGATCAGCAGCGCCTGCAGGTTCATGCCGCCCTGGCCATCATGAATACTACCCACCCCAAGCAGACTCAGAGTGATACTGGCCACCAGTACTACCGCCAGGTTGGTGGCCAGAAACAAAAAGATGCGCATCATGTAGTGAAGCTCCAGTAGTTAAAAGGTGTTCGGATATCGCGGCTGCTTACCACAGTCACAGCAACCTTATCTCGTATGGGGGTATATTGGGTCTTTCTGAGAGGTTTTCAATCGCCAGTCTATTTCAAATCGTGTAGCCGGACGCTCCACCATCTCTGATGTACCGAGCGCTCTACACCGGGCGCTCAAAGCAGCGTTGTACCACATTGGCCAGCTGTATGGACGATTGACTGGCCCGCGCGTCGCGCAGTTGCTGCGCCAGGGTCGCGCGCTGCCGGGCTATGACCGGCGGCAGGCTCGCATCGTGCAGTTCCTTGATTGGCGTGGCCAGGCGCACAAAGGCGCGTTCGGTCAAACAGCACTGGTCGATACCTTCCTGACGAATCACGTCGGCGTAACGGAGAAAGCCTTCATCAGCCAGCCACAACATGGCGCTGAAACAGGCCTGATGCCGCGGAGCCGGCACGCCGAAGGCGTCGGGCTCCAGTTCACCGACCAGATCGCTGACGAGTAGCGTAGAGGGGCGTGGAAAGCTTTTGTAGAGGGCTAGCAGAATGCCTGCGACATCCTGGTAGAAATCCTCTATGTGCAGATCAGCCATGCCCCGGCCCCGTCCGTTCGGCCATTACTGCCGGTAGGTCTTGAGGAAGTTGGCAATCCGCCCGATCGCCATCTCCAGGTCGTCCTTGCGCGGCAGCGAGACGATCCGGAAGTGGTCGGGCCACGGCCAGTTGAACGCCGTGCCCTGGACTACCAGGATTTTCTCCTGCAACAGCAGATCAAGCACCATCTTTTCATCGTTATGGATCGGGTAGATCTTCGGGTCCAGTTTCGGGAAAAGATAAAGCGCACCCTTGGGTTTGGTGCAACTGACGCCGGGGATGTCGTTAAGCATCTCCCACGCGGCATCGCGCTGCTCAAGCAGACGCCCGCCAGGCAGGATCAGATCGTTGATGCTCTGATAGCCGCCCAATGCCGTCTGGATAGCATGCTGTGAGGGTACGTTGGCGCACAGGCGCATGGATGCAAGTATATCCAGACCTTCGATGTAGCTCTGCGCATTGTGCTTGGGCCCACTGATGATCATCCAGCCGGAGCGAAAACCCGCTACGCGGTAGGACTTGGACAGACCATTGAAGGTCAGGCACAGCACATCCGGCGCCAAGGCAGCGACCGAGTCATGCTCGGTGCCGTCATACAGGATCTTGTCGTAAATTTCGTCAGCGAACAGGATCAGGTTGTGCTCGCGGGCGATCTGCACCAGCCGTTCAAGCATATCGCGTGAATACACCGCACCGGTCGGGTTGTTCGGGTTGATGATGACCATGGCCCGGGTGTTGGGCGTGATCTTGCTGCGGATGTCGTCCAGATCCGGGTACCAGTCGGCCTGTTCGTCGCACAGGTAATGCACCGGCTTGCCGCCGGACAGGCTCACGGCCGCTGTCCACAGCGGATAGTCCGGAGCCGGGATCAGCACTTCGTCGCCGTTGTTTAGCAGGCCCTGCATGGACATGACGATCAACTCGGACACACCATTGCCCAGGTAGATGTCTTCAATGGTCACGCCGGCAATGTTCTTGGTCTGCGTGTAATGCATGACCGCCTTGCGCGCCGAAAACAGGCCTTTGGAGTCGCTGTAGCCCTGCGCGGTGGACAGGTTGAGAATAACATCCTGGAGGATTTCTTCTGGCGCTTCGAAACCGAAGGGCGCAGGGTTACCGATATTCAATTTCAGAATACGGTGGCCTTCTTCCTCAAGGCGTTTGGCATGGCGCAGAACAGGTCCGCGGATGTCGTAACAGACATTGGCCAATTTATTCGACTTGCTAACCTGCATGGTGCTTTCCTGGGGGCTGTCCGAGTGAGGGGAAAACCAGCATCATACGTTGTGCGGCCCTGACTGTGAAAGTCCGACAACACCATCCGAGGAGCGATTCATGAAGAAAGTCATCAAGACCGAGGACGCCTGGCGCGAACAGCTGGATGAAGGCCAGTTTCAAGTATGCCGGATGCGCGGCACCGAGCGGCCCTTTACCGGCGCCTATTACGCCAACACCATTCCAGGCGTCTACCATTGCGTCGCCTGTGACACGGCGCTGTTTGATACCGAGACTCAGTTTGATGCCGGTTGTGGCTGGCCGAGCTATTACGCGCCTATCGCCGAAGAACTGATCAATGAAGTGGAAGATCGCAGCCACGGCATGCAGCGCACTGAAGTCACCTGCGCCTGCTGTGATTCGCATCTGGGGCACGTGTTTCCCGATGGTCCGCCGCCGACCGGCCTGCGTTACTGCATCAACTCCATCTGCCTGCGGCTGGAGCCAAGGTCATGAGCACTAGCGTACTGGATATTCCCTGTACCGCTATTGATCATCAGGAAACCCGGCTGGCCGATCTGCACGGCAAGGTGTATCTGATCGTCAATACTGCCAGCAAATGCGGCTTTACCCCGCAGTACAAGGGCCTGGAGAACCTGTGGAAGACCTACTCCGATCAAGGCTTGCAGGTGGTGGGTTTCCCGTGCAACCAGTTTGGCGCTCAGGAACCTGGCAGCGAAAGTGAAATTGCCGAGTTTTGCGAACTTAACTACGGCGTCAGCTTTCCGATGTTCAGCAAGGTCGACGTCAACGGCGACAAGGCGCACCCGCTGTTTGTTCAGCTCAAGGAAGAAGCGCCTGGTTTGCTTGGCAGCAAGGGTATCAAATGGAATTTCACCAAGTTTCTGGTCGACGCAGACGGCAAGGTGGTCAAGCGTTATGCACCAACCACCAGCCCGGACGACCTGAAGGGAGACATCGAGGCGCTATTGGCCAGGTGAACCTTGTACCCAAGCCCGCTCAGCTCAACAGCCAGGTGCTGAGCAGGGCTTGCAGGTCTTCGCGCTTGAATGGTTTGGCAAGATAATCATTCATGCCGGCCTCTTCGCAGCGCTGGCGGTCTTCCTGCAGTGCGTTGGCCGTTAGCGCGATGATCGGGATATCGCGCCAACGGGGATCAGCGCGCATTCGCCGGCTGGTTTCGTAGCCATCCATCACCGGCATATTGCAATCCATCAGCACCAGGTCGTACTGACTGGTTTCCAATCTGGCCAACGCTGCTTCGCCCTGTTCGGCTACATCTACCTCATAGCCCAGGCGCGTGAGCATGCCCTTGGCCACCATTTGATTGACGATATTGTCTTCGACCAGAAGAATCCGCTGGCCGGTGGGGGCCGGTTCACTCTGGGTCTGCTGGGTTTCCTGATTCTCGCCACTGAGCGTTTGTTCCATGGCTTTGGCCAGGCGCGCTCTGGCTGGCGGGCTGGGCACCTGTTGGGCAATGTGCATGGCTGTTGCCTGCTCGGCATCCAGTAATTGGTTGTAGGGGCATACCAGCAGGCGTGGCACGCTGGTCTGCACGCCGGCCAACTGTTCAGCTAACTGGGCGCTGTCGAGCAGCCAAAAATCAGATTCGGGAAGCCCGGCCGTAGGTAACTGGTCGGGATTGTAGTCGAGCAACTGACAGTTGAGCCGCCAGTGGCGCAGCATTTCATACAGAATGCGGCCCTGCAGGTGGCCTTGCTGATTCCAGATGACCAGACTGCCGGGCGGCGGGAAGTCGAACGTCGGCGCCTGCTGGTAGGTAACAGCCGGCAGGGTGACGCTGAAGGTGCTGCCTTGCCCCAACGTTGACTCAACAGACAACTCGCCGTTCATGGCGTCGGTCAGGCTTTTGCACAGCGCCAGCCCCAGGCCGGTGCCGCCAAAGCGCCGGGAGATCTGCGCGTCGGCCTGGGTAAAGGGTGAGAATATGCTGCCCAGAGCGTCCTCGGCGATACCAATGCCGCTGTCGCGCACACTGATGCGTACCTGCTGGCCGCCCTTGAGCAGCGGTTCCAGCTCGACCTGGATCGCTACATAACCCTGTTCGGTAAACTTCAGTGCATTGGATAGCAAATTGCTGACGATCTGCCGCACGCGCGTCGGGTCACCCAGTAACAGGCCGGGTAGCAAAGGGTCGATCCGGCAGGTGAACTCCACATCCTGTTTGCCGGCGTTCTGCGACAGCAGGTTGGCGGTGTCCTCAAGCAGCGCTCCCAGGTCGAAGGGAATGGCTTCGAGCTGCAGCTTTCCGGCTTCGAATTTGGACAGGTCGAGAATGTCGTTGAGCAAGGTCACCAGTACCTTGCCTGAGTCATAGGCGATGGTCAGCTGCTGGCGTTGCTCGTTGTTCAGTGGGCTATCGAGGGTCAGGCCTATCATGCCAAGCAACCCATTGATGGGTGTGCGAATCTCGTGGCTCATGCTGGCGAGAAAGGTGGACCGGGCGCGGGCCATGCCCAGTGCTTCTTCACGTGAGGTCTCCAGATCCAGGTTGGAGCGTCTGAGTTGCGCGTTGGTCTCCTGGAGCTCGGTGGTTCGCGCCTCGACGATGATTTCCAGCTCTTCCAGATACTGCCGCAGGCGTTCTTCGGCGCGCAGCTTCTGGCGCATGTTGACGTCGATACTTTGCAACTGCCGGTTGATCACTTCCACCAGAGCACCAATCTCGTCCCGTTCGTGATGGTCAGGGCAGGGCAGGCGGCTGCGGTCATCGCCCCCGGTATTCATGTTCAGCAGATCGTCGATCAGGCGCACCAGCGGCTTGGTCAGCATGGCGTAGAACAGCACCATGAGCACCAGCGACAGGACCAGGCTGAGAATAAAGCCCGAGAGCATGGTCAGGCCGGCACGGCGGAGGAAATTGGCGCCCTGGTGGAAGGTGTCTACTTCAATCACCAGATGGCCCAGCAGTTCGTTGGGTGCGTGGGCGACAAACAGCGGTTGGGAGTAGGTGCGGCGTCGATCAAAGAGCGCATCGCTGACCGCGCGATAAGGGCTGCTGGCCATGGGGCGGCTGACACTGGCCAGTGCAATGGCATTGTTGTCGATGATCTCGGCCCGCACAATTGGCGGGGATCTGAGCAAGCCATTGACCAGCTCCAGGGCCAGCTCGGCGTCAATGTTATAGGCGATACGTGAGGCCGGGCCCAGACTGACGTTGATCTGCGCCTGCACTTCGTTGTCGATGGCGGCATTTTCTGCACGGTAATCGACCATCACCTGGATCAGCCCCAGCAGGGTGCCGAGTATGAAAGCGGCCAGCACGCCGAGGCGGGTCTGTTTGAAGGAGAGACGGTCAGTAAAGCGAATATTCATGCGTGTCCATCTGCCGAAGTCTGTCCGTGAGCTTAGCCTAACCCGGCCTGACGTGACGCCCTTGGCGCTGTTAGAGTCAGGGTCGATGACCAAGTCTGATAGTCAGATTTGGTCGCCATGGTCTTGCATGGCATTCTTTGCCTATTTTGAAATTGGAGATTGGAGAACAGTATGTCAGAAATCTCGGCACAGCAATTCATGCAACGCGTGCTTGCGGTTATTGATCGCTTTGAACAGGCTGATCAGAAATCCTCGGCGCCGCTGGACTGGGAGCAAGTGCAGGCGGCACGTTGGATGGCCGAGGGTGCGGGCGGCTGGCTGCGGCCGCTGATGATTGGCAGCGAGGCGCATCTGCAAGACGTGATCGGTGTGGATCGGCAAAAGGCTTTGCTGCAAGCCAATACCCGCCAGTTCGTGCAGGGCTTGCCGGCCAATAATGCCTTGCTCTGGGGTGCCCGTGGCACCGGGAAATCATCGCTGGTGCGCGCCTTGCTGGCGGAGTACGCCGAGCAGGGCTTGCGATTGATTGAAATAGACAAGACCGACCTGCTGCATTTACCCGCGCTGGTAGAGCAGATTCGCGACCTGCCCTGGCGCTTCCTGCTGTTTTGCGATGATCTGGCGTTTGAGGCTGATGACAGCGCCTACAAGACGCTCAAGACAGTGCTGGATGGCAGCGTTGAGACCGCGCCGGAGAACCTGCTGCTGTACGCTACCTCCAACCGCCGCCACCTGCTGCCTGAGCAACGCAGTGATAATCAGGCGGCAAAAATGGTCGATGGCGAATTGCATCCGGGGGAGGCCATCGAGGAAAAGATTGCGCTGTCGGACCGTTTTGGCCTGTGGGTATCCTTCTATCCGTTCAGCCAGGAGCATTACCTTGCCGTCGTCCAGCATTGGCTGGGCGAGGTGGCAGCCCAGTATCAATTAAGCTGGGCCTGGAGTGAGGAGCTGCAGCTCGAAGCACTGCGTTGGGCATTATCGCGGGGCAATCGCAACGGCCGCTGTGCCAGCCAGTTTGCCCGTGCCTGGGTTGGTCGGCAGTTGCTGGAGCGGAATCAGGCAGGCGCCTGACGCCCCGCAGCATATTTGGCCACCTGCTGATGCTCGCCGGGTAGTAGCGCACTCACGCTGCTGCGCCCGGTTACGCGGCTCAGCAGCGAAGACAGGCCCGGCCAGCGGTCTTCGTCTATCAGCGCGCCCACATGCGCCATATTGATCAACTGACACACCACCGCAATGTCGGCGATGCTGAAGGTCTCGCCAAGAAAGTAGCGTTGCTCACCAAGTTCTTTTTCCAGGTAGTCGAGGAGCGGCGGCAATTGGTTTTGCAGCGCGTGCTCGACGGCTTGCTCATCAGTGGTTCCACCGGTGAGCGGCACCAGAAACCGCTGTCTGAAAATGGTAAAGGTGGCTACGGGTGCAAGCTCGTAATCAGCGTACTTTTCCAGCCACCGGACCTTTGCAGCTTCAACCGTGTCAGCGCCGTACAGGCTTGAGCCTGGATAGGTCTCATGCAGATACTGGGCAATCACAGCCGAGTCAGCCAAGGCTACATCGCCGTCCTTTATCGCAGGAATACGGCCCAGTGGGCTGATCGCGTAGTACCAGTCTGGTTGCTGAAGCGGGGGCACCTTGATGTGCTCATGGGCTATGTTCTGCTCGCCTAGCTGAATGCGAACCTTGCGAACAAAAGGTGAAAGGATTGCACCGTATAACGTCAGAGCCATGCACTTATCCATTGGTAAGAAGGGGGGAAGGGGCGCCTTGGCAGCGTATCAATCGTCGTAGACCGCTTTTTTCTTCCAGGCAGCGTCGCTTTGTTCCAGCTCTTGCAGGCCGGCAGTCAGCTCGTTGGCGTCATCTGTCTGCGCCTGCTCGGTGCGAATGGTTGCCAGCTCGGCCATCTTCAGTAACTGCCGGTAGCGCTCCAGCTCATGATTATGAGCCGGGTTGTTGAGTTGGGTCAGGTAAGCTATCGCGCGCTCGTACTGAAGCTTGGCCACCCTGGGTTTCTGGTCGCGCATGGCCTGCTCAGCGACGATCTGAAACATGTCCAGGGCCGTGGCCACCAACTGCTGGTTGATCAGGGTAGCCCATTGCTGCAAGGCATTCTTGTCGAGCAGGCCATCACGGTGCATCTGGTTCAACAGGTGGTGCAGGTTCTCCAACTGCAGACGGATGTCCTTGGCCTTGATCGGGTTGTCGACTTTGATGGGGGCGTTATCGACCGGGATGTCTGCCTGAGTCAGTAACTGCCGTGCACTGTTCAGGGCCTGCTGTGCGCGCTGGTTCTTGCGGTCCACGCGTAGCAGTTTTTCCAGTAGATGCACTTCATAGGAAACCAGCAGTTTTTTCAGGTCCGGGCTCATGAACTGGCCCGGCAATTGAAAAGCCAGAGTCTGACAAACTTTCAATCGTGCGCTGAGTTCGGCCGTCAAGCGTGCGCGCTCGAGCTTGGTCCGCTCCAGTGAGTGGTTTATGAAACCAATGCTGAGCAGGATTAAAATCCCGCCTGCGACCAGGCTGCCGATGAGTAAGGGGGACAAGGCGATCTCTCTTTTTTGCAGGAGCTTTTCCTGAACTTTATGCCACAATCAGTGAAGTTAAGGAAGATGCGATTGTATTTGGCCATTCCTGGTCACCCCGCGACAGAATCCGCTGCGGGCGCCGCGTGAAAGCTGTTTGATGGAATTACCTGAAAAAAGATCGACTTGGGGCTTGACGCTACTGCGGTGCATGCATAAAATGCGCGCCACTTGCAGCGAACAAGGCAACAGCCAAGCAGCAGCAAGTAGCCGGTTTAATCGCTGGCACTGTGAAGTCCGGAACTGTGTCCCCTTCGTCTAGTGGCCTAGGACACCGCCCTTTCACGGCGGTAACAGGGGTTCGAGTCCCCTAGGGGACGCCACTTCGGCGTCAGATTTGCGGGAATAGCTCAGTTGGTAGAGCACGACCTTGCCAAGGTCGGGGTCGCGAGTTCGAGTCTCGTTTCCCGCTCCAATTTATGATCTACAGACTTCCACTGACGTCTGTAAGTC
>CAXBEU010000005.1:0-175306 GCA_963974865.1 uncultured Pseudomonadaceae bacterium | reverse complement strand
GCTGCAACCCTTCCAGTTAAGCCCCCAAAATTTATTCCGGACAGCAGTGCGCGCAAGCGGGAATCCATTTTGACCTTGACCTGAGCAAGCTGACCACAGAGCCGATTGACTTTAAATGGTTCCAGGTAACCGCGGGGCGCGCAGCGCCTGGCTGACGCGTCCCGCTTTCGCAGAGATAACTGAGCAAAAGGGATGAGTTAAACCCGACATTGGTCCAGTCACGACCTACACGCGCAGGCTATGACTATGTTCACTCAGCCGCTTTTTTCCACTCCTCTTCCTGCAACAACCTCCACATGATCTTGCCCGTCGGTGACTTGGGAATGCTGTCGGTAAACTCAATTACCACAGGGCACTTGTAAGCCGCCATGTTGTTCTGGCACCAGCCGATAATGTCTTCCTCGCTGGTCTTTTCATTACCTGCAGACAACACCACAAAGGCCTTCACCGTTTCGCCGCGCCGCGCGTGCGGGGTAGAAACAACGCAGACCTCTCGAATAGCCGGATGCGAGTACATCAGTGATTCGACCTCAGCCGGCCAGACCTTGTAGCCGGACGCATTGATCATGCGTTTAACGCGGTCGACCAGGAAAAAGTAACCCTCTTCATCGTAATAACCCAGATCCCCGGAGCGGAAAAACCGATGGCCGTCGACCTCAACAAAGGCTTCTTCCGTAGCCTCCGGGCGGTTCCAGTAGCCCTGGAATATCTGTTCACCGCGCATGATGATCTCGCCAGTAACTCCCACGCCGACTTCTTCAAGGGTCTCGATATTGATCACCCTTGAGTCAACGCCAATGATGGGAATACCCAGGCATTGTGGTTTACAGGCCTGAGGTGGGTTCACGTGAGTAGGCGCTATGGTTTCCGACAGGCCGTAACCCTCCATATAGATCAGGCCGGTCTTGTCGATCAGCTTGGCCGCGACAGCCGCGGGCATTGCTGCACCACCACCACCTATGCTTTTCAGCGAGCTGATATCGTACTGATCGATATCTGGATTAGAGAGCATATCGACCACCATGGTCGAGATATTGCGCCAGGTATTGACCTTGACTCTCTGGATCAATTCGGCGGCGACCTTGCGGTCCCAGCGGGTCATCACCACCAGTGTCCCGCCGGCATACAGCGTGCTGTTCATGCAGGACTGCATCCCGGTAACGTGGAACATTGGTACTGACACCAGGTGAATGACATCGTGCTGCGCGTTGGTCCAGGTCGCGCCATATACGGTGGTGGCCATGACGCTGTGATGGGTATGTACGCAGCCCTTGGGGTTTCCAGTGGTGCCGGAGCTGTAGGGAATAACGCATAGATCGTCAGGCCCGGCCGTGAGCGGGCCTGGTACATGATTGGCGGCCAGAGCCGACTGCCAGCTGGTTACGCCCGGCAGCTTGTGCTCAAGACTTGGTTCAAGGACTGCGTCGGGCAGGTTCAGGTCGGTGCTTTCTAGGATGTATTCGGAGTAGGCGGTAACGATAACCTCTTGTAAATGCCCTTCGCCTACATGCCCCGAGATATGTTCAAGCAATTCCTGGGCGCATAACGCGACCGGGGCTTGGGTGTCCTCGATCAGGTATTGGATTTCGGCAGAACGATTCATCGGGTTAACGGGAACCACTACAGCATTAGCGCGCAGGATGGCGAAATAGCCAATGATGTATTGCGGGCTATTCTGCATATACAGCAGCACTCGGTCGCCCGCCTTGACGCCTGCGTGCTCAAGGTATCCGGCCAAGGCTTCAGCCTGCCGCTTGAACTCATTATAAGTAACGTTGGTACCGTAATAGTGGATTGCCGGGTGCTCGCCGAAGCGCAGAGCGGATACGGTGAGGTTGTGGAAGACGCTGGTTGAAGGCAGTTCCAGCTCTCGTGGGACCTGGGCTGGCCAGACGTTGAAGTGGCGATCAAACATGCGCGAGCTACCTGTGACTGTTGTTTTTCTAAGGAAGCATCCAAGCCAGGAAGCTAGCGGCCATCGATGCGATTTATAGCGTGGTTACAGAGTAGCGCCTTATCGAGCGCGCTGTGAACCGCCAGTCATTTTGGTGTTGGCCGGTCATAAGTGCTCGCAGGGTTGACTAGCGCATGGCCGTCACGGGCAGTCGGCAGCCTGCGTGTTGAGGTATAGTAGAGGCTTGAGAATGTCAGGTTTTGGCAGGCCTGAAACAGCATTGTTTGGTGCCATGTCAGCACAACAGGAGCAGTTCCGATGAGTCAGGATCGCGTTATTATTTTCGATACCACCTTGCGTGATGGCGAGCAGAGCCCCGGCGCATCCATGACCAAGGAAGAAAAGCTACGCATCGCCAAAGCGCTGGAAAAGCTCAGAGTCGATGTTATTGAAGCAGGCTTCGCCATCGCTAGCCCGGGTGATTTTGCCGCCGTCAAGTTGATCGCCGATACCATCCAGGACAGCACCGTCTGTAGCCTCTCGCGGGCGATGGATGCTGACATTGACCGCGCGGCGGAAGCACTCGCAGGCGCCAATAGCGGCCGTATTCATACGTTCATTGCCACCAGTCCTATTCACATGCAGCACAAGTTGCGCCTGCAGCCGGACCAGGTTGTCGAGCAAGCAGTTCGCGCGGTCAAGCGGGCTCGAAATCTGTGCCCGGATGTGGAGTTTTCCTGCGAGGATGCAGGCCGTTCGGAAATAGATTTCCTCTGCCGGATTATCGAAGCGGCCATTGATGCGGGCGCGAGAACCATCAATATTCCGGACACAGTGGGGTACGCCATCCCCCACCAGTTTGGCGAAATGATCAGCCAGATCATTCAGCGCGTTCCCAATGCCGACAAGGCTGTGTTTTCGGTTCATTGCCACAACGATCTGGGGTTGGCTGTGGCCAATTCATTGGCTGCTGTGACGGCAGGTGCCCGCCAGGTCGAGTGCACTATCAATGGGCTTGGCGAGCGTGCGGGGAATGCCGCGCTGGAAGAGATCGTCATGGCGATCCGGACCCGCGAAGATGTATTGCGCGTGCAGACGCAAATCGTGACCGAGAATATTCTTGCTGCCTCGCGTTTGGTCTCAGGCATCACCGGATTCGTGGTGCAGCCAAACAAGGCCATTGTTGGTGCCAATGCCTTTGCCCATGAGTCAGGGATTCACCAGGATGGTGTACTCAAGCATCGCGAGACCTACGAGATCATGAGTGCGCAATCCGTAGGTTGGCACACCAACAAGCTGTCTCTGGGCAAATTGTCTGGCCGCAATGCGTTCCGCTCGCGTTTGGTCGAGCTGGGCATCGAACTGCAGAGCGAGGCAGAAATGAACCTGGCCTTTGCTCGCTTCAAGGAGCTGGCGGATAAAAAGCATGAAATTTTCGACGAAGACCTGCAGGCGCTGGTTTCCGACACGCTGACCGAGGCGGTTGAATATGTGAAGCTGGTGTATCTGGACGTCACATCGCGCATGGGTGAAACCCCGCAGGCGCGTGTTGTGTTGAGCGTCGATGGAAAGGAAGTGGAAGCGAGTGCCCCCGGCTCTGGGCCCGTTGATGCCACCTTCAAGGCGATGGAACAGATCATCCATTCGCAATCCATCCTGCAGCTGTATTCAGTCAATGCCATCACGCAGGGGACCGATTCCCAGGGTGAGGTCACGGTACGCCTGGAAAAGGCCGGCCGCATAGTCAATGGCAATGGCGCCGATACCGACATCGTAGTGGCGTCGGCCAAAGCCTATATCAACGCACTGAATCTGATGCAGGCAGGTGCGTATCGCGCCCATCCGCAAGCGGCGGCGGTCTGATGCGCGAGTCAGTGCGGCTTGCCTATCTTGAAGCCATGGGCGTGACCGGCTGGGTGCCCACGCAGCCGTTGGCCCATGCCGCGCTACGCAGGCCGCCTGAACCGGAGTGGGTGGCCGAAGACGCTCAGCCCGCCGACATGCCCGCAGCGCCTTCAATGCCCAGCAAAACGCCAGAAACCATGGCGCCGCCGAGCGTCGCAGCCGTGGTGGTCGAGCAAGGTGTAACAGGGTCCAAGCGCAAGTATGAGCTGCCGCGGGTGTCGCCAGCCAAACCGGCCACCTTGCCCATGCGGGTCGAGTCAGAGCCCCAGGCAGCGAGTGAACCTGTTGCGGAGCTGAACTCGATAGCGCCTTTTTATTTGCAGTTATGGATGGCGGGGCCCTGTGCGCTGCTGATCGAAACGCCCGACCCGGGCCTTGAAAAGGGCACCGGGCATTACAACCTGCTCTGCGACATCCTCCGCGCTGCCGAGTTACCGCCAACCCCGTCGCTGCACGCCGATTTTCGCTGGCCCCTGAGCAGAAACCCTCAGGTGGCCCGTAGCGCCGCTGCGGCAAGTGAGGCCTTGCAGGTCTTTATGCAGGCCCGCCTGGAGCAGGTACCTGTCAGTTCAATTGGATGTTTTGGGAGTGCGGCGGGGCTGCTCGCAGAGGCCGACCTGCAGCGGGCGGAGTCACTTTGCGGCAGGGAAGAGGCGCTTGAAGGATTGACGGCAGCCTGGTTTGCCCCGGACTTGCAAATGCTGATGAACAAGCCCCAGGAGAAGGCGCGCTTATGGCACCTGTTACAGAGGGTGATGCCACGCTGGCAGGATCGGGCATGAGCGAGTTGAGTTACCGGCCAATGCTCGAGACGGACCTGGATAATGTGCTTGGCATCGAATGTGCCGCTTTCAGCCATCCCTGGACGCGGGGTATTTTTCTGGATTGTGTGCGCTCAGGTTATGAATGCTGGTTGCTGTATCGAGGGGAGCAGCAGGTGGGGCACTGCGTACTGTCGGCAGCGGGCGATGAGTCACACCTGCTCAACATTACCATCCAGCCAGAGCATCAGGGCTTTGGTCTGGGCGCAGCCTTGCTCGAGTTCATTATTGACCGGGCTAGGCAGAGCAAGGCGGAGGTGACCTTCCTTGAAGTAAGGGCTTCCAATGAGGCAGCAGCACGGCTCTACGAGCGTTTTGGTTTCAATGAGATAGGACGGCGGCGAAACTATTATCCCGCTGCAGGTGGCAGAGAAGACGCGCTGGTAATGGCCTACTCGCTGATTGACTAGGTTTGATCTGAACAAGGTGGTGTAGATGAAAGATTTGACGCAGCTGTTTGACAACAACCGCGCGTGGGCTGAGTCCATCACAAAGGAAGACCCCGAGTTTTTTTCCAAACTGGCAGGCCAGCAGGCGCCAGAATATCTCTGGATCGGCTGTGCTGACTCCAGAGTACCGGCCAACGAGATCGTCGGCCTGCTGCCAGGCGAACTCTTTGTACACCGCAATGTAGCCAACGTGGTGCTGCATACGGACCTTAACTGCCTTTCGGTCATGCAGTTCGCGGTGGATGTGCTCCGGGTCAAGCATATTATCGTCACCGGTCACTACAATTGCGGCGGCGTACGCGCAGCAATGCACAACAAGCAACTTGGCCTCAGTGACGGCTGGTTGCGCTCCATTCGCGACCTTTACTACGAGCAGCGCAATAAATTGCGCTTGATCGAAAGTGAGGAGAAGCAGTTGGATCTGATGTGTGAACTGAATGTGAAGCGGCAGGTGGCTAACGTCAGTCACACCAGCATTGTGCAAAATGCCTGGCATCGCGGCCAGCCGTTGAGCGTGCACGGGTTTATCTACGGTCTCAAGGATGGGCACCTGAAAGACCTGGAAGTGTCCGTTGATAATGCAGAGCAGATACCAGAGCAGTACCGGCTGAGCCCCCCGTGACCCCCAATGCGCGCTCCTGGGCCATGGCTGGATTGGTGCTTTGCACCATGGCCTGGGCCGGGAATGCCCTGGTAGCCCGCGCCAGCGCCGGGATGTTGCCACCGGTAGGGCTTTCTTTCTGGCGGTGGGTCACCGCAATGTGCCTGCTACTGCCGTTTACCGCTCGCGGGCTGTGGCGATATCGCGAGGTGCTGCGAGCGCACTGGAAACAGATAGCCGTGCTCGCCGCAGCCAGTATCACCAGCTACAACACGCTGCTGTATCTGGCGGCGCAGAGCACCACCGCCATCAACATTACCCTGGTCAATACCGGCCTGCCGGTTTCGGCGTTTATCTGGACCTTGATACTGCTCCACCAGTTACCTACCCGCGCTACGCTGCTTGGGACGTTGCTGTCCTTTATCGGCCTGATGGTTATTTTGACCACGGGCGATCCTGCAAGACTGCTGGCTCTGGAGTTCAACGTCGGCGATCTGATCATGGTGGTTGCCGTGCTCACCTGGGGTCTGTATTCGGTTTTGCTGAGACGCTGGCCCATGCAGATACCGGGCTTGATTCAGCTGTCGGCGATGCTGCTTTGTGGCGTGCCGCTGCTGCTCCCTTTCTACCTATTGGAGTACAGCCAAGTAGGCGCAATGCCGCTCAATTGGCATGCGGCGGGCGCGATAGCCTACACCGCTGTGATGGCTTCACTGGTGGCCTACCTGGCGTGGAACAATGGCGTCAAGGTGCTCGGCCCGGCAACCGCCTCGCTTTTCAGCTATCTGATGCCGGTCTTTGCGGCTTTGCTGAGCGTCGTGCTTTTAGGTGAATCCCTGCATTGGTATCACCTGGTGGGTGGGGCTTTGACCTTCCTGGGGTTGGTGTTGGCTACGCGGGAGAGCCGACCGGGTTAGTCGAGTTACCAGACGTTTGGTGCTCTCGTGTTGTGTGAAAGATTTGCTCGGGTTCAGGGCCGCAACTGTCCTTTCATGAGACACTTTATGTGATATAAAGCAGTCCCAGAGCACATAAAAATGTATACCCATGCTATTTGATGCGGTTATAAAAATAAAAAATTATGCGCAGGCAGGGGCCTACCGACTAAGGGCCTGTGTCGCTGCACCCGTCCCCTTTCTTCCCGTATATGAGCTTCCCTCTTTTTTATGGGCTCGTGCCGCTTGCCAGCTGTACCGACCTGATTCATGAAAGCAAAAATTGTTGATATAGAGATACTGCGTGCAATTGCGGTATCCATGGTGGTATTCCAGCACCTTGGAAACCTGTTCCCTGCGCCCCTGCCGTTGCTGGAGGGCTTGTATGAATGGATCGGCGGAACCTTTGGCGTCGACCTTTTCTTAGCGGTCTCCGGCTTCGTCATCTCGCGGGATCTTGTGCCGCATTTGCGTCAAGCGCCGGACCGAGCATCGGCATGGTTGCTCATGCGAGCCTTCTGGGTCAGACGAATATGGCGGTTGTGGCCCTCTGCCTGGCTTTGGCTGTTTATCATCCTCGTGGCAGTGGTCTTTTTTAACAGTAGCGGTGCATTCGGTTCGCTGAAAGCCAATCTGGACGCTACCCTCGCAGGTTTGCTGCACTACGCTAATTTTCGCTTCGCTACACATTTCATGGTTAAAGAAATGGGTGCCAGTTTTGTTTACTGGAGTCTGTCCCTGGAAGAGCAGTTTTATTTGCTGTTCCCCTTTTTGATTGTGGTTTTCAGGCGTCACCTGGTGTGGGTATTGCTGGTTATAGCTTTAACCCAGCTCATTCTCCCCCGCGAAACGTTACTTCAAATGATGTTGCGCACGGATGCTCTGATATTGGGTGTGCTCATTGCACTCTGGTCGCGAACGCCGTCCTGGACGAAGTTGAAAAAAATGGTTTCCGGGCTAGGTAAAGGCATCTGCATACTGTTGATGACGGTTTCTGTTGGCAGCATGTTGATTCTGAGTAGCCGGCTGGAACTTACCTCGTACGCCATCAGCCTGATTGCGATTTTCTCGGGACTGCTGGTATTGATTGCCTCCTTTGATAGCGATCTTTTTTCCCCGAAAGGCTGGGTGAGAGCTGTTTGCCTTTGGCTTGGGTCCCGCTCCTATGGAATCTATCTGATCCACGCGCCCGTGTTTTTTGCGGTCAGAGAGGGGTTCTATCGCTGGGGAGGAGATACCTTAATGGATTCATGGCAGGTGGCAGGCTATCTAGCTTGCATGCTCATCCTGCTGAGTGTGTTGGTGGAGTTAAATTATCGTTTAATCGAGATGAGACTACGCCGATTTGGCAATGATCTTTCAGCTCGGATGCTTGGGCAGTTATCATCTGACGGGCCGGCGAACGGTCAGCTCTTGACACCAACCCAGACCAAGGCTGAGCCGCTTTGATGGGGCTTTTTATAGACAATGCTGTTGGGTTGTCAGGCTGTGAGGCCCAGGTGAGGCTGCGTACAATCATCGGCATTGGAGTGTTGCCAGGGGCAGCAGTGAGACTTCTCACTGATCTGGATATTTTTAAATACAACAATAATTCATTCATGGTGAGTGTGCTGCTGAATTCTTTGGCACGCTCAAAGGAGCACCACCCATAGCATGATCATTCTCGTTGGGTCAAAGATCGATCAGATCAGCATTCAGGGCTCTCTGGGTAAGCCCGAGTACAGTTATTTTTTTCTGTTGAAGGATTTTCTGCCGGCTTTGGAGCAAATGGGGCGGGTCATTATGGTGCGCAGCGCCGAGGAAGTTGAAAGCCTTTACGCGCAACACAGCAGCGCAGGTGAAGAGGTGGTCTTCCTCAGTTTTAGCCCGCCCCACCAGGCACCGCTGGGGTTAGCCTGTCCGACTGTAGTGGTGTTCGCCTGGGAGTTCGATACATTACCCACGGTTGCCTGGGACGGTATTCAGCAGAATGACTGGCGTTATGCACTGGCACAGCTTCAGGGCGCGATTTGCACCAGCACGGAAACATCTACGCTAGTTGCGCAGGCTACGCTTCCGGGCTTCCCGGTTGCGGCCATGCCTGCTGCCATCTGGGACCGATACGCTCCCCTCGGCCTGGATAACGGCATAGCTGTCAGCTTGAAGGAGCGCCGTTTTTTATTTTCAGGCGTAGTCATTGATAGCCCCCTACTGGGTTTGTCTGCGGATGGACTCGTTCGCAAGCCGGGGCCTGTCGAGCCTCTGGAAAGCTCCGTCACGGCGCCTGGGGCGTTGAATCAGTTCTGGTTCTTGACCAAGGCGCTGCTGGCTGGCTGGCTGAAAGAAATTCGTAAACCAATGGCGTCTTCACATGGTGTCGGCGAGCAGGGCAGTCAAAGTGCACCTGTGGCTACAGAGCCTTCTGCGCGTCCACTCAGTGTTTCAGGTGTCGTATACACCACAGTGCTCAATCCGGCAGATGGCCGGAAAAACTGGGTCGACCTGGTTACCGCTTTCTGCTGGGCCTTCAAGGATACCGAGGATGCGACCCTGATTCTGAAGATGACGCACCACAGCCTTGAACACTACCGGGTTGTGTTGATGACGCTGTTATCGCGATTGGCGCCGTTTCGCTGCCGAGTGCTGGTACTGCACGGGTTCCTGGAAGATGGTCAGTACCATGACTTGATCAAGGCCAGTACCTATTATGTCAATGCTTCCTCCTGCGAGGGGTTGTGCCTGCCCCTGATGGAATTCCTGGCGAGCGGTCGGCCAGCTATAGCGCCGAACCATTCAGCAATGGCAGATTACCTGTCAGCAGATATG
The DNA here is from genome assembly GCA_963974865.1 of uncultured Pseudomonadaceae bacterium. GTDB lineage: Bacteria > Pseudomonadota > Gammaproteobacteria > Pseudomonadales > Pseudomonadaceae > Halopseudomonas. The sequence continues at coordinate 165,896 of CAXBEU010000005.1, read as the reverse complement.
GCTTTTCTACTCAAGACCTCTCTGGAACCTAGCTGCTGGCCACATGACCCTACCGGTATGCTGTATACACACCGTCATCGCCTCAACTGGGAGTCGTTGATGGACGCGTACCGCGCCAGCTACAAGCTGGCCAAAGAGGATCCTGCCCGTTATCAGACAATGTCCTCCAATGGTTATCGGCAAATGCGCAGCTTTGCCTCGATCAAAGCTGTTAGCGCGCTATTAAAGGATTTTCTGCCGCTGGTGCAGCGCACTGGGACCCAGCGACATGTCGAGGAGTATCCTGCAACGTGAGAATTCTCGTTTACTCTCAGGTCAATGCCGCGCAAATCGCCCACAGCCTGGGTGTACCTGAGTACAGCTATTACTTCGTCTTGCGTGATTTTTTGCCAGTGCTGCGTCAACTGGGTGAAGTGATGGTGGTCGAGGTGCCTGAGCTTGAGGTTGACAAGCTTTACGACGAAGCGACTCGCCAAGGAAAGCGCTGTGTTTTTCTGGCTTTTTCGCCGCCGCACAAAACGCCCTTGAGCCTCCGCTGCCCGACTATCCCCGTATTTGCCTGGGAGTTTGACAGTATCCCCGATGAGCATTGGCTCGGCGAACAACATCAGGACTGGAGTCACGTTCTTCGGCATTGCAGACAAGCGATCACGCATTCCGGCCTGACGGTGGAGGCGACGCGCAAGGTGGTAGGCCAAGCTTTCCCTATCATTTCGATACCGTCACCGGTGTGGGACAAGTATCAAACCGCAAGGAGCCAGCACAAGGCATGGGATGCATCCATGTCCGTGCGAATTACTATCAAGTCAGGGGTAGTGCTTGATACTCAGGATGTAGCGCTTGAACCTTATATGCCCGATCTGGATGCGGTAGGTAATGCCGTCAAGGCCGCCAGAGAGCGTGAGCAAGTGCAGCAGACATTGGCTTCTGTACAGGCGGCTGCTGAGGAGCCATGCAGGCGTCAGTCGCTGTGGGGGATTACTCGCAGATATTTGGGGGAGTGGTATCTGCGCGCGGTGCGCGAGCATTTGCTTGGTGGGGCTGCTCGTTCTCATGGCGTCGGTAGTGCCTTGGAGGTCGTCCCTGAACAGCAACAGGAGAATATGCAGCCGCGTAATCCAGTGGAGCCTCAGCATTTGCCGCGCCACGGTCTGGCGCCACAGCCTTCGGAATGGGAGCTGCATGCGTGCCATGTCGATCTGTCTGGGGTGGTCTTTACTACATTGTTCAACCCCTATGATGGTCGCAAGAATTGGGTAGATATGCTGACGGCGTTTTGCGCTGCCTTCAAGGATGTCAGCGATGCCACATTGGTATTCAAGTTAGGCCATCATGAGTATCAGACTGCGCTGAATGACATGCTGATGTGCATGGCGCGAATGCCGCCATTTCAATGCCGCGTAATCCTCTTGCAGGGCTACATGGAGGGGGTCGAGTTTGAGCGTTTGATTGCGGCTAGTACCTTCGTGGTGAATGCGTCACATGGTGAAGGCCAATGCCTGCCGCTAATGGAGTTTCTTTCATGCGGGAAACCCGCAATTGCACCGATGCACTCGGCGATGCTGGACTACATTGACGAGCAGATAGCTTTCGTTGTGGATAGCTGGCTGGATGCTTCTGCCTGGTCTCACGACCCGCGCCTGGCCTATAGAACGTGCCGCCATCAGATCAACTGGGCTTCTCTTGTGCAGGCCTACAGCGATGCCTACAGCTGCGCCGTGCATGACCCTGAGCGGTATGCCACTATGTCAGCAGCAGCGATCGAACGTATGCGTAATCACTGCTCAATCGGGGTCGCCGCCGCGCGAATGAAGGCGTTCCTGAACACTACTGATTCGGTAAGCCAATGACCCAATTCGAACTGTTCCGGCGGATGTCCGGCCTGGAAAATGATCCGCGTTCCAATGACGAGCTTTGGACCGACACCGTCAATAGTGAGGGTTTCGTCGATTCCCGTGATTGCGGGCTGGTGGACGCGGTCCAGAGCGGCTGGTATCTGGGGCAGACCGATGAGCTGTTCAAAGGATTTGCTGTTAGCGCGGCTGACAGCGTACTTGATGTAGGTTGCGGAGCGGGTGGGGCTACCTTGTTCTGCGCCAATCGGGGAGCCCACGTGGTGTTCGTCGATGCTGTCGCCGAGAAGATCGAGTCTCTACGCGCTCGCGTAGCTGCCACACCCGCGCGCAAAGCTGAAGGTTATGTTTCTATAGGTCAGCCTCTCCCGGTAGAAGATGGCAGTATGACCCGGATTGTTGCCATGGAAGTGCTCGAACATGTGGAAAAGCCAGCTGAGTTCATGCGTGAGCTAGTCCGTGCGGGCGCGCCTGGCGCGCTTTATCTGTTGGCAGTACCTGACCCGGTGGGTGAGCATATTCAGAAGAATTTTGCTCCCAGTTACTACTTTCAACAACCCAATCATATTCATATTTTCGAGCGAGAAGCGTTCGTCTCACTGGTGACTGACGCGGGCCTGGAAATCGTTCGGCGGGATGCTTTCGGTTTCTTTTGGACCATGTGGATGTTTATGTACTGGACCCTCGCCAAAGCGTCCGGTACCGAGCTGGAGGGGGCCTCGCATGATGTGGTTCAGCCACCATTTCCTCCTTTGCTGAATGACTGGGCAAAACTCTGGCATCAACTGATCCAGATGCCCGAATCGGCGCCGATGAAGCAGGCACTGGATCAGCTACTGCCCAAGAGCCAGGTCATTATTGCGCGCAAGCCGATTGAGAGGGTCCCGTGAGAAGTAACGCCGATTCCGTCTACAAGCTCCTTTTCTGCAGCCGGCTACCAATGCGGGCCGCTGTCATCGCAGTTTTTCAGGTCAAAATGTCGCCATGAAAAGTTTATTCAATCGAATCATCCGCCGCGTCGCTCCCGCATCTGTTCCTGTACAGCCAGTCGCAGAGCCCCTTGAAGAACCGCACGTCGATGATTCAACTCTGACCGATACCTATCTGAGCGGCTGGTTTCGGCATGAAAGTGGCGAGCTGTTTGAAGGTTTTCCAATCAATGCCGAGGATACGGTGCTTGATATTGGCTGTGGAGATGGGCCCTTCGCGCACTTCTGCGCCGGGCGCGGAGCCGAGGTGATTTTTGCCGACATTGATGCCGACAAAGTGGCCGGGGTAGAGAAAATGCTTGAGGGCTCACCCGCCCGGGCAGTCATACCGCTGGTAACCGATGCCAATCCAATACCTCTGCCGGACGGTCGGGCGAGCAAGATCATCGCCATGGAGGTGCTGGAGCACGTGGAGGATCCTGCACAGTTCATGCGCGAACTGGTGCGGGTAGCACAGCCGGGGGCTCAGTTTCTTATCACCGTACCTGCACCCCTAGGGGAGAGCGTCCAGAGAGAGCTGGCTCCCCCGGCTTATTTCCAACATCCGAATCATATACGGGTATTCGGGAGTGCGGAGTTTGAACAATTGATTGTTGATGCGGGGCTGGTTGTCGAACGCCGGGCAGATTACGGCTTCTACTGGTCGATCTGGTGGTTCATGTTCTGGGCTTGCAAGCAGGATCTTGCTCCGCCGTGGCACCCGCTACTCAATAGTTGGACGCAGACCTGGAACATGTTGCTGTCAATGCCTGATGGGCCGCGGATCAAAAAGGCCCTGGACTCGGCGATGCCCAAAAGTCAGGCGATTATTGCGCGCAAGCCGCTGAATTCTTAGAGAGATTGAGCGAATTAAGCAGGTTACCTGTGCGGTAGGACGTTGCGACTCAAAAATAAAAAGAGGAAGCAGGCAGTGACCTTTATTTCCTACGCCCAGAACTTTGAGGATGTAGCTTTGTGGCGGGCCTTGAAGCTATACGGGCCTGGCTTCTACATCGATATTGGCGCCAACCATCCGAGCATCGACTCAGTCACGCGGTCATTGTACGAGCGGGGTTGGCGGGGAGTAAACGTCGAGCCGGTTCAGCGCTATCACGAAGCTTTGTGTGCCGCTCGCCCCAGAGATGTCAATCTTTGCGTGGCTGTCGGGAGTAAGGATGCCGGAGAGCTACAGTTCTTCGAGTCTCCCGAGACCGGGCTCTCTACCCTTTGCCCGGAGATGGCGGCCCAGCAATCCGCCGCCGGCATCTGTTTTACGCCAAGAAAAGTCACTACCCGAACCTTGGTCTCCTTATGCGAGGAACATGTCCCGCAGGCGCCGGCATTTCAGTTTCTTAAAATCGATGTGGAGGGCTTTGAGGAGCAGGTCTTGCAGGGCATGGATTTCAGGAGGTGGCGTCCGTGGATTGTCTTGGTCGAGTCTCCTTACCATACCGAGCCGGATTGGGAATCACTGATTCTCGCTGCAGGCTATCAGTTTGCTTTGTGTGACGGACTGAATCGTTATTACGTAGCTCAAGAGCGGATCGAGTTGCTGGTACCCCTGGCCCTGCCGCCGAATCTGCTGGACGGTTTCGTTCTGTGCCCTGGGCATTCCTTAAGTCACCCGGCGGATAAAAAAACTTTTCCTCAGGACCAATACGATAAAGCTCTCCAGCGAGCTGAGGCTGCTGAGGCTCAGTTGGAGGCAATTTATGCCAGCCGCCTATGGGCATTCGGGACGATGGTGCGCTCACTGAAAAGCCGGTTTTCTCGCCGCTAAGGATGTCTGAGGTATGTTAGGAGCAACTGAAATCAGGCGCCGTAACCTTGTGCCGAGCTTGGCAAGTATGGCTGTGCTTGTTCTGGTCGTGCTGCTTATTCGACTGGCGCTGGGGTTTGAGTTTCCAATCCCTTGGAATGATGAAACGGCATTTATTGCCCAGGCTTTTGAATTTAGCCGCACCGGCAGTTTCTACGTTCATGGGCTTAACAGCGAGCGAGTGGTCATGTGGATGCCGCCAGGCCACATGCTGGTTTTGGCAGGGGCCTATAAGCTATTCGGCTATAGCTACGAACTTTCTCGCTGGGTGTCGGCACTGCTATATCTGGGCTGTTTTGCGGTTTTTCTGGTCATTGTTAGAGACTGTTTAAGCGGTTGGCGCAGGAATCTTGCGTTGGCTTTGTTGTTAGTCGCCTTCCTATCACCATACTCGCTGGCCATAGCCAATATCGCCCGTATGGAGTCTCTATATACGCTGGTGTTTCTACTTTCTCTGCTTGCTGCGCTTCGCGGCAAATATACTTTAGGGCTCGCATTAGTCCTGTTCGGGGCTGTGGTGCACTACAACGCCGTGTATTTCCTATTGCCATACGCATTACTGGTGTTCTGGAAGATTGTGCGACGTGAGACTCTGCTCGTAGGCCCTGGAGAACTCCTGGGTCTGCTTCTGGCGGCTTTGGCACTGCTTACGTACGGACTCTTTGTCATCAAGCATATCGACGGGTTTTGGCAGGATATGCGCTTCCAGTTTGACTACAAGCTGGGCTCTGCTGTCATGGGCGGCCGCAAGGGTTGGATCCTGCTAGCTGCTGTCTCACTGGTGCCTGTTCTGCAACTGCTGGCCCACCGTCGTTTTGGAAAGCAGGTACTGCTGTCACTCTACGGGATAGCATTTATTGCGATGACCTTGAATGGTCATAACATGTGGTATTACTACGCCTACAATCTTGGTTTCTGTTTGCTGCTGTTGGGGCTGCTTGCCAGTAGCGTAGAGTTGGCTGGCAACTGGTGGCGCGGATGTCTGGCGCTGTTGTTCGCCGCCTTGGCCCTGCAGTTGTTGTATTACAGCAGTCGTAGCACCCTTGAGTTTGATCCCTTAAAGCCAAGTTGGGCAATGTTGTCGCAACAGTTTCTGCCTTCCGAGGAAATTGAGTATGTTCGTCAGTTCATCGGCGGATTGCCTCCTGGTGCTACTGTCTCCTTCGGGTACACCGGAGTAGAGCCGTTCTTCTTCGCGGACTTTGCCAAGGTCGGCGCTTTGTGGAGCGGTTCAGCGCACAGCGTTACCGAAGTACTTCCCCCCCGTTCATTGGACTATCGCGTGTTCTGCGATAGTGCGATGTTTCCAGCGTATCTGTCGGCATATGACTGGGACGGTTATCCTCGAAAAAGCCAGGACAGTGGTTGTCGGATCATTCCTCTGAAAACGGAGGGTTTAGACTAAGTGTCTATTCAACTGTCCGGTAATAAGTTCGCACCTTCCGCCATGGCCCCTCTGTGCCGGATCAGAACCAGGAGCTTAATAAAATGACCAGCGCAGACGTGATTGTGCGTGATGCGAAGATTCCATTGGTCGTGGATCTGGACGGCACGCTTCTCCGCTCGGACATGCTGTTGGAAACCGGCTTGGCTTTTCTACATCAGCAGCCGCTGTATTGCTGGAAATTGATTGGTTGGCTGTTACAGGGCAAGACGGTACTGAAGGAGCGACTAGCACGGGCTACCGATATTGATGTAGATGTGCTGCCCTATGATCAGGACGTGCTCGCGGCGATTGATGCAGCGCGTGTTCAGGGTCGAGAAATAGTACTGGCTACTGCCACGCATGAGCGGCTGGCTGAGCGCATTGCTGCGCATCTGCAGGTGTTTGATCGGGTGTTGGCCACGTCAGGAGATTGCAACCTGTCGGCGCGGAACAAGAAGGATCTGCTAGTCACTTGTTTTGGGGATGGTGGGTTTGATTATATGGGTAATTCCCGTGACGATCTGCTGGTATGGGAGGCTGCGCGGTACGCGGTATTGGTGAATCCCGAGAGAGGGGTAGAAAGCCAGGCGCGGCCCCGGGGGAATGTCGATCGGGTGATTGCATCGAACTCGGTGGGTGTCGCTGACTGGTTGAAGGCCCTGCGCCTGCACCAGTGGGCAAAGAACGTACTGATTTTTGTGCCTTTGTTGGCGGCTCACGAGCTGTTGAACCCGGCGCTACTGGGCCAAGGGTTGCTGGCATTTCTGCTGTTTGGCCTTTGTGCGTCCAGTGTGTACGTGCTCAATGATTTGGTGGATCTGACCGATGATCGCCACCACGCTACCAAGCGACGACGCCCGTTCGCCTCAGGCCGCTTGCCGATTCGTTTTGGGTTGGTGGCCTTTCCTCTGTTACTTATGATTGCGTTCGCGGGTGCGCTGGCGTTTCTGCCCCTTAGATTTACCTATGTGCTGGCGGCTTACTATGCATTTACGCTCCTTTATTCTCTCTGGTTAAAGCAGCAGATAGCCGTAGACGTTATTGCCTTGGCTATTTTGTATACGGTGAGAGTAATCGCTGGTGCGGTTGCTGTCGGATTAGCGTTAACGTTCTGGATCCTGGCGTTTTCGATGTTCATTTTTCTTAGTCTGGCGCTGGTTAAGCGCTACGCGGAATTGCGTGAAGCCCGGCAAAAAGGCTCTTTGGGGAAAGCACGCGGACGTGGTTATTATCCGGAGGATCTTGAGGTCATTTCTTCGCTGGGAACCTCGTCGGGGTATCTGGCGGTGCTGGTACTAGCGCTGTATATCAATGATCGGAGCGCACTGGAGTTGTATTCACAACCCCATGCTATCTGGCTAGCCTGTCCGTTGCTGTTGTTCTGGATAACCCGTGTGTGGATGCTTACCCATCGTGGTCAGATGCATGATGACCCCGTGGTATTTGCCATTCGCGATAGAGTAAGCCTGTTTGTGGGCGCCTTGTTTTGTCTGGTGTTCTGGGTGGCAACATGAGTATCAAGCGCTACTCGTGGGGGCGCTACCCGGACTTTCCGCAAACCCCCTATACATGTAGTTGGCGCGATGGGCTGGGAGCCGTGGTCGCATCTGCCGCAGCGCAGGGCACGACTTTGGGTTATGGAAATGGTCGCAGTTATGGGGATAGCTGCCTGGCAGAGAGTGATCGGGTTGTGCAAATGGCAGCCATAAACCGCTTTATTGAAGTGGACTGGCAGCGCGGGGTGGTAGTAGCCGAGGCGGGGATAACCCTTGGCGAAATCCTTGCGACGTCGATACCCAGAGGATGGTTTCTGAGCGTGACCCCGGGTACTCAGTTTGTGACTTTGGGCGGGGCCGTAGCCAACGATGTGCACGGAAAGAATCACCACAATCGTGGCTCTTTCAGCACCTGCGTTAATCGATTTGGCCTCCTGCGAGCAGGGGAATTTTTAGTATGTTCGCTCGCAGATAATCCGCATCTATTTGCGGCTACCATTGGCGGTCTCGGGCTAACGGGCATTATTGCCTGGGTGGAAATTCAGTTAAGACCTGTTATCAGCAGCCAGATAGATACCCATACTCGGCGTTTTGATAATTTAACGGAATTCTTTGACCTTTCTCGCGAGCTTGATCCGCAACATGAATACAGCGTGGCCTGGGTTGACTGTCTTGCCAGTGGGCAAGCGCGTGGACGTGGAGTGTACATGGGGGCTGATCATGCTGTTTACGGTGATCTTGCAGTAGAGCGCCCAGTCAATAGACGTATCCCCTTTACACTGCCGGTTTCGTTAGTCAACTCTTTCAGCCTGCGCGCATTCAATAGCGCTTATTGGCATCGTCATTCGGCGAAGATCTCACAGCGCAGAACAGGTTATCAGTCTTTCTTCTATCCCCTCGACAGCGTGTTGTACTGGAACCGAATTTATGGAAATAAAGGTTTCCAGCAGTACCAGTGCGTGGTTCCGGACGCCGAGGCAGAGCCAGCGATGGATGAGTTACTGAAGATAATTGCAAATGCCAGGCAGGGTTCGTTTTTAGCGGTGCTCAAGCGCTGCGGGAATACCCCTTCTTCTGGATTGTTATCATTTCCGATGCCAGGCTTCTCGCTGGCGCTGGACTTCCCTCACAAGGCTGAGCTGGGGCCGCTTTTCAGTCGGCTTGATGCGGTGGTCCGCGAAGCCAGGGGGCGGTTGTATCCTGCCAAGGATGCTCATATGAGTGGTGATGACTTTCGGACGGCTTATCCGGCGTGGGAGCAGTTGGAAGCTCTCCGCGACCCCCTTCTTATGTCCCGCTTCTGGAAACGAGTCAGTCTATGAAACGCATAATTATTGTCGGTGCCACTTCTGCTATTGCTCTAGCGTGCGCACGCTTATGGGCCGAGCAAGGCGCTGCTTTTTTTCTGGTAGCCAGGAATGAGGCCAGGCTGCAACAAACGGCTGCGGACCTCCAAGCGCGAGGGGCAAGCGGTGTTTGCGTGCACGTGATGGACGCGGATGATTTTGATGCTCATGAGAAAATGCTCGACGCTTGCAAGGCTAACCTGCACCAGATAGATATTGCGCTGGTGGCGCACGGCACGCTGCCCGATCAGGCAGCTTGCGCAGAGGATACTAAGTTAGCTTTGCGCGAGTTTAGTACCAATGGCTTGTCGGTATTGGCGCTGCTTAACGATCTAGCACAGCTTTTTGAATCGCAGCGTTGTGGCACCTTGGCAGTGATTTCCTCCGTTGCCGGTGATCGCGGGCGACCTTCGAATTATTTGTATGGCGCCGCCAAGGCGGCGGTTTCGACCTATTGCAGCGGCTTGCGCGGCCGGCTGTTCAGCCTTGGGGTGAAAGTCGTTGATATACGCCCTGGTTTTGTTGATACCCCCATGACTCGCGGTTTATCGCTACCTTCCCTGTTGCTGGTAACACCAGAACAGATTGCGCCGCGCGTCCTTAAGGCCGTCGAGCGGGGAGCTGCGGTCGTATACGCGCCGGGTTTCTGGGCGCTGATAATGCTGGTTATCAAAGTTATTCCGCAGCCTCTTTTCAAGAGGCTTGCCCTGTGAGCGAGAGGTTTAACCTCCCAAGATGGTGGCTTCGGGCAGTAATTCTATCCGTCATAATCTGCGCCTTCGGTTATCTCGGCTTTTCCCTATGGACCGGGTGGCGCGATGTCTGTGATGCCATCGTCAAGGTAGGGGTATTGGGTGTGGCCATCTCGCTGAGCATGTCGCTGCTTAATTACGCTCTACGTTTCATACGCTGGCAGATGTACCTGAGAACGCTCGGACATAGAGTGCCCTTGTTGGCAAGTTTGAAGATCTACCTGGCTGGCTTTGCGCTGACGACTACCCCTGGAAAGGCGGGTGAGACTCTGCGCAGCGTTTTGCTTGAGCGCTGGGGCGTGCCCTATCCGCAGAGCTTTGCGGCCTTCTTCAGCGAACGATTGTCCGACCTCTTAGCGGTGGTTCTGCTGACCCTTTTCGGTCTGACACTATACCCCCAGGCTGGTCCAGTCATTGTCGGTGGGGCTGCCCTGGTGATGGTAAGCTTCGTCATTTTGTCTCGTAAAGCGGTTCTGGAGCGCTTGGTTCGGGTGCTTGAGATTCAGGCATCGAAAGTCAGTCGATTGTTCATGCATCTGTGCCGGATACTGTTGGAGGCCCACCGTTGCAATCGGCTTGGCATGCTGCTGTTGGCAACCAGCTTAAGTCTGATCGCCTGGGCCGCAGAGGCACTGGCATTCTATTGGGTATTAGGTTGGATGGGAGCTGAAGTGTCCTTGGCGTTTGCCATCTTTGTTTATTCGTTATCCATGCTGGCTGGGGCGCTCAGCTTTATGCCGGGTGGGCTAGGGGGCGCCGAGGGGGCAATGGTCACGCTACTGGTCTGGAACGGCATGCCAGCGTCAGATGCCATAGCTGCAACGCTAGTCATCCGTTTGGCAACCCTATGGTTTGCCGTCGCCATTGGCGGGTCTGTACTGTTGCGTGGTGGCTGGGAGCAGGACCGTCGCGCCAGCATATGAGCTGGGTTGGACCATCAATTGTGGCGTATTCGCTAGTTAGGTGGGGGTGGCACGATAGCCCAAAATGGCTAGATGGTTAGGCTATGAGATGTGTAGTGATTCTGAGACACTTGGTTTAGGATGCTCGCACAGCTGCCGTCATAATCTGCCCTGGCAATTGTTTGCTTTCTTGCAGCACGGACCGAACAAAAATGAAAAAAACCTTATTGGTCACAGGTCTCTCTGGCTTTGTAGGCCAGCATTTGCAAACGTTGTTTGCCAGCCCTGGTGCACCCGCTGATTGGCAATTACTTCAGCCGACGCCATATGATCTGTGTGATCGAGATTCGCTTCAGCGCTTGTTACAAGCCGGTTGCCCGGATGCGGTTATGCATTTGGCTGGTCAGACTTTTGTGCCAGAAGCCTTTCGGGATCCCGCTGCTACCTTCCAGGTCAATCTATTGGGTACTCTCAATCTGCTAGAGAGCCTCAAAGGAGCTGGTTTCAGAGGCGCCTTTCTCTACGTGAGCTCGGGGGATGTATATGGGCAGGTGGCAGAGGCTGAGTTGCCCATTGTCGAAACCAGGCTGCCGCAGCCGCGCAATCCGTATGGAGTCAGCAAGCTAGCAGCGGAACTGCTGTGCCTGCAATGGAGTTACAGCGAGCCGTGGCGAATTATGGTGGCCCGTCCTTTCAATCATATTGGCGCAGGGCAGAGTGATGGCTTCGTTATCGCGAGCATGGCGCGGCAGCTGGTCCGCATCAAGCGGGGTTTGCAAGCGCCACAGTTGGAAGTTGGCGATGTTGACGTGACCAGAGACTTTCTCGATGTCGAGGATGTCATTCGCGGTTATTTGCTGCTGCTGGAACAGGGGGAGACGGGAGAGGTCTACAACATATGCTCTGGAAGGGAGCGTAGTGTACGTGGGTTGATCGAGGAAATGGCGCTGTTGATGGACGTGAAAGCGGCGTTAGTGCAGGACAGCGGGCGCTTGCGCCGCGCAGAGCAGCGCCGAGTGGTGGGTAGTGCAGAGAAGTTACAACAATTGACCGGGTGGAAACCTGGCGTGCCGATAAAAGAAACCCTGCGGAGAGTGCTCTCTGATTGGGACAAACGAGACCTACAATAATATGGCTAAAAGTGCACTTATAACGGGTGTTACCGGACAGGATGGCGCCTATCTTGCGAAGTTGCTGCTGGATAAAGGGTATGAGGTTCATGGGCTTGTAGCCAGGCGCAGTTCAGATACGCGCTGGCGATTGCGAGAGCTGGGGGTTGAGGCTGACATCCGTTACCTGGATGGGGATCTGGCAGACGCCAGTTCGGTACAGAGAGCCATGCTCCAGTCCAAACCGGACGAAGCCTATAATCTGGGCGCGCAGAGCTTTGTAGCAGCCTCTTGGAATCAGCCGATTACAACGGGCATCGTTGACGGATTAGGCGTGACGCACATGCTTGAAGCAATTCGTCAAATCAGTCCCGGGACGCGTTTTTATCAGGCTTCCACAAGCGAAATGTTTGGGCTTATCCAGGCCGAGAAGCAGGATGAGAACACGCCATTTTATCCCCGCAGCCCTTATGGTGTCGCCAAGCTGTACGGCCATTGGATCACCATCAATTACCGCGAAAGTTTTGACCTGCATGCTTCAAGCGGCATCCTCTTCAATCATGAATCCCCCTTGCGCGGTTTGGAATTTGTCACCCGAAAAGTGACTGACGCTGTAGCACGGATCAAACTTGGCAAACAGCGTGAACTGCGCCTGGGCAACATCGACGCGAAGCGTGACTGGGGGTTTGCCGGGGATTACGTCGAGGCGATGTGGCTGATGCTGCAACAGGATAAAGCTGACGATTACGTGGTGGCCACTGGTGTGACCACCACTGTGAGGGAAATGTGTCGCATCGCCTTTGAGCATGTAGGCTTGATGTATCAGGATCATGTGGTGGTGGACCCTGAGTTTTTCCGGCCTGCCGAAGTTGAGGTATTGCTCGGAGATCCGGCCAAAGCTAAGAGAGTACTGGGTTGGTCTGCCATTACGCCATTACAGACCTTGATTCAGATGATGGTTGATGCTGATCTCAAGCGTGTAGCCAAGGAGTAAGTTGATGCTTGTTCCAGTTATTCTCTCCGGGGGCGCAGGTACTCGTCTGTGGCCGGTCTCGCGGGAAGGCCAGCCTAAGCCTTTCATGACGCTCCCCGACGGCGAGTCCTTGTTGCACAAGACCTATTGTCGTGCCGCAGCATTGGCGCAGCCGGGGGGCGACATCGTCACGGTGACCAACAGAGATTATTTCTTCCAGAGCAAGGACCACTTTCTGGCTGCTAAGCTGACAGGGAATCAGGGGCATTTCATTCTTGAGCCTCTTGGGCGTAATACCGCTCCGGCCATTGCGACTGCGGCGCTCGCTTTGCGCGAACGTCATGGTGACAACGTCGTGCTGCTGGTGATGCCCGCCGACCATCTTATTAAGGATGCCGAGGCTCTCAAAACCGCAGTTGATCACGCCGTTGAGCTTGCAGGTCAGGGTTACCTGGTCACCTTCGGTATTCGTCCGACAGCTCCCGAAACCGGCTTTGGCTATATCGAGGCGGGGGCGCCCGTGGACGAGCGCGGTGCTTCGATAGTCAAACGCTTTGTCGAGAAACCGGATCTGCAGACTGCGGAAGGTTACGTCTCAAGTGGGCGCTTTTCGTGGAACTCGGGCATGTTTTGTTTCACGGTCGCCACTTTGATCGAGGAGCTTCAGGAGCATGCGCCCGAGCTGTTGCAGCAAGCCACCGCCTGTGTTGCGGCGAGCCCGGCTTCGGAGCAGGGAAAGGTGCTACAGCAGGAACTGGCTAGCGAGTATTTTGCCGCGCTGCCAGATATTTCCATCGATTATGCGCTGATGGAACGCTCGTCACGAGTCGCGGTTGTGCCAGCCTCTTTTGGCTGGAGCGATATTGGATCCTGGGAGGCGCTAAGGACGCTGATCACACCGGATGGAAATGATAACCGGGCAGTGGGCGATGCGATTTTCGTCGATAGTTACAACACCTTTGTCCAGAGTGACGGACGTTTGGTAGCGACTGTCGGGGTCCGGGACTTGGTGGTGATTGATACCGATGACGCCTTGCTGGTTGCGCATGTGGATCATACGCAGGCGGTACGCGAGGTGGTGAGTCGCTTGAAGAAAAGTGATCATGAAGCCTTTCGCTTGCACCGCACGGTACGTCGGCCATGGGGGACCTATACAGTGCTTGAGCAGGGGCCTCGGTTCAAGATCAAGCGTATTGAAGTCAAGCCTGGCGCCGCACTGTCCCTGCAAATGCATCACCACCGCAGCGAACACTGGATCGTAGTGCAAGGTATGGCCAGGGTCACCAACGGTAATGGTTCTGGTCTGGTGAATATCAACGAGTCGACTTTTATCCCCGCCGGCCATAAACATCGGCTGGAAAATCCCGGTGTTTTGGAGCTGGTGATGATTGAGGTCCAGAGTGGTGAATATCTGGGTGAGGATGACATCGTTCGTTTTGAAGATGACTACGGCAGGGTTAAATAGTGGCCGTGGGCATGTTGCGGGCAGTGTGGCATTACCGCGGTTTCGTGGTGGGCAGTGTTCAGCGGGAGTTTCAGACACGCTATCGTAATTCATTGCTGGGCGCCGCCTGGACTGTGCTCAACCCGCTTTCAATGATTATTGTGTATACGGTGATCTTTGCACAGTTGATGCAAGCTCGGCTGCCTGGGGTTGACAACAACCTGGGCTACGGCATTTACCTGTGTGCGGGGATCATTACCTGGGGTTTTTTTGCCGAGATCATAGGACGTAGCCAATCCGTGTTTCTTGAGCACGCCAATCTGATCAAGAAGCTCAGCTTTCCTCGCATCTGCCTGCCATTGATTGTTGTTTTGAATGCGGGCGTCAACTTTGTGATTATCTTTAGCCTCTTTCTGGGGTTTCTACTGGTCACGCAAAATTTTCCAGGTTGGGCCGTATTGGGAATAATTCCTGTACTGATGATCCAGATTGCCTTTGCAATTGGCTTGGGTATTGTATTGGGTGTCATGAACGTTTTCTTCCGGGATGTCGGGCAGTTCACCGGCATTTTGCTGCAGTTTTGGTTCTGGTTTACTCCCATTGTTTACCCGCGCTCCATTCTGCCCGACGCGGCTCAACGCTTCATTGATCTCAATCCCATGGTGCCGCTCATTACGGCGTACCAGAATATTTTCGTGTACGGCCAATGGCCTGACTGGCAGACGCTCTGGCCAATCACACTACTGTCTATGGTCCTTTGCCTGCTGGCGATGAGGTTATTCCGCAAGCGCTCTGGCGAAATGGTGGATGAACTCTAATGGGTAGCATTCGGGTCAAGAATCTGGGCAAAGCCTATAAACAGTATCCTACGCGCTGGTCCCGACTCGCCGAGTGGGTTATTCCTTTTTCTCCGGCTCGCCATGCGTTGCACTGGGTATTGAGTGATCTTTCTTTTGACGTCGAACCGGGCGAAGCGCTGGGCATTATCGGGGTGAACGGAGCAGGCAAGAGCACCCTGTTGAAGATGATTACGGGCACTACGCTGCCCACTACCGGCAGTGTTGCTATCGAAGGCCACGTGGCTGCTCTGCTTGAACTCGGCATGGGTTTTCATCCGGACTTTACTGGCCGGCAGAATGTGTTCATGGCCGGGCAACTGCTGGGTTTGGGGATGGACGAGCTGCACGCGCTTATGCCCGCAATCGAGGCCTTTGCTGAAATTGGCGAGTACATCGAGCAGCCGGTGCGCACCTACTCCAGCGGCATGCAGATGCGCCTGGCATTCAGTGTGGCCACTGCACGACGGCCGGATGTGCTGATTGTGGACGAAGCACTATCGGTCGGCGACGCTTACTTCCAACACAAGAGCTTTGATCGTATTCGTGCGTTCCGCAAGGCGGGCACTACATTGCTGATCGTTTCCCATGATCGACAGGCAATACAGTCGCTATGCGATCGGGCGATCCTCTTGGCTGGAGGACGTCTGGCGCTGCAAGGCGCGCCAGAGCAGGTGATGGACTATTACAGTGCCATGTTGGCGGAAAAGGAGCAGCAGACAGTCCGGCAGGAACGTCTGCCGGGGGGGCAAACGCGCACTATTTCTGGCACCGGTGAAGCCAGCTTTGACGATATAAGCCTCCTCAATGAACAAGACAAGAGTATCGATGTTGTTTCTGTAGGCGACCGCGTCACCCTGCAGGTGGTGATATCGGTCAATGTCGATATCCCCCGGCTGGTGCTGGGGTTCATGATAAAAGACCGCATGGGTCAGGCGATCTACGGCATTAATACTCATCGTCTAGGGCAGGCTTTGGAAGGGCTCAAGGCGGGGGAGAAGGTAACCTATCGATTCGCTTTTCCTGCCCGACTGGGTAAAGGAAACTATTCCGTCGCCCTGTCGATATCCCGTTTTGATTCGCATCTCGATACCAACTACGAGTGGCGGGATTTTGCGTTGATTTTTCATGTTATCAACATGGGTAAGCCGGATTTTATCGGGTGTGCCTGGCTTGATTCGGACGTGAATATAAAGCGAAGCGGCTCACTTTCTTTGCCTGTAACCTGATGAGGGAACCCATGCGGTTGCTGGTTGAGTGTACATACGTATTCGAGCATCCCAACGACAATTCGGGGATCCAGAGGGTGGTACGCAATATCATCAAGCACCTGGGCGAGTTGGAGGGTGAAATCGACTGTATTCCGGTAATGATGCAAGGAGGTCGCGTATATCAGGTTTTGAGCCTGGCACCCTTGCGCGCCCGCCGTTTGCCGCGTATCAGTCAGTTGCGAGTCAGGTTAGAGCATTGGCGCAATCGGTATTGGTATCTTCACGCTCGTGTAGAGCGACTCTGGCCGCTACGTCGGTCACATACGCTGCGACGCATGCTGTTTGTTTTATGCAGAGTCGGTAGTTGGAGTTTGACTGGGCCTATGCGAGTGTTGGATCAGCTCAATGATGATACGCCGGCCCCTGAAAGGGCGGTACGGCTTATACCGCAAGCAGGGGATCATCTGATTCTGCTGGATTCCTCCTGGCATGCTGACTTTTTCCCTCTGGCAGAGAGATTGAAAGGTCAAGGTGTGGGAATAGTGTCGGTAATCTACGACTTGATCCCTCTGACGCATCCGCAATTCTGCGACGCTGGTCTGGTGCGTGTGTTTGATCGCTGGTTTGAGTGGATAGCGCAGACGGCTGATGGGTTTATTTCCATTTCCGGCACTATCAGCGATCAGGTGCAGACCGAGGTCAGCCGCAGGTTGGGCTCGACGCGAGCTGCAGATCGCTGGTTCGATCACTTTCAACTGGGCTCTGACCTGGATCTGGCGGCGATTGGCAAGCCTCTGGACAAGCGCTTGTTGAGCCTATTCGACGGTGACAAACCGGTGTACCTGATGGTCAGTACCATTGAGCCGCGCAAGAATCACGCCTACCTGCTTGATGCCTTCGATTTACTCTGGGCGGCGGGTTCGGACGCCTGTTTGTGCATCATCGGAAGAGTGGGTTGGAAGTGCGAGGCGCTCATCAAGCGAATCAATGGGCATCCAGCGCTAAATCAGCGCCTGTTCATGTTCAACCAGTTGGATGATGCCGGGCTGGAGTATGCTTACAGCCGCGCACGGGCATTGGTCTTTCCTTCATTTGTCGAAGGTTTTGGTTTGCCTCTGGTGGAAGGTATGCAGCGAGAGTTGCCGGTCATGGCTAGCAATATCCCGGTATTTCATGAGATTGGCGGTGATGTCATAGCTTATTTCGACCTTCAACAACCCAATAGTCTGGCAAGCCTGGTTACTGAATACGAGGGTACTGGCAGATTTCCGGCGACTACCCCCCTCACTGGCTGGTTCTGGCCGAACTGGAAAGCCTCAACAGAGCAATTCGTTGACAAGATTATCGCCCATCTTACAAGCAAGCCTACTGGCCTAGGCGAGAGAGATTAATGGGTGCTCGCGCTACCATTGCCCTTAACGCTGCCATTCTTCGGGCTCCGCGTACCGGCATTGGTCAGTACCTGGCTGAGCTTGCGGCGGCGCTGGTAGAGCGGGATGAAATGGATTTCCAGTATTTCACCGGCTGGGCGTGGCAGAGCGATCTTCCCGGCGCGCCAATGCCGGGCTACTCGCGCTGGAGCGGTTTAGTCAAGCGCTGTCTGCCGGGTGCCTATCAATGGCGGCGACATGTTCAACAGCAACGCTTTAACTCCGGCCTGCGTCTGCAGCCCGCCGCGCTTTATCACGAACCTAGTTTATGGCCGCTGGCGTTTGATGGCCCTATGGTCATGACGGTGCACGACCTTGCTCACGTGCATTACCCTCAGACACAACCGACCGACCGTTTGCGCGAAATTGAGCGTCTCGCACCGGGAGGAATTCAGCGTGCGTCGCGCATTTTGGTGGATTCGGAGTTTGTTGCGCGTGAGCTTGGCGCCCATTACGGCGTTGCTCAGGGGCGTATCGTCGTCGCTCCCTTGGGCTGTGCCTCGCGGTTTAAGCCGCGCTCCGCATCCGAACTGTTGCTGCCATTAGCTGGCTTCGACCTGCGGCCTGGCGGCTACCTGCTGTGTATTGGCACGCTTGAACCCCGCAAGAACTTGCAACTGGCACTGCGCGCCCATGCTTTATTACCTTCAGCGGTCCGCAAAAGCTATCCGCTCGTGCTCATTGGCATGTCCGGGTGGCGCACCGATGAGTTTGCCGCAGAGCTGGAACGCGGCCTTGACAGCGGGCATGTGCGTACCCTGGGTTACCTTACTGACGAGCAACTGGCGCAGGTTCTTTCCGGGGCGCGAGCGTTGGTTTTTCCGTCCCTGTATGAAGGCTTTGGCTTACCCGTGCTGGAAGCCATGGCAAGCGGCGTGCCTGTTGTGCTGACTCGCGCGGCGGCTCTGCCGGAGGTAGCCGGGGAGGCAGGAACCTATATCGACGCTCTGGACGTAGAAGATTGTATGCAAGCAATGGTGCGCTTGATCGAGGATCAGAGCTATTGGCGGAGCTGCCAGGCTTTGGGGTTGGAGCGAGCCGAGGCGTTTTCCTGGGCCAACTGTGCGGCTATTACCGCAGCCGTATACCGAGAGGCAATGGAGAGCTGATGCGCGTTCTGCACTTTTTCAAGACTTACATGCCTGATTCAATGGGTGGCATCGAACAAGTTATATATCAGCTATGCGAAAGCGGTGTTGCCGAAGGCATAGAGAGCCAGGTACTGACCTTGAGCAGGAACGCCGAACCCGCGCAGCTACAGCTGGGGAATCATCGAGTCCACCGGGCCAAACTGAATATCCACATCGCTTCTACAGGCCTTTCCTATAGCGTGTTCCGTCGCTTCCGGGAATTGGCAGCTGAGGCTGATATCGTCAATTACCACTTCCCATGGCCATTCATGGACCTGGTACATTTTGCCAGCTCGGTGAAAAAGCCCACAGTGGTCACCTATCATTCGGATATTGTACGGCAGCAACAGCTGCTCAAGCTTTATAGCCCACTGATGCACCGCTTTTTGGGCAGTGTTGATCGTATCGTCGCGGCTTCCCCCAACTATCTAAGTACCAGCGAGATGCTGGCACATCATGCCGACAAGACCCGCGTCATTCCCTACGGTCTAAACAAGGCGACCTATCCTGTGCCGACGGCCGAACGCGTCAAGTACTGGGAGCAGCGCTTTGGCAAACGCTTTTTTCTGTTCGTCGGCGTCATGCGTTACTACAAAGGTCTGCATATTCTTCTTGAAGCCGCTAGCGGCACCGGTTATCCCGTGGTGATAGTAGGGGCAGGACCCATGGAGGAGGCGTTGCATGCCCAGGCTCAGGCCCTCGGGCTGAAGCACGTGCATTTTGTAGGGCCGGTAAACGATGAAGACAAGGTGGCACTGCTGCAGCTATGCACGGCTATCGTCTTCCCTTCGCATCTGCGCTCTGAGGCATTTGGTATTTCGTTGCTGGAAGGTGCCATGTTTGGCAAGCCGATGATCTCCAGTGAGATAGGCACAGGCACGAGTTACATCAATATCCACGGGGAGACGGGGCTTGTCGTTCCCCCGAGTGACCCGAGAGCCTTTCGCGAAGCGATGCGGACCCTGTGGGACGATCGGGCGCTGGCTACGCGCATGGGGCTCCACGCGGAGGCACGCTATCAGCGATTATTTACCGCCGAGTTGATGGGCCGTCAGACTGCTGCCATGTATCGAGAGCTGCTGGAGCAACGCGGGCTTTCGTCAAGCTAGTGAGCGGTCCTGCCTGCGCTGGATCCTGTTTCGCGGGCAAGCTGCGTATAGGCTATTTTGGTCTACTACGGAAATAAAAAAAGGGCTAGCCGAAGCTAACCCTTTGAAATCGTTGGTGGCTACACCTGGACTTGAACCAGGGACCCCAGCATTATGAATGCTGTGCTCTAACCAACTGAGCTATGTAGCCATCCGAGGCTGCGCATTATTCAGTTGCGCGGGATGAAAGTCAAGCACTCCTGGCGTTTTATTTGTCTATCTTATCAACCGGTTAACTTTGCCCACAGTGTGGTGCGGCGACGACTGGTTGTGTGTCCGGTTAGGGGCTAGGGACTGCCCAGTTGCAGGTTGGTAAAGACGCGATTCTCCTTCGCCTGAGCCTGGGTGCCGACATCCAGCAGGTACACGCGGGAGGCTTCCAGCTGGGCGTTATCCACGAGGTAGGCTTTGATGGCGTCGTTGCGTTGCTGCGCCAGTCTTCGCAGGATGGCGGTATTGTCGCCCCACTGAGCGGTGATCGCCTGACGGATGTTCGCCTCGCGCTCTTCTGCTGGGAGCGCTTGCCAGGCCTCGGGAATGTCCTGTTTTAGCCGGGTAGTGTAAATGTCAGCGAGCATCTCGCGCTTGTCCTCGTCGGCTACGGCCAACTCACCGGGATCGGCGGGTACTTCTTCGCCGCGCTCCTGGAGCTGGCGGTACCAGCGCTGCTGGAATTCACGCTCCAGGCGCTGCTCGCCCAGTAGCGGGCCATCCAGTTCGGGTGCGCTCATGCCTTCGACTTCGAGCAACAGGCCTGGGCGTTCACGCAGACCCGTGGCGAGCATGTCCAGGGCCTGTCTGGCTTGGTCATCCAGTTCGGCACTGCCTGCGGCAAAGCCTACCTGGCTGAGGTCGGCGTCGCTACCGCCGTTCACCAGGCCTGCAAGCATCTTGAAAGGCGCCTGGACGGCGCGTTGCATCAGATTGCGCAGGGTTTGCCAGACGATCGGCATGACGCTGAAGTCCGGGTTATTGAGGTCCCCGCTGAGGGGCAGTTCGATATCGATATTGCCGCGGCTGTCCTTGAGCAGCGCGACAGCCAGGCGCAACGGCAAATCGACCGCATCGGGGCTGTCGACCCGCTCACCCAGTTGCAGATCCTCGAGCAATACCTTGTTTTCAGCCGTCAGGCGGCCTTCCTCGATACGGTAATGCAGATCCAGATTCAGACGGCCTTTACGAATTCGGTAACCGGCGAACTTGCTGGAGTAGGGGGTGAGCGTAGTCAGTTCGACGTTGCGAAAGCGGGTGGTGATATCCAGGCTGTTCAAGGGGTCGAAGGGGGTGAGGCTGCCCTGAATGGTGACTGGCGCGTAGCGGTCGACGTTGCCGGTGATATCGACTTCTGCGGGCGCGGTGCTCTGGTTGTCCAGGGCGCCGATGCGACCGTTGAGTTGTTCAACCGCGGTGCCAAAGGGTGGTCTCAGGCTGAAGTCGGCGAAATTGGCCGATCCGTCTTCCAGTTGAATGCGGCCAATGCGCATGGCAAGTGGCTGGCTTGCGCTGGTGGGCTCATCTGATTCGGGCTGGGGAATAATCAGTTCATCGATGTTGGTGCTCAAATCCTGATTGATAACGAATCGGCCATAGGGCTGGCGCAACGTCGCGCTGTCTATCGCCAGCGCATGGGTCTCGGGGTTACTGCGATAGGCGATGCCATCAAGCTGCAGTACTTCCCACTTCAGCAGGTCGCGCTCGCCGACGGTGTCGAGCAGGTGCAGCTGATTCACCGCTGCGGTGCCTTGCACGCTCAGTTCCAGAGGCTCGACCGAACCCAGAGTCACATCAAGATTGCTGTCCAGACGGCCGCTGCGCAGTTCAACCCGCGCGAAGGGCGCCAGATAGGCCTGGGCCAGGCGCAAATCCAGGTTTTTGGTGGAGACTTCCAGTTGCGCCCCGGGCGGGCTGATCTGCGCTTCACCTGCTGCGCTGAGCAGGCCGCGCTCGCCGATGCCGGTATCCAGAGCCAGCTGGAAGGGGGTGTCTCCCTGGCTGTCGAACTGGCTGAGGTTCAGATTCAGCGGGCCGAGTACTAACTGCACATCGGTGTCAGGCTGCTGATCATTGAGGTGCAGTTGGTATTGACTGAGCTGCGCATCATTTACGCGCACACGCCAGGGTGCTGAGGATGTGTCTTCCGTAGTCTGGGACGGGAAAAGGCTTAACCAGTTCAGCTCGCCTTGCTCGTTGCGGGTAACCCAGGCTTCCAGCGCCTGGCTGCGCACTTCGCCGATACGGACTTCCTGTTTGCTCAGGTCGAGCTGGGCATCTGTGATGTTCAGACTCTGGAGTTGCAATAAGGGCTGATCTTCCTGTGTCTGGATAGCGAAATTGCTCAGGTCCAGGCTTGCGTTGGTGAGTTGTAAATCAATGCTGTCAGACAGATTGAGCTGATAGTCGCTGGTGAACGCAAGGCTGCCTTTGGTCAGCGTCAGTGGTAACTGATCGCGGATGTAGGGCCAGAACGTCTGTAGCCGTGTATCGGCGACGCTCAGCTTGCCGGTGGAGCCCAGCGGACTGAGACTGATCGTGCCTTGCCAGTCCAGCGCTGCGCCGTCAGGGCCACTGGCGACGAGGGTCATCTGCGCGTTGTCCTCGGTCAAGGTGCTGAGGTGGTGCAGTTCCAGATTGATCGAGTCGTAGGCAAAGCTGACTGCCTCGGAAGGCCGCTCGTCACGGAAGTACAGCGCATTGTCGCTCAGAGTCAGCCGCTCGATCCTGATGGGAAAGGGCTCGTCCTGCTGCTCAGCGGGGGGCGGGGTGCTGTCGCTTTCGGTCGTCACCAGCAACTGGTTGAGGTTCAGATTGCCTTGCTGGTCGAAAATAACCCGCAACCCTGCGCGATCCAGCCGCACTTCTGCCAGATGCACTGCGCCCGTCCAGAGTGATTTCCATTCCAGATCGGCATGCAGGTGCCGCCAAGCGAGGTCGGGTTTCTCGGTATCGCCGATTCTTAGCGCGCCGGCATCCATTTGCAGCGTAAAGGGATTGAATTCCAGGCTTTCGAGGTGCGCAGGCGCCGCGACGCGCTGCTCAAGTTGCTGGTTGATAACATGCAGGGCAATACCAGGCAGTAGCAGAAAACCCAGAAGGGTATAAACAAACAGACCGATCAACAGAGATACGGCAATAGTCTTGGCTCGTTTTGGCATGGAGTGCTGACAACCTCTAGGCGCAAATGTCCCCAAAGTATGGCACGGGTTGCTCTGGAATGCGGTTTTGCGGGCAAAAAAATCCCCCGCGGCGTGGGCGGGGGATGGGTAACGCGGGGTATTGAATCAGACGTTGAAGCGAAAATGCATCACGTCGCCATCCTTGACGATATACTCCTTGCCTTCCAGGCGCCATTTGCCGGCTTCCTTGGCACCTGCTTCGCCGTTGAACTTGATGAAGTCGTCATAAGCGATGACCTCGGCGCGGATAAAGCCCTTTTCGAAGTCGGTATGAATTGCTGCAGCGGACTGTGGTGCGGTAGCGCCAACCTTGACGGTCCAGGCACGTACTTCCTTCACGCCAGCGGTGAAATAGGTCTGCAGATCCAGCAGTTGATAGCCCGCACGAATCACACGGTTCAGGCCGGGCTCTTCCAGGCCCAGGGACTCGAGGAACATGTCCTTCTCTTCACCATCGTCCAGCTCGGCGATTTCGGCCTCGATCTTGTTGCATACCGGCACCACAATCGCGCCCTCCTCGGCGGCAATAGCGTTGACCACATCCAGGTGCGGATTATTCTCGAAGCCATCTTCCGCAACGTTGGCGATGTACATCACCGGTTTGCTGGTCAGCAGGTGAAAGCTCTTGATCAGCTGTTTGTCTTCCGGCCCCAGATCCTTGATCAGCGAGCGAGCGGGCTTGCCTTCACTGAAGTGCGGAATGAGCTTTTCCAGCAGAGCTTTCTGCGCTACAGCATCCTTGTCGCCGCCTTTGGCGTTACGCGTGACCTTGTAGAGCTGTTTCTCGCAGCTGTCCAGGTCGGCGAAGATCAGTTCCAGGTCGATGATTTCGATATCACGCTTGGGGTCGACGCTGTTGGAGACATGGATGACGTTGTCGTCTTCAAAGCACCGCACCACATGGGCAATGGCGTCGGTTTCACGAATGTTGGCCAGGAACTTGTTACCCAGGCCTTCGCCCTTGGAGGCGCCCGCCACGAGGCCGGCGATGTCGACGAACTCCATGGTAGTCGGCAAGACCTTCTGTGGCTTGACGATGGCTGCCAGGGCGTCCAGGCGTGGGTCGGGCATGGCGACGATGCCGCTGTTCGGCTCAATGGTGCAGAAAGGGAAGTTTTCTGCGGCGATGCCGGATTTGGTCAGCGCATTGAACAGGGTGGATTTGCCAACGTTAGGCAGACCGACGATACCGCAATTGAATCCCATACTGGTGTCCTCTGCCGCACGGCGGCGAATAGTGTAATCAGGCTTTGAAGCTGTGCAGGCGCTGCATGACTTTGGTCCAGTCGCCGTCAATCATGCCTGGCAGTTCGCGGATGGCTTCATCAACGCAGGCTTCCAGGGCTTCCTGTTCGGCTTTGGGCGCGCGGCCCAGTACAAAGCCGGTCACTTGCGAACTGTGGCCCGGATGGCCGATGCCGAGTCGCAAACGATAAAAGGTATTCTGATTGCCCATGCGGGCAAGTATGTCTTTCAGTCCGTTATGTCCGCCGGTGCCGCCGCCCTGCTTGCACTTGACCACGCCGGGTGGCAGGTCCAGTTCATCGTGGGCGACCAGTATTTCTTCGGGGGCAATGCGGTAGAAACCAGCGAGTGCCGCTACAGCCTGGCCACTGCGGTTCATGAAGGTAGTCGGAATAAGCAGGCGTACATCCTGGCCTTGCAGCTCAAGACGGCCGGTCAGTCCGTAGAATTTGCTTTCAACACGCAGTGCGACATTATGCTTGTCTGCTAGGCGCTCAATAAAAAGGGCGCCAGCGTTGTGACGGGTCAGTTCATATTCAGGTCCTGGATTACCCAGGCCGACGATCAACTTGATTCCCTGTGTCACAACGGGGCGCCCCTCTTGGGTCTCAGCGGGGTAGATTACTCCGCTGATTCCTCACCATCGGCCTTCGGTTCGCTTTCAGCGGTGTCGTCTTCGTCAGACACAACGCGTGGAGCGTGAACGTTGGCTACCGGCAGATCGTGGTCTGCGCCCTGAACCAGAGCAACCAGAGTCACACCCTTCGGCAGTTTCAGATCGGTCAGGTGAACGATGCCGCCCAGATCGATCTTGGCCATGTCCACTTCAATGAACTCGGGCAGATCTTTCGGCAGGCAGGTCACTTCCACATCAGTCATGGTGTGGGAGATGATGCCGCCGCTTTGCTTGACGCCAACGCAAGAAGCTTCGTTGATGAAGTGCAAAGGTACATGCACGGTCACTTCGTGGCCGGCTACAACGCGCAGCAGGTCAGCATGCATCACGTGGCCTTTGGCCGGGTGACGCTGCAGAGCCTTGATCAGCACGTTCTGGTTCTTGCCATCAATGTCCAACTTGATGATGTGTGAAAAGAAGGCTTCGTTTTCAAGCGCTTTCTTCAGTTCACGGGCTTCCAGGGAAACGCTCTGGGGAGCCTTGGAGCCACCGTATACAATGGCTGGTACCATATCGGCGTTACGACGCAGGCGGCGGCTCGCACCTTTCCCCAGATCATCACGCGCTATCGCTTTAAGAGTGAAGTCGACCATAGTTAGTCTCCTTGCTGAACATCCGGGCACTTGCGACCAGCGCGTCGGATGATTGATATAAACCCGGCTGTTATCAGCCAGGCTGTTTACCCAGTGCCCTGTTCCTAGCGGAACATGGCGCTGATGGATTCTTCATTACTGATGCGGCGCATCGCCTCGGCGATGATCGGTGCCATATCCAGCTGGCGGATACGATCACAGGCAGCACTGGGGCCGGACAGCGGGATAGTGTTGGTCACTACCAGCTCATCGAGTACCGAATTGGTAATGTTCTCGATCGCCTTGCCAGACAGTACCGCGTGGGTAGCATAGGCAAATACCTTGTCAGCCCCGTGGTCTTTCAACGCCTTGGCCGCGTGGCACAGAGTGCCGGCAGTATCCACCATGTCGTCAATCAGGATGCAGTTGCGGCCTTCGACGTCACCGATGATGTGCATGACTTCCGACTGGTTGGCCTTGGGCCGACGTTTGTCGATGATCGCCAGGTCCACACCGATCTGCTTGGCCACGGCGCGTGCCCGGACTACACCGCCGATATCCGGGGAAACGATCATAAGGTTGTCATGCCGCTGGCTGACCAGATCATCAACCAGTACCGGTGAGCCGTAGATGTTGTCGACCGGAATATCAAAGAAGCCCTGGATCTGATCGGCGTGCAGATCGACCGTCAGTACGCGGTCGACGCCAACGCTGCCGAGCATGTCGGCCACGACCTTGGCGCTGATGGCAACGCGAGCAGAGCGCGGACGGCGATCCTGGCGGGCATAGCCGAAGTAGGGCATCACGGCGGTGATACGTGACGCTGAGGAGCGGCGCAGGGCATCAGCCATGATCACCAGTTCCATCAGATTGTCGTTGGTCGGTGCGCAGGTTGGCTGGATAATGAACACATCCTTGCCACGCACGTTTTCGTTCAGTTCAACGGTGACTTCACCGTCGCTGAAACGACCAACCGAGGCATCGCCCAGGGGAATGTGCAATTGACGCACGACGCGTCGTGCCAGATCGGGGTTGGCGTTCCCCGCAAAAACCATCATCTTGGACACGCTGCATTACCTTTTTTGGGTAGTGGTCAGTGCGAATGAATCCGCAGCACGGCCATGCAGATGCATTGGACCCGAAGCGGATTCAAAATATAGTGGTTGCTGCCGGAAATAATGGCAGGGGCGGCTGGATTCGAACCAACGCATGGCGGGATCAAAACCCGCTGCCTTACCGCTTGGCTACGCCCCTGTAACTGTCCGGATGCACGGCTGCATCCTTATTACGCGTCTTTGTTGAGCATTTGGTGTAACGGTGAACTGTTACAACCTCGTGCGACAAAGCTTTGCAGAGTGGCTGGCAACCGGGCGCGAACTTTATCAGCTTCGCGTTCGTTTGGGAAGGCCCCAAACACACAACTGCCAGTTCCGGTCATCTTAGCCTCACAATAATTGTTTAGCAAGATCAAAGCGTTACGTATTTCAGGATAACGCTCTTCCGCGACCGGCAGGCAATCATTACGACCGCCTTGTTCTCGGAAGGCCGCTAATGTAATGGGCTGGGCATCACGCGTCAACCTCTGATCGGAAAATATCTCTGCGGTACTGACCTGGCAGTCAGGCATAACCACCAGATACCAGGGCTCATCCAGCTCAACCGGGGTCAACTCTTCACCCACGCCTTCGGCCCAGGCAGCCCTGCCAAGGACGAATACCGGCACGTCCGCGCCAAGCTGCAAGCCCAGCGTGGCAAGGCTTTGCAATGAAACGCCGGTCTGCCATAAATGATTCAGGCCGACCAGTGTGGTTGCTGCATCCGAGCTACCGCCGCCCAATCCACCGCCCATCGGCAGGCGCTTGTGCAGAATAATGTCGGCACCCTGTGATGTGCCGGTGTGTTGTTGCAGGAGGCGAGCGGCGCGGGTGATCAGATTGTCTTCGGCGCTGACGCCAGCCAGTTCGCCGTGCAACAGAATCTGATTGTCTTCGCGCAGGGTGAAATCCAGCGTGTCGGCGAAGTCGAGAAACTGAAACAGCGTTTGCAGGTTGTGATAGCCGTCCGCGCGGCGCCCGGTGACGTGCAGGAACAGGTTGAGCTTGGCCGGTGCGGGGAGGCGTAGAGAGGTCAGGCTCATGGCAGGTTGCGTGGCTCCCAACTGGTTACAACCAGTGTCAGCAGCACGTCATGCCCGGAGAGCTGCATACGCTGCGGTAGCTGCATGTCGCCAACGGTCTGATAGCGGCTGTACTCGATGGTCCACCCGGACTGGTTGAGCCTGGCCAGGCGGCTTTGGGTATCAAGCTGGAGGCGGCTGGGGCTATCGGGTGCGGGTAGGCCGCGCACCCACCAGAGCAGATGTTCTACCGGCAAACGCCAGCCAATCTGCTCTTCAAGCAGCTCTTCTGCCGAGGCGGCACGCATGGTCGGCTGGCCGGCTATATCAAGTACGATGCCGCGGTTGTCGCCTTGCAACTGAGTGGCACCGCGGCCCAGTGGGCCGGACAGTCGAATGTCATAGCGCTCCTGCTCCTGCTCCCAATACAGGGTGCCGCTGCCGGACTCCTGCGGAGAGCGCACCCCAAGCTTGCCATGGATCAGCCAGGCATCCAGCGGCTCGACGCTCTGGCGGTGGACTTGCCATGCCTGGCTGTCGCCGCCCAGCTCCAGGGTTTCGCGTTGATGCAGGTTGCTACAGGCAGCCAGCGTGGTGATCAGTAGCAGTAGTGACAGATGACGAAACAGGCGCATGGTATCAGTTGTTTTCCAGACGTTGACGGGTGGCTGGGATCAGCTCATTTTCCGGGTCGGCTTTCAGGGCATCGGCCCAGATTCTGCGGGCTTCACGTTGCTTTCCCTGGACCCAGAGCACTTCGCCCAGATGGGCGGCGACTTCCCCGTCCGGGTAGGCCGCGTAGGCCTTGCGCAGGTACTCTTCGGCCAAGTCCAGATTGCCCAGGCGGTAGTGCACCCAGCCCAGGCTGTCGGTGATCGCCGGGTCGTCGGGATTCAACGCGGCGGCTTTTTC
This sequence comes from uncultured Pseudomonadaceae bacterium, assembly GCA_963974865.1. GTDB lineage: Bacteria > Pseudomonadota > Gammaproteobacteria > Pseudomonadales > Pseudomonadaceae > Halopseudomonas. Next base: position 137,359 of record CAXBEU010000005.1, on the reverse strand, counting down.
GATCATCTGCAAGGCTTCCTGCAGGTTTTCGTTGCGATCAGCCATGGTGTAGCCCAGCGCGTTCAAGGCCATGCTGTTATCCGGCTCGCGCTCGATGATCTGCCGCAGATCCACTTCCAACTGGTCTGGCTGGCCGAGTTTTTCGGCGAGCATGGCGCGGGTATAAAGCAGGTTGCTGTCCAATTCATAGCGTTGCAGTGCCGCATTGACGCGCTGCATTGCCAGCGTCGGGTGAGCGGGCGCCAGCGATTCGATTTCTATCAGATAGAGTTGCAGGGCAACGTCTGGCCGGGCGGCACGGTCGGCTTCAAGGCGCAGGGCGAGTTCATCGGTCTGGTCCTGCTGCGCCATCAACTGGCTGATACGCAGGCGCGAGGTGAGAAAGTCGCTGTCACCTTGCACCGCTTGCCAGGCCTCCAGAGCCTCATCGGGGCGATCCAGCGCCAGGTAGGCGATGCCCAGGTGGTAGCGCGCCGTGTCGTTCTCGGGATCCGCCTCCAGCAAACGCTCAAATTGCTCGGCTGCGGCAGCAAACTGCTCGCCCTCAAGATTGATCAGCGCTAGCGACAGCAGCAGGTCAAGGTCGTCAGGGTTATGTTGGGTAAGCAGGGTGAACTGCGCGGCGGCGGCGTCCAGCTCGCCTTCAGAGACCAGCAGGCGAGCGAGCAGCAAGCGCATGCGGCTGTCGTCCGGGCTGTCCCGCAAGCCTTGCTGGAGCAGGCTGATGGCTTTGTCGATCTGGCCGTCGGCGGCAAGAAGGCGGCTATGCAGCATCAAAGCCTGGGGCGCGGAGGCGGCGGCTGGGTTCTCGTTCAGTAGCGTCAGGGCTTCGTCTTCACGCTCGTCCTGTTGCAGCAACAACGCATTGGCGAACAGCAGTTGGGCATTCTCGGGATTGGCGGCCACCAGGCGTTCAACGCTGTGCAGCAGCGCGTTGCGCGTGTCGCTGTCGCTTTGGGCGGCGGCAAGGGCGAGGAAATCGAAATGGGTTTCGCCCTGCATGGCCAGTACGGTCTGCATGGCCTGCATCGCCTGCTCATGCTGGCCAGCGCGGGCCAGATGCAAGGCGGCAGAGCGGAAGGCGTCCGGGTTCTTTGGGTCGACCTCGGTCCAGAGTATTGCCATATCCAGTGCCGGGCGCTGGGCGCCGAGGAATTCGGCTACGCGCATGGCGCGTTCGACAATCCCGGGGTCACGGGTCTGCTCGGCTTGTAACAGGTAATTGCCCAGTGCCACGTCATATCGATTACGCTGCCCGGCAATTTCTGCCGTCAGCAGGTCATAGAGCGTATCCTTGCGAAACTGGCCGTAAACCACCGGGGCAGCGGGCAGCGTGATTTCCTCAGGCTGCGCAGCGGGCGCAGGTGCGGGGTCAACGGGGCCGCTGCCGGTGGTGGCGCAACCGGTCAGAATCAGGCCCAGGCCGATGCCCAGCAACGGGCGTTGGAGTATTGCCTTGATGGGGTGGCTCATGCGTACTCTGGAGTTGTCCGGCGGAGACTTCATCATGACACAGGATCTGTTGCAAACCCACTGGGTCAAGGGAATTGATCGCCACCGGTATACATAGGACAATTGCACGTTATGTTGAGATAAACGGGACACCATGGGCTTTCTCGCGTTCGGGATCAATCACAAGACTGCAGCTGTCGATCTGCGTGAGCGGGTGGCCTTTGCCCCTGAGCAACTGGCCGACGCGTTGCAACGCCTGCGTGATGAGACTATGACCCAGGAAGTGGCCATTTTATCCACCTGCAATCGTACCGAAATATATTGTTCGCAAGATCATCCCGATGCCGAGCGCTTGCTTGCCTGGTTTGCCGCCTTCCATGACATGACGGTTGAGGAGTTGCGCGGTTGCAGCTATCTGCACAGCGACGCCGGGGCGGTCACGCACATGATGCGAGTTGCAGCGGGGCTGGACTCCATGGTGCTGGGCGAGCCGCAGATTCTCGGGCAGATGAAGGATGCCTGGCAATCCGCGCGCACCGCCGGCACCCTGGGGCCCTATCTGGATCGGCTGTTTCAAAGCACCTTCAATACCGCCAAGCAGGTGCGCACCGATACCGCCATTGGCGAGAATCCGGTGTCCGTGGCCTTTGCCGCGGTCAGTCTGTCACGGCAGATTTTCAGCGACTTGAAGCGCAGTACCGCCTTGTTGATTGGCGCAGGGGAAACCATCGCGCTGGTCGCAAGGCACCTGTTCGAGCAAGGCGTGGGCCGTATCATCGTTGCCAACCGCACTCTGGAACGGGCTGAGCTGCTCAGCGAACCGCTGGGTGGGCAGGCCATTCTGCTCAATCAGATCCCGGATTTTCTCGCCCAGTGCGATATCGTTATCAGCTCCACGGCCAGTCAGTTGCCGATTCTCGGCAAGGGCGCGGTGGAGAGGGCATTGAAGCAGCGCCGGCACAAGCCGATGTTCATGGTCGATATTGCCGTACCCCGTGACATCGAGCCGGAGGTGGGTGGTCTGGCGGATGTGTATCTGTACACCGTTGATGATCTGCACGAGGTCATTGAGGACAACCTGCGCTCGCGCCAGGATGCCGCTGAGGCGGCGGAGCGGTTGATTGATCTGGGTACGCATGAGTTCATGCAGCGCCTGCGCGCCTTGGCGGCGGTGGATGTGCTGCGCCGTTACCGGGTCAAGGCGGAAAATTTACGCGACCAGGAACTGGCCAAGGCCCAGGCGCGGCTGGAGCGCGGTGCGGACGCCTCGGTGGTCATGGCTGAAATGGCCAGGGCGCTGACCAATAAATTGCTGCACGATCCCAGTGTGCAGTTGAAACAGATGAGCGCAGAGGGCCGTGCCGATGCCCTGGCGCTGGCCCAGGAGCTGTTTGCCCTGGATGATGTGACTACCACGCAAGGCGAATCATGAAGGCAACTTTGTTAAATCGGCTGGATATCATGCAGGAGCGCTTCGAGGAACTCTCGGCGCAACTCAGCGATGCCGAGGTGATCAGCGATCAGACCCGCTTCCGCGCCTATTCCAAGGAATATGCCGACCTGGCCGCGACCATTGAATGTTACGCCGGCTGGCAGAAGGTGCAGGCCGATCTGCTTGAAGCCCGCAGCCTGCTCAAGGACAGTGATCCGGACGTGCGCGAAATGGCCGAGGACGATGCGGATGATTGCGCCACGCGCCTGGCCGAAATCGAGGAGCGGCTGAACTTTCTGTTACTGCCCAAGGACCCGAACGACGAGCGCAACGTGTTTCTTGAAGTGCGGGCCGGCACCGGTGGTGACGAGGCGGCGATCTTCGCTGGGGATCTGTTTCGCATGTACAGCAAGTATGCCGAACGCCAGGGCTGGCGCATCGAGGTGCTCTCGGAAAATACCGGGGAGCACGGCGGATACAAAGAAGTCATCGCCCGGGTTGAAGGGCAGGGCGTGTATGCGCGGCTGAAATTCGAGTCCGGTGCGCACCGCGTGCAGCGCGTACCTGAAACCGAATCCCAGGGCCGTATCCATACCTCGGCGTGCACCGTTGCTATCATGCCCGAGGCCGACGAGCAGGCGCAGATAGAGATCAACGCCGGCGATCTTCGGGTGGATACCTACCGCTCCTCCGGCGCCGGCGGCCAGCACGTGAACAAGACCGACTCGGCCATTCGCCTGACCCACTTGCCCACCGGCATCGTGGTCGAATGTCAGGAAGAGCGTTCCCAGCACAAGAACCGCGCCAAGGCCATGAGCCTGTTGCAAGCCCGGCTGGATAATCGCCAGCGTGAGGCGCAGGAAAAGGAAATGTCTGATACCCGCCGCTCACTGGTGGGTTCCGGTGACCGTTCCGAGCGCATTCGGACCTACAATTTCCCCCAGGGTCGGCTGACCGATCACCGGATCAATCTGACCCTCTACAGCCTGGATGACGTGGTACAAGGCAACCTGGATCAGGTAATCGAACCGCTGCTGCGCGAATATCAGGCAGACCAGTTGGCATCGCTGGAACAGGCCTGATGAGCAGCATTGCCGACTTGCTGGCGCAGATTGATCTGCCCGATTCGGCAACGCCGGTACTCGACGCCCAGTTGCTGCTGGCCCACGCGCTGGGCAAGCCGCGCAGTTACCTGAGTACCTGGCCTGAACGCGAGCCGGACTCAGCGCAACTGGCGGCTTACGAGCAATTGATGGCACGTCGCAGGCAGGGTGAGCCGGTGGCCTATCTGTTGGGTCAGCAAGGCTTCTGGAGCCTGGATCTGCAGGTCAGCCCAGCGACCCTGATCCCCCGCCCGGATACCGAGCGGCTGGTCGAATTGGCTCTGGAGCTGGGCCAATCAGGGTCAGCCCAAGTTCTGGATATGGGTACCGGTACTGGCGCTATTGCGCTGGCGCTGGCTAATGAACGGCGTGACTGGCAGTTGCTTGGCTGCGACAGGGTCGCAGAGGCAGTGGTGCTGGCTGAGCGTAACCGGGAGCAGCACGGTCTTGGAAATGCGCGCTTCGTTGTCAGTGACTGGTTCGCCGCGTTGCCGCCCATGCGCTTTGATCTGATCGTCAGCAACCCGCCTTACATTGCGTCAGCAGACCCGCACCTGCAGCAGGGCGATGTGCGCTTTGAGCCGGCCAGTGCGCTGGTCAGCGGTCCGGATGGGCTTGATGCGATCAGGCATATTATCGAGCAGGCACCAGGTTGGTTATTGCCAAAGGCCTGGTTGCTGATCGAACACGGTTGGCAGCAATCCGATGCGGTTTGCCAATTGTTGCAGCAACGCGGGTTTCTAGAGACGCAGTCCTGGCAGGATCTGGGTGGCCAGCTACGGGTCAGTGGAGGGCAATGGCGTGGATGACCAGCAATTGCTGCGCTACAGCCGGCAGATCCTGTTGTCGCAGATCGATATCGCCGGCCAGCAGCGGCTCCTCGATAGTCGCGTATTGATTGTCGGGCTGGGTGGGCTGGGTGCGCCGGTTGCACTCTATCTTGCGGCCGCCGGTGTGGGCACACTGGTACTGGCCGATCACGACCAGGTCGACCTGACCAATCTGCAACGCCAGATTATTCATCAGAATGCCGATATTGGTCGGGCAAAAGTCGACTCCGCCGGCGATCGTCTGCAGGCGCTTAACCCGCAGGTCACTATTCGACGCATTCAACAGGCACTGGCTGATAGGACGTTGCAGGAAGCCGTTGCCGATGTGGATCTGGTGCTCGACTGTTCGGATAATTTTGCTACCCGCCAGGCAGTGAACGTCGCGTGCGTATTCCTGAAAAAGCCGCTGGTGTCTGGTGCGGCGATTCGCCTGGAAGGGCAGTTGAGCGTGTTTGACCCAAGGCAGGCGGACAGCCCATGCTACCAATGCCTGTATGGCAATGGTGGTGAGGAGGCGTTGAGCTGCAGCGAGGCCGGTGTGATAGGTCCGCTGGTGGGGTTGGTGGGCAGTTTGCAGGCACTGGAGGCGCTGAAATTATTGGCTGGCTTCGGCGAACCGCTGGTAGGCCGCCTGCTGTTGATTGATGCTCTGAGTAGCCGCTTTCGGGAAATGCGCATCCGCCGTGATCCCGCCTGCGCCTGCTGTGGAACAGGCCAATGAACGCAGCGCCAGTAGGGGTTTTCGACTCGGGGGTGGGTGGCCTTTCAGTGCTACTGGAGATTCGCCGCCAGTTACCGCAGGAGTCGCTTCTGTATGTAGCAGACAGCGGCTACGTGCCCTACGGTGAGAAAAGCCCGGAACAGATACGCGAGCGCAGCCGTGCGATTGCCGGTTTTTTGCTGGGGCAGGGCGCAAAAGCATTGGTCGTGGCCTGCAACACCGCCACTGCGGCGGCGGTCAACGACTTGCGCAGCATTTATGATGTGCCGATTATCGGCATGGAGCCTGCCGTCAAACCCGCAGCCCAGGCCACCCGTAGTGGCATTGTCGGTGTGCTGGCGACCACCGGTACTCTGCAAAGCGCCAAGTTTGCCGCCTTGCTCGACCGCTTTGCTGGTTCGGTCAAAGTGATTACTCAACCCTGTCCCGGCCTGGTTGAGCTGATTGAACAGGGCGAGCTACAGGGCCCGCGTCTTGAAGCCTTGCTACGCGGCTTTACTGCGCCATTGCTGGCGGCCGGCTGTGATACCTTGATCCTGGGTTGTACTCATTACCCTTTTGTTCGAGATGTTTTGCAACATTTGCTCCCGCCGGAGGTCAATCTAATCGATACCGGTGCCGCCGTGGCCAGACATCTGCAGGCCAGGCTCGTAGAAGCGGCCATGCTTGCCCCCGGTCCGGCTGCCGTCGAGCGGTTCTGGACCAGTGGTGACGTGATGCAAATGCACAGTGTGTTGCCCGTACTTTGGGGGCATGATGCCGAAGTGGAACGGTTACCGGTTTAAACTCGACTAAGCTCAGTGAGGTCTTGGTCACTTTTGCCAAACGTTTTTTTCAGGAATGGATAGATGAAGAAAAGTAGTCTTTGGATTATGGCCGGCCTGAGCGCCGCGCTGCTTGCACAGCCCGCATTGGCTGACCGCGGTTTCACGCTGGAACTGGGTCAGAGCTCGGAATCCGAGTTGACCTACCGCGCGGGCCTGGAATTCGATTTCGGCAAGCCTATTTGGCAAAGTGATGCCGGCGCTGTGGTGCTGGATGGCTATTGGGATGCCGGTCTGACCTACTGGGACGGGATTGACGCGTTCAGCGTATCGCTGGCCCCTATGTTTCAGCTGAATTTCCCCCGCGCTATGAACGATGTCACGCCTTTTGTTGAGGCAGGTATCGGTGCGGCGTTGTTCTCCAAGACCGATCTGGCTCCGGGGGCCGACATCGGCTCGGCGTTCCAGTTCGAGGATCGTATTGGTCTGGGTATGCGCTTTGCTTCTGGCTCTGAGTTGGGGGTGCGTTACTATCACTACTCCAACGCCAGTCTCAAACAGCCGAACCAGGGCATCGACAAGGCTGCGCTGTATTACCGCGTCAACTTCTGAGCAATTTGTCGGTTGTTGGCTGGTTAGCTGTAGTTACAATGTCGGGGGGTTATCCCGACATTGTTGAGCGCCATTCGCTGAGGTCAGCTTTTAGTTCGCCGCTGCTGGCGTAGCCTGAATTGTTCGCGATACAGATGCGCGAAGCCGTGTAGCAATGGGTAAATGATCGCCCAACATACTGCCAGCACAATGGCACTGGTCTGCATGCCCAGTGGCAAGCCGACGTCCGCCAGCGCGGCGCCGGCGAAGTAGGATAGCGGGCCGGCAATCGCGCCCAGCAAGCAGGCCAACCACAGCGGTTTTGCACTCCAGGCCAGGCAGTGATTCAGCGTGGTACCGAGTATCGCCCAGAGCAGCACCAGCCACAGCGGCGCCAGCAGTGGCTCGCCAGGAAAGCTGAAAACGCCCATCTGCAATAAAAAGGAATCCAGCGCAGTCCCTGCCAGCATGACGCTGACTACCAGCTTGCCTTCGGCTGCCCAGGAACTGATCCAGGTGAAATGGATGACCAGCGCTGCCAGCGGGATCAGCAACCAGCCACTGGTACCCCCCAGTACACAGGCAAACCAACTGGCCTGGAACAGCAACGCATTGGCGATCAACTTCACCGGCATATCAAGCTCCCAAATTATATAAATCCAGCTCCGGGCGGGCGTCGGGTTTGCTCAGAAGTATCTGCGCGGTACCTATCGAGCGTTCCAGAAAGCCCCCTTCGCAATAGCAAAGATAGAACTCCCACAGCCGGAAGAAGTAGTCATCATAACCTAGCTGCTCCAGGTGACCGCGCGCGGTTTTCAGATTGTCGTGCCAGAAACGCAGGGTGCGGGCGTAATGGCTGCCAATGTCTTCCAGGTGCAACATCGACAGGTCAGTGTGCTTGCGGGTCAGTTCACCAATCAGGCTGACTGAGGGCAGGGAGCCGCCGGGGAAAATATAGCGCTGAATAAAGTCCACGCTGCGGCGGGCCTGTTCATAGCGTTGGTCGCGAATGGTAATGGCCTGCAACAGCATCATGCCGTGGGGTTTGAGCAGCCGCGCGCAGGTTTCGAAATAGGTGCGGAAATACTCGTGTCCGACCGCTTCAACCATTTCGATTGAGACCAGTTTGTCATATTCGCCGGTCAACTCACGATAGTCTTGGAGCAGCAGGGTAATCCTGTCTTCCAGGCCTAGCTCCTTCACCTTGGCGCTAGCGTAAGCCAGTTGTTCTTTTGACAAGGTGGTCGTGGTGACGCGGCAGCCGTAGTGTTGCGCGGCGTAAATCGCCATGCTGCCCCAGCCGGTGCCGATTTCCAGCAGATGGTCGTCTGCGCTGAGTTCCAGTTTGCGGCAGATACGCTCCAGTTTGTTCAGTTGCGCCTGTTCCAGGTTGTCGCCCTGCGGCGGGAAAACAGCCGCCGAATACATCATGGTGGGGTCGAGAAAGTTCTCGAACAGGTCGTTGCCCAGATCGTAGTGGGCCTGGATATTGCGCCTTGAGCCGCTCAAGGTGTTGCGGTTCAGGCGGTGCAGCGCTTTCAGGGCTGGCAGACCCAGGCGCGCGACGCCCTTTTCCATGGCATCCAGCACATCGAGGTTGCGTACGAATATCTTGGTCACTGCGGTGAGATCGGGTGTTGTCCAGAAGCCATGAATATAGGCTTCGCCGGAGCCGATGCTGCCATTGGTGGCGATCATTGGATAGGCGGCGTGGCTGTGCACGTGGATTTCCGCATGCAGACCGTCCTTGTCCGGCTTGCCGAAATGCATGACCTCGCCCAGATCATGGACGGTGATGGTGCCGCGCTCGATGGCCTTGAGCTGCTTGAGTACGAGCTTGCGACTCAAGCGTACCAGCCAACTGCGGCGCGTTTTGTCTTCCGCATTCAGGTCACGGGTATTACCCAGCAGTGCCCGTGTACGGTCACCGACGTCGGGGCTGATGGTGTCACAACAACTGACCGTAGACTCGCACCGGCTATTTTTCATCGGAATGCTCCTTTACCTGAATCGCTGAGGCTGCCGCCACCCGTGTGGGCGACGCGCGATGATCGAAAATGGGAATACGTTTGATCGCCAGGCGCACGGCCTGCCAGTAGATGCCAAGCACGGTCTTGCCGACCATGAATGGGAAGGACAGGGCTTCGCGGCGCAGCAGCGCTGCGCTGAGAGGCTGGCGCGAAAGCGTTAGGGTGGCGTCGAAAAGGCGAGTGTGTTCCTGCCAGTCTTCCATGTGCACCATCAGCGTGTCGGCCGGTTGATTGAAGCGCATGCGATAGGTCAGTTCCTGCGGCAGGAAAGGGGATACGTGAAAGGCCTTGGCCAATTCAAAGTGCTGAAGCTGCTGCGCCGGATCAGCCGCCATCACGTAGCAGAACCGCTCTCGCCAAGGCGTGTTGGATACTTCAGCGATAATCGCCTGCAGGCACCCGTCAGCATCATGGCAATAGAAGAACGAAACCGGGTTGAACAGCATGCCGAAGCTGCGTACCTGGGTCAGCACCCGAACAGGCCCATTGAACTCCTTGCCCAACTGCTCGCTGACCAGCCGCTGTGCTGTGCCGCTCAAGGATTCGCCCGGCTGGCGCTGGTCCTTCAGGTAATCGTCCTCGTTGAATCGCATCGGTGACCACCAGCGGCCCGACCACAACCCACTCAGGGAAAACACCTGCCGCTGCTCGCTCAGGTCCAGCCACAGCAAGCTGATCCGGTAACGGAAATGGTGCTTTCGCGGGGCATGCCGGCGATGCCGAATGACCCCGGTGTAGAGTGCGCTGTTAAGTGCCATTACAGGCTTTCCCCCAACGCTTCGGTGACGCGCAGGGCGCTCATCACGCCATCTTCATGAAAACCGTTGGCCCAGTAAGCGCCACAGAAAAAGGTATGGTTGGCGCCGAGCAGTTCCTGCCAGCGTGCCTGAGCGGCGGCGGCAGCAAGACTGAATTGTGGGTGGGCATAGCTGAAGCGGCCGAGTATTTTTGACGGATCAATCGCGTCGGTCTGGTTGAGGCTGACGCAGAAGGTGGTGTCCGAGTCCATGCCCTGCAGGATGTTCATGTTGTAGGTCACTGCAGCGCTGGCCTGGGTAGCGCTGTCCAGGCGATAGTTCCAGCTGGCCCAGGCCAGTTTGCGCCGCGGCAACAGGCGGGTATCGGTATGCAAGACGACATCGTTGTCGGCATAGCCAATCGCACCGAGGATCGACTGTTCGGCGTCGGTCGGTTGTGCCAGCAGGCGCAGTGCCTGGTCGCTGTGGCAGGCCAATATCACCTTGTCGAACCGTTCCTCGCCGTGCGCGCTGGTCAGGGTCACACCCTGTTCATCACGGGTAATGCGCTGCACCGGGCAGTTGAGTCGGATGGCGTCCTTGAAGGGCTCGATCAGCGGTGCGATATAGGAACGCGAACCGCCGGTGATCACTCGCCACTGAGGGCGGTCGTTGACGGATAGCAAGCCGTGGTTCTTGAAGAAGCGCACAAAGAAAGCCAGCGGAAACGCCAGCATATCCGCCAGCGACATGGACCAGATGGCCGCGCCCATCGGGATAATGTAGTGATCGGTAAATCGCTGGCCGTAACCCTTGGCGCGCAGATACTCGCCCAGGGTAGTGTCAGCGTGAATGCGGCCCGATTCCAGATCGCCCAGTGCTTCGCGGTTGAAACGCAGAATATCTCGCACCATGCCGATAAAGCCTGGCGAGAACAGGTTGCTGCGCTGGGCGAATAAACTGTTGATGCTGTTGCCGTTATATTCCAGGCCGGTGCGAGGCTCGTTGACCGAGAAGCTCATTTCGGTCGGCTTGGAAGCCACCCCTAGTTGGTCCATCAGACGAATGAAGTTCGGGTAGGTCCAATCGTTGAAGACGATAAAACCGGTGTCCACCGCATAGGCCTTTCCGCCGACTTCAACGTCCACGGTATGCGTATGTCCGCCGATCCAGTCGGCGGCCTCGAAGACGCTGACTTCATGTTGCCGCGACAACAGACGGGCACTGACCAGCCCGGAGATACCGGAGCCGACGATGGCGATGCGCATTAGCTATCTTCCTTGTTTGCAGAAGCGCTTGCAGAAGCGTTTGCCGAAGACGAGGTAGGGCGGGCCATGCCCTTGGTCAGCGCGAAGCGCAGCCGATTGGGCAAGCTGCCGAGCAGTTTGAGTACTGCGATAAAAGGGCCAGGAAAACTGATTTCCCGTTTGCCCTTGTGAATACCGTTGATGATGATGCCCGCCGCTTCGTCGCTGCTGACCTGCATCGGCATCGGGAAGTCATTGGCGGCGGTCAGCGGTGTTTCGACAAAGCCGGGGCTGACCAGTGTCACGCCGATATTCCATTGCGCCAGGTCCAGCTCAAGTGACTGAAACAGATAACGTACGGCGGCTTTGGACGCACCATAGGCCGCGGCACGCGGCAGCGGGCAAAAGGTCACGCTGCTGCCAACGCCGACCAATCGCGGGTTGTTGCCTTTGCGTAGCAACGGCAGTGCCGCTTCTATGCACTGCACCGTGCCCTGTACATTGGCCTGCATGACGCGCTGGAACATGGCCGACTCGAACGTGGCAACGTCAACGTACTCGCAGGTACCGGCGTTCAGAATGGCCCAGTCCAGTGCCCCCCAGGCTTCATCAATGCGTTGACCAGCCTGCTGCACGGCCTCTGCATCGGTCATGTCCACGGGCAACACCAGTATCTGGCCTGGGTAGCGCGTGGCCAGTTGCTGCAAAGGTGCTTCACTGCGTGCACTGACCGCCAGCAGATGCCCCTCGATAGCCAACTGTTCGGCAATAGCCAGGCCGATGCCGCTGGAGGCGCCGGTTAGCCAGATACGTTTGTGACTGCTCATGCGAGCCTCCCTTTGAGCCAGCGAATGATTCCACCCATTACCGGAATGTGTTCATACAAAAGCGCGCCAGCGTCGTAGTAATCGATATGTCTAGATACGCGCTGATTGTGAAAAAAGATGCAGCTGCAACCGTCTATTTTTATCGGCTGACCTTTCTTCAGTTTTGGATGGCAGAACGTCATGGTCCAGCGCAGCAGTGCCTGGCTCTCGCTGACACTCACGCATTGGTGAAAGTCGAAATCGATAGAGGTCACGTTGGCGTACATCTGCTCGAAATACGCCCGCATTGCCTCCAGTCCCTGCACATCGTGCAGCGGGTCAGTGAAATGAATGTCCGCTGAGTAGATTTCCGTCAGGCGATGCAGGTTGTGTCTGTCCAGCTCGGCAAAAGTGCTGGCGAAGAAAGCGGGGAAGTCATCAGTCATGGTGGTCACCCAGGTGCTTGAAAACGTCCAGCGCGCGGCGGCGGCTTTCGCCCAGATCGACCAGCGGCGCGGGGTAATCCGTCGAGGAAAACAGATCATCCATCGGCGGTTGGTGCAATTGTTTGGTGGGCAGATGGGCAATCTCGGGCACCCAGGTACGGATAAAGTCACCCTCGGGGTCGAATTTGCGCGACTGAGTCACCGCATTGAATATGCGGAAATAAGGCACCGAATCCGTTCCGGTCGACGCGCTCCATTGCCAGCCGCCGTTATTGGCTGCCAGGTCGCCGTCAATTAGATGCTGCATGAACCAGCGTTCGCCCTGTTTCCAGTCGATCAGCAGATTCTTGGTCAGGAACATCGCCGTCAGCATGCGCAACCGGTTGTGCATCCAGCCGGTGGTAAGTAGTTGTCGCATGGCGGCGTCAATAATTGGAATGCCGGTGCGCCCCTGTTGCCAGGCTTCCAATGCCTTTGGGTCATGTCGCCAGGGGATGTGCTCCATATCGGGCCGGAAAGCGCGGTGTCTGGATACCCGCGGATAACAAACCAGAATATGTTTGTAGAATTCGCGCCAGAGCAGTTCGTTTACCCAGGTGATGGCGCCGGGGTTTCCCGAGTCGAATTCACCCTGGTTTGCACCGATGGCGGCGTGCAGGCATTGCCGTGGTGAAAGCACGCCGGACACCAGATAAGCCGAGAGTCGGCTGGTACCGTCCACGTCCGGACGGTCCCGGGCGCTGTCATAATCAGCCATGATTTGCTCGGCAAAGAGCGTCAGACGTTCGCTGGCGGCGGACTCCCCTGCGGGCCAGAGTGATTGCTGCTGCGCTGAAGCAGCTTCATAGCCTGCAATCTGTTGCGGTACTGGATCGCTCGAGATGCCGATATCCGGCTGCTTTTTGGGTGCCGGCAGGCAGGCGGGTAAATGGTCATGCAGGCGCTGGTAAGCCTGTTTGCGAAACTGGCTATAGACCTTGAACATACTGCCGGACTGGGTCAGCAGACTGCCCGGCTTGAACAGAATGAGATCGGTATAGCGCTGGCATGCCAATCCCTCTGCGGCAAAGGTATCGGCCACAGCCTGGTCACGCTGCTGCTCATGCACCCCGTATTCGTCATTGAAGAACAATGCCTGCGCCTTCAGCTCGGTAGCCAGCGCCAGGAGTTGTTGCGGTGCGGTTGACCAGCTTTCACCCTGCAGTATGCGCAGCGGAATATTCAGAGCCTTGAGCTGCTCGGCAAGTTGCTCCAGGTTACGTCGCCAGAAGTCGGCCTTGACGGGTGCATCATCGTGCGCCAGCCAGGTGTCGGGAGTCAGTATGCAGGCTGCGACCACAGGGCCGTTCTGGCTGGCGTGCCACAGGGCGTGATTGTCGTGCACGCGCAGATCGTTGCGCAGCCAGCAGAGTTGTACTGCGTTCATTGCAATGTCCTTAGCTGAGCCAGGAGTAGCGGATAGGCCAGGCTGGCAACCTCGGGCAGAGGTATTATCCCAATGTCGAGGAGCCTTTGCTGATGTATCGTCGCAGCAGGCCCCGCAAACATGACGGGCACTGGCTGATGCTGCACCAGCTTGGGAAGCTGACGCAGGAGTTGCGCGTTCGGCAATGCATGGCTGCTATATAGCACTACAGCTCTGACGCTACAGCGTTCTGCGATCAATGCCAGCTCGCTGGCAGGCACCTCCCATTCAAGCATGCTGAAGCGGATATTGTCGGCGTTCAGTTGTAACGCGAGCAGCCATAGGCTCGGCTCACAGTGCTGGTCCGACAGATTGACCAGCAACACCGGCTGCCCCCGCACCTGCTGATTGCGCGCATGCAACTGGGTGGCGAGACGGTTATGTAGCCAGGTGTGGCAGTAGACCTGTTCAAGTTGACTGCCGAACTGGCCCTGCCAGCGTTGTTGCAGATGCAGCAGCACCGGTTCAAGCAGGTGGCAGATTACATGTTCGATGCTCAAGGTATTGATGGCCTGATTGAATAGGGCCTCCACAGCCTGGGTATCAAAGGCCAACAGCGCATCGGCAAACCGTTGCTGTAGATCATGCTCGATATCGTCGGCCGTGTTCTTCAGAGACAGCGGCGCGTGCAGCAGCTCCTTGACCTGGCCAACGGCAACTCCCCGGCCCAGCCAGGTGAGTATGTCCTGTATCTGCCGTACATTTTCTTCGGTATACAAGCGGTGGCCTTTCAGCGTGCGATGCGGGGTAACCAGCCCATACCGACGCTCCCATGCGCGCAGAGTAACGGCGTTGACGCCGGTCACCCGCGATACCTCTCTGATGGGTAGCAGAGTGTCGGGAAGGGTATTCATGAGGGCGCCACGCTGACGTGTAGCCGGCCAGGCAAGTGCTGTTCAATCGGGTGGCAGGGCGGGAACATGGCAACTCCTTGCTTATACAGCATCAGTTCTCTGTATAAGAAATAGTGTACACCAGTTCGGGATCTGTACAAGTATTGTGCGTTGTCGATTCAGCGCTCAGCGCCAGCCTGGCAGCCAGATATCGGCGTCCTGCAAGGCATTCCAGGGCAGCCGCTGGCTGCGCTGGGTCAGTACGGCCTGAAGGTCTACGCTAACGACCTCGTCCTGTTCATCTACCTGGCACTCGATAACGATAAAGTGCTTTTCCCGATTTACTGGCCGGATGGAGGTCCATTTCGAGAGCAGCAATTTTCTCGGGTTGATCTGATTCATCGCTTGTCCATCAAGGTGCGAGCTGCCTGTAGGCCGCTCAGCCAGGCATTTTCAATACGTCCGCCAAGGCACCAGTCACCGCATACATAAAGGCCTTTTTCCGGCGCTGCCAGCGCGCCCCATTGGCAGGCTGTTGCCGGGCGGGCATACAGCCAGCGGTGTACATGTTCAAAGGCGGGCTGTGGCAGCGTGCTACCAATGACCTGGCTGAAGGCGTCGAGCATCAGCCGGGAGATCTCCGCCTTGTCGGCTTCCAAGTGCGCCAGTGCCCATTGCGGAGTGGACTGCAGAACCCAGCTGTCCTGACCGTTGCGGCCAGGCTTGCTGCTGTTGCGCGAGATCCAGTCCAGCGGCCCGGTTCTGACAAAGCAGGCCTCGATCGCCGTGGTCAGTGGCTCGCTGAAGGCGAGGGCCAGGGTCCAGCCTGGGTCCATGGCTACCTGCGCTGTGGTATGGGCCAACTGGG
The DNA here is from genome assembly GCA_963974865.1 of uncultured Pseudomonadaceae bacterium. Taxonomy (GTDB): domain Bacteria; phylum Pseudomonadota; class Gammaproteobacteria; order Pseudomonadales; family Pseudomonadaceae; genus Halopseudomonas. Next base: position 122,034 of record CAXBEU010000005.1, on the reverse strand, counting down.
GGGTGTGATCAAGCAGCGCAACGGCCTGTGGCGCTGGCGTGGCGACAATAACCCGGTCGAAGGGGCCATGCCGGTTCTGCTGATCGTCAATCAGGGTCCAGTGATTCTGATCATTCTGGCTCAGTTGGGCAATGCGTGTCTCGCTGACCAGGTTTAGCCCGCTGAGCAACTGGCGAGATAGCCCGGTCATGCGCGGGTTGCCGACGAAGCGTTGCTGTTCATCACTTGAGGTGTGCAGGCCTTGCTCGTCAAAGACGTACATCGCCGGGTTCCACTCCATCACCCAGCCATCATCCAGCCAGTTACGCAGCGCTTGACGAAACTGCGAATCCCGCGCGGTGAAATACTGCGCGCCCATGTCCATATCACCAAACTCGGTACGCTTGCTGCTCATGCGTCCACCACTGCCGCGGCTTTTATCGAACAGGGTAACGGCATGGCCTTCGGCAGTCAGAGCGTTGGCTGCGCTGATGCCGGCCATGCCCGCGCCTATGATGGCAATTGTGAGAGCGTGCGTCATATCGGTTTGTCCTGACCTGGTGTCGTTAATCAAGCTCTATTCTACTTAACTTGTACATTAATGAAAGCCTGTATAGCATCGTCCGCCTGTGAGTGGCGGCGTTTTGCCCTGGACGTTGGCTGCTATGCTGAGCCTATCCAGGTTGCGCTGCAGGCACAGCCAGGGCAGCTCAGTGCACCGCTTTAAATTTCATCCTACGGAGTCGCCATGCACATACTTATCACCGGTGGAACCGGCCTTATCGGAAGTGCACTCTGTCGCCGGCTTGTTGCAGACGGCCATCAGGTGACAGTCTGGAGTCGGAATCCGCCTAAGGTCAAGGCTCGCTGCGGCGCAACAGTCCAGGGCATCGGGACACTGGAGGAGCTGCAGGGACAGCCCGTTGAGGCCGTGATCAATCTGGCGGGTGAGCCCATCGCAGATAAACCCTGGACCGCGAAACGCAAGGCGGCTCTGTGGGCCAGTCGGGTGACGCTGACGGAGCAGTTGGTGGCCTGGATTGGCGCGCAACCTGTAAAACCTGGGGTATTGATCAGCGGTTCGGCAGTGGGTTGGTATGGCGATGGGGGCGCTGAACGCATCACTGAGGCTAGCCCCGCGCACGCCGAATACACGCACACCTTGTGTGATGCCTGGGAGGCAGCGGCCAAGCGTGCTGCCGCTTACGGCGTTCGCGTTTGCCTGTTACGCACCGGATTGGTAGTCGCACCAGATGGCGGATTTCTGCGCCGCCTCTTGCCGCCTTTCAAGCTTGGCCTGGGCGGGCCGATAGGCTCCGGGAAACAATACATGCCCTGGGTGCATCTCAACGACATGCTCGGCATTATCCACTTTCTATTACTGCAGAACCAATGCAAAGGGGCGTTCAATGCGACCGCACCCCATCCTGTGACCAACCGCGAGTTTGCCAAGACTCTGGGCGCTGCGCTCAAGCGTCCGGCGTTCATGCCTTTGCCCGGTTTTGTATTGAAGGCGGCGCTGGGCGAGATGGCCGGGCTGCTGCTGACCGGGCAGAATGCGGTGCCCGAGAAGTTGAAAAAAGCCGGCTATGTGTTCCAATTTGACCATCTTGAAGCGGCCCTGGCCGACGTTGTTAAAACCTGAGGAGTAATTGATGTCTGATCGCGCGGTTTTGCTTGCCAACCTGGGCTCCCCTGCCAGCCCGGAAGTGGCTGATGTGCGCCGTTATCTCAACCAGTTCCTGATGGACCCCTATGTCATTGATCTGCCCTGGCCGGTACGGCGCTTGCTGGTGGGGCTTATCCTGCTACTGCGCCCCAAGCAATCTGCCGCTGCCTACGCGTCCATCTGGTGGGAGGGTGGGTCGCCGCTGGTGGTGATCAGCCAGCGTGTGCAGCAAGCGTTGCAGGCTCGGCTTGACATGCCAGTGGAGCTGGCCATGCGCTACGGTCAGCCGTCTATCGAAAGCGGCTTGCTGGCATTGGCTGCGCGCCCTGGCGTGAAAGAGGTGCTGTTCATGCCTCAATACCCGCAGTTTGCCGACAGTACAGTGACTACTTCCATCGTTGAAGCACAGCGCGTGGTCGCCGAGCACAAACTGGACATCAAGCTGACCATCGTCTCGTCCTTTCATGACAAGCCTGGCTATATCGATGCCTTGGTAGCCAGTGCAGCGCCGCACCTGGAGCAAGGTTTTGATCACCTGCTGTTCAGCTACCATGGTTTGCCCGAGCGCCACCTGCGCAAGGCCGATCCGACAAAATCCCATTGTCTGAATTTTCCGGACTGTTGTGACCGCCCTTCACCGGCGCACGCGACCTGCTATCGGGCGCAGTGCGTTTCTGTCACGCGCGCTTTCACTGAGCGTATGGGCTTGCGTGACGACCAGTGGTCGCTGGCCTTTCAGTCGCGCCTAGGCAAAGACAAGTGGATCGAGCCCTATACCGAAGCCAGGATTGACGAGCTGGCGGCGCAGGGCGTAAAGCGCCTGCTGGTAATGTGTCCGGCCTTCGTTGCCGATTGCATCGAAACCCTGGAGGAAATCGGTGACCGAGCCCGGGAGCAGTTTATCGAGGCTGGCGGCGAGGAGCTGGTATTGGTGCCTTGCCTGAATGATCACCCCCAGTGGATCGACACCCTGGCGCACTGGTGCAATACCGAACCCAGCGCTGCCTGAAGGGTCAGAGTGGCTGAGGTCCGCGCTTCAGCCACTCGCTCAATACCAGGTGCAGGCCAAGCCCGATCAGGACTGCACCCATCAAACGATCAAACCAGTGTCCAAGTCGGCTAAAGCCCTGACGCACGCGTCTGTGGCTGAACAGTAAGGCTACCAGACAGAACCAACCCGCAGTGGCCACGGCCAGATAGAGACCGTAAAGCGCCTGCACACCTACAGGGGTGTGGGGGCTGATGACCAGGGTAAACAGTGACAGAAAGAACAGTGTCGCCTTGGGATTCAGGCCGTTGGTTATAAAACCGTTGGTGAACGCCTTGCGCATGGTTAATGCTGGTCGCTCTGCCAGTTCCGCACCCAATGCCTGTGGCTTTGAACCTAGGGCTCTGATGCCGAGGTAGAACAGGTAGCCTGCTGCAGCAAGCTTGAGCAGATTGAACAACCAGGCAGACTGCGACACGATCAGCCCGATGCCTAGCAATGAGTAGGTAACGTGCACCAAAATTCCGCAGCCGACCCCGCATGCGGTCATGAGTCCGGCCTGGCGGCCTGCACCTACGCTGTTGCGAATGACCACGGCGAAATCCGGTCCCGGACTCATTACCGCGAGCAAATGCACCAGCGCAACCAGAAGAAATTCGTTCAGATACATGGACGCACTCCGTTAAAGTCGCCATTCTAGAGGCTGATTCCTCAGCCAAACAGATACAGTCCGCATGAATAATTCCCCTTCCGTTGTATTTCTCGACCTCGCATCCCTGGACAAGGACGACCTGGATATCAATGCATTGCGCGAACACGCTGCCGATTTCAAGGCGTACCCGAGCACGTCGCCAGAACAGGTGCAGGAGCGTATTGCCGGACGTTCCGTGGTAATTACCAACAAGGTCGTTATCGACGAAGCGGCTATGCAGAGCAATCCCGAACTGCGCTTGATTCTGGTGGCCGCTACCGGCATGAACAATATCGACCTGCAAGCAGCCGAACGGCTGGGCATCCAGGTGCGCAATTGCCAGGCCTATGGCACCCCGGCAGTTGCGCAACATTCGCTGATGCTGATGCTGGTGCTGATTACGCGCTTCGAATCCTATCGCCAGGCAGTAAAAGACGGTGAATGGCAGCGCAGCAGCCAGTTCTGCCTGCTGGACTACCCGATCGCCGAGCTATCCGGCAAGACGCTGGGTATTCTCGGTTTTGGCGAATTGGGGCAGGCGGTCGGCCGATTGGCCGAGGCCTTCGGTATGCGGGTGATTGCCGGCTCATTGCCGGGCAGGCCGCATCCGGGTCGCCCGGAATTGGCGGAGCTGTTGCCCCAGGTAGATATTCTCAGCCTGCATTGCCCGCTGACCGAGCAGACGCGCAACATGATTGATGCCCAGGCACTGGCCCTGATGAAACCCGGCAGCCTGCTGGTGAATGCGGCGCGCGGCGGTATGGTCGATGAGCAGGCACTGGTCGACAGTCTGCGCAGCGGGCACCTTGGCGGCGCCGCCTGTGATGTGCTGAGCGTGGAGCCTCCCGTTAACGGCAATCCGCTGCTGGCGGACGATATTCCGAATCTGGTGATCACCCCGCATTCGGCCTGGGGTAGCCGTGAAGCGAGACAACGGATTATCGGCCAGTTGGCCGATGGTTTGAAAGCTTTCTCAGGCTAAATAGTTGTTTTTAAAAGGGCTTTTGTTTGCGCGCAAAGAGGTGCGCAAGTTTTATCTCACCCTTTTGGGTGATTTTCAGTGCGGGTTTCAGCCGCTAGTTTGGGCCGCAACCCGATAGCCCTGTCGTAGTGTGTACAGGATAGCCAGTACACAACTTACGCCTGCGCACGCCACTATGAGCCGCCGGCGTGCGTAGCAAGGGACTGCACGATCATGCACGCCAGGACGCGTCCACATCGATACCCCAGAGGTTTTTCCTGCAGCGGCCCGCGCTTCTGTCAGCGCGGCGTGAGCCTGTTGGAGGTAATGATCGCCGTTCTGGTGTTGGCGGTGGGCGTGCTCGGCGCCGCCACCCTGCAACTCAATGCCCTTCGTTACAATGCCAGTGCCGGTTACAGCACCCAGGCCAGTCTGATTGCCAGTGATCTGCTGGATCGCATGCGCGCCAACGCCGGGCTGCTTGAGGATTATGCAACGTCCTCGGTGCCTGGAGACTGCACGGCCGGTCAAGGCGTGAGCGGCGGAGTCAGCATGGCTTCGCGCGATCTGGCGGATTTTATCGAGGCGGTTACCTGCCGCCTGCCTCGGGGCGCTGGCGACATTGCCGTCAGCGGTGACCGGGCGACCATTTCGGTCAGTTGGTCGGAGGCGAGGATCGTCGCGGGCGATGAGCCGACCCGCTTTGTTATTTCCTCGGTGATCCGTTGATGCGCCTGCCCCAAGGGTTGCTGCGCGCCAGAACTCGGGGCGAGTACCTGCGATCATCCGGCTTTGGGCTGGTCGAGCTGTTGATCGCGCTGGCGCTTGGGTTGGTGTTGGTGCTTGGCGTGGTGCAGGTATTTCTCGCCAGCAAGCAATCCTTCGTCGTCCAGCGGGCGGCTGCCACACTGCAGGAGGATGCGCGCTACCTGCTGGGTCGCCTGAGTCAGGAGCTGCGGATGCTGGATGCCTATGGCTGCCTTGATCTGGGCCGGTTGCCAGCCAGCATGCAAAGTACTATTCCGGCTGCTCTGCAAACGCCGATCAGTTATTCGCCAGGGCCTGCCCAAAGCCATCTGACACTGATTACCGCGGTTCCCACCAACGACTCCTTCCACGCGCCAACCACCCGGCGGCCCGGAGATTACGGCGCCCGCTGGTTGATCGTCAGCAATTGTCGCGACACTGAGGACCTGCGCATCTCCAGTTCCGAGGATCTGCCGGTGCGGCCTGGCGACGTGGTTATTCCCCTGCGTCAGGTCGAGTATCGGCTCAACGCCCATGCGCTGCAGGTCAGGTCCAACGGTGTAGGTAATTACCAGACGTTGCTGGAAGGTATCAGTAACCTTTCGTTGAGTTTCGGCTTGGCTGCCAGCGCAACAGATCGACAAGTCAGCGGCGCTTACGTCAGTGAAGTGGCCGCCAGTGAGGTTCAGCGCATTCGCAGCGTCAAGTTGAAGCTGCAGCTCAGTGATCTGCCGGCCAACCCGGAGCAGGGCAATGTGAAGGCGCAGAGTTTCAAGCAGGTCGTTGCCCTGCGTAACCGAATTGATTGATCGCAATGGAGTGCGAAAATGCGAATCCGCCACAGCCATAGCTATTCCCACAGACGTAGCCTCCAGGCAGGCTCGGCGCTGATCTTCAGTCTGGTATTTCTGTTGCTGCTGACCCTGGTCAGCGTGACCGGCATCACTTCTGCGACCCATCAGGAGCGCATGGCGGCCAACACCAAGCACAAGAACGACAGCTTGCAGGCAGCAGAAGCGGGATTACAGCTGATCTTTCGGCAGCTTGCCCAGGCCGCGGGTGACAACAAGCCGTTGCCTCTACCCTGTCACGGCGCGGACTGCGCGCTCCCGCCGGCCCTGTTCGACATAGATGCTTCTGGTGCGCCGGGCCCAGGCTGGGTGCAGATACCAGCTTCTGTCGATACCAACCAGATGCAGGTCTGGTATCGCATCACCGCCCTGGGTCAGGCGCTGGCGCCAGCCAATATCTTGAACGCCGACCCCCCTTATGAAGGGCCGGGCAATCTGTATCGTGTCGTGGTGGTAAGTTTCAGAGGTTCTACTCGCACGGTGCTGGAAGGTATTTATGTCCATTACGCTGTCTGAACCGCGCGGCCTGGCCAGAAAGATCTGGGCCGGTAGCATGGGCGCCGTATTGACCTTACTGCTGGCGCTGCCTGCGCAGGCAGGGTTCACGCCGCTCAGTGGGCCGGTTCTGTCCGCATCGGCGGTGCCGCCCAATGTCGTCATGGTTTTCGATAACTCCTCCAGCATGGTTATCAATCGCATCAACGGTGAAACCCGTTTGAACATTGCTCGGGAGGTGGCCAAGGAGGTGATCAGTAATAACCGTTCGGTACGGTTTGGCTTGTTCAGCTTCCGCGACACCGAAGGTGCTGGCGCCAATCGCAACGCGCCGGGCGGACGTTTGTTGGTGGAGGTCGGGGATATCTCCTCTGACAGTAGCCTAGGTAATGCACGGTTCGACGCGCTTATCAGCGAACTGGACGCCATCAACCCCAGCACTCATGCCTCGGCCTATACCTATACACCCCTGGCTGAAACCTACTACGAAGTCACGCGCTACCTGCGGGGGATGCGCGCGTTCTATCCGCAGTCGCGCAGCGAATCGCAGCGGGAGCAGTTTACCAGCCCGATCGAATACCGCTGCCAGAGTAACGTCGGTCTGATTCTTACTGACGGCCTGCCGACCTACGATTCCGAGTTTCCGGGCAATGCGCTGATCGAGCCGGATATAGACAATCCTCGAGTAGCGGGTTCGATCAACTTGCCGAACTGGGACGGTGATGATGTTGGGGATAGCACCGGAGGCTCGCTGGACATCGAGGGCAGCCGCTTCTATCTCGATGATATCGCGCGCTTTGCTTACGAGATTGATCTGCGCAATAGCACAAGGCCGGGTGTAACCACCGACGCGGCGGGTATCAGTTGGGACGCCACCGATTTTCCGCAGCAGAACATGCGCACCTATACGCTGGGTTTTGCCCTGAATGACGCGCGGCTTGAGCAGGTGGCGCGCGCCGGAGGAGGGCAATACTACACCGCGTCGAATCGGGAGCAACTGAGCGCTGCGCTCAACGCCGCCCTTCGCGACATCAATGCCACTCCGGCGTCTGGCGGTGGCGGGGTCGCCAGCGGTCCGGAACTGGCGGTCGGTGCCAGATTCTTCCGTTCCCGTTATGACCCCAGTGACTGGAGTGGTGCGCTGGAAGCATTGAGCATTGATGCCCAGGGCCAGACTGGGTATGCGGCAGAGAATGCGATCTGGACGACGGACGACACAGTGACGGCCAATTCGTCGGCGCGCTATCAGACCTGGCGACTGCCGCAAGGCAATACACCGGGTGCCGCTATCAGCCTGGATGCGAGCGCCTACGCGCGCCTGACGGCCCATCAGCAAGCCTTGCTTGATCAGCAGGCCGCTGATGCTCACTCGGGTCAGGCGCTGCTGGACTGGAGTAGGGGTGCCGAGATCAGCGGGTATCGAACCCGGGATCGGCTGCTCGGCGATGTCATCAACTCCTCATTGGTCCTGGCTAATCCGGGCGCTGTGCTGGCCTCCAGACGCTTGCCTGGTTACGCCGACTATCTGACTGGCAAGCGCAGCCAGATGCGCTCGATGCTGCTGGCGGGGTCCAATGACGGCTTTTTGCATGTGCTGGCAGCCGACTCTGGCGAGCATCAGTTGGCATTTTTGCCCGCCAGTGCGCACGCGGCTCTGGGGCGCAGAGCCAGGGCGTATCCATCTCAGGGGGAACATGTTTCGGGTGTTGATGGACCTATTGTGCTTGCCGATGCCCAGATCAACGGAACCTGGTCGACGCTGGCGGTAGCGGGCATGGGGGCGGGTGGGCGAGCGCTGTTTGCGGTAAGACTGTTCGATGAATCCGTAGGCAACTCGGCGCTGGGCGGGCTCTGGGAGATTACCCCGGCAACCAGTGGCTTTGCCGAACTGGGCTTCATTTATGGCAAGCCGGCCATCGCCCAGTTGAACGGCGAGCAAGTGGCGATCGTCGGCAATGGTTATGGTGGCGCTTCAGGGCAGCCGATGTTATATGTCATCCGCCTCAGCGATGGCGTATTGATCAAAAGCATCCCGGCGCCCGGCGCTGATTCCGCGTCAGGCAACGGCCTGTCGGCTCCGCAACTGGTAACCAATAGCCTGGGTGATGCCATTGCCGCTTACGCCGGCGATCTGCAGGGCCGCTTATGGAAGTTTGATCTGCAAGGTGAGCCCGCTGACTGGGGTGTCGCGCTGAATGGCGCGCCGCTGTTCAGCGCGGAATTGCCTGAAAGCGGCCCTCAGCCTATCACCGTGCAGCCATTGGTGGTTGAGCACCCGCAGGGCGGCAGGATGGTGGTGTTCGGCACGGGCAAGTTTCTGGAAGCCCAAGACCGCCAGAATACCCGGCTACAGGCGGTCTATGCGATATGGGACCGCCCTGGTGGCGAAGGCAATCTGACCGCTGCCACCTTGCAATCGCAGCAGATTACCAGCGAGTCCAGTGCAGGTAACCGCCAGCTCAGAACGGTCAGCCAGCACCGGGTGCATTGGAATGGCCCGCGGAGTGACGGCTGGTATCTGCCGTTGATTCTGGGTACTCGCGCCCAGGGTGAGCGGGTAACCCGCGAGTTGCAGATACGCGGTGGGCGAGTGTTGTTCAATACCGGTTTTATCAAGGATGACGGTGACCCCTGCCAAAGCGCTGGGGCAGGTTGGCTGATGTCTCTTGATCTGTTTTCCGGCGGCATGTTGCAGGTCGCCACCCTGGACACCAATGACGACGGCGTGGTGGATAGCGATGATGCGTTAATCGCCGGTATCAGCGTTGAAGGTGGCTTGCCTGGCGATCTGGTGATCCTGGAGCGCCCGAGGATCCAACCTGCCGACGGGACCGAAGAGCTGGATGTGGAAGCACCAGACCCTGTTGGCCCAGTCCGATGTGATGCTACAAGCGAATTTTGCCCATGCGATCCAGCGTTCGATACCTGTGTCTGCCAGGACGGGGATCCGCAGTGTCGTCTGGTCTACTGCGGCCAGGAGTTCAACCTCATTGCGGCCACCGATGCGATAGACCAGGTAGTCGGCGCCGCCAATTGCCGATTCAGTCGGGTGATGTGGCGGCAACTGATGTAAACAGCGGTGGACCGAAAAAACAGGGATGGTAAGGGATGGTAATGACAAGGCACGCAGGTTTCACACTGATAGAGCTGATGCTGGTGGTCGCGGTGGTAGGCATACTTGCGGCCATTGCCTACCCGTCCTACCAGGAGCAAGTCAGGCAGACTCGCCGCGCGGAAGTCGCTAGCGTGTTGCTTGAGAACGCCCAGTTGCTGGAGCGGCATTTTACCCGCCATGGCGCCTACGACGAAGGAAACGCTGCGTTGGTGACCCAGAGTCCGGGTGCGGGCCAGGCGTTGTTCGAGGTCAGTGCCGAACTGCAAGCGGATAGCTACCGTCTGGTCGCGCGCGCCGTGCCGGGTGGCATCATGGCGCGGGACGTCTGTGCCGAGTACAGCCTTGATCAGGTGGGGCAGCGAACGCCAGCGGATAGCAGGTGCTGGCGTCGCTAGGGCTGTGAGACCTACTCGGTATCGGTAGGCGTGGCGGTCTCTGCAGGTGTCTGCGGCAGGATCAGGTTCATGATAATGGCGACGACACCGCACAGGCTGATGCCCTGCAGGTTGAAACTGTCGTTACCAATGATCAGGCCGCCAATGCCGAATACCAGCGTGACCGAGACGATGCACAGGTTGCGTGCCTGAGAGAGGTCGACCTGGTGGCGGATCAGTGTGTTCATCCCCACGACCGCAATCGAGCCGAACAACAGGCAAAGGATGCCGCCCATCACCGGCACCGGCATACTGAGCAGCACCGCACCAAACTTGTCGACAAAGGCCAGGCCAATGGCAAAAAAGGCAGCCCAGATCATCACGTTGGGGTTGAAGTTGCGGGTCAGCATGACCGCCCCGGTAACCTCTGAGTAGGTGGTGTTCGGTGGGCCGCCGAAGCAGGCTGCCGCCGAGGTAGCAAGGCCGTCGCCGAGCAGGGTGCGCTGCAAACCGGGCTTGTGGATGTAATCCTTGCCGGTGACCGAACCGATCGCCAGTACATCACCGATATGCTCGATGGCGGGCGCGATGGCGACCGGGATCATGAACAGGATGGCGGCGAGCTTGAATTCGGGTGTTACAAAGCTCGGTACGGCCATCCACGGAGCCTGACCTACCGCGCCAAAGTCGACGACCCCCAGCACCCAGGACAGGCCATAGCCCACCAGCACACCGGCCAGGATCGGCACCAGGCGGAAAATGCCCTTGGAAAACACGGCGACGAGTATGGTGGTCGCCAAGGCCGACATGGAAATAATGATGGCGGTTGAATACTCGACCAACTGCGCGCTGCCATCACCGGCTTTGCCCATAGCCATGTTCACGGCCACGGAGGCCAGTCCCAAACCAATGACCATAATGACCGGGCCGACGACCACGGGCGGCAGCATGCGTTGGATAAATCCTGGGCCGCGCAGGCGCACAGCCAGGCTAAGCAGGATATACATTACGCCGGCAGCCAGCAGGCCGCCCAGCGTTGCCGGTAGCCCCCAGGTCTGATTGCTGTACAGAATCGGTGCGATAAAGGCGAAGCTGGACGCCAGGAACACCGGTACCTGCCGCTGGGTGGTGAACTGGAATATCAGCGTGCCAATGCCAGCGGTAAAGAGTGCAACGCTGGGGTCCATGCCGGTAATCAGCGGCATCAGTACCAGTGCGCCAAAGGCGACGAAAAGCATCTGCGAGCCGGCTAGTGCGGTGCGCCATCCGGTGGTTTCGACCGCCTGCATCAGTGGATATCCTTCTGCTTGGTGCCAAAGATCTTGTCACCGGCGTCGCCCAGGCCGGGGATGATATAGCCGTGTTCGTTCAAACGCTCATCCACCGAGGCGGTAAATATCTGTACGTCCGGATGCAGCTTGTTGACCCGCGCAATGCCTTCGGGCGCTGCGACCAGTACCAGCGCACGAATTTCCCGCGCGCCGGCGCGTTTGAGCATGTCGATGGTCGCAACCATGGAGCCGCCGGTGGCCAGCATGGGGTCGATAATCAGCGCCATACGCTGGTTCATCTCGCCGACCAGCTTCTCCAGGTAGGTGTCCGCTTCGAGCGTTTCTTCATTGCGCACCAGGCCGATAACACTGACCTTGGCGCTGGGGATCAGGCTGAGCACGCCCTCGAGCATACCCAGACCGGCGCGCAGAATAGGCACCACGGTGACCTTCTTGCCCGACAGTTTTTCCACCTCCACGGTGCCGCACCAGCCTTCTATCTGCTGGGTCTCAATCGGCATGTCTTTGGTCGCTTCGTAAGTCAGCAACGCGGCGACTTCCTGGGACAGTTCGCGAAAATTCTTGGTGCTGATATCGGCTCGGCGCATCAGACCCAGCTTGTGGCGGATCAGCGGGTGACGTATTTCTTTGATATTCATCAGGCGTGGCTCTCGTGCGGGGCGCGTAGAATGGCCATAGACTAAACTAATGTCCGTTTGCGGTCATCCGCCGTGCGCCTGAATACCGGCGCTTTGCTTGCGTTTGAACAGCAAGATCAGTATTTTGCGCAGCCTTCACTGCCTTCGAACCCACCGGGAGTACTGCATGTCCGTCGATCTGGATCACATTCGGAAAATCAAGGCCGAGGCCGATTGTCTGTTCACTGCTCAAGAGATACAGGCGGCCATGGACCGCATGGCCGGGGAGATCAATACAGCCCTGGCCGATGCCAATCCGATTGTGTACAGCGTCATGAACGGCGGCCTGGTGATTGCCGGGCAGCTGGTCACCCGTCTGGATTTTCCGATGGAAGTGGGTTACCTGCATGCCACGCGCTACCGCAACAAGCTATCCGGCGGGGAGTTGTTCTGGAAAGCGCGGGCGGAGCATTCACTGGTAGGGCGCACGGTGTTGATCGTTGACGATATTCTCGACGAAGGCCATACCCTGGCTGCGATTGTCGAATATTGCCGCGACGCGGGCGCTGCCCAGGTGCTGACTGCGGTGTTGCTCGACAAACAGCATGATCGCAAGGCCTACAAGGGCATGCGCGCGGACTTTACCGGCCTGGACGTGGTAGACCGCTATATCTTTGGCTTTGGCCTGGACTACAAGGGCTATTGGCGCAACGCCAATGGCATCTTCGCTATACCCGGCGCCTGATCTGCTACTGCTACCAGCGCTTCAGCCTATGGCTGCGGCGCTGGTAGCGTCGTCGTTGGCCAACTGCTGACGAATCAACTCTGCCGCCCGGTCCGGGCTGGCCACGTAATGTCGCTGGCCTTGCAGTGCACCTATACCCGCACGTTTCAGCTTCAGGCGCACAGAAGCGTTGACGCCGATCAGGTACACCCTGATATCGCGCCGGGCCAGATCATTCAGGGCCTTTTCGAACATCACCAGAGCGCTCATATCCATGCTCGGCACCGCCTGCATATCAATGGCCAGAAAGCGGATGTGATCGTCATAACGGCTCATTGCGCTCAGCGCCTTGTCAGCGGCGGCAAAGAACAGCGGGCCGTTGATCTGGTACAAGGCGACACTGTCCGGCAGTTCGGACAGCGCGCGATGCTGTTGCCGGGGGATCTTGGCGCCCTGGCTCAAGTCTGCCATGCGCTTGATAAACAGCACTGAAGCCAACAGCAGACCAACGCCGACCGCCAGAACCATGTCGAACAGCACCGTCAACACCAGGCAGATCACCAGTACCCACACGTCCTGGCGCGGTCCGATGCGCAGCATGTGCAGGACGTGGGGCACCTCGCTCATGTTCCAGGCGACGATCAGCAGCATGGCGGCGAGTGAGGCCATCGGCAGGTAGGCGAACAGATCTGCCAGCAGGACTACCGCAAGCAGTATGACCAGCGCGTGGAAGACGCTGGCCATGGGCGTGCGCGCCCCTGAGCGCACACTGGTAGCGGTGCGGGCAATGGCCGCCGTTGCGGTAATACCACCGAAGAACGGCACCACCATATTGCCCAGCCCCTGGCCCATCAATTCCGCATTCGGGTCATGGCGGGTATTGGCCATGCCGTCGGCCACCAGTGCACACAGCAGTGATTCGATGGCACCCAGCATGGCGACAGCCAGGGCGAACGGCATCAACTCCCGCAGCAGATTGAAATCGACCTGCAGGGGTACACCATCAGCGCCGGGCAAGGTCCAGGGCAGCAGCCACTGGGGCGCGAAGGGTGGAATGCCGGCGTGGGTAATGCCGTCCTGTTCATAGCTGAAACGCGACCCCAGCGTGCTGACCTCCAGGCCGAAATTTAGCAGCAGCGCGGCTAGCAGGCTGCCCGCCAGCAGGGCCACCAGGTGGCCGGGGACGCGCCGTGTGAGGTACGGCCATGCAATCAGAATCAACAGCGTCGCTAGCCCAACCAGGGTATCGCCTAACTGAATGCTGGGGAGCGCCGAGGCCAGCGCCTGTAGTTGGTCGAGGTAACTCTCATGCTGACCGACGTTCTGTAGCCCGAAGAAATCCTTGATTTGAAGTGTGGCGATAACGATGCCAATCCCGGCGGTAAACCCCATGACCACCGGGTAGGGTACGAACTGAATCAGGCTGCCCATTCGCGCCAGGCCAAGTGTCAGCAAAATAATGCCCGACATGCCGGTCACCAGAAGCAGCCCGCCGATCCCGTAGGCCTGGGTGATCGGCAGCAGGATCACCACAAAGGCGGCAGTCGGACCGGATATATTGAAGCGCGAACCGCCGGCCAGGGCGATGATCAGCCCGCCAACGATGCCGGTATACAGCCCATGCTGCGGCGCCACGCCCACCGCTATTGCCAGCGCCATGGCCAGCGGAATGGCAATGATGCCAACGGTTATGCCGGCCAGCAGGTCACCGCGCAGCGTCGCCAGGCTGTAGCCTTCACGAAAGCTTTCGCGCAAAGCGCTGAACAGCGGTAGCTTGAAAGAAAAGGGTCTGGCCATGGGTGTCCCGGATTGACAAGGTTGGACAGGAATGCCAAAACAGATCTTTGTCTGCTTTAGGGGAAATGCATGTCGATAGGCTCCAGGATCCTAGTTAGCATACTCCTCGCGCTGCTGAGTAGTGCACCAATGGCTAATACGCTCGGTCTGCCGCACGATCAATACATGCCCGATGACCTCTACGCAGCGCGACGGGACAAGCCCGATCAGATGCTTTTCGAGGTGGATAAATACCGCCTGACATTGGGCACGGAGTATCGTCCCAATGCGCTGCCGACACCTCAGTCATCAGGGGTTTGGGTGTTTCTGGAGGGGCGCTCACTGATCGCCGGCAGCCCGGTGCATCAGGCGCGCATCGCCTTTGTCGAACCTGGCAGCAGGGCTCGCCCGGCCAGACTCGATAGCCAGAGCCAGACGCTCTACATTGAGTATCCGCTGGCCCATCTGGACACTCTTATGCGCCTGCTGGAGCAGGCTAAGCCGGCATTCGTTCAGGCGCGCTTCTATGGCAACGGCACCATTTGGGCGGATGTGCATGGCGGCGACTAGTGAGCGGTGTGCCGGCTGGGTACAATGCGCTCTTTGCAATTGGCAGAGAGGGGGTAAGGGTGCGTAAAGACAAAGAGAAGGTGATTGGCGAGCCGATGACCGATGAGCAGGTAGCGGCTTTTTTGCAGGCCCGGCCCTATGCGGGTGAGTCAGTGGAGCAGCATATTCTGACCCGTGCCTACCGTGGATTGCGCGTGCAGGATTTTGAGCGTTTTCTGGATATGTTCAAAGCCGAAGGTTTTGATCTGAATGCGCCTGACGCACAGGGCCAGACCTTTTTGCACAGCATCAGCGGCCATGCGCAGGCGGAGGCCTATGTCGAGGTACTCAGGTCCGCTGGGGCTACGGACTGACCCAGCGTTGTCTGGCACTCAGTTGCTGCGCCGGTGCAGGAATAGCCGCCCGCGCATCGCGAGGCAGAGGCCGACCCAGCCAATGTGGATTGAGTTCGGTCACCTGAACCCAGCGCCCGGTCTCCGGTGAGCAGTCCAGTGCCCACAATGCCAGGCAGTTATCCTGAGCGTCGAGTTGGGCAAAATAGCGGGTTGGCGATGCGTTACGTCTGAAAAATCGTGATAGAAGCATGGCTGTTCTCCCATTAAGGGGCCCAGTATGCTCGCGCAATATGACGGAAATGTGATGGTCAGCGGGTCACCCATCGGGCTGGAACCAGCGTATGCTGAGCGAGTCCAATCTGCCAATATCGGTGCTGTTTCGTAGTTTAATTGATCATTTTTCAGGAGAGTTGAATATGCTTAATCGTCTGGCAATGCTGGCCATTGCTGGGGCCGCGCTGGTTCTGGTTGGTTGCGCGCACAGCCCGCAACAGCTCAATGTGCAGCCCCAGGTGCAGGTCCCGCTGAATCCGGTAGCCAATGCTCAGCCGGTGGTGGTGATCGTTCAGGACACGCGGCAGTCAAAGGTGCTGGGCACTCGCGGGGGTATGTACCCCAACTCGAGTAACCTGACCATCAACGACCAGGCGCTGCCCTATATCAAGCAGCAGGTGGAGCAGTCACTGCGTCAACTGGGCTTCAATGTTGTTGGTGAAGGCACGCCCAATGCCAATCGCCTGACCGTCAGCCTGGCAGAACTGCGTTATCAGTCGCCCACGTCAACTACCTATGTCACTGAAGCGGATATCGGCGCCACCTTCGCAGCCGAAGCGCGAGGGATGAACAAGCAGTACCAGGGCCGTTACGGCGCGTCCGCCAATCACCGCTTTGGCTACGCACCAAACCAGGCGACCAATACCCGTTTGGTCACCGAAGTGATGAGTGATGCGTTGACACGGGTGTTCCGGGATCCTGAGATCGTGCGCGTATTACAGCAATAAGCCAGCAAGCAAGGCAGGATTAAAAAAGCCCGATCGGTGCAAGCTGATCGGGCTTTTCCATTTCAGGTGGCGGGTTTGTCCACCGGTACGTCGTGCAGCATCTCGTCATGCTCGGCCATATTCCACGGCAGGCTGCCGGGGGATATGTGCAGGAAGTGCAGGTATTTCTCGAAGTGGTCGAGAATATCACCGATCAATTCCTGCTGATCGTAGCCATACACATCATAGGTCTGCCCACCGCGACGCAGGAATACTTCTGCGCGGTAATAGAGCTCTTCAGCGCCGTTGGGGCGGCTCATCTGCGGAAAGGCAAAGCTGGGGCGGGCATACTCGCGCATGCGGATGTCGTAGATAAAGTCCAATTCGCCTTCCTTGACGATTTCGATATAGACCCGGCCATGCTCGGTGTCAGCCTGCACCTCAGCGTTCCAGCCCTGTTCCACCATGTTTTGCTGCAAGCCGCGCATGGCTTCCAGCGCCACGCCATTGATAAAGCCCTCCACCTGCGTCTTGTTCGGGAAGTTGACGATCCCGGCGAGGCGCTTTTTCCACGCGGTGGTCGGGTTACCCGTGCTGTGCCGGCTGGTCTGCATGGGATGCAGCAGGCTCTGATCGCGATGACCTTCGATCACGAGCGCTCGCCACATACCGATAGCGGCGATGATCATGATGATCGAGAACGGTAGCGCACTGGCGATGGTCATGGTTTGCAGTGCACTGAGACCGCCAGCCAACAGCAGTACCGACGCTACCACCCCTTCGAGAATGGCCCAGAACGCGCGCTGCCAGGCTGGCGTGTGCATCGCGCCGCCGGAGGCGAGCGAGTCGATGACCAGCGAGCCGGAGTCGGAGGACGTGACAAAGAAGGTGATGATCAGAATCACCGTGATGAAGGAGACAATCGACGTCAGCGGCAGGCGCTCAAAGAGTTTGAACAGCGCAATGGCTGTGTCGTTCTGCACTTCGGTGATCAGCGCGGTATAACCCTCGTTCATGATCAGGTGCAGTGCGGTATCACCAAAGATCGAGAACCACAGGAAGGTGAAAATGGTCGGCACCAGCATCACGCCCATGACGAACTGGCGAATGGTGCGGCCGCGGCTGATCTTGGCAATAAACAGCCCGACAAAGGGTGCCCAGGCGATAGTCCAGCCGAAGATGAACAGCGTCCAGTTGCCGATCCAGTCGCTGCGGCTATAGGCCTGCAGGTTGAAGGTACGCTCAACAATATTGTTGAGATAGCTGCCGGTATTCTGCAAAAAGGTTTCCAGAATCATGATGGATGGCCCGACGGCGAAGACGAAGGTCATCAGTGCTACCGCCAGTACCATGTTCAGAATCGACAGATTCTTCACGCCCTTGTCCAGACCGGCAACCACCGAAATCAACGCCAGAGCGGTAATGACGGCAATGGCAATGATTTGCACCGTGATATTGACCGGGATGCTCGGCCATAAATAGTTCAAGCCAGCGTTGATCTGTGAAACCGACAGGCCCAGGGTGGTAGCGATACCGAACAGGGTCCCGAGGATCGCGAAGACATCCACGGTGTGGCCGATCGGGCCATAAATGCGATCGCCAATCAGCGGATAAAGTGCAGAACGCATTGATAATGGCAGGCCGTGGCGAAAGGAAAAATAGGCCAGAACCAGGCCGACCAGGCCGTAAATCGCCCAGATATGGAAGCCCCAATGGAAGAACGCGATCTGCATCGCCTGCTTGGCGGCATCAACTGTTTCAGCGGCGCCAGCTGGGGGCGCGGCGTAGTGCAATACCGGTTCGGCCACACCAAAAAACAGCAGCGCAATACCGTAGCCGGCTGAGAACAGCATCGCAAACCAGGCCGGGAAGCTGTACTGCGGCTCGGAGTGGTCTGGCCCCAGTTTGATGCTGCCCCATTTGCTGAAGGCAATCACCACAATGAAAATCAGGAACATCGCCACCGCCAGCATGTAGAACCAGCCGAACGTGGTGGTGATGTAAGCAAGCGTGCTGCTGAAAGCTTCGCCCGCCAGTTCCGGGTTGCTGACGGTGCCGATCACCAGCAGCAGCGTGATGATCACCGCAGGGGCGAACACCGGGACCAGGATGGTGTTGTTCCAGAGACGTTTCTTTTCGGGGGTGTTGCCAGTTGTCGAGGTGTCAGACATGGTGCCGTCCTTTTATCTGTTTGGCAGAGTGAGGATCCAGGGCTGCGAGCTGTGCCGGTGGTAGGGAGGTGCGTAGGGATGCGAGTGCCGATGGCAGCATTAGTATAAGAATAGTGGGATGCCTTCTGGTGATATGCCGGATGCAGTATAGACCCTCAGTTGGCCAAGAGGTGCCTAAGCAACCAATGTCAATCTGCCTTCAGTTATCTCAGGAGTCTGCATCATCATCACAGAGGGAGAGCCTGACCCGGGCGACGCCGCGGCGGACCATATCCAGCTCCACTGCAGCCTGGCGGGAAAGATCAATTACGCGATTGCCGGTGAAAGGCCCGCGATCATTGATGCGCACCACGGTATCTCGGCCGTTATAGAGGTTGGTCACGCATACCCGGGTGCCGAAGGCGAGACTGGGGTGCGCTGCCGTGAGCTCGGTCTGGTCGTAGCGCTCACCGTTGGCGGTATGCCTGCCATGCAGGCGTGCTGCATAAAAGGACGCACGGCCGGTTTCCTGCCAGATCGCGTCCTCGATGTCTTCGGCGGCATCGCTGATATCGGCCATCGCCACCGGAGTGACGAAAAGCATTAGGGGTACCGTCAGCAGGGCAATCCAGTGCATGACAACTCTCCGAAAGGCAAACGGCAACGAACGGTCACATAGACACCGCCGTTGCCGCACAGTTTCAGCCCTGCAACTTCTGGCGTAGCAGCTCGTTCACTTGCTGCGGATTGGCCTTGCCCTTGGACGCTTTCATGGCCTGGCCAACAAAGAAGCCGAACATCTTGCTGCGTTTGTTTTCATCACTGGCGCGATATTGCTCTACCTGTTCGGTATTGGCCGCCAGCACTTCATCAAGCATAGCTTCAATGGCGCCCGTGTCGGTAACCTGTTTCAGGCCTTTGCTCTCGATAATCTGATCGGCGCTGCCTTCGCCGGCGGCCATGGCCTCAAAGACCATCTTGGCGATCTTGCCGGAAATGGTGTTGTCCATTATGCGTGCAATCATGCCGCCCAGTTGTTCAGCGCTGACCGGCGACTGCTCGATATCCAGATCCGATTTGTTCAGCAGGCTGGACAGGTCGCCCATCACCCAGTTCGCCGCCAGCTTGGCATCGCCACAGGTGCGCTGCACCGCTTCGAAGTAGTCGGCGAGTTCGCGCTGGGCCGCCAGCACACTGGCATCGTAGGCGGACAGACCGAACTGGCTTTCAAAGCGCTCACGCTTCTGCTGCGGCAGTTCCGGCAGCTCGGCCCGTACTTCTTCAACAAAGGCCGGCTCGATGATCACTGGCAGCAGGTCGGGATCAGGGAAGTAGCGGTAGTCGTTAGCCTCTTCCTTGCTGCGCATGGAGCGCGTCTCGTCCTTGTTAGGATCATACAGGCGGGTTTCCTGGACCACCTTGCCACCGTCTTCGATCAGTTCGATCTGACGCTGCACTTCGGTATTGATCGCCTTCTCGATAAAGCGGAACGAGTTGACGTTCTTGATCTCGCAGCGGGTGCCAAACTCGGCCTGGCCCTTGGGGCGAATGGACACGTTGCAATCGCAACGCAGCGAGCCTTCGGCCATGTTGCCGTCGCAGATGCCCAGATAACGCACCAACGAGTGCACTGTCTTGGCGTAGGCCACGGCTTCCTTGGCGCTACGCATGTCGGGCTCGGAGACAATCTCCAGCAACGGCGTTCCGGCACGGTTCAGGTCGATACCGCTCATGCCCTGGAAGTCTTCGTGCAGACTCTTGCCGGCATCCTCTTCCAGATGCGCGCGGGTTACGCCAACCCGCTTGATGCTGCCGTCGTCCAGGGTGATGTCGAGAAAGCCCTTGCCGACAATCGGCAGATCCATCTGGCTGATCTGGTAGCCCTTGGGCAGGTCAGGGTAGAAGTAGTTCTTGCGCGCGAACACGTTGGTCATGCCAATCTCGGCATTGATCGCCAGGCCGAACTTGACCGCATTGCGCACCGCCTGGGCGTTCAGCACCGGCAGGGTGCCGGGCATCCCCAGGTCGATCAGGCTGGCCTGGGTATTGGGTTCGGCACCAAAGGCGATGGCGCTACCGGAGAAGATTTTCGAAGCGGTGGTCAGTTGGGCGTGGATTTCCAGCCCGATTACGATTTCCCATTGCATAGTCTGTTCTCAATCCTCTCAGTAGCCGGCCGGCGTGCGGCTGTGCCAGTCGGTAACCTGCTGATACTGGTGCGCGATATTCAACAGGCGCGCCTCACTGAAGTATGGGCCGAGCAACTGCATGCCCAGGGGCAGGCCGTTGGCAAAGCCGGCAGGCAGTGCGATGCCAGGTACGCCGGCGAGGTTGGCAGTAATGGTATAGATGTCGGTCAGGTACAGGCTGACCGGGTCATCAATCTTTTCACCAATCTTGAATGCCGGGGTCGGTGAGGTGGGGCAGAGGATCACATCAACCTGCTCGTAGGCGGCGATAAAGTCGTTCTTGATCAGGCGCCGGATCTTCTGCGCCTGCAGGTAATAGGCATCGTAGTAACCGGCGGACAGCGCGTAGGCGCCGACCATGATGCGGCGCTTGACCTCGGCGCCAAAGCCTTCACCGCGCGAGCGCTTGTACAGATCGGTCAGGTCCGCCGGGTCATCGCAGCGGTAGCCAAAGCGCACGCCGTCAAAACGTGACAGGTTGGAGGAAGCCTCAGCTGGCGCGATAACGTAATAGGCTGGGATCGCCAACTCGGCATTCGGCAGGCTGATTTCCTTGACCTCGGCGCCCAGCGCCTGGAATTGCTTGACCGCTGCATCAATGGCGTCGGCCGTTGCCGCATCCAGGCCGCCAGCAAAGTATTCCTTGGGCAGGCCAATGCGCAGCCCCTTGAGCGAGTCATTCAGGCTGGCGCTGTAATCCGCGACGGGCTGGTCGACGCTGGTCGAGTCCTTGGCATCAAATCCGGCCATCACTTGTAGCATCAACGCGCAGTCTTCGGCGGTGCGTGCCATCGGGCCGCCCTGATCCAGACTGGAGGCGTAGGCAATCATGCCCCAGCGAGACACGCGGCCATAGGTCGGCTTGATGCCGGTCAGTGCGGTGAATCCAGCCGGCTGACGGATCGAGCCGCCGGTGTCGGTCCCCGTGGCTGCCGCGCACAGGCGCGCCGCCACCGCAGCGGCCGAGCCGCCGGAGGAACCGCCGGGGACGCGCTCGGTGTCCCAGGGGTTGCGCGTGGAGCCATAAAAGCTGGATTCGGTCGACGAGCCCATCGCGAACTCGTCCAGGTTGGTCTTGCCTAGGGTCACCGCACCAGCCTGGATAAAGTTGGCGGTGACGGTGGACTCATAGGGCGCAATAAAGTTGTCGAGCATCTTCGAGCCGCAGCTGGTGCGCAGGCCTTGGGTGCAGAACAGATCCTTGTGCGCCAGGGGGATACCGGTCAACGCAGTGGCGCTGCCATCGGCCAGGCGCTGATCCGCAGCGCGGGCATGGCTCAGGGCCAGCTCGGGCGCTACGGTAATGAAGCTGTTAAGCGTGCCATCAAACTGCTCGATGCGTTTGAGGTAATGTTCGGTCAGCTCGACGCTGGAGACCGACTTGTTGTGCAGGGCCTGTGACAGTTCGGCCAGGGTTTTCTCATGCATGGGGAGTTCTTCTCGTGTCTTGGCGAGTGCAGCGCTTGGATAACACTTTATGCGATAACGTTATTCAACAACTCTGGGCACCAGGTACAGGCCCTCGTCAGTCGCTGGGGCGATGGCCTGATAGGCGTCGCGATGATTGGTTTCGGTCACCTGATCACTGCGCAGACGCTGGGTGGTTTCCAGCGGATGGGCCAGGGGCGCGATACCCTGAGTGTTCACTGCCTGCATTTTGTCGATCAGGTCAAGAATGCCCGAGAGCTTCGCCGTGGTGGCGGGAATATCCTCTTCATTCAGAGCTATTCTGGCCAGGTGGGCGATCTTTTCCACCTCATTGCGGTCTAATGCCATGTGCTGTTCTCCGTGAAGCGGGGGGCAATGCGCCTGAATGTACCCGATGTGTTTGACATAAGGTGATTTTGTCGCGGAAATCAAGACAAAGGGGCGAATTTACCACAGACGCGCCTTGCCCAAAAACCCCGCCGTTGTTAGAGTTGCGACACTTCCGGAAGTACCGATCAGTTACCTGCGTATTAGAGTGGCCAGCCGGTCATATCGCCTCAGACAGTCTTGGTGAGGACGGCCCGTATTCAAGACAGGTAGTTTATCAGTGTTTCTTCTACGATTAACCCACGCGTATCAGGGTGTACTTACCGCATGTTCAAAAAAATTCGTGGCATGTTCTCCAGTGATTTGTCCATCGATCTGGGCACAGCCAACACACTTATCTATGTCCGCGACCGCGGCATTGTTCTGAATGAGCCATCCGTTGTGGCCATTCGCACCCATGGCAACCAGAAGAGTGTTGTCGCCGTAGGTACCGACGCCAAGCGCATGCTGGGTCGCACACCGGGCAATATTCAGGCAATCCGGCCGATGAAGGATGGGGTTATCGCCGACTTCAGCGTCTGCGAAAAGATGTTGCAGTACTTTATCAACAAGGTGCACGAAAACAGCTTTATCCAGCCCAGCCCACGTGTGCTTATCTGTGTGCCGTGCAAATCCACTCAGGTAGAACGTCGCGCTATTCGCGAGTCAGCCCTGGGCGCCGGTGCGCGTGAAGTATTCCTGATTGAAGAGCCCATGGCTGCTGCGATTGGTGCGGGTCTGCCGGTCGAAGAGGCGCGCGGCTCGATGGTCGTGGATATCGGTGGTGGTACCACTGAAATCGCGCTGATCTCGCTGAACGGCGTGGTCTATGCCGAGTCGGTCCGGGTTGGCGGTGATCGCTTCGACGAAGCCATTGTCACCTACGTGCGCCGTAACTATGGCAGCCTGATTGGCGAGTCCACCGCCGAGCGCATCAAGCAGGAAATCGGTGTGGCTTTCCCCGGTGGCGAAGTGCTGGAAGTCGACGTTCGCGGCCGCAACCTGGCCGAGGGCGTGCCACGCGCCTTTACCCTGAACTCCAATGAAGTGCTTGAAGCGCTGCAGGAATCGCTGGCGACTATCGTGCAGGCAGTCAAAAGCGCGCTGGAGCAATCTCCACCGGAACTGGCTTCGGATATTGCCGAGCGCGGTCTGATTCTGACCGGCGGCGGTGCGTTGCTGCGCGATCTGGACAAGCTGCTGACGCAGGAAACCGGCCTGCCGGTGATTGTCGCCGAAGAACCGCTGACCTGTGTGGCGCGCGGGGGCGGTAAGGCGTTGGAGATGATGGATCAGCACAACATGGATCTGCTCTCAACGGAGTGATCGGATTCCAGGCAGGCGGCCCGGCGTCACGGGCTGGCCCTGCCGATCTGGGTTGCTGACAGCCTGATGTCTGTCGCTGCGAGGAGCTCGCCATCAAACCGCTTTTCATCAAAGGCCCATCCCTGGGCGTTAGGGTATTGGTTCTATCAGTGCTGGCTATTGCGCTGATGGTCGCCGATGCGCGCGTGGCTACGTTACAGCCGCTGCGCTCATACCTGAGTCTGATCCTTACCCCAATTTATTACGCCGCAGATGTGCCGGTGAGACTCTGGGATACCGCTTATCAGCAGGTATCCAGCCGTGCGGATCTATTGGCCGAAAACGAGCGCCTGCGCGCCGAGGCACTGCTTACACAGCGCAAGTTGCAAAAGCTCGCGACTCTCACCGAACAGAATGTGCGCCTGCGCGAGCTGCTCAACTCCTCGTCGCTGGTCGATGAGCGCGTACTGGTGGCCGAGCTGGTCGGCGTTGACCCCAACCCCTATACCCAACGTGTGCTGATCAACAAGGGCGAGCGCGATGGTGTGTTTCTGGGGCAACCGGTGCTGGATGCCACCGGCCTGATGGGCCAGGTGGTCGAGGTCATGCCGTTCAATGCGCGGGTGCTGTTGATTACTGACAGCTCCCACAGCCTGCCGGTGCAGGTCAATCGTAACGGCCTGCGCGCTATTGCCAGTGGTGCGGGTAACAATGAATGGCTGGAGTTGCGCTTTGTCGGCGATACCGCCGATATCCGCGTTGACGATATTCTGGTCAGTTCGGGGTTGGGGCAGCGTTTCCCGGCCGGTTACCCGGTGGGGCGGGTGATTTCCGTTGAGCAGGATCCGGCGCAGCCCTTTGCAGACGTGAAGGTAGCACCCACCGCGCAGTTGAACCGCAGCCGCTACATGTTGCTGGTGTTCAGCGCGGAGTCCGGTTACGGCGAGCTAGTGCCGGCGCTGGAGGAAGGTAGCGAGTTGAATGACGCCGAAGTGCAGGCGGTGGAAGCGGCTCTGCAGGACGCAGATGCAGATGCTGATGCACAGCCGGCTGCAGTGCCGGAGAGCGACGCTGGCGCACCTGCAGCCGAGGAGCCCGCCAATGCGAACTAATCTGATTGTTGCCCTTACCTTCGTCGTGGCTTTGCTGCTGAGCGTCATGCCCATGCCAGCGCCGATGGATCTGGGCCGGCCCATGTGGCTGGCCATGGCTGTGGCTTATTGGGTGATGGCTTTGCCACACCGTATCGGTCTGCTGACCGCCTGGGTAGCAGGCCTGGCGACCGACGTCCTGTACGGCCAATTACTGGGTCAGCATGCGCTGGTCATGACGCTGGTCGCCTGGATGATGCTGTTGCTGCACCAGCGCATTCGGCGCTTCCCCTTGTGGCAGCAGAGCCTGGTGATGTTACCGGTGCTGGGCGTTGCGCAGTTGGTATTGCTCTGGCTCAACAGCCTGACCGGCAGCCGGCCACCCTTTTTGCTGTTCCTGCTGCCGGCGCTGGTCAGTGCCGTGCTCTGGCCCTGGGTGTCTTCCGTACTCAGAGTGATCAGGTTGCGCTTTCATGTACTCTGAACCAGGTGCGGCCAGCCTGTACCTGGCCTCGGCATCGCCTCGGCGCAGCGCGCTGTTGACGCAGATCGGCGTGTCACACTGGCAGTTTGCCTGTGATATTGATGAGCGAGTACTGGACCACGAGCCGCCTGCGGAATATGTTCAACGGGTAGCCCGCGCCAAGGCGTTGGCTGGCCAGCAGCAGGTGGCCGCAGACGCGGTCGTGCTGGCGGCCGATACTGTAGTCGTGGTGGATGATCACATTCTTGGAAAGCCCGCGGATCAGTCCGAAGCTACGGCCATGTTGCGAAGCCTGTCAGGTCGCGCTCACCAGGTGATGACCGCTGTGGCCGTGGCTTGCGGTGACCGCTGCGAGCTTCTCAGGGTGGATACGCTGGTAATTTTCAGGCACCTTGAAGAAGCAGAGATAGCCGCCTATTGGGCAACCGGCGAGCCGGCCGATAAAGCCGGCAGTTATGGCATACAGGGCTTGGCTGCGACCTTTGTGCAGCGCATAGAAGGCAGCTACAGCGCCGTGGTGGGCCTGCCACTGATGGAAACGGCCGGCTTGCTGGCCCGCTTTGGCATCGCCAACTGGCAGCGCCGCTGAAATGGAATTCCGATTTCCGGTATTCTGAAGCACAGTGTCCAGACCGTTGAAAGGATCGCGAGCGAAGTCGCATTTCGGCGATCTGGTTTGGAGAACGCATGAGCGAAGAGATACTGATCAACGTCACGCCGATGGAAACCCGGGTTGCCCTGGTCGAGAACGGCGTGCTGCAGGAAGTGCACATCGAGCGCACACTGCGCCGCGGCATCGTTGGAAATATCTACAAGGGCAAGGTCGTTCGGGTGCTGCCTGGTATGCAGGCTGCCTTCGTGGATATCGGCCTGGAGCGCGCGGCTTTTATCCACGCCTCGGAAGTGTCCGAGCGCGAGGGCTCCGCTGTAGAACCGATCACCGCACTGCTGCATGAGGGACAAGCGCTGGTTGTGCAGGTGACCAAAGACCCTATTGGCACCAAGGGCGCACGCTTGACCACTCACTTGTCCATTCCCTCACGATTTCTGGTCTACATGCCGCGCACGCCGCATGTCGGCATCTCGCTAAAGATTGAAGAAGAGGCCGAGCGTGAACGTCTCAAGCAGATCGTCGCCGATTGCGTTGCGTCCGAAGGCATAGAGGAAGCCGGCGGGTTTATTCTGCGCACGGCAGCTGAAGCTGCGCGCGAAGCGGAGATTCTTGCGGATATTCGCTACGTCCGTCGGCTATGGCTACAGATATCTCAACAGACTCAGATAGCCGCTTCGCCCTCGGTTATCTACGAAGATCTGTCCCTGGCGCTGCGCACCTTGCGTGATCTGGTCAGCCCGCGCACGGAAAAAGTCCGGGTCGATTCGCGCGAAACCTTTCAGAAAATCGAATTATTTGTGCAGGAGCTGATGCCAGCGGTATCCGGCTTCCTGGAACACTACCCGGGCGAACGGCCGATTTTCGATCTCTACGGTATCGAGGACGAGATTCAGAAAGCCATGGACCGGCGCGTGATGCTTAAATCTGGCGGGCATCTGGTGATCGATCAAACCGAAGCCATGACCACGATCGACGTCAACACCGGGGCCTTTGTCGGGCACCGCAATCTCGAAGAAACCATTTTCAAGACCAATCTCGAGGCGGCCACGGCCATCGCCCGGCAATTAAGACTGCGCAACCTGGGCGGTATTATCATCATCGACTTTATCGATATGGAAGATGAGGAGCACCAGCGCCAGGTATTGCGCACCCTGGAAAAACAGCTGGAGCGCGACCACGCCAAGACCAACATCATCGGTATCACCGAGCTGGGTCTGGTACAGATGACCCGCAAGCGCACCCGTGAGAGCCTTGAACAGATCCTTTGTGAGCCGTGCCCCTGTTGTTCCGGGCGGGGCATACAGAAGACTCCGGAAAGCGTCTGCTACGAAATCTTCCGCGAGATCCTGCGTGAGGCGCGAGCCTATCAGGCTGGCGCTTATATGGTGCTGGCTTCGCAATCCGTGATTGACCGGCTGCTGGACGAGGAGTCCGGGCATGTGGCGGATCTGGAAATCTTTATCGAACGCCCGATCAAATTCCAGGTAGAGACGGTCTATACCCAGGAACAATATGACGTGGTGCTCATGTGATGAAGGGCTGAATCGCAATGCCTTCGCAACGCTGGTTGAAGCGTACCCTGGATGGCCTGATCGTACTGCTGGTGGCGTGGCTGCTGCTGGTGGCGGCGTATGTCAGTCTGGGACGACAGTTTGTGCCGGCGATTGCGGATTATCAGGTTGAATTGCTCGATTGGGCGCAGGAGAAAAGTGGCCGCTTTATTGTGCTTGATCGGCTCGAGGGTGAAATGCAGGGCGCGCAGCCGGTACTCAGCCTGCGCGGCCTGCAGGTGCATGCCGATGAAAATCCGACCAGCCCGGTATTGTTCGCGCTGGAAGATGTCACTGCCCGCATCGATATCTGGGCCAGCCTCTGGCAGCAGCGCCCGGTTATGGATGCCCTGCAGATCGAAGGTCTGGCACTTGAGCTGACTGAAGACGAGCAAGGCCGCTGGCAGCTTTACGGGCTGGGTGATCGGCAGGTCAGCGAGAATGGTTTGGACGATGCGCTGGAGCTAATCCTGGACCAGCGCCGTATCACCCTGCTGGACACCCGCATCCAGATCAGCCCGCACGAGCAACCCCAGTGGCTATTCCGAGACGGTGATCTGACCCTGCTCAATGGCGCTGGCTGGCATCGTCTGGACGCTCAGGTCAGCTTGCCCGATGGTCAGCAGGTCCGCTTGCAGGCGAACGCGCCTGGGCTGGCAGCACAGTGGGAAGATCTCAGCCTCGGGTTCTTTCTCGAACTGCCGGCGATCGACTGGGCTCATTATCTGCCAGCACATCTGCTTGAAACCGCGCGGCTGCAGGAGCTGGTAGCGGGTGGACGCTTCTGGGGCAGTTGGGGCGAGCGACGCTTGCAGGAATTGCAGGGGCAATTGATTGCGCCGGTCATCGTGCCCGCTCCTGCGCCGGTGTTGCCTGAGCAGGTGATCCCGCTGGTGCTGTCTTCTGCGGTGTTACCCGTGCCGGAAATACGTGACCTGGTTGCTGACTTTCAGTTGCAGTTGGGCGCTGAACAGCGCTTGCAGATAGATAATTTCACGCTCCGGCTGGATGACCGCGTATGGCCCAGAACGCGCCTGCAGGCGGAGCGGGACGAGCAGGGGGCATGGGCACTGCGCGTGGACACTCTGCCACTGGCGCTGGTTGCTCAGGGCGTGACGCCGTTGTTGAGCAATGAGAGGCTTCGCAACCGCCTGACCACCTTGGCCCCGGAAGGATTCTTGCGCGATGTCAGCCTCAGCGGCGCTGCGGATCTGACTGACCTGGAAAGCCTGAACTTGAGCGCGACGCTGGACCGGGTGGCGATTCATGCACTGGACGGTATACCGGCGCTGCATGGCATCAGTGGAACCATTGAAGGAAGCCCCGCAGCGGGTGAACTACGTGTCGACAGCCATGATTGGGGCATGCATTTGCCGCGACTGTTCCCTCAGCCCTGGGCATATCAGCGGTTGCAGGGCCAGATGAACTGGACCTGGGGGCAGGAGCCAGGCCTGCGGCTTCAGGCCACGGGTCTCAAGGTCGATGCCGAGGAAGGCCCCGTGGCGGTGAATCTTGGGCTGCATATACCGCCCACTGGTGATACGCCGCCGAGCATGAGCCTGCAAGTGGCCCTGCGGGACAGCGATGCGATCTACGCCGATCGCTACCTGCCAACACTGGCACCCGCGTTCAACCCGCGGTTGACCGAGTGGCTGGAGGCGGCTGACTTCCAGGGGCAGGTACCGCTGGGGATCTTCCAGTTTGAAGGCTCACTGCGCCGCGACGCAACGCCAGAGGAGCGGCAACTGGATCTGTACCTGCAGGTCGAGCAGGGCGGCTTGAACTTCCAGCCGGGTTGGCCGCGGTTGGAGCAGGTGCGCACGGTGGTGCGCCTGGATAATACCGATCTGCAGATCCAGCCGGCTGAAGCTCGTCTGTTGAGTACGCAACTCAGCGACGTAGTGATCACGACCGGGCGCAGCGCTCCGTCGGAGCCACTCATGCTGAATATTGATGGGCACGCCGAGGGCCCGTTGGCTGATGCCTTGACGGTGATGCAGGACACGCCCCTGGCGCAAACCTCCGGGAATCCCCTGGCAGGTTGGCAAGGCAGCGGAGCACTGAAAGGCGATCTGTCGCTGGCTATTGCGCTGAATGGCCAGGAACCGCCCCAGGTGCGCATCAACTGGCAGGCCCAGGCAGATCAACTGCTGATCCCGCAGTTGCAGACGCCGCTGAGCAACCTGAGCGGATTATTCGAATTCGACCTGCAGCAGGGCCTGCGCGCCAGCGACCTCAAGGCAGAGGCACTGGGCGGACCAGTCACCGGGAGTATCGACCGGGTATCTGGCCAGCAACGGGTGCTGCTCAAGGGCCGGCATGCCGTTAACCAATTACATGAATGGCCTCTGCTGGTGGCGCTACCCGAGGGGCTGGTCAAGGGCACGACTGACTGGCAGGGCGTTGTTACCCTGGGTGCAGGCCAGCAACGTATCGAGATAAACAGCCGCCTGGAAGGCCTGGCACTGGATCTGCCCGGGCCCCTTGCCAAGCCGGCAGCGAGCAGTTTGCCCAGTGCGCTTACCCTTGAACTGAGCGCAGAGCAGCAACGCTGGACCTTCAATCTGGGCGAAGATCTGAATGCCCGGCTGCGAACCAGCGCGGGAGATGTGCGTGGTGATATCAATTACCGGCGTAGCCCGGTAGCAGCCAGTAACGCACCGGGGTTGAGTATCAGGGCCGCCTTCGATGAACTGTTGGTGGATGAGTGGCAGCGCTGGGCTGATGCCCATCAACTGGCGCCAGCCGGGGCGCAGGCAATTTCACAAACATCTTCGCAGTCATCTCCAGGCCAACGCGCCACGGCAAATGATCTGGTTAGCATGATCGATCTGCGCGTGCGCCGTTTTTCCGGGTTTGGGCAAGAGCTGGAGGGCGTAGCGCTGACCGGCGCGCGTATCGACGAGGGTTGGCTGTTCGATATTGATCAAGCCCGCATCCGCGGCCAGGTTACGCTGCCGGATGCCATTGATGAACCGGTATCGGTCAATCTGCAGCGCCTGCAATTCGAGCGCCCGGCCAAGTCCCCGGTCGACGAAGCCTTGGCCAAACCATTATTGCCTGAAGACAGCCTGCGCACCTTCAAACCCAGCACGCTGCCGCCCATGGATGTACATATCGATCAGCTGTATTGGGCCGGAGAACCGGTGGGTGCGGTGGATATGCGACTCAGACCAGATGCGACGGGGGCGAAGATCCACGACCTCGATGTGAATCTGCGGGGTTTGCAGCTCAGTGGCGAAATGGACTGGCGCGAAACCGGCCCACGCAGCCATTTCAAAGGGCAGATGCTGGCGGGTGACATGGGCGATGTATTGAAAGCCTGGGGTTATGCGCCCACACTGTCGAGCCGCAGTTTCGCCATGCAGGCGGACTTGAGCTGGCCGGGCTCGCCGATCTTTTTCGCCCTGGGTCGCAGCACCGGGCAGTTTCAGTTGCAGGCTAAAGATGGTGCATTGCAGAGCGGTGAAACCGGCGCAGACGCATTGCGTATCTTTGGCCTGTTGAACTTCAACGCCTTCACCCGACGGCTGCGCCTGGATTTCAGCGACCTGTTCGGCAGTGGTACCGCCTACGATACGCTGGACGGGGATATGGTTTTTACTGATGGCGTGATGCACACCGTCAGCCCGTTGGTGATGGATGGCCCTGGCGCCAAGCTGCAACTTGACGGCCGCCTGGACCTGGCGGCGGATCAGATCGACATGGGTATGCTGGTGACGCTGCCGGTAACCAATAACCTGCCATTAGCAGCCATCATTGTTGGTGCCCCTTATATCGGCGGCGCGCTCTTTATCGCCGACAAGATCCTTGGGGATCGCATGGCGCGCTTTGCATCGGTGAGATACAAGATCAGCGGCGACTGGAAACAGCCCAACGTCGAATTTGACCGCGCTTTTGATAACAAGGCCGCCTTGGAGAATGACTGACATGCAACAGGTTGCAGCAATACAGATGATCAGCGGCCCGGATGTGGCCGCCAACCTGCAGCGCGCCGGCGAGTTGATCGCTGACGCAGCCGAGTGTGGTGCGCAGTTGCTGTTGTTGCCAGAATGTTTTGCGGTTTTCGGCAACCCCGATCTGGCCGATGTGGCGCAGGAAGAGATCAGCGGCGCGCGGCCGATTCAGCGCTTTCTCGCCGAACAGGCCGCGCAGCATGGTGTCTGGCTGGTGGGCGGCAGTATTCCACTGCCGCGTGAGCCAGGGAAAAAGGCCATGGCCGCCTGTCTGGTGTTTGATGACCAGGGCCGGGAAGTGGCCCGCTACGACAAATTGCATCTGTTTGATGTGGAGGTCGCTGACAGCCAGCGCAGTTATCAGGAATCGCGGGATTATGATTACGGCGATCAGGTGGTATGCATTGATACGCCGGTCGGACGGGTCGGCTTGAGCATCTGCTATGATCTGCGCTTCGCCGAGCTTTATCTGGCTCTGAGTCGGGCCGGTGCGGACCTGATTGTGGTGCCTTCGGCCTTTACTGCTGTGACCGGTGCCGCGCACTGGGAGGTTTTACTACGCGCGCGCGCCATCGAAACCCAGTGTTACATACTGGCGGCCAATCAAGGTGGGCTTCACCCCGGTGGCCGTGAGACCTTTGGCCACAGTTGCCTGATTGATCCCTGGGGCGAGATACAGCACGTCATTACTGAAGGGGAGGGGGTTATTTGCGGCCCTCTGGACCTGGATTACCTCAAGTCTGTGCGCCAGCGTATGCCGGTTGCGCAGCACCGTCGTTTTGCCGCTGCGGACACGCTCGTCCCGGCTGCCAAGGAGTTTGCACACCATGAGTAACCTGCTCGCCCAAGTTGAACATCGTCTGCTGATGCCAGCGGAACTCACGCCAGATTCCATCGCCAAGGTGCTCGGTCAGATCGTCTCGGCGCCAGGCGTCGACGCTGCGGACCTGTATTTTCAGCATCAGATCAGTGAGTCCTGGGTGCTGGAAGACGGTATCGTCAAGGACGGCAGCTTCAATGTCGATCAGGGCGTTGGGGTGCGTGCCCAGTCCGGTGAGAAGACCGGATTTGCCTACAGTAACGATATCCGCATGCCGGCCTTGAGCCAGGCCGTTGGCGCCGCGCGCTCGATTGCTCGCGCCGGTCAGACCGGTAGCGTGCAGGCCTGGAAACGCGGCAGCAGCGAGCCATTGTATAAAGCAGACAACCCGCTGGATGTCATGCCCCAGGCTGACAAGGTGACCTTTCTGCAACGCCTGGACGCTTATACGCGCAGCCTGGATCCACGCATTACCCAGGTCAGCGTGAGCCTGGGTGGTGTGCACGATACCGTGCTGGTGGCCGCCAGCGACGGTACCTGGGCAGGCGATATTCGCCCGTTGATTCGCCTGAATGTCAGCGTCATCATCGAACATAATGGCCGGCGCGAACGTGGCAGCTTCGGCGGCGGCGGGCGTACTGATTATCGCTTTTTCGAAGCCGAAGACCGCGCCATGGGCTATGCCCGTGAAGCCGTGCGCCAAGCGGTGGTCAATCTGGATGCGGTTCCGGCGCCAGCCGGCAGCATGCCCGTGGTCATGGGCCCAGGCTGGTCCGGTGTCCTGTTGCACGAGGCAGTGGGTCACGGGCTGGAAGGGGACTTCAACCGCAAGGGCAGCTCCGCCTACAGCGGCCGCGTTGGCGAGAAGGTCGCTTCCAGCCTCTGCACCATCGTTGATGACGGCACCTTGCCGGGGCGTCGCGGCTCGCTGAGCATGGACGACGAGGGCAACCAGACCAACTGCACCACGCTGATCGAAAATGGCATTCTCAAGGGCTACATGCAGGACAAGCTGAATGCACGATTGATGGGCGTGGCAGCGACCGGTAACGGCCGCCGCGAATCCTATGCGCATCTGCCGATGCCGCGTATGACCAACACTTATATGCTGGCTGGCGAAAGTGATCCTGAAGACATCATCAGGTCAGTCAAGAAGGGCATCTACTGCGCCAATCTGGGCGGTGGCCAGGTAGATATCACCAGCGGCAAATTCGTGTTCTCCACCAGCGAAGCCTACCTGATCGAAGACGGCAAGATTGCCGCGCCGGTCAAGGGTGCAACGCTGATTGGCAATGGTCCGGAAGTGATGAACCGCGTGTCCATGGTCGGCCACGATCTGCAGCTCGACAGCGGCGTGGGTACCTGCGGCAAAGATGGTCAATCCCTGCCGGTAGGCGTGGGCCAGCCAACCCTGAAGATCGATCAGATCACCGTGGGCGGCACGGGTTAAACCCGCCCGTTAGCGCTCTTCAAACCGACCCGCAACCCGATTCTTGCGTACACCGTCGGCCGGGAACACCCGGCCGCTCATGGCGATATACACGCCCGGCTGGCAGGTATTCAGTGCGCCGACGGCCAGGCCCAGGTTGAACAGGGCGTCTGAATCGCGAAAGCGCGCCGGCTGCATGGCGCCGGTCAGCACTATGACTTTACCGTCAATATCGGCCAGCCCGGCGGCGGTCACCGTCATGGTATCGGTACCGTGGGTGATCAGAATATGCTCATGCGGGCAGGCCTTGACCTTGTCGTGAATCAACGAACGATCCTGATCGTCCAGCTCAAGACTGTCCTTTTTCATCAGCGATTCGACCGCAAACTCAACGCCTACTCGGCCCTGTTCAAGCAGCTCTGCGGCAACGGGTTCGCCGATCTGGTATTCGCTCAGGGCATCAAAATAGACCTTGTCCAGGGTGCCGCCGGTGCTGAAAATCTGTATAAACATGGCTTACTCCAAGGTTCCAGAACGCTAGTATGCCAGTGCAAACGCCCGAACACAGCTCTACCACGACCAGCACCGGGAAAATCTGGTGGGTCTACAT
The DNA here is from genome assembly GCA_963974865.1 of uncultured Pseudomonadaceae bacterium. Taxonomy (GTDB): domain Bacteria; phylum Pseudomonadota; class Gammaproteobacteria; order Pseudomonadales; family Pseudomonadaceae; genus Halopseudomonas. The sequence goes on along the minus strand of CAXBEU010000005.1, from coordinate 87,879 downwards.
GGTCCGTGCGCTGAATGGCCATTTATACACCGGGATCAGTATTGACCCGCAGCGACGTCTGTTGCAGCACCAGCAAGGCAAGGGTGCCCGTTTTTTCAATCGCAGCCCTGCGGTGGCACTGGTGTGGTGCGAGCGCTGCGCCGACCATTCCGATGCGCTGCGCCAGGAGCTGGCGATAAAGGGCCTGCGCAAGTCAGCCAAGGAAAGACTGATCAGTCAATTCAATGCATCGTTATCAATTCCGGCGAGTAGCTGTGCAGCCGGTGACGCACGGGCTAAGCTGGATTCACTTTGACAGGAGAGCACCGATGACCGATTTGATTTTACATCACTACCCGCAATCGCCTTTTGCCGAAAAGGCCCGCCTGATGTTGGGTTTCAAGGGGCTGGCCTGGCACTCGGTGATGATCCCTGCGGTGATGCCCAAGCCTGACCTGACCGCCCTGACCGGCGGCTACCGTCGCACGCCAGTGATGCAGATCGGTGCTGACATCTATTGCGATACCGCGCTGATTGCCCGCCGCCTGGAACGCGAGAAGGCCGTTCCAGCGCTGTTTCCCGAAGGCAAGGAAGCTGCTGCTGCCGGTCTGGCGCAGTTTGCTGATCAGGTGCTGTTCCAGCATGGTGTAGCAATCAACTTTCAGCCCAAGGGGTTGGCGGCGCGCTTTGCTGGCGCACCCGAGGCGATGGTTCAAGGCTTTATGGCGGATCGCAAGGCACTCTTTTCCGGCGGTACTGCCAGCCGGCTGGACTCTGCGGTAGCACTGTCGCAGTGGCCGGCACTGTTGGGCCGGCTGGAAACCCAGCTCAACCGCGATGGCGAGTTTCTGCTCGGTGATCAGGCCTGCATAGCAGACTTTGCGCACTATCATGCGCTGTGGTTTGTGGCCAACAACGCGGCCGTGGCTGAGGCGCTGGCGCCTTACCCGGCGGTCAAGGCGTGGATGGCGCGTATTGCCGATTTTGGTCATGGCTCCTCAACGCCGATGGATGCGGCCGAAGCGATCCGGATCGCCCACGATGCTACCCCGGAAAGTTATGCTGCGAACGATTTCGCCAGCCCTGGCGGTTTCACCGTTGGGCAGCAGGTCAAGGTCAGTGCGGTGGACTATGGCACTGAGGAAGTCGCCGGCAAGCTCGTCTATGAAGACGCCGAAGAGATTGTGATTGCTCGGGAAGATGAACGTGCTGGCCTGGTTCAGGTGCATTTCCCGCGTTATGGGTTCAAAATCAGCGCGGACTGATAAACAGCAGAAAGATCCGTCCCCCCGTTTGCTAGCACTCGGGGGGATTTTTTTGTCTGAGTTGCAGGGCTTATGCGGTTAACGCTGAATCAACTCTACACGGGTACGCTGTAATGACCATCTGGTTGATACCGATTGCCTTTGTTGTCACTTATCTTGGCATGGCGGTGGGCGGGGTTCGGGGCCTGCGGGTTGATCGTGCCTGGATTGCCATCGCCGCAGCCTCCTTGCTGCTGGTCTCGGGAGCAGTTTCTCCTGTGCAGGCCCTGGAGTATCTGGACGGAGGAGCGTTATTACTGTTGTTTGCGCTGATGTTGGTATCAGCACAGTTTGATTTCTCCGGGGCTTATGCGCGTTTGACCGGGCTGCTGGAGCGTCACGCGCATAGGCCAGCGTTGCTGTTGCTTGGTGTGGTGGCGATGGGCGGGCTACTCTCGGCGATCCTGGTGAACGACATTGTCGCCTTTGCGTTAACGCCGTTGCTCTGCCAGACATTGAACCAGCGTGGCCTGGACCCGCGGCCGTTTCTGCTGGCGCTGGCCTTGTCCTGCAATGCGGGTTCGGTGGCGACCTTGATTGGCAATCCACAAAATATTCTGATTGGCCAAGCCGGTGCGCTGGATTTCTGGGGCTATACGTTGGTTGCACTGGTACCCGCGCTCATGGCGCTGGTGGTGGTCTACGCGGTTATCTGGTGGCAGTGGCGAGACGTTTGGCAGTCACTTGGTCCTGTCGTGAAGCAATCGGTAGAGCGGGGAGAGCAGGGAAGTTATCGCTACAAGCCCCTGCTGGCGACGCTGGGGTTGGTTGTGTTGTTTTCGCTGCCATTCCCAAGGGAATTCTCAGCGTTGATTATTGCCGTTCTGGTCATGCTATCGCGCAGCGTGGAAAGCCACCGTTATGTCGAAAAGGTCGACTGGAATTTACTCCTGTTGTTTGTGGGTCTGTTTCTGGTCACGGGAGCGGCTGCGGCAGTACCCGAAGTATCGGCGCTGGCGCGAGGTTTGACTGTCGATGGTGCTCTGCCGGAAGGGATTGCAGTGCTGGCTGGGTTATCCTTGGTAGCTAGTAACCTGATCGGCAATGTTCCTTTTGTGATCCTGTTGCTGGGTTTGTGGCCAGAACTGAGTGAAGCTAGTTTGATTGGCCTGGCGGTGATGTCTACCCTGGCGGGGAACCTGCTACTGATTGGCAGCGTGGTTAATCTTATCGTGGTAGAAGGAGCACGGCGGCAGGGAGTCAGGCTGGGGTTTACCGATTTTGCTCGCAGTGGCGTGCCGGTAACGGTGCTGTCGATGCTGCTCGCCGGGCTGTGGCTAGCCGGGGGAGGCTGGCTACCTTGGTAAAAAAACGCTTGTCAGCAGTATGGCATTCGACATGGCACGACCCGTAAAATCGCGTCGAAGATCAGTCCCTGTGCAAGGTGCCGGGGTTATCGGGGGAAGAGATTGAATTCTAGTGCAGGGGTGCTGTGATCCGTATTTCAGTTCAGGCCAGGAAAGTATGCAGGCTTGCTGGCTCAGCGTTGTGCCTGGCAGTGCTGCTGAGTGGGCGGCTTTATGCTGCAGATCCACCGCCATTGACCCCCGCCGACAATGCACCTGCGGTGAACCCCGGCGTCAATGCCCAGCAATTGTGCGCCGCACCGGCAAGCGCGCTGCAGGAGCAGGTGAGCAGCATGAAGGCCAGGCGCGAGGTCACCACCGAGCATCAGCAGGCCTTTCTTGGTTTGGTCGATAGCTGCCGGCAGGTTTACCTGTCGGAGATCGAGCGGCTGGCTGCTGATTTTGCACAACTGCCCAGCGATTCGGTCTGCCATGCTGCACAGCGAGACCTGCCCGAAGGTCTGGTCGTATTCGATGACATTGAGGCGCACGCACGCGCATTGCACTTTGACTCCCAGGAAAATCGGGAGGCGGCCGGTACCTTTTTCAGCTTGACCGGACCAGGTATGGTGCGGGCGGTAAATGGTCTGTATCTGCTGCGCTACGGGGTATGTGTGGAGGAACAGAGTGCACCTTTTGATACGCCTCTGACAGATTCCGTAATAAGTCCTGCCCCGATCCTGACGCAATAAACCGCTCTTAGCTGCGTTTGGTTGCCGGGACATGAGATGATAGAGGACTTTTCGTTCACCATCTCCCAGGAGGCACAGTGGACCCTATTATCACCGTCAGCGGTCTTACCAAGACCTACGCTTCAGGTTTTCAGGCGCTCAAGAGCGTTGATCTGACTATCCGCCGTGGCGAAATACTGGCCCTGCTCGGGCCTAATGGTGCTGGCAAGACCACCCTTATCAGTATTATCTGCGGCATCGTCAATGCGACCTCGGGCCAAGTGCTGGTCAATGGCAATGACATCGTGCGCGACTACCGCGCGGCGCGTAAGACCATTGGCCTGGTACCCCAGGAGCTGACCAATAACATGTTCGACACGGTTTGGGCGACCATGCGCCTGAGTCGCGGTCTGTTCGGCAAGAAGCGCAATGATGCGCACCTGGAGAAGGTCCTGCGCGATCTGTCACTGTGGGACAAGCGTGATGAAAAGATCATGGGGCTCTCTGGTGGCATGAAACGGCGGGTGTTGATCGCCAAGGCGCTGTCCCACGAGCCTGATGTGCTCTTCCTTGATGAGCCCACCGCTGGGGTGGACGTGGAACTGCGCCGGGATATGTGGGACATGGTACGGCGTCTGCGCGAGAGCGGTGTGACCATCATCCTCACCACACACTACATCGAAGAAGCGGAGGAAATGGCCGATCGCATCGGCATTATCCGCCAGGGCGAGATCATTCTTATCGACGACAAGGCCGCGCTGATGCGCAAGCTCGGCACCAAGCAGCTGAGCATCCATCTGCAGCAGCCTCTGGTAACGCTTCCCGCCTCCCTGGCTGAATTCCCGCTGACCCTGGTCGATGAGGGCTACGAGCTGATTTATACCTTTGATGCGCTGAAGGAACAGACCGGAATCGCTGGCCTGCTGCGGGCGATGGCTCAGGAGGGAATCGATTTCAAGGATCTGCATTCCAGCCAGAGCTCACTCGAGGATATCTTTGTTGAATTGGTCAACGGGCGAGGTGGCTCGACTACCGCCACCCCGTCAGTACAGGTGACTTCATGAATTTCTACGGAATCTGGGCGATCTACAGCTTCGAACTCGCGCGGTTGCGCCGCACCATGCTGCAAAGTATCGCGTCGCCGGTCATTTCCACCTCGCTGTACTTTGTCGTGTTTGGTGCAGCCATCGGTTCGCGCATGGCGGAAATAGACGGCGTAAGCTATGGCGCCTTCATCATTCCCGGCTTGATCATGTTGATGCTGCTCAACGAAAGCATCTCCAATGCCTCCTTCGGTATCTATATGCCCAAGTTCACTGGCACCATTTACGAGGTACTGTCAGCGCCGGTATCGCCAGCCGAAATCGTGATTGGCTATGTCGGCGCGGCGGCCACCAAATCGGTGATTCTGGGGCTGTTGATACTGCTGACCGCCAGGCTGTTCGTCCCTTACGAAATTCAGCACCCGGTGTGGATGCTCGGCTTTCTGGTCCTCACGGCCATTACCTTCAGTCTGTTCGGTTTTATCATCGGTATCTGGGCTGATGGCTTCGAGAAATTGCAGATCATTCCGCTGATGATTGTTACCCCGCTGGCGTTTCTGGGCGGCAGCTTTTACTCCATTACCATGCTGCCGCCGTTCTGGCAGACGGTGACCCTGTTCAACCCGGTGGTGTACCTGATCAGCGGGTTTCGCTGGAGCTTTTATGGGGTGGCAGACGTGCATATTGGCGTTAGCGTTGGCATGACGCTGGTCTTTCTGCTGATCTGCCTGACCTTGATTTGGTTGGTGTTCAAGACCGGATACAAGCTCAAGCCTTGAGGCATTTCGAGCCAGGAGCGCAGCGCTACGATATTTAACGCATGGGCTCCGATGAAGGTGCTATAAGCATGACTGCTCGCCCGCTTTACGCGAGAGTCGGCTTTTAACCTGTGTTAGCGGAGCACTTTCATGTTCGAATGGATTTATATGCCCGAGGCGTGGATTGCGCTGGGTACGCTGGTCGCGCTGGAAATCGTCTTGGGCATCGACAACATCATCTTCATTTCCATTCTGGTCGGTCGTCTGCCGCCAGAGAAACGCGATCTTGCGCGCAAGCTGGGTATCGGCTTTGCGATGCTGACGCGCCTGGGGCTATTGTTTTCTCTGGCGTGGATCATCGGCCTGGTAGAGCCCTGGTTTACTGTTTTTGATCAAGCTATCTCCGGGCGTGACCTGGTGCTGATTATCGGTGGCCTGTTTCTGCTCGCCAAGTCGACCCATGAAGTGCATGCCAGCCTTGATGCTGTCAGTCATGATTCGGTGGCGCCTAAGGTGGTCAGCAGTTTTGCTGCAGTGATTATCCAGATTGGGCTGCTTGACCTGGTATTTTCCCTGGATTCGGTGATAACGGCAGTAGGTCTGGTCGATCATGTGTCGGTCATGGTCATTGCCATCGTGCTGTCGGTTATGGTGATGCTGGTTGCGGCGCGGCCGATTGGCGAATTTGTCGATAATAATCCGACCATCAAGATGCTGGCGCTGTCCTTCCTGATGCTGATCGGCTTTACGCTGATGGCAGAAGGTTTTGACGTACACGTTCCCAAGGGTTACATCTATTTTGCCATGGCTTTTTCCATGGCGGTGGAGCTGCTCAATATTCGTATCCGCCGTGGCAAACGCACGGAGACGGTCGAGTTGCACAAAAAAATAGAGGAATAAGAGGCTGCTGATGTTGTTATACCGAAGTCTGGTACTGATGCTGGGTTGTCTGGTCGCGTCTTTTGCGCAGGCGGATGTGGCTGCTCAGGAGCGCCCTGACTGGGCCAAGGTGTTTGATAAACACCAGGCCAAGGGCACCATCGTGGTGGCTGACCAGCGCGAGGACGCGACCCAGCTCTGGGTGGTTGATGCGCAGCGCGCCGAACGCCGTTTTTCGCCCGCCTCTACCTACAAGATAGCGCATGCGCTGATAGCGCTGGACGCCGGGCTGGTCCGCGATGAGTTCCAGCTGTTCCCCTGGGATGGCGTCGAGCGCGATTTTGCACCGCACAACCAGGACCAGGATCTGCGCTCATCCATGCGCAATTCTGCCGTGTGGGTATATGAGCAGTTTGCTGCCAAGCTGGGCGAAGGGCAGGCGCGCGAGTATCTGCAACGTCTCGATTACGGCAATGCCGACCCCAGTGTCGAGAGTGGCGCTTATTGGATTGATGGCGCGCTGGCTATCTCGGCCTATGAACAGATCGTTTTTCTGCAGCAGTTATATGGCAATGAGCTGCCCTTCAGGATCGAGGATCAACGCCTGGTCAAGGACATCATGATTACTGAAGCTGGCCGTGACTGGATACTGCGGGCAAAGACCGGCTGGCAAGGGCGCCACGGCTGGTGGGTTGGCTGGGTGGAATGGCCGACTGGGCCGGTGTTCTTCGCACTGAATATCGATACGCCGAATCGGCTGGACGACCTGTACAAGCGCGAAGCCATCACGCGTGAGATCTTAAGCTCCATCCAAGCTCTGCCCGGAGATGTGCATGACTGACACCGTGATGGCCCCCAAGCGCGAAATTTTCGGCTGGGCCATGTTTGACTTTGCCAATCAGGGTTACACGCTGTTGATCATTACGGTGATCTACGGGGATCTGTTCACGCGGGTAATCGTTGGCGATGCGCCGGATTATCGGCTGGGCAATCTGCTCTGGAGCCTGGCGCTGGCGATCAGTTATCTGTTGGTGGTGGTGGCCAACCCGCTATGCGGGGCGATCATGGATTACACCGGCAGCCGCAAGCGTTTTCTGTTTGCCAGCTACCTGCTGACGGTGATCACCACGGCGCTGCTGTATATCATCGAGCCAGGCTGGCTGACGCTGGCGGTGCTGCTGATCATTCTCTCGAACTTTGCCTATTCGATAGGCGAGGGTTTCATTGCCAGCTTTCTGCCCGATCTGGGCCCGCGCAAGGCGCTGGGCTGGATATCCGGACTGGGTTGGGGGCTGGGCTATGTTGGCGGCCTGGTGGCGGCTATTTTTGCGCTGCTGTTTCTCGGTGAAGTCTCGGCAGAGAACTACGATACCGTGCGTTGGGTAGGCCCCTTTGCGGCGGCGTTCTTTCTGATCGCGGCGATCCCGACTTTTGTGTGGTTGAAAGAGCGCGGCCAGCCCCGCCCGGCACCGACCGGCGAGAGTCTGTTCAGTATTGGTGTGCGTCGGGTTCTGACTACCTGGCGTGAGGTGCAGTACTTTCGCGACCTGCGCTACCTGCTGGTGTCGGTATTCTTCGCCATGGCTGGCGTGTACATCATCATCGCCTTTTCTTTTATCTACGGTGCGCAGGTAATCGGCTGGGATGAAGATGTGCGCGTTTACATGTTTATCATCGTGCAGATTACCGCTGCGCTGGGGGCGGTGGGGTTCGGCTGGCTGCAGAGCCATATTGGCGCCCGCACCACTTACCTGATCACTCTGGCGCTCTGGTTGGTGGCGATCATGGCCATATGGCAGACGCCGGCGCTCACCGTGCTGATCGGCAACTGGTTCGGGCTGTTCTGGGAAGCGCAGTACGTGTTTCTGATCGCTGGCGTTCTGGCAGGTGCGAGCCTGGGTTCGTCGCAATCGGCCACCCGCGCTCTGGTCGGTGTGCTGACGCCCAAGGGCAAGGCGGCGGAGTTCTTCGGCCTGTGGGGCATGGCCTCGAAACTGGCCGCGGTATTCGGTATCTTTGGCCTGGGGATCATCCAGTGGGGCTTCGGATTGGCCAACGCTATCGTGTTCTGCTTGCTGCTCTTTGTCGTGGCTATCCTGTGTATTTTGCCAATGCGCGAGGCCCGAGGGGCCGAGGCGGCAGAGCAGTGGAAGGACGAAGCCGCGTAAGCCGATGCGGTAAAGCGATTTGTCAGGGAGGTTGGGTATGGAGCAGATCAAGGGTAAGGCACTACTGCTTACGGCGCTGATTTCGCTCAGTTGGCAAGCGCAGGGCTCAATGCGCTGCGACGGCGGTATCGTCAATGAAGGCATGTCGGCTGAGCAGGTGCTGGAGGTGTGCGGCGAGCCTGCCGGGCGGCAGATCGACCGTCCCAATCTGGACCAGGACGGCTTAATGTTTCAGGGCGCGGCTCAGGTCGAGCATTGGCAGTATGGCCCCGATCGCGGCATGTACCGCTCACTGCGCTTTATTGATGGGCGTCTGGTCGAAATCCGCAGCCGGCGCTACTGATCGTTTTTGTCTGCCAGCGCCTCGATTACCTGGCCGATAGCCCCTTCCAGCGCGCTCACCGGATTACCTTCGCTCTCGGCCAGGACCACCTGCTTGCTGCCGCCTGCAGTGATCGCGGCGCTGAGGGCCGCATCAGGCTCGCGGTCCAGAACCACCAAGGCGACATCGTAGTCGCGTAGTTGAGTACTCAGCTCAGTCAAGGCTGCGTCGCTCCAATTGCCGTCTTCCGGTATGGACGTTTCCACTACATCCAGATTCAGACCTCTGAGTAGATAGTCCGCATGGCCGTTCAGCCTGGCCACGCTGATATTGTCCAGCGCGGCCAACAGGCTTTCGCTGCGCGCATTGAGCTGCAACAGCTGCTGCTTCAATGTGGCCAGATTGCGCTGGATCTGTGGCTGGTCAGCCGGCGCCAGGCGCGCCAGATCTGCCGCAATCACATCGGCCATGCGTCCCAGGTTAGTGATGTTCAGCCAGGGCTGGCTGGCCAACAGATCAGTGGCGTCTGTTTGCAGGGCGATCCCGGGCAGCTCACCATCAACGGGCCGGGCCGCATCTATCTCGACAATGCGGATATTGCTGCGCCTGGCCAGCGGGTAGAGCGGGTCTTCCGGCCAGAGCGAACGCAGGCTGATGGTGGCGTCGGCTTCCCTGGCCGCCGCCTCCAGCACGCTGGCGCCACGGGTTGAGAAATAGGACGGCTGGCGGCTGGCCGGAAGATTGGCCGGGGCAGCGCGTACCAGTGTGACCTGGGTGTCCTGCAGTAGCGCTTCGCCGAGGCTGAAGGTGATAGGCAGGCTGGCGAGCACCTGTACCTGATCATCCTCGGCCAGTGCGGGGCCGCTGAAACAGGCGCAAGCAAGCAGCGCCAACATGCAGCGATAGGGGGAGGGCGTGTTCATCCAATATGTCCTTTCAGGCTGGGCAGGGTGCCACGGGCGATGGCAGCAAGAGCGAAGATGATGCCGGCGGTGATGATGATGGCGGCCCCGGACGGGATCGGCAGGTCCAGCACAATAGGCAGGAATATACCGGCCAGGGTACTGAAGGTGGCGATCAGCACCGAGAACCAGAAAAAGCCTTTCAGTGACTGGCTCAGCAGCCGGGCAGCAGCGGCGGGAATCACCAGCAGGGCGCCGACCAGAATCGCGCCTATCACTTTGACCGCAGCGACGGTGACCAGCGACACCAGGATCACGAACAGATAATCCAGCGCGCGTACGCGGATACCACGTACCCCGGCCAACTGCGCATTGAAACTGGCCAGCATGATCTGGTTGTAAAGTGGCACGGCCAGGCAGATGACCAACAGCGAGACGACGCTCAGCACCGCCAGGTCCTGAGCATTGACCGTCAGCACTGAGCCGAAGAGCACGTTTTCCAGGATGTGGATATTGATGCGCCCAGCGAGAATCAACAGCAGGCTGGCGCCCACGGCCAGCGAGACCGAGAGAAAGACGCCGATCAGCGTATCGGGTGCCAGCCCTGTGCGGTTGCGCAGGTAATTGAGCAAGATGCCGAACAGCAGGCAATAGCCAAACAGGCTGCCGTAGGGGCCGGTGTAGGGTTCGCCGAGCAGAATGCCGATGGCCACGCCGGTCAGCGCCGCGTGGCCCACCGCCTCGGAGAAAAACGCGAAGCGCTTGACCACCACCAGGGTGCCGAGCCCGCCGAGCACCGGCCCGATCAACAGGCCGGCGAGCAGGGCGTTGACGACAAAACCGTACGCCAGTGCCTCGGGTAGATAACCCGCACTGCTCCAGGCTTGAATGGTAACGCGCAGGGCTTCAAAGCTCATCGGTTATCCTCTGCGCGGCGAACAGGGTGGCTGGAAAACAGTTTGAGAACGCAATCAGGATCAAGCAGCTGTTGTGGGTCACCGTCGAACTGCACGTTGCGATTCAAACCGGTAACGCGGTCCGCCAGGCGGCTGACCGCCTGCAGATCGTGCTCGACCCAGAGCACTGTGGTGCCGGCGCGGCGCCAGTCGGCCAGCAACTGTTCAAACACCTGTACGCCGGGCTCATCCAGTGCCGACATCGGCTCATCGAGTACCAACAACTGCGCCTCAGGGACCAGGCCCTGGGCCAGCAACACGCGCTGGCGCTCACCACCGGACAGTGCGCCCATGCGCCGCTTGCGCTTGTCCAGCAGGCCAACGCGGCTCAGCGCCTGATCAATCGCCGGCTTATGCGCAGCCGACAAGCCGAGAAACGCCGGTTTGCGCTGGCACATGGCGGCCATGAAGTCGTCCACGGTAATGGGCAGGCCGCGATCAAATTCCAGCGCTTGCGGCACATAGCCAATGGTCCCGGGGTCGGCCGACCAATGCAGGCTGAGTTCCCCCTGATGTGGCATCTGGCCGAGAAGGGTTTTGATCAGCGAACTCTTGCCGCCGCCATTCGGCCCGACCAGCGCGTGTATGCTGCCGGCCGCCACCTGAAAACTGACCTGATCAAGAATGCGCGTGCGCCCCAGATTCAGATCAATGCCGTTGAAGTGGATCGCCGGGCCAATGTTGACGGGCAAGCTGGCTTTAAGCGGGGACACTTGCGGGGCGTTCACGGGTTGTTATCCAGAATGGCGCGCACCACGGTATCGAGATTTTTACCCATTTCTTCTGCATATTTTTCCGGCAGGTATTCGCCATAAGAGATGTGCGTCAGCGGGTAGAGTTTGACCCCGGATTCGCGCTGTATGGTGTCCACGTAGCTGGAGGGGAAGTCCATTTCCGAGAAAATCACCTGCACATCCAGATCGTTCAGTTGATCAATGGTTTTCTTCAATTGGCTGGGGCTCGGCTCTATACCGTGCGCGGGCTCGACCACCGCAGTGACCTCCAGGCCAAACTCGCGCAGCAGGTAATCGTAGGCGCCGTGAATGGTCGCCACGCGTAATTCCGCACCCTGGCTCTGGCTGAGTTTGGTCAGCGCTTCCGCGCGCATCGTGCGCAGCTGTTTGCCATAGGCACGGGCGTTCTGGCTGTAGGCCTTGGCGTTGTCCGGGTCGAGCTTGCCCAGTTCCCGGGCGATGGTGTTGATCTGGGCAATGGACGCGCTGATCGACAGGAAGGTATGCGGGTTGACTACCTTGCCAGCGCCGCGCGCGGCCATGCCGGTGGCCGATAACAGGGGCACGTTGGCATTGGCTTCAATCAGCGCAATATCCGGCTTTTCGCTGGCGGCGATCATGCGATCGGCAAAATCGTCATGGCCTATGCCGTTGAGCACAATCACATCCAGCTCGCCGATGCGCTTGATGTCTTCGGCTCGGGGCTCGTAGGCATGCGGATTGAATCCGGCGGGAATCAGCGGAATCACATCAGCCTTGTCGCCGACGATATTGCTGACAAAGCTGTAGTACGGATGCAGGGTGATGCCGATTTGCAGTTTCTGACCGTCAGTTGCCTGGGCGAAAGAGCAGGCGAGGGTGGTACTCAGCGTAACGAACACGCAGAGCAATCGACGCAGCGGAAGCTTGAAAAGCATAAAGTGGTTCCCGAATCAGTGGCGATGTTGACGAGTTACGCCGGCATCGAATTGGGCGATTACTTGCTGCCAACCGGCGGCAATCAGTTGCTCGGTCGTCAGCGTGGCAGGCAGGTCCGTCTCGGCATCGCGGGTCAGCCAGATCTGTGCATCGGTGGCTTGCGGCCATAGAAGAAAGGTTCCGGCGATGTCATGCGCCTGACTTTGCCCCAGGTAAAAGACGTCTGCGCCCAGTTGCAGGCGTTGCCATTGATGGCTGCCGCGGTTGCTGGCGCTGGCATCGTCAACAAAGGGCGGAAAACCTTCGGCTGCCAACTCGGTTGGGCTGGGCAAGTGGCCCTGATCCGTCTCGAACCACTGCATTTCCGCAAAGGCCACGCCCAGATCGGTATGAACGCCCTGTTCGGCTGCGGTCAGATCCAGACGCGCATCCAGTTGATAGCTGGCGATGTCGCTTTCCTTATCCGGTGCGGCGTGCGAGTACACAACCCCGGTTGCGACCAGTGCGATCAGCGTACAGAGCAGCAACACCCACAGCGTTTCATGACCGGCTCCGGCCGGGCGCACCACCTGAGCGGTCATAGGCCGGAGATGTCCGTATGGTCGACCTCGACCACATGGCCTGGGCCGGCATCGAAGAGTATGTAGAATTCGCCCTCGGGACGTTTGAAGCTGAATCTGGAATCGTCCTCGAGTTTGCCAGGGATCAGCACTTCTTCGTCATAGCTGATCACGTCCAGCGTTACCCCGGGCGCGCCACTGCCGTCGGAAAATCCGCCGGTGCAGACAATTTCATCGGCGGCTCCAGGCTCGCACTGGCAGATGGGGTTGTGGGCCAGCGCCAAGGGCGAGACGGCCATACAGAACAACATCATGAGGCGTTGAGAGGTGGTTTTCATCAGCGTGTTTTCCCTTGTTTTTCAAGCCAGGCCAGAGTGGATGGCGATGCACTGGCCAGCGGAACCGAGGCCTGGTGAACGCTCCCGTCCCAGCCCTCCATGGTGATCCAGAGGTGCGCGTCGGGGGCGGTGCTGGCCGGTATCGGCAAGCTGGTCCCCATGCGATAAGGCGTGCCGAAGAACAACGAACCCGCAGCGCGCAGGCTGCGCGGTTTACCGACCCGCAAATAGGTGGCCTTGACCTGGTTGATGCAGCTCTGGCACAACGCCGCATTGAAGGCCTTCATATAGCCCGAGGGGCCTTCCAGTTGCGGCGGCATTGCGCGCAGCTCGGCCAGGCGCAGGCTCCAGGGGCCGACTTGCACGCTGCCCATTTCATGCTCACCCAGACCGAGTTCACCGCGAAACAGGGCTACATCCTGGAAGTACCTGGGCATGAACCCCAGCGGGATGAGTATCAACACGATGTTGATGTGAAACCGCCATTGCCGCCAGAAGCGGCCCAGCCGGGAAGGAGGGGGCGTGTGTGAGGAAACAGCTCTGCTCATGACTGATTCACCGGGTTGTGCTCAAGAGAGGTGTGACGGGATTCTGCTGGCTTGCGTTTGCTGAGCAGGGCACTGGTCGCCTTGGCCGTGCGCTTGCTCCAGATCAGCAGACCGCTGAGGACCATCATGCTGAGCATCAGGCCGAATACGAACCAGATCATCTTCACCCACAGGCCGCCAAAATCACCGGTATGCAGAGGCCGCATGGATTCGGTGACAAACTCCAGCGCGCTGCGATCGCTGAGCAGGCGTACCGAGTCGATCTCGCCGTTATAAGGATTGACCTCGACCGACTGGAACATCAGCGGATAATTACCGCGCCCGCTGATCGAGATATGCCCGTAGGCATAGGCCGGCAGCCTTACCGAGCTGACGTCAAGCCCCGGAACCCGCTCGCTGGCAATCGCCACAGCCTGATCCAGATCAATGCGCGGCACGGCGTCGGCAGAAGCGGCCAGTGGCACTACATCGCGGGGTATGACCGGCGGTACGCCTTCGGTAGAAATGGAGATATGGTTATCAAAGAGCACGGCTTGCACCAGAAACCAGGTGCCGGTGACCGACATGATCGCGATAAACCAGATTGACCAGATGCCGGAGAGCCGGTGAAAGTCGCCCCAGAAAATCCGCTTGCCCTGATTGAAGCGCAGTCTGGGTTTGAGAAAGCCCTTCCAGAAGCGTTTGTAGACCACCAGCCCAGTGATCAGCGATACCAGCATCGGCAGGCCCATAAACGACACCAGATACCAACCCCAACTAAAGCCATTGGTGAAGGGCACCAGCCACCAGCCATGCAGTGCACGGGTAAATTGGCGGAAATCGAATTGCGGGCTTACGCCCTGGATGTCGCCGGTATAGGGGTTCACGTACAAGGTTGGCGAGCTGCCATCGGGGTAGGTCGTCTGCACATTCAGAGCGAAGTGGCCTTCATCCGGACGGCCGATGGAGCGCACGATGACCTCGGGGGCCTTCTGTTCGATCGCCTGGATGACCTGCTCGTGCGTCAGACGCTGGGCGTCGTCAGCCGGTTTGTTGGCGCGCACGTCCGGGTTGGCCAGCCAGATGATTTCCTGGCTTACCGTCGCCAGTGTGCCGGTCACGCAGATAATCAGCAGAAAGAACCAGACCGGTAATGCCAGCCAACTGTGTACGAGAAACCAGGTGCGAGCCTGAGACTTCTTAGCCATGGGTTGTTAACCGAATGATGGGGTCAAAGTAGTGAGTAAATGACGCCGACTGAAGGGCTGGATGGCATTGCAACAGCCATTGACCTTTTCATGGATGTGCGCGCATTCAAATCTTAATAATAAAGATTATCATTCTAGATTGGAGTGGCGTCTTGAATCAAGCGGAAACATAAAAGTCTGGAGAGGGCGGGCCGGCGGGCCGGCTGGCGGTGTCTGGCCGCTGTCCGCCTGCTTTGGTCACAGAGCAGGCGGACGGGAACAGGGACAGTAAAAGTAACGGGGGAGAAAAGGCCTGGCGGCGCTAGCGTTTTTTCTTCTGCAACTGCTGCACCAGCCCCTTGGGCGGATGCTTGATCACCAGCGAATCGTCGGACTCGTCGTACTCCACTCGCTCGCCGAGCAGGTGCGCTTCAAAGCTGATCGACAGGCCATCGGCTTTGCCATAGAAACGCATGAAGTTGTTCAAGGTGCGCTTGTCCGGTGGAATTTCCGGCGACAGGCCGTAATCCTTGTTGCGGATATAGTCATAGAAAGCCCTGGGCTGGGCCTCATCCATCAAGCCGGAAAGCTCCTCAAGGGCTACTTGCTCACCTTGCCGTGCCTGACCGCTGACGTAAGTGCTCATCGCCTTGGTCTTGTCCTTGACCATGACCGGTTCCATGTCGGCTTCGCCCACGTAATCCTGGAACGCCTGCAGCAGGGTAGTGGTCTCTTCCTCGGGATTGGCCCCTTCCACGCAGCCAATAAAGTCGCGGAAGTAATCCGATACGCGCTTGCCACTGCGGCCGCGGATAAAGGAGATGTACTGCTTGGAGCTGGCGTTCTGTTTCCATTCGGTCAGGTTGATGCGGGCAGCCATGTTCAGCGCTGACAGATCCAGGTGACGGGCAGCGGCTACGTCGAGATTCTCGGTGACTGTCACGCCTTCGGTATGGTGCAGCAGCGCAATCACCAGGAACGCGGTCATGCCCTGGCGGTAGCGGATAAACAACACATGCCCGCCCAACGCCAGGTTGGAGGCTTCCATCAGCGTTTTCAGCTGTTCACTGGCCTTGGCCGTGAAGTTGACGAAATCCAGCTCCTGATCAATCAACTGCTGCAGCCAGCCGCTGAACGGGTAGGCACCGCTTTCTGCGTGAAAGTAGCCCCAAGCCTTGTTCGGCTTGCTGTTGTAGGCTTCGATCAAGCCGGCGAGCAGTTGCTCCAGCGCCTCGGAATTGGCCAGTTCGGCTTCGCGCAGGGTCAGGCTGGCGGGCTGGCCGTCAGGCTTCTTGTGAATCTGATGAACGATGCTGTTATCGATGGGCATGGTGTCTCTTCTGATCGGGTTTGCCTGAAAGCCTGGGTCTGAAAAAGCGGCCGACTGGAATGTCGGCCGCTCCCTGCCTAAAGGCTGGCGATATGCGTACGTTGTTCACTGAGCTGCAGCAGTGCCTTCTCGGCGTCGCTGAGCTTGGCGCGTTCCTTGTCGATCACCGCCGGTGGGGCCTTGTCGACAAAGCCGGCGTTGGACAGCTTGCCGCCGATGCGTTTGACCTCTCCCTCAAGACGCACGATTTCCTTGTCCAGACGCGCCAGCTCGGCGGTCTTGTCGATCAGGCCGGCCATCGGTACCAGCACTTCCAACTCGCCGACCAGCGCGGTGGCGGACAGCGGCGCTTCTTCACCTTCAGCCAACACGCGGATGGAGGAGAGTTTGGCCAGCTTTTTCAGGAAAGTATCGTTCTCGGTCAGGCGGCGCTGATCCTCACTGCCAGCCTTGCGCAGCAGCAGTTCCAGTTCCTTGCCCGGTGCCACGTTCATTTCGCCACGGATATTGCGCACGCCCAGAATCAACGCCTTGAGCCATTCGATATCGCCTTCGGCGGCGGCATCGATGCGCTCTTCATTGGCCACCGGCCAGGGTTGCAGCATGATCGTTGGGCCCGATTTGCCGGCCATGGGCGCAATACGCTGCCAGATCTCTTCGGTGATAAAGGGCATGAAGGGATGCGCCAGGCGCAACGCCACTTCCAGTACCCGCACCAGCGTGCGACGGGTGCCGCGTTGACGCTCGGCCGGAGCGTTCTCATCCCAGAGAACCGGTTTGGACAATTCCAGATACCAGTCGCAGTACTGGTTCCAGATAAATTCGTACAGCGCGGTAGCGGCCAGATCAAAGCGGAACTGGTCGAGCTGACGGGTGACTTCAGCTTCGGTGCGTTGCAGTTGCGAGATAATCCAGCGATCAGCCAGGGTCAGCTCAACTGGTTCGTCGTTGACGGTCGCTTCCGGCATCCTGCCTCCCGCGACACTCGCACTTCCCTGTGCAGCGCCACAATCTTTATCTTCGCACTGCATCATCACATAGCGCGCGGCGTTCCAGATCTTGTTGCAGAAGTTGCGGTAGCCTTCGACGCGGCCCATATCGAACTTGATATCGCGGCCAGTAGAGGCCAGCGAGCAGTTGGTAAAGCGCAGCGCGTCGGTGCCATAAGCGGCAATGCCGTCGGGGAATTCGGCGCGGGTCTGCTTCTCGATCTTGTCTGCCAGTTTGGGCTGCATCATGCCGCTGGTGCGCTTGCTGACCAGCGATTCCAGATCTATGCCGTCAATGATATCCAGCGGATCCAGAACGTTGCCCTTGGATTTGGACATCTTCTGGCCCTGGCCGTCGCGAACCAGGCCATGCACGTATACCGTCTTGAACGGAATCTGCGCCGTGCCGTCGTCATGCTTCATCAGGTGCATGGTCAGCATGATCATGCGCGCGACCCAGAAGAAGATGATGTCAAAGCCGGTGACCAGCACATCGGTCGGGTGGAAGGTCTTCAGCGCGTCGGTCTGTTCGGGCCAGCCGAGGGTGGAGAAGGTCCACAGGCCGGAGCTGAACCAGGTGTCGAGCACGTCCTCATCCTGGCGTAGAGGGGCATCGCCGAGGTTGTGTTTGGCGCGTACTTCGGCTTCATCGCGGCCGACATAGACCTGGCCGGACTCGTCATACCAGGCCGGAATGCGGTGGCCCCACCAGAGCTGACGCGAGATGCACCAGTCCTGGATGTCGCGCATCCAGGAGAAGTACATGTTTTCGTATTGCTTGGGCACGAACTGGATGCGGCCATCTTCCACCGCAGCAATCGCCTGCTCGGCCAGCGGCTTGGTGGAAACATACCACTGATCCGTCAGCCAGGGCTCGATCACCACGCCGGAGCGGTCGCCCTTGGGCACCTTGAGCGCGTGCGGTTCGATTTTTTCCAGCAGCTCGGCGGCTTCCATGTCGGCGACGATGCGCTTGCGTGCCTCGAACCGATCCAGGCCCGCATAGGCTGCTGGCAGACTGGCATCCAGGTCGGTATTGACGCTGCCGCCGATATTGAAAATTTGCGCGCTGGCGAGAATCGCCGCGTTCTTGTCGAGGATGTTGATCAGCGGCATTGCGTGACGCTTGCCGACTTCATAGTCGTTGAAATCGTGGGCCGGCGTGATCTTCACACAGCCGGTACCAAACTCGGGATCGCAGTAATCGTCGCCGACAATCGGGATGCGGCGGCCAACCAGCGGCAGGTCGATAAACTTGCCAATGAGGGCCTGGTAGCGCTCGTCATCGGGGTTAACCGCGACAGCGGTATCACCCAGCATGGTTTCCGGGCGGGTAGTGGCGACAATCAGGTGATCCTTGCCGTCAGCGGTTTTCTCGCCATCGGCCAGCGGATAACGCAGGTGCCAGAGCGAGCCGGTCTCGTCATGATTTTCCACTTCCAGATCGGAAATGGCTGTGTGCAGTGTTGGGTCCCAGTTGACAAGGCGCTTGCCGCGGTAGATCAGCCCATCATCATGCAGGCGGACAAAGGCTTCCTTTACCGCATTGGAAAGACCTTCATCCATGGTGAAGCGCTCGCGGCTCCAGTCGACCGAGCTGCCAAGCCGGCGAATCTGACGGGTGATGTTGCCGCCGGACTCTTCCTTCCATTCCCAGACCTTGTCGAGAAACTTGTCGCGGCCCAGATCATGACGGCTCACACCCTGAGCGCCCAGTTGCCGCTCGACGACCATCTGCGTGGCAATGCCGGCGTGATCGGTACCCGGCTGCCATAAGGTATTACGACCCTGCATGCGGCGGAAGCGAATCAGGGCATCCATGATCGAATTGTTGAAGCCATGGCCCATATGCAGGCTACCGGTCACGTTCGGCGGCGGCAGCGCAATGGTGTAGGACTCGCCTGAGCCCTGGGGAGCGAAGTAGTTGTTCTGCTCCCAGGTCTGGTACCAGGAGGTTTCAATGGCGTTGGGCTGGTAAGTCTTGTCCATGGGTATTCTGGGTGTCCGGATGTGGGTTGGGCGAGTAAAGGGTCGCAGCATGTAGCGAGGGCGACGTTCGCGCAAAAACGAGCATTATAGCGGTCTGGGGCAGGTCAGGCCCAGTCTGTTGCGTTATTTCATCTGTTCGCGAACCATCTGCTCCAGCTTGTCGCGCAGCCGATTACGCAGCTCGGCCTCGATTGTCGGCATCAACTCGTCGATCACGTCCTGCAGGATCAATTGCGCTTCAGCCTGCAGGCGGGCTTCCATGCGTAATTGGCGGGCACCGGTTTGCGCATCAGGCGGTGTACCGAAGTGCTTGGTGGAGTAACCCGCAGGCGGGTTGACCAAGGTGCTGGTGTGAACGCCGGGCTTGGGTGCAGGCGGAATATGGCCTGCCATCAGCCGGTCCAGTTGCACCCGCTCTTCTGCGAGCCTGGCCAGTTGATCATAGGGCAGAAAGGGGTTGGGTTTGGGGCGGCCCGGGGGCGCAGGGGCTTCGCTGTTGTGCGCTGGGCCCTGGGGTATTACCGGTGTCAGCGGGGCGTCAAGGTTAAGGCCCGGTGCGTCGACGATCACGTCCTGCAGCAGCGGAATATCCAGTTGGCCTTCAGCGTGGTTCTGACCGCCATCTTGACCCCCAACCTGATCAGCGTCCTCGGTTTGCTCGTCCAGCAGCGTACGGATGGACTCGAGGTCCTTCAGTAGTCTTGAGGGTTCAGATGGGTCGCGCTGCGCCATGGGTCATCCCGCTGTACGTAACTGATGCGTCTGCAGAGGATAGCCCCGTTCACGGTAAAAACGAAAGCGCTCGCGTGCCGGGACGCGAACCGGGTCAAGTTCCACAACGATTTCAGCCAGCCGATTAAATTGACTGAAAAAGCTCGGGCTCTCGTCGGCAAGGTTGATCAGCAGATCATGATGCTCACCAGCGTCCTGGCCAAAGCCACAGACGACTTTGGCGTTGGGCTGATCCGTGGCGCAGGCGTGCGGTACAAAGGCGTCGGCGCGAAAGCTCCAGAGCAGCTCACTCAGAGCCTGCGCCTGCTCCTCACCGGGGCAGTGCAGATACACCTGATGGCCTTTGCTCCAGGCCTTGTGCGCCAAACGGCAAGCGTAGGCCAGGCGGGCATCGGCCTGGTCGCTATCGAGCAGATAGAAGTCAATGCGGGTCATAAAAAGCCAGCCTCATGCTGCAAGTTGCAAGCGCCAAGATGAAACCCAGTTGCATGCGGCTCGGGTGAGCCACTTGTAACCTGCAGCTTGACGCTTGCAGCCGTCGGCATCAGCCAACCTGATTGAGCAGATACTGCGTCAACAGCGGTACGGGTCTGCCGGTTGCACCCTTGTCCTTGCCGCCACTGACCCACGCGGTGCCAGCGATGTCCAGGTGCGCCCACGGGTAGGCCTTGGTAAAGCGCGACAGGAAGCACGCAGCGGTGATAGTACCGGCCTTGGGGCCACCGATATTGGCGATATCAGCAAAGGGGCTATCCAGCTGTTCCTGATACTCGTCAAACAACGGCAGTTGCCAGGCGCGGTCGTCGGCTTGCTTGCCCGCCGTCAACAATTGCTCGATCAGCGCATCATTATTGCCCAGCAGCCCTGTGGTGTGGGCGCCAAGGGCAACCACGCAGGCACCGGTCAAGGTGGCGATATCCACTACGCTGGCGGGTTTGAAGCGCTCGGCGTAGGTCAGGGCATCGCACAGCACCAGGCGGCCTTCGGCATCGGTATTCAACACTTCAATGGTCTGGCCGGACATGCTGGTGACAATATCACCCGGCTTGGTCGCGGTACCGCTGGGCATGTTTTCCGCAGCCACGACCAGGCACACCAGGTTGATAGGTAGCTGCATGCTGACCACGGCCTTGACCACGCCGAACACGGTGGCGGCGCCACACATGTCGTACTTCATCTCGTCCATGTTGGCGGCGGGCTTGAGGCTGATGCCGCCGGTATCAAAGGTAATGCCCTTGCCAACCAGCATATGCGGCTTGTCCTTGGCCTTGCCGCCCTGGTATCTGAAACGGATCAGCTTGGCCGGTTCCGCGCTGCCGGCACTGACCGAGAGCAGTGAGCCCATGCCCAGCGCTTTCATGTCCTTCTCTTCCAGCACTTCGATTTCCAGCTCCTTGTGCAATTTGCCCAGGGCTTTAGCTTCCTTGGCCAGGTAGGTAGGCGTGCAGATATTGCCTGGCAGATTGCCTAGCGTGCGGGTCAGGTCAGTACCGTTGCTGATGGCCTGGCCATGGTTGATAGCCAGGTTCAGGGCACCGGCTTCAGCTTTGTCGGCTGACCACAGCAAGCACTTTTTCAGCCGGGACGGGGTAGCCTTCTGGCTTTTGAACTGGTCGAACTGATAGAGGCTTTCGCGCAGGGTTTCCACGATCAGGCGAGTACGCGCGTACAGGTCGCGGCCTTTTACCGCTAGGGAGGGCAAGGTCAGCAGTGCGTCGGTAGCGCCGCCATCTTTCAGCGTCGCAGCAATCTTTTGTACCAGTTTGCGCAGGGCGCGATCGGCCAGTTCTTCATCCTTGCCACTGCCGACCAGCAACACGCGCTGGGCAGTAATGCCTGGCAGGCCGAAGAGCATCAGGGTCTGGCCGGCCTTGCCGCTGATGTCGCCATGCTTGATGGCAGCGCTGATCTGGCCGTTGCAGGCCTGGTCCAGGGTCATCACTGGACCGGTCAGAACCTTCGCTTCGCTGAGAGTGACAACCAGACAGCCCGTCTTGATTGTTTCCAGTGTGCCGTGCTTGACGTTGAACTCCATGGTACTCCCCAAGACAAATGATGTGGTTTGACTGATAATACCCGCCCAGAGCAAGTCCGGAGCAAGGACTACCTTGCAGGACTAAAGGGTGCGCTTGCAACCAGCCGCGCTGTCCCTGCATTCTGGCTTATTCCCGTGCCTTGAGCCAAGGAAGTTATCGTGATTGTGTTTCGTTATCTGAGCCGCGAGGTCCTGTTGACCCTGACTGCCGTCAGCGGCGTACTGCTGCTGATCATCATGAGCGGGCGCTTTATCAAATATCTGGCTCAGGCTGCCACAGGGCAGTTAGACCCCGGCGTACTGTTTTTCATCATGGGTTATCGTCTGCCCGGTTTTCTCGTGCTGATCCTGCCGTTAGGCATGTTCCTGGGCATATTACTGGCCTATGGGCGCATGTATCTGGACAGCGAAATGACCGTGCTGTCGGTCACTGGTGTCAGCGACCGCAAGATCCTCGGTTACACCCAGGGCTCTGCTCTGGTTGTGGCTTTGCTGGTGGGCTTTCTGAGCTTGTGGGTCGCGCCTACCGGGGTGCTGAAAACCCAGCAACTGTTCAATGAACAGGACGCCATGACCGAGTTCGATACCCTCGCGGCGGGGCGCTTTCAGTCTCTGGGCAGCGGGCAGCGCGTGACCTACGCCGGGGGGTTGTCCGACGATCGAACCCAGTTGCAGGAACTGTTCATCACCGAACAGGCTGGCGATGTGGAAGAAGGCCGGGTGGGCGTATTGGTCGCCGAAACCGGTCGCCAGCAGATGAACCCTGATGGCAGCCGCTATCTGATGCTCTATAACGGCTACCGGTATGACGGCAAACCCGGTTCGGCTGACTTTAGGGTGATTCAGTACGATACCTACGGTGTACTCCTGCCGCGGCCCGAAGTGGTTACCGAGGTCACCGACCGCGAGGCCATTGCTACCCTGGATCTGTTTGGCCAGGAGGATGTGCGCCTGCGGGCCGAGCTGCAATGGCGTTTCTCGCTGCCGATTCTGGTCTTTGTCGTGGCCTTTTTCGCCGTGCCCCTGGCGCGCGTCAATCCTCGCCAGGGTCGCTTTCTGAAACTCTTGCCTGCGGTCATGTTGTATATGGCCTATCTGGCGCTGCTGATCAGTGCGCGCGGCTGGATGGAGTCGGGCGCAGTCCCTGCTGCGCTCGGGCTGTGGTGGGTGCATGTGGTGTTCGCCAGCATTGGACTTATCCTCAATCGCGAGGCGCTGTTCGCGCCTTCGGCAGCCACCCCGGTAAAGGGAGTTCTCAATGCACAAGCTTGATTGGTATATCGGCAAGACTGTGCTGTTGAACATTCTGGTGGTGGCGCTGATCATCCTCGGTCTGGATCTGCTGTTTGCCTTTATCGGCGAACTGGATGACGTGGAGGGTAATTATGGCGCTCTGGATGCGCTGACCTACACACTGCTGACCGGGCCGCGCCGCCTCTACGATATGCTGCCGATGGCGGCGTTGGTGGGCTGCCTGATTGGCCTGGGTTCGCTGGCCAGCAATTCGGAACTGACCATCATGCGTGCCGCCGGCGTGTCTATCGCACGCATTGTCGGCGCCGTGCTCAAACCGCTGCTGGTGCTGATGCTGATCGGCGTCATGCTTGGCGAGTACGCCGCACCCTATACTGAGAACCTGGCGCAGAATCGCCGTGCCATCGTCCAGGGCAGCGACGGGGCGTTCCAGTCCCGGGGGCTTTGGCACCGCGAGGGTGATGACTTCCTGCACATCAATGCGGTGCAGCCCAGTGGTGAACTGATCGGTGTTACCCGCTATCGCTTTGGCCCCGAAAGACGTTTGCAGGAAGCCAGCTTTGCCAGCCGGGCGACAGTGCAGAGCGACCACTGGTTGATGCAGAATGTTGAAGCAACGCGCTTTCTTGAGAATGGCAACAGTGAGGTCGCGGTAAGCGAAGAGGAGCGCTGGGATGTGCTTCTGTCTGCTGAGTTGTTGCGCGTGGTAATGCTCGAACCGGATGTGCTCTCGCTATCAGCGATCTGGCAATATCAGGGTTATCTCGCTGACCAGGGCCTTAACAATAGCCAATACTGGCTGGCCTTCTGGAAGAAATTACTGCAGCCACTCGCCACGCTGGCGCTGGTGTTTGTGGCCATTTCCTTTGTATTCGGTCCATTGCGCTCCGTGACGCTCGGGCAGCGGATCTTCACCGGGGTGCTGGTCGGATTCAGTTTCCGCATTCTGCAGGATCTGCTTGGCCCGTCGAGTCTGGTGTTTGGCTTCTCGCCGCTGATCGCGATTTTACTGCCGATTGCGGTGCTGCTGGCGATGGGAACCTATCTGATGAAAAGGGCGGGCTGAGCGCTTTCTGGTTCAGCCCGGGTGCAGGTGGCTAGCTTTTGAAGGTGCCCTTCGGCAAGGCAACCAGCCGGGTGCCGGAGGCGATATCCTGCCAGGTGCGTGATTGTTTGTCCCACAGCATCCACAGCAGCCCCAGGCCGCCACACAGCCAGGCTGCCTGGGCGACAATAAAGCGTATCAGCCCCTGCTTGCGGGTAATTGAGCGCCCGTCAGGTTGCTCAACGCGGATGCGCCACACCTGCATCCCCAAGGTTTGGCCTTTGAGCGTCCAGAAGCTCAGATAGAACAGCACACTCACCGCCAGCAGCACCAGACGCAGCACGATGTCGCCATCGAGCATGCCGCTTTCACTCTGCTGCTGAACCTGCTCCGCGCCACTGATCAGAATCCGCACGCCCAGATAGGCAAAGGTGGCGACCATCCAGATGGCGATCAGCAGAAACAGGTCATAACCCGCCGCAGCAAGCCGACGTATCAGCCTGGCCGGGGGGAACTCACCTACGGGTTGGAGTGGCTTGACCTGCATGAGTGCTCCAGAAAAGATTAGCGCCGGGTCAGTGGCGGATGGGCAAAATGCACAGCCGCCAGGCCATGCTGCATCAGGGCGCGAATATTGCTGTGGTCGCTGCCTGCCGGATCGGCCAGTACTGCCTGATAGTGCTCGGCAAAGCACAGCAAGGTCTGCTCATCGGTCAGTCGCTGGTCTTGCGCCATTGCCAGCACTTTGCAGGAGCCCTGGTTCTGCTCGGCTGTGTTGCTGACCGTGCCGTTGGTGAAAGCGCTGGGTTGGTAGTGGTAGTGCTCAGCGATAAACTCAAGCGTTTCGGCGAATGCGTGCTGCTTACTGCCCAGCCGGGCAATCAATTGCTCGCTGGTCATGGCTTGTTGGCCTGACTTTTTTCCAGGGCTGCCTGCTGGGCTGGGGTAGCGTCTTTCTGGTAGCGCGCCTTCCAGTCGGCGTAAGGCATGCCGTAGATGGCTTCGCGTGCCTGCTCCATCGACAGTTCGATATCCATGTCGTCTGCAGCGCTCTTGTACCATTTGGCCAGGCAGTTGCGGCAAAAGCCCGCCAGGGTCATCAGATCGATATTCTGCACGTCCTTGCGGCTGCTCAGGTGGCCGAGCAGCGTGCGAAAGGCCGCTGCCTCCAGTTCAATGCGCTCTTGTTTGGTCATCATGAATTCCGCCCGGTGGGGTGATAATCGGATAGGTGGCAGGGATGATACTGACCTGTCAGCGGAGCGGCAATGGCCCGATAGCCTTAGCCGTTGCGGCTGCTACTCAGGGTGATGGACACCGACTCGGCGAAGCGCAGGGCATGGGGCTTGTCGACCTCCACCTCGGCATAGCGAACCTGGGGAAAGCCCATGACCAGCTCGAGCAGTTCCTGGGTCAGGCGCTCAAGCAGCGCAAACCTGTTGTCTTCCACGTGGCTGATGATCGCCTTGGTGACTGTGCGGTAATTCAGCGCCTGTTCTATCTGGTTGCCACTGACTGCGTCAGCGGCCGGATAGACAATCGTCAGGTTGATGAGCACGTCCTGCTTGTTGCGAACCTCGTCTTCATTGATGCCGATATAGGTGCGCAGCATCAGATTCTTGACTCTGATGCGCGCCATGCCCGGAGTCAGGCCGGGCGTGGCTTGGGTGTTCTGGCTGTCCATGCTTCAGCTGCTCCGCGCGATCAATTGCAGGAACTCCTGGCGAGTATTGACCGAATCGCGGAACGCGCCAAGCATCACCGAGCTGTGCATCGACGAGTTCTGTTTTTCCACACCGCGCATCATCATGCACATGTGCTTGGCTTCAATCACCACCGCTACCCCCTTGGCCTGAGTAACAGATTGCAGTGCGTCGGCGATCTGCCGGGTCAGGTTTTCCTGAATCTGCAGGCGCCGGGCAAACATGTCGACGATACGGGCTACCTTCGACAGACCAATGACTTTGCCCGTTGGGATATAGGCAACATGCGCCTTGCCGATAAAGGGCAGCATGTGATGTTCGCATAGCGAGTACAGCTCGATATCCTTGACGATCACCATCTCATCGTTGGTTGAGTCGAACAGGGCGCCGTTGACGATTTCTTCCAGGGATTGGTCATAACCACGGCAGAGAAACTGCATGGCTTTCGCCGCGCGCAGAGGGGTGCCTTTCAAGCCATCGCGCTGCGGGTTTTCACCCAGGTTGGCGATGATGTCGTGATAGTTCTGGGTCAGGTCTTCTAGGCTCATCTAGGGAGTCTCGTCGGGTGTCATTTCAGGTGTCGACCGCCATTGAGGGTCAGGCTGGTGCCGGTAATGTAACTGCTGTCCATCAGGTAACGTATCGACTGGTAAACCACGTCCGGTCCGGGCTCGATGCCCAGGGCCGATTTGCTCAAGGTGCGCTCTCGATAAGCGGGATCATCCTCATCGTTGAACATGATCAGAGCCGGCGCAATGGCGTTGACCTTGACCTTGGGAGCCAGCCGTTTGGCAAAGGACAGCGTCAAGTTCTCAAGCCCTGCCTTGCTGGCGCAGTAGGCCATGTGCTGGGCGCTGCCCTTGCGTGCGACGTCGTCGGTCAGATGGATAATATCCGTCTGGCAGGCAGGATCCAGCAGAGTCAGGCAAGCGTTATTGATCATCATGGGTGCCTGCATATGCAGCATGAACAGGGCCTGAAAAGCGTCGGCCCCGCCTTCGTCATTCAGCCACAGTGACGCGTTGTGAATGATGGCGCGCAGCTTGGGCGCTCTGACCCTCAGGGCCTGGATAAACCGCTCGATACCTTCAACGGTAGCGAAGTCGGCCAGCATTACCTCAATGCCCGGTAACGGCTGCGCCTCCCATTCGCTACGCAGATAACGACAGGTAATGATCACATGATAGCCATCATCGGCCAGCCGCTTTGCGCAATGCAGGCCTACGCGCTGGCCTGCGCCGGTGATCAAGATGCTTTGCTGGCCTGTCATGGAAATCTCTATGTTCGGGTTAGGACCTGGCAATTCTGACCGGGGGTACAGCGGCAACGGTCAAGAATTGCCAAATCCTGATTAAACTTATACCAATGCAGATTTATGTACAATTACTTAAAGATATTTGGCTACAATTGCCGGGTTTAATCGCCTAAAAGTTATACATTCTGGCTTTAAGGTTATTAGTGGAGCAAATTTTGTACAATAATTTGACCCGGCTTCTTCCGCTGTCGGTGTCTTCCCGCGGTCATGGTCAGCTTTCAATCAAAGGCGAAAAAACATGCGAGTTGCCGATATCAAGCGGGCCCAGCGCAGTGGTCCGGTCCTGACCCTGAATATTATCACGCATAGCGGTCTGGGGCGGTACGCGCTTCAGGTGTGTGCGCCGGGATCGGCGCCGCAGCTGTTGATCGATGCCCGGGGCTTGCCGTGTTATTGGCAGTCGCTGGCTGAGCTGCGGCGCGCGCTGCGGCGCTGGGGTGTGGGGCCTGTATCGCCGGGCGTCATACCACTGGTTGTGGTGGTACCCCAAGATGAAGTCATTGGACGTTGACAGCCGTGCGGGCGGTTATTCAGGGTCGGAACCTCGCCCAGGGCGGCGTTGCTGGCATTGGTCAGCCTCACACTGACTGACTGCGGGCATCGGAATAATCCTCGCCAGGCGTGGCCGCAATGCACAAAACTGCCGGTAACCCCAGTGCCAGAAGGGGCGTGTCCAGCGCCAGCCAAGGGGTTTTACCAGCCAGCCCAGCCCCACCGCATGGTAGCTCCAGTAGGTTGCATCAATCCCTGATACCACATGCCCATCAGCGAAGCGGGCATGCAGGCAATTCATCATCTGGTCGCGGGTGGTTCCGGGGAGGGGTGCGGTGCTGGCAGCAGAGATGTCCTGCAGGTCAAGCCGCGCAGCCTGATTGCGTTTTTTAAATAGACGTATCTCGCGCACGCAGAGCGGACATTGCCCGTCATAATACAGCGTCAGGGGCCAGGCTTGAGTGCGTGCGGAGGTGGGCGAGTTCATCAGGTTGGCCTGGGGTTGCGCTTGGGGTTGAAACACGGGCATGTCGTCAATGTACAGGCTTTAGCTATTGCCTAACTTCTGTACAATGACGGACAAGTTAGCGCTCGTATATCGCATTGCACAATCGTTAAAGCACAGAACACCGACTTTCACTGTAAGCAGATATGACCACATGACAGTACGCCCAGCCCCGTCAGTACCTGCTCTGGACCTGAGCAACGAAGATCTTTATCCGATCCGTGAAGTGTCCAGGCTCACCGGTGTCAACCCGGTCACCTTACGTGCATGGGAGCGACGCTACGGTCTGCTCGTGCCGCATCGCACACCCAGCGGCCATCGGCTTTATTCCATGGCCGATATCGAGCGCGTGCGTTCGGTCATGGCCTGGATAGAGCGCGGCGTAGCGGTCAGCAAGGTGGCGTCCATTATTGATCGGCAGGTCACGCCGGTTACAGTGCCGGAGGCCAGCATTGATGCCGAAGCGGGTGCCAGCATAGCCTCCGTGGATCTGCAACACTGGCACAGCCGAATGATTGAAGCGGTCAATGCCTTTGACCTGCGCGGCCTGGACTTGATTTATGGTCAAGTACAGGGCGAGTACCCGCTATCAGTGCTGTTTAATGAGCTGCTTCTGCCGGTATGTCAGCGCTTTCGTGACAG
This sequence comes from uncultured Pseudomonadaceae bacterium, assembly GCA_963974865.1. Lineage (GTDB taxonomy): Bacteria > Pseudomonadota > Gammaproteobacteria > Pseudomonadales > Pseudomonadaceae > Halopseudomonas. Next base: position 59,256 of record CAXBEU010000005.1, on the reverse strand, counting down.
CCGCGACGGCAGTTCGCCATCCGGGCAGTGGTCGTTTCTGGACGCCTATCTGCGTGGCCGTTTGTTTCAGCGGCTGGGTTACCGCCGTCCCGGGCTGCCTCGGGTGATGCTTGCCGGCTTGCCTGGGCCGCAAACGGAGCTGGAGATGCTTATGGCTGCAGTGTTTATTGCCGCCGCCGAGGTCGATGTGGTCTACCTCCCCAGCACACCCTCGATAACCGAGTTGACCGACATGGCCCAGCGCTGTGAGTGTGATGCGCTGGCCCTCTACGGCGCACGAGCGCTTGACAGTGACCTGCTTAAACACCTGCCGCGTATGGAGCAGGCGCTCGAGTGTCCGGTCGCGGTGATTGGTGCCCTGTGCGAGGTTCAGCCGGCCGATCTGACAAAGGCTGGTGTGGTGCTGATGGGGTCTGCGAATGAGGGGCTGACCAGCCGAATCAGCTTATTGCTGGCGGGGCGGCTTGAGGTATGAGCGAGAGTGGTGCGTGGGCGCAAGGCTTGGTTATACATTTTTACAAACTGCGGGTATCTTCGGCGCATTTATCTGTACATGGCGCCTGTCCAGGTATAGCTTTTGTATAGGTGGTAACGATCAGCGCTGCAGATTTGCCAGCCCGATCAGATTTCACGCCTTCAACTGCGCACTCCGGTAGCCGTCTTCCCCTTTTTGGCTGCCGGGGTTTTTTATTCAGCAAAGATTCAGCGGCTAGGATGCTGGACCTTTAGTCCCGGTCTGCGAGCAACGCCTTGAGGCGGGTGATCTCAGCTTGCAGTTCATCGACCTTCTGCTGCGCCTCTACCTGTTCGGTTACATCCTTCTGAATGCCGATATAGTAGGTCAGCTGGTCCGCCTCGTTGAATACCGGCGTGATCGATAGCTCGTTCCAGAACAGGCTGCCGTCCCTACGATAATTGCGAATCACCTGACGGCAGGGAACACCTTCCTTGACGGCCTGGCGAATGGCATCCAGCCCTGGTTGATCACGATCATCCTTCTGCAGAAAGCGACAATCCTGATAGAGGATATCGTCGGTTTTATAGCCGGTCAGCGTTTCGAACGCCTGATTCACGTAAATAAGGATGTTGTCATCGCCTTCCTGTTCGGCGACACAAATCCCGTCATTTGACGCGTTGACCACGAGCTGCAGCAGTTTGGCATTGATCATTGCAACAACATTCTCCTGATAGTTGACCTCATTCTATAGCAACATCCCGCGCTGTCTACCGCCCCCGAAGCTAAAGACTGCGGCATAATAGGCATCTTAAAAGTTGGCTCTGGAGTGGCGGTATGCAGGTAGTGATTGTCAGTGGTTCGGTTTTCGGTACAGCGGACATGGTCGCAGATGAGGCGGCGCAGGCGTGCACAAAGGCTGGTCTGGATGTTGTGCGCATCAAGCCACCCACGGTCGATGCCCTGGTGGCGGCGAAACCCGAGAGCCTGCTGGTCTGCGCATCAACCACAGGCATGGGTGAGCTCCCTGACAGCTTTATGCCGTTTTATCTGGAGTTGCAGAACCGCTTTCCGCTGTTGACCCAAGTACCCTTCGGCGTGATCGCGCTGGGCGACTCGGCCTATGGCGATACTTTTTGCCAAGGTGGCGAGTTGATGCGCGAGCTGCTACTGGAGTTGCAGGCGGTGGAATTGCTGCCCATGCTGCGCCTGGATGCCAGCGAAACGGTCTCCCCTGAAGTGGACGCGCTGCCCTGGCTGGCGCAGTGGTTGGCCGAGCTGCCCCGCTAGTCTGATGGGCCGTCAGCCTGGCAGGCTGATTTCGCCAGTGGCCAGGCGCGTCAGAGAGGCCTCATCGAGAATGACAATCTGGCTATAGCGAATATTCAGCCAGCCTGCGGCTTCAAGCCGTTTGAGCAACTTGTTGATGCTCTGCCTGGAGCTGTTGAGCATCAGGCCAAGGGATTCCTGTGATAGCTGCACCGAGGGCCGGCCACCTTCGCCGTCGGTCTGACCATAGTTGTGGGCGTGCATCAACAGCCTCTTGGCCAGGCGTGACGGCAGCGGAAGCAGCGCGCTGTCTTCGAGCATGGCAAAAGATATGCGAATGCGTCGGCACAGCAGGCGCATGAACAGCGGGTAGAGTTCTGGCCGCCTGTCGAGCATCTGCTGGAATCCCTTGCGCGGTATCAGCAGCAGTTCGGTCGGGCCGCTGGCGTGAGTGTCGTGGGAGCGGGGCAGGCCGTCGAATAGCGAAATTTCACCGAACCAACTGCCTGGGCTCAGCACGGCCAGCACCGCCTCGCGGCCGTCGGGGCCGATGTTACTGATGCGCGCTGCGCCAGTAATCACCCCATACAATCCGTCGGGCTCGTCATCCTTGGCGTAAACGCATTCGCCGTCTTCGAGGTGTCGGATTCTTGCCAGCGCGACTATTTCCTCCAGGCAGTATTGCGGAAGCTCGTTGAACCAGCGATTTTGCTGAAGCAGTTTGGAAAGCCTGCCTGCATCTACCGATGCAGCGACTGTAACCTGCTTGACAGTCCGTTTTGCCGTCACCGTCTAGACTCTCTTCTTATAGTGAACATCCCCACAGTATGCCGTAACCGGCAGGAGATGTGACCATCATTGGGCGCCGGGCAAGGCTCCCATTTGCCATTTTAATACAAGAGGATCAAGCCGATGAACGCATTCCAGCAACTGCCCGTGGTGAATCTGCAGGATCAGGTCAGCGCCGAAGAGTGGCAAACCCGCGTTGATCTGGCCGCGTGCTATCGGCTGATCGCCATGTACGGCTGGGACGATGTGGTATTCACCCACGTCTCCGCCAAGATTCCGAGCACCGAGCATTTCCTGATCAACCCCTATGGGCTGATGTTCGAGGAAATGACCGCCTCCAATCTGGTCAAGATTGATCTGCACGGCAACAAACTCTCTGAGACCCCCTACGATATCAACCCGGCAGGCTTCACCATCCATAGCGCGGTGCATGAAGTGCGTCACGATGCAGCCTGTGTGTTGCACACCCACACCGCAGCGGGAGTGGGTGTTTCGGCGCAAAAGGGCGGCATCCTGCCGATTTCCCAGCAATCGATCTTCGTGTTGAGCAACTTGTCCTATCACGATTACGAGGGCGTCGCGCTGAATGATGAGGAGAAGGTGCGCTTGCAGGCGGATCTGGGCCATACCAACAGCATGGTTTTGCGCAACCACGGACTGATGACCTGTGGTAAATCGGTCGCTGAGGCCTTCCTGACCATGTACACCCTGCAGCGCTGTTGTGAAATTCAGGTCAGCGCTCAGGCCGGTGGTGGTGAGCTGATTCCGATTCCGCAGCAGATCCTTGATGGCGCGCGCGAGAGCATGCGCAAGGTCACCAAAGGCGCTGGAGCCAATCTGGCCTGGCCAGCCTTGCTGCGCAAGTTGCAGCGGGTTAACCCGGGTTTTGATCAATAAAGAGCGATTTCAGCTCCAAGTACTAGCGGCCCGACCAGCGTCGGGCCGTTTTGTTTGTTTTCCAAGGTTTGTGCTGACTCTTTTTAAGGCCCCTTGAAATCAGTCCCGCTCGTCGCGCAGAAACACCAGCTTGTCTGCTGACGAACTGGCGGCATCGTAGTAGTAGCCATCCAGATCAAACTCCTTGAGTTTGGCCGGATCGGTAATCCGCTCCTTGATCACATAGCGGGCCATCAGGCCGCGTGCCTTCTTGGCGTAGAAACTGATGATCTTGTACTGACCATTTTTCTGGTCCTTGAATACCGTATCGATCACCCGCGCTTTCAGCGCCTTGGGCTTTACCGCGCCAAAGTACTCCTGGGAGGCCAGATTCAGCAGAATGTCGTCACCCTGTTTTTTCAGATCCTTGTTCAGCCATTCGCTGATGTGTTCCCCCCAGAAACTGTACAGATCCTTGCCGCGCGCATTGGCCAGCTTGGTGCCCATTTCCAGCCGGTAGGGCTGCATCATGTCCAGCGGGCGCAATAGCCCGTAAAGACCGGAGAGCATGCGCAGGTGCTGCTGGGCAAAGGCAAAGTCTTCCTCGGTAAAATCTTCCGCAGCCAATCCGGTATATACATCACCCTTGAACGCGAGCAATGCCTGCTTGCTGTTGGCCTTGGTGAGTCGGTCACTCCAACTGCCAAAACGCGCCACGTTCAGGCTTGCCAGCTTGTCGGAAAGCGACATCAGCTCGGCGATATCCTGCGGCGATTTTTCCTGAAGTATGTCGATCAGCTCGCGGCTATGCTCAAGAAAGCGTGGCTTGGTGTGGGTATCGGTCACTGCGGGGGTGTCGTAATCCAGAGTCTTGGCGGGCGAAATAACCAGCAGCATAAACAACCTCCTTAAATGGCTGAGGATTATTATGCCGTATTGGTCGGCGCTGTGCTCTGCATGGAGGTAATAGACCAATCTTATGGTTAACGACGGGCGGCCCATAAGGCCGTCCGTGGTCAGTACGGGCTAGAGGTTAGAGATGAGTTTCGGCGTATTCCGCGAGTACCGAGCGAGGTACGCCCTGCAGGTGGATGTGCACACCGTGGGGGAAGTCCTTGAAGCATTCGGTGAGGTAGGTCAGCCCTGAACTGGTGGCGTTAAGATAGGGGGTATCGATCTGCGCCAGGTTGCCCAGGCACACCACCTTGGAGCCGGTACCGGCGCGGGTGATGATGGTCTTGATCTGGTGCGGTGTCAGGTTCTGGCTCTCGTCGATCAGGATAAAACTCTGCTGGAAGCTGCGCCCGCGGATGTAGTTCAGGGATTTGAACTGCAGTGGAACCCGGTCAAGGATGTAATCTACGCTGCCGTGGGTGCACTCGTCGTCCATGTGCAGGGCTTCGAGGTTGTCGGTAATGGCGCCAAGCCATGGCTCCATCTTTTCCGCCTCGGTGCCCGGCAGAAAGCCGATATCTTCATCCAGCCCCTGAGTGCTGCGGGTAGCGATAATGCGCCGATAGGTCTTGCTGACCATGGTCTGCTCAATGGCTGCAGCCAGCGCCAGAATGGTCTTGCCCGAACCGGCTGCGCCAGTCAGGTTGACCAGGTGGATATCCGGATCGAGCAGCGCGTACATCGCCAGCGCCTGGAATACATCTCTGGGCCGCAGCCCCCAGGCCTCCTGATGCATCAGCGGTTCCTGATGCAGGTCGCGCAGGCTCAGGTGATCGCCCTGGATCGACTTGACCCAGCCAATAAAGCCCTGATCATCAATGATGAAGTCGTTGATATGCAGCGCCGGCAGGTTGTCGATCATCTGCACATCGTGCACGGTCTTGCCCAGGCGCTGATGCGTTTCCACCCGTTTGACTCTATCCCAGAAGGAGCCTTGGACCTGGTGGTAACCGCGCGCGAGAAGCGAGATGTCGTCGAGTAACTGGTCGGTCTGGTAATCCTCTGCGTCAATGCCGCAAGCCCGCGCCTTGAGGCGCATATTGATGTCCTTGGACACCAGGGCTACGCGCGAGCCGGCATGTTTGTGCTGAAGCTGGCACAGCTGGTTGATGATCTTGTTGTCGTTGAGGTCGTTGGGCAGGCAGTGCGCGGGGATCGGTGTCTTGTCCATCAGGATGGCGAGCGTGCCATTCGGGCCGAGCTTGCCGCGCTGAATCGGTACCCCTTTTTCTACCTGGTCCGGCGGGGCATCGGCAAGGGTCTTGTCAATCAGCCGGATGGCCTGGCGGCAGTCGGCGGCGGTGCTGGCCTTGCCGGATTTGAGCTTGTCGAGTTCTTCCAGGACGGTCATCGGGATGATGACGTGGTGTTCTTCAAAGTTGAGCAGCGCGTTGGGATCGTGGATAAGGACGTTGGTATCGAGAACATAGAAGGTATGTCGTGTCGGTCCGCACGCTTCCATATGCAATTACCTCGCAAGAGCCATTACGAGACTGTATCAGGCGCTTGAGCTGCACCTGGCAGTCTGCGGGCCGACTCGAAAGGCCGTAAGGTATCAGGGGATCACCTTGAGGATTCGGTCGGTTGACCGATGTATAACGCAGTTCAAATGACCTTCACAAGCGCAAAAAGGCCAAATTGAAAATATACTTCGCAAGCGACGAATGGGCATGTTCACGGGCCAAAAAACCGCGTTATAGTCATTGGCCCGGTGACGCGAAAAGTGCGCTTAGCGGCGGTTACCCCGCTGCCCGTCGCGACTGTTTGCGCGCTTCTTGTTGGCAGTGGCAGCAGCAGCCTGCTCGGCCTCATTGGCATCGCTTGCAGCCTTTTCCTCAGCGCTCTGGTGGCGTGGCGGCAGGGCCTTGAGCAGGTGCATCTCCGGTGGAATACAGACCAGCTTGTTGCCCAGCAGGGCTTCAATCGGCGGAATCTGGAAAGCATCATCCTCGCAGGCAAAACTGATCGAGGTGCCCTTGGCGCCGGCCCGGCCGGTGCGGCCGATACGGTGGACGTAGTCTTCCGGGTCATCGGGCAGGGTGTAGTTGATCACATGGCTGATACCGTCCACGTGAATCCCCCGGCCTGCCACATCGGTTGCCACCAATACCCGCAGCGTACCGTCGCGGAAGTTGTCCAGTGTGCGTACGCGCTTTTGCTGCGGCACATCGCCAGATAACTGCGCGGCGTTGATACCGTCACGGACCAATCTTTCCTGAATACGCCGTACCTGATCCTTGCGGTTGGCAAAGACCATGACGCGGGTCAGGTCGAGCTGGGTAATCAGATTGTAGAGCAGCTTGTATTTGTCGCTGCCGGTGACCGCATACACCTGTTGATCGACGTTTTCTGACGCAGCGCGTTCCGGCTCGATCTCGACGATGGCGGGCTCCTGGGTCCATTGCTGGGACAGGTTCATCACGTCGTCACTGAAGGTGGCGGAAAACAGCAGGGTCTGCCGGTCGCCCTTGCGTGGGGTCTGGCGAATGATCTGGCGGACCTGGGGAATAAAGCCCATGTCCAGCATGCGGTCGGCTTCATCGAGAATCAGCACTTCGATCAGATCCAGGTGCACTTCACCGCGGTTGCAGAAGTCCAGCAGGCGGCCCGGGGTGGCTACCAGAATGTCACAGTGCTGCTTTTCAAGCTGTTTGATCTGCTTGTCGAAATCCATGCCGCCAACAAAGGCCATCACGTTCAGCGGGCAGTGCTTGGTCAGACCAACGGCGTCATTGGCGATCTGCATCACCAGTTCGCGGGTAGGCGCGATAATCAGCGCACGGGGCTCGCCCATGAAGCGTTCATCTGGCGGCGGTGTTTCCAATAACTGGGTGATGGTGGAAATCAGAAAAGCGGCGGTCTTGCCCGTGCCTGTCTGAGCCCGGCCAATCGCATCCTGGCCCTTGAGCGTGCTGCCCAACACTTGTGCCTGAATTGGCGTGCAATAACTGAACCCCTGCTCCTGAATGGCGCGCATCAGGCTGTCCGGCAGATCGAAATCATGAAAACGGGTTTTGCCCTCAACCGCGTCTACCGCAAAGTCGCTGCGCGACCAGGGCTGAGCGGGAGGCGCGGGCGGAGCGGCCGGCTTGTCGCGGCGCGGTGGCCGGGAACGGGCGGTGGGTCGCTCTTCTTTGACCTTGTTCGTAGCATCAGTGTTCGGAGCAGCGGACGGGCGATTGGTGGCTTCTGCGGCAGCATGGTTACGCGGGCTTGACGGTGCGGGCTGCGGCTGGGCTTGAGGCTTGTCTTGCGGCTTGAACAGACTTTTCAGTGCTTTGAGCACAGGCATCTCTCAGTGTGGGCAAATGGATATTCACCCAGCAGTGTACTGCAACCATTTGTTTTCGCGAAGCCCTGGCCGGTTAATTTTTGATCAACTGGCCAGGGTGTGCAGACTACAACCCCAGACGCGTTGCCAGCCACTGACGGATATCGGCAATTTCAGCCGGGCAAACCTCGTGGCCCATGGGGTAGTCGTGCCATTCAACCTGGTGGCCTGCGGATTCCAGCAGATCATGCGCTTGCCGACCCAGGCTGGTTTTTACCATTTCGTCCTGGCGGCCGTGGGCAAAAAACAGTGGCAAGGGCGCCGTGCTTTTACCGGAAACCAAGGTGTCCAGCGTCGGGCCATAAGTCGACAGGGCCATCACGCCACCCAGTGCCAGGCCGCTCTGCATGGCTGCATGCAGTACGACTGCGCCACCCTGTGAAAAGCCGGCAAGAATAATGCGCTCGACCGGGATGCCCGCGGCTACTTGCTCATTGACCAGACTGACGACCATGTCTGCTGAGCTCTGCATCTGCTCGTGACTGATTGCCCGGGCTGGCGCCATGCCGAGGATGTCGTACCAGCTGGGCATTGGGAAGCCGCCGTTGATGGTCACCGGGCGAGTGGGAGCCTGGGGGAAAATAAAGCGTATGCCGTGATCCTGGGGTAAAGACAGGGCCTCGACTACCGGGACGAAGTCAAAGCGATCCGCGCCCAGCCCGTGCAGCCAGATGACGCACGCATTGGCTGGCGCGGAGGGGGAAATGATATGAGGTGAAATGGACATGGAGCTGTTCCTGTTTGAGAGCAGAGCCTGGTTTGGCAAGGGGCCTGGCAGCGGGGCTGCCAGGCCAGGCCGTCAGGCTCGTGACATGAATTTTCCGGATTCGGTATTGATACGCAGCACTTCGCCGGTTTCCAGATACTCGGGAATCTGAATTTCCAATCCGGTCGCAAAACGCGCGGTCTTGGTGCGGGCACTGGCCGAGGACCCTTTGATCGCGGGAGGGGTTTCCTCGATGGGCATTTCGACCACGGCGGGCAGCTCCACGCCGACCAGATTGCCTTCGACAATCAGACCGTATAGCCCGGCGATGCCATCATGCAGGTAGGGGATCTGCTCTTCCAGTTGATCGGCGGTCAGCGTGTACTGACTGAAATCCTCGTTATCCATGAAGGTATAGCTGTCAGCATCCAGATACAAGAACTGCACGGCGCGCTTCTGAAAATCAATCGACGCGAGAATGTCGTCACCGGTCAGGCTCTGATCCAGTTTCTGCTTGGTCTGCACATGGTTGAAGCGGATCTTGTACAGCGTGGTCCCGCTGCGCGAAGAAGGGCTCTTCACTTCTATATGCGAAACAATGTAAGGCTGGCTGTTGATCTGTACGATCTGGCCTTTTTTCAGTTCGGCGGCTCTGGGCATGATTCAGCACACTGGAATGGGAGTTAGAGGCCCTATTGTGCGGGCATTCGCCAATCCGCATCAAGCGCCGGGAAGCTGATTCCCGGCGCTGCAACGGGGCGTGATTACAGCGATGCAGGGCTATCGGGTTGCGATGTCTCAGGCTCTGGCGGTTTCTCGTCCAGCATGTGGCTGGAAATCAACCTCTCGACCCCGGAGCTGGTGCGCAAATTGACATCCAGTTGACGGAAGGCAATGTGAATATCGTTCTCTTCGAACAGGCGATCTATTTCCCGGTTGATTTCATCGATGGCCATATTGCGGTCAATCAGCTCACGCACGTGAATACGCAGTTCGTGGTCAAGCATGCTATCACTGAAATTGAGAAACAGGACCAGCGGCTCGGGGTCCTTGAGTACTCGGGGATTGCTGGTGGCCGCCTGCAGCATAAGCTCCTTGGTCTTGGCCAGGTCAGAGCCATAGGCAACACCGACCTTGATGATCACACGGGTGATGGTGTCCGACAGCGACCAGTTGATCAGATGGTCGGTGACGAAGGTCTTGTTCGGGACAATGATTTCCTTGCGGTCAAAATCAGTGATGGTGGTGGCGCGGATACGAATGCGGTTCACCGTGCCGGACAGCGCGCCAATGGTCACCACGTCGCCGATGCGAATCGGCTTTTCAAACAGGATGATCAGGCCCGAAACGAAGTTGGCAAAGATTTCCTGGAGACCGAAGCCGAGCCCCACGCTGAGCGCCGCTACCAGCCACTGGAGCTTGTCCCAGCTAACGCCCAGGGCCGACAGGCCGCTGATGATGCCGATACTGACGATGATGTAGCTCATCAATGTGGTGATGGCGTAGCTGCTGCCTTGCTCCAGGCGCATGCGCGAGAGCACGAGAATTTCCAGTAGCCCGGGCAGGTTGCGCGCCAGGGTCACCGTAAAGGCGACTATCAGCAGCGCACCCAATACGTCGCCAGCGGTCATCGCCGTGGTAGTGGGGCTCTCCGGCGTACCGCTGCTGTACTCCCACAGCGTGATGGATTCAAGATAGTAGGCCGCGCTGATCAGGTCAGACCAGACGAAGTACACCAGCACGCCGAACAGCATGAGGATGCCCAGTTTGGTCAACCGCAGCGACTGTTGATTGATCTGCTGGATATCCATTTCCGGAATCTCGATTCCGGCTTCGTTCTCCTGGCCTTCGCGGTTCTGGGCTGCCTCGCGTTTGGCCATTGCCCGTTGATAAGCCAGCCGACGTCCAGCTACCGTCAGGTTGCGCACCACGGTGCCTTCTACCAGCATCCACAGCACGATCAGATAGAGCGTGTCGATAAAGCGATCGGCCAGCTTGGTAGAGGTGTAGTGAAAGCCCCAGTAGGTCATGCCCGCCAGTGCCAGCGGCGTTAGAGTAAGTACCAGCATTGCGGTGAAATGCAGCACCCGCGAGTTATACAGCGGCTCGCTGCGCCACATCATCCGTCCCAGCAAGCCAGACAATAGCAGCATGCCTGACATCATCAGGAATCGGCCGATCACGTCGTTGGTCTGTTGCTCTGGCACCTCGGCATTGAGGCTGATGATCAACACCACCGGCAGCGTGATCCAGGCCAGGTTGCGCGTTAGTCGATGCAAACGGTTGACCAGGCTGGCCTCCCAGCGGAAGTGCCGCACGGCGATGCCTTTGGGATCCAGCACGCGGTACAGCAGATGCAGCACGAACCAGGCGACCGAGAGCTTCAGAAAGGCGGCGCCAATCACCGGCATGCCCGCTTCTTCGCTGCGGCTCAGCAGCACGCCGATGGCGGCCAGAACCACAGGGATAGGCAGCACGTTGAGCGCGCTGAGGGCGATAGCCTTGGGTGTGTGGTAGATAGTATCGCGGCGAAAATGGCCAACATCTTCATTCAGGGTAAACAGCCTTTGTTTGATCTTCTTGCGAAACCCGGTATGGATGGCCACGAGCACTGCCAGAAACAGTAGCCAGGGCCATTTGGCGCCGAGATTGGCGGCAATATGCTTTAGCTGCGTGGGCAACTGCATCTCATCAATCTGACGCTTTGCCTGTTCTGCGAAAGACGTAACCCAGGCCTGGTCTATTGGCCGGTTGCTGGCCACCCAGAATAGTTGGTCATCAATGGTGCGTCTCAGATCGCTGCTCAGTTGTTGTAGCTGGCGCTGATTGATCTGCAGGGTAATGGCCTGGCTCAACAAGGTGTTGATATTGGTGCTGAGTTGGTCAACCAGGCTGATGCGGTTGTCTATTACCAGTTGCATATCATCACGCAGGTTGTCGCGCAGTTCTTCCGGCAATCGTCCCAACAGCTCGGTGAGATACACCTGGGGCCTGCTCAATTCGTCGCGCAGGGTGTTGAGCTCGAACTGGCGCAAGCGTAAATCGGCGATCTGATCGGCAACACTGTTGTCCAGGCGCACACTGGGAAGCGCGCGCTTTTGCTGATGGAGGATACGCGAGAGCAATACGCTGCCCTCCAATACATCGATCTGCTGCTCCAGGGCGCTATCAATCTGGCTCATGCTTTCGATCTGTTGCAGCGTCTGGATGTTCTGACTGGTCAGCTCGCCTACGCGGGTGGTGGCAGCCAGTAGCTCTTCACTCAAGCGTTGGTTAAGGCCACCTTGCTCGCGTAACAGCTCGTTTTCGGTGGTTTCCAGTGCCTGCGTGGTTTCGCTGACGGTCTGCTCGGACTGGCTGCGGCGTTTCTCGTTGATCACTTCCTGAAGGATGCCGACTTCCCGTTCTATTCCCTCGATCTGCTGTTTAAGCAGATCACGCCTCTGGGTAGCCAGATCTTGCAGCACGCTGTTGGCACTGAGCTGCTGGCGCATGAAACGATTGGTCAGTTGCAGGCTTTCCTGCTCGGCTTTGAGCATGCGCAGGTTGGCTTGGTTGATACGGCTGTCGGGTTGGCGCTGCAATATGCGGACCTGCTCGACAATCGCCTGCTCGCGGGTCTGGTTGGCGGACACCTGGGCCTGGGTTCGCTCCGGGCGGGTCTGCGCCGCGATCAGATCGCTGTTGACGCTGGTAAGATCATTCTGCCAGGCGAACATGGTGCTGACCTTGTCGCCCAGAAGGTCTTCCAGGGTGTCCAGGCTCTGGCTGGCAAAGCTGCGTCTGATACTGTCGGAGTCCTGAACCCGCAGATTTTCGATCTGCTGGCGCGCGGTGCGAATCTGCTGGGGAGCCTCTTGCAGTTCCTGCTCCAGGTCAACGCTGTCCTTTGCCAACTGCTGGCTGCGTTCAAGGAAGGTCAGGGTGTTCTGATAGGCTTCCTGAAATTCGCGTTTTTCCGCATCGGGCTGGGTGCCCTCGGCCAGGGTTTTGATTTCGGCCTGCAGTGACTCAATGGCTTGATTGATTTCTGCCTGGGCCAGCGCAGGGGTAGCCAAGGCCCAGTGCCCGAGCAATAGAAAACAGCACAACAGCTTGGGAAAACGCGACATGAAGGTATTCCAGAATGATCCTGCAGGGAAGGTTAGCCCTCGTGATGAATCTTGGGAAGCGGCTATCTATCAGCAACTCCGGAAACCGCTCTGGAAGGCATGAAAAAACCGCCCGGAGGCGGCTTTTTCATAACTCAGACGTGCAGCATGCTGTGGCCTAGAACCAGTTGTCCTGCATGTCCAGGCACGTGGGATCACGGTTTTCCAGCACGCTGAGCGCGTGGTGACAGGATGGCACTTCCCAGGTCAGGAAGAATCGCGCTGCCTGCAGCTTGCCGCGATAGAAATCCGCATCGCTGGCCTTGCCGCTGGCCAGGCCGCGCTCGGCACACACAGCCTGCTCCAGCCAACGCCAGCCGATCACCATATGGCCAAAGGCATTCAGATACAGCGCCGAGTTGGCCAGTGCCTGATTGATCTTGCCCTGACCCATATCGCCCAGCAACGCCAGCGTCACCTTGCCAATGTGCGCATGCAGTTTTTCCAGTGGCTCGCGCAGCGCGGTCAAGGAGTCGTATTCGCTAGCCCGGCGGCAGGTGTCCTGAATCAGTGCGGAAAGCTGTTTGAGCGCAGCGCCGTTGTTCATTGCCACCTTGCGGCCGAGCAGATCCAGCGACTGGATGCCGTGCGTGCCTTCATGGATCGGATTCAGGCGGTTATCGCGGTAATACTGCTCGACCGGATACTCACGGGTGTAACCGGCGCCACCGAGAATCTGGATGGCGTGCTCGTTGGCCTTGAGGCAGAACTCCGAAGGCCAGGATTTGACGATGGGCGTCAGCAGATCGAGCAATTCCAGCGCAGTGCGGCGCTGCTCTTCTGTTTCCAGGGTTTCGGTGTCGTCAAACAGCCGTGCGGCGTACAGCCCCAGGTCAAAAGCACCCTCAACATAGGCCTTCTGGGTCAGCAGCAAGCGCTTGATATCGGTATGTTCGATGATCGATACCTGGGCGGAACTGGGATCCTTGCCATCGGGCAGGCGGCCCTGGGGACGTTCACGGGCGTAGTTCAACGAGTACAGGTAGCCAGCATAGCCGAGCATCACGGCGCCCATGCCAACGCCAATGCGCGCCTCGTTCATCATCTGGAACATGTAGCTCAGACCCTGATGCGGCTTGCCGACCAGGTAACCAACGCACTCACCTTTTTCGCCAAAATTCAGCGCGGTGGAGGTGGTGCCGCGCCAGCCCATCTTGTGGAACAGGCCCGCGAGAGCGACGTCATTGCGAGTGCCCACGCTGCCGTCATCGTTGACCAGAAACTTGGGTACGATAAACAGCGAAATGCCTTTAACTCCGGGAGGCGCATCGGGCAGCTTGGCCAGCACCATGTGCACGATGTTTTCCGACAGCGGATGATCGCCACCGGAAATATAGATCTTGTTGCCCTTGAGGCGGTAGGTGCCGTCCTCGGCCGGCTCGGCTTTGGTGCGAATGTCTGACAGCGACGAGCCGGCATGCGGCTCGGTCAAGGCCATGGTGCCAAAGAAGCGGCCTTCGATCATCGGCTGCAGGAAGCGTTGTTTCTGCTCCTCATTGCCGAAGGCTTCAATCAGGTTGGCCGCGCCCATGGTCAGCATGGCGTAGGAGGAGGTCGCCACGTTGGCCGACTGGAAGTGCGCAAAGCAGGCCTGGGACAGCAGGTTGGGCATCTGCATGCCGCCCTGCTCGAAGGTGCGAGTGGCATTCAGGAAGCCGGCTTCCAGAAAGGCATCGACCGCAGGCTTGATTTCCGGAATCAGCTCCGCCGCACCGTTGACGTACTTGGGTTCGTTTTCGTCGTTCTTGCGGTTATGCGGGGCAAAGTATTTTTCCGCGATGGTACGCGCCGTGCCGATAGCGGCATCGAAGGTTTCACGGTTGTGATCGGCGAAACGCGGGCGCTGCGTCAGGCCTTCAGCATCGAGCACTTCGTACAATTCGAAGGCCAGATTGCGGGAATCGAGAAGTGTGTCGGTCATGCTCGTTGCCTCTGAAAAAAGTGCGTTGCAGTGTATTCAGTCACAAGGTGACTGTGAACGGCCATTGATAACCCTTATACGCGGCGATCAGATCAGCCGCCGCTCAGAACAGTCTGAGTAGCGGTTCATCCAGCGCTGCGCGCTGTTCGCGCAGGGTCAGTACCTGGTCTGCCCAGTAACGTTCGCTGGCAAACCAGGGGAAATGCCTTGGGAATGCCGGATCTTCCCAGCGGCGCGCCAGCCAGGCACTGTAATGAATCAGCCGCAGTGTGCGCAGCGACTCGATCAGCGCCAGTTGGCGCGGATCAAAATCATAGAACTCGTTGTAACCCTCTACCAGCTCCGCCAACTGACCCTGGCGTTGGTTGTGGTCGCCGGACAGCATCATCCACAGGTCCTGAATGGCCGGGCCCTGTCGGCAATCGTCCATATCCACCATATACAGGCTTTCATCCCGCCACAGTAGGTTGCCCACGTGCAGATCGCCGTGCAAGCGGATGGTCTTGTAAGGGTTGGCCTGCACGCGCTGGTCGATGACCTGCATCAGATCGTCCGCGACGGAAAAATAAGCGGGGCGAAGGTTCTCCGGCACGATGCCGGATTCGCGTAGCCACGCCAGGCTGTCATGGCCAAAACTCTGCACGGTCAGCGAGGGGCGGTGCTGAAAGGCTTTCATCGCGCCCACTGCATGCAGGCGGCCCAGCAGGCGGCCGAGCATCAGCAGGTGATCAGGGTTGTCCAGCTCCGGCGCACGGCCCCCAAAGCGCTTGAACAGGCTGAAGCGAAAGCCGGAAAACTCGAACAACGTGCGGCCGTCGAGCTGCATCGGCGGGATGACCGGAATATCCCGGTCTGCCAGTTCCAGCGAGTATTCATGCTCCTCCAGAATCGCCTCGTCGCTCCAGCGATCCGGGCGGTAGAACTTGGCAATCAGCGGCTGCACACCTTCAATGCCGATCTGGAATACGCGATTTTCATAACTGTTGAGCGTCAGGGTGCGGGCATCACTGAGAAACCCCAGAGATTCAACCGCATCAAGGACGGTGTCGGGGGTAAGCAGGGCAAAAGGATGTTGCGAGTCCATGGTAGCTCCGCCAGACCGAAATTGGCTTACATGGTGTCACATCCCGGCGGCCACGGATAATGGCGCAGTGTAACTGTCTGTTGTGCGGCCACTTTTCACTGATGACCAGTACAGTGGTTATTGATCACGGGGTTCTCGCCACGCACCAGATGCTGACGCTCGCGGCTCCGGCCATCAACAGCGTGCGACTGGCTTCATCGGCGGTGGCACCGGTAGTCAGCACATCATCAATCAGCGCCAGATGCAGGCCGGCAACAGCCGTTGGATCGGGGCATTGAAATGCGCCCTTGAGGTTGCTCTTGCGCTGTTGTGCCGAGAGCCCCTGTTGGCTATGGGTAGTGTGCACACGTTTGAGCGCCGAGTGGATGACTGGCCGGTCGAGGGAGCGCGCGATCGGGCGCGCCAGCTCAAATGCCTGATTGAAACCGCGTTGGGCCTGTCGCGACGGATGCAGTGGCATGGCCAGCAGCGCATCGGGAAGCGCATGATCATGCTCCTGATAACTGAAGAGCACGAAGTCGGTCAGCAGACGCGCGAGCAGTCGGCCGTAGATCAGTTGATTGTGATACTTGAACGCGGGTACCAGACTGTCCACTGGAAAGCGATACAGAAAGGGGCAGACAACCTGAGCGAAAGCCGGAGCATGCTGTTGGCATTGCCCGCAAAGCTGGTCGGCAAAAGGCAGAGGCAGCGCACATTGACGGCAGCGGTCACCCAGCCAGGGCAAGTCATTGCGGCACGGCTCGCAGACGCCATGCTGAATCGGATGCCCTGCGCTCAAACAGAGCAAGCAGGCACTTGATTGGCTGTTATTTAGCCAGTTGTAAACCTTTGGAATGCGCAATGGTTGACAGCCTCCCTGCCATCGCTATCATGCGTGCATAGCTAAAATTCAGTGGTTTCTTTATCCCTGTTCAGGATTTTATTCATGACTGTTTCATCCGTGACCACCTCTGTGACTCGTCATAACTGGACGCCAGCCGATGTGCTGGCGCTGTTTCGCCAGCCGTTCAACGATTTGATGTTCCAGGCCCAAACCGTACACCGCCAGCACTTCGATGCCAACCGGGTTCAGGTCTCCACGCTGCTGTCGATCAAAACCGGTGCCTGCCCGGAAGACTGCAAGTACTGCCCGCAGTCAGGTCATTACAACACCGGGCTGGACAAGGAAAAACTCCTTGAAGTCCAGAAGGTGCTGGAAGAGGCCGCTGCTGCCAAGGCGATTGGTGCCACCCGTTTCTGTATGGGCGCGGCCTGGAAGCATCCGTCCGACAAGGACATGCCTTACGTGCTGGAGATGGTCAAGGGCGTGCGCAAGCTCGGGCTGGAAACCTGCATGACACTGGGCAAGCTGACCAAGGAACAGACCCGTGAGCTGGCCGAAGCGGGGCTGGATTACTACAACCACAACCTGGACACCTCGCCGGAGTTCTACGGCAAGATCATTACCACACGGACCTATGGCGACCGTCTGGAAACCCTGGCCTATGTTCGTGATGCCGGCATGAAGATCTGCTCCGGCGGCATCCTGGGTATGGGCGAGTCACTGGAAGATCGCGCTGGCTTGCTGATTCAGTTGGCTAACCTGCCCGAGCATCCGGAAAGCGTGCCGATCAATATGCTGGTCAAGGTCAAGGGCACGCCGCTGGAAAACGAAGCCGACGTGGATCCTTTCGATTTTATCCGCACCCTGGCCGTTGCACGGATCATGATGCCCAAGTCGCATGTACGTCTGTCCGCTGGTCGTGAGCAGATGAACGAACAGACTCAGGCCCTGGCGTTTTTCGCCGGTGCCAACTCGATTTTCTACGGCGATCGTTTGCTGACGACGTCCAATCCACAGGCCGAGAAGGACATGCGCCTGTTCGACCGCCTCGGCATCAAGCCTGAAGAGCGCGAAGAGCATGATGACGAGGTGCATCAGGCGGCGATTGAACAGGCGCTGGTCGAGCAGCGCGATAGCTCGATGTTCGTCAACGCGGCGGGTTGAAGCCCGGCTGGAAGTTTTAAAGCTGGAAGGTTGAAGCTAGAAGCCGGAAGTTAAAAGCGAAAGCCGAAAGCCGAAAGCCGACAAGCGCAGGCTTGACACTGAACTGGAAGAAAGCAGGCTCTTGCTTCCAGCTTCCAGCTTCCAGCTTCCAGCTTCCAGCTTCCAGCGTTAAGTTTGAGCCCCGATCCCCCGTTACCAACGAGTCCCTAGCGTGCCTTTCAATTTGCGTTCCCGTCTTAATGAGCGCCGAGCCGCTCACCTATACCGCCAGCGCCCGCTGCTCGAATCACCCCAGGGCGTGCGCGTGGTTGTGGATGGCAAGCCGCTGCTGGCGTTCTGTAATAATGATTACCTCGGCCTAGCCAACCATCCTGCGGTGATTGAAGCCTTTAATGAAGGCGCGCGGCGCTGGGGTGTGGGCGGCGGCGCGTCACATCTGGTCGTGGGGCATAGCCAGCCGCATCATGAACTCGAAGAGGCGCTGGCCGCGTTCACCGGGCGCCCGCGCGCATTGCTGATGTCCAGCGGTTATATGGCCAATCTGGGTGCAGTAACCGCGCTGGCCGGGCAGGGCGACACCGTGCTTGAGGACCGGCTCAATCATGCCTCGTTGCTGGATGCCGGGCTGCTGAGCGGTGCGCGATTTTCGCGTTATCTGCATAACGACGTGAGCAGCCTGAAGGGGCGGCTGGATAAGGCGCAAGGCAATACCCTGATCGTGACCGACGGCGTTTTCAGCATGGATGGCGACCTGGCCGAGTTGCCGGGTGTCTGTGCTGCCGCGGCTGAGAAGGGTGCCTGGGTCATGGTTGATGATGCCCACGGGTTTGGCTGTCTGGGTCGTAATGGTGGCGGAATTGTCGAGCATTTCGGCTTGAGCCTGGACCAGGTTCCGGTGTTGATCGGCACCCTGGGCAAGGCCTTCGGCACGTCAGGTGCTTTTATAGCTGGCAGCGAAGAGCTGATTGAAACGCTGATCCAGTTCGCCCGGCCGTATATTTACACCACCAGTCAGCCGCCGGCGGTGGCCTGTGCCACCCTGCGCAGTCTGCAATTGCTGCAGGGTGAGCACTGGCGTCGCGAGCGGCTGGCGCGGTTGATTGCGCAGTTTCGCAAGGGGGTAACGGATATCGGCCTGGAATTGATGAACAGCCCCACGCCGATACAACCGATTCTGGTCGGCAGTAGCGAGCGCGCGCTGATGCTGTCCGCCGCACTGCGCGAACAGGGCATTCTGGTGACCGCGATCCGCCCGCCGACAGTCCCGCGTGGCACCGCACGCTTGCGTGTCACCCTGTGCGCCACGCACAGCGAAGATGACGTTAACCAGTTGCTGGACGCCTTGAAAAGCGCCGTGGCGCAATTACCCGAGGCGCAGGATGTCTGATATCACGCTGTTACCCGGTTGGTCCCTGGCAGCCGAGACGATGCAGCCCTTGGCAGATGAGCTGGCGCTGGCGCTGCCTGAGTGGCGAGTGCATACCTCTGGGCTGCCCGCGCTGCAGATGTCGACGCTGGAAACGGATCTGGCTGATCTGGCCGACACACTAAAGCCCGGTGTGCTGGTCGGCTGGTCGCTCGGTGGGATGCTGGCGGTGCAATTGCAACGGCGCTTTCCCGAGCGCTTCAGCCGGGTCATCACCATCGCCAGCAACGCCTGCTTCGTGGCCCGCAAGGATTGGCCGTCGGCGATGGCAGCAGACACCTTTCGCGCCTTTCTCAATGATTTTCGGCTGCAGCCCGAGAAAACACTGAAACGCTTTTCATTGCTGGTCGCGCAGGGAAGCCCGCAGGCGAAAACGCTGGCGCGCGCCCTGTCCTGGGATACCGCCGATGCCGATCAGCGCCTGCACGCGCTGGCAGTACTCGGCGTGCTGGACAGCCGCGCGGCGCTGAAAGCGGCAACGCTGCCGGGCCTGCATTGCTTTGCCGCAGGCGATGCGCTGGTGCCCGTGGCAGCAGCCTCTGCGCTGGCTGAGCTGAGCGTCAACCAGCACATAGCCGTACATGAGCAGGCCGGCCACGCCTTGCCATTGGAGCAGCCGGGCTGGCTCGCCGAGCGTATCGCCGACTTTTTGAGCCAGCATCATGACTGAGATGACGATCGACAAGCGCCGAGTGGCCGACTCGTTCAGCCGCGCTGCCAACTCCTATGACCAGGCTGCCGCATTCCAGCGCCAGGTAGGCACTAACCTTCTGGCAAGGTTACCGACGAATTTTGCGCCCAAAGCCATCGTTGATCTGGGGTGCGGTACCGGATATTTCTCCCGGGTTCTGGCTGAGCAGTATCAGCAGCCTGTGGTTGGGCTTGATCTGGCCGAAGGCATGTTGCATTTTGCCAGGGCACAGGCTGGCCCGGTGCGTTCCTGGGTGGCGGCTGACGCCGAGGCATTACCGCTGCGGCCTGCCTCGCAGGATCTGATCTTTTCCAGCCTCGCACTGCAGTGGTGCCCGGATCTCGGTCAGGCCTTGCGCGAGGCTGCACAGGCGCTTCGCCCTGGCGGTTGCCTGGCATTGTCTACACTGGTTCGGGGCACGCTGATTGAGTTGCAGCAGGCTTGGCAGGCAGTTGACGGCTTCGTCCATGTCAATCGCTTCATGCCGGTGGAGGAACTCCAGCCGCTGCTCGCCAGTGCAGGTTTCGGCCGCTGGCATTGTGAAATCGAGCAGCATGTATTGCGCTATGGGCAACTCAGCGCCCTGACCCAGGAATTGAAAGCGCTAGGCGCGCACAACCTCAACCCGGGGCGGCCGGGTGGCCTGACCGGCCGAGCTCGATTGCGCGCGTTGACTGAAGCCTATGAAGGCTTTCGCCAGCCCGACGGGCTGCCTGCCACTTATCAGGTAGCTCAGATATTGATGTTCAAGGAGTCGTGATATGCAGCAACGATTTTTCGTCACCGGGACTGATACCGAAATTGGCAAGACCACCATCGCTTGCGGTTTGCTCTACGCGGCACGTCAAGCAGGCTTGAGTACCGCCGCAGCCAAACCGGTGGCTGCAGGTTGCGAGGACACGCCAGACGGCCTGCGTAACGAGGATGCGCTGGCGTTGCAGGCGCAGTGCCAGCCGCCAATGGCCTATGAATTGATCAACCCGATCAGGCTTAAATCCGCGATAGCGCCCCATATTGCTGCTGTCGAGGAAAGCGTACCGCTGACGGTTGAGTTGCTGGCTGGCGGCTGCCTGCAGGTATTTGATCGCGAGGCGGACCTGACGCTAGTGGAAGGCGCGGGCGGCTGGCGTGTTCCACTGAACGCCGATCAGACGCTGGCTGATCTGGCCAAGGATCTGAACATTCCGGTGATTATGGTGGTTGGCATGAAGCTGGGTTGCATCAATCATGCTCTGCTGAGCGCTGAAGCCATTGCTGCTGACGGGCTGACGCTAGCCGGTTGGGTAGCCAATCAGGTGGACCCGCACATGAGCCGCCCGTCGGAGAACCTGGCCACCTTGCGGCAGCAGCTTAAAGCCCCTTGCCTGGGCTTTGTGCCCTGGATGGAGCAGCCATCTGCCGCAGCGATAGCCGCTTATCTGGATCTGGCACCGTTGATCTGAGCTGCCGCTGGAACTGACCGGCGGCGGTACGCGTACTAGTGGCTTTGTGCTTTAATGGGTGTAACTGCAATTGCACTAGGTTAATCGAGGTAACTCCCATGGCTTCACTCGACCTGATGTCAGCCGGGCTCAACAGCGTTCGTCAGGGCCAGTATCGCGCCAGTACCGCGGCCAATGAAATTGCCCGCATGGGCGTTCAGCCGGATCCAGCCGCAGCTCAGGCCATACCTCTGCAGCCGGCCAATGGTCAACCGGTGGCTACTACGGCGGTGGATACCAACCGCCCGGTTAACCTGGTAGACAGCCTGGTCGAGCTTCAGCTCGGCCAGCGCGAAGTTGAAGTCGGCGCCTCGGTTATTGATACGGCAGAGGAAGTGCTCGGTACTCTGCTTGACGTCACTGTTTGATCACAATTGTCTTGATCAAAGTTGTCACTAAGTAGTGAATAGCCTCGGACTCTCTCCGGTTTTTGCTGGTTTGCCCTATGCTTACCCTAAGCTCGGGGTAGCTGGTGCGGTGGTGCCGGATAAGGCCGCCGTTTCCGCAGTCCCCGCCGTCACAGCAGCGCCACTCTCCTCGGCGGCTCCCGCATCTGAAGTGGCTACCGATCCCGATTCAGCCAGCCAGGCCCAACAGCAAGCACAGAAGCAGCTTCAGCTAAGCAAGGCCGAGGCTGAATTGCTGCGCGTTACGCAGACCGAATTGCGTGAGCTGTCCAGCCGTGATCGGGAGGTGCGTACCCATGAACAGGCGCACAAAGCGGTGGGTGGCCAGTATGCAGGCGCGATCAGTTACAGCTACGAGCGTGGGCCTGACGGTCGGCTTTATGCCGTAGGCGGCTCCGTTTCCATCGATACTGCGCCGGTCCCCGGTGACCCTCAGGCCACTCTGCAGAAATTGCAGCAGGTACAGCGTGCTGCTCTGGCGCCAGCGCAGCCCTCCGCCCAGGATCTGGCGGTAGCATCTCAGGCCGCTCAGGCCATGGCGGTAGCGCGCGCCGAATTGGCCGCCGAAGCGATGCCGACGGCGGTCACTGAAGATGCCCAGAGCCCAGCTACCAGCGATCAATCGAGCTCCGGCGCGGAGTCTGACAGAGGGCTCGCGCTGTACCGCCAGGTCGGCGATAACGCGGCTTCTGCAGAACCGGCTTTCCAAGTTCGAGCCTGATTCTCCTATTCTCCAACAGTCACGGATTTTTCATTCGCGTTTCCCGCGTTGATGGTTACAAATTTTTTGTGGCGCTTGGGTGCACAAAGAGTTGACATCATTTGCGCGTAAACGTATGTTTCAAACGTCTGTTTGAATTAGCTGCCAATCTTGTCTGCGATACCGCATTCGAAGCAGCACCAATCGCAGCCAAAGCGCTGCTCTTGAAACCGTTATAACCGTTGAGGTCAAGTACCATGCCCGATTACAAGGCTCCCCTGCGAGACATCCGCTTCGTCCGCGACGAACTGCTGGGTTATGAAGAACACTACAAGAGCCTGCCAGGCTGCGAAGACGCCACTCCGGACATGGTCAATGCCATTCTGGAAGAGGGCGCCAAGTTCTGTGAGAACGTGATTGCTCCGCTTAACCGCGTTGGCGACACCGAAGGCTGTACCTGGAGTGCTGAAGGCGTGAAGACTCCAAGCGGCTTCAAGGAAGCCTATCAGCAGTACGTTGAAGGCGGCTGGCCGAGTCTTGCTCATGATGTTGATCATGGCGGTCAGGGTCTGCCCGAGTCGCTGGGTCTGGCGGTCAGTGAAATGATTGGTCAAGCCAACTGGTCCTGGGGCATGTACCCCGGCCTGTCTCACGGTTGCATGAACACTATCGCGACCCACGGTACCGACGATCAGAAGCACACTTATCTGACCAAGCTGGTTTCCGGTCAGTGGACTGGCACCATGTGCTTGACCGAGTCCCACTGTGGTACAGACCTGGGCATGCTGCGCACCAAGGCAGAGCCACAGGCCGATGGTAGCTACAAGCTGAACGGCACCAAGATCTTTATCTCTTCCGGTGAGCACGACATGGCCGAGAATATCGTCCACATCGTTCTGGCCCGCCTGCCCGATGCCCCGGCGGGCACCAAAGGTATCTCCCTGTTCATCGTGCCGAAGTTCCTGCCCAACGCCGAAGGCGAAAAGGGTGAGCGTAACGGTGTGAACTGTGGCTCGCTGGAACACAAGATGGGCATCCACGGCAACGCGACTTGCGTGATGAACTTCGATGGCGCTGTCGGTTATCTGATCGGGCCGCCGAACAAGGGCCTGAACGCGATGTTCACCTTTATGAACACCGCCCGTCTGGGTACTGCACTGCAGGGCCTGGCGCATGCTGAAATCGGCTTCCAGGGTGGTATCAAGTATGCCCGTGACCGTTTGCAGATGCGTGCTCTGACCGGCCCCAAGGCACCTGAGAAGGCTGCTGATCCGATCATTGTGCACCCTGATGTACGCCGCATGCTGCTGACCATGAAAGCCTTTGCCGAAGGCAACCGCGCGATGGTGTATTTCACCGCCAAGCAGGTCGACATCGTCAAGAACAGCCAGGACGAAGAGCAGAAGAAGCAAGCCGATGCACTGCTGGCCTTCCTGACGCCGATCGCCAAGGCATTCATGACCGAAGTGGGCTTTGAAGCAGCCAACCACGGCGTGCAGATCTACGGTGGCCACGGTTTCATCGCCGAGTGGGGCATGGAGCAGAACGTGCGTGACGCGCGTATTTCCATGCTGTACGAAGGTACTACCGGTATTCAGGCACTCGACCTGTTGGGCCGCAAGGTGCTGATGACCCAGGGCGAGGCGCTGAAGTGCTTCACCAAGATCGTCCACAAGTTCTGCCAGACTCAGGAAGGTAACGACGCCATCAAGGAATTCGTTACCCCCTTGAATCAGCTGAACAAGGAGTGGGGCGAGCTGACCATGAAGATCGGCATGGCCGCAATGAAAGACCGCGAAATGGTCGGTGCAGCCTCTGTCGATTACTGCATGTACTCCGGCTATGCCTGCCTGGCTTACTTCTGGGCCGACATGGCTCGCGTAGCCGCCGAGAAGCTGGCCGAGGGCACTTCGGACGAAGCCTTCTACCAGGCCAAGTTGCAGACTGCGCGTTTCTACTTCCAGCGCATCCTGCCGCGTACCCGCATGCATGTTGATTCCATGCTGTCCGGTGCCGACAACCTGATGGACATGCCGGAAGAGAACTTCGCACTGGGCTATTGATACCCCGTTTGAAGCCGGCATGACAAAAGGCCGCATCCTGCAAGGGATGCGGCCTTTTTACTGTGTGCAATACGGGGCAAGGATATCGAGGGTCCAGTCAGGCCAGGCAAAACGGACTAGAGATCGGCTTCCACGGTCTCGCGGATCAACTTGAACAGCTTGCGCGCAGCGGCCGGCGGCTTGTTTTCTGCGGCCTCTTTGCTGGCCTGGCGCACCAGTTGGCGCAGGGTCTGGCGCTCGGTTTGCGGGTAGGCACTCATGAAAGCCTCCTGCTCTTCGGCGCTGCCGGTCAACAGTCGGTCACGCCAGCGTTCCATCTGGTGGAAATGCTGGGCGTGCGCCTGGGTGCTGCTGTCCAGACGGTCGATGTAGGCGCGAATGGCATCCACGTCCTGATCCTTCATCAGCTTGCCGACAAAGCTCAGGTGCCGCTTCAGGGCTCCACGGGCAGTGTGTCTGGGTGCTTCTTCGAGCGCCTTGCGCAGTTCTTCGGTCATCTCGAGCTTTTGCAGCTGGGCTGGTTTGAGCTCAACCAGACGACGACCCAGATCTCGCATTTCCTGCAGCTCGCGTTTGACCTGAGTTTTGCTGATGCCTTCTTCGTACTGTTCGTCGTCGTAAAACTCTGTCATGGTCACCTCGTTGCGGCCCGGCTGCGGGTAGGTTTCAATGCGCCATGATACCCGTTCACAGCAGCGCTGTCCGGGGTACAATGCCCGCCTGAGAGGAGATTACATGAGCCAGATTCAACCCGCCCGACATGAAGACCCCGAAGCCCTGCGCGCCGAACTGGAGCAAAGGGTTGCCTTTATTCTGGACGAGTCGCGCCGCCAGGGTGCCAGCGCTTGCGAAGTCGGCGTCAGCCAGAATACCGGCCTATCGGTGGGCGTGCGTCAGGGCGAGGTCGAAACGGTCGAGTTCAATCGCGACCAAGGCTTTGCCATTACGCTGTACGCGGGGCAGCGCAAAGGCTCAGCGAGCACCTCCGATACGTCTGATGAGGCGATACGCTCGGCGATTGAAGCGGCTTTGGGCATTGCCCGGCATGCCTCCGAAGACAGCTTTGCCGGCCTGGCCGATCCTGCGTTAATGGCGACCGAGCTGCCGGATCTGGATCTGTATCACCCCTGGGAGTTGAGCGCCGAGCAGGCCATCGAGCGGGCTCTGGTTTGCGAAAAGGCCGCTCTGGACATGGACCCTCGGCTGACCAGTGACAGCGCCAATGTCAGCAGCCAGCAGGGCTGCCGGGTCTATGGCAACAGCAACGGCTTTATCGGTAGTGCGTTGGGGACGCGGCATAGCGCCTCTGCGGTGCTGATCGTTGGATCGGAGCAGGGCATGCAGCGCGATTACTGGTACGGCGTAGACCGCCTGGCCAGCCAGCTCCCCAGTCCCGAAGCCCTGGGTCGCAAGGCGGCTGAACGCACGCTGGCGCGGTTGGGTACACGCTCGATCAAAACCGCCAAGGTCCCGGTGCTGTTTGCGGCGGATCAAGCTTCAGGTCTGCTGGGTCACCTGATCGGCGCTATTGCCGGTGGTGCGGTCTATCGCCAGTCCACCTTCCTGCTCGATGCGATGGGGCAGCCAGTGTTTCCCGATTGGGTGACGATCGTCGAGCGGCCTTATATGCCGCGTGCGCTGGGTAGTTCGGCCTTTGATGGTGACGGCTTGGCGACGCGTGAGCAGGCTTTTGTCTCTGATGGTGTGCTGCGCAGTTGGGTATTGGGTACCTATTCTGCGCGTAAACTGAACTTGCCTAGCACCGCGAATGCGGGCGGCGTGCATAACCTGCATGTTACCAGTAACGCCGGCAATCTCTCCGCACTGCTCAAGGAGATGGGCACGGGCCTGTTGGTGACCGAGCTGATGGGGCAGGGCATCAATGGCGTGACTGGGGACTATTCGCGCGGTGCGGGTGGCTTCTGGGTCGAGAATGGCGAAATTCAGTTCCCGGTTCAGGAAGTGACCATTGCCGGTAACCTGAAAGACATGTTTGCCAATCTGCGCTGTGTGGGCTCGGATATAGAACGCCGGGGCAACAACCTGACGGGTAGCTGGCTAGTGGATGGCATGACGGTGGGTGGGGAATAGCTTGCGCTATTCACCTTCGCCGAAATAATCGCCGATCAGCGCCAGCAACTCTTCCATGGCCTGTTCGGCTTGTTCCCCTTCGCAACTGATACACACCTCCGAGCCTTTGCTGGCGGCAAGCATCATGACTTGCATGATGCTTTTGCCGTCGACCAGCTCCTCTTCCGTACCGCCAATTCTGACCTGACAGCCGTAGCGATTGGCTACGCCGACGAACTTGGCCGCGGCGCGCGCGTGCAGGCCGAGTTTATTGATGATGGGGGCGCGGGCGATAGGCATGGTCAGGGCAGGTCGCGGTGGCGAATCAACAGGTTGGGAATGCTGGCGGACAGCTCCTTGACCAGCCGTTCGGTAATGTATACAGAGCGGTGATGACCGCCGGTACAACCAATTGAAATGGTCATATAGCTGCGCTCACCAGCAGCGTAGCGCGGCAACCATTTGCTCAAAAACTGGTGAATATCCTGGTACATGTCCTGCACCTCAGGCTGGGCCTGCAGGTATTCGCAGATCTGCTCATCACGGCCTGAGTATGGCCGCAATTCCGCCTTCCAGTACGGGTTTGGCAGGCAGCGCACGTCGAACACCAGATCAGAGTCCACCGGCACGCCGCGCTTGAAGCCAAAAGACTGAATCATCACCGAGGTACTGTTGGACTGATTACCCAGTAGCCGCTGCTTGAGCAGATCCCGCAATTGGTAGAGATTCAGGTGACTGGTATCTATCTTCAGGCTGGCCAGATCAATGATTGGCTCCAGCAGGCGCAGTTCGGCCGCAATGGCCTCGCCCAGCGAGTGGGTACCATTGGTCAAAGGGTGCTTGCGCCGGGTTTCCGAGAAGCGCTTGATCAACACTTCATCGGTGGCCGCCAGAAACAGAATATCGCAATGCACGCCGGCTTCACGCACCTGCTTGAGCAGCTCGGGGAAACGCTCCAGATCACTGGGCAGGTTTCGCGCGTCAATACTGATCGCGACCTTGGGCAGATTGAGCCCGGCGTTGTCGGTGTTATTGACCTGGCGCGCAAGCTCCGGCAGTAGCCCTGCCGGGAGGTTGTCTATGCAATAGTAGCCGTTGTCTTCCAGCAGATGCAGGGCGGTACTTTTTCCGGACCCGGAGCGGCCGCTGACAACTACCAGACGCATAGGTCAGCTCCCGCTGTCGTCAGCGGTCATGATCCGGTAGAGCGCCGCAGCGTCCGGAGCTTCGCGCAATGCCTCGCGCAGGCTGGGCTGATCCAGCTTGCCCGCCAGCATCTTCAAAATCTGCAAATGCTGCTCGGTCGCTTCCTGGGGCACCAGCAAGACGAAAATCAGATCAACCGGCTCGCCATCCAGCGCGTCGTAATCGATCTTGGATTCCAGTTGCAGCAGGGCACCCACCGCCTTGTGGCAACCCTCCAGACGGCAGTGGGGAATGGCGATGCCATTGCCAAAACCGGTCGAGCCGAGCTTTTCCCGGGCGATCAGGCTTTCATAGATACTGTCGGGGTCCAGATGGCTATGCTGGGCTACCAGCTTGCCAATCAGTTCCAGGACGCGTTTTTTCGAAACCCCCTGCACACCGGCAAAGGTGCGCTCGGGGGTGAGTATGTGATCAATTTGCATAATGATACGTAGTATCTGCCTTAGCGGTCGTTGACGCCCTGTTGGCGATTGAGGGTCTTTTCCTTGAACTTGATCAATTGTCGATCAAGTTTGTCGGTGAGCAGGTCGATAGCCGCGTACATGTCGGTGTGTTCGGCGTTGGCGACGACTTCGCCACCAGCAACATGCAGGGTAGCTTCGGCTTTCTGACGGAGTTTTTCTACTTCAAGAGTTACTTGTACGTTGGTGATCTTGTCGAAATGTCGCTCCAGGCGGGACATTTTC
Source organism: uncultured Pseudomonadaceae bacterium (assembly GCA_963974865.1). Lineage (GTDB taxonomy): Bacteria > Pseudomonadota > Gammaproteobacteria > Pseudomonadales > Pseudomonadaceae > Halopseudomonas. Next base: position 31,001 of record CAXBEU010000005.1, on the reverse strand, counting down.
TCGTTAACGTAATCGCGCAAGGCTTCGGTGATGTCCAATTGATGACCGCTGAGGTTCAGTTGCATACGACTTCTCCTGATTGGCTTCAAGTAACGGGGAGCCAAACCGGCGCCCCATGGTGTGCCACCTGCTGTAACTCTGTTGCGTAAACTCGATTGCCGGCCCAGGCTTTCTGGCTCCCGGCTTGTCAGATCAGCCTTTTGCGTTCGCTCGAAGGCGCAATGCTGAGCGATTCACGGTATTTGGCGATGGTTCTGCGGGCGACATCAATGCCCTGTTCTTCCAGTAAACCAGCGATCTTGCTATCGCTCAATGGTTTCTTCGGGTTTTCTGCAGCCACCAGCTTTTTGATCAGCGCGCGGATCGCGGTAGAGGAGAATTCGCCGCCTTCTGCCGTGCCCACATGGCTGGAGAAAAAGTACTTGAGCTCGAAAATACCGCGCGGGGTATGCATGTATTTCTGCGTGGTCACGCGGGAAATAGTCGACTCATGCATGCCCACTGCCTCGGCGATATCGTGCAGCACCAGGGGCTTCATGGCTTCTTCGCCGTGTTCGAGAAAGCCGCGCTGATGCTCGACGATCTGCGTCGCGACTTTCATCAAGGTCTCGTTGCGGCTCTGCAGGCTCTTGATGAACCAGCGGGCCTCCTGCAAATGATTGCGCAGGTAGGTGTTGTCCTGGCTCGAGTCAGCTCGGCGGACCATCGAGGCGTAATGATTATTGACCCGCACCTTGGGCACTGACTCCTGGTTCAGCTCGACGATCCAGCGTTTGTTGTCACGGTGCACAATAACGTCAGGGATCACGTACTCGGGTTCCCCTGAGGCGATTTCCGAGCCTGGCCGCGGGTTCAGCGTTTGAATCAGGCTGATCGCGCGGCTCAACTGCTCTTCTTTCAGGCGGGTACGGCGCATCAGCTGAGTGAAGTCGCGGCTCCCCAACAGCTCCAGGTGGTCCTTGACGATCTTCTGCGCCTGCTCAAGCATGGGCGTTTCTTTCGGCAACTGGCGCAGTTGCAGGCTGAGGCATTCGCTCAGGCTGCGGGCGCCTACGCCCACTGGCTCGAACTGCTGAATACGGTGCAAGACCATTTCGACCTCGTCCAGCTCGACCTCGAGTTCTGGATCGAGGGAGGCGAGAATCTCTTCGAGGGACTCTTCCAGGTAGCCGTCCGCGTTGATCGCATCAATCAGCGACAGGGCAATCAACTGATCTGTTTCAGACAGCGGGATCAGGTTCAACTGCCACTCCAGATGGCTCTGCAGGGTCTCGCCAGAGCCGGTGCGCGCGGTGAAGTCCCACTCATCATCGTCCTGGCTTGGCAGCGAGCTGGCCGAGGTCTGGTAAACATCATCCCATTGGGTATCGACCGGCAGCTCACTGGGTATCTGTTCGTTCCAGTTGCCTTCCTCATCGGCCTGACTGTGCTGCTCAATGGCATCCATCGCCACTGGCTCCGGCAGGGTGACTGCGGGGGCGTCATCCTTGTCGACGCCATTGTCCTGGCTCGGGGAGTAGTCGTCATCGCCGTCGTCTGCCATCTCCAGCATGGGATTGGCTTCCAGTGCTTCCTGGACCTCCTGCTGGAGGTCCAGACTGGATAGCTGCAACAGTCGGATGGCTTGCTGCAACTGCGGCGTCATCGTCAGTTGCTGCCCCATCTTGAGGACGAGCGAGGGTTTCATGTTCAGGCGTATTACCTTGTGCGCAAGTTTGGTTCGAAATTGCTGATCAGCGGAATTTTAGCATGCCCTAATTCCTGCCGGATTTACAGACGGAAGGCGTGGCCAAGGTAAACGTCCTTCACGGTCTGATTGGCGAGCACCGTTTCAGCGTCGCCCTCGGCAATGATATGCCCATCGTTGACAATATAGGCCTTGTCGCAGATATCCAGAGTTTCACGCACGTTGTGGTCGGTGATCAATACACCAATACCCTTGCTTTTCAGGTGCTGGATGATCTGCTTGATGTCGTTGACGGAGATCGGATCCACGCCAGCGAAGGGCTCGTCCAGCAGGATGAACTTGGGTTCGGTGGCCAGTGCCCGCGCGATCTCGGCCCGGCGACGTTCGCCGCCGGACAGGCTCATGCCCAGGCTGCCGGCCAGATGGTGTATGTGAAACTCGCGCAGCAGTGACTCCAGCGCCTCTTCACGGCCCTTTTTATCCAAGTCCTTGCGGGTTTGCAGGATGGCCATGATGTTATCAGCGACGCTGAGCTTGCGAAAAATGGAGGCTTCCTGCGGAAGGTAGCCAATGCCCTGGCGCGCCCGGCCGTGCATGGGCAGCTTGGTAACGTCCACGCCGTTGACCAGGATATTGCCTTCATCGGCCTTGACCAGGCCAACGATCATGTAGAAACAGGTGGTCTTGCCGGCTCCGTTGGGGCCCAACAGGCCGACGATTTCACCGCTGTTGATTGACACCGACACGTCCCGCACGACCTTGCGGGATTTGTAGGCCTTGGCCAGGTGACGCGCTTCTAGTGTGGTCATGGTGCAGCAGGTTCACTGCGCTTGCGCGGCTGGATAAGGATCTCGATCCGATCCTGCTGCCCACCGGTGCCGCCGCTGCTGGCCGCACGGCCGGCATCCACTACCTGGCGGTCGATATCATAACTGATGTACTCACCCTGGAAAGTATTGCCTTGCTGCTCCAGAAAGGCCCTTTCAATCAGGACCACGCGCTCTTCATCGGCCAGATATTCGATGGTCTGGCTGCGCGCATCAACGGGGGAGCCATCGGCGGGGGCTTGCTTGTAAGTCGCAGGCGAACCCTGGCTGACAATCTTGCTCACGGCGCCGTCGGCGTCGGTATTCAGGGTCACCCGGTTGCCGGTCAGGCGCATGCTGCCCTGGGTAATGATCACGTCGCCGGTATAGACAGCAGTGTTGCTGCGGTCATCCAGCGTCGCGCTGTTGGCCTGAATACGGATGGGCTGGTCGCGGTCCGCAGCGAAGGCTGTCGCGGATACCGCAAGCCCTAGTACCAGGGCAGCAAAGCCCAGGGATTTAACGCACCTCATGTTGGCCCCTTACGGTGGACAGCAGCTCAAGGCGGCCGTCATTAAGATAAACGTGCATGCCGACGGCAGTCGTGACGTTGTCGGCATCCTCAATTCTAACGCTTTGTGCGGTTTCGGCATAATCCCGGTCAGGAAAAAGCGTCAACGCCTGGGTGGTCATGCGTCGGCGGGCCTGGGTCGGGTCCTGGCTTTGCAGCAAAACGTTGTCGGTCAACTCGACACGGTCGCCATTCTCGGTGACTACACCGTGCTCTGCTTCAAGTAACCAGGGCTCGGCGGTGTCGCCGCGATAAAATATCAAGCGCGGCTTTTCCAGCAGAGTCGCGTCGTCGCTGCTCTGGTGCGTGGCCCTGGCGCTGGTCAGCTCGTAGGCTGGCGTACCCTGGCCGTTGAGCATGAGTATGCGGTTGTTTTCCATGAAAAAATCGGGCTGGTTTGGATCGCTGATACGCAAGGTATTGTCGAAGCTGGCGGGGCGTATGTTGAAATAGCCCACCGACACGCCGATGACAAGCGCCAGGCCAACCAGTATTGCGGTGCGCAGATAGCGCGGGAGTCTCGGCAATTTATTCATCAGAGGTAGGCCGCTCTGGCGTTATCCAGCGTTCCCTGGGCAAACATGATGAGCTCACAGAACTCACGAGCTGCACCTGCTCCGCCGACGGCCTGGGTGATGCCATGGGCATGTTCACGCACAAAGCTGTCGGCGCTGGCCACGGCAATACCCAGGCCAACGCGACGCATCACTGGCAGGTCCGGCAGGTCGTCACCGAGAAAGGCAATCTGATCGAGCGACACGTCGACTATGTTGCGTAGCTCTGCCAGTGCGTTGAGCTTGTCTTCGCGGCCCTGAATCAGGTGGCGAATGCCCAGATTGGCGGCGCGCTTTTCCACCAATGGCGAAGAGCGCCCGCTGATGATGGCAACCTCTACGCCAGAGGCCATGAGCATCTTGATGCCGTGCCCGTCCAGCGTATTGAAGGATTTGAATTCGGTGCCATCAGGCATGAAGTACAGCCGCCCATCGGTCAGAACGCCGTCCACGTCAAAGATCGCCAGGCGAATGGCACGGGCCCGGTCCAGCAGTTCCTGATCCTGCTTGCTCATACCACTCCCGCGCGCAAAAGGTCATGCATATTGAGAGCGCCCACTGGGCGATGTTGCGCATCAACTACAAACAAACCGCTTATCTTGCCATCTTCCATGACCTTGATTGCTTCGGCGGCAAGAATACCCTGCTGCACGGTTTTGCAGTTGCGGGTCATGACCTCGGCAATGCCAGCCGTGCGTATGTCGATGCTCTGGTCCAGGGTGCGGCGCAAATCGCCGTCGGTGAAGATCCCTGCGAGCAGGCCTTGTCCGTCGGTAATGCCGGTCAGGCCGAGACCCTTGCGGGTCATCTCCAGCAGCGCGTCGCGTAGCGAGGTATCCGGAGTAACCAGCGGCATGCTTTCGCCGCTATGCATGATGTCGTCGACCAGCAGCAACAGGCGCCGACCCAGGGTGCCGCCAGGATGCGAGAAGGCAAAATCCTCGGCGCTGAAGCCGCGCGCTTCCAGCAAGGCAATAGCCAGCGCATCACCCATGACCAGCGCCGTGGTGGTACTGGAGGTGGGCGCCAGATTCAACGGACAGGCTTCCTGCTCAACGCCGGTATGCAAGTTGGCCAGCGCCGCGCGGGCCATGATCGACTCCGGGTTGCCGGTAATGCTGATCAGGGGGATGCCCAGGCGCTTGAGTAGCGGCAACAAGGTCACCACCTCGGCAGTGTTGCCGGAGTTGGACAGCGCGATCACCACGTCCTGGCGGGTGATCATGCCCATATCGCCATGGCTTGCTTCACCTGGGTGCACAAAGAAGGCTGGTGTTCCGGTGCTGGCCAGGGTGGCGGCAATTTTCTTGCCGATATGTCCTGATTTGCCCATGCCGGTCACCACTACACGCCCTGTACAGGCCATCAGCGCAGCGCAGGCAGCGTTGAAATGCTGGTCTAGCCGCTCCAGCAGGCTGTGGACGGCGTCGCGTTCCATTTCAATGGTGCGGCGGGCAGAAGCTATGTAGTTGAACTCGGGCATGAAGTGTCTTGTGTTGATGGTTTGGCCGTCTAGTATAGCGCCTTGTGTCGTGCAACTCACCAGTAGGGCTGCGAACGGCCAGGACGCCGGGTTTTTTATTGGAGCGCTCAGGGCCCCGTGCGTTCCATTGGCCGTTTGCCTGATTGCCCGAGCTGCAAGGGCGCCCTCTCAAGCGCGCTATTTAATTAGCAGATATTGCCCAAAGCTGTAATTGTTTGTCCGTCGCTTGGGCTGTTCTGCGCGAACTGGTATATTAGCCAGTTCAAATTGCCCGCCGTATTCTGGCAGCCCGAGAAGCCTGATTCATTTATGACCGATTCTTCAGACTATATAGTTGACCTGAAAAAGGTGACGTTCAGGCGTGATGGCCGCCTCATCTTTGATGGGGTGGATATCCGCATCCCACGTGGCAAGGTCACCGGCATCATGGGTCCCAGTGGCTGTGGCAAGACCACGCTGTTGCGTCTCATCGGTGCCCAGTTGCGCCCCGACAGCGGCGAGGTGCTGGTCAATGGCCAGAACATCCCACAGCTAAAGCGTGAAGATCTGTTCAACGCGCGCCAGCACATGGGCATGCTGTTCCAGAGCGGTGCCTTGTTCACCGATCTCTCCGTGTTCGAGAACGTGGCCTTTCCTCTGCGTGTGCACACCGACCTGAGCGAAGACATGGTCCGCGATATCGTGCTGCTCAAGCTTCAGGCCGTGGGCTTGCGTGGCGCCCATGCACTGATGCCGGATGAGCTTTCCGGCGGCATGAAACGCCGCGTTGCCCTGGCCCGCGCAATTGCGCTGGATCCCGAATTGATGATGTATGACGAGCCCTTTGTCGGCCAGGACCCCATTTCCATGGGGGTGCTGGTGCGCCTGATCCGGTTGCTCAATGATGCGCTGGGTTTGACCAGTATCGTCGTATCCCATGACCTGGCGGAAACGGCGAGCATTGCCGACTATTTGTATGTGGTTGGTGATGGGCAGGTGCTGGGGCATGGCAAGCCGGATGATCTGATGCACTCGGATAATCCGCGCATTCGCCAATTCATGCTCGGCGAGCCTGATGGTCCGGTTCCTTTCCATTACCCGGCGCCTGGTTATATCGACGATCTGATCGGGAAGGGGCAATCATGAAAGCCTTGACTGACAGATTGGCGCTGATGGGCGCCGGCGGCCTTGATGTGCTGGCGGCGCTTGGCCGTTCGGGCGTATTCCTGTTTCAGGCGCTGTTTGGTCGTTCGAATTTCGGCAGTAGTTGGACGCTGCTGATAAAACAGTTGTATGCAGTGGGTGTGCTGTCGCTAGCGATTATTATTGTGTCCGGCCTGTTTATTGGTATGGTGCTCGCCCTGCAGGGCTTCAACATCCTGAGTACCTATGGTTCAGAGCAGGCTGTTGGGCAGATGGTGGCCCTGACGCTGCTGCGTGAACTGGGTCCGGTGGTGACTGCCTTGCTGTTTGCCGGCCGTGCGGGTTCGGCGTTGACGGCTGAAATCGGCCTGATGAAAGCCACCGAGCAGCTGTCCAGCCTGGAAATGATCGGTGTAGACCCACTCAAGTATGTGATTGCGCCGCGGCTATGGGCTGGCTTCATCTCCATGCCGCTGCTCGCGATGATTTTCTGTGTGGTGGGTATATGGGGTGGTGCGATGGTCGCCGTGGACTGGCTGGGGGTGTATTCCGGCTCCTACTGGGCGAATATGCAGAACTCCGTCACCTTTTCCGGCGATGTCATCAACGGCCTGATCAAGGCTGTGGTATTTGCCTTTGTGGTGACCTGGATAGCGGTATTCCAGGGTTACGACTGTGAACCGACATCCGAAGGTATCAGTCGTGCGACCACACGTACCGTCGTCTATGCGTCACTGGCTGTTCTCGGCCTGGATTTCATTCTTACAGCGTTGATGTTCTGATCAGCCAAGGAAAACGAGCATGCGTACCCGTACTCTGGAATTAGTTGTTGGACTGTTTATCCTGATCGGCATCATGGCGGTGCTGGTGTTGGCGTTGCGCGTCAGCGGCCTGACCATGAGCACCTCGGCAGACAGCTACAAGGTCTACGCCCATTTCGATAATGTCGCCGGCCTTACGCCACGCGCCAAGGTCACCATGGCCGGCGTCACCATCGGCCAGGTCACCGGCATCGAATTCGACAAGAATCGTTACACCGGCAAGGTGGAAATCGCCATCAATGGTGATGTTAATACCCTGCCATCGGACAGCACGGCATCTATCCTGACCGCCGGTCTGCTCGGAGAAAAGTACGTCGGCATCAGCGTTGGCGGTGAAGACACCATGCTGGCAGAGGGTGATGAGATTTATGACACCCAGTCAGCATTGGTCCTTGAGGAACTGATTGGACGTTTCCTGCTCAATACCGTCAGCAAAGAAGATTAATCGGAGATTTACCATGCGTGTACTGACTAAAGTGTTATTGGCTATAAGCCTGAGCATGCCACTGCTGGCCCAGGCCAATGCGACCACCCCGCAGGAAGTGGTGGAAGAGACTTCCAACCGCGTGATGACCGTGCTGGATGCCAACCGTGACACCTACAAGGACGACACTGATGCCTTCGTCGAGGGCCTAAATGAAGTGCTAGACCCGGTGGTGGATTTTCAGGGCATCGCCCGCAGTGTCATGACGGTGCGCTATAGCCGCGAAGCGACCGACGAGCAGATGGAGCGCTTCATCAATACCTTCAAGCGCAGCATGGTCGAGTTCTACGGCAATGCGCTGCTGGATTTTGACAGCGGACAGATCAAGGTACTGCCCAGCAATGGCCGTGGCCAGCAGTCAGCCGACCGTACCAGCGTCAACATGGAAATCCGTGCCTCCAATGGCAACATCTATCCGGTGACCTACACCATGGTCAACCTGGATGGTCAGTGGAAGGTGCGCAACGTGATCGTTGAGGGTATCAATATCGGCCTGCTGTTCCGTGACCAGTTCGCCCAAGCAATGCAGGCCAACCGCAACGATCTTGACGCAGTCATCGATGGTTGGGGCGGTGTAGTCGCCAAGTCGGTTGAGCAGGTTGAAGAGCAGGTTGAAAAAGAGGCGGCCAATTGAGCGCACAAGTGACGCTTGGCGATGCGGGTCAGCTCAAGCTTGCTGGCCAGATCGACTTTGCCAGTGCCATGCCCCTGCGCCGGCAACTGGAGCAGAGCCTGGCCCAGACATCAGGTCCGGTAACCCTGGACCTGTCCGGCGTCACACGCGCCAACAGCGTGGGCCTGTCGCTGATCTTGCTGGTTGCGCGCATCCTGTCTGAGCGTGGCGATACGTTGCGTGTTGTAGCTCTGCCTGACGGGCTGAAGAGCATCGCCCGGGTGTGCGAACTGGAAGATTGGTTGACCAGCGTCGCGGCCTGATATCACGTGTAAACTATCGGAATACTGGAATCATTATGCAGGCGGTAGAAGTCAAGAAACTCATTGAAGCGCAGTTGCCCGACACCCAACTGGAAGTCGAAGGCGAAGGCTGCAATTTTCAACTGCTGGTGATCAGCAACAGCCTCGCGGCGTTGCCACCGGTCAAGCGTCAGCAACAGATTTATGCCCTGCTCAACGAGCAGATTGCCGATGGCAGCATCCATGCTGTGACCATGAAATTCTTTACCCGCGAAGCCTGGGCAAACCGCCCCTGAGTTTCGCGCGCTGCCAGGGCGCGATGCCCTGGTTCGCCCCAAGCCTATTTGCCCCAAGCCCTAAGAGACGATCTGTACATGGACAAACTCATCATCACCGGCGGTAACCGTCTGGACGGCGAAATCCGCATATCCGGTGCCAAGAATTCCGCGCTGCCTATTCTGGCCGCGACACTCCTGGCCGACGGACCGGTGACCGTGTGCAATCTGCCGCACCTGCACGACATCACCACTATGATCGAGCTGTTCGGGCGCATGGGTATCGAACCCGTGCTGGATGAACGCATGAATGTCGAGGTCGACCCCACGCGCATTACCACGCTGGTAGCTCCGTATGAGCTGGTCAAGACCATGCGTGCATCGATTCTGGTGCTGGGCCCGATGGTCGCGCATTTCGGTTATGCCGAAGTAGCGCTGCCCGGTGGTTGTGCCATTGGTTCGCGGCCGGTAGATCTTCACATCCGCGGTCTCGAGGCCATGGGCGCCGAGATCACCGTGGAAGAGGGCTATATCAAGGCGCGTGCGCCTGAAGGCGGCCTGCGCGGCGCGCATTTCTTCTTTGATACGGTTACCGTGACAGGTACCGAAAATATACTGATGGCTGCGACCCTGGCCAAGGGTCGCACCGTGCTGGAAAACGCCGCCCGCGAGCCTGAAGTAGTGGATCTGGCCGAGTGCCTGATCGCCATGGGCGCCAACATCAAGGGCCATGGCACAGACACCATCACCATTGATGGCGTTGAGCGTCTGCACGCCGCGCGCTACTCGGTCATGCCTGATCGTATCGAGACCGGCACCTATCTGGTCGCCGCCGCCGCTACCCGTGGCCGGGTCAAGCTCAAGGACACGGATGCATCCATCCTTGAGGCCGTGCTGCTCAAGCTGGAAGAAGCCGGTGCGCAAATCGAGACCGGCAAGAACTGGATCAGCCTGGACATGAAGGGCAACCGGCCGAAGGCAATCAACTTGCGTACCGCACCTTACCCTGCTTTCCCAACCGATATGCAGGCGCAGTTCATTGCCATGAACGCAGTCGCCGAAGGCACCGGCACGGTGATTGAAACCGTGTTTGAAAACCGCTTCATGCACGTGCAGGAAATGAACCGCATGGGTTCGCAGATTCTGGTTGAAGGCAACACCGCGATTGTGACCGGCGTAGAGCGTCTTAAAGGTGCGCCGGTGATGGCGACCGATCTGCGCGCTTCAGCCAGCCTGGTGATCGCCGGCTTGGTAGCCGATGGCGATACCCTGGTCGACCGCATTTACCATATCGATCGCGGCTACGAGTGTATTGAAGAGAAGCTGCAGATGCTGGGCGCGATTATTCGCCGTGTGCCCTCCCGATAAGGATTTTCGCATGACTGAGACATTGACCATCGCGCTGTCCAAGGGTCGTATTCTGGATGACACCTTGCCGCTGCTGAAGCAGGCCGGCATCGAGCCCCTGGAAGATCTGGAAAAAAGCCGCAAGCTGATTTTCGACACCACCGATCCCAGTGTGCGCCTGTTGATCGTGCGCGCGACCGATGTGCCGACCTACGTCGAACTGGGCGCCGCTGATCTGGGTGTGGCCGGCAAGGATGTGCTGATGGAGTACGGTAGCCAGGGCCTGTATGAGCCGCTGGATCTGAAAATCGCCAACTGCCGCTTGATGACCGCCGGGCCGGTTAATACTCCGGAACCCCGTGGCCGCCTGCGTGTTGCGACCAAGTTCGTCAACGTTGCCCGGCGCTATTACGCCGAGCAGGGCCGCCAGGTTGAAGTGATCAAACTGTACGGCTCCATGGAGCTGGCGCCCCTGGTGGGCCTGGCCGACAAGATCATCGATGTGGTCGACACTGGCAATACTCTGCGGGCCAACGGCCTGGAGCCCCAGGAACTGATTGCGACCATCAGCTCGCGTCTGATAGTCAACAAGGCCGCAATGAAGATGAAGCATGCGCGCATCAAGGCGCTGATTGATCTGCTAGCCGCAGCGGTGAACCAACGCGCCGCTTGAATCAGGCGGTGCGCGCCTCAATAACTGCTTCTCAAGACCCTCTCAGGAAAAAAGGTAACTGCCATGAGTACGCCGCTTAAAATCGCCCGTCTGGATGCCAATCAGGCAGATTTCAAGCAGCATCTCGACGCATTGCTCGCCTGGGAAGGGGTATCGGACAAAAGCGTGAACGAGCGCGTCGAAGATATCATTGCCGCCGTTCGCGCGCGCGGTGATGAGGCGCTGGTCGAGTTTACCGCGCGCTTCGATGGCCTGCAGGTAAACAGCATGGCCGACCTGATCCTCGATCGCGCCCGCCTTGAGCTGGCGCTGGAACGCATCACGCCCGAGCAACGTACCGCGCTGGAAGTGGCGGCTGAACGCGTGCGCGTGTATCACGAGCATCAGTCGCAGCCATCCTGGCGTTACACCGAAGCGGATGGCACCGTGCTGGGTCAGAAGATTACCCCACTGGACCGTGCGGGCCTCTATGTGCCCGGCGGCAAGGCATCCTATCCGTCCTCGGTGATCATGAATGCGGTGCCGGCCAAAGTGGCAGGCGTGCGTGAAGTGGTCATGGTAGTCCCCACCCCACGCGGCGAAATCAATGAATTGGTACTGGCTGCGGCCTGTCTGGCCGGGGTTGATCGCGTATTTACCATTGGTGGAGCGCAGGCGGTTGCGGCGCTGGCCTATGGCACCGAAAGCGTACCGCGTGTCGACAAGATCGTCGGCCCCGGCAATATCTACGTCGCCACGGCCAAACGTGCAGTATTTGGCCAGGTAGGCATCGACATGATCGCCGGCCCTTCCGAAATTCTGGTGATCTGTGATGGCCAGACCGATCCGGACTGGATCGCCATGGATCTGTTCTCCCAGGCCGAGCACGATGAAGATGCCCAGTCGATCCTGTTGTCTCCGGATGCAGCCTTTCTGGATGCGGTCGAGGCCAGCCTGAACAAACTGCTGGGCAGCCTTGAGCGCGCCGACATGGTGCGCATTTCGCTGGAAAATCGCGGCGCGCTGATCAAGGTCGACAGTCTTGAGCACGCCTGCGAAATATCCAACCGTATTGCGCCAGAACACCTGGAGCTGTCGGTCGAGGATCCTGATGCGCTGTTGCCAAGTATCCGCCACGCCGGCGCAATCTTCATGGGGCGCTTCACCCCTGAAGCACTGGGCGACTACTGCGCTGGCCCCAATCACGTGCTGCCCACCTCCGGCACAGCGCGCTTCTCGTCACCGCTGGGCGTGTACGACTTTCAGAAGCGCTCCTCGGTGATCTTCTGCTCGCCTGAAGGTGCATCGGAACTGGGCAAAACCGCCTCCGTGCTGGCCCGCGGCGAAAGCCTGACCGCGCACGCGCGTAGTGCCGAATACCGGATAAAACCTTAGCGGCAAGCGGCAAGCGGCAAGCGATCAAAGGGCGGTGCGATGTGCACAGTCTTTTTAGGCTTTTGCCGCTTGAAGCTTGAAGCTTGCAGCTTTTTTGAGGATTGATTGTGAGCCGATTTTGGAGTCCATTCGTTAAGGATTTGGTGCCCTACGTGCCGGGCGAGCAGCCGAAACTGGATAATCTGGTCAAGCTGAATACCAATGAAAATCCATTCGGGCCTTCACCCAAGGTGCTTGAGGCTGTTGCTGCGGTCACCGACGCCTCCTTGCGCCTGTACCCGGCGCCAAATGCCGACAGCCTGAAAAGCACCATCGCCGATTACTACGGCGTGCAGTCCGACCAGGTCTTTGTGGGTAATGGTTCCGATGAAGTGCTGGCGCATGTGTTCCATGGCCTGTTGCAGCACGGCAAACCGCTGCTGTTTCCGGATATCAGCTACAGCTTCTATCCGGTGTATTGCGGGCTCTATGGAATTGAGCAGACGCCGCTGCCTCTGGCCGCCGACTTCAGTATTGCTATCGAAGATTATGCGCAGCCCAACGGCGGCATTATTTTCCCCAACCCAAATGCCCCGACCGGCATAGCCCTGAGCCTGGCGCAGATTGAACAGGTACTGCGCAGCAGCCCAGATTCAGTGGTCGTGGTGGATGAAGCTTATGTTGATTTTGGTGCAGAGACGGCCATCAGCCTGGTGGACCGCTACCCGAACCTGCTGGTGACCCAGAGTCTGTCCAAATCCCGTTCGCTGGCTGGTCTGCGGGTGGGGCTGGCGGTAGGGCATGCGGATCTGATCGAGGCTCTGGAGCGGATCAAGAACAGTTTCAACTCCTACCCGCTGGACCGTCTGGCGCTGGCAGGTGCCGAAGCGGCGTTCCGCGATCAGGATTATTTCGAGATGACGCGGCAGGCAGTGATCCAGAGCCGCGAGCAGATGGCGGGCAAGTTGGCAGAGATGGGCTTTGAGGTATTGCCGTCGGCGGCCAACTTCGTCTTTGCGCGCCATCCGGAACATGATGCCGCGCAACTGGCCCAGGGGCTGCGCGAGCAGCGCGTGATCGTGCGGCACTTTGCCAAGCCGCGCATTGAGCAGTTTCTGCGCATTACCATAGGCACGCCCGAGCAGAATGCGAAACTGATCGAGGCGCTGCAAGCCCTGGTCTGATATTCAGGTATCAGCCGCGGAAGCTGGGCCTCACGCCTACTTCCGCTTCAAACTGCATGGCTTCGCCATTACGCAGGATGCTCAGCCTGACCTTTTGTCCGGGGTTGGCTCTGGCCACCTGGTTCATCGCCTGGCGGCCAGTACTCACCGGCTCCTGATCAATCCGCAGGATGATATCGCCCGGCTGCAGCCCCGCCTGCCAGGCCGGGCCTTCACGGTACAGGCCAGACACCACGATCCCTTCGCGCACATCCAACCCAAAGGGCTCGGCCAGTTCCTGGGTCAGCGGCTGTACCTCCACCCCGAGCCACCCACGTATCACCCGCCCCTGGCTGATGATCGCCTGCATGACTTCCACCGCCAGATTCACGGGAATGGCAAAGCCAATCCCCTGTGAGCCGCCCGATTGGGAAAAGATCGCGGTATTGATGCCGATCAGGTTGCCGGCGGCATCAATCAAGGCGCCACCGGAATTGCCCTGGTTGATCGCAGCGTCAGTCTGAATGAAATCTTCATAGGTATTCAGGCCAAGCTGGTTACGGCCAGTGGCACTGACGATACCCATGGTGACCGTTTGCCCCAGGCCGAAGGGGTTGCCGATGGCCATGACCACATCGCCAATCCGTTGCGGAGTGGGGCTGATCATCACGGCAGGCAAGTCCGGCAGATCAATCTTGAGCACCGCCAGGTCGGTTTCAGGGTCGGTACCGATCAGCTCGGCCAGCGCTTCACGGCCATCACGCAGCGCGACCAGAATTTCATCCGCGCCGGCTACCACGTGATTGTTGGTCAGCAGGTAGCCTTCGGAATTGAGAATAACCGCCGAGCCCAGGCTGGCCTGTTGCCGGTTGGGCACTGGCAGGGTTTCCGAGTAATCGCGCACTGGCGGATTCGGGAAGGGTTGCGGTGAGTCGTTGGTGGCATTCGCCGGATTGCTGGCGTTAGCGGCTTTACTGGTATAAATGTTGGCGACGGCAGGCGCGGCGCGTTGTACCGCATCGGCGTAGGAGTAGGGGCCGTTGGCATTCGTCTGTTCTGCAGGCGCGGGTGCCGCAATGACGGGCGCCACGTCCCCATGGCGCTCTTGCATCCCCAGCCACTGCGGGTAGTACTGGAGAATCAGCAGCGCCAGCAATACCCCGCAGAGGGCAGGCCAGATCCAGTTGCGCAGTAGAGCGTTCATTCTTCCTTCCCGGATTCCCCAGCTGTCGGCAGACAAGCATTGCGCCACAGTATAAAGCCTGGCGACCATCCTGCCGAGTGTAGTGGCAAGAATGATGGGCACGACTGGCCAAATGTCGCAGCAGGCCGGACAATGACGGTATCGATGTAAAGGAGGCTCCCATGATTGATCGCGTCACGTTAGTGGAATACTGCAACACGCTGCTGGATAGCCGCGCCTTCCAGGATTATTGCCCCAATGGCCTTCAGGTCGAAGGCCGTGATCAGATCGGTTTGCTGGTCACCGGCGTCACCGCCAGCCAGGCAATGGTGGATGCGGCAATAGCCGCTGGCGCGGACATGCTGCTGGTTCACCATGGCTATTTCTGGAAAGGCGAATCTGCCCCCATCACCGGCATCAAGCAGCGCCGCCTCAAGGCCTTGCTGGCCAATGATCTGAATTTGCTGGCCTATCACCTGCCGCTGGATGTGCACGCGGAGCTGGGCAATAACGTGCAACTCGCGAAGCTAATGGGCTGGTCGATAAGTGGTGGCCTGGAGCCGGGTAACCCGCGCTCGGTCGGCCTGCACGGCGAGCTGCCTGAGCCAATGAGCGGGGCAGAGGTGGCAGCCGATCTGGCCCGCGTTTTACATCGCCACCCGCAGCACATTGCCGGCAATGACCGGCCGATCAAACGCATCGCCTGGTGTACCGGCGCGGCGCAGGGTTATATCGACAAGGCCATCGCCCTGGGCGTGGACGCTTTTGTTACCGGAGAGATTTCCGAGCCGACTGTGCATGCGGCACGGGAAAACGGTATCCATTTCTTTTCCGCCGGGCACCATGCGACCGAACGTTATGGTGTACAGGCGCTGGGCGAGCATCTGGCGCAGCACTTTGGCATCGCCCATCGATTTATCGATATCGATAACCCGGTTTGACGCCAGCTATATACATATAACTTAAAGGTATTATGGCGCGCCTTATTAGATTGCTTGGCCTTTGTTACAATGCCCGCCACCTGACCTCGGGATGCCCGGCGTCCCCCTCATTTTTGTGAGTACGCCATGCTGGAAAAACTGACCCACCTCAAGCAACTGGAAGCCGAGAGCATTCACATCATTCGTGAAGTCGCGGCCGAATTTCAGAATCCGGTAATGCTCTATTCGATTGGCAAGGATTCCGCCGTGATGCTGCATCTGGCGCGCAAGGCCTTCTATCCTGGCCGCCTGCCATTCCCCGTGCTGCACGTGGATACCGGCTGGAAATTCCGCGAGATGTACAGCTTCCGTGAAAAGATCGTTGAAGAGATGGATCTGGATCTGCTGGTACATATGAACCCAGAAGGCGTGGCCCAGGGCGTTGGCCCCTTCACCCACGGCAGCGCGGTGCATACCGACGTGATGAAGACCCAGGGCCTGAAGCAGGCGCTGGACAAGTACGGCTTCGATGCGGCCTTTGGTGGCGCGCGCCGGGATGAAGAGAAGTCCCGCGCCAAGGAGCGTGTTTACTCCTTCCGTGACAAGCATCACCGCTGGGACCCGAAAAACCAGCGCCCGGAGCTGTGGAACGTCTACAACGGCAAGGTACACAAGGGCGAAAGCATCCGTGTGTTCCCGCTGTCGAACTGGACCGAGCTGGATATCTGGCAATACATCTATCTGGAAAGCATCCCGATCGTGCCGCTGTATTTCGCCGCCGAACGTCCGGTGGTTGAGCGCAATGGTTCGCTGATCATGGTCGACGACGATCGCATGCCGATGGAAGAGGGCGAAACCCCGGAAATGAAGATGGTGCGCTTCCGTACTCTGGGCTGCTACCCGCTGACCGGCGCGGTTGAATCCACTGCCGCAACCCTCCCGGAAATTATTCAGGAAATGCTGCTGACCCGTACTTCCGAGCGCCAGGGCCGCGTGATCGATCACGATCAAGCCGGCTCCATGGAAGAAAAGAAGCGTCAGGGCTATTTCTAACTTCAGCTAAGCGGGGCGCTTAGCCCGGAGAGATACATGAGTCACCAATCAGATTTGATCAGCGAAGATATTCTGGCCTACCTGGGCCAGCACGAGCGCAAGGAACTGCTGCGCTTTCTGACCTGCGGCAACGTAGACGATGGCAAGAGCACGCTGATCGGGCGTTTGCTGCATGATTCCAAGATGATCTACGAAGATCATATGGAAGCCATCACCCGCGATTCGAAGAAATCCGGCACCACCGGCGAAGAAGTGGATCTGGCGCTGCTGGTCGACGGCCTGCAGGCCGAGCGCGAGCAGGGCATAACCATTGATGTGGCCTACCGCTATTTTTCTACCGCCAAGCGCAAGTTCATCATCGCGGACACCCCCGGCCACGAGCAGTACACCCGCAACATGGCCACCGGCGCCTCCACCTGTGATCTGGCGATCATCCTGATCGACGCCCGTTATGGCGTGCAGACTCAGACCAAGCGCCACAGCTTTATCGCCTCCTTGCTGGGCATCAAGCATATCGTCGTGGCCATCAACAAGATGGACCTCAAAGACTTCGACGAGGGTGTGTTCAACCAGATCTGCGACGACTATCGCCAGTTCGCCAGCGGTCTTGAACTGCTGGATGGCAACAGCGTGCACTTTGTGCCGATGTCTGCGCTCAAGGGCGACAACGTCGTCAACCGCAGCGAGCGCAGCCCCTGGTACAGCGGGCAGACGCTGATGGAAATTCTGGAAACCGTGGAAGTCGCGGCAGACCGCAACCTCAAGGACCTGCGCTTCCCGGTCCAGCTGGTTACGCGCCCGAACCTGAACTTCCGCGGCTTTGCCGGCACATTGGCCTCTGGCGTCGTGCACAAGGGTGATGAACTGGTGGTGCTGCCCTCGGGCAAGACCAGCCGGGTCAAATCCATTGTTACCTTCGATGGCGAACTGGAAAGCGCTGGCCCAGGCCAGGCAGTGACCCTGACGCTGGAAGACGAGATCGATATTTCCCGCGGTGACGTTCTGGCCCACGTGGACAACCGCCCGCTGATCGGCGACCTGTTCGAGGCCAACCTGGTGTGGATGGACGACCAGCCCATGCAACCTGGCCGCAAATACGACATCAAACGCGCCACCAGCAACAGCCCGGGCTCCTTTACCCGGATCGTGCACCGCATTGATGTGAATACCCTGGAAGAGCAGCCCGCACCGCAATTGGGTCTGAACGAGATTGGTCGGGTCGAGCTGTCGCTTGAGCGCCCCATCGCCTATGACGATTACCGCGCCAACCGCACCAGCGGTTCCTTTATCGTTATCGACCGTATGACCAACGGCACGGTCGGCGCCGGCATGATCGTCGCCAAGGGCCTGCTCGGTCAGAACACCACAGGCAGCCGCCATGGTGGCTTTGCTCACGTGACCGCCAGCGAGCGTGCCCAGCGCTTCGGCCAGGAGCCGGTAACGCTGCTGCTGACCGGCCTGTCCGGTTCCGGCAAGAGCACCATCGCCTATGCCGTCGAGCGCAAACTGTTCGACAGCGGCCGCGCCTGCTACGTGCTGGACGGCAAGGCGCTGCGTCAGGATCTGAGCAAGGGCCTGCCGCAGGACGCGCAAGGCCGTGGCGAGAACCTGCACAAGGGCGCACGCATTGCCCGGCAGATGAACGAAGCAGGCCTGATCGCGATTGGAGCCTTTATGGCACCCACCGAAGAAAGCCGCGCCAAGGCGCGTTACATACTGGGCGAGCGCTGCCTGCTGGTGCATCTGGATGCGCCGCTGTCGGTGTGCCAGGAACGTGATCCCTCAGGCCTGTATGCAGCCAACGAGGAAAATACCGTGCCGGGCGTCTCGTATCCCTATGAAGCGCCGAACGATGCGGATCTGGTACTTAAAACCGCCGAGTTGAATCTGGAATCCTGCGTGAATCAGGTGATAGAACTGCTCAGAACCCGCAAGCTGATCTGACGCCAAGGCCATGAAGCCAGCCGATATCGACTTCATGCGTCTGGCACTGGCCGAAGCGCAGCAGGCTGCGGCCCTGGGTGAGGTGCCCGTGGGTGCGGTACTGGTGCGCGACGGTCAGATCATCGGCCGCGGCTTCAACCAGCCGATCAGCAGCAACGATCCCAGCGCCCATGCGGAAATGGTCGCCCTGCGCCAGGCCGCATTGGCACAGGGCAATTACCGCCTGCCGGACACCACGCTCTACGTGACCCTTGAACCCTGCACCATGTGTGCAGGTTTGCTGGTCCACAGCCGCATCACCCGCCTGGTCTACGGCGCCACCGAACCCCGCTCCGGCGCGGTTATCAGCCGCGCACAGGTGCTGGCCCAGCCCTGGCTGAATCATCATGTGCAAGTGGAAGGGGGAGTATTGGCAGAGGAGTGCGGGGCAGTGCTGAAGGCTTTTTTCCGGGCTAAACGCGAGCAAAGTTAGTACGTACTTTCCCGGCCCCCATCGTCATTCCCGCGAACGCGGGAATCCATTTTGACCTTCCGGCCCCAAGCCAAATCAGCCCCGCCTAAAACCCCTGCGGTATCTGCTCCAAAATCCCCGGAGCATGGTATTTCTCCGCTTCGGCCTGGGCCATTTCCGATTGCGGCTGGGTCACCCACTGGAGTATCTCGTGGTAACGGCGGATGTTCTGCACGTAGTGCACAGGCTCAGCGCCACGGGCATAGCCGTAACGGGTCTTGCTGTACCATTCCTTCTTCGACAGCAGCGGCAGGTGGTCCTTCACATCCACCCAGCGATTCGGATCGCGGCCATTACTGGCCGTAAGCTTGCGCGCATCATCCAGATGGCCGATGCCGACGTTGTAAGCGGCCATCGCAAACCAGGTGCGGTCAGGTTCGGGGATATCGGTCGGCATCTGATCGCGTACCCAGATCAGATAGCGCGCGCCACCAAAAATGCTCTGCTTGGGGTCCACCCTGTTGGTCACGCCAACAAACTTGGCGGTCGGCAAGGTCAGCATCATCAAGCCGCGTACGCCGGTAAATGATCGTGCGTCCGGGTCCCACAGGGATTCCTGGTAGCCCATCGCAGCGAGCAGGCGCCAGTCCAGCCCATACTGGTCGCCAGCCTGCCGGAACAGGGTCTCAAAACGCGGCAGGCGATTTTGCATGTGCCGGGCAAAGCCCCGGGCGCCGACGTAGTCGAGCACATCCGAGTGGCCGTAAAACCGCTCGATCAACTGGTCCAGAGTGCCATCGGCGCGGATGTCGGCGAAAAACTTGTTAACTGCCTCGATCAGGGTATCTTCCGGGTCGTTGGGCAGGGCCCAGGCCATGGGCCGGGCATCAGACAGGTCAAAACCGACCAGTACAGCCGGGTAGAAAGCCTGGTTGACGATCAGCTCGTTGGAGTACACCACCGCATGGTCGATCTCGTTGTCGTTGACCAGCCGCAGCAGATCCACCACTTCCACGTTATCCGATTCCTCGAACACCAGTTCCGGGTGCTCGATCTGCAATTCGCGTAGCTGGTCCGCCAGGCTGCTGCCCTTGAGCACCATGATGCGTTTGTCGTAGAGGTCTTCAAGCGAGGTAGGCTTGCGGTCGCCTCGGCGGTAAACCACCTGCGGCGTCACGTCCAGATAGGAGTCGGCGAAGCGTACTTGGCCCTCGCGTTCGGGGTTGACCGTAATACCGGCAGCGCCAATATCCGGGCCGTCTTCGCTGGCAAGTTGCGCGTAGAGTTCATCCAGAGTGCTGATGGTCTCGACTTCCAGCTCCAGGTCCAGGCTGTCGGCAAAGCGGCGGGTAAGCTCGTACTCCAGCCCGGTGCTGCCATGGCGATCCTGGTAATAGGTGGTCGGCGAGTTGCGCGTCACCATTCGCAGCGTGCCATCTTCCTTGATCTGATCAAGGCGCGCTGGCTGCTGCGGCTGCTCACAGGCGCTCAGCAGCAGTGCGCAGAGGAGGGTGGCCAGGGCCGGGAGCCGGGACGAACGGGATGATTTTTCGCTCATCCGCGCAGTATATTCAAAAGCGGCGGGGGGCAATAGCCGCTTGCTGTTAAGGAATGTCTTCGCCGCGCCACCAGCCAGCTCGGCATGGCTCCCGAGCGCCGCATGGGGTATCCTATACGCCTTATTTTTCCTATACGCCGTATTTCCCAAACTTCAGCTTCCCGAGGCCGTATACAGCATGCATACCCTGCGTGGCGCCCCAGCCCTTTCCGATTTTCGCCGTCAAAAACTGCTCGCCCGGCTGCAGGCCGCCGTGCCGGCTGTCACCGGCGTCTATGCCGAGTTTGTGCACTTTGCCGAGCTGCACAGCGAGCTGGATGACCAGCAGACCGAAGTTCTGGCGCGCCTGCTCAAGTACGGCCCGTCTGTGCCGGTGGAAGAGCCCCAGGGCAGTCTGTTTCTGATCGTGCCGCGCTTCGGCACCATCTCGCCCTGGTCGAGCAAGGCAACGGATATTGCGCACAACTGCGGTTTGCAGTCGGTCGCCCGTCTGGAGCGCGGCATTGTTTACCACGTATCCGGCGAACTGACTGCCGAGCAGCGCCCGCAACTGGCTGCACTGCTGCATGACCGCATGACCGAGCTGGCGCTGGACAGTCTGGACGCCGCCGCTGATCTGTTCCGCCACACCGAGCCACAACCCTTCCAACGGGTCGACATCCTCAAGGGTGGCCGTGAAGCGCTGGAGCAGGCGAACAATACATTGGGTCTGGCCCTGGCCGATGACGAGATCGATTATCTGGTCAGCAGCTTCAAGGAGCTCAAGCGCAACCCCAGCGACGTCGAGCTGATGATGTTCGCCCAGGCCAACTCCGAGCATTGCCGCCACAAGATCTTCAACGCCACCTGGGATATCGACGGCCAGGCGGAAGAGAAGAGCCTGTTCGGCATGATAAAGAACACCTACCAGATGCGCAGCGAAGGCGTGCTTTCCGCCTATAAAGACAACGCCGCCGTGATCGAAGGCTTTGTTGCCGGGCGCTTCTTCCCGGTGCCGGGTACCTGCGAATACCGCACCCATGAAGAGCCCGTGCACATCCTGATGAAGGTGGAGACCCACAACCACCCGACCGCGATCGCGCCATTCCCCGGTGCCTCTACCGGCTCCGGTGGCGAGATCCGTGACGAAGGCGCCACTGGTCGTGGCGGCAAGCCGAAAGCTGGCCTGGCTGGCTTTACCGTGTCCAACCTGCGTATTCCTGGCTTTGTTCAGCCCTGGGAAGAAGACAACGGCAAGCCCTCGCGCATCGTTACGCCTTTGCAGATCATGATCGAAGGCCCGCTGGGCGGCGCTGCGTTCAACAACGAATTTGGTCGTCCGAACCTGACCGGTTATTTCCGCACCTTCGAGCAGACTGTCAGCTCGCCGCGCGGCCCGGAGATTCGCGGTTATCACAAGCCGATCATGATTGCCGGCGGTATGGGCAACATCCGTGCAGGCCACGTAGAGAAAGCCGAGATTCCGGTTGGCGCCAAGCTGATCGTATTGGGCGGCCCGGCCATGCTGATCGGTCTGGGCGGCGGCGCGGCCTCGTCCATGGCCACCGGCAGCAGTGCCGAAGACCTGGATTTTGCCTCCGTACAGCGTGAAAACCCCGAGATGGAACGCCGCTGCCAGGAAGTCATCGACCGCTGCTGGCAGATGGGCGACAAGAACCCCATCCGCTTTATTCATGACGTGGGTGCCGGCGGCCTGTCCAATGCCTTCCCCGAGCTGGTCAACGACGGTGGCCGCGGTGGCCGCTTTGAACTGCGCAACGTACCGAATGACGAGCCGGGCATGAGCCCGCTGGAAATCTGGTCCAACGAATCCCAGGAACGCTATGTGATGGCGGTGGATAACGCCGACTACGACCGCTTCCAGGCCATTTGCGAACGCGAGCGCTGCCCCTTTGCCGTCGTCGGCGAAGCCACCGAAGAGCAACTGCTGGTACTCAACGACACGCATTTCGACAATCAGCCAGTCGATATGCCCCTGTCTGTACTGCTCGGCAAGCCGCCGCGCATGCATCGCAGCGTAGAGCGCGAAGCCGAGCCTTCGGATGACTTTGATGCCAGCGCTCTGCCACTGGACGAAGCCGTGCAGCGCGTATTGCGCCTGCCCTCTGTCGCCAGCAAGAACTTCCTGATCACCATTGGTGATCGCAGCATTACCGGTCTGGTTGCCCGCGACCAGATGGTTGGCCCCTGGCAAGTGCCGGTTGCCGACTGCGCCGTAACCAACAGCGCCTTCGACGTACACACCGGTGAGGCCATGGCCTTGGGTGAGCGTACGCCGCTGGCGCTACTGGATGCCCCAGCCTCCGGCCGTATGGCCGTGGCTGAAGCCGTGACCAATCTGGCCGCCGCGCGTATTGACGCCATTTCCGACATTCGCCTGTCCGCCAATTGGATGGCCGCCGCCGGTCACCCAGGTGAAGATGCACGCCTGTTCGACACCGTGCGCGCCGTAGGCATGGAGCTGTGCCCCGAGCTGGGCATCACCATTCCCGTCGGCAAGGACTCCATGTCGATGAAGACCCGCTGGTCCGATGCGGGTGAAGACAAGTCCGTTACCTCGCCCATGTCGCTGATCGTCACCGGCTTTGCCCCGGTGCAGGACGTGCGCCTTACCCTGACGCCACAGCTGCAACTGGACCAGGGCGATACTGACCTGATCCTGATCGACCTGGGCCGTGGCCAGAACCGCTTGGGTGGCTCTGCGCTGGCGCAGGTGTATAACCAAATTGGCAACACCGCGCCGGATCTGGACGATGCCGAAGACCTCAAAGCCTTCTTCGCGGTGATTCAGGGCCTGAATCAGGAAGGTCAGTTGCTGGCTTACCACGACCGCTCCGACGGCGGGCTACTGACCACCCTGGCCGAGATGGCCTTTGCCGGCCACTGCGGCCTGCAAGTGCAGCTTGATGTGCTCGCGGATGCCAAGACCGATCTGGCTGCCGTACTGTTCAACGAAGAACTGGGTGCCGTTATCCAGGTGCGCCGCGATGACACTGAAGCGGTCCTGAGTCAGCTGTCCGCCGCCGGTTTGGGCGATTGCAGCGCTGTGCTCGGTGAGCCGATGAGCGAACAGCAGATCAACGTCAGCTTTGCCGGCGAAACGGTCATCAGCGGTACCCGCGCCGCCTGGCAACAAGCCTGGAGCGAAACCAGTTGGCACATTCAGCGCCTGCGCGACAACGCCGAATGCGCCGACCAGGAATTCGAAACCCTGGCCGACGATGCCAACCCGGGTCTGGAAGCCATGCTCAGCTTCGACATCAATGACGATGTCGCAGCCCCCTTGATCAACACCGGTAAGCGCCCGCAGGTCGCGATTCTGCGCGAGCAGGGCGTCAACGGTCAGGTCGAGATGGCCGCCGCGTTCAACCGCGCCGGCTTCAACCCGATTGACGTACACATGAGCGACATTCTCAGCGGCCGCGTCGAGCTGGAAGACTTCCGCGGGCTAGTCGCCTGTGGCGGCTTCTCCTACGGCGACGTACTCGGCGCCGGCGAAGGCTGGGCTAAATCCATCCTGTTCAACGCCGAAGCCCGCGAAGCCTTCAGTGCGTTCTTTGCCCGTCCGGACACCTTCACCCTAGGCGTTTGCAACGGCTGCCAGATGCTCTCCAACCTGCGCGAACTGATCCCCGGCAGTGACCACTGGCCGCGCTTCGTGCGCAACAAGTCCGAGCAGTTTGAAGCGCGGGTAGCCATGGTGGAAGTACAGGCCTCACCCTCGATCTTCCTCAGCGGTATGGTCGGCTCACGCATGCCCATCGCCATCGCCCACGGCGAAGGCCACGCCGAGTTCGCTGACAGCACCGCCGTGGATGGCTGCGAAGCCAGCAACAGCGTCGTACTGCGCTACGTCGACAACCGTGGCCGCATGACCGAACGCTACCCCGCCAACCCCAATGGCTCGCCACGTGGCATCACCGGCCTGACCACGCGAGACGGTCGCGTCACCATCATGATGCCGCACCCCGAACGCGTGTTCCGCGCCTCACAGAACTCCTGGCACCCCAGTGACTGGAGCGAAGACGGCGCCTGGATGCGCATGTTCCGCAATGCACGGGTCTGGGTTGGCTAAACCCACTGCGCTTCAGTACCACACAATCCCGGCTTAGGCCGGGATTGTGCTTTCTGGCCTTCAATACCCTTCAACAAAACCCCTTGGACAAGTCATGCCCTGCTGGACTACTCTCGAGCCCAGCAAAGGAATGCCAGTCACATCCCGCCTCCAGGCAAGGACAGCCTGCATTCCCTCCCAATACTGTTAAAGCAATTCCCCCGACTTGTCCGTGAAGAGGATAGGGCGGTAGCGTGCCTCAGGGTCAAGGTTTACCCCAGAGGGCTCTGAACGCCCGCGAAACCTTGACCCAATACGTGGGTATAGATTTGAGTGGTGCGCACATCAGCGTGCCCTAGCAACGTCTGGACCGTTCGAATATCGCTGCCCCTGCGCAGCAATTCAGTTGCGAAGGTATGGCGAAACGTGTGGCACCCAGCCGGCTTCCCGATGCAGGCATTACCTACTGCGGTCTTGACCGCGCGCTGAATACTACTCACATGTACGTGGTGACGAACACTGCTTCCGTCTTCATCCAAACAAATATTGCTGGAAGGGAAAAGCCATTGCCATTCGAACGATCGCGACGCCGCTGGATATTTGCGGCGCAACGCGAAAGGTAATGAGACGGGGGCAACGAAAACTCCTTCCTGGTTCTTCCAGGAGGAAAAAATACGCTGCTTCCGTAGCTGTAGCGGTTCAATCAAGGAGGCTGGCAATAATGTCGTACGGTCTTTACCACCTTTGCCGTCTCTGACCGTAATTACCTGTTGGTTGAAATCAATATCTTTAATGCGCAAGCGAGCAGTTTCAACCACTCGCAGGCCAGCGCCGTACATCAGCGAGGCCATTAACCGGTAAGGCTGGGGTAAGCGTTCAATGATATTCATCGCCTCTGCATGAGTGAGTACCACCGGAAGACGCGGTGGGCGCTTGACCCGGACGGTTTCACCGATGTCACCTAGAGGTTGTTCCAGCACACGAGCGTAGAGAAATACAATGGCATTCAGCGCGAGGTTCTGAGTAGCAGAGGCTACCTGCCTGTCAGTCGCTAGCCAGCTAAGAAACGCGTTGACCTCAGATGGACCGAGATCAAGAGGATGGCGCATCTGGTGGAAGCGGATGAAATACCGAATCCAATACCAATAGCTCTTCTCCGTACGGATGCTGTAATGATTGACTCTCATGACGGCGCGAAACTGATCGCGCAAGCGTGGTTTGGGAGATACGCTGTCCATGCAAACTCCATTGCTGTGTATTTATACAGTAGTAATAGGTGTCTAAAATGTCGAAGTCAAGCGAATACGAGGTTGGAGGGAAGCAAGGGGCGAAGTGCTTTGTTTTTAAAAGAAAAAAATTTATGGGACCGAAATGAGTTTTCGGAGTTATCTCGAATCATTCGTTATGCATTAATATCGCATGCGATCTAATCACTGTTATGACTTTCGTATGGAGATAATGTGAAGAAAGCACTTTTAGTAACTTGTTTAGTGTTATCAGGATGTGATAGCAATAAGCTTTCTGATGTGGAAAAGGCTTCTAAACAAGCCTCTGCATGTAAAGTCCACCAAATTATGCCAAGCGAGTGTTCTAAATTCGATGAGGCTTTGGAAATTGCTGAGTTAAAAGCAACTCAAGCAGGTATAGAACACGAGAGAATTTTTGCAAGTAGACAAATTGGTGAAAAAGTCGTTTCGGGTAATATTATTGATAGTCCTTATCAAAGAGTAAAACGCTCACTAGAAAGCAAGCCTTTCTATATCGATGCAGTTGAGGAAAATTTTATTCCTTATAAAGTAAAGTGTCCTGAGTTCGACTTTGATGAAGACAAACCTGATTTCAATAAACTAACCAAAGCTATGGAATGGATTGGTAGAGAGAAGAAACAATATCAAACTGTCGCATACGTTCAAAAAGGCAAAACTTTGACCGTGTTTTTTGCAAAGGCTGCTGCCCCCTGCCGAACTGAATCATATTCTGAAATCCAGGATCAGTTTCCAATTATCACTGAAGAGCAACTTACTAAATTTAAGGCTGGTGAGTATTTAAAATCGGCATCTTATCCTGGCTATAGCTCGGTTAGTGCAATTGTTTTTGACACCTTCGAAGAAGCGAAGGAAAAGTATCATGAGCTAACTGGGCAATCAGAAAAATAGTCATAACAAGTGGCTCCACCTGACAAGTTTTATTGTCACCTTTTTTGTACCAAAAAAGTCGCTAACAAAACTTGCTCGGTGAGCCGGGCGTTGGGCATCATCACGAGTATCTGGGAGGCCGGATTGGATATGAAGTTTATTGACCTAATACGAATGATTCTGCAAGGAAGACCTGAGGGTGCTACACCTCAGCAGATTCGAGATCTTATTAAAGAACAGTATCCTGACTGGTATGGTACCGCTGCTCATCAGCGGAATGTTGACAAAGGGCACTACAATAATCTCGACCATGCGCTTCTGGCTGAGATCTACATCAGCACTCGGCAGGCTTCAGACGTATATGCGGACAAGTCTACCAAACCGATGACGTTATTTTTGGAGCCCAGCTCTCATGTTGGTGGCCCGGAGGAGGAAGAGCCGTCCGAACTCATAGAGACGGAGGATCTTCGGCGCTTAGAGCAAGGGAAGGGGACTGTCTATGTACTGGGATCGAATCTCTTCACGAGTAAAGGAGAGGAGATACTGAAAATCGGAATAACAACCGGAGAGGTAGCTGCGCGCATTCAGCAACTATATACCACTGGGGTGCCTGTAAAGTTCCGAGTGGTTCAGACTTATGACGTCCAGAACTATGCGGAGCTAGAGCAAGCACTTCACAAGCTACTTGATCCGTTCCGTATCAACAGGGCTAGAGAGTTTTTTACTGATAGATGTTTGCCTTTTATTGATCCAATCATAGCGGTACATAATGAAATTCAAAAATTGCAGCTTCCAGGAGTTCGGAATGAAGCCCAACAAAGCGATGCAGTCGGACAAAGCTCCGCTGTCACGCCTTTTGCTGACGCATAAGCCGCGCCAGCGGATCTTTGCCGCTGATCTGCGGCGTTAGGCATGCCAGCCGTAAGGAGTTGAAATTATGTTTGAAGCAATAAAGTTGAGGATGTATTTTGCAAAAATCCAAGCTGAGCTGAAGGCGCAATATAATGATCAAGCCTTTGTGAATCGAGTATGTCAATTGCCCCATATAATGGAGCAGCTCGGTGAAATCAGGACGAAAGCTTATTATAAGGAACAAAAAATTGCTCCATTCCTCAACGTATGTTTTGTGTTAGGGGAAGCAATGGAATCTGACTTACTCACCCAAGAGGATCGTGCTACTTGCGCAGCGTTGCTTGCTCAAAGGTTGGAGAAGGCTTCATCAGACCCCCATTTCAGACTTAGGTATATTATGATTTTTGGAGATTTGGAAAGCAAAGTATCCGAGTGGGCTGCAGAAAATGCCTAACAATCGCAGGCACAGCGACGGCTTTTTCGTTGCGGCTTCGCCTTCACTACAAAGCCGCGCATGCTGCGGGCGTTAGCACTACAGGGAGGTATTAAGCGTGCCTGAAAGATTAGAACTCACACAAAATGCACAATTCTATGTACCTAAACACGCCATTGATGATTCAGTCATAAATGACATTCTCGGCGCTGCTGTCGACAATATGGATGCTGGGTCCCAGTTTGTTGTTGACCTTTTCAGGTCTGACAAGAGAGTTGAGGAATTAGACTTGGAATACAAATGTTCAGTTAGAGTATTCCCCTCTGTTAGACCCGTATATTTTATTGACGAAGCTCTCGAAGATAGAGTGTATGCATTTATTATATTGATCGAGTATCAGAATTATGTGGCAATTCTCAAGAAAAGTTGCGCAAATATTTCCGAGCTAATAAAAGAACATTTTACGCTAGTTGATAGTAGAGCTTTAACCAGCACATTCGGCGATAACGAAGTTGAATTTCAAAAAATTGCTTTAAGAAATATGACTATTTCAGATAGGGCAATGAGAGCTAGGTCATACGAGGCGGCAGATTTAAAAGGACTTCTTTCGACGCATTCAGCGGGAAGGTCGATTCCATTTTATTTGAAACTACGTCAAGGTGCTATAACAAAAACAATTTCTGGAACTGGGCGACTAGTTGAGTCATCTCAAAGGAAGTCTCTTGACGAGATAGCTGTTTGGGTGAAGGAGCAAGTTGAGCTTATCGAAAGCCCCTCGAACGATAATAATTTTCTAGATTCATTTGCTAAAAAGGTAGAGCTAAGTGATGTTCTAAATGCATGTGAACCTAATGCTATTCTTGTGGAGAGTACTCCGCTACAGGAAAGAATTGAACGGGATGGGCTGACTTTAAAATATAAAACAGCTAGAGGTGGGGATGTAGTTATTTCTTCTCGGGTAAAGAATAAGTTATTTTCTAGCCTTGAAAAGGTATATGAACTTGACTCAGATTGTAGGGTTGTTGGAAGGGAAGCCTGTACGCGTCTTAGAAAGAACGAAAAAAGCATAACATTGACATCGAAGGCCTTGACAAAGTTTCGAGTTATTGAAAATGGGAAGGAAGTAACTTTACAGAAGTTTATCGTGAGAAATGGTTACTACAGCGTTACGTTCACTGATCCAAAGTACATGTACTTCATGGGTTCATGCTTTGAAGATTCATCAGGGGTCTCAGAGATAAATAGCATCTTAGAAATAATGCAACCTAAAGCTGATATTACGACAGTAATTTCTGAAAAAGGTAGTTTCACTAATGCAAGCACGACATTTGACGTTGACTCAATGTTTGGCGTAGTTGAAAGTCTACATCAAAATGACGATTACATACTCTGTGATGATTTGGGTATTGAGTGGGCTGATCACATTACATTGAACCGTGCTGATTCCAACATAAGCTTCATACACTCAAAGCATGGCAGTCCTAGTACCTCGGCAAGCAACCTTCATGATGTAGTTGGTCAAGGAATAAAAAATCTGGGAAATATGTATTTTACTAAAGAGCAAATGCTCGAAAGAATAAATGGTAAGTTCTCGGGCACATACTCAAATGGCGGTTGTAACACTAGTATTGCTAGAGTTAGAAAAGGCGGCCCAGCACAAGCTGGAGCTTATCTTGATGGATTGTTAAAAGATTACAAGCTTCACAGGAAGTGTGTTCTAAGTTGTTCTTTTTTATCAAAATCAGCTGTAACAGCGGAATTTTCAAAAATACAGCGTGGTGAACCAGTACCAGGGCATATTATTCAATTGCTCTGGATTATTTCATCATTTGCCCATGCTGTTAGAGACATGAATGCGATACCAATAATATATTGTGCAGATTGATAGTGCTAACAAGCCACTGCACGCGGAAATTTTACTCGCTTCGCTCCCAAAATTCCGGTGAGTGGGGCGTTATGGACAACAAAGTGGATAAACATTCGGAAGTCTTCAAGGTTCTGCTACTTATCGCATTCTCAGGTCAGTTGCTTTTTGACGGACTGGGTATGGCGGGCTTTTTTTACCGTTCTTTTAGCGACGAGATATTTTTTTCCGCCGGTGCTGGGGCAATGATCCCCCTGGGAATGTCTTTTTCTTTGTATATCTTCTTTATGCTTTTCTTTTATTCCAGCATCATTGCGATGAGTTTAGGTCACTGGATAGCTTGGCTGCTGGTACCGTTAGCGCTCGGCATCTCATTTATTATGCAGATATTGTCAGGGGTAGGCGTCTGGACGCCTGCAGAACTTACAATTAGCTGGATAGTTTGGTTTTCTTATAATGTTTCACTAGCGATGATGGTGTTTGCCCGAAAGGTGTCAGCCAGATTTCGTTCTAGTTTCAGGAGATTCTATAATGGGATCAGTAAGCCATAACAAGTGTATCAAGTTCGTTCCGGCCCTCTGGGCCTCCACCGGACGCCCTTGGTAGGGCGCCGCTTATACAAACGTTGGGCATCATCAGGAGGATTCATGAAGCTGTTGACAGTATCTATAGCATTAGGGCTTTTGCTGGCATCGTTACCTTCGGCCGCTAGCGAGTCGCTAAGTTTCAAAGCAGAAACAACGCGCGTCACGTCAGCACTCAGTTGCTCTCAGCCTAAAATTACACCCGCAAGCCTCGGCCTCGGAGCGCTCTACGGGTGTATCACCGGTTCAGCAGAAACCGTGAAGTTCTTCATAAACGAAGAGGCGGGAACCGGCCAAATTCAGGACGTGAAGTTGATGTGGAACGATTGGTTCGTAGACATTGGCTACGGCATACATACCGATCAGAAAGAAGCCCGGATATTCGTCAAAACCTTCTCTCAGCTATATGCGCCTGAGCTTGAGAACAAACTTACGGCAGCTTTTTTCTCCAAATCAAATGCCGCATTTAACACCGATAACTATCACATCGAATACAAATACCACCGCGGCCCCAAGATCGATGAGCGGCTGATCATAGCAACTCCAAAAGTAATTCGAGCCGAGAAAGAGCAAGCCATAAAGGGTTCTGTTAACGATTTCAGTGCTTGCAAAACGGCTGTTTCAAAGGCTGTCGGCTACTCCGAATCGTTACTGTCCGGTGACCGGTAACTGTCAAGGTATCTGTCGCCCTGTTTGATTTTTATGCAGCTATTTTC
>CAXBEU010000004.1:0-190828 GCA_963974865.1 uncultured Pseudomonadaceae bacterium | reverse complement strand
GCAAGTTGAAGTCAGAATTGCTGTCTGTATGGCGGCTACTTCAGACGTTCCCTAGTATTGCCGCACGACTATTTTGATACCAATAAGCCAGCACCGTTTTTCGTGACTGGTCTGTTGTTCTATTTGCGCGCCAGTGAGAAGGGAGTGACCGAATTGCTCAGTAACTTAGCAGGGAGGCGAGTTATTGCTTGCTGTTTCTCCTTGGGCCTGTCCCTGGGCTCCAGCCTTGTCTGGGCCGACCAGTCTTATGACCGTCTTATAGAGCGTGCCCGCCTGGGTGACCAGCAGCCTGCGCTGGATTACCTGCGGCAGTTGCCATCAATGACGACTGCTCAGCAGGTTGATCTTCTGCTGATTGCCAGTTGGGCCGCCCAGGACGACGAAGTGCTGCGCCTTTACCAGTCCAACCCCGCCGTTTATACCAAGAATGCCGACACCGTGGCAGCAATGGCGCGTGCCCGGCGTAACCGCGGTGAGTGGGACCAGGCCATCAATGGCTTCCTGCTGGCTCGCTCGCTGGCGCCCGCGCGGGCCGATTTGCTGCAAGCGCAGCTGATGACCATGACTGACATGGGGCAGACCCCCGCGGCCATCAAGCGCGCGCGGGTCTGGACCGAGCAGGCGCCGCGCCAGCTGGAAGCCCGCCTGGCTCTGGGTTATGCCCTGATGCACGACGGCCAGCAGCACGCTTCCCTTGCCGAATATGATCGTGCCTGGGAACTGGCACCGGGCCGCCGCGATGTATTGCGTGAATACCTGTTTGCCCTGCAGCGCGCGGGCTTGCCGGTACTGGCGCTGGGCATGGCAGAACAGCATCCGGATTTGCTCGGCGACGAGGAGCTGCGGACCATGCGCGCCGATGCGCTCGCCGAACGGGTGCGACTGGCGGACACCTCCAGCCGGTCTGAGTCCGAACGTTTTGTGATTGCCGACCGGGCTCTGGTCCAGGCAAATACCATGATGAAAGAATGGGAGTCTCTGCCAGAGGCGCAGGCTGACGTGATTCGCGTGCGGGTTGATCGCATGGGCGCCTTGCATGCCCGCGTGGATATGCAGGGCGTGGTCGATGAATACTACGCGCTGAAGGATATGCAGGTTCCTCTACCGCCTTACGCGTTGCGTTGGGCGGCCAGCGCAATGCTCTATCTGCGTCAGCCTGAGCTGGCGGTGGAGCTGTACCGCGAAGTGATTGCGGCCAGCAACGACAAGGACCAAAGCTGGTTGAGTGATCACCAGAGCCTCTATTACGCGCTGATTGAAAGCGAAGAACTTGAAGAGGCAGATCAGCTCAGCAAGCAATTGGCCGAGGCTCAGCCCGCGCGTCTCTATCCACTGGGTGTGCCTGAGGGGCGGCCCAACAACAACTGGCTCGACAGCCAGATACTGGTTGCCAACAACGCGCTCTATCGCGACGATTTGCCTGCAGCACAGCAATCCTTTGAAAGTCTGTCAGATGCGGCGCCAGGCAACGTATCGCTGCGCACCAGCCGTGCCAGTGTTTACGCCGCCCGCGGCTGGCCAAGGCGTGCAGAAGAACAGCTGAAGATTGCCGAAAGCACCGCGCCAAAGACGGTTGAAGTTGAGGCAAGCCAGGCGACCAACGCGCTGGCGCTGCAGGAATGGCGTCAGGTCGACGCCCTGGCCGATGATCTAGTCGAACGCTTCCCGGATAATCTGCGCGCCCAGCGCGTCGATCGTCTACGCGATGTACATCACATGGCCGAGTTGCGTATTGCCGGCTATCGCGGCAGAAGCTCTGACGACAGCGTCTCCGGCAGTGGCGATTTTGGCTTGGAGACAGTGCTCTATACCTCGCCTTTCAAAGAAGACTGGCGCGCCTTCGCCGGTGCCGGTACAGGCCGCGGCGAGTTTCTCGAAGGTGATGCCCAGCACGATTGGTTACGTGCAGGCCTTGAGCACCGCATCCGCAA
The DNA here is from genome assembly GCA_963974865.1 of uncultured Pseudomonadaceae bacterium. Classification (GTDB taxonomy): domain Bacteria; phylum Pseudomonadota; class Gammaproteobacteria; order Pseudomonadales; family Pseudomonadaceae; genus Halopseudomonas. The sequence continues at coordinate 188,897 of CAXBEU010000004.1, read as the reverse complement.
CAACACCCTGGAAGCAGAAATCTCCAGCCATGACTTCGGCTTTGGGCGACGCGCTGGCGGCCGTTTGGCCGGCGTTCACGACGTCAACGACGTCTGGCAATACGGTTGGTCAGCCGAGTTGCTGTCTGCATCCACACCCCTGCGCGCGTTGAACAGCAATATCGACGCCGATAGCCTGTCGACCTATGGCCGCTGGCGGGAAAGCGAGAGCCGTGAAGTCAGCCTGTCGATCCTGCCAATGTCATTCAGCGACGGCAACGACCGCCTGGCCGTGGTGCTGGACGGCAGTCAGCGGGTCTTTACCGCGCCGCGTATGACTTTGGATGCCGGGCTGGAGCTGTCCACCAGCCGCAACAGCCAAGGGGGCGACGGTCCGTATTTCAACCCGGAAAGAGATGCCAGTGTGATTTCGACTTTGAATCTCTCGCATATTCTGCATCGCCGCTACGAGACAGTCTGGAGCCAGGATATACAGATCGGCGCGGGCTATTACCAGCAGCGTGACTTCGACGGTGGTGGTATGGGCCTGCTTGGTTATGGCCAGCGGCTGCGCATGAATGATGTGTTTGACAGTGGCTTCCTGCTGTCTGCCTTGAGCAGACCCTACGATGGGGATCGCGAGCAGGAATACCGGCTTGTCCTCGATGTCAATTTCCGATTCAAGGGACTGTGATGATGTTGCTAGGACGAATCTGCCTGTTACTGACCCTGCTGCTCAGCGTTGCCTGCGCCCAGCAGCACGTGCCTTTTACCGCGCCTGCGGATAGGCCCGTCACTGATCGTGAAGCGCCTTGGCCCAAGAACCACGTGTTGGCACTGGCCTACCACGATGTGCAGGATGCTGACCCGGATCATGCGTTTCTCTCGGTTCGCACCCTGAACCTGCTTGACCAGCTTGCCTGGTTGCGTGAAAACGGCTATCAGGCCGTGTCCATTGATCAGATCCTCGAAGCGCGCCGCGGCGGAGCGGAACTGCCAGAAAAGGCCATCCTGCTGAGCTTTGATGATGGTTTCAGCAGCTTCCGGGAGCGTGTTCTGCCGATATTAAGGGCCTATCAGTGGCCTGCGGTGCTGGCACCAGTCGGTGCCTGGATGGATACGCCGGCCGGTCAGCAGGTTGATTTTGGTGGCTTGCCGGTGCCACGTAGCCGCTTTGCCACCCGCGAGCAGATTCGCGAGATTTCGCAATCGGGTCTGGTAGAGATTGCTGCACACACAGACAACCTTCACTTCGGTGCGTTGGCCAACGCCCAGGGCAACCAGTTGCCTGCGGCAGCCAACCGGCTCTACGATCCGGCCACCGGACAGTACGAAACCGCCGCCGCTTACCGTGCACGCCTGGGTACTGATGCACAGCGCATCAGCCAGAAAATCCGCGACATCACCGGACGCAGTCCGCGCGTGTGGGTCTGGCCCTATGGCGCCGCCAACGGCATGGCGCTGGAGGTGCTGGACGACAACGGTTACCAGATGGCTTTGACGCTGGAAGGTGGTCTGGCGACGGTAGCCAATTTGCAGAATACCGGACGCTATCTGATCGGCGAAGATCCTTCGACCCAGAGTTTCGCCGCAGCCATCAGCGGTATGCAGGATGAGCCGGCGATCCGCGTGGCACACGTTGATCTGGATTACGTCTACGATCCTGATCCGGTGCAGATGGAGGCCAATCTGGGACTGCTGGTTCAACGCATCTCCGACTTGCGCATCAATACCGTATTCCTGCAGGCCTATGCCGACCCTAAAGGCGACGGCACGGTTCAGTCGCTGTACTTCCCCAACCGCCACCTGCCAATGCGCGCTGATCTGTTCAACCGGGCGGCGTGGCAGCTGCGTACTCGCGCAGGGGTCGACATCTACGCCTGGATGCCGGTCATGAGTTTTGATCTTGATCCGGCTTTGCCGCGGGTCACAGCTATCGATGGTGAGACTAGCAACAAGGCAGTTGATCCGGTGCAGTACCAGCGCCTGTCGCCATTCGATGCCCGGGCGCGCCAGCAGATTGGCGAGATTTATGAAGATCTGGCCGCACATGCCAGCTTCCAGGGTCTGCTGTTCCATGACGATGCGCTGTTATCGGACTTCGAAGACGCCGGCGGCGCTGCGCGTCAGGCCTACGCCGATGCGGGGCTTAATCCGGATCTGAATGCCTTGCGCGCTGACCCGGAACAATTGGCTGCCTGGACGCGGTTCAAAAGCCAGTATCTGATCGACTTTACCCTGGAGCTGGCAGACAAGGTGAAAGCGATCCGCGGACCACAGGTCAAAACCGCACGCAATATCTTCGCCATGCCGATACTTGAGCCGCAAAGCGAAGAGTGGTTCGCGCAGAACATGCATGACTTCCTGAATAACTACGATTGGACCGCCATCATGGCCATGCCGTTGATGGAGGGCATCAGCAAGGCGGAGTCCGAGGCCTGGCTGTCACGCCTGGTGCGCCAGGTGAAACAGTACCCTGACGCAATGGACAAGACACTGTTCGAGCTACAGGCACGTGATTGGCGAGTGGGGCAGGAAGGCCCCGTGGACAGCGAATTGCTGGTGCGCTGGATGCATCGTCTGCAATGGGAAGGTGTGCGGCACTTTGGCTACTACCCGGATGATTTCCATACGGATAATCCGCGCCTGGGGCTGATACGCCCGGTGCTGTCCAATGCCTGGAGTACCGAGCGATGAGAGAACGCACGATTGCCTTTATCGTATTGCTCCTGGTGCTGCTGGGTCCGCTGGCCCTGGCCCTGGCCATTACCGGCACCCTGATGCTCAATTTCGTGTTTTTCTACCCCTTGCTGATGTCCGCGCTGTGGATTGCCGGCGGGCTGTTCTTCTGGTTGAACTGGGAGCGCAAGTGGCCCTAGTCACGTGACGGTGATGTGCCTGCGCCGGAATTGGCAGGCAACCCGCTGGTCTCCATTCTGATTCCCTGTTTCAACGAAGGGCCGCGCGTGGCAGAAACGGTCGGTGCCGCCTTGCTTCAGCGCTATCAGAACATTGAAGTTATCGCGATCAACGACGGCTCCAGCGACGATACCGGTGAGCTTCTTGATGAGCTGGCGTTGCAACACCCGTTGCTGCGGGTAGTGCACCTGGCAAAAAACCAGGGCAAGGCTGTTGCACTGCGTATGGGCGCGTTGGCCGCGCGCAGCGAATATCTGGTCTGTATCGATGGCGATGCGCTGCTGGCCGAGGACGCGGTGGCTTATCTGGTCGCGCCGCTGATCGAAAACCCGCGTGTGGGCGCAGTAACCGGCAATCCGCGCATTCGCACACGCTCCACGCTGATTGGACGCATTCAGGTCGGCGAGTTTTCCTCGATCATCGGGCTTATCAAGCGTACCCAGCGCGTCTATGGTCGGGTGTTCACGGTCTCTGGGGTGGTTGCCGCGTTCCGCCGTAGCGCTCTGGATCGGGTCGAGTACTGGAGCCCGGACATGATCACCGAAGATATCGATATCAGCTGGAAGCTGCAGCTGGATCACTGGTCGATTTTCTATGAGCCCCGCGCCCTGTGCTGGATTCTCATGCCGGAAACCCTGCGTGGGTTGTGGAAACAGCGCCTGCGCTGGTCACGCGGCGGCGCAGAAGTATTGCGCAAGAATATCGCCAGTATCTGGAAATGGCGCTTCCGCTACATGTGGCCGCTGCTGATCGAGTTCTGTCTATCAGCCGTATGGGCCTTCACTTTCGCCATCACCATTGTGTTGTGGGCGCTGGGCTTGATCTTTGTGCTGCCGGAGAACCTGCAGGTGGTGCGCATTGTTCCGCCAGGCTTTACCGGTTTGGTGCTGGCTTGCGTGTGCCTGATGCAGTTCAGTTTGAGCCTGTTTATCGAGCGGCGCTATGAAGCGAAGCTGGGACGCACGCTGTTCTGGGTCATCTGGTATCCCCTGGTGTTCTGGACCATAACGCTGTTCACCACCTTGGCGAGTTTTCCACGCGTCATGCTCAGGCCGCGGCAAGAGCGCGCCCGCTGGACCAGCCCGGATCGCGGCATCGCAAGGAGTGACACATGAACCTGATCCACACGCCGAGGCACTGGTTGCCGCAGCTGGTCGACATCATTCTGACGATTATCGCCTGGGTGGTGTTTGTCTGGCTGATGTATAACGGGATCGTCGATCTGATCGACGATCAGCGCCAGGGCCCCCGTATAGAAATGGGCACGCAACTTTTGTCTGGGCTTGATAGTTTGCTGTTGTACCTGGTCCTGAGTCTGATGGTTGCCGGCATCCTGAGTATCTGGGCGGTTTACCGCAGAAAGCAGGCGGACAAGTTCGAACGCCGCAAGCGAGTACCGGATATCAGTGATACGACCTTGTCGAGCAGTTTTGGGGTGGATCCGCGGTTGATGAAGTTGCTGCAGGAGCAGCAGGTACTGACCGTGCATAATGATGATGACGGGCATTTGCTGTCGGTGGAAATGCCGGAATTGAAGAAGCATTACGCGGCGCGCAAGAAGCAGCAACAGCCGGAGCTGGTAGGCGAGCGCGGCTGAATTCCAGCGACAGGCTATGAGCCGGTCGCTGAGCGTTATCCGAGCATAAAAAAAACGGGCCGTGGCCCGTTTTTTTTATGCCTATCTGACCTTAACGGCCAAACAGTGCCGGCTTCTCGCGCTGCGGGCGATTGCCTGCTGGCTTGCGTGGGCTGTCACTTCGCGGCGAGCTTGGCGCGGCCTTGTTGCCATGCGCCTGGTGGCGACGTTCTTCGCTGACGCTGTCCTGCGGCTCGCTGTTGGGGCGGGCGGCACGTTGGGGCTGGCTTGTGCGTGGACGATCATTGCGTGGCTTGTCGCTACGCGGCTTTTCCGAACGCGGCTTGTCGCTGCGGCCCTGTCCGCGGCCTGCGCCAGCACCGGCGCCTGCAGCTGGGCGCTGACCACGGCCAGCGCTAGGGGCGCCACGGGCTCGCTCCGGACGGTCGCTGTTCAGTTCGCTCTCGGCTGGTGGCTCAAAGCCTTCCAGTGTGCCCTCGTCGATCTGCTGCTTGGTCATGCGCTCGATAGCCTTGAGCAGCTTCTCTTCGTCGGGGCTGACCAGTGATACCGCGCCGCCACTGCGACCCGCACGGCCGGTACGGCCGATACGGTGTACGTAGTCTTCCGACACATTCGGCAGCTCGAAGTTGACTACGTGAGGTAGTTGATCGATATCCAGGCCGCGAGCGGCGATATCGGTTGCGACCAGAATGCGCAGCTTGTTGGCCTTGAAGTCGGCCAGGGCTTTGGTCCGTGCGCTCTGGCTCTTGTTGCCGTGAATCGCTGCAGCGGGCAGGCCGTTCTTGTCCAGGTACTCGGCCAGGCGGTTGGCGCCGTGCTTGGTACGGGTAAAGACCAGCACCTGTTCCCAGGCACCCATGGTGATCAAGTGCGCGACCAGCGCCCGCTTGTGACCGGCCGGTACACGGTAGACCGTCTGTGAAATGCGCTCTACTGTAGTATTCGGCGGAGTAACTTGAATACGGGCTGGATTATCCAGCAGCTTGTTCGCCAGTTCGGTGATCTCTTTCGAGAAAGTCGCGGAGAACAGCAGGCTTTGACGCTGGCTGGGCAGCTTGGCAATGACTTTTTTCACGTCATGGACAAAGCCCATGTCGAGCATGCGGTCAGCTTCGTCGAGGACCAGGATTTCTACCTTTGACAGATCGACGGCGCGCTGACCGACCAGGTCGAGCAGACGGCCAGGGCAGGCGACCAGGATATCCAGGCCGGGGGCAATAGCTTTCATCTGCGGATTGGCGCCGACGCCACCGAATACACAGGCGGTTTTCATCGGCAGCTCGCCACCGTAGGTAACAAAACTTTCGTGCACCTGAGCCGCGAGTTCACGGGTCGGTGTCAGCACCAGCACGCGAACCTGCTTGGGTGCGCGGCGGTGCGTGGAATCGGGGTGCCCACCAGGAAAGAGCTTTTCGATAATCGGCAGGGCAAAGCCTGCGGTCTTGCCGGTGCCGGTCTGCGCGGCAACCATCAGGTCGCGACCTTCGAGTACGGCGGGGATGGCTTGAGCCTGGACAGGTGTAGGGGAGGTATAACCAGTGGCAGCTACGGCGCGCACGAGCACGTCGGAGAGACCGAGAGTTGCAAAGGACATTCAGATAACCCTGTGATGGCCGTTGCGAACAGGGGTTGCCCGTACGGCCGATAATGAAGAGCGCGGAGTATAACAGAAAGGGTGAAGCAACGCAGTGCGCTCTGCCCGGCGGTCAGGGCGCGGCCAGACTCAAGCTGCCGTGCTGGAACTCCAGCGCGTATTTGCGCAGTATCTCGCGGTATTCGTCGGTGGTCTTGAAGTGGTTCAAGGCTTCGGAAAACTGCTGCGCAGTGTCCTGCCATTTGTCCGCATGGTGAAAAGCCAGGTAGAAATCACTGCTGCTCAATGGCGTCGGATGAAAGCCGAGCTGCTGCTCAACGCCCAGCACACGGCTGGTGTAAATGCCGACCGGTCGACTCATTGCGACCAGGTCTACGTGCCCGCGCAGCAGCTTCTGCAAGTTGGCCTCGAAGCTCGGCGCCGGCTCGCGGAAGAAATCCTCGGAGTTGATGAAGTCGGGATTGTTGTACAGGTAGCCAGGCGAGACGCCGACTACCAGTCCGGCAAGGTCGGACAGGTCATTGAAGGCAAAGGGGCGGCGCAGGTCATGGAAGAGCACGGTTTCGTGACTGGAGAGCGGCTCGGTGGTGAACAGATAGGTATCCTGGTGATCGGCATGGGGGGCGATGTCCAGAATCGCATCTGCAGCCCCGGTGGCGACGTCGTGCAATACCCGTCGCCAGGGCATCAACTGCCAGGTCACCTGATAACCGAGCTGGCTAAGCACCTGCTCGGTTATCTCTTTGTCAGCACCTTTTATTTCACCTTCTTCCGAGTAGATAAAGGGCGGCCATTCCTCACTGACAATATGCACTGGGGCTGCGAGCAGTTTAGTACAGGCAAATAATCCAAGCAGTATCGTCAGTAATGGCAGCTTCATGCGGGCTTTTCAGATTATGCTGAGGGTGGATAGCTTGAACCGGACTATTGGCCTCGCAGATTGCGCCACACCGCCAGACTCGGTTCAGCCTGATTCAGCGTATAAAAATGCAGGCTCGGAGCGCCGCCGTCAATCAGACGTTGGCACAATTCGGTAATCACTTGTGTACCGAAGGCGCTGATGCTCTCGCTATCGTCACCGTAGGACTCCAGTTGCTTGCGAATCCAGCGGGGGATTTCTGCGCCGCAGGCGTCGGAAAAACGCGCCAGCTTGCTGTAATTGGTGATCGGCATGATGCCTGGGACGATGGGGATATCCACGCCGGCCTTGCGCACGCGATCAACAAAATAGAAATAACAGTCGGCGGTAAAGAAGTACTGGGTAATGGCGCTGTCGGCGCCAGACTTGGCCTTGCGGATGAAGTTCTCCAGGTCCGCCTCGAAATGCCGCGCCTGGGGGTGCGCTTCGGGGTAGGCCGCGACTTCGATCTGAAAATGGTCGCCTGTTTCGTTGCGAATGAATTCCACCAGCTCATTGGCGTAGCGCAATTCACCCGATGCCTGACCCATGCCGGAGGGCAGGTCGCCACGCAGCGCAACGATACGCTTGATGCCGGATTCCTTGTACAGGTTCAGCAGGCCGCGCAAATCTTCCTTGCTATCACCGACACAGGACAGGTGCGGGGCGGTAGGTACCTGCACTTCCTGATCCAGCTGAAGGACGGTTTTCAGGGTGCCGTCACGGGTTGAGCCGCCGGCGCCATAGGTCACCGAAAAGAATTCGGGATTTTCGGCGGCCAGGATCTTGCCGGTGGCGATCAGTTTTTCATGCCCGGCATCGGTCTTGGTCGGGAAGAACTCGAAACTGACCGGTTTATGTCTGGTTATGCTCATGCTCTGTCTCATGCGAGCTTCAAGCCCCCAGCTGTGCTGGGGGCCTGTCGCTGATTTTAGTAGCGGTAGTCTTCTGGCTTGAACGGGCCATCGACGCTGACGCCGATATAGTCGGCCTGCTTGCTGGTCAGTTTGGTGATCACGCCACCAAAGCCCTTGACCATTTCCAGGGCGACTTCTTCGTCCAGCTTCTTCGGCAGCACTTCAACACGCAGCAGCTCGGCTTTCTTTTCCGCTGACAGCTTGGCATAACCCTGGCCGTAGAGGTGGATCTGCGCCAGTACCTGGTTGGCGAAGGAGCCATCCATGATGCGGCTGGGGTGGCCGGTTGCGTTGCCCAGGTTAACCAGACGGCCTTCGGCGAGCAGGATCAGATAGTCATCGTTGCTGGCGTCAAAGTTGTCCTTGCCGGTGCGGTGCAGCTTGTGAACCTGCGGCTTGACCTCTTCCCAGTGCCAGTTGGCGCGGGTGTAAGCGGTATCGATTTCGTTGTCGAAGTGGCCGATGTTGCAGACGATGGCGCGCTTCTTCAATGCCTTGAGCATGTTGGCGTCGCAGACGTTGACGTTACCGGTAGTGGTTACCAGCAGGTCGATGCGGCTCAGCACCTGGGTGTTGATGCACTCGGCGGTGCCGTCGTTGATGCCGTCGTTGAACGGGGAGACCAGCTCGAAGCCGTCCATGCAGGCCTGCATCGCGCAGATCGGGTCGACTTCGCTGACCTTGACGATCATGCCTTCCTGGCGCAGCGATTGTGCCGAGCCCTTGCCTACGTCACCGTAACCGATCACAAGTGCCTGCTTGCCGGACAACAGGTGGTCGGTGGCGCGCTTGATGGCGTCGTTGAGGCTGTGGCGGCAACCGTATTTGTTGTCGTTTTTGCTCTTGGTAACCGAATCATTGACGTTGATAGCGGGAATCTTGAGCGTGCCTTTTTTCAGCATATCCAGCAGGCGATGGACACCGGTGGTGGTTTCTTCGGTCACGCCGTGCACGTTGTCGAGAATCGCCGGGTAGTTGTTGTGCAGTATCTCGGTCAGGTCGCCGCCATCGTCCAATACCATGTTGGCTTCCCAGGGCTGGCCATCCTTGAGGATGGTCTGCTCAATGCACCATTCGTACTCTTCTTCAGTTTCGCCTTTCCAGGCAAAGACCGGAACGCCAGCGGCAGCTATGGCGGCTGCGGCGTGATCCTGGGTGGAGAAGATATTGCACGAGGACCAGCGCACTTCGGCGCCCAGGGAGACCAGCGTTTCAATCAATACGGCGGTCTGGATGGTCATGTGAATACAGCCAAGAATCTTCGCGCCTTTGAGCGGCTGTTCGGCGTTGTACTTGTTGCGCATCGCCATCAGCGCGGGCATTTCCGATTCGGCGATGATGATTTCACGGCGGCCGTAGTCGGCCAGGCTGATATCGGCAACCTTGTAGTCAGTAAAGCTCTTGTCTTTCATTACAGCACTCATGCGATTACTCCATTCGTAGTTAGCGAATGGGCGCGGTTGTTTCTTTAACGACACTGCTCGAGCCTGACGACCTCTTGTGCCTTTTGCTGGCATCGCGCCCGCGTGGAGGCTCGGGGTCGGACACGCCGTGAATACGTCCCTGTAGGCTCATCGATGGCATCCTTGCCATCGACGGTCCGACCCCGAGCCTCCCCACAAGCACTTGGTGCTGGCAGAAAAGCTGCTGGTCGCTGCAGCGCCCCTCGAGCGGGGTCAAAATCTTAGGTCAGGCACATGCTGAAACAGCGCGTGCTTGGCCGGTTTTGCGGAAGCCGTGATACTGTCCTCCGCCTTTGTCAAACCTCGGGAAGAAACCATGCAGTCAGTCTCCACCCTGAAAATCCTTTCCTGTTTGTCCCTGTCGCTACTGCTGGCTGCCTGTGGCAATCAGCAGGCCGACCCGAATTCGCCCGAGGGTCAGCGCCAGGCCGCGTTCCAGCAATTTCTGCAGCACAGCGAACCCATGGGCGGCATGCTCTCGGGTCGCCTGGCATTCGATGGCGATACCTTCGCTGTGCATGCCGCAGAGCTGGCTGAGTTGGCGGATGCGCCCTGGGGCCACTTTCCTGCCCCTGACCAAAACAACCCGCAGCCCAACGCCGCTTTGCCAGAGGTCTGGGCTGACGCCGACGGCTTCGCCGCGCGCATCGATCAATTCCAGTCCGCTGTGGCGGACCTGAGTCTGGTTACTGCTGAGGGCGTTACCAGCCCCGAGCAAGTGACCCCTGCAATGCAGTCAGTCCAGCAGGCCTGCAAGGCCTGCCATGACGGCTATCGCCGGTAACCAGCAGCTTCAAGCTTCAAGCCGCAAGTTGTCAGTGCAAGGCTGGGACTCTTGGGTCTCGCCAGCCCCGACGGGTTTTTCTAGCCGCTTACAGCTTGAAGCTTGCCGCGTCCTTCAACGCCTCGACCTTGTCAGTCTTCTCCCAGGGGAAAGCGGTAAAGGTATCGCCCTTGACCGTCATCTCCACCGGGGTGCGGCCAAAGTGGCCGTAGGCTGCGGTGGCGCGGTACATCGGGTGCAGCAGGTCGAGCATGCGCGTGATCGCATAAGGGCGCAGGTCGAAGTGCTCACGCACCAACTTGACGATCTCGCTATCGCTGATCTTGCCGGTGCCGAAGGTGTTGATCGATACCGACGTCGGCAGTGCCACGCCGATGGCGTAGGACACCTGAATTTCACAACGCTCGGCCAGGCCGGCAGCGACGATATTCTTGGCGACATAGCGCCCGGCGTAGGCCGCGCTGCGATCTACTTTGGATGGATCCTTGCCGGAGAAGGCGCCACCGCCATGGCGCGCCATGCCGCCGTAGGTGTCGACGATGATCTTGCGGCCGGTCAGGCCGCAGTCGCCCACCGGGCCCCCAATCACGAAGTTACCGGTCGGGTTGATGTGGTACTGGGTGTCGGCGTGCAGCAGTTCTGACGGAATTACGTTCTGGATAATTTCCTCCATCACTGCTTCGCGCAGATCCTTGAGGCTGATATCCGGGTTGTGCTGGGTGGAAAGTACGATGGCGTCGATCCCGACCACCTTGCCGTTGTCATAGCGGCAGGTAACCTGGGATTTGGCATCCGGGCGCAGCCAGCTCAGGGTGCCGTCCTTGCGCACTTCCGACTGGCGCTCGACCAGGCGGTGGGCAAAGGTCACCGGGGCCGGCATCAATACATCGGTTTCATTAGTGGCGTAGCCAAACATCAGGCCCTGGTCACCGGCGCCCTGGTCTTCGGGTTTCTGCCGGTCAACGCCCTGGGCGATATCCGGGGACTGCTTGCCGATGATATTGATCACGCCACAGGTGTCACCGTCGTAGCCAACGTCGGAGGAGGTGTAGCCCACGTCCTTGATGACGTTGCGTACCAGATCTTCCAGGTCGACCCAGGCAGTGGTAGTAATTTCACCGCCAACGATGGCGACACCGGTTTTGACCATGGTTTCGCAGGCGACCCGGGCGAATTTGTCTTCGCTGATGATGGCGTCCAGCACCGCGTCGGAGATCTGATCGGCGAGTTTGTCCGGATGGCCTTCGGACACGGACTCGGAAGTGAAAATCGAATAATCGCTCATGCTGCTATCCCTTCTGTTGGGAAAAATGGGTCAAGAATCGGTTTGGTAAACTGTTGCAGTTGTATCTGGAAGCCGTTGCGCAGGCCGATATAGAGGCTATTGCCTGGCAGCAATCCGGCTTCGCGGGCCCAGTAATTCAGGTCTAGCTGGTCGAAGCCCAGCCAAAGATCGCCGCAGGTATCGCGCACCCAGCTCTGGTCGTGACTGCACAGTTCAGTGAGGATCAGGCTGCCTCCGGGCTTGAGCAGGCTGGTGAAGCGTTTCAAGGCGTCGGCCGGGGCGGGCATGTGATGCAGCACCATATTGCACACCAGGCAATCGGCCAGGGGCAGCGATTGCGGCACCAGGGCATCGGCGAGCAGGCATTCAACGTTGCTCAGACCTGCGTCGGCACATTGCTGGCGCGCCCGATCAAGCATTGAGGGCGCGTTATCCAACCCCACGACCTGGTCAAAGCGGCTGGCCAGGTCGGGCAAAAAGCCGCCTTCGCCGGGGCCTACTTCCAGGGCCAATCCGTGGGCGGGCAGTGTCAGGCCGTCGATCAGGCCCAATAACGGTTCCCGGTACAGACCAAAATGGGCGATAAGATCCTGCTGGGCGGCGGTACCTTCGGCAAAGCGCGCGAAGAACTGCCGAGAAAGATCGGCACGCTGGCTGTGCACTTCACTTATCGCTGCGATCAGCGCTGGCTCCAGTGGCAGGGCATCGACTCCGCTGAGAAGCTGGGCATGCAAGCCATGCCACGGCTGGTTGGCGTCCGGCAGGCTACGGCGATAGAAAATCGAGTTGCCTTCGCGTCTTGTCGTGACCAGTCCGGCATTGGCCAGCACCTTGAGGTGATGGCTCATGCCCGATTGGCGCATGGCAAAGATTCTTGCCAGCTCCAGGACGCCGAAGGAGTCATTGCGCAGCACTCGCAGAATATCCAGGCGCAGCACATCGCCCGCGGCCTTGAAAAAGGCGGCGAGCTGTTCGCTGGCGCTGGAGGCGCTGGGTGCTATCTGCACGATGGAATTCATGTGACGCAGTGTAGGCGGGCAGGCGCAGGCCGGCAAGAGCTATATCAAAATAAATTGATATAGCTTGGCGCGTGCGGATTGCCCGCGGCTGTCACGGGGGTTTATTCAGACGCTGGCGTTATGTCGCGTGGTTTATCGGGGTTTTCATTGCCCACGGCCGCTGTTTGCGCGAAAATGCCCGGCCTTGTAATTGGACTGCGGCCCTTGAGAGTGCCCGGTTCATCTGTCTTGTCAGCCACAGGAGTTACCCATGCCCAGCCGTCGTGACCGAGCCAATGCCATTCGTGCCCTCAGCATGGATGCCGTGCAGAAAGCCAATAGCGGCCATCCCGGCGCGCCCATGGGCATGGCGGATATCGCCGAGGTACTCTGGCGCGACTACATGAAGCACAACCCGGTCAACCCGAACTGGGCTGATCGTGATCGCTTTGTGCTTTCCAACGGTCACGGCTCGATGCTGATCTATTCACTATTGCATCTGACCGGCTACGACCTGTCGATCGATGAGCTGAAGAACTTCCGTCAGTTGCACAGCAAAACTCCGGGTCACCCCGAGTATGGCTATACCCCGGGCGTGGAAACCACCACCGGCCCGCTGGGCCAGGGTCTGGCCAATGCGGTCGGCTTTGCGCTCGCCGAAAAGATCATGGCCGCGCAGTTCAACAAGCCAGGGCATGACATCGTTGACCATCACACCTACGTCTTCATGGGCGACGGCTGTCTGATGGAAGGTATTTCCCATGAGGTCTGCTCGCTGGCCGGCACCCTGGGTCTGAGCAAGCTGATTGGTTTCTATGACGACAACGGCATCTCCATTGATGGCGAAGTGCATGGCTGGTTTACCGATGACACGCCCAAGCGTTTCGAGTCCTACGGCTGGCAGGTGATTCGCAACGTCAATGGCCACGATTCGGACGAGATCAAGACCGCGATCGAGACAGCGCGCAAGAGCGATAAACCCACATTGATCTGCTGCAAGACCATCATCGGCTTCGGTTCACCGAACAAGCAGGGCAAGGAAGAGAGTCACGGTGCGGCGCTGGGCGATGCAGAAATTGCCCTGACGCGTGAAAAGCTCGGCTGGAAGCACGCGCCTTTCGAGATTCCACAGGATATTTATGCCGAGTGGGATGCTCGTCAGGCCGGTGGCAAAGCCGAAGCCGCCTGGGATGAGCGTTTTGCAGCTTATCAGGCTGCCTTCCCGGAGCTGGCCAGCGAGTTCAAGCGGCGCATGGCCGGTGAACTGCCTGCCGACTTCTCCGAGAAGGCCTCGGCCTTTATCCGCCAAGTGGCGGACAAGGGCGAAACCATCGCCAGCCGCAAGGCCAGCCAGAACTGCCTGCATGCTTTTGGTCCGCTGCTGCCGGAACTGCTGGGCGGCTCGGCCGATCTGGCCGGCTCCAACCTGACCCTGTGGAACGGCTGCAAGCCGGTCACCCAGGAGGATGCCTCCGGCAACTACATGTATTACGGCGTGCGCGAATTCGGCATGAGCGCGATCATGAACGGCGTGGCACTGCATGGCGGCCTAATCCCTTACGGTGCAACCTTCCTGATGTTCATGGAATACGCGCGTAACGCAGTACGTATGTCCGCGCTGATGAAAGTGCGGGTGCTCTATGTGTTCACCCACGACTCCATCGGCCTGGGCGAAGACGGCCCGACACACCAGCCTGTCGAGCAGCTGTCCAGCTTGCGCAGCACGCCAAACCTGGATACCTGGCGCCCGGCAGACACGGTCGAGTCGGCTGTTGCCTGGAAATACGCAATAGAGCGCAAGGACGGCCCCAGCGCGTTGATCTTCTCGCGCCAGAACCTGCCTTATCAGATTCGTGATACTGAAACTGAGACCGCGATTGCCCGCGGCGGCTATGTGCTGAAAAACTGCACCGGCGAGCCGCAGCTGATCTTGATCGCTACCGGGTCCGAGGTCGGCCTGGCCATGCAGGCTTGCGAGAAGCTGACCGAGCAGGGCTACCGGGTACGTGTTGTATCCATGCCCTGCACCAGCGTTTTCGACCAGCAGGATGCGGAGTACAAGCAGGCCGTACTGCCGCTGGAAGTCGGCGCGCGGATTGCCATCGAGGCGGCGCACGGCGACTTCTGGTACAAATATGTGGGCCTGGATGGTCGCGTCATCGGCATGAACACCTTCGGTGAATCGGCGCCGGCGCCGGCGTTGTTCGAAGAGTTCGGTTTCACAGTCGACAACATTTTGGCCGCCGCCGAAGAGTTATTGGAAGACTAATCCAGCGACAGGCATCAAGCGTCTAGCGACAAGCACCTGGTGTGGCTTGAAGCTTGAAGCTTGAAGCTTGAAGCTTAACGGAGTTGCTGAATGCCGTCCCTACGTCCCTATCGCATTGCGCTGAACGGTTACGGCCGCATTGGCCGCTGCGTGCTGCGCGCATTGCATGAGCGCGGCGGGGACAACATGCAGATCGTTGCGCTCAATGATCTGGCTGATCAGGCCAGTGTCGAGTATCTGACCCGCTTTGATTCTACCCACGGCCGCTTCCCCGGCGAGGTGCGGGTCGAGGGCGATTGCCTGATGATCAACGGCCGGCCGGTTCAGGTGCTCAGTCAGCCGCAGCCCGAGACGGTAGACTGGAAAGCGCTGAATATCGATCTGCTGCTGGAGTGCTCCGGGCAGTACACCACCCGTGAAGAGGCTGCGCGCTTTACCCACGCCGGTGTGCCGCGAGTGCTGTTTTCCCAGCCCATGGCCAATGAGTCGGCGGTGGATGCCACTGTGGTGTTTGGGGCCAACCATCAGCAACTGGATGCGCGGGCGCGGCTGGTGTCCAATGCCTCCTGTACGACCAATTGTGGCGTGCCATTACTCAAGCTGCTGAATGAACAGATCGGCCTGGAATATGTCTCTATTACCACGATCCATTCGGCGATGAATGATCAGCCGGTGATTGATGCCTATCACCACACCGATCTGCGCCGCACCCGCTCGGCCTTCCAGTCGATGATTCCGGTTTCGACCGGTCTTGCACGGGGCATCGAAAGATTGCTGCCGGAATTGGCCGGGCGTATTCAGGCCAAGGCGATACGGGTGCCAACGCTGAATGTGTCAGCGTTGGACATCACTCTGCAGACTCGGCGCGACACCAGCGCCGAAGAGGTCAACGGTCTGTTGCGGGCGGCATCGCAGGGTGTTTACAAGGGGTTGGTGGATTACACCGAGTTGCCGCATGCCAGTTGTGATTTCAATCATGATCCGCATTCGGCGGTGGTTGATGGCAGCCAGACTCGTGTGTCCGGACCGCGCATGGTGAATCTGCTGGTCTGGTTTGACAATGAATGGGGCTTCGCCAACCGCATGCTGGATGTGGCCGGATACTGGCTGCAGGCGGCGCAAGCGGCGGAGCATTGATTTTGACTGAAAGGCCCAGGAGCTTTAAATGAGCGTATTGACCATGAACGAGCTGGATCTGAAGAACCAGCGCGTACTGATCCGTGAGGATCTGAACGTACCCGTCAAGGATGGCCAGGTTAAGAGCGATGCGCGCATTCTCGCCGCCCTGCCGACCATAAGGCAGGCATTGGCGCAAGGTGCGGCGGTCATGATCTGCTCGCACCTCGGGCGTCCTGAGGAAGGCGTGTTCAGCGAGGAAGACAGCCTGGCGCCGGTTGCGGCTTATCTGTCCAAGGCACTAGGTCGTGACGTGCCCCTGGTAAAGGATTATCTGGCGGGTGTCGAGGTGCAGCCGGGTGAGGTAGTGCTGCTCGAGAACGTGCGCTTCAACAAGGGTGAAAAGAAGAATACCGACGAGTTGGCGCAGCAGTATGCGGCGCTCTGTGATGTGTTCGTGATGGACGCCTTCGGTACCGCGCACCGCGCCCAGGGTTCAACCCATGGCGTGGCCAAGTTTGCCAAGGTCGCCTGTGCTGGCCCGCTGCTGGCCGCCGAGCTGGAGGCGCTGGCCAAGGCCTTGCTGAAACCTGCGCGGCCGATGACGGCCATCGTGGCCGGTTCCAAGGTCTCTACCAAGTTGGATGTACTTAATGCCTTGTCAGACAAATGCGATCAGTTGATTGTCGGCGGCGGCATTGCCAATACCTTTCTGGCGGCGGCCGGTTACCCGGTGGGCAAGTCGCTGTATGAAGCGGATCTGCTGGACACCGCTCGGGCTATCGCCGAGAAGGTCAGCGTGCCCCTGCCCATCGACGTTGTGGTCGCCAGCGAGTTTGCCGAAAGCGCCAAGGCGACGGTCAAATTGGTGGCTGACGTGAGCGCGGATGACATGATTCTGGATATCGGCCCACAGACCGCTGCGCATTTTGCCGAGCTGTTGAAGTCCGCCGGTACTATTCTGTGGAACGGGCCTGTGGGCGTGTTCGAATTTGACCAGTTCGGCAACGGCACCAAGGCGTTGGCGTTAGCGATTGCCGAAAGCCCGGCGTTTTCCATTGCCGGCGGTGGCGACACCCTCGCGGCAATCGATAAATACGGTGTGGCCGAGCAGATTTCCTATATTTCCACCGGCGGTGGGGCCTTCCTGGAGTTTGTCGAGGGCAAGGTTCTGCCCGCGGTAGCGGTGCTGGAAGAGCGTAAAACCAGCCAATAACTTGCAGCCTGTCGCGCACTGCGGCAGGCTGAAACACGGTTTTTATTACTGATTACTGGAGAATACAAATGGCTCTTATCAGCATGCGTCAGATGCTCGATCACGCCGCCGAATTTGGTTATGGCGTCCCGGCGTTCAACGTCAACAATCTGGAACAGATGCGCGCCATCATGGAAGCGGCTGACAAGACCGATTCGCCGGTGATCGTGCAGGCGTCTGCCGGTGCACGCAAATATGCTGGTGCGCCCTTCCTGCGCCACCTGATCCTGGCCGCGATTGAAGAATTCCCGCACATCCCGGTGTGTATGCATCAGGATCACGGAACCAGCCCGGACGTCTGCCAGCGCTCGATCCAGCTGGGTTTCAGCTCGGTGATGATGGACGGCTCGCTCAAGGAAGACGGCAAGACCCCGGCCGACTATGACTACAACGTCGCCGTAACCCGGCAGACTGTCGCTTTCGCCCACGCCTGCGGCGTGTCCGTGGAAGGTGAGCTCGGTTGCTTGGGCAGCCTGGAGACCGGCATGGCTGGCGAAGAAGATGGCGTGGGCGCCGAAGGTGTGCTGGACCACAGCCAGATGCTGACGGACCCGGAAGAAGCTGCCGACTTCGTCAAGCAGACTCATGTTGATGCCCTGGCTATCGCCATCGGCACCAGCCACGGCGCTTATAAGTTCACCAAGCCACCAACGGGCGACATCCTGGCGATCGATCGCATCAAGGCGATCCATGCGCGTATCCCCAACACCCACCTGGTGATGCACGGGTCGTCTTCGGTGCCGCAGGAGTGGCTGGCGATCATCAATGAGTACGGTGGCGACATCAAGGAAACCTACGGCGTGCCTGTCGAAGAAATCGTCGAAGGCATCAAGTACGGCGTGCGCAAGGTCAACATCGATACCGACCTGCGTCTGGCGTCGACCGGTGCCATGCGCCGGCATATGGCCAAGTACCCCAGTGAATTTGACCCGCGCAAATTCTTTGGTGAAACCGTGAAGGCCATGCGCGACGTGTGCATTGCCCGCTACGAGGCCTTCGGCACTGCCGGGCATGCTTCCAAGATCAAGCCGGTCAACCTGGAAGCCATGTTCGCCCGCTACGCCAGCGGTGAGCTGGATCCGAAGATCAACTGAGTTGGAGGGGGGCTAGCTGCCCCCTTATCCGCCCCGCCGAGACACTGCCATGCAATCTCCTGAAGACACCTCTCCCGAAGACCAGCAGGCCGACGAGCTATTTGCCCATCAGCGCTTGCTTGAAGCCATTGAAAACCAGTTGGCGAGCAACGAACCCGCTTCTGCCCAGGCCGCGCTGAACAAGCTTGTCCTGGTTGGTTTCAGCCGTGAAGACAGCATGGACATGATGGCCGATGTGTTGGCCCATTGCATCGGCGTCATGCTCGACACCGATGCTCCCTTCGACATGTCCGCTTATGAAACTGCTCTGCGCAACCTGCCCGAACTGCCCTCCGCTCAGAGTTGATCGGTAACATATGCGGTTACAGCTCCGGCGTGTCAGCTGAGACCGCCGATGTCACACTTTAAATATCAAAACAGGATGTTCATTCGATGCTGATAACGGTTCTGCGCATTTTTTTCTTTTTCGTATTCAGTGTGCTGGTGGCTACGGTGTTGGGCTCGCTGGTGCAGACCCAATTGAATCTCTACGAGCTTCAGCAACTGGGTACGCCCATTTCTGCTGAGCAACGCATGGTCACCAGCCTGCGTGATCTCGCTGGCTTCACCCCCATATTTGGTCTGATGGTCGCGGTGACCTTTGTATTTGCATTGCCGGTTGCTGCGGGCCTTGGCCGCATCTTCAAGCCCTGGCGCGGCCTGTTGTTCGCGCTGGCTGGTGGCGTGGGCATCTGGGTGGCGTTCAGGTTGACCGATCACTTCGCGCCCATGCCGACTTTTATCGCCGCCACGCGCGGGACCTGGGGTCTGCTGTTGATGCTGGCGGCGGTCGCCGTGGGTAGTTGGTTATATGGTCGATTGACTCGTCCAATCGTCAGGCGTGGCTTGCGCGTACTTGGCTAATACTCATTCAATTGAAGGGTTCTGACATGTGGAAAAAAAGCGCCTTGTTGGCGGCAGTCACGCTGGCTTCTGCCTGGTCTGTTCAGGCGGCCGATTATAAGGTCGAAACGCTGGCCGAGGGTCTGGAAAATCCCTGGTCGTTAGCGTTCCTGCCGGATGGCGGCATGCTAATAACCGAACGTACCGGGCAGCTCAGGCACATCAATGCCGCCGGTGAGTTGCAGGCCGAGTCGGTCAGTGGCGTGCCTGAGGTTTATGTGTCCGGGCAGGCTGGCCTGTTCGAGATTGCACTGGACCCGGAGTTCGAGCAGAACAATCGCGTTTTTCTGAGTTACGCGTGCGGTACCGCCAAGGCCAATCACGCCTGTCTGGCCAGCGCGACTCTGAATGGTCAGGCGCTGACCAACGTTGAAGAGCTTTTCCGTGTCACGCCGGCCAAGTCGGGCTCGGCGCACTACGGTGGGCGCATTGCGTTTCTGCCGGACAACACCCTGTTGCTGAGCCTGGGTGACGGCTTCAATTATCGTGAAGAGTCGCAGAAGACCACCAGCCATATCGGCGCAATCGTTCGCCTGAATCGCGACGGCTCGGCGCCTGAAGACAATCCTTACGTGGGGCAGGAGGGCGCTCTTCCAGAGCTTTACAGCATCGGCCATCGCAACGTTCAGGGGCTTATCTATGATGCTCAAGGGCAGCGTGTGCTGGCTCACGAACATGGCCCGCGTGGTGGGGATGAGATCAACCTGGTAGAGCCTGGCAACAATTACGGCTGGCCGAAAATCACCTACGGCGTGGATTACAGTGGTGCGGTGATCAGTCCCCATACCGAGCTGCCAGGCCTTGAACAGCCATTACTGGAGTGGACGCCGTCCATCGCGCCCGCCGGCTTCGCGCTCTATCGGGGTGAGCTGTTTCCCGAGTGGAACGGCAATCTGATGGTCGCGGCTCTGGCAGCGAAAGAGGTACGCCGTGTGGTCATGGAGGGTAATGAGGTGGTCGAGCAGGAAAGCCTGTTCAAGGAACTCGACAGCCGTTTCCGCGATGTGCGTAGCGGCCCGGATGGCGCGCTTTATCTGCTGACGGATGCGGAAGACGGCAAGCTGCTTAAAGTGGTGCCGGCCAACTGAGCGAGACAGGGGTGAGCGGCGGCGTTCGCCCCTGATTGATGGCTACAGAAGGATTCAGGCTGGCTCCTGGCCGCTGGATTCTTCGGAAAAGAAACTGACCCCGCCGCGGCCGCTGCGTTTACGTTTGTACATCGCCATGTCCGCCTGCCGCAACATCTGAGCCATATCCGGCTCCGCTGCAAAGGTCATGCTGACGCCGATGCTGGCGCCCACGGCAAGACTCTGGGTTTCCATGTCGATGGACATGCTCAGCGTATCAAGGAAGCGCTCTGCGAGGTTGTGCGCCTGTTCCGGGGTGCCTATATCCTCGGCCACCAGTACGAATTCGTCTCCGCCCAGGCGCGCGACAAAGTCAGACTCCCTGGCGATACTGCGCAATCGCTCGCCAATAGTGCGCAACACCTGGTCGCCGGTCTCGTGACCGAGCTGATCATTGACCTGCTTGAAGCCATCAAGATCAATCAGCATCACCGCCAGGGGAATAGGCCGCCGCTGTGAGCGGCGCAGTACCTGGGTCATATGCGTGTCCAGTGCGCTGCGGTTGGCCAGGCCTGTCAGCGGGTCATGCATGGCCATGGCTTCGAGCCGAGTGTTGGCCACTTGCAAAGCCTCGGTGCGCTCCCTGCACCTTTTTTTCCAGTTCCTGCTCATGGGTTCGTAGCGCGCTGACCAGGTTTGCCTGGGTTTCTTCCTTTTGCTGTTTCAACGTATTGAAGCGCGCCGCCAGCGCAAAGGACAGCAGCAGCATTTCGAGTGCCGAACCCACATGCATGGCGTAGGTGGTGACCAGATTGGAGGGTATTACCCCGAAGTTGCGCAATGACAGCAACACGACGCCGACGATCATGCAGGCCCAGGCGGTGAAAAAGATGCGCCCGCCGGGCACCCGGTAGCGAACCGCGAGCAGAATACAGGTCAGCGTCAGTGGCGCCCCCAACATACCCAGCAGCGACATACTGAGAATCACCCAATGCACGGGCAAAAACAGGCTGGCTATGGTCAACAGCAGGCTGGCCAGCGCCAGCGCAGACAGTATCCGGTGCCAGCCAGGCATATGCTGACGCGTATTGAGGAAGCTGCGGGTAAACAGGGTGCCTATGGTGGCAGCCAAGCACAGCCCCAGCGGCAGCAGGCGGCCGCCCCATTCACCCAGGCCAGGCCAGATATAGCGGGCACCCAGGCCGGTAAACGACAGGACCCCAAGACCGAAGCTGAGCACAAAGCAGACATACAGCAGGTAGCTGCGTTCGCGCAACACACTGAACAGCAGCAGGTTGTACAGCGCCAGGGCGATGAGCATGCCGCAATAGAGTGCGAGTAATGCGGTGCTGTTGATGCTGAAGCTGGCAAAGGCGGGGCTGGACCATAACTGGCTGGTCAGCGTCAGGCTACCTGCGGACTCGGCACGGATGTGCAGTGTCACCTGTTCGCCGGGCGCAAGCCGCAGGGAGAAAGCCGGATCGCGATGCGGCAGGTCTCGTTGTTTCAAGGGTACGGTGGCGCCGCTGGTTTTTACCCCACGGTCGCTCTGGTAAATATCAACCCGGTTCAAGGATGAGTAAGGGAAATGCAAGTGCCATAGGGTGTCACGGCTGGCGCTGGAGCTGAGGGTAAGTTTCATCCATACCGCATCACGGGTGTAGCCGAAATTCATGTCGGTCCGGTTGGACCCGGAAGACCAGGCGCTTTTGCTGTCGAGTAGCTGTTGGTAACTGATGTTCTGCGGCGTTTGTCGGTATGCGACCCAGTCCTGAAGATCGATACGCTGTTCAGTGCCGGTCAGAAAGAGGATGCCCGGCGTGGCTTGCGCAGGGCTGCAGGTCAACAACAGGCACAGCAGGATCAGCGACGGTATTGGAAAGTGCCCGAGCGATGTGCCGGCAAATCTCACGGTTGATTGCCCACGGCGAAGGGCGACACTGCTTCGGGGTTGTACAGCATCACCCCGTTGCGACCGCCGCGCTTGCGCAGGTACATGGCTTGATCAGCGTGGCGCATCAGCGCTTCAATATCAGGCTCAACGCCGTTACTCAGGCTGATGCCGATGCTGGCACCCACGCTGATGCTGCCGTTTTGCAGCTCAATCGGCAAGCTGAGGGCGTCTAGCAAGCGCTCGCCAAGGCGCAAGGCGTCAGCCTGATCGAGAATACCCTCGCTGATCAGAATAAATTCATCACCCCCCAGCCGCGCCGCAAGATCGGTCTCCCGGGCACAGGCTGTCAGTCGTGCGGCAACCTGCTCAAGTACTTGATCGCCGGTGTCATGTCCCAGCTCGTCGTTGATTGCCTTGAAGCTGTCCAGGTCGATCAGCACCAGCGCCAGCAGTTCATTGCGCCGTTCCGTGCGCAACATGGCCTGTTGCAGGTGCTGCGTAAGTGCGGTGCGGTTGGCCAGGCCGGTCAGCGGATCCTGCATGGCGAGCAACTCCAGGCGGGCATTGGCCTGGGCCAGGGCATCGGTGCGCTCGGCGACCCGTTGTTCAAGGATCTTTTCCTGCTGCAGCAGCGACACCAGTACCTGCTTTTGCGATTTCAGTGCCTGCTGTTGCGCTGACTCCTTGAGCCGCTTGAGCTCATTGAAACGCGCCGCCAGACCGAGAGATAACAGTAGCATCTCCATTGCCGAGCCGATCTGCATGGCATTGACGGTCAGGAATGTAGATGGGATCAGGCTGAAGTTGCGCAGTGCCAGGAGCATGCCACCGGCCAGCAGCATGAGCCAGGCAAGCACAAAGATAAAGGCGCCGGGAATGCGTCGCAGGACGCAGAGAATGCCGGTCACAAACAACACCAGGGTGGTAAGCAGGCCAATGACCGACATCAATTGCAGCGCTCGCTGACCCTCCAGAACCAGCGTGAGCAGCGTGGAGACCATGGCAATCCAGGCCCAGGCTGAAAGAAACCGATTCAGACTTTCGGCGCGCCGTGCGGTATCCAGAAACGATTGCGCGAATAGTACGCCGACCGTGGCGGCCAAGCTGAGAAAGAACGGCAGGATACGATTGCCGATCTCGCCCAGGTTCGGCCAGATATATTGTGGTCCCAGCCCATTGATAGCCAGCACCGCTATACCGAAGCTGACGACAAAGCAGACATAAAGCGCAAAGGAGCGTTCGCCCAGAACGGCGAACAGCATAAGATTGTAACTGGCCAGCGCCAACAGCATGCCGAAGTAGACCGCCAGCAAGACGTAGTTCATCTGGCTGTGCTCATGGAAGGCGGTCGCGTTCCACAACTGACTGTCTAGCGTCAGGCTGCCCTCGGAGTGCGCGAGGATGTAGAGGCTGCGCTGTTCGCCGGGTTCAAGCTCTATCGAGAAAACCGGGTTGCGGTGGCCAATGCTGCGCTGCGAGTAGGGCAGGGTATCGCCGGCGTGCTGCTGTTGCATACCGGCTGCGCCGATGCTGAACAGACTGACCTTGTCCAGCGAGGCGTAGCGCATCTCGAGCATCCAGTTGCTGCGCTCGGGAGCCGCCGAGACAATATCCACGCGTAACCAGAGATGATCGCGGGTGTAGCTGAAATTGAGGTCGCGGCGTTCGTTGGCGGGTAGAAACTGCGCGTCGCGTGCGCGCACTTCGTCGATGTCCAGCTTGCCCTGCGGGTCTCTCAGATAGTAGGCGTGGGTCTGCAGGTTAATCGCGGTTTCAGAACCGTCGACTACCAGGGTCGTGGTCTGTGCGCTGGCAGCGCAGGACGTGAAGGCCAGGCACAGCATCAATAGCAGCCTGCGCAGAGCGCGCGTAGGGGCTGTGATTGAAGGTTGTGCGGGTGCTCGAGGTCTGTGCAGACTCTCTGAGCTGTTTGCTGAAAAGACCATGTTCGGTGCCTGACCTGCTTCCCTGGCGTTTTTCGACGGCCTTGAGCTCAAGGTCTTAGTCGATCATTTCTACTGATCCGGTCCTGGGCTGGTTTGCAGCAGCAGGCGCCTTGGCGATGGAGAGGTTCAGCCTGTGGCGGGGGTCAATACGCCACTATAGGGGCGGCGAGGGCAGAACGTCAAACCCTCCCGCGCGGGCCAGTGCACGTTGTCGGAACGCACGTGGCGTCTCGCCAAGCCAGCGCCGGAAGGTGCGGCTGAAGTTGGTAGGGTCCAGGTAGCCCAGGCGCTCTGCCACCCCCTCGATGCTCAGATCAGTCTGGCCGAGCAGCCAGCAGGCCAGATCACAACGCACGTCATCCAGCAGGGTTTGATAGCGTGTGCCCTCATCGTTCAGATGTCGGATCAGGGTGCGTGCCGCCATATGCTCCTCGCGGGCCATTTGTTCCAGGGTCGGATAGTCGCCCTGGCAGGCCAGCAGGCGCTGGCGGATGCGCTCGCTGAGCAAGCCGCCGGCCAGCATACGCTGGAGCTGATTTTCGCAATCGCGAAGCGCGAGACGCTCCGCGTCCGGATCTGCCGCCAGGCAGGGTGTCTCCAGGTAGCCGGTGGGCAGCTCGATGCGCAGTGTCCGGGCGTTGAAAATCACCTTCCCGGCAATCTGTTTGTACGCGGCCGACCATGGCGCTTCGGCCATCGGCCAGTGCAGTGTGATGCTGTCGCGCAGGGGCAGTCCGGTGGCGGTTTCGAGCAGGCGCAGCATACCGGTAGTGAAATGCCCCAGAAGATATTCGCGCAGGGCCGGCAAAATCAGCTTTTCATTCAGCACTAGCGCCGCATCAGGCCCGGCACAGTCGATTTCAAAAACGGCTACGTTCTGGCGCAAGCTGGAGTAGCGACGCAGGGTCTCTATCGCTTGACGAACCGTTGGAGCAGCAATGCTGGCGTATCCGGCGGTGCCGTGGGCGGAAACATCGGTATGTTGACCCACCTCGATGCCCAGCCAGGGGCACTGACTGAGCTCCAGCGCGTGCAGCGCCAGGCGGTGCGTCTGGTCGAAGCTGAGAAAGCGATTGTCCTGATGCAGGCGGTCCCAGTTCAAGCGGGTATCGGCCATGATCTGCTCGGGGCTGAAGCCGCGGCGGCGCAGCTCGGCGCATATCAGCCGGGCATAGACAGGATGTATCGAGGGAGTCAGCCATAACTGTTGAGCAAGCATGCTTCGCCGTCTGCGCGGGATGGCCTGTCACAATATGACGACTACCTGTGTGTTGCAAGGGGCATGTGCGCGGGCCGCGGAACACCAGGCGGGGCTGTCTGCTCCGCCCGCTCGCTATCCGCGACCGACCCGCCATGTCTGGGCGCTTAAAGCGGCCACACCAACAGCAGCAATGGAATACTGACCGCGACGACCAGTAGCTCCAACGGTAAGCCAAGCCGCCAGTAGTCGGCGAAGCGAAACCCGCCGGGGCCTAGAATCAAGGTGTTGTTCTGGTGTCCGATAGGCGTAAGGAAGGCGCAGGAAGAGCCTATCGCCACTGCCATCAGAAAGCTGTCCGGATTAACGCCTAACTGGCTTGAGACGCTTAATGCGATTGGGCACATAACCGCCGCTGTAGCGGCATTGTTCATGAAGTCCGACAACGTCATGGTGATGACCAGCACCACCACCAGGCCAATTATGGCGTTACTCTGTGCGACGTTCTCGAGCAGGGTCCTTGCCAGCAGATCAGCAGCGCCAGTATCAGCCATTGCGGCGGCCAGGGGCATAAGAGCACCAAGCAGTACGATGATGGGCCAATCCACGGCTTCGTAAATGCGCCGCAGGGGGATGACGCTGGTCAGCATGTAGCCGATAACGCCGAGCGTAAAGGCCAGTGCCGCAGGTAATACACCGGTGGCAGCCAGCAGAATGGAGCCGCCCATGATAGCCACTGCGGTGATGGCCTTGCGTTTGTCCGGAATCAGGATGGCCCGCTGCGCCAGGGGGATGCAGCGATACTCGGATGCAAAGTTGGCAATGGCTTCAGCAGTGCCTTGCATCAGTAGCACATCACCTGCGTTGAGGTTGGTCCAGCGCAGGCGCTTGATGGAGCGATGACCCTGGCGGGAAATGGCCAGCAGATTGATGCCGAACCGGGTCCGAATCTGGATATCAGTGGCGCTGCGCCCCTGCAGCAACGAGCCAGGCTGGACGGCCAGCTCCTGGATGACTATTTCCTCATCGGCGCTGCTTTTTTCCTGCTCCTGGGGTTCTTCTGTTTCTTGCTGGCCTGCAGCGTCGTCGGCCTCGTCAGCCAGAATATCGCCGTCGGTTTTACGTGAGCTGGTGCCGGCAATCGTCGTCGCTGCAGGTGCTGCCTGGTTGGCAAGCGGTTTCGCCGGCGCCTCGCTATGCTCTTGCGCGGATTCCCCTGCGCCGTCTTTTGCTGAGTCTTTTTCGGCGTCGTCCCCTGCATCGGCTTCAATGGCGTCTTTCTTGCCCGGGGAGGTGGGTACAGCCTCTTCAAGCTTCAGACCCAGGCGGGTCAAAGTGCCCCCGAGCGCTTCGGGGTCGGCTTCCACCACCAGAATATCTCCGGCCTTGAGGACCCGGCCAGGGAAGGGTGCCGTGACACGGAAATCGTTACGCACCATCCCGACAATCTGCGCATCGCTATCATCCAGCAACTGCTCGACTTCGCGCAGGGTCTTTCCGGCCACTTTGGCATTTTCTTCGATGCGTACTTCAGTGAGATAGGTGCCGGTGTCAAAACTGTCGGCATCCTGTTTATTGCGGTTGGGGACCAGCCAGCGTCCGGCAAGAACAGCGAAAATCACGCCGGTAATGGCGACGGCCAGCCCTACAGGCGTGAAGTCGAACATGCTGAAGCCGGTGCCGGTCTGGGCAGCGCGGAAGTCAGCCACAATCAGGTTGGGTGGCGTGCCGATCAGGGTTGTCATACCACCGAGAATGGTACCGAAAGCCAAGGGCATCAGCGCCTTGCCGGGGGCGATGCCATGGCGAACGGCAACCTGCATGGCAATCGGCATCAGCAGCGCCATGGCGCCAACGTTGTTCATGAAGGCCGAGAGGAAGGCGCCCAGCAGGGTGAGTACGCCGATACTGAGCAAGGTGCCGCCACGCTTGGGCAGCACCTTCTGAGCCATCGACTCGACTGCGCCCGTGGTTTGGAGGCCGAAGCTGAGGATCAGCACCGCAGCGACGGTAATCACTGCCGGTTGGGCGAAGCCATTAAAAGCCTGATTGCTTTCGATCAAGCCGGCAAAAACGCAGGCCATCAACGCTATCAGCGCGACCACGTCGTGTCGCAAGCGGCCCCATAGGAACAGTCCGATAGTGGCGCCCAAAATACTGAATATCAGCGCCTGATCCGTGGTCATGTCATGTTCCAGCGCAAGATAAAGAAAGGGTGTCCAGCGTCGCTGGTGTCAGAACCTGAGTCAGATCTTTTCTCAGAGCAGGCGAATCTTGAACCGCCGGCCTTTGATCTTGCCCTGCTCCAGCCGCTGTTGTGCAACCGGGGCAAGATCACGACGGATCGCCACCAACGCCTGGTAGTCGGTAATACTGATTTTGCCAATGGCATCGGCAGGCAAACCGGCTTCGCCGGTGAGTGCGCCAAGCAGATCGCCCGGGCGAACCTTGTCCTTGCGTCCGCCAGCTACGGCTACCGTACGCATCGGCGCTACCAAGGGTTGCTCCAGTGTCGCTGGCAGGCTAGTGAGATCGTGCCAGGCCAGCGGAGTTCCCTGGGCGGCTTCAATGCTGCTGGCGCGGCCACCTTCTGCCGGGGCGACCAGGCTGAGGGCCAGCCCAGGCTCGCCCGCCCGCCCGCTACGGCCAATTCGGTGGGTATGCAGAGCCGGATCTGGCGAAAGCTCCACGTTGATCACCGCAGCGACGCCAGCCACATCGATACCTCGCGCAGCCACATCAGTGGCCACCAGTACACTGCAGCTCTGATTGGCAAACAGGGCTAGCACTTCATCCCGCTCGCGCTGTTCCATATCGCCATGCAGCGTCAGCGCACTGATCTTGTTCGCTTGCAAGTGTTTGAGCAGATCCTGGCACTGCTGACGGGTATGGCAGAAGGCAATGCAGGGTTGTGGGCGTTCCGCTGCGAGCAGTCGGACTACAGCCTGCAGCCGCTCGCCGGGGGTGACTTCGTAGAAGCGCTGGGCGATCGGGTTCTGGGGCTCGGCCTCTTCAATACTGACTCGCTCTGGCGCCTGCAGGAATCGCCCCGCTAGGCTGTCGATCGAAGGCGGGTAGGTGGCGGAAAACAGCAAGGTCTGCCGGCGTTTGGGGGCCTGGCTGATAATCTCGGCAATGCTGTCGTAAAAGCCCATGTCGAGCATGCGATCAGCCTCGTCGAGAACCAGACAATTGAGCCCGCTCAATTCCAGGGTGCCGCGGTCCAGGTGATCCTTGATCCGCCCCGGTGTGCCGACAATCACATGCGCGCCCTGTTCCAGGGAGGCCGCCTGCGGACCAAAGGGCGTGCCGCCGCACAGGGTGATGATCTTGATGTTCGGCAGGCCGCGGGCCAGGGTGCGCAAGGTGGTGGCAGATTGGGCAGCGAGCTCGCGTGTAGGGCTCAGCACCAACGCCTGACAGCCAAAAAATGCCGGATTCAATGGGGTCAGGAGGCCGATGCCGAAGGCTGCTGTCTTGCCGCTACCGGTGCGCGATTGGGCGATCAGGTCCTTGCCGGCCAGGATCACCGGCAGGGCCTGCGCCTGAATCGGAGTCATCTGGGCAAAGCTAAGATGCTCAAGGGTCTCAAGGAGTGGCTGGGGCAACGCCAGGCTGGAAAAGAGAGTTGAATTCACACACATGACCTGCTGGTGGGAGGGCAGACATTGTAGCAGAGCGCGGGCTGGCAAGCTGCGAGCTTGTTGGCCCTGCCTCGGACTGACGCATTCAGGTTGTTTTGAGCATCAGCCGGTCGCCTGGGTACTGCAATTGCGACCTTTTTCCTTGGATTGGTAAAGCGCTTTATCAGCAGCTTCGATCAGCGTCTGGTGTGTCGGCATCGACTCGCTGAGTTCGGCAATACCCAGACTCACAGTGACTTTCAGCATTTCATCCTGGTGCTCAATCGACAGCCGCTCAATCGCCTTGCGCAGCCGCTCGGCGAATTGCATGGCACCTTCAATGGCGGTATCAGGCAGCAGCAGGACGAACTCTTCGCCGCCGTAGCGCCCGGCAAAATCCGTCTCGCGGGCCAATAGCTTGGTAATGCGCGAAACCTCGCGGATCACCTCGTCGCCGAGCTGGTGGCCATAGGTGTCATTGAAACGCTTGAAGTGGTCAATATCGAATATCACCAAGCTGGCCGGGCTTTGGTAGCGGATATGGCGCGCGAACTCGCGCTCCAGGCATTCTTCCCAATAGCGCCGGTTGAGCAGGCCGGTCAGGCCGTCACGCAGCGCCAGTTCACGCAACTGGGTGTTGGCCGACTCCAACTGGCGTTTGTTGATGGCGACGCCGGTCACATCATAGATAATCAGGCAGACGTGATCGGTAATGCTGCTGGTACTGCGCAGCGGCAGGATGGTGACGTTCTGATACATCTCGTCCGCCAGGCCGGTGATCGGCTGATAGCTCTTGAAGTGCACCAGGTTCGGCCGCTGCTCCCAGATAGTAAAGGCCCGGGTACCAAGCATGACCGCAGTCTCGACTTTCTTCTTGAACCAGTTGGGTTCGATTTCAGGGAAGAGCTCAAACAGCGATTTGCGTGCCGCCTCATCCGAGCCAATCCCGGAATGGTTCTCCATAAAGCTGTTCCACACGTCAATTCGATAGTCGCGATCCATCACTACAACGCCCACATCAATACTCTGGACAATATCCAGTAGCCAGTGAAGTTCATTGATATCAAACTGAGCAGACATGGCAGTGGTCCTATGGCATCAATCGATCATGAAATCGAGTTTTTCGCGTAGCCGCGGCACCGAGTCTTCGGTAAACAGCAGCAGCAAATCAAAATGGATGTCCATATCCTCGAGACTGTAGCTGATCTCGACCGCCAGAGTGCGCTTCCAGCGGCGTTGGTTGATACGGATAAGATCCTCGATCGGGCAGTGTTGACCGAGCACCAGTGGGTGGCCCTGCGACAGGTTGATGTTGAGTTGCTCTGACAGGCCGTTGAGGCAAGCGCCAATGATGATGCTGGCCAGATCCAGGAGCATCTCCAGCTTGGCTGACTCATCTTCCTGAGTGTTCAGCAGTTTCGCTACGTCGTTGATCTCGGCATCGTGAAAGACCAGCAACGCTTCGCCGGCCACGCCGCCGCCGATATAGCCCTGACAAATGGCCGACAGGCGTTCACCGCGCTGGGCATCCGCCAGCGCCATATGCAGCTCGCCCACTTCAAGGATATTGACGTTAGGTATGGGTAACTGGATAAACACCCCGAGCACCCGCCCCAGCAGTTCGGCGGCGCGCCCCATGGCGATGTTGGTGACCTCCCTGAATGCGTCCCTGAAGGACACGTTGGGCAAGTCGGAGAAGGCGGCGCTGGGAGCGGCAGGCGCTTTGCTGAGCGGGATGTCGACGCCCAGGGCGTTCAGCGCTTCGGCCAGTTGCATTGGGTCAGCGGGCTTTTTGATAAAGGCTTTCGCGCCCAGTGCCTTGGCACGGCGGACGGCCTCCTCTTGCACATCCCCGGATACGACAATGACGTCCGCCTGCAAACCCTCTTCGCGCAGCTTGGCGAGCACGCCGAAGCCGTCCAACTCGGGCATGGTCAAATCCAGCAGTACTATTTTCCCCAGGCCTTGACGCACTGCTTCTACGCCTTCCAGCCCGTTGGTAGCCTGGGAAATCACGAACGGCCAGTTGGACGGAAGAGCACGAATAAGCTGTTTTCGGGCCATGTTGGAATCGTCGCACACCAGCAAGGGTATTGTGCTCACATCCGCTATCCTTGTTACTCTAAGACTGAAAATGTCATGTTTCGAGCCAATAAAGCCGACTACTGCAAATTGAAGGCATTTGGCCATATTTTGCGCAAGCATGCCAATTTATCGGCCGCTTGAGAAGTCATTATGCGCACAACCAAATTTTATTTGCTGTGATCTAAAGCAAAGCCCGAATATTATTCAGGTCGCAATCAGCGGGACGCTCTGTTGCGTAATAAATTATAAAGCTAGGGGGACGTTGATGGCTGAAGCGCTGGAGTCCAGCCAACAGCACCGCAGGTCGGTGCTCAAGGCGTTGCTATGGTTCACGGTGGGCGGGGGTGTGCTGTTCGGAATGGTCAATATTGGCCGGGGGATCTGGATTCTGGCGGGGTTGGAGATCGCCTACGCCGTCATCGCCTTGAGCCTTTTGCGCATAGTCGACAGCACCCCGCACCTGCGCGTCTGGACCCTGGTTTATCTGTTCCCGTTTTTTGCTTTGATGACCTTTGCCCTGTTACTGCCCAGCACCTCCTTTACGGTGTTTGCCTGGATCCAGACAGTACCCATCATCTGCTACCTGCTGCTCGGGCTGCGAGGCGGGTTCTGGATGTCGCTGGGCTTCCTCGGCCTGGCCGTGGCCGCGTTCAACTATCGGTACATGGCGGATGACTCGTGGCTCAATGCGATGATCGCGGCCAACGTCGGCCTGAGTAGTGCGGCCATCATGATGTTTTCCCATATCTACGAACGTAGCCGTGTGGAGAATGAGAACCGGCTACTTGAACTGGCCAGCACCGATGCCCTGACCGGACTGGCAAACAGGATGAAACTGGCCGAAGTCTTCCAGCGTGAGCGCAGTCATGCGCTGCGTGACAATAATCCGCTGTCGCTGATCATCCTCGATCTGGATCATTTCAAGCACGTGAATGATCAGTTCGGCCATGAGGGAGGGGATCGCGCTCTGCGCCATCTGGCCGGGCTACTGCCGCAACGGCTGCGCGATACTGATCTTTTCTGCCGCCTCGGAGGAGAGGAGTTTGCGATTCTTTTGCCAGGCGCTGATCTGGCTCAGGCCGCCGAGCGTGCCAACGATCTGCGCGAACTGCTCGCTTCTTTCCCGCCTGATATTGAAGGTCGCGCACAGGCAATGACCTTCAGCGCCGGGGTCGCCACGCTGGGTGAGGACGGGCAAAGTCTGGATAGCCTGCTGCTGATCGCGGATCGACGCATGTATGAAGCCAAGGGTGGAGGCCGTAATCAGGTGGTGGCAGCAGGTCAGCAGTATCATCTGGCGCCCATGTCTTCCTCCCGCTGATATTCGTGAGGCGTAGTAAATAATTTACAAAATGTCATTTTAATTGAATATACGGCTGCGGCCTCTACACTGATAACAACCCATCGTTGTCAAAAGAGGTCATTGCCATGCATGTCGGTGTTCCCAGGGAAATCAAGAATCACGAGTATCGGGTAGGGCTGACGCCAACCGCGGTGGCAGAGCTGGTGTTGCATGGGCATCAGGTCTCGGTCGAGCATGATGCCGGGGCGGTCATCGGTTTCTCTGATGACGATTATCGTGCGGCGGGCGCTCAGCTTGCCTCCGTTGAGGAACTGTTCAAGCAGGCCGACATGATCGTCAAGGTCAAGGAGCCGCAAGCTGAAGAGCGCGCCAGATTGCAGGCGGGGCAGATTCTCTTTACTTACCTGCATCTCGCGCCGGATCCGCAGCAGACCGAAGATCTGCTCAATTCCGGTGCTATCTGCATTGCCTATGAGACGGTCACCGATGCCCGCGGGCAATTGCCATTGCTCGCGCCCATGTCCGAAGTCGCTGGTCGCATGGCGATACAGGCCGGTGCGGGTTGCCTTGAGAAAGCGCGCGGTGGCCGTGGTGTGCTGTTGGGTGGCGTACCCGGCGTGCCACGCGGCAAGGTGGTGATTCTCGGTGGCGGTGTGGTGGGTAGCAATGCGCTGGCCATGGCAGTGGGGCTGGGCGCCGAGGTAACGGTGCTGGACAAGAGCCCGGAGGTACTGCGGCGCCTGGATGCTGAGTATGGCAATCGCATACAGACCTTGTATTCAACCGCTGCCACGCTTGAGGCGCAGGTGGTGTCCGCCGATCTGGTTATTGGCGCGGTATTGATTCCCGGCGCAGCGGCGCCCAAATTGATCAGCGCCGAGCTGGTCTCGCGGATGCAGCCAGGTGCGGTACTGGTGGATGTCGCTATCGATCAGGGCGGTTGCGCAGAAACCTCGCGCGCCACGACCCACGCCGAGCCGACCTACGTCGTCGACCAGGTGGTGCATTATTGTGTGGCCAATATGCCTGGCGCCGTCGCACGTACCGCTACCCAGGCCCTGAACAATGCCACCTTGCCGTTCGTTCTCGCGTTGGCTAACAAGGGTGTGAGGCAGGCGCTTGAGGATGATCCGCATTTGCTCAACGGCTTGAACGTGTCCCAGGGCAAGCTGACCAATAAAGGCGTTGGCGAAGCGCTGGACCGGGAGGTTCAGCCGCTGGCTCTGGCGCTCAAGTCTCTGGCTTGAGTGTCTCTTTCAGTCCAGGCTCTGCCACGTGGATTTCCTGGCGCAGAGTCTGCAGCCGCTGGTCCTTGTCGAGCCAAAGCTGGTTGACCCATTGCTGAAAGAAAGTGCGAAATTCCGGGTCGTTGGCATAGTCGCCTTGAAATAGCGCTGAGCCCAACTCGACGCTACGAATATCGACGATCACGCGCTCCACCTTGCCGCAGAGTAACGCCCAGAAACCGGGTGGCTTGCCCTCGGGGTAGAGGATGGTGACGTCCAGCAGCGATTTCATCTGCTCACCCAGTGCCGCCATGACGAACGCAACCCCGCCGGATTTGGGCTTGAGCAGATGGGTGAAGGGTGAGGCCTGCTGAGCATGCTTGGCCTGGGTGAAGCGTGTGCCTTCGAGGAAATTCACAACGGTGACGGGCAGGTGTTGAAACTTTTCGCAGGCCTGCCGGGTGATCTCCAGGTCCTTGCCTTTGTCTTGCGGGTAGCGATTCAGATGGGCTTTGCTGTAACGCTTCATGAAGGGGTAATCCAGCGCCCAGAACGCCAGCCCGAGAAAGGGGATCCAGATCAGCTGCCTTTTAAGAAAGAATTTGAAGTACGGCGTTTTGCGGTTGAAAGCCTGTAACAGCGCCGGGATATCTACCCAGGATTGATGGTTGCACACCACCAGATAGGAGTGCTGCGGATTCAGCGGCGCGTCACAGCGGATATCCCATAGCGTCGGGGTCATTTTGTTGAAAGCCCATTTGACACTTTCCGCCCAACTCTCGGCGATCCACATTACCGCTCTTGAGCAGGCTTTCTGCGAAGCCGGTAGCGGAACGAGGACCTTGACCAGGCCGATGACCAGCATTGGCCCGATGCCGATCAGGGTAAACAACAGAATCATCAGGCACGTCAGCGTGCCGGTCAACCAGGCTGGCATGGCGTGGGTTCCCAACTTCAGATGCTCAAAGAATACCGATTTTTTTGCCGTGTGGCAGTGGCACATAGGACAAAATCTGCCTGCGGGCTGAGCTGTCACCCGAACAGGCTATTGCCTGATTGCCTGGCGCTGGCTAACGTCACGGGAACCATGTCGGTGCTGTCTTGGCGGTGCGGCGTGAAAAATTATCTGGAGAGGTGCCATGTCACGGCTTGACCCGGCCCCGCCGGGTGTCGACTTCGCGGCGGAGCGGCCAGCGTCCCTGTCGCTGAATACTGCGCTGCGATTGCTGCTGGCGCTGGTTGGCGGTGTGCTGATGGGGTTGCCTTGGCTTGATCAGGGCCTGTATTGGACCGCCTGGTTTGGCAGCCTGCCATTGCTGTTCGCCCTGCGCCACACCCGCTTGTCCCTTGCGCTAATGCTGGGCTGCGTGAATGGGCTGATGTATTTCGCGATTGCCTGTTACTGGATCGTCGAGTTCCTGATGAATCTGCGGGAGCTGTCCTGGCCTGTTGCGCTGCTACTCGCGGCGATCTTCTGGGCTTACGCCGGGCTGTCGATCGGCCTGTCCTGTCTGCTGTTTCGCTGGGTGTCGCGACGATTGCCAGATTGGGACCTGCTCAGCTTTCCGATCTGCATGGTCGCCATCATGGGCCTCTACCCACTGCTGTTCGGTACCTACTACGCCGAAGCCCAGGCGCAGTTTCTCCCGGCATTGCAGGGTGTCTCGCTGCTGGGTGTGCAGGCACTGGACATGCTCATGCTGCTGTTCGGCGTCTTGCTTTTTCAGCTGCTGACTGACCGGGGGTGCGTGCGACGTTCTGGCAAGATCATCGCGGCACTGTTCCTGTCTGCCTGGTTCATCTATGGCGCCATCAGCTTGCAGCAGTGGGACGAGCAGATCGATTCATGGGAAGTGCGTCAGATTGGCTTGGTGCAACCCAATGATGCGGTGACCCTCGCGGTACCGGAGCCACCTCAGGGTTTCAGTCGGGAATACCCCGAAGAAATGGCCGCCACAGAGCGCCTGGCGGCGGCGGGCGCCGAGCTGGTCATCTGGCCTGAGGCACGCTACAAGGGCTATTTCGACCGCTACAGCGTACGCATGAGTTACGCCGATATCTTGCGTGAGCAGGGTGTGTCCTTGATTCTGCATGATGCCGAACGGGCCTGGGAGGGCGGCGAGGCGATTCACTTCAATTCGCTGGCGCACCTTGATGCTGAAGGTGAGCAGCGCGGCCTGTATCGCAAGATGCTGTTGATGCCCTTTGGCGAATATCTGCCGGGCTTTTTCCATCTGCCTGGCGTCGCCTGGCTGACCAGGACCTTCTTCGGTGAATTTCTTCGGCCCCTGCAGGCGGGGCAGGCACATGAGATTTTTGCCGTTAACGGTATGCGTGTGGTGCCGAAAATCTGCTATGAAACGGCCTTCCCCCGGTTTATAGCGCAGGCTATTGGCGCCGATGCGGCGGGCAAGGTGTTGCTGTTCGTCTCCCAGGACAACTGGTTTGGTGAGAGCAGTCAGCCGTTCCAGCACAGCGCGATGTCGGTGGTGCGCGGCGTGGAAAACCGCGTGCCGATGATTCACCTGATCAACAACGGCCCCTCGGTAGTGACTACCCCCAATGGCAGAATCAGTGGCAGTACCAACGCATTTGAGCAACAGGAGCTGCTGGTGCCTATGCCTTATTCTGCGCAGTCCGGAGGCAGCTTTTACAGTCGTTATCCGACCTTGCTGCCAATCATGCTCTACACGGCGTTGGCCGCCTTGCTCGCGGGGGCGCTCAGGCGCCGGTCTGTGGATCAGACGTACTGAGCCGCGCAGTAGCCGGATGACCAGGCCCACTGGAAATTGAAGCCGCCCAGATGCCCGGTCACATCCAGCACCTCGCCAATAAAGAACAGGCCAGGTTGCTGTTTGGCTTCCATGGTCTTGGAACTGATGCCCGCGGTATCCACCCCGCCCAGGGTGACTTCGGCCGTGCGGTAGCCCTCCGTAGCCGAAGGCTTGAGCTGCCAGCCGTTGATCAGTTGGCCAATGCGCTGCAGGTCGCGGTCGCTGAGTTCGGCCAGCGGCGCTTCTTCCTTGCCCTGCCACCAGAGTGCCTGCAGCTCGGCTACCAGGGCTTTCGGCAGGTGCTGGGCCAAAAGCGTCCTCAAGCGCCCACGGCCCTGCTCCTGCTTGTGTTGCACTAACCACTGCGCGGCATCCAACTGGGGTAGCAGGTCAATACTGATGGCGTCGCCAGGCAGCCAGTAGTTGGATATCTGCAGCATGGCCGGTCCGCTGAGGCCGCGGTGGGTAAAGAGCATGGCTTCGCTGAAGCTTGTTGCATTGCAGCTAACGCTGACGTCCAGCGCAGTGCCGCTCAGTCGCTCACACAATGCCTTGGTAGCATCGCTGAACATGAAGGGCACCAGACCGGCGCGGCGCTCGGTAACCGCCAGGCCGAACTGCCTGGCGATCTCGTAACCAATGCCGCTGCCGCCCAGGGTCGGAACAGAGAGCGCGCCGGTGGCGACGACCAGCGATTTGCAGCGCAATAGCTGAGGGCGGCCGTCCTGTTGCAACTGCAACTGATAGCGGTAGTCGTGTTCGTTGAGGGTGGCTACGCTTTCCAGTTCGCAATGGCTGCGCACTTCTGCGCCGGCCATGGCGCATTCATCCAGCAGCATGGCGACGATATCCTTGGCGGAATCCTTGCAGAACAGTTGGCTGTGTTTGCGCTCTTCGTAGGCAATGCCGTGCTTTTCCACCAGCGCGATAAAGTCCCATTGGCTGTAACCCTTCAGCGCAGACTTGCAGAAGTGCGGGTTGTCGGACAGAAAGTTGTCCGCCTCGACCACATGATTGGTGAAATTGCAGCGTCCGCCACCGGACATGAGGATTTTCTTGCCGACTTTATTTGCCCGCTCCAGCACCAGCACACTGCGGCCGCGCTGCGCCGCTGTAAAGCCGCACAGCAGGCCGGAGGCGCCGGCGCCAAGAATGATAACGTCGTGGTATTCGCAAGCAGATGGCACTGGATATATTCCTGATCGCAGACAGAGCGGTTATTTGGCGGCGGGCTGTTTAAGCCGCACGCTGTTGTTGGTATCGCGGCTGCTGCGAATAAGCGCATCGCTGCCATGGGCGCGGGCCGATTTGGCCAGGCGATCATAGAGCAGCACATTGACGCTCGCAGCCAGATTCATGCAGCCGATGGTGGGTACGTAGACCACCGCATCGGCGCGGTCGACCAGCGCCTGGTCTATGCTGCCGTCCTCCGGGCCGAATACATAGAGCGCGTGCTCGGGATGCTCGAACGCGGGCAAGGCAGTGGCGCCTTCAACCAGCTCGACGCAGATCACCCGCGTGTGCTCGGGCAGATCAGCCAGCAGATCCGGCATGCCCTTGAGTGGAATGCTCAGGCTGGCATCCTTGGTATCGGTATGAAAGCGCGCGGCGCGGTCATAACGGCTGCCGGTGTAGCGCACCTCGTCGGCCTGATAGCAGCCGACAGCCCGCATCACCGCGCCCACGTTGCTCGGGCTTTTGGGGTTGATCAAGCCAATGCTGACAAAGGATGTTGGCAAGGGAGCCTCGCTTGCTCGTGAAGCCCGGGCCGGATAGGCGTATAATATGCGGATCGCATTCTACCACGGACCGCCCATGAAACTGCTGATTCGCAATCTTGCCCGTAACACCACCGAAACCGAGCTGCGCAACCTGTTCGAAGGCCATGGCCTGGTGACCGAATGCACGTTGGTGCTGGATAAGGTCACTGGAGGTTCCAAGGGTTTCGGTTTTGTCGAGATGCCCAAGCACGACGATGCCAAGGCGGCGATCAAGGCGTTGAATAACATGGAAGTGGGTGGCAGCCGGATTCGGGTCAAGAAGGACGAGTCGGCAGAAGCTGCGCAGGGTACACCGCGTGGCTGAGCAGCAACATGCCGATCCCTTGCATGGGGTCACTCTCAAGGTGATCCTCAGCACACTGGTCGAGCGTTACGGCTGGGATGAACTGGGTCGGCGCATCACCATCAACTGCTTCACCAGTGACCCGAGTATCAACTCCAGCCTGAAGTTCCTGCGCAAGACACCCTGGGCCAGGGAGAAAGTCGAAGCGCTGTATCTGGCCACGTTGCGGCGCGACGGTTAAGGCATTGCCTGACCGGTCTGGCGCGGAAATACGCGCCGATCGGTCTCGCTGATTGGCAGATCGTTGATGCTCGCCTCCCGGCGTTGCATCAAACCATTGGCGGCGAACTCCCATTGCTCGTTGCCGTATGAGCGGAACCACTGGCCCTCGGCATCATGCCACTCGTATTCGAAGCGCACGGAAATCCGGTTGCCGGTAAAGGCCCAGAGTTCCTTGTGCAGACAGTAGTCCAGCTCTCTTTCCCATTTTCGCGTTAGAAAGGCCTCGATCTCGGCGCGGCCGTTGAGAAATTCAGCGCGATTGCGCCAGGCAGAGTCGGGCGTGTAGGCCAGCGCTACCTTCGCGGGATCGCGACTGTTCCAGGCGTCTTCGGCCAGTTGCACTTTCATCCGCGCGTTGGCTTCGTCAAAGGGCGGTAATGGTGGCTTGCTTGTCATAACGCTTTTCTCTGCAGGTTGTCAGCGCCGGGTTCTGGGTTCTCTGTTATGGGTTCTAGGCTCCGGCGCTGGCGAGGGTTACCAGGTGCGGTAGGGCAGGAATTTACCGTTCAGGGTGATCACCA
Organism: uncultured Pseudomonadaceae bacterium; assembly: GCA_963974865.1. Taxonomy (GTDB): domain Bacteria; phylum Pseudomonadota; class Gammaproteobacteria; order Pseudomonadales; family Pseudomonadaceae; genus Halopseudomonas. The sequence continues at coordinate 149,801 of CAXBEU010000004.1, read as the reverse complement.
CACGGTCGCCCTTGGGATCTTCCTTCTTGTCGATGTCCATGGAAAAGTCGATGGCACTCATGATGCCGTCACCAAACTTCTCGTGGATCAGGCTTTTGATCGTTTCGCCATACACGCCAATCATTTCGTAGAAGCGGTAGATCAGCGGGTCGGTAGGCACGGCCTTGTCCCAGGTTTTCATCGGGCATTTCTGCAGTGCAATCAGCACATCGTTGTCGAGCTTGAGCAGCTCGCACAGGCGTTGCGCCTTGTCGGCGGGCATGCTGTTCATGCCCAGGCACGCGGAGGTAGTCCACACTGGAGACATCTCCAGGGCAGCGCCGATGTCTTCCCAGGACAGGCCCAGGTTTTCTTTGGCAGCAATAATGGTGGTGGTAGTCGGGCTCATGGTGGTGCTCCTTCAGGCGTGTTCGGGGGTGGGGTTGGTGGTTCGGGTGTCGGGCACGCGGGTAGGGACGTTGTCGTCCGCACTGGCGTGCTCGCCACCGGATCGGTTGATCAGAAAGTCGACCAGGTAATTGCGTGTCTGGTAGTACTTCTGGTCCTGAAAAATGGTGGTGCGTGAGCGGGGGCGCGGGATGTCGACCTGGACCATCTCGGCGATGCGCGCATTCGGCCCGTTGCTCATCAGAAAGATGCGGTCGGCAAGCAGAATGGCTTCGTCCACATCGTGGGTGATCATGAATACGGTCTGGCGGGTTTCGCTCCAGACCTTGACCAGCTCGTCCTGGATCACGCCGCGGGTCAGCGCATCCAGTGCGCCAAAGGGTTCGTCCAGCAACAGCAATGACGGCTGGGTGGCAAAGGCCCTCGCGATACTGACGCGTTGGCGCATACCGCCGGACAGCTGCGCTGGCTTGCGGTGCAGGGCCTGATCCAGGCCAACCAGCGACAGGTATTTGCGGCTGTGCTCCTCGACCTGGGCCTTGCTCCATTGTGGCCAGCGCGCACGCACGCCAAAAATCACGTTTTTCAATGCCGATAGCCAGGGCATCAGGCTGTAGTTCTGGAACACTACGCCACTCTCCAGACTCGGGCCGGTGACCTCTTTGCCATTCAGGATGATGGTGCCGGCGGACGGTGTATCCAGCCCCGCCAGCGCGTTGAGAATGGTCGACTTGCCGCAGCCGGAATGGCCGATGATGCAGACGAATTCCCCCTTGGCGAGGCTGAAGTTGACCTCTTCGAACACGTCTACATCGCCGCCGCCAGGGGTGGGGAAGGTCTTCTTCAGGCCGCTGACCTGCAGGAACTTGCGGTTCGGGGGAGTGCTGTTGATATCAGTCATGTAGGGCTCCTATTCCTGCCAGGCGACGAGGCGCGCGGCGAGAGACAACACAGCATCGAGCAGCATGCCGATCAGGCCAATCATCAGGATCGAGAACACCACGCTGGTCAGATCCAGGTTGTTCCACTCGTTCCAGATGTAGTAACCGATGCCGGTACCCCCAACGAGCATTTCGGCCGCGACGATGACCAGCCAGGCGATGCCGATGGAAATACGCATACCGGTCAGGATGGTGGGCGCTGCGGCGGGCAGGATGACCTGAAAGGCAGTGCGCAGTTGGCTGAGCTCATGGGTGCGGGCGACATTGATCCAGTCGCGGCGCACATTCATGACGCCAAAGGCGGTATTGAGCAGCATCGGCCAGATCGAGCAGATAAAGATCACGAAGATCGCCGAGGTTTCCGAGTCCTTGATGATGAACAGCGCCAGCGGCATCCAGGCCAGTGGCGAGACTGGGCGTAGCACCTGGATGAACGGATTGAGCGCCTTGTACATCAAGGGTGACATGCCGATCACGAAGCCCAGCGGTATGGCAATGGCTGCCGCCATGGAGAAGCCCAGCAGCACCCGGCCAATCGAGTAACCCAGTTGAATGCCGATACCCTTGTCGTTCGGACCGTTGTCGTAGAAGGGGTTGCTCAGCTCGTTCCAGGCATGCACCAGTACCTGGGACGGCGGCGGTACACCCGCACTCGGCTGGCCGCCGCCCATCATCATTTCGTACTCGCTCAGCTCGCCGCTGCCCTGAGAGGTGGTGATCGCTGCCTCCCAGATGCCGCCGAGCACCAGCAGAATAAGCAGGGTCAGCAATGCGGGACGCAGGCTGGTCATATAGCGGTTCATGAGCGCTTCCTGATCGCAAAACTGTCGACGTACTCGTCAGGTTTGTTGTAGTCGAACGTTTTACCCATGATGGTGTAGTTCTGGTAGGTGATGTCCGGCGCGGCGTAACCCAATTCCTGCATGACCTTGCCGGCATCGGTGGCCAGGTAGACCTGCTCGGCGATCTGCTTGTAGTTCACGTTGCCCTCGATATAGCCCCAGCGCTTGAGCTGAGTGAGAATCCACACCGCCATCGAGTGCCAGGGGAAGGGGTCGAAGTCGATACGGCTGGGTTCATCGATGATATTGCCCAGGCCATCGGCAAAGCGCCCGGTGAGCACCTGTTCAATCACACCCACCGGCTGGTTGAGGTAATTGCGCGGCGCGATGGCGGCGGCAATTTCCTTGCGGTTTTCGGCCTGATGGGAGTACTGGGTGGCGTCGACGATGGCGCGAAACAGGGCGCCGTAGGTGTTCGGATTCTCCGTGGCGAAGCGCTGGCTGCAGGCGAAGGCGCAGCATGGGTGGCCCTCCCAGATATCCTTGGTCAGCAGATGGATAAAGCCGACCTTTTCCCATACAGCCCGCTGGTTGAACGGATCTGGGGACAGGTAGCCATCCAGGTTGCCGGCGCTGAGGTTGGCGACCATTTCCGGTGGTGGCACGACGCGGATCTGGATGTCCTGATCAGGATCCAGGCCATGTTCGGCCACGTAGTAACGCAGCAGCAGGTTGTGCATGGAGTATTCGAAGGGCACTCCGAAACGGAAGCCCTTCCACTGCTTGGGATCGCGTTTGTCCTTGTGCTTGACGTGCAGCACGATGGCCTGGCCATTGATGTTTTCCACCGCGGGCATGACGAATGGCTCGGCGGTGGAGCCCGCGCCCATGGACATCGCCAGCGGCATCGGCGTTAGCATATGCGCGGCGTCATATTCACCGGCCAGGGACTTGTCCCGCGCTACGGCCCAGCCGGCGGTCTTGATCACATCCACGTTCAGCCCGTATTTGGAATAGAACCCCAGCGGGTGCGCCATGATGATCGGCGTGGCGCAGGTGATGGGCACAAAGCCAACACTCAGCTTGGTTTTTTCCAGGGGGCCGAGGCTGTCCATCAGCGCCGCCTTGGCCTGGGCCATGGGGAATATGCTTGCCAGCGCTGCGGCGACCGTGCCGCCGCCGAGCAACTGCATAAAGCGCCGGCGGCTCATGTCGCTCTGGTTGAATACGGCGCGCACCACGGCGTTCTCGATCGCCCGCTCCATCATCTGCTCGCTGGATTGCGGGCTGGCCATCAGCGGTGCGGTGGCGTCGGTCGTTGTTTGTTGCGCGGTCAGGCCGGCGGGTACCTTGATCTGCTGGCAGCGATCGCATTTGCACTGCGCCTCGTGATTGAGGCCCGTTCCGCTGTCGTAGGGGTTGCCCAGACTCTTGAGTGTCATCGCTCGCTCCTGATGTGTTGGCCGGTGCACTGCACTGTACTGATGCGTTGGCATGGTGCCTTGCTGCTGTATTTCATCGCGATGCTCTGGCTATCTCGATGAAGCTGAATAATCCTTATCAAGCTCTATGCCACTCTCCGGTTTTATTTTTTATGCAGTAAAAACAATGAGATATTTCCAATTCCAGGGATGGTAAAAGTTATGCATGTGCATGTTTTATCTGTTTGAATAATTTGTTTTTATGCATCTGCATAGAAAAGGCCCGGGTTTTGCAGAGGGTTTTGCAAAGAGGTTTGCACAGGGGCTGTACCCCAACTGCTCTGGATCCGACCATGCCCGCCCAACCCGACGCTGTACCCTTTGCCGTTGCCAACTCGCTTACCTGGCCGGAGGCTATCGCCTCGTCGCCGGCGGCGATGCTCTGTTGTGACCCCTTGGAAGACCGAGTTCTTGACTGCAATCCGGCCTTCCATGGGCTGCTGCAGTGCACGCGGGAGATGGTTTTGGCCCGATCCTGCTCCTCGCTTTTCGGCCAGGACCTGCCCAGGATGATCAGCCTGACTCAGGCCTGTATGGACAAGGGGCATTACTACAGCGGTGATCTGTCACTGGTGGTCGGGGCTGATCAGCTGTTGCCGGTGGAAATCTTTGCTTCGCACTTTCTCGACCAGGGTCAACCGCGCCTGTTGCTGGTGATGTTTGATGCCAGTGAGATGTTGCATCAGCGCGAACAGGCAGAGCGGCACTGGCTGCAGCGCGGCGGGTTGTTGGAGTGGAAGCGCATCGAAGGTGCGTTTCAACAGATAGAACGGGATAACCAACTGATTCTCAGCGCGGCAGGGGAGGGTATTTATGGCGTCAATGCCGAGGGCGACACCACCTTCGTCAATCCCGCGGCGCTGACCATGCTCGGCTGGCAGGAACGCGAGCTGATTGGCCGGGATGCCCATACGGTGTTTCATCATACCCATCAGGACGGTAGCCATTATCCCAGCCACAGTTGCCCGATTTACGCGGCCTTCAACGATGGCATCGTGCATGTGGTCGATAACGAAGTCTTCTGGCGCAAGGACGGCAGCCATTTTCCGGTGGAATACACCAGCACCCCGATTCGCGACGAGGGTCGGCTGGTGGGTGCGGTGGTGGTGTTTCGTGATGTCAGCGAACGCCGCGATGCAGAGAAACGCCTGCGGCTGGCGCTGGCCGAGGTCGAGTCGCTCAAGGAGCGATTGGAAATGGAGAACGCCTATCTGCAGGAAGAGATTCGCGCGGAGCACAACTACCAGCAGATCGTCGGCCGCAGCGAGCCGATCAAGCACTGCATCCGCCAGATCCGTCTGGTCGCCCCGACCGATGCCCCGGTACTGATTACCGGCGAATCAGGTACCGGCAAGGAGCTGATTGCCCGGGCCATTCATCAAAGCAGTCCGCGTAGCCAGCGGCCGTTGATCCGCGTGAATTGCGCGGCCATTCCACGGGACCTGTTCGAAAGCGAATTCTTCGGTCACGTGCGCGGTGCTTTTACCGGCGCAACGGTAGATCGGCCCGGGCGTTTTGAACTGGCTGATGGCGGCACCATCTTTCTCGATGAGGTCGGTGAGCTGCCACTGGACTTGCAGGGCAAGTTGCTGCGCGTGCTGCAGGATCAGCAGTTCGAGCGGGTCGGCGATACCCGTACTCGCAGCGTGAACGTGCGCATCATTGCTGCCACCAACAGGCACTTGCGCCGTGATGTGGAAGAGCGCCTGTTCCGCGAGGATTTGTATTTCCGCCTGAACGTATTCCCCATCGAGTCGGCGCCGCTACGGCAGCGCGTCGAAGATATTCCGCTGCTGGCCACGCATCTGATCGAGCAAGCCTGCAAGAAACTCAACAAGCCACCCATGGCTCTGTCGCTGGCGGATCTGAAAAAACTGCAGAGCTATGCCTGGCCGGGGAACATCCGCGAGCTGGAAAATATCGTCGAACGCGCGGTCATTGTGTCGGCGGCGGGCAGGTTGCATATCGAATTGCCGGTTGGCGGCCCCTTGAGTAACGCAGCTCCGCTAACCGGTCAGCCAACGACGCAGACAGCGCTCCATACAGCGGGCCTGGTGATGACTGAACAGGAGCGGCGCATGGGCGAGCGCGACAACATCATCAATGCGCTTCGCCAGACCCAGGGCAAGGTGGCAGGCCGTGAGGGCGCGGCAGCACTGCTGGGCATGAAGCCGCCTTCGCTTTATTCGCGTCTGCGGCGTTGGCATATTGATGCGCGCGCTTTCAAACGCAGGTAACTAACTGGCCAGCGAATCCAGAAGGATCTTGTCAGTCGCAACTTCAAACCGGTTGCCGCCACTCTGTTTGGCGTAATACATCGCGCGGTCGGCGAGATTCAATAGTTCCTGCTGTTCGTCCGCGTGCTCCGGGTACAAGGCAATGCCGATGCTGGGGATCATCATCAGGCTGTGCTCGGCCAATTGGAACGGGATGTTCAACTGCTCACGGATCTTTTCTGCCACCTGCCGCGCGTGGTCGAGGTGATTGAGATCTTCGAGAAGAATCACGAATTCGTCGCCACCCACCCGCGAGACCGTATCTGCCTCGCGCACGCACAGCCGCAAACGATCTGCGACTGCCTTGAGCAGCAGGTCACCGACCCCGTGTCCATGGGTATCGTTGACCTGCTTGAATTTGTCCAGATCAAGATATAACAGCGAGACCTTGGTTCCTTCGCGCCGGGCCCTGGCCAACGCCCTGTCCATGCGATCAAAGAGTAGCGTGCGGTTGGGCAGGCCAGTCAACTGGTCATAACGCGAGAGAAACAGCAGGCGTGACTGCATCTGCATACGCTGCACGGCAGAGGCTATCTGGGTGGAGACGTAATGCAGCAGTTCAAGATCCTTGGCGGTATAGCGTTGGGTGCTCAGATTGCTGTGAATAAGCAAGGCGCCAAAGGTGCCGGCCGCAGCAGTTAGTGGCACGCCAAGCCAGTTCAGTGAGGTCTTGTCGCTCAACGTGAGCAGGCCGGCATCATCCTGGGGGGTGTCTGTGGTCAGTAGCAGCGGCAGGCCCGACGTGATGATCTGCGCGCAAAGTGTGCGAGCATCGGCTGACTCGCACGCGTTCTGAAGCCCATGCTGATCAGCGTAATAAGGGAAATTCAGCGAGCCATCAGCCTGTTCACGCAGCGCAACGCTGAACAGGCTCAGCGGTAACAGTCTGCCGATGATCTGGTGAATCAGTAGAAACAGCGCTGCCAGGTCTTCCGAGCTGTTGGCTGCCTCGGAAATGGCATACACCGCTGCTTGCATCGCCTCGGTATGTTTGCGTTCGGTCACATCGTGAGCCACCGCGACGCGCAGTTGCTCCTGCTCTGACCAACTGGCCGACCACATGATATGGACGATCTGGCTGTCCTTGCGCACATAGCGATTCTCGAAATGGTTCTTCTGCCGGCCAAGCATCACTTCTCGCGCCGTGGCCAGGGTCATCTCTCGATCATCCGGGTACACCAGATCCATCATCGGCATGCCGACCAGCTCTTCGCAGGTATAGCCGAAAATACGCTCGCAGGCGCCGCTGACATAGACAAAGTGGCCCTGGGCATCAACGACGCAAATCGCATCAAGCAGCAGGTCCATCACTTTAGGGCTGGGCGAATACACGTCACACACCCTTGGCAAGGGTAGAGCCAGACACAGCAGCGGGGTTGGGCATTGAATTTACAACCTGAAAGCAAGGCAATTTGCCACTAACAAGGATAGTCGATGAGCCTCCAACTGGCTACGTCGGCATGGCTGAGAAAACCAGGCGATACGCAGTACTAATCTCGCGCAGACTTGGCCTGGGCCTTGTGATAAAGCGCGCGTAGTGCCTTGGCCTGTTTGCCTGACCCGCTGCCATGGGAGGCAAGAACCCGATCCCAGATGGCTTGTTTATCCTGGGCAGACAGACGCTTCCAGGATTTCTTCTCCGCATGGGTGCGGCCGCAGGCCTTGCAGATATCGTGCTTGTTGAATTCGCAGATATCGATGCAAGGCTTTTTGGTGATGAAGTCGGGCATGGAGCCTCTGGTTGGGTGATTGTGATCAGCTACGGCTGATCGCCACTGCGGTGCTGCGTGCCGACTCGAAGCTCTGTGTCTCAGGGTTGAAGTCCCAGCGCTCGACGATGCACTGGGGTTTGCCCTGAACGTGCTGATAGCTGATCAGATTGATCGAGTTGGATATGTTGCCGCGTACACGGTCTGATACCGCCGTGCCCGCTTGTACAGTCCAGGCTTGCCGGCCGTCCTCACCTTGCTCGCCGTACAAGGGCAGAACGTATGGCAGATGGATATGCCCACCCAGCACCAGATCCATTCCGGCATCGACCCAGGTGGGAACGGCTTTTTCGCGATTGATCATCAGGTTTTCCGTGTCCGATGCTTCCACGGCGCGTACCGGGTGATGCTGTACGACGACGCGCAGCTGCTCGGCGCTCGCCTGGCGCAGGCGCCTGGCTACTCGTTCAATCTGCTCGTCAGTCAGCTCGCCGTTCTTGTGCCGGCTGGGCCGTGTGCTGTTGACGCCGATGACCAGCATCTGGTCGGTCTCGAATTCAGGCTCCAGCTCGTCACCAAAATACCGGCGGTAATTGCGGTAGGGAGTGAATAGCCGGGCGAACAGATTGAACAGAGGCAAATCATGATTGCCTGGCACGCTCAGCAGCGGTGTGTCCAACTGATCGGTGAAATCTTTCGCGGCGGCAAATTGAACGCGACGTGCGCGCTGGGTAATGTCGCCGCTAAGAATGACCAGTTCAGGCGCTTGCACGCGGCACAGCTGACGGATGGCAGCCATGACCTCCGGGCGTTCGGTACCAAAATGCGTATCGGAAATCTGCAGTAGCCGGATCATGCGGTCTCCCGCAATTCTGGATCGCGGGCTACCAGTAGGGGCAATTGATGCTCGGCTACCTTGAAGACCAGAGGCGAGTGCATATAGGAAATCTCGCCGTCCATCGCCACCTTGGTCCGTTTGCGGCCACGGCCCAGGCGTACGGTCATTGATTGAAAGCCGAAGCTGATTACATGTTCATCTTCGCCCAGGCGGCTCAGCAGGCCCCGCAACAGCAACCCATAGAGCTCGAATGTGCTGAGCGGTTTTGAGGTGATGGCAACCAGGTGGTTGGCAGCCAGCTCATCGGTCTGGTCCAGGCCCATGTGTTTCAGCTGCAGGGCATTGTTGTCGACAACAATGGTCGGCGTGCGCAGGGTTCGCTGCTTGCCCTCATAGTCGATCTGTACCTTGAGTTGCCGGTGCGCCTTGAACAGGGTCACCATCGCCGACCATAACGCGACCAGACGGCTGCGGCCGAAGCGTTGCTTGTAGGCCTCGCGGTCTTCCAGCAGTTGCGGGTACAGACCCAGGCTGGCATTGACCAGAAAGACCTTGTCATTCAGCAGGCCAACGTTGACGGGCTGGATCTTGGCATCAACCAGGCAGCGCGCGGCTATTTCGGTTTCTTGAGAGATACCATAGCAGCGGCCGAAGTAGTTGAAGGTGCCCTGGGGCAGGATGCCGAATGGGACGCCTGAGCCCAGCACCACCTGGCTAACGGCATTCAAGGTGCCGTCGCCGCCGACCGCCACCACGACACCGCCCTGTTCCTTGGCCAGCGCCAGTGCTTTTTTCGCAGTAGGAATCAATTCAGAGCCATCGTCCACGGCCATCAATTCATGACGCCGGTTGGCCTCTTGCATCACACGGGCGATGGTATCTTTGATCTCTTGGGCATCCTGACTACCGGAGCCGGTGTTCATGACCATAAAGAAAGGTTCATTGCCGGTCAGTTCCGGCATGGGTTCACGCGCTTGTTCGCTGGCTGGGGGTGATGTCTGTGTCATGCCGTCTGGTAATCCCTGAAGTAGGTAAAAGCTGTCCGTCATTTCTCGTCCCCAACTAGCCGTCCGCAACTAGCCGTTCGCAACGATAATGCTGAATCAGCGAAGCTGGCTATCCTTGCTGCCGCGGCGATTGAAGCCGCCGTGTTTTGCCTGGGCCTCGTCCAGTGCAGCCTGGCATTTGACGCACAGGCGTACGCCTGGCAGCGCGTCGCGCCTGGCTTGCGGAATCGCCGCGTCGCACTCTTCGCAGTGGCTCAGGCTTTCGCCCTTGGGCAACTGGCTGCGCGCCCGCTGCACGGCCTCGTCCACGGTGTCGTCAATCTGATCCTGCACGGCGCCATCTTGCGCCCAACCTGTAGCCATGATCATCTCCACGTGGCCAGTATGAACTTGCTGCATCTGCTGCCGGTCCAAGTAAAATCCTCACAAGGGATAGACAGCAAAATGCCATAACAATTCGCAATCACTTCGCAAGGAATACGCAATGAACATCGCTCTGACGCCCCTGATATCCCTGATTGCCGGTATCCTGATTCTGATCATGCCGCGGTTGCTGAATTACATCGTTGCCATTTATCTGATCATCATTGGTCTGGTCGGCTTGTTTGGCGGCGGTCTGAACTTCCGTCTCTGAGTCGGCAGCTCACCGGCCATTGGGTGGCTGGTGAGCTGATAGGCTGTCTGCGCCTAAAGGGGTATTGATACTCGGCACTATCAGCCCTAGGGTGAGGGCATCGCTGATGCCGGATACCCTGATGGCCCGTACGTTACCTTTCCGCTTTGTAATGCTCACCTGTCTAGCCATGCTGGCCTTCGCCGGCAATTCGGTATTGTGCCGGCTGGCCCTGCGCGATACGGACATTGATCCCGCAAGTTTTACTGCCATTCGCCTCCTCTCCGGAGCCATAACCCTTTGGTTACTCCTGGCTCTGCGCCGCAGTGGGCAGTCGATTGGTGGGGATTGGCGTTCAGCGCTGGCGCTGTTCCTTTATGCCGGCGCATTTTCACTGGCTTATGTACACCTGCAGGCTGGGGCTGGCGCGCTGCTGCTGTTCGGCGCGGTGCAATTGACCATGACCGGCTGGGGGTTGTTGCGCGGTGAACGCATGAAGCCGCTGCAGAGCCTGGGGCTGGTGTTGGCAGTTGCCGGTCTGCTGATCCTGCTTCTGCCCGGTGCCGATGCGCCGCCCTGGCTGGGCGCTGGGTTGATGGTGGTCTCAGGTTTCGCCTGGGGCATCTATTCCCTGCTTGGGCGCGGCGCGGGGGATCCGTTGGCGACCACAGCAGGCAATTTCGTTCGAGCCGTGCCCTTCGCAATATTGTTGCTCTTGCCTTTTATCGGCGCCCTGAATGTGGATGCCCCAGGTCTTGTCTATGCCTTGCTTTCGGGCGCGCTGACCTCTGGAATAGGTTATGCACTCTGGTACAGCGCGCTCAAGGGGTTGACTGCAATACAGGGTGCCAGCGTTCAGCTCAGTGTGCCTATCATTGCAGCTCTGGCAGGTGCGCTGCTGTTGGGCGAAAGCATTACCCTGCGTCTGGTGCTTGTCGCGGTCATGACTCTGGGCGGAATTGCCCTGGTGGTGTGGGGCCGGGCGAAGCCGCAAGAGTGAGACTCGGAACCGCCTTGGTGGCGCTGGCAAGGTCATTGTTGCTCTGAATGTGTCACGGGTGTGCAAGTCTGGTGATCGGCGTTTAAGCTGATTATTCATATCAGAAGAGCGCTGCCAATGACTGGACCATACCAACGTCCATTATTCCAACGGCTGTTCAATGTGCGCCGTGAAGAGCTTTGGCCTGTCTCATTGGCGGTAGCCTTTTTCTTTTGCGTGCTGACTGCGCTGATGGTGCTGCGCCCTGCGCGCGAGTCGCTCGGCCTGCAGGGTGGCATGGATGCGGTGCGCTGGTTGTTTATTGGTACCGCGCTCATCACCTTGATGCTCAATCCCCTGTTTGGTCTGCTGGTAAGCCGCCTGCGGCGTATGCAGTTCATCAGTGCTACCTATCTGTTTTTTGTCTGCAGTCTGCTGGCTTTTTTTCTGATCATGACCCTGGCCCCGGAAGCGATAGGGGTGACCACCGGCCAGGTATTCTATGTGTGGTTCAGCGTCTTCAACCTGTTTGCGACCATGCTGTTCTGGGCGCTGATGGCTGATCGTTTTTCGCTGGATCAAGCCAAGCGATTTTTCGGTCTGATCGCCGTAGGGGGTACCTGCGGCGCTATTTTCGGGCCTTGGCTGGCATCGGTTCTGGCCGCGCCGCTGGGTACCCCAGCGCTTTTGTTGATTGCCTGCGGCTTTCTTCTTCTTGCCCTGGCGGCGGCCTGGGCCATATCGCGCATCCAGCCTGAACAACAGTCGCCAGCGCCGCTACCGCAGGAGCGTATTGGCGGAAGTGCCTGGGAGGGGCTGCGCGCCACTTTTACCTCTCCCTATCTATTGGGCATCGCCAGCTATGTGCTGATCCTGGCGGTCATGGCGACCTTCATCTACTTCACCAAACTGCAAATGGTAGCCGATCACGGAGACGGGCTGGATTCGCGTACCGCGCTGTTCGCGCAGATTGATCTGATCACCCAGATAGCGACCCTGGTACTGCAGGTGCTGGTGGCCGGCCACCTGATGAAACGGGTCGGCGTGCATATTACCTTGGCGCTATTGCCGCTGACGGCGCTGCTGGGCTTTGTCGGCTTGGCGTTGGTCGGCTCGCTCGCGGCGCTGATCGTGTTTGAAGCCGCGTACCGGGCGGTGCAGCGCGCCATCATGCGCCCCGCGCGGGAAACGCTATTCACCGTGGTGAAGCGTGAGGACAAGTACAAGGCCAAGGCCTTTATTGACACCTTTGTCTATCGGGGCGGCGATGTCGCCGGAGCCCAGGTAGAAGGTTTGCTCGGGCGACTGGGCATGGGGCTGGCTGCGATAGCCAGCGTTGCGGTGCCTCTTGCCCTGGTGTGGGCCATGCTGGCGCTGTGGTTGGGCCGTACGCAACAACGCATCGCCGGAACCAGCATGGCAACTGGTGATAATCAGGATGCACCAGGCGATCTATCATCCCCCTGACAAGCGAGGACTTCAGCATGATTTCACGCCGAGACTATTTGAAACTGGCACTGGCCACCGGCGCCATGGTGGCGCTCAAACCACAATTACTCTGGGCAAGTGACAATGATAAACCGATGGAGCTGATCACGCGCGCCATCCCCTCGTCCGGTGAGCATTTGCCGGTAGTCGGGTTAGGCAGCTCGGCAACCTTTTCCAGTGTCGCCAGCGGTGATGATGTAGAGGCCTTGCGCGAGGTGTTCCAGGCGATGGTCAACCAGGGTGGCAGTGTGTTCGATACCGCCCCCAGCTATGGCGCTTCGGAAGCGGTGGCCGCCAGTATTCTGCGTGATCAGGGTCTGACCGACAAAGTGTTCTGGGCGACCAAGGTCAATGTGGCTGGGCGTGGCGGTGGCAAGGCTGATGAAGCCCAGGCGCGAGCCCAGATAGAAACGTCATTTGAGCGTATCGGCACACCCACCATGGATCTCGTGCAAGTGCACAATCTGGGCGATGTGCCCACCCAACTGGGAATCCTCAAGGAGCTTCGAGAGCAGAAGCGTCTGCGTTACATCGGTGTGACCACCACGTTTCCCAATCAGTACGAAGAACTTGAGCAGGTGATGCAGCGCGAGCCGCTGGACTTTATCGGGATCGATTACGCGATCGACAATCTGACCATGGAGCAACGTATCCTGCCTCTGGCCAAGGACAAGGGTATAGCGGTATTGGTGTATGCGCCCTTTGGGCGCACTCGCCTGTGGGACAGAGTCAAGGGCCACGAAGTGCCGGAGTGGGCTGCTGAATTCGATGCCCGTTCGTGGGCACAGTTCTTTTTGAAGTTCGTCGTGTCGCATCCGGTGGTGACCACGGCGACACCGGCCACCAGCCGCGCGCGGCATATGGTCGACAACATGGGCGCGGCCATGGGAGCCCTGCCTGACGAGGCCATGCGCAAGCGCATGATTGTGCATATCGAACAGCTGGGTTAATCGTCCTTTGTCTGAGGTGGCGGTATATAGGCCGCCTCGAACTGCGGCAGACCGTCGGTGATGGTCCACCAACTGGCCTTGGAGCCGGTGTAGAAGTGCGCCAGTGTCTGTGATGCGACGGGATTGTTGAGCAGTCCGGCGCGCAGCCGGATCACACCAGGCAGACTGTCTCTGCTGCTGTACACCGGTGAGCCGCAGGTAGGGCAGAAGTAGCGACATTTGCCCGGTGACGATTCGTAGCTGCTGAGCTGGTACTGCCCGCTCAGCCAGCGTATATCAGCGCTTTTTACCGGGATATTACTGGCAAAGGGCGTGCCCTGGGCGCGCCGACATTGGGCGCAATGGCAGATTTGTATGGGCTCCAGTGGGCCGGCGATCTCAAAACGGACCATGCCGCAAAGGCATTGTCCTGAATGCGTAAGGGGCTGTTGCATGTGCTGCTCTCCCACCGTTCCTGGTTCGCCCGATGCAGGTGCCGAACTTATCCTCCGGTACGGCGGTCCTACTCTAGGTGTGTACTATAACTATTCATATTAGCTAGGAGCTATCATGGCCGTTACCGCGACAGACCCCATCAAAATGATATTTGCCGTCCTGTTACCGCCATTGGGCGTTTTCATGGAAGTCGGATTCAAAGGCCATTTCTGGCTGAACATCCTGCTGACGCTGTTCGGATTCATTCCAGGCATCATTCACGCGTTTTACGTGATTCTCAAGCACTGATCCTTTTCGCAGTTGATCGCCCAGCGTGTCCGCTACGCGGAAACAACACGTAAAAAACCCCGGACCAGCCGGGGTTTTTTAATGCCAGGTGCGACCTGAGCTATTACAGCCCGAAGCGCGCTTTGAACTCGCGGCGGCGGCGGTGCAGAACCGGCTCGGTGTAGCCGTTAGGCTGCACGGTGCCTTCGACGCACAGCTCAACGGCGGCCTGGAAAGCGATGCTGTCATCGAAGTTCGGCGCCATTGGCTTGTAGGCCGGATCGTTGGCGTTCTGACGGTCTACCACGGCGGCCATACGCTGCAGCGTTTCCATCACCTGCTCCTTGCTGCACACACCGTGACGCAACCAGTTGGCGATATGCTGGCTGGAAATACGCAGAGTGGCGCGGTCTTCCATCAGGCCGACATCATTGATATCCGGCACTTTGGAGCAGCCCACACCCTGATCAATCCAGCGCACCACGTAACCGAGGATGCCCTGGGCGTTGTTGTCCAGTTCCTGTTGAATCTCGCTAGCGGACCAATTGGTATTGGGCGCCAGCGGGATGGTCAGAATGTCATCCACCGAGGCCGGAGTGCGCTTGGCCAGTTCGGCCTGGCGCTCGGCCACATTGACCTTGTGGTAGTGCAGTGCGTGCAAGGTCGCGGCAGTGGGGGAAGGTACCCAGGCGGTGTTGGCGCCAGCCATTGGGTGACCGATCTTCTGCTCCAGCATCGCGGCCATCAGATCAGGCATGGCCCACATGCCTTTGCCGATCTGGGCGCGGCCCTTGAGGCCGGTGGCCAGACCGATATCGACGTTGTTGTTTTCGTAGGCGCCAATCCAGACGGCGCCCTTGATGTCACCCTTGCGGATGAACGGGCCAGCTTCCATGGACGTGTGGATCTCGTCACCGGTGCGGTCGAGGAAACCGGTGTTGATAAAGGCCACACGCTCGCTGGCGGCCTTGATGCAAGCCTTGAGGTTGATGGTGGTGCGGCGCTCTTCGTCCATGATGCCGACCTTCAGCGTGTTGCGCTGCATACCGAGGATATCCTCGATACGGCCGAACAGCTCGCTGGTAAAGGCCACTTCTTCCGGGCCGTGCATCTTCGGCTTGACGATATAAACCGAGCCGGTGCGGGTGTTCTTGCGGCTGGTGTTGCCGTTCAGGTTGTGCAGCGCGATCAGGCTGGTGAAGGCGCCATCCATGATACCTTCCGGTACTTCGTTGCCGTCCTTGTCGAGGATCGCGTTGTTGGTCATCAGGTGACCGACGTTACGGATGAACAGCAGCGAGCGGCCGTGCAGTGTCAGCGTGGAGCCGTCTGCCTTGGTGTACTCGCGATCCGGGTTCATGGTCCGGGTAAAGCTGCTGCCGCCTTTGGCAACGCTTTCCGCCAGGTCACCCTTCATCAGGCCCAGCCAGTTGCCGTAGACCACGGTCTTGTCATCCGCATCGACCGCAGCGATGGAGTCTTCGCAGTCCATGATGGTGGTCAGCGCAGACTCCATGAGGATGTCCTTGACGCCGGCAGCATCGGTCTGACCGACGTTGCTGGTCGGATCAATCTGGATTTCGAAATGCAGGCCGTTGTGCTTGAGCAGCACACCCTGAGGCTGTTCGGCCTGGCCGACAAAGCCAATAAACTGGGCTGTGTCCTTCAGGCCGGTGTCGCTGCCGTCCTGCAGAGTAACGGCCAATTGGCCGTTCTTGATCAGGTAGGCGGTGGCATCGACATGGGAACCTTTGGCCAGTGGTGCTGCCTCATCGAGGAAGGCACGGGCGAAGGCAATAACCTTGTTGCCACGGATTTCATTGTAGCCAGGGCCTTTGCTGGCGCCATCGGCTTCGGAAATCGCATCGGTGCCGTATAGCGCGTCGTACAGTGAACCCCAGCGCGCGTTGGCAGCATTCAGGGCGAAGCGTGCATTCATGACTGGGACCACCAACTGCGGCCCGGCCAGCTGTGCAATCTCTTCATCGACGTTGGCCGTAGTGGCCTGGAAGTCTTCAGGTTCTGGCAGCAGGTAACCGATTTCCAGCAGGAAGGCTTTGTATTCAGCTGCATTATGAGGTTGACCGGCGCGCGCCTGGTGCCAGCTGTCGATCTTGGCCTGCAAGGCATCGCGCTTGGCTAGCAGTGCCTTGTTTTTCGGTGCCAGATCATTGACCAGGGTGTCAAAGCCGGCCCAGAAGGCCTCGGCATCGACGCCAGAGCCGGGGATGGCTTGCTGATTGATGAAGTCGTGGAGAACCTTGGCAACTTGCAGGCTGCCGACTTGGACGCGTTCAGTCATGGAAAACCCTCACTCTGCAGACAACCTGCGCGATCGTGCGCAGGACGTGGAATTTGGAGGCAGCATGTTACACGATGATGGGTTGCAAATCATGTTAGAGGCGTGGAATTCTGTCCCGCTGCGTAGGCGGCGCGGTAAACCCGCGCCAGCGCTCCTTAACCCAACGGGGTTGTGAATGGATCAGGCTTTTTTGGATTTGTTGGTCGAGCAGCTTCCCTTGCTGGAACCGGGGCGGCCCCTGGATGACCCCGCACGCCGCTACGCCGGCTATTACGGGATCGATTTCAGCGATCATTCTCCCCAGCATCTCGGTCGTATTCAGGTCGATGAATTTGCCGTGGCCGTGCAGGTCTGGCGCCCGGCCCAGGCGCACGGCACCCTGATTATCCTGCACGGGTACTATGATCATATGGGCCTGTATCGCCATCTGATCAGTTGGGCGCTGCAACGGGGATTGGCAGTACTGGCCTTCGATCTGCCCGGGCATGGGCTGTCCAGTGGCGAGCGCGCCAGCATCGATTGTTTCCTGCGTTATCAGAATGTCCTGGATGCGGTGCTGGAGCATGCTGCGCTGTGGGAGCTGCCTGCGCCCTGGCATCTGCTGGGGCAAAGCACCGGCGGGGCCATTCTCATCGACAAGCTATTGCATGGGCCGCTTCCCAGCGAGCTGGGCCGCACCGTCCTGATGGCACCGTTGGTGCGCCCACGGCAATGGGGCATGTCACAGATGAGCCTGCGCCTTCTGGGCGGGTTTGTGCAGCAACTGGGGCGCAAGTTTACCGACAACTCCAACGATCAGGCCTTTCTCGACTTTATTCGTGAGCGCGACCCGCTGCAGCCGCAGGTATTGCCGGTGGCCTGGGTACAGGCGCTGGAAAAGTGGATACCGCGTATCGAATCGGCGCAGAGCAGTGTGCATTCGCCGCTGATCATTCAAGGTCGGATGGACAGGACAGTGGACTGGCAGCATAACTTGCGGGTCCTGGAGGACAAATTCTCCAGCCCGGAAGTGTTCTTTCTGGAAAAAGCCCGGCACCATCTGGCCAACGAAGGCGAATCCATTCGCCGGGAATATCTGCGTTGGCTGGGTGAACAATTTGATGAGGTAGAAGCCTGAGGCGTGACGCACCCCAGGCCTGTTTCTGTCAGGGGTTCAGGGCGTCCTTGGCTGCCAGCTCCATCGCCCTGCTGGTATTTCTGCCCGCTTCCGACTGAGCCCACTCCAGATACTGCTTGAGCTCGGCATCACTCAGATCGCGGTAGACGTAAGCCAGGGTGTTGGGAAGATTCGGCTGCATTTGTCCGCGCAGGGTGTCGCGGCGGTTGTCTGCGACGTTGCCGGGTACCTGGAAAAGACCGCCCAGCAGGTCGTTGGCGCTCTGAGTGGCCAGGTTGGCCAGAGACATCGACACCTCCACGCCCAGCTCCAGTGCCGGCAAGCTGACGCTAAGCTGGCGCAAGGTGTTCAAACGCTCTGTGCCGACATCCATCTCCGGTATGCCGCGCTGCATGGCGGCAACAGAGGTGGCAGAAGTGGCCTGGGTTTCAATTGCGACGATCTTGCGGCCTAGCGCGCTCTGATAGAAAGCCACTGCCTGTTGATAGCTGCTCTCATTGATGGCCAGTGCCAGGCGTGCCTGGGCACGATCAGTCATCGCCTGCGGCGCAAAGCGCTGATTGCTCTGGCGCACCAGGCTGTCATAAACGTTGCGCGGCAATTGCTGCGCGTAACGCTGCTGGGCGGCCGTCAGCGCGTGCTGAAAATGTGTCTGGTGAGTGGCCATGCCAGACAGTTCATACAGCTGGTCAGTGTTGGCGCGGGCGGTCATGGTGGTCAGTATCAGCGCCGCCAGAAGCGACATGATCAGCAGATGCAGAGGTTTAAGGCGCATAGATTCTCGCAATAGTGGGCTAAAGGGGGCTTGCTGGGCAGCGTGCTTTGGATACAATGCGCGCGATCCCTGTTTCTGATATCGGGTTCTTGCTACAGGGCTGTTTTCGTTCGCTCTTTCCGCGCTCTGCGGGGGTTGAACACCCTTTCTTTCGAGTCTTTTACCATGGCCAAGTTCCCTGTGTCGCCTAGCACCTGCTTTGAGCGCGTGGCAGATGATCTCGCTCAACAGGGGTGGTCAGTACAGGAGCATGCTCTGCCTACCGGGCTGGTCGATGATCTGGCCGTGCAGTGCCAGTTGCTCTGGCAGGGTGAAGATCTGACGCCGGCAGCCATTGGGCCGCTCGGTGAGGAATTGGTGATCCCCTCCATCCGGGGCGACTATACCCGCTGGCTCGATCAATGCCCGCCTTGCCCTGCCAACGAGCAGTTTCTGCAGGTGATGGAAGACTTGCGGATAACCCTTAACCGCAGCCTGTTTCTGGGCCTCGACAGCTTTGAAACCCACTATGCGTTGTATCCACCGGGCGCGGGTTATCGCAAACACCTGGATCGTTTTCAGGGCAATCCGCTACGGACGGTATCGGTGGTGGCGTACCTGAATCAGCACTGGCAGCCGGGGGATGGTGGAGAGCTGCGTCTGCATCTGCCACAAGGGGCAAAGGACATTGCGCCGCGTGGTGGCAGCCTGGCGGTATTCATGAGCGATCAGATCGTGCATGAAGTGCTGGCGGCCCATCGCGAACGCGCCAGCCTGGTGGGCTGGTTTCGCCGCCGCCCGGACAACCCGCTGTTACGCTAGGTTGCCCGGGGCGCGGCTAAGCCGCGATCAGAACAGGATGCGGGCGCGGATAGTGCCTTTGACCTGCTGAACTTTTTCCAGCGCCAGTTCCGATGCCTCTGCAGATACGTCAATCACCACATAGCCAACCTTGTCGTTGGTTTGCAGGAACTGACCGCAGATGTTGATGTTGTTGGCGGCAAACACCTGGTTGATTTCGCTCATCACGCCAGGCACGTTTTCATGAATGTGCAACAGGCGGTGCATGCCAGGGTGAGAAGGCAGCGCCACTTCGGGGAAGTTGACCGAGGTGATGGAGGTGCCGTTGTCGCTGTAACGTACCAGCTTCTCTGCCACTTCCAGGCCGATATTGGCCTGCGCTTCCAGGGTCGAGCCACCCACGTGTGGGGTCAGGATGCAGTTGTCGAACTCGCGCAGCGGGCTGACGAACTCTTCCTTGTTGGAGCGTGGCTCAACCGGGAATACGTCGATCGCCGCGCCGTTAAGGTGCTTGTCACGCAGGGCACCGGCCAGCGCATCGATATCCACTACGGTGCCGCGCGCGGCGTTGATCAGGATCCCGCCGGGCTTCATAGCGCGGATTTCCTTCTCGCCCATCATCCACTTGGTCGCCGCGGTTTCTGGCACGTGCAGGGTAACGATATCGGCCATGCCCAGCAGCTCGGTCAGCGAACCGACCTGAACCGCGTTACCCAGTGGCAGCTTGGTCACCACGTCATAGAACAGTACCTGCATGCCCAAGCCTTCGGCCAGCACGGAAAGCTGAGTGCCGATAGAGCCATAACCGACGATACCGAGCTTCTTGCCACGGATTTCGTAGGAGTTGTCGGCGCTCTTGATCCAGCCGCCACGGTGGCAGGAGGCATTCTTCTCGGGGATACCGCGCAGCAGCAGGATCGCCTCAGCCAGTACCAGCTCGGCGACCGAGCGGGTGTTGGAGTAGGGCGCGTTGAATACGGCTACGCCCATCAGCATGGCCGCCTCCAGGTCTACCTGGTTGGTGCCGATGCAGAAACAACCTACCGCGACCAGCTTGTGCGCATGGCTGAACACCTCGGCGGTCAACTGGGTGCGTGAGCGAATGCCGATAAAGTGGGCGTCGGCAATGGCTTCTTTCAGCTGTTCTTCCGGCAGCGAGCCAGTGTGATACTCGATATTGGTGTAACCGGCTGCCTTCAGGGTATCGACGGCAGTCTGGTGTACGCCCTCGAGGAGCAGAAACTTGATCTTGCTTTTGTCCAGCGAGGTTTTAATCATGGTGTCTGGTATCCGCAATGCTGATTAGGATGAGCCGGCAGGAAACTGTGACTTTATTTGTCGCAGCAAGAGTCCTGTTTCGGAAGCCGCGTATGCTAGCATAATCTCCCTTTTTTGATGCCTGTCCCTGCATGAAAAGTCTTCAGGTACAGCATGAATCCTGTTTGAGAGCCGCCCATGACCCCAGAAGCCGTGATTGAAACCCTCAAGACCCTGGTCGAGCCGGACAAGGTACGTACCGACCCGGAGTCGCTCAATACCTGGGGCAAGGACTGGACCAAGCATTTCGAGCCCGCACCCCTGGCCATTGTCTTTCCCAGGAACGTCGAGCAGGTGCAGGCCATTGTGCGTTTTGCCAATGAGCAGAAGCTCGCGCTGGTTCCCTCGGGTGGCCGCACCGGGCTATCGGCGGCGGCGGTGGCGGCCAATGGCGAGATCGTTGTCTCGTTCGACTACATGAACAAGATCGTCGAGTTCAATGAGTTCGACCGCACAGTGGTGTGCCAGCCCGGTGTGATCACCGCGCAACTGCAGCAGTTTGCTGAAGAGCAGGGGCTGTATTACCCGGTGGACTTTGCTTCGGCGGGCTCAAGCAATATCGGCGGCAACATCGGCACCAACGCGGGCGGCATCAAGGTCATCCGTTATGGCATGACGCGCAACTGGGTGGCTGGCTTGAAAGTCGTGACCGGTACCGGCGAGCTCCTGGAGCTGAACAAGGACCTGATCAAGAACGCCACCGGCTATGATCTGCGCCAACTGTTTATCGGCGCCGAAGGCACGCTGGGCTTTGTTGTTGAAGCGACCATGCGCCTGGAGCGGGCGCCGAAGAACCTCACCGCGATGGTCTTGGGCACGCCGGATTTCGATTCCATCATGCCGGTGCTGCACGCGTTCCAGGGCAAGCTGGATCTGACCGCCTTCGAGTTTTTTTCCGACAAGGCGATGGCCAAGATCATGGGCCGGGGCGATGTGCCGGCGCCGTTCGAGACGGATTGCCCGTTCTACGCCCTGCTGGAGTTTGAGGCGCTGAACGAGGATATAGCCAACGAAGCGCTGGCGACATTCGAGCACTGCGTCGAGCAGGGCTGGGTGGTTGACGGCGTGATGAGCCAAAGCGACCAGCAATTGCAGAATCTGTGGAAGCTGCGCGAATTCATCTCTGAAACCATCTCCCACTGGACGCCCTACAAGAACGATATCTCCGTGACGGTCGGCAAGGTGCCGGCTTTCCTGCACGATATCGATGCTATCGTCGGCGAGCACTACCCGGATTTTGAGATCGTCTGGTTCGGGCACATCGGCGACGGCAATCTGCACCTGAATATTCTCAAGCCCGAGTCCATGGCCAAGGAAGAGTTCTTTGCCAAGTGCGCGACGGTGAACAAGTGGGTGTTCGAGATCGTGCAGAAATACAATGGTTCGATTTCCGCCGAACACGGCGTGGGCATGACCAAGCGCGACT
This sequence comes from uncultured Pseudomonadaceae bacterium, assembly GCA_963974865.1. Classification (GTDB taxonomy): domain Bacteria; phylum Pseudomonadota; class Gammaproteobacteria; order Pseudomonadales; family Pseudomonadaceae; genus Halopseudomonas. Next base: position 127,931 of record CAXBEU010000004.1, on the reverse strand, counting down.
ATCTGACCTACAGCCGCAGCGCGGCGGAAATTGCCGTGATGAAGTCGATCAAGGCGGTTTTCGACCCGAACGGCATCATGAACCCAGGCAAGATTTTTGCTGTGCCCGCGGCCTCCTGAGTACCTGAACAAGGATCGATTTATGGTTTATCAACACCAATTCACCGATGGCGCAGTGTCTGAGCTGGCCATGGGCAAGGTGGTATGTGTGGGGCGCAACTACGCCGAGCACGCTCGAGAGCTGGATAACCCCGTGGTCTCCGAGCCCTTGCTGTTCATCAAGCCTTCTACCACGGTAGTGCCCCTGACAGATCCGATTCTGCTCTCCAGCCGCCGGGGCCCGGTGCACTACGAAACGGAAATTGCCCTGTTGATCGGTTCGACCCTATCCGGTGATGTGACTGAGCAGCAGGCCAGTGACGCAGTTGCTGGTGTGGGGCTGGCGCTGGATCTGACGCTGCGCGAGCTGCAGGATCAGCTCAAGGCCAAGGCGCATCCCTGGGAGCGTGCCAAGGCATTTGACGGGGCCTGCCCGCTGTCGGCATTTATTCGGCCGGAGCAAGCGCCCGCGCTGACGGCGTTGCCACTGGAGCTGAAAATCAACGGTGTGGTGCGTCAACAGGGTAGCAGTGCCGATATGATCACGCCCATCGTGCCGCTGCTTCAGCACATTGCGCAGGTGTTCACGCTGCTGCCCGGTGATGTGGTCATTACCGGCACCCCGGCGGGTGTTGGCGTGTTGAACGCGGGCGATGATCTGACGTTGGCGATTCCGGGCGCGCTGCAAGTGAGCACTGTTGTCAGCGCCGAGTGAAGGATTGCTGCCAAGGTTGAATCTGGTTGCGGTAGGTCCCTTGTGTGAATGGCCTGTTCTGGAGTCTGCGCCTTGAAGTTCAAATTGGTGTTGCTGGTTGTGCTGCCCGTACTGGCGGCTGGCGTTGTTCTGCATACGCTGCATCTGGACGTACTGCTATGGCAGAGCTGGAAACTAAACCGTCAGCAGATGCCTGAGCAGGCATTCAATCTGGGGCGTTATAGGGTCGATATCGAAGCTCTCGAAGTCCGGGGCATCGACGACGACCTATCTGCGCTGACATTCAACTCGGATACCAACAGTCTGTTTGGCGTGCTTAATGGCAAGCCCGTCATGGTAGAGCTGTCCCTGGACGGCGAGCTGCTACGTGAAATCAGTGTCAAGGGTGTTATCGACATGGAAGGTCTGACCCATGTCGAGGACGATCTTTACGTGATTGCCGAAGAGCGGTCGCAACGGCTGATTCTGGCGCGCATCGCTGCTGACACGCTGAGCCTGGATCTGAGCGAGGCGCCTGGCCTGACTATTGGTCTGGATCAAGCTGGCAACAAGGGCTTTGAGGGGCTGTCCTGGGACGGTGAGGAGCAGCGCTTGCTGGTCGTCAAGGAGCGGGATCCATTGCGCTTGCTGGCGGTGACGGGCTTCGTTGACGCAAATCCTGGCACACCTCTGAATATCAGTATCACGGAGATCAAGCCCGCCGCTTCGCCGCGCCTGTTCATGAATGACCTGTCGTCATTGACCCTGCATGATGCGAGCGGCCATATGCTGCTGCTCAGCGATGAGTCGCGCATGGTCGTGGAGTATGACGCCGAGGGCGCACCGCTCAGCCTGCTGGGGCTGTGGCGCGGGCTGGCCGGCCTGCAGGCTTCGGTACCCCAGGCTGAAGGCTTGGCCGTGGACGACCGCCGGCGCTTGTATATTGTCAGTGAACCTAATCTGTTCTATCGCTTTGTGCCGCAGGATAGCGCTCAACCTTGACCGGGCAGGCTATCTGACGCCGGTCCTGGCAGTTTGGGTGGGCGTTCAGGCGCGCTTCAAGGTTTGCACGCCAGTGGCCGTTCCGAGCAGCAAAATGTCCGCTGGGCGGGCTGCAAAAAGCCCATTGCAGACGACCCCGACGATAGCATTGAGTTGCTCTTCCAGCTTGCGCGGATCATGGATCTGCATATTGTGCACATCCAGGATCACGTTGCCGTTATCGGTCACGCAGCCTTCGCGATAGACCGGATCGCCGCCCAGCCTGACAATCGCCCGAGCGACGTGGCTGCGCGCCATGGGGATGACTTCGACCGGCAGCGGGAACTCGCCCAGAGCGTCGACCAGCTTGCTCTCGTCGGCTATGCAGATGAAGGTATGGGCCACGGCGGCGACGATCTTTTCACGCGTCAGTGCGGCGCCGCCGCCCTTGATCAGCTCAAGGTGCCGGTTGGTTTCGTCGGCACCATCGACGTAATAGTCGAGCTGATGCACGCTGTTGAGGTCATATACCGGAATGCCGTGGGCTTTGAGGCGCTCGGCAGTGGCGTCCGAGCTGGCCACCGCACCATCGAAAAAGCCCTTGTGGCGCGCCAGAGCGTCGATAAAACAATTGGCGGTTGAGCCAGTGCCAACGCCGATGATGCTCTTGTCTTCCAGCGTGGGCAGCAGAATCTCGACAGCCGCCTGGCCGACGGCCTGTTTGAGTTCATCCTGGGTCATGGGCTGGTACCTTTTTTAGCGCGCGAGTGATGCCCTGGATTATACGCGTGCTAAATGCCTTGCGTGTAGTCGGCAGGCGGCCGATTCGCTAGACTGGCGCTTTTATCCGGACAAGCAGAAGCGCCCCATGCTGGAAACCTACGTCAAGAAAATCCTCAGTTCCCGTGTCTATGATGTCGCCGTGGAGACTCCCATCCATGCAGCGCCCTTCCTGTCCGAGCGCCTGGACAATACCGTGCTGCTCAAGCGCGAGGATCTGCAGCCGGTTTTCTCGTTCAAGATTCGTGGGGCCTACAACAAACTGGCCCTGTTGAGCGATGAGCAGCGGGCCTGCGGCGTGGTCACGGCATCGGCGGGTAATCATGCCCAGGGCCTGGCATACGCGGCACGGCATATGGGCGTCAAGGCGACCATCGTGATGCCGCGCACCACGCCGGAGATCAAGGTGCGTGCGGTCAAGGCGCGTGGGGCCAAGGTAGTGCTGCATGGCGACGCCTTCGATGAAGCCCTGGCTTACTCGCAGAAGCTGATAAAGGAAAAGGGGCTGGTCTACATCCACCCTTATGATGACCCGGACACCATTGCTGGCCAGGGCACTATCGCGATGGAAATTCTGCGCCAGCATCAAGGGCCGCTGGATGCGATCTTCGTACCTGTGGGCGGCGGCGGGCTGATCGCCGGCATCGCAGCCTATGTGAAATATCTGCGCCCGGATATCAAGGTGATTGGCGTGGAACCGGCCGAGTCGGCCTGCCTCAGGGCCGCGATGGACGCGGGCAGCCGGGTGGTGCTCAGCCAGGTCGGGCTGTTTGCCGACGGTGTTGCTGTGGCGCAGATCGGGGAGCATACCTTCGAGGTATGCCGGCACTATGTCGACGAGGTGATCACCGTATCGACCGACGAAATGTGCGCAGCGATCAAGGACATTTACGATGATACGCGCTCGATCTGCGAGCCGGCCGGGTGCCTGGGTGTGGCCGGTATCAAGAAATACGTAGAGCGCGAAGGCTGTAGCGGCAAGGTCTTTATTGCGATTGATTCCGGCGCCAACGTCAACTTCGACCGCCTGCGCCATGTAGCCGAGCGCGCGGAAATCGGCGAGCAGCGTGAAGCCTTGCTGGCGGTGACCATTCCGGAAAAACCCGGCAGCTTCAAGGCGTTCTGCCAGGCCATCGGCAAGCGGGCGATCACCGAGTTCAATTACCGCTACCACGACGACAAACAGGCGCATATTTTCGTTGGTGTACAGACCCATCCCGAGCAGGATCCGCGCAGCGAATTGGTGGCGATGCTCTGCGATCAGGGCTTTCCGGTGATGGACCTGACCGACAACGAGCTGGCCAAGCTGCATATCCGGCATATGGTCGGTGGCCATTGCGATCAGGTCGCCGATGAAATGGTCTATCGCTTCGAGTTTCCCGAGCGCCCGGGCGCGCTGTTCAACTTTCTGAACAAACTCGGTGGGCGCTGGAATATCTCGATGTTTCACTACCGCAACCACGGCGCCGCGTATGGCCGGGTGGTGGTGGGTTTGCAGGTGCCAACGACAGAGCGCGCAAGAGTGCCTGAAGCGCTGGATGAGATTGGCTATATGTACTGGGACGAGACGGATAATCCTGCCTACAAACTGTATCTAGGCTAGTCCCGCAATCCTGGTCAGCAGGTTGGTCAGGCGGGTTCGTTATCGCCAGACATGAAGCTCTGATTGCGCCCAGCGGCCTTGGCCTGGTAAAGGGCTTTGTCCGCGAGGGTGATCAGGTTTTCCGGGCGGCCCTTTTCTGTCGCGGGTAGGCTGGCTGCGCCAATACTCACGGTAAGCCGTTTTTGCCGGCTGGAGGGATGGGCAATCTGTAACTCGCCGACAGCCTTGTGCAGCAGTCGGGCAACCTCTGCGCACTGGGTGATATCGGCCCCCGGCAGAATGATCGCGAACTCCTCTCCACCGTACCGGCATACCGCCTCGCCTTCGCGCGACAGTGCACTGGTCATCGCACCTGCCAGCTGTTTGAGCGCATCGTCCCCTGCCTGGTGACCCAAACTGTCGTTGAACGCCTTGAAGTGATCGACATCCAGCATCAAGAGGCCCAGTGATCCTGATTGTCTGCGCAGCCGGCGCCATTCCCGAGTCAGTACTTCGTCGAAGTAACGGCGGTTGTACAGCCCGGTCAGGCCGTCCTGCTGGGATAGCTGCTGCAGGCGCGCCGCCACTTCCAGTTGTTCACTGTTGTTGCGGCCCACGCAGATCAGATAGGCGCGGCCATAGCGGTCCAGGTGCTGAACGCTGCTCTCCAACGGTATGCACCTGCCTTGCCGGGTGGTGACGTTGCGCTGGAAGGTGGCATTGCCGCCGCGTTCGGCCAACTCGCTGAGTTCAACCGACCATGCCATAGCATCAGGCATGATATCGCCCGGGGCGATGGCGATGATCTGGCGTAGTTCCTCTTCGCTATAGCCCAGACTTATCCAGCAGGTGCGGTTGAGATAGACCAGCTCCTGCGGGTTCATGCCAATAATGAACAGGGCGTCATGGCTGTAGTTGGTCATGTCCAGCAGCAGTTTGAACTGAGCCTGGTTCTGGTTGAGGCTTTCTTCAACGCTCTGCCTGCGCACGATTTCCTGCTGCAACTTCCGGTTGCTGGCGCTCAGGGCTTCCAGCCGCTGGGCGCTTAGCAGCGCGAGCCACAGTGCGTAGCATAGCGACAGGCTGGCTAGCACACCGCTGATCAGTATCAGCAAAGGCAGTTGGGTGGTGGTGCTGGCCAGGAGGCTGGCGGTAGGCATGGCAGTGATATAAAAATCGTCGTTCTCACCCAGTTGCACCGGGCTGCTGACCTTCCAGCTTTGCCTCAGGGTATCGGCTGCCTGATGGCTGAACAGGAGCTTGCCTTCCTCGCGAAATTCGACGCTGAGTTGGTAGTTGCGGTCTTCACGCAGCAGGTCTCCCAGTAGTACTTCGACCCGGAAAATGCCCAGCAGAAAACCGTCAAAGCTGCTTGGGTCGCCGGCAGTGCGATAGAGTGGCACGTAATAGGCCAGCCCAGGTCCGCCTTGCAGCAGTTCGAAGCTATTGCTCAGTAGCGGGGCCCCAGTGGTGCGGACCTGTTCAAGCAGGCTGTAGTTCGGATGGGCAGAGGTATAGACGAAGTCGATTACTTCTTCGTTGCCCGCCAGCGGCTCGATCCAGCGCATACGGTACTGGCGATCGAGCCACTCAATCGCCTGGAAGTTGTCGAACCCGTCAAGCAGGCTATGGACGTCCAGCTGCCATGTAGCAGGGTCATCGTAGTGCGATGCCCAGCGCAGGCCTAGCCGCTGGAGTGCCTGGGCCTGCAATTCGAAGCGGATCTGCAACTGGTTGGCAATGGCGCTGGTTTCAATTTGCAGGCGCGCCTTGGACTGGTGTTCCTCGGCTTTGAGCAGTGCCTGCCAACCACCAATGATGCCACTGATCAGAGTGACCAATAGCAGCACGATAAGCGCATAGGTGATCTTGGGGTGCCGGGCGGCGCGTTGGGCGAGCATGAGCTGATCCTGAAAACAGGGCTCATTGATAGCATATTGCCTTGCCCTAATCCAGCGAGAGCGGGCTTTGCAGAGGGGTTGAGCTGTTTTGCACTGCTATTGGTCCAATTCGTCAGTCATCCGGCGCGCTGATCCGGCAGCCACTATTCAGTCAAGGCTTATCCATTGTTCGTCGGTGATGATGGCGTCCAGCGGGATATCCCATGAGGCGACGGGAAGGGCGGATACTTTCTGGCAGTGATGGGCAACCCCCAGCAGGGTCGGACCGGGCCAGGTCTTGCGCCGTGTGCGATAGGCAAAAGTGCGATCATAAAAGCCGCCGCCCATGCCCAGACGGTTGCCCTGCGGATCGAACCCCACCAGCGGCATCAATACCAGCGAAAGGCGCCACGCTGGCACCTGATGCTGCTTCTGGTCCACCGGCTCACGAATGCCGAAGCGATTTTTCTGCCAGCGTTGGGTTCGGGTCAGCCTCTGGAAGCGCATCTGGTGTCGAGGCCAGCGGCTCAGCACGGGTACGTAACAGGCTTTGCCAAGACGGCTCGCGTGCTTGATCAGCGGGGCCGGATCCAGTTCGCCATCGTTGGCCAGATAAAAGGCAATATGCCGGCTGCGGCGGAACAATGGATGTTGTGCAAGGCGGCGAAACAGCTGTTTGCTGGCGTGCCGTTGCTGCTGCGCAGATAACATTCTGCGGGCAGTGCGTAGCTGGCGACGAAGTGCGCTACGGGAGGGCAAATTCATGGAGTCCCCGGAAATGCCGCTGTCGGGTTAGCCCTTGAACCCGAAAGTTCAAGGTGGGGGACACGGCACTGCCTCAGGCTTTCCGTCATGCGGACATGCACACTGGCAGCAACGCGTGGCCTCCTTCTACAGGAGTATCGGCTCAGGGACATCACCGACTGGCAAACATCCCAGGGACAGATGCGACTATACAGGGTTTTCACTGCGCTTTCATGGCTGATTCGGCGCGCCGATTCAGTTCTGGTGGCGAGCCAGCGCCTGATCAAGCCGGCCTACCAGATCATTGATGTGCTTCTGCTGGCTATCCAGCGTGCTGTCTTGCTGGCGGGTACCGGTGAGCATATCGTGGCTGATATTCAGTGCGGCCATGACTGCAATACGCTCGATGCCGATAACTTTTCCGCTGTTGCGGATGTCTCGCATGGTGGCGTCCAGATGGCGGGCGGCCTGCTCCAGGTTGCTGCGCTCTTCAGACGGGCAACTGACGCGGTATTCCTTGTCAAGGATGTGCAAAGTGACGGTCAGGGCGGTACTCATGAATCATGCTCCAGGGATTTGAGACGCGATATCATGGCTTCGACCTTCTGACGGGCCAAATCGTTCTTTTCAATTAACTGCTGTCGCTCTTCACGCCAGGATTTCTCCTGAGTATGCAGATGCTGGTTCTGGGCCTGCAGGCGATCACACAGCTCGATCAACTGCACTACTTTGAGTGTCAGCGTGTTGATATCGGGTTCTTCCATTTGCGCCATTCTGTCATCCCGGTGTTGGCCAACTATAGTGGGGCTGTTCAAGGTGGTCAAACAACGGCTGATGCTCGGTTTGTGTGCCAGGCTGGTGTCGGCTGGTAGGCCGGCTGGTAGACTGGACCCTGATGCTCTTGCGCAGTAGATTACACAACAATGGAAACATTTCCTGCAAAGTTATCTGCTTACCCTGCTAACGCCCCCCGAGAGGCCCCTATATTATGGCTTTGATGCCTGCCGTGTTTGATTTCGACCGTTACGTCCAACTGTTCAATGATCTGGGTGCTGCGGGTTTTCCTGCTGAGTTGCACGGCCACCTGGTCGGTCGCCTGTCGGCCGGCGCGCGCTACGACCACGGCACCTGGCTGAACGTCGCCAATGAGTTGCTCGATGCCCGCGGCACATTGTCCGAGGCCGGCAAGGTGCAGTTGATTCAGTTGTATGATGCGAGCATGGCCGAGCTGGCTGGCAGTGGCTTCGAGGTAACCCTGCTGCTGCCCGACGATAGCGCTACAGTGGATCACCGGACTCAGGCGCTGGGTCAGTGGTGCGAGGGTTTTCTTGGTGGCTTCGGGTTGGTTGAGCGGCAGGTTGAGCTTGGTGAAGAGGCGGATAGCGCCCTGCACGATTTTGCCGCGATTGCTCAGGTCCAGACTGATCTGGAAGAGTCTGAAGCCAACGAAGTGGATTTTATGGAGGTGATGGAATATGTGCGTATGGCGGTGTTGATGATTTTCAGCGAGTGCCAGCCGGCCGCGGATAAACAACCGAAACCGCCCGCCTCGTTGCACTAGAAGCCGCGGTACGGATGGCGTTTCGTAGTTAGTACCCAGTGTTAATACCCAGTCACGAGGTAAGCATGCATATTTCCAGGCAAGAATACGCCCGTCGGCGCAAGGCATTGATGGCGCAGATGGAGCCCAACAGCATTGCTGTGTTGCCAGCGGCGCAGGTGTATGTGCGCAATCGTGATGTTGAACACGCCTATCGGCAGGACAGTGACTTTCAGTACCTGACCGGCTTTCCGGAGCCGGAAGCGGTGGCGGTGCTGATCCCCGGGCGCGAGCACGGCGAATATGTGCTTTTTTGCCGTGAAAAGGACAAGGAGCGGGAGCTCTGGGATGGCTATCGTGCCGGCCAGGAGGGCGCCGTCAGTGAATATGGCGCCGATGATGCCTTCCCGATTGCCGATGTCGATGACATTCTGCCGGGCCTGATCGAGGGGCGCGAGCGCGTTTATTACGCAATGGGCGCCAATCAGGATTTCGATCGGCGCCTGACCAACTGGATCAACGTGATTCGCAGCAAGGCGCGGCTCGGCGCCACGCCGCCTAACGAATTCGTCGCGCTCGACCACCTGCTGCACGATATGCGCCTGTACAAGAGCGCTGCCGAAATTAAGGTCATGCAGGCGGCAGCGGAGATTTCCGCCCAGGCGCATATTCGCGCGATGCAGGTATGCCGCCCTGGCGCTTACGAGTATCAGTTGGAAGCGGAGTTGCAGCACACCTTCATGCGCCATGGCAGCCGCTCGCCGGCGTATTCATCTATCGTTGCGGCGGGCCGCAATGGCTGCATATTGCATTACACCGAAAACACCAGCCAGATACGTGACGGCGATCTGATTCTGATTGATGCCGGGTGTGAACTGGACTGTTATGCCAGCGATATCACCCGCACCTTCCCGGCCAGCGGCCGTTTCAGCACCGAGCAGCGGGCCATTTATGACATCGTGCTGGCCGCCCAACTCGCGGCTTTCAAGGTCATCGCCCCGGGCCGCCACTGGAATGAGTCCCACGAGGCGACGGTCAGGGTGATTACCTCAGGTCTGCTGGATCTTGGTTTGCTTAAGGGCGACCTTGACGAATTGATTGCCAATGAGACCTACAAGCGCTTCTACATGCACCGCGCCGGTCACTGGCTGGGCATGGACGTACACGATGTGGGCGATTACCGGGTGGGCGGCGAATGGCGTGAGCTGGAGCCGGGCATGGTCATGACCGTGGAGCCGGGTATCTATATCGCCCCTGACGACGATAGCGTACCGCGCAAGTGGCGCGGTATTGGCGTGCGTATCGAGGATGATGTGGTCGTGACCAAGGCCGGCTGCGAGATTCTCAGCGGCAGTGTGCCCAAGGATCCTGATGAGATTGAAGCCCTGATGGCCGAAGCACGGCAAGGTGCAGGAGTACCCGCTTGAGCAGCCAGCTCAGCATCGTCGGTGGTGGCATGGTGGGTGCCTGTCTGGCACTGGCATTGCAGCCCTTCGCCCGGGAAGTTGGCTGGCGTATCAGGCTGATCGAGTCACACCCCCCTGGGGAGACAGTGCAGACCAGCTATGACGCGCGGGCCACGGCGCTGTCGCACGGCAGCCGGCTGTTGCTGGAGCGTCTCGGCGTCTGGGAGGATTTGGCGCAGCAGGTCGAGCCGATCCGGCGAATTCATGTATCAGATCGGGGCCACCCTGGCGTAACGCGGCTGGACGCGCAGCAGGAAGGTGTACCCGCGCTGGGTTACGTGGTCGAGAATGCGCGGCTTGGCCAGGTGCTGCTCGGCGCCTTGGACAAAAAGGTTGTCGAGTGGCTGGCGCCAGCACGGGTGTTCAAGGTGCAGGCGCGGGCGGGCGGCTATAGCCTGGATATCGAGCAGCAAGGCGCGGTGAGCCAATTGGAGACCGATCTGCTGGTGCTGGCGGACGGCGGTCGCTCCGGCCTGCTGGACCAACTGGGCGTGCACCGCGAGATAAAGCCTTACGGTCAGGCAGCGATCATCGCCAATCTGAGTTCTGCCGACGGGCACCAGTCGGTGGCCTATGAGCGGTTTACAAGCTCAGGTCCGCTAGCCTTGTTGCCGCTATCGGGCAAGCGCAGTGCCCTGGTCTGGACACTGCCGGAAGATCAGGCCGCCGGTGTGGCAGCTTTGCCTGACGCCCTGTTTCTGGCGCGCCTGCAAGAGGCCTTTGGTTACCGCATGGGTGCGCTGACCCAGGTCGGGTCGCGGCTCTGCTACCCCTTGCAACTGATTGAAGCTCAGGAGCAGGTCAGGCCCCATCTGGTGGTGCTGGGCAATGCCGCGCATAGCCTGCATCCGATCGCCGGGCAGGGCTTCAATCTGTCATTGCGCGATACACTGGCGCTGGCAGACACCCTGATAACCGCAGGCAAGCAGCAGCGCCAGCCCGGCGATCTGGCTGTGTTGCAGGAGTACTTGCAACGACAGCAGCGCGATCAGCGCCAGACGGTGGCGTTCAGTGATTATCTGACCCGGTTGTTCAGTAACTCCCAGCCGTTGCTGACCATGGGCCGCAATCTGGGCCTGCTGGGCCTCGACCTGCTGCCGCCTGCGCGCAGACTGTTCGCCCGCCAGGCCATGGGCATCAAAGCGTGATCAATCCAGACGTGATCAATCCAGATAGGAACACTACCTTGGCTCAGCATTACGACCTGATCATTGTCGGCGCAGGTATGGTCGGAGCGACGCTGGCCAAAGCGCTGGCCGATACGCCCCTGCGCATTGCGCTGCTGGACGCCGCCGCGCTTAACCAACCGCTGGCAGCTCAATCCACTGTCTCTGGTTATGATCCGCGGGTCAGCGCCTTGAGCGCTGCGTCGGAGCGCATATTCACGCATCTGGGCGTCTGGCCGCTGATTGACGCCAAGGCGCGCTGCGCCTATCGGCATATGCATGTCTGGGATGCCGAGGGCACCGGTGAAATTCACTTTGATGCCCACAGCCTGAATGAAAATCGGCTCGGTCATATCATCGAAAATCATCGTGTTCAGCAGGCGTTGCTGGATGCACTGGGCGGCACGCGTATCGATTTGCTGGGCGGCCAGCGAGTTGAAGCGCTGGTGCGTGAGGATGAGGGCTGGCGGCTGGGTCTGGATAACGGTGAGCGGCTGTATGCACCGCTGATCGTCGCCGCTGACGGTGGCCGATCACGGCTCCGCGAACTGGCAGGCTTTGCCATGCGCGAATGGGATTATCTGCACAGTGCGATCGTCACCACGGTGCAAGTCAGCCAGCCGCATCAGGACACCGCTTGGCAGCGGTTTCTGCCCAGCGGCCCGCTGGCTTTCTTGCCGTTGCCCGATGTGGATGGGCGCCATTACTGTTCGGTGGTCTGGTCACTACTGCCTGATCAGGCGCAGCGGGTGATGGCGCTGGACGATGAATCTTTTGCTGACGAAATTGGCCAGGCTCTCGAACTGCGACTGGGCCGAGTGCTGGCTGCCGATACGCGACACTGCATAGCGCTACGCCAGCGCCATGCGAAAAACTATGTCATGCAGGGCCTGGTGCTGATTGGTGATGCGGCGCACAGCATCCATCCATTGGCGGGGCAGGGTGTCAATCTTGGACTGCTGGATGCGGCTGAGCTGGCCGATGTGCTTACGTCGGCCTTGCAGCGCGGCGACACCTTGTCTGATCTGGCGGTACTGCAAGGCTACGAACGGCGCCGTATGGGCGCCAATCTCGGCATGATGGCAGCGATGGAGGGTTTCGAGCGGCTGTTTCACGCCAATGCGTTGCCACTGCGCTGGTTGCGCAATGCCGGCATGCAGTGGCTGGATGGGCAGGGTGCTTTGAAGTCGGTAGTGATTCGTCGGGCGATGGGGTTGGAAGGGAGGCTGCCGCCACTGGCGCGTAATGCTGACCCCTATGCGGGCGCAGACTAATCCAACGTTGCTAAACTAAATCTGAATCATTATCATCTTGTCTCGGTTTAATAATCTGAGGCGTTTCCATGTCCTTTATTCGTTCCATAGCTGCCGTGAGTCTGGCGATGACGGCTTTCACCAGCGTCGCACAGGCCAAGGAACTGGTGGTGTATTCCTCCCGCCAGGAACATCTGATCAAACCGGTTTTCGAGCTGTATACCGAAAAGACCGGGATCAAGATCAACTACATTACCGACAGCGAAGCGCCTTTGATGGCCCGTTTGCGCGCCGAGGGCGCCAACACGCCTGCGGACATGTTTATCACCGTCGATGCCGGTAACCTGTGGCAAGCCGAAGAAATGGGCTTGTTTCGCGCCTTGGACTCAGATGTGATCAAGGGCAATATCCCAAGCCAGTACCGCGCCGAAAGCGGCCAGTGGACCGGCCTGTCACTGCGTGCAAGGACCATTGTCTACTCCACCGAGCGCGTTGATCCTTCCGAGCTGAGCACCTATGAAGCGCTGGCTGATGAGGAATGGAAAGGCCGCTTGTGTCTGCGTACCTCGAAGAAGGTCTATAACCAGTCACTCACCGCGACCATGATCGAGACGCTGGGTGAAGAGCGCACCACGGAAGTGGTCAAAGGTTGGGTGGCCAACCTGGCGACGCCGGTGTTCTCCAACGATACATCTCTGATGGAAGCCATCGACGCCGGTCAGTGTGATGTGGGTATCGTTAACACCTACTACTTCGGGCGCCTGCACAAAGACAAGCCCGACGTCAAAGCGGCCTTGTTCTGGCCGAACCAGGATGATCGTGGTGTTCACGTGAATATTTCCGGTGCCGGCGTAACCAAACATGCCAAGCAGCCCGAGGAAGCGACCAAGTTCCTGGAGTGGATGACCACCCCGGAAGCGCAGCGCATCTTTGCCGATGTGAACCAGGAATTCCCCGCCAACGAGTCGGTCAAGCCGTCCGATGAAGTGGCCGCCTGGGGTGACTTCAAGAAAGATACCATCAATGTGGAAGTGGCCGGCCGTCGCCAGCCAGAAGCGGTGATGTTGATGGATCGCGAGCGCTGGGACTGATCTGTCCGCGCTGGGGTGAGCCTTGGCTGGTTTTTCCCGATATACTGCACGCCCGGTCTTGAGCCGGGCGTGTCTGTTTCCGAGTAGTGAATCTCAAGCCCACAGGAGTGGTTGTGCCCCAACGCATGATGTCCACTATGCCCCGCTGGCGCTGGGTCGCCTATCTGTCGGCGGCGCTGGTGGTCATGCCGCTGCTGGTACTCTTGTTGAGCTGGCAGAGCATTGACAGTGCAATCTGGTCACATCTGCTGCAAACCCAACTCTTTCGTCTGATTGGCAATACCCTGACGCTGGTCACCGGCGTGATCATCGGTGTATTGATCCTCGGCGTGAGCCTGGCCTGGCTGATCAGCCTCTGCGAATTTCCCGGCCGGCGCTGGCTGGACTGGGCCTTGATGCTGCCGTTCGCGATCCCCGCCTACGTGCTGGCCTTCGTGATGATCGGCATACTGGACTTTGCCGGGCCGGTGCAGACCTTCCTGCGCGGCTGGCTGGGCAGCGATTTCCGCATGTTCTCCATTCGTTCCACTGGCGGTGTGATCAGCGTACTGGTGCTGGTGTTCTATCCGTACGTCTATCTGCTCGCGCGCAGTGCCTTTATGGCGCAGGGCAAGGGCTTGATGGAAGCGTCGCGCATTCTCGGCCAGTCGCCCTGGCAGGGTTTCTGGCGCGTCGCCTTGCCGATGGCGCGGCCCGCCATCGGAGCAGGTGCTGCGCTGGCGGTGATGGAAACCCTGGCGGATTTTGGCGCCGTATCCGCGTTCAATTACGACACCTTCACAACCGCCATCTACAAGACCTGGTACGGCTTCTACAGCCTGCAGACCGCTACCCAATTGGCCAGCGTATTGTTGCTGTTCGTGTTCCTGGCGTTGTTCGCCGAACGCCGCGCCCAGGGCAGCCGGCGCTTTCCCGGGGTGGACCGGCCGCGGCAGGGCGCTATTTATCGATTGCGCGGTATCAAGGCCTGGCTGGCCACCGGATACTGCCTGCTGGTACTGGCCATCGCCTTCATCATTCCGGTCATACAGCTGACCTACTGGCTGATGCGCAGTGGATTGAACGACCTGGATAGCCGTTACTGGTCATTGATCCAGAACACCCTGTTGTTAGGCAGCATGGCGGCATTGATGACGGTCGCCCTGGGTATTCTGCTGGTGTTGGCCAAACGCTTTCAGCCCATTCGCAGGGTCCGAAGTGCGGTGGCGGTAGCCAACCTTGGCTATGCGCTGCCAGGTTCTGTGCTGGCGGTAGCGATCATGTTCGCGTTCAGCATTGCCGACAACCAGCTACTGATCCCGCTACGCCAATGGCTCGGCGAGGAGCAGCCAGCGCCCATGCTGCTGGGTAGTCTATTCGCACTGCTATTGGCCTATCTGATTCGTTTTATGGCCGTGGCCTATGGGCCGCTGGATACGTCGCTGGCACGCATCAGGCCGTCGCTGCCAGAAGCGGCGCAGAGTCTTGGGCAGTCGAGCTGGCGAGTGTTCACCCGGGTTTATCTGCCCTTGTTGCTGCCGGGTATTCTGAGTGCGGCGCTGCTGGTGTTTGTCGATGTACTCAAGGAAATGCCCGCGACCTTGCTGATGCGGCCCTTCGGTTGGGATACGCTGGCAGTGAGGATCCACGGTCTGACCGCCGAAGGTGACTGGGCCAGAGCCTCCTTGCCGGCGTTGACGCTGGTGCTGGTCGGGCTTATTCCGGTGATTGTGCTGATCCGCCGGTCAGCACGACGCTGAAAGTTGGGCAAAAGCTGCAAAAGCCCTGCGTTTATGGCTACAATTCACTGCTTACACACTCCCTCAGAATTGAAGGACGGCCGCATGGGTTCGCGTACTCCCCTCTATGATCAGCATCTGGCAGCCGGGGCCAAAATGGTCGATTTCGGCGGCTGGGATATGCCTCTGCATTATGGTTCGCAGATGGAAGAGCATCATCAGGTACGCCGTGACGTAGGCATGTTCGATGTGTCGCACATGACGGTGATGGATGTCACCGGCAGTGAAGCCAAGGATTTTCTGCAGTACCTGCTGGCGAACGATGTCGCCCGCCTGACGACTGCGGGTAAGGCTCTTTACAGCGGCATGCTGAATGAGCAAGGCGGTGTGATCGACGACCTTATCGTCTACCTGGCCGACAATGGCTATCGCGTCGTGGTGAATGCGGCCACGCGCGACAAGGACCTGGCGTGGATGAACCGCCAGGCTGATGGTTTTGCCGTGAACCTGGCTGAGCGCGCTGATCTGGCGATGATTGCGGTGCAGGGCCCACGTGCGCGGAAAGTGGCGGCTGAAGTGGTGAGTGACCAGCGCGCCGCCATGATCAATGACTTGAAACCCTTTCAGGGCCTGGCCAGCGACGACTGGTTTATTGGCCGCACCGGCTACACCGGCGAAGACGGGCTGGAGATTATCCTTCCGGCCGAGCAGGCTGCCGCGTTCTGGGATGCCCTGCTTGCAGCAGGTTGCAAGCCCTGCGGTTTGGGTGCGCGCGATACCCTGCGCCTGGAGGCCGGCATGAACCTGTACGGCTCGGACATGGACGAAACCATTTCACCCCTGGCGGCGAATATGGCCTGGACCATTGCATGGGAGCCGGCTGAGCGTGACTTTATCGGCCGCAAGCCACTGGAGGCTCAGCGCGCGGCGGGCGATCAGCCCAAGCTGGTGGGGCTGGTGATGAAGGAGCGTGCTGTCTTGCGCGGCCATCAGAAGGTCATTGTTGAAGGGGTTGGCGAGGGTGAAATTACCAGCGGCAGCTTTTCCCCTACGCTAGGTTGCTCCATTGCACTTGCCCGGGTCCCGCGGGCTACCGGTAGCACTGCGCAAGTCGAGATTCGCGGCAAGTTGCTGGACGTGCGGGTGGTCAAGCCCGGTTTTGTGCGTCACGGCCAGGCCGTATTCGAATAAGTTTTCCCTTTTTCTGTTGAGGATCGTCCCATGAGCAATATCCCTGCTGATCTGCGCTACGCTGCCAGCCACGAATGGACCCGCGAGGAAGCCGACGGCACCATTACCGTCGGTATTACCGACCACGCTCAGGATTTGCTGGGTGACGTGGTGTTTGTAGAGCTGCCCGACGTGGGTCGCACCGTTACTGCCGGTGAAGAGTGCGCAGTGGTTGAATCAGTGAAGGCCGCATCAGACATCTACGCGCCTATCAGCGGCGAAGTGGTTGCCGTGAATGACGCCCTGGCCGACGGCCCTGAGCTGGTCAACAGCGAGCCCTATGAAGGCGCGTGGTTTTTCAAGATCAAGCCTTCGGACGTTAGCGAGCGCGACAAGCTGATGGATGCCGATGCTTACGGTGCTTCTATCTGATCGAGTTTATCGACGCTAGTGGTGTGTGAAACACTGATTGGTTGGGCCGTAGCGCTGGCGCCATTGAGTTCGGCCTGTTCCGGACACGCTACAAGCACATCCATGTGGGCTCGGCGGTGCCCATCCAGGGCACCGACGGTCCGAAACAGGCCGAACTCAACGACGCTCGTTGGATTCGGTGCCTAATCAGTGTTTGAGTACCTTCTACGCTAGCTGCTGCGAACTGGTCGCGTGGTGCTGCGATGGCAGACCGTCGATGGCATGGATGCCATCGATGAGCCTACAGGGATGTATTTACGGCGTGTCTGCCATCGCAGTACCACGCAGACACGCCACTTCGGCAGACACGACAAATAACGTTTTATTCAACAGGTGCCCCCATGAGCCGTACCCCAAGCCTTACCGATCTGGAACAGACCGATGCCTTCCTGCGCCGCCATATTGGCCCGGACGCCGCTGAACAGCAGGCCATGCTCGATACACTGGGTGTCGAATCGCTGGATGCACTGATCAACCAGACCGTGCCGCAAAGTATCCTGCGCAAGGACCTGCTGAATATGCAGGCCCCGCGCAGTGAGGCGGAAGTGCTGGGGTACCTGAAGGGCGTAGCCAGCAAGAACGAGATTTATACGTCCTGTATCGGCATGGGCTACCACGGCACGCTGACGCCCACGGTCATTCTGCGCAACGTGCTGGAAAATCCGGGCTGGTATACCGCCTACACGCCGTATCAGCCGGAAATCGCCCAGGGCCGTCTGGAGTCACTGCTGAATTTCCAGCAGATTTCCATCGACCTGACCGGTATGGAATTGGCCAGTGCATCCCTGCTGGATGAGGCCACGGCAGCCGCTGAGGCCATGGCGCTGGCCAAGCGCGTGGCCAAGAGCAAGAGCAATCTGTTTTTCATCGACCAGGATTGCCACCCGCAGACCATTTCCGTGGTCAAGACCCGCGCCGAGGCCTTCGGCTTTGATGTGGTAGTTGATGATGTGGCTGATCTGGAGCAGCACGAAGTGTTCGGTGCGCTGTTCCAGTATCCCAACACCTGGGGCGAAATCCGTGATCTTAAGCCCCTTATTGATATCGTCCATGGGCAAAACGGTCTGGCTTGCGTCGCCGCCGACCTGCTCAGTCTGGTGCTGCTGACGCCCCCCGGCGAATTGGGGGCTGATGTGGTCTTCGGTTCGGCGCAGCGCTTTGGTGTGCCCATGGGTTACGGCGGGCCGCATGCGGCCTTCTTCGCCACACGTGATGCCTACAAGCGTGCGATGCCGGGCCGTATCATCGGTGTGTCTATTGATACCCGCGGCAACCGCGCCCTGCGCATGGCGCTGCAGACCCGCGAGCAGCATATCCGCCGCGAGAAGGCCAACTCGAACATCTGTACCGCGCAGGTCCTGTTGGCCAACATTGCCAGCTTCTACGGGGTGTATCACGGGCCGGATGGTCTGAAGACCATCGCCCAGCGCATTCAGCGTTTGACCGCGATACTCGCCACCGCCCTCGAGAGCCGCGGGATCACCCGGCAGAACCAGCACTTCTTTGACACCCTGACCTTCAAGGTGCCGGGCAATGCGGCGGATATTGTCGAGCGTGCCCGCAATGCTCGGATCAATCTGCGTCTGATTGACGCCGATCATCTGGGCGTCAGCCTCGATGAAACCAGCACCCGCGCGACCGTTGAAGCGCTGGTGACCTGCTTTACCGGTGACAGCCAAAGCCCGGACCTGGCTGCCCTGGATGATCAGGTGGCAAGCTCCGGCCTGGGCATTCCCGAGGCGCTACGTCGCCAGTCGGCATTCATGACCCATCCGGTGTTCAACAGCTACCATTCCGAAACCGAGATGCTGCGTTATATCAAGTCACTGGAGAACAAGGATCTGGCGCTGAACCACGCAATGATTCCGCTGGGCTCCTGCACCATGAAGCTCAACGCCACCACCGAAATGATCCCGATCACCTGGCCCGAATTTGGCCAGTTGCATCCCTTTGCACCCCTGGCACAAGCCCAGGGTTACAAGATCATGATCGACGAGCTGGAAACCATGCTGCGCGAGATCACCGGCTTCGATGCCATCTGCATGCAGCCCAACTCGGGTGCGCAGGGCGAGTATGCCGGCCTGCTGGCGATCCGCAAGTTCCATGAAGCCAATGGCGACGAGCATCGCAACGTCTGTCTGATCCCGACCTCGGCGCACGGTACCAACCCGGCCTCGGCGATGATGGCCAGCATGCGCGTAGTACTGGTCAGCTGTGATGACCAAGGCAACGTGGATATCGACGATCTCCGCCAGAAAGCCGAAGACAACGCGGCCAATCTGTCCTGCCTGATGATTACCTACCCCTCCACCCACGGCGTGTATGAAGAGGGCATTCGCGAGATCTGCGACATCATTCACAAGAATGGTGGCCAGGTGTATATGGACGGCGCCAACCTGAATGCCCAGGTGGCACTGACCCGTCCGGCGGATATCGGTGCCGACGTGTCGCACATGAACCTGCACAAGACCTTCTGCATCCCGCACGGCGGCGGTGGCCCAGGTATGGGGCCGATTGGCGTCAAGGCGCATCTGGCACCCTATGTAGCCAACCACCCGGTTGTGCCGCTGGATGGCCCGAATGAAGAAAACGGCGCGGTTAGTGCAGCGCCCTGGGGCAGCGCGAGCATTCTGCCGATCAGCTGGACCTACATTGCATTGATGGGCGCGCAGGGTTTGCGCCAGGCCACGGAGGTGGCGATTCTGAATGCCAACTACCTGGCCAAGCGCCTGGGTGAAGCCTATCCAGTGCTGTACAGCGGTCGTAACGGCCGGGTCGCGCACGAGTGCATCATCGATATTCGTCCGCTCAAGTCTGCTTCCGGTATCAGCGAGGAAGACGTCGCCAAGCGCCTGATGGACTTCGGCTTCCATGCGCCGACCATGTCCTTCCCGGTATCGGGCACCCTGATGATCGAGCCGACCGAGAGCGAATCCAAAGCCGAGCTGGATCGTTTCGTTGATGCCATGTTGACCATTCGCAGCGAAATCAGCCGGGTGGAGAAGGGTGAGTGGAGTGCCGAGGATAATCCCCTGCACAATGCCCCGCACACCCTGGCTGACATCACCGGTGACTGGGAGCGTGGTTATTCACGTCAGGAAGCGGTATTTCCGCAGCCCTGGGTCGCGGCAAACAAGTTCTGGCCAAGCGTCAATCGGATCGACAACGTCTATGGCGACCGGAATCTGTTCTGCGCCTGCCCGCCGATCGAAGCCTACGAAGAGTGATGGTCCCGTCAGGCCGCCATGCTGCGGCCTGACGTTTTCCTGCCGGTAAAGTTGTCTGTGCCAGCTTTTTTGTATCCGGGTGATCTTTCCCGCCATCGCGGCGTCTGATCTGTGTTCAGTCAATATGCGTAAGTCAGACAGGAGTATTGTTCTTGAGCACTGAAGACCGGCCCGGCGCAGCCCCCACCACCCAGGAAGCCGTCATAGACGCGCTGAGCAAAGGCAAGCTCAAGCGGGTGCGCAAGCTGTTGCGCGCCATGCACCCGGGCAAGCTGGCCAGCCTGCTTGAAACCCTCGATACCGAGCAGCGGCAGGCGCTGTGGCAGCAGGTTACCGATGACCAGGAGACGGCGGTGCTGCGTCACCTGTCGCCGCAACTGGCCGCCATTCTGCACAAGGACAGCGACGAACCCGGGCTCGACGACGCACTTAGCGCCGGCGAAGATCACCTCTATACCCAGATCAGTAGCGTGCGTGAAGCGCTGGAAGCGGGCAAGTTCAAGCGTATTGGCAAGGTCTTCCGGCATATGCACCCGGCCAAGGCGGCCGGCCTGCTGGAGGCGTTGCCGCCGGACGAACGTAGCGCCGTCTGGGAAACGCTCGACAGCGAGCGGGCTGGCAAGGTGCTGGTGCATCTGCATGACGAGGTACGCGCCAATCTTGCTCTGGAAATGGACGACGACGAGCTGGTCGCCGCCGCCAGAAAGCTCGATCTGGATGACCTGGTCGACTTGATCCAGGCGCTGCCCAAAGGCTCCGGCCGGCAGTTGCTGCTGTCGATGGATGAAATCAAGCGTCAGCAACTGGTCGCCATGCTGTCCTACCCCGAGGACAGCGCCGGCGGTCTGATGAATACCGACCATATCTCCGTGCGAGCGGATATCAAGGTTGGGTCCATTCTGCGTTACCTGCGGCTGTTGGAAGATCTGCCAGACCATACCGACAAGGTCATGGTGGTGGATCGCAAAAACCGCTACCAGGGGGTTCTGCGCCTCAGCCGACTGGTTACCAGCCCGCCTGAGGTCAAGGTCAGCGAAGTGATGGACGCCGAATTCAAGGCGCTGCCCGTGACCCTGTCGAACCTCGAAGTGGCCAAGCTGTTTGAAGATCTGGATATGTTGTCTGCCGGTGTGGTCAATGATCAGGGTGAGCTGCTCGGGCGCATTACCGTGGACGACGTTATGGATATCATCCGTGAGGATTCCGATCGCACCATGATGAACATGGCCGGTCTGGACGATGAGGCCGATATGTTCGCGCCGATCCTCACCAGCGCCCGGCGTCGCTCGGTGTGGCTGGGCGTGAACCTGGTCACCGCGTTTCTCGCCGCATCGGTGATTGGCCAGTTCCAGGCATCGCTCGAGCAAATAGTCGCCTTGGCTGTACTGATGCCGATTGTCGCCAGCATGGGTGGCATCGCCGGCAGTCAGACGCTGACGCTGGTGATCCGCGGTATGGCGTTGGGGCAAATCGAGACGGGTAACTTCCGCGTGTTGCTGGTCAAGGAGGTGGGCATTGCCGTGCTCAACGGCATGCTCTGGGCCTCGGTTATCGCCGCGCTGGCCATTGTCTGGTTCGGGAGTTGGGCGATTGGCGGCATCATCGGCGTGGCAATCTGCATCAACCTGTTGTGTGCTGCGCTGGCCGGCCTGTCCATCCCGATGATTCTCAAGCGCTTCGGTATCGACCCTGCGCTTGCCGGTAGCATGGTGCTGATGGCGGTGACTGACGTGATCGGCTTTTCCGCGTTCCTTGGCTTCGCGACCATATTGCTGCTCTAACTCCCCCTTCCGCCCTGCAGCGCAGGGCGGGACCTTTGCTATCCAGACCCCCGTTGCGCATTTCTTGCTGCGGTCTCGCGGGCGAGCCCCTGCCTTGAACGGCTTTATCTAATCATATTCGGTATTCCATATATACGGTTTTTCAGATATGGTTGGTTTAACTGATTCTGGAGTAAGTCGATGTCACTGAGCCCGCCCCGTGTATTCAAATGTCTGGCTGATGACACTCGCAGCCGCCTGATGCTGCTTATCGCGCGCGAGGGAGAGCTGTGCGTCTGCGAACTGACCAGCGCCTTGCAGCTCAGCCAGCCAAAGATCTCGCGGCACCTGGCGGAACTGCGTCTGTGCGGGTTGCTGCAGGACCGCCGGCAAGGGCAATGGGTTTATTACAGTGTGCCTGCCAGCTTGCCTGCCTGGGTGCAGCAGATACTGAGCATTACGCTGGATGCCAACGCAGATTGGCTGAGCGCCAACCTGCATGACCTTGATGCAATGGGTGATCGCCCGGTGCGCCAGACGGCCTGTTGCTGATATAGCGGAGACGACCATGTCTGAAGAACTTCCTGCCCTCAAGGCTGATATGTTGCCGGTCACCGACCTTGAGCGATTGGGTCAGCCCCTGCAATTGCAACATCCACCACGCATTCTGCTGTTGTACGGATCCAATCGTGCTACTTCCTTCAGCCGCCTGCTCACGGAGGAGGCAGCGCGGCTGCTGCAACATCTGGGTGCCGAGACGCGCATATTCGATCCTTCAGGCCTGCCGATGCCTGATGACGCGCCGGATGATCACCCCAAGGTGCAGCAACTGCGCGAGTGGATGCAGTGGTCGGAGGGCCAGGTCTGGTGCTCGCCGGAGCGGCATGGTGCGATGACCGGCGTGTTCAAGTCGCAGATCGACTGGGTGCCGCTGGCGATGGGTGCGGTACGTCCAACCCAGGGCAAGACGCTGGCGGTGATGCAGGTCTGCGGTGGCTCGCAGTCATTCAATGTGGTGAACCAGCTGCGCGTCCTGGGCCGCTGGATGCGCATGGTCTGTATCCCCAATCAGTCTTCTGTGCCCAAGGCTTTTCTTGAATTTGAAGGCGGCCGCATGAAGCCTTCGGCCTATTACGACCGGGTGGTGGACGTGATGGAGGAGCTGATGAAGTTCACCCTGCTGTTGCGTGAACAGTCGGATTACCTGGTTGATCGCTATTCGGAGCGCCTGGAGTCCGCAGAGGCGCTGTCTGCGCGGGTCAATCAGCGCAGTATCTGACGCAAGCCATACTCTCCATCCATACTCCATTGAACAGGCCTGCGTTGTGCGGGCCAGGTAATTCATACTGTTTGGGAGCTCGACATGACAATCAAGGTAGGTATCAACGGCTTTGGCCGTATCGGCAAATTGCTGGTGCGTGCGGCCTGGGATTGGCCGGAGCTGGAGTTTGTGCAGATCAATGATCCGGCCGGCGATGCGGCGACCCACGCGCATCTGCTCAATTTCGATTCGATTCACGGTCGCTGGCAGCATGAAGCGGGTCACGCCGAAGGTGAACTGCGTATTGGCGACAAACAGATCAAGCTCACGCAGAACAAGGCGATTGCCGACACCGACTGGTCAGGCTGTGATCTGGTGATTGAATCCAGCGGCGTGAACAAAACCGTCAAGGCGTTGGAGGCTTATCTGGATCAGGGCGTCAAGCGGGTGGTGGTCAGTGCTCCGGTCAAGGAGCCTGAAGCGCTGAACGTGGTGATGGGTGTCAACCAGCACCTGTTTGATCCCGCGCAGCACAAGATTGTGACCGCGGCGTCCTGCACCACCAACTGTCTGGCCCCAGTGGTCAAGATCGTGCATGAAAAGCTTGGCATCAAGCACGGCTCCATTACCACGATACATGACCTGACCAATACCCAGAGCATTCTGGACCAGCCGCACAAGGATCTGCGTCGCGCGCGGGCCTGCGGCATGAGTCTGATCCCGACCACTACCGGGTCAGCTACCGCGATTGCGGAAATCTTTCCGGAACTGCGCGGCAAGCTCAATGGTCACGCGGTGCGGGTGCCCTTGGCCAATGCCTCGCTGACCGATTGTGTATTCGAAGTGGAGAAAGCCACCAGCGTTGAAGAACTGAATGCCTGGTTCAAGGCTGCCGCCGAGGGCGAGCTGAAGGATATCCTCGGATATGAGGAGCGCCCGCTGGTATCGATCGACTACCGCACCGACCCGCGCTCGTCGATCATTGATGCGCTCTCGACCATGGTGGTGAATGGCACCCAGGTGAAGATCTACGCCTGGTACGACAATGAATGGGGCTATGCCAACCGCACCGTCGAGCTGGCCCGCCTGGTCGGGCAGGCAGGCTGATGATGGGCATGCTTGCGCGCTTGTCGCCGGATGTTCGCCAGTATCTGGTGGTCACCGGCAACTACTGGGCATTCACGCTGACTGACGGCGCGCTACGCATGCTGGTGGTGCTGCACTTCTACAGCCTGGGTTACAGCCCGCTGCAGATTGCATTGCTGTTTCTGTTCTATGAAATCTTTGGCGTGATTACCAATCTGGTAGGCGGCTATCTGGGTGCGCGCATTGGTCTGAACCGGACCATGAATATCGGTTTGGCGCTGCAAGTGATGGCACTGCTGATGCTGACGGTCCCGGCCGAATGGCTGACCGTGGTCTGGGTGATGGCGGCGCAGGCGATGTCGGGGGTGGCCAAGGATCTGAACAAGATGAGCGCCAAGAGCTCGATCAAACTGCTGGTGCCGGATGCTCAACAGGGCGCGCTGTACCGCTGGGTAGCGCTGCTCACAGGATCGAAGAATGCGCTCAAGGGCGTGGGTTTCTTTCTCGGCGGGGGGCTTTTGGCGCTGTTTGGCTTTGCCGGTGCGGTACTGGTCATGGCGCTGGTACTCGCTGCGGTCTGGATCGCCAGCCTGTTTCTGCTGAAAAAGGATTTGGGCAAGGCTACGGCCAAACCCAAGTTTCGTGAGCTGTTATCGAAAAGTCGGCGGATCAATATTCTCTCTGGCGCGCGGATGTTTCTGTTCGGCGCTCGGGATGTCTGGTTCGTTATCGCGCTGCCGGTGTACCTGAGCAGTGTATTTGGTTGGGATTTCTGGATGGTTGGCGGCTTTATGGCCTGCTGGATTATCGGTTACGGCATAGTACAGTCGATTGCTCCAACCATTACCGGCAAAGGCGCAGGAAAGGTACCCGGCGGCACCGCAGCTTTTGGCTGGGCTGCAGCGCTGTCGCTGCTGCCCGCAGCGATTGCGCTGGGCTTGTATTCTGAGCTTAATCCACAATGGGTGCTGCTGGGCGGGTTGATGTTGTTTGGCGTGCTGTTTGCGGTGAATTCATCGCTGCACAGCTATCTGATTGTCTCCTATGCCCAGACTGATGGTGTGTCGCTGGATGTCGGCTTTTACTACATGTCCAACGCGTTGGGCCGGTTGATAGGCACGCTGCTCTCGGGTTGGGTCTATCAAGCCTATGGGCTGGAGGCTTGCCTCTGGGTATCCAGCGCCTTTGTCGCCCTGGCGGCGCTGATCTCCCTCGGGCTGCCAAAGGCAGCCCGGTAGCCGGCTTCAGGCAGCGCTTTGGCTAGCCATGCTCACTGGGCTGGCCTGCAATCGGCGCGCGCAATACCAGCCGATCATAGCCACGCTGGCACCTGCCAGCCCGATCATCGGCATGGAAAAGCTCTGAGTCACCTGGGCGCCGAGTGCGGCGCCGGCGCCTTGCCCGAGAAACATCATCGAACCGTTCAACGCCAGGGTCACCTGGCGAGCGTGCGGCGCAGCTTCAAGTAACTGCGCCTGCATCAGCGGGCTGGTAAAGAACAGCGCTGAGGCGCCAAACACCACGGCCAGGCTCAGGCCGAGCCAACTGATGATACCCATGCCCGGCAGCCAGATCATGGACGCGGAATAGAGGATCTGCGTTGCAGCGATGACCATAAAGGCGCGTTTCAGCACCTGGCCCGGATTGCTCGGCGTGCCCAGCTTGCCGGCGATCACCACGCCGAAGAGCGCGCCAACGCCGACCAGCATCTGCGAAAAGGCGACCCATTCGGTGTTGCCGATAATGATCTTCATCACCGGGGCGATAAAGGGCACCACGCAAAAGGTCGCGCAGAATGAGGTCAGCGTCATGATCAGCAGGCGCCTCACCGGCGGATGCCAACCCAGGGTCAGCAGTCGCCAGCCGCTCTGATCCTGGCTGGTTACCCGCGGTAGTACCAGACGGATGGCGAGCGCCGCACCGACACACATGACTGCAGCCAGAATGAATGTGGAGCGCCAACCGAATTGCGCCCCTATCAGGCTGCCCAGCGGCATACCAAACATGAACGCCAGTACCATGCCGCCCATCACCATGGCCAATGCCGGGCCGCGCCGCTCCGGTGGCAGCAGGCTCGCGACCACAGCAGGCACAACCGGTGTTACCAGAGTGGCGCCGAGGCCAGCCAGAATTCGTAGGCTGATCAACTCGGTAAAGGTGCTGGCCATGGCAGCGGCAAGGTTGATCAGACCCAGCACCAGCAAAGCGATCCAGAGCAATCGGCGGCGCTCCAACTGGCCGGTGCGCAGCGCGATAAAGGGTGCGGTGAAGGCGTAGGTCAGTGCGTAGGCAGCGGCTAGATAGCCCGCCACGGCGACGCTAATACCCATGTCGGCAGCGAGTTCGATCAACAGTCCGGCAAATACAAAGGTTTGGGTGCCCACTGCGCATGTGGCGGCGGTAAGTACTATTACATTTCTGTTCATGG
Source organism: uncultured Pseudomonadaceae bacterium (assembly GCA_963974865.1). Lineage (GTDB taxonomy): Bacteria > Pseudomonadota > Gammaproteobacteria > Pseudomonadales > Pseudomonadaceae > Halopseudomonas. The sequence goes on along the minus strand of CAXBEU010000004.1, from coordinate 101,535 downwards.
CAGCTCTGCCTGGCTCTGATCTGTATTGAACGCAACCTTCCTAGCCGCATCGGGTTGGGCGAATCGTGGATGATAGCGCAGTCCTGCAGGGTGGCGATTCTTGCGGCGCGAGACTTTCAGAAAATCGATCACCGCGTCAATGACCCGCGAATCCCCCAGCGGCCGATTATGCCCGCCCTGATCCAGCCAGAGTGTTTGCGCAGAGCCTGCGGCGGCGTTGCGCTGCGCTGCCTGGATCGGCACCACCCTGTCATCCTGGGCGTGGATCAGGAGCACCTGGGATTCAATAACGCTCAAGCCGCGGTCTACCTGAAAATGCTCCAGCGGTGCCTGCAGATGGGTATGAATCTGCTTTTCCATCCGGGCTATTGCCCTGCGTGACAGCCCGCTCGCCAGCGCCTGGCCCACGGCCTGTTTCCTGGCCCCCTGGGGCGCGCCGATCAGCACCAGCTTTTTGCTCTTCAGACCGTATTGCTCCGTGGCCAGTACGCTGGTAGCGCCGCCGACCGAATGGGCAATCACCGCATGTAACGGTGCCAAGGCTTCGCCCACCGCAGCGATCGCCTGCGCCATCAGCGGCAGAGGGGCACTATCGCCTTCTGCTTCGCCATGGGCGGGCAGGTCCAGAGCCGCGACTGCGTAGCCCTTGTCCAATAGAGGCTGAACAAAACCCCCGAGTGCGAAATGGTCGTTGCCCCAGCCGTGCACCAGCAATACCACTGGGCCACTGCCGTTGCGCCAGTAGGGGATACGTAATCCGGCAACGACAAGTTCAGCCCGCTCAAACTCGATAAAGGCCGCGAGCCACGGGCTGGACTGAGGCGCACGTTGCGGTTGGATAAATTGGCGTGTGCCTATCGCAGCAAAGCGTTCAGGGAACAGCCATGACAGGCCATTCACCAGCTTCAAGCGTACTGCATGGGTAGCGGATTGCATGCGCATGTCATACTCCATACCTACCTACCTACCTACCTACCTACCAGTAGGTAGTCTAGTGATGTTTAAAAAAAGCCCTCTCAGGGCGGGTCTCTGCGGTCTGACTGTCAGTCAGCAGAGGTGTTTCTCAGCCAGTCTGTGCGTAGCTGGGCAATGATCCGCTCCAGAGGCAGAGGCGAGCTCTGTACCCGGGACAGCAACATGGCGCCCTGGATCCTGACCATGATCTGTTCTGCCCAAATCTGCGCCTCTTCGGGGCTGCGCGCATGGCCACCCAGTTCGGCAATCCGGGCCAGCCAGGCATATTGTTCGTGAAGCAGAGCCAGAGCCAGGCGCCGGGAAGCTTCGCCCAGGTGATCCCAGTCTCCGGTCACGCCACTCACCGAGCACAAACGGCTGCCTGCACCGATATGCCGCTGGTAGATATCCAGAAAAGCGTCGAGCTGGCGCTGGGCTGGCTGGCTGTGCAGGGCCTGCATGCGCTTGCGAAAGCCGTTGAGACTGTTTTCCAGTACATCCGCAACCAGGGCTTCCTTGTTGCGGTAGTGATGGAACAGGCTGGCTTTGCGAATGCCAACCCGATCGGCCACATCCTGCAGGCTGAAACCGTTAACGGTCTGGCGCTGAAGCAAGTCGGAGGCGATGCTGAGTATCTGGGTTCGGGTATCCATTCGCCTACCATATGGTAGGCTGAAGCTGTCCGTCAAGCGGTTTTTGTATGCCGGACAAGCTATCCGTCTGGCGGGTAGCTTGCTTATATATTTCACCTTTAACACGAGGCTGGCATACTGCCAGGGATTTCGTCGGAACATGACGGCTTTGCTAGTGCTACACCCTGACGTCTGACGCTGTCTGCAGGGGAGGTTGCGGCAACCGGGAGTGATGTAACGACCACCTTATATTGCATGGACAGGAGAGTGAGATGGGAGAAGTGACGCTGGTTGTCGACGACAATGGTTATGCTGACCACAAACTGGCCTGGCTGGATGCCGAGGGCAAGATTCAAACCCTGAAGATCCCGACCATCATCGGTACGGACAGGTTGAGCTCCAACAGCGGCGAGACGGTTGATCGTTATCGCGCCGATGGGGTGGATTACACCTGCAAGCCCTCGGTACGGTCACCGATTAACTTGCGCAATGCCAACTACCCGGCCTCGGTCGAAAACCGTGTGCTGGTTACCCATGCGTTGCGCAAGGCGAAGTTGCTGAATAAGCCTCTGCACCTGGGCGTCACCTTGTCCTTCCGTGATTACTTCTCCGAAGGCGGCGCGCAGATCACCGAGAACAAGCAAGCGACCATTGCCAACTTCAATGGCAGCAAGGGCACGGTTGAAGTCATCGGTAGCGAAGACAAGCTGAATATCACCCAGGTGGATTGTTATTCCGAAGCCTTGTCCGCGTTCTTTGATTTTGTGCTGGATGATCAGGGCGAGTTCACTGATGCGGCCAAGTACACCAAAGGTGATGTGGCGATCATCGACATTGGTGGCTCGACCACCGACGTGGTCAACCTGATTGTTGATGACAGCATCACCATCAACAATAGCTATTCGGGCACCGATAAGGTGGGTGTGCTGGACCTGAAATTCTCGCTGGAAAAGGCCATCAAGCAGGAATTGATTGATCTTGGCTTGATCGAGAATTCGCATGATGCCGAGATCCCGCCGAACCTGGTCAGCGAAGTGCTGGAAACCGGCTCGACCTTCTTTGCCGGTGAAATGCGCAACTTTGAAGTGCTGCGTGACGATGTGGCCTCATCCGTGGCGACCAAGATCATCAACAATGTCAAATCGCGCTTGGGCTCGATCGGTATCTACCGGGCGATCATCATCACGGGTGGTGGCTCGGTCGTTTTCCATCACTGGCTGACCAAGGCGTTTCCCAATCCTGTCATGCTTGACGAGTTTTCCAACGCCCGCGGCGCGCTGAAGTTCATGCGCAATGTGGCTGCCGGTCGGGTCAAGGCCAAGGGCGGCAAATCCGCGCCGAAACAGCTGGAAGATGTCTGAGCTATGATGGTCGGCGTCAATTCAGCCGACAACTGCTTGTGACTCTGCGCCGAGGCTTGTCTCGGTGCAGAGGGCCGCAAGGCCACTCTCCCTGCTCGCACCCCTTCCCAAGTCCTTTTTTCCAGGAGCCCCCAATGATTGCTTCAGTATTTCCTGCGCATCCCCGTCGTGCTTGCATCCAGATGGCGATGTTGCTGTCTGTGCTGTTTGCCAGCTTATTCGCAGTCACCCAGGCACAAGCCGATGACTCGGTTTTTGAAGGTAAAGTAGCGGTAATCACCGGCAGCAGCTATGGGCTGGGTCGCGAACTGGCGTTGCTCGGCGCGGCAGAGGGCATGAAGCTGGTACTGGTTGATCGGCGCCCCGCGCCCTCACAGGAATTGGCAGAGCAGATCCGCAGTCAGGGCGGCGAAGCGGTCGTTATCGAGGTGGATCTGGCTGATGCCCAGCAGCGGCCCAAGGTGATAGAAGGCGCGATGGAGGCGTTCGGCAGTATTGACTATCTGTTCAACAATGCCGGCTATTCCTATCTGGCGACGCTGGAGCAGATGGACATGGAGCAGGCCAAGGACATGTTCGAGGTCAATTACTGGGCCTACGCCGATCTGGCGCAGCGGGTGATTCCGATCATGCGCAAGCAGGGTGGCGGCACCATTCTCAACGTCTCATCCATTCTGGGTATGAGCGCAGCACCTCCGGGCCTGGGTCATTACGCGGGTAACAAGCACGCGCTGCACGGGCTGTTCCAGAGTGCAGCCCAGGAGCTGAAAGCAGACAATATCAAGGTCTTTATCGCCGCCCCAGCCGGTATGCGCACCATGATCAGTCAGCATTCGGTCGGGCCGCTGGCCAACCCGGAAAATGACCGTGCTGCCGACTGGGAAGATCCGGCTATTGCCGCCCGGGATATTTTCGACAATATTCAGGGTGACAAGGTGATTTTCAACCCCGGCTATATCGGCCGTCAGTAACACGTGACCACGTGAAGGCTGAGAGTGCCGCGCGCTCTCAGTCCGCCCGATCCGCGAGATCCAGAATCGCCCCCACGATATCGTTCTTGGTGATGATGCCGACCAGTTCATTGGCATTGGTCACCAGTATCCGCTGAATGCTCATGTTCACCATCAGGCGCGCGACATACTTCACGTCCAGTTCGCGGGATACGATTAGAGCGGGTTTGGTACAGATATCGTAGACATTGATCAGGTCTATATCGCCCTCTTCGGCAACGATGGTCTTGAGAATGTCGTTGTAGGTCACCAGACCGTAAGCGTCGTGCTCGTTGCCCTTTTCCACCACCAGCGACTTGATGTTTTGCTCGCGCATCAGATGCAGGGCATCACGCACCGTGGCGAACGCGGAAATGGTGATGACATTGGACTTCATGATGTCTTTGACCAGCATGGGCTTTGCTCCTGAAGGGTCAGATATCGTTCTTGATGAGTTGCTCGAACTGCGCAATCTGGCGATGATCGATGCCGGCGATGTGCTCAAGCGGCAGGGTGAACACTACGCCACGGCTGTGGTTGTTCAGATCAAGATCCTTGACCAGTCGCTTCATTACCCGCAGCGACAGTTTCTTTTCCAGCACCAGAACCAGTACCGACTGGCTGCCTTCGTAGGTCAGACCAAAAAAGGTTTTCTTCGGCTCCGCGCCCAGGCCCCGACCATTCAATATGGTGATGCCGCCCGCACCGGCGGCCTTGGCAGACTCGATCGCCTGCTCCTCCAGATCCTCGGCCAGCATGGCCACTAATACCGAGAACTTCATGTTGTCTCTCCTGTGTCGGGTTTGATCCGCGCCATGACGATAGCGTAGAGCATGACGGTGATAATCGGTGAGATAGTCGCGAACGCAATCAGGCCGAAACCATCGATCAGCACGCTACGACCTTCTATATGTGTGGCGAGAGCTATGCCTACGGCAGTCACCATAGGGACGGTCACTGCGGAAACAGTGACCCCGCCCAGATCGTATGCGAGCGGTACGATAAAACGCGGAGTGAGCAAGGTCATTATGATCATCAATGCACAACCCCCCATAATATAATAATGGAATGAGTCGCCGCTGATGATGCGATGCACGCCGACTGTAACGCCAACTGCAACACCGATTGCTACCAGTAGGCGCATATCCCTCGCATTCAGTTTGCCATGGGCAGCTTCCTCGGCCTGTGCGCCAATCGCGATCAGCGCCGGTTCGGCCATGGTGGTGGCGAAGCCGATGGCAAAGGCAAACAGATAGATCCAGACCGGCGTATCCAGCGCAATCAGTTGCTCGGCCATGCTCCGGCCCACCGGAAACAGCCCCAGCTTGAGTCCGACGACAAAGGCGTAAAGTCCAAGTATGACCATCGCAAAACCAAGCACGACGCGGCGAGCGTAGGGGATGGATTTGCGAATAACGGCGTACTGGAAAAACAGGATAACCAGAATAATAGGCAGCACATCACGCAGCATGCCGAGCAGATCAAACAGCATGGTCAAGGCTTGCCGGCCCACGGCACTGATTGCGGGCCCAGCTACGGCTGCAACGGAATCGGACAACTGGGTGTGTAAGGCGGGACTCGGCAGCAGGGTATAGACCACAATGCCGTAGAGCTGTACGGCGATCATTGGCACCATCACCGCCAGTGCGACCAATCCAAATCCATGGGCCAGTGGATTACGGCCCTTGATGGAGGACGCCAGGCCTACGCCCAGTGCGGCAATCAGCGGCACGGTGACGATATTGGTCGTCACGCCGCCGGAATCGTAGGCCAGGCCGACAATTTCCTCTGGCGCAAAGAAGGTCACGGTCACGACCAGCAGATAACCGCAGATCATGTACCAGTGCAACGGGTGCCCCAGCAGCGTACGCAACACTCCCAGGGCTACCACCAGCCCGACCGACAGGGCCACCAGCAGGCGCAGGATCAGGGCATCAATACGGCCCTCGCTGATGGTTTGTGCCTGTTCTGCCACCGCGATCAGCGCCGGCTCGGCAACGACGGCGGCAAAGCCGATGCTGAAACCGAATATCATCAGCAAAGGCAAGGAACCGCGCCGGGCAAAGGCGTTGGAAAGGCTTTTGCCCACCGGGAAAATGCCCAGATCCAGACCCTGGAGAAAAATGGCCACGCCAAATACGACAATGCCCAAGCCCACCAGCATGCTACCCAGGTTATCGGGTACCTGGCGGATCACCAGGAGCTGGAAAAGACCAACTACCAGCACAATCGGCAGCAGATTGCCAAAAGAATGTCGGAGAGTCTGCCAGAAGGTCATAAGATGATTCACAATGCTGCAGGATCCTGTGCAGGCTGTCGGTGTGACCTTGAGTTCGATAGTAGCAGAGCGCGCCTGAGCAAAAACTGACCTCCATCAATGGACCCTGCATCCATGGACCCTGATCACATGGCAACAAGCGATTCGATCGACCTGCGCAGCTGGATGTGGCGAGCCTTTGTTCAGAGTGCGCTGATTCCATTGCTATTGGTAGAGACGGTACTGGTCGCCGCTTATCTGCTCTCCAATACGGCGATACGTGATGCCCAGATCGAGCATCTGCGCCAGACAGCCCAGGCTGATATGCAGACCTCCGCTGCGCAGGAAGCGCGACTGGTCAATCAGCGCTTGAAAGGCGTGGGCGAACTGACGCGCATATACGCCGCACAGGTCAGGGACGCTCTAGCCAAGCCGCAGGTGCCGCTGGATGAGCAGGAAGTGGCATTGCTGACGCGCACGGAATCGGGTGTGCTTTACGGTCAGCGCGATGAAGGTCGAGCGGCGTCCTTCTACTCCAGCCTGACGCCGGCCAGTGAACAACGCATGGACAAGGTGATGCGTCTGGCACAACTGGATGGATTGATGCAGGGCGTTGAGCAGAACAACAGCTTGGTCAGCGCGGTCTATTTCAATACCCATGACAGCTACAACCGCATATGGCCGTGGTTCTTCACGCCTGATCAGTACCCGCATGATATGGACATTCCCAGCTATAACTTCTACTACCTGGCGGACGCCAAGCATAATCCGGCACGAGAGGTGGTGTGGACCGATGTCTATGTCGATCCCGCAGGGCAGGGCTGGATGATGTCGGCATTGGCGCCGGTCTATACCGACAAGACCCTTGAAGGGGTGGCCGGCCTGGATATTACTATCGGCAGTATTCTCAAGGAGATTTCCTCACTGGCGGTGCCTTGGGGCGGCTACGCGGTGCTGATCAGTCAGGACATGAACATCATGGCCTTGCCGGAAGCCGGTGAACGGGACTTGGGTCTGGATGAACTTACCGAGTTCAGCTATGACGAGGCAGTACGCCGGGAGATCTTCAAGCCCAGCGATTTCAATCTAGCCAACCGGCAGGACACCCGTGATCTGGCCGCGCTGGTCGGGAATGCAAGTGAGGGCGTCATGCCCATCATGCTGGGCGGACGCGCCCAATTGGCCGCCTGGTCAAGTATCCCCGAAACCGGCTGGAAGTTGATCACCCTGGTGGATGAGGCGAGCGTGTTCAGCCGTACCAACGCGCTGGCGGACCAGTACCGGCAGATTGGTTTTCTGCTGATCGCAGGCCTGGTGCTCTTCTATCTGGTGTTCTTTGCGGCGATGTGGGTACGTGCGCGGCAGCTAAGCCAGGCTCTTCAGGCGCCCATCAGTGGCATTGGTCGGATGATGCAGGAGATTGGTGAGGGTAACTTGCATCCTGAAATGCACCGTTCCCCGATCAGGGAGCTGGACGCAATGGCCAGCGACACCTCACTGATGGGCAGCAAGCTGGCCGACAGCGAGCATTCCCGGCAGCAGGCCATGAAGCATCTCGAGCGCGTGCTGGACTCCACCACTGAAAGTATCTGGGAAGTGGACATGGCCCAGAAGCAGATCCAGTTTCAGGGCCGGCTTAATGAGCGCTTTGGGTTGCCCCAAGGGGTCATGGGGCTGGATATTTTTCTGCAGCGCATTCACCCCGATGACCTCAGCGCAGCGCGCAGCAGCCTGTTGCCGCGCAGTGCTCAGCAGAAGCTGGAGGCTGAGTATCGGCTACGCGATGCCTCCGGCGATTACCACTGGCTGTTGGGCCGCGGGCGAATTGTTGAAATGGACGGTCGCTTTCAACGGCCGCAGCGGGTCGCGGGCACCCATGTGGATATTGATGCGATCAAGGCGACTCAAGAGGCGCTGCGCACGGCCAGTGTGCAGGCCCAGTCGGCCAACCTGGCCAAAAGCCGCTTTCTATCGAGCATGAGCCATGAGTTGCGCACGCCCCTGAATGCGATTCAGGGCTTTGCGCAATTGCTCGAGATCGATCTGGAGGCGCAGGACGCCGCCCTGGCCAGGCGCGCAGCCATGCAGCAGCAGGTGCACGAGATACTCCAGGCCAGCCAGCACCTGTGTCTGCTGGTTGATGATGTACTTGATCTGGCGCGTATCGAGGCCGAGCGCCCGGTGATACAACTGGAAAGCGTTGATGCATGGCAGTTGTTGCTGGCCTGTGCCGAGCAGATACGGCCTGAGCGCGAGTCCGCAGGGTTGACGCTTGTGCTGGATGAGCCTGACCAGACGCCCATGGTGCTAGCTGAGCCCCGCAGGCTGCGACAGATCATCCTCAACCTGCTGAGCAATGCGGTCAAATACAATCGTCCGGGCGGCAGTATTACGCTGAGCTGCCAGCGAGTGGACGCGCGCTGGCAAGTGCGCGTGGCTGATACGGGGCAGGGCATCCGCCACGCAGATCAAATCAAGCTGTTCAAACCCTTTCAGCGACTCGGGCATGAAAACAGCTCGATCAAGGGCACGGGTATCGGCCTGGCACTCAGCCGCGAGCTGGCCAGCCTGATGGACGGCGAAATGGGCTTTGGCAGTGAGCCCGGAGTAGGCAGCTGTTTCTGGGTAGAACTTCCGGCTGCGCGAATCGCTGGAGAGCTGGGTGCAGCGGCCATGGCGCAGGCTGATAGCGCCCTTCTGGATGTGATTTACGTGGAGGATGACCGCTCCAGTCAGATCCTGGTCCAGCATGCGCTCGCCGGCGTGGCCCAGGTCACCTTGATTGCCAACGGGCTGGAGGCCTTGCACCGAATCGCCGAGCGGCCGCCGCGGCTGCTGCTGCTGGATATCGATCTGCCGGATATGCAGGGTGACCGGCTATTGCGCTCACTGCGCGGCAGTGCACGCACTCGCGACATCCCGGTGATTATCATCAGTGCGGGCGCGCTACCCGCTGATCGCGAGCGGGTCAGCGATCTGGATGTTGCCTACTATCTGACCAAACCGTTACAGATACAGGATCTGCTGGAGGCGGTGAGCAGGGTGACGCGGGCGCCTTAGCCAGAACCCAGGTCGCCCTGCGTATCAGGGATGGCGCTCAGCGCTCGCTGAGTTCCACCATCAGATCGTCGGCGAGGTTTTCCAGGTCGTTACGCAGGGCATCCAGGTCCGTCTGTGGGTAGATGCCCAGATCGGCCCGAGCCTTGAACAGCAGGTCGGAGCTCATCGGCGCAGCGCTGCATTCGGTTTCCAGCTTCTCCACGTTGACGCCGTGCCGGGCCAGAATCTGCGACACCTCATGGACGATGCCCGGGCGATCATTACCCAGCAGGTTCAGGTGCAGATGGGTCAATTGCGGATCCTCGGCCTGCCCACTCACAGCTACCTGCACATTGATGCCCAGATGAGTCAGTCCGTCCAGATCGATACGCAGCGCTTCGACGTTGTCGGCATGGATATCCACGCGCAGTATGCCGGCAAACTGCCCGGCCATGCGGGCCATGCGGCTTTCCAGCCAGTTGCCGCCGTGACGATTGATGACCTGCGCGATGCTTTCGACCAGGCCGGGTTTATCCGCGGACATCACGGTCAATACGAGGGGGGTAGACATGCTGACTCCTTGATCTGGCTGCCTCAGTCCTGATAGTAGCGGCCTTCACCGCTGGTCATCATTTCCCGGCAATTAAATGCAATGTTTTCGAAATCGTACTCGGTCAGACCAACATATTCGAGTATGCGGCTGCCCACAGCGTTCCATTCATGATCTTCCGGCTGGCTGGCTAGTACCTTGTGTGCCCGGCAAATGTGCTCGGACATCTTCAGAATCGCCAGCAGGTTTTTCAGCCCGGCGTCATGGTGATCTTCCTCGCCAAAAATCTGCTCGGCATTATGGTGGCTGGCGATGGCGTCGCACAGATGGCGCGGCAGCAGCCAGGATTTGGCCGTGAAGTAGCCGATCACCGCATGATTGGTGTTGAGCCGCTGATTTTCCACATCAACAATTCGCTGGCCTGCCTGGGAGTAGGACTCCTCCATGACTTCGATATAGTAAGGGAAGCGCTTGAGCATCAGGGGAATGCCGCAATTATGGAACAGACCCAGAGCATAGGCTTCGTCTGGTTCGACGCAGCCAATCTTCTTCGCCAGGGTCATGCAGGTCATCGCGATATCCTGGGCGCTGTCCCAGAAACGGTTCAAGTTGACGATATTTTCATCGGTCATCTCACCCCGGATCGACTGGGCGTTGACGATATTGATCACCCGTCGCACGCCGAGCAGGTTCACCGCTTGCTGAATCGAGGAAATACGGTTGGCCAGCCCGAAAAACGGTGAGTTGACGACCTTCAGCAGACTCCCGGAAAGGCCTGGGTCCTGGCTGATCAGCCGGGCAATGACTTTGAGATCTGGATCCGGCATCACCTGTTCCATCTGCAGGTCGACCATGATCTGCGGCTGCGGCGGCACGCTGATGCCTTGCAAGGCGTGCTTGATCTGCTCTTCGGTTAGATCCTGGGTCATGTCGCTGTGCGTCCACTCTCGTGCGGGATATTGGAGTTTAGCCGCAGACTGCCGGGCTGGACACCCTGTATAATGCTCGCCCGGCGGAATCAACTGCCGCCCGAGAGTAAGGAGCCCCCCATGACCCTGCCAAGTCTGCGTCTCAAATCCAACAGTGACAGGCGCATCAAAGCTGGCCATCTGTGGGTATTCAGCAACGAAGTGGATACCGCCCAGACCCCATTGACCGCCTTCGAGCCTGGTCAGGAAGCGCAGCTTGAGAGCGCCTCAGGCAAGCCCCTGGGGCTGGTATGCATGAGCCCGACCAATCTGATATGCGCGCGCATGCACAGCCGCGACACGGCCCACGGGCTGGACAAGTCTCTGCTGGTGCACCGTATCCAGGTCGCCTTGAGCCTGCGTGAAAAACTCTTCGACAAGCCTTTTTATCGCCTGGTTTACGGCGACGCTGATCTGTTGCCAGGTCTGGTAGTGGATCGCTTTGGTGATTACCTGGTAGTACAGATCGCCACGCCGGGCATGGAGCGGGTGCGCGAGGCGATTGTCGAAGCCCTGGTTCAGGTGCTGAAGCCAGCAGGTGTGCTGTTCAAGAATGACAGCGGCGCACGCAAAGCCGAGGATCTGCCATCCTACGTTGAAGCGGCCTTTGGCGCGGTGCCTGAGCGGGTGGCGCTGGAAGAAAATGGCGTACGCTTTGAAGCGCCGGTCTGGACCGGGCAGAAGACCGGCTGGTTCTACGATCACCGCATGAACCGCGCGCGCCTGGCGCCTTATGTAAATGGCAAGCGCGTACTGGATCTGTATTCCTACATTGGCGGCTGGGGTGTTCAGGCGGCCGTGATGGGCGCGAGCGAAGTGATGTGTGTGGACAGTTCCGCGCCGGCGCTGGATATGGTCGAGCACAATGCCGGCCTTAACGGTGTGGCCGAGAAGATGGCCGTGGTTGAGGGCGATGTAATGGATGCCCTGCGCGAGTTGAAATCCGCTGGCGAGAAGTTCGATGTGGTCATTGCTGATCCGCCGGCCTTTATCAAGAAGCGCAAGGATGTACGCAACGGTGAAGCAGCCTATCGCCGCTTGAACGAGCAGGCGATGCGTCTGCTGAACAAGGATGGCATCCTGGTGTCGGCCTCCTGCTCCATGCATCTGGCGGAGGAGAACCTGCGCGATATCCTCCTGGCGTCCAGTAGGCACCTGGATCGCCATCTGGTGATCACCGAGCGCGGCTTCCAGGGCCCGGATCACCCGTTGCACCCGGCTATCCCTGAAACCGGCTATATCAAATCACTGTTCTGCCGAGTGCTGCCAGTTTAGGTTTCAAGAAGGGTTTGGGGGTTGGGAAAGCAAACTCCGCCTCACTCGAAAGTGATATAGCGCTCGGTCTGATAGGGCGGAGAAAGTGTCGATAACAGGGATGTTATCGTCAAGCCTCCAGGGATGGATTCACGGCGTCTTTCGGAGTCCTGTCAGACCGAGCGCGGCCCCCACGTCAATCTCATCCGCAGTGTGAGCCGTCGTAGGGCAACAGGGCACGCCGACACGCAGCAAGTACGTCCCTGTAGCTCGGCGATGGCATCCCTGCCATCGACGGTCGGCTTAGCCCTATTGCCCTACGACGGCTTCTGGCTTCTCAGCGTTCTGATAGAAAAACAGAAATCCCTCCGTTCAGATAAGGCTCTTCCGCTCAATCTCTCAAACTTAATATAGACCACCCCTTTTCCTGCGCATGCTTGCGGAGCACGTCATCAGGATCAACCGCCACCGGGTTATCCACCATATTCAACAGCGGCAGATCATTCTGCGAATCGCTGTAAAAATAACTCCCATCGAGCTTTTTGCCATTCTCCATCAACCACCGCTCAAGACGCGTCACCTTGCCTTCGCGGAAGCACGGAATATCGGTTGTGCGGCCGGTATAACGGCCTTCGGCGCGCTCGCACTCGGTAGCCAGCAGAATATCGATACCCAGGCGTTCTGCAATCGGGGCGGTGATAAAGCGATTGGTCGCAGTAATGATCATCAGCGTATCGCCAGCCTGGCGGTGTTTCTCGATCAACGCCAGCGCCTGCGGTAGCACAATGGGGTCGATACGCTCGGCCATGAACTGCTTGTGCCAGGCCTCCAATTGTTCGGGTTCATGCTCGGCCAGCAGTTGCAGGCAGAAGTTCAGATAGACCTGAATATCCAGGCGCCCAGCCAGATAGTCATTGAAGAACTCATCATTGCGCGCCTTGTAGGAGGCGCCATCAACGATCGCGTGATCGACAATGAACTCGCCCCAGGCGTGGTCGCTGTCGCCTCCAAGCAGCGTGTTATCCAGATCAAAAATGGCCAAAGGCAAAGGGCTGTCTCCTTAAATGTGGTTCGGATAGCCAAGGATAATCCAGGCCGCAGGCAAATGCTTGTCCCGCATCAGGGCTGCTCGCACATCATAAGTGTGCAAATGCTGAAGGTCTGCTTATAAGGCACTGAAATGCCTGTTACTCTGCAATTGCTGCGCCGCGCGTCTTTGTGGAACAATGCAGAAGACAATCAATCAAGGATACCGGCTGTGATCGACCCCGATGGCTTCCGTCCCAATGTAGGCATCATCCTGACCAACGGGTCCGGGCAGGTGCTGTGGGCGCGCCGAATCGGCCAGGACGCATGGCAGTTTCCGCAGGGCGGTATTCAGCGCAATGAAACGCCCGAGCAGGCGTTGTATCGCGAGTTGCACGAAGAAGTCGGGCTGATGCCCGAGGATGTCGAGATTCTCGCTTGCACCCGCGGCTGGTTGCGTTATCGCCTTCCCCAACGTCTGATTCGCAGCCATTCGCAGCCGGTTTGCGTGGGCCAGAAACAGAAATGGTTTCTGCTCCGGCTGACCGCCGATGAGCAGCAGGTATGCATGACCAAAACACCCAAGCCGGAGTTTGATGGCTGGCGCTGGGTCAGTTACTGGTATCCGCTCGGCCAGGTGGTGGCTTTCAAGCGCGACGTCTATCGTCGTGCCATGAAAGAGCTGGCGCCCCGGCTCCCCCTCGCCGACTGGATCGAAACGTGAGTAAACCGACGTGAGTATGCTCAACACCCTGCGGCGGATTGTTCAGGAAGTGAACGCCGCCAAGGACCTGATCACCGCGCTGGATATTATTGTTCAGCGGGTGCGTGAGGCCATGGGTACTGAAGTGTGTTCCGTCTATCTGCTTGACCCTGACAGCAGCCGCTATGTGCTGATGGCCACCGAAGGTCTGAACAAGGACGCGGTCGGGATCGTCAGCATGGCCAATAATGAAGGTCTGATTGGCTATGTAGGCGCGCGCGAGGAGCCGGTCAACCTGGAGGATGCGGCTGCGCATCCCAAGTTCCGTTATTTTGCCGAGACCGGTGAGGAGCGCTACGCCTCCTTTCTGGGTGTGCCTATCATTCACCACCGCCGGGTGATGGGTGTGCTGGTAGTGCAGCAGAAAGAGCGGCGGCAGTTCGACGAGTCTGAAGAATCCTTCCTGGTCACCATGAGCGCCCAGCTCGCTGGTGTAATCGCCCACGCGGAAGCAACTGGTTCGATACACGGCCTGGGTTGGGCAGGGGAGGCCATCCAGGATACGCGTTTTGACGCGGTGCCGGGTGCGCCGGGTGTAGCGATAGGTCAGGCGGTGGTTATTCTGCCGCCTGCCGATCTGAAAGCGGTTCCGGATAAGCATATTGCTGACATTGAAGCGGAAGTGCTGCGTTTTCGCAGTGCCATCGAGGCCGTTCGCCGCGATATGCAGGATATGTCCACCAAGCTGTCTACCCAGCTCAGGCCGGAAGAGCTGGCGCTGTTCGACGTCTATCTGATGATGCTCGATGATGCCGCGCTGGGTAACGAGGTGCTGGCTGTTATCCGGCGCGGGCAATGGGCCCAGGGCGCGCTGCGTGAAGTGGTCAACGCCCATATCAACCGCTTCGAGATGATGGACGATCCTTACCTGCGTGAGCGCGCATCGGACGTCAAGGATCTTGGGCGGCGCATTCTGGCGTATCTGCAGGAAGCCAACAAGGAAGAGCGGGTATTCCCCGATCAGACCATTCTGGTCAGTGAAGAGCTTTCACCGGTGATGCTCGGCGAAGTGCCGAAGGAAAAACTGGTGGGTCTGGTGTCAGTGCTGGGTTCGGGCAGTTCGCACGTAGCCATTCTGGCCCGAGCCATGGGTATTCCCACGGTGATGGGCGCGGTCGATCTGCCCTACACGCGCATGGACGGCCTGGAGCTGATTGTTGATGGTAACCACGGTGAGGTCTATTCCAACCCTTCCCAGGAACTGCGCCGGCATTATCTGGAGATAGTCCGCGAGGAGCTGGAGCTGGTTCAGGGGCTGGAAAAGCTGCGCGATGTGCCCTGTGTGACCACCGACGGCCACCGTATGCCGCTGTTCGTTAACACCGGGCTACTTGCGGATGTGGCGCGCTCGCTGGATCGGGGGGCGGAGGGTGTCGGGTTATATCGCACTGAAGTGCCTTTCATGATTCAGGACCGCTTCCCCAGCGAAAAAGAGCAGCAAGCCACGTACCGTGAGCAGCTCGAGGCTTTTCATCCTTTGCCGGTGACCATGCGCAGCCTGGATATTGGCGGTGACAAGGCGCTGACCTATTTTCCGATCCGCGAAGACAACCCCTTCCTCGGCTGGAGGGGTATTCGCGTCACCCTGGATCACCCGGAAATTTTTCTGGTACAGACTCGCGCCATGCTCAAAGCCAGCAAGGGCTTGAACAACCTGCGCATCATGCTGCCGATGATCAGTAGCGTGTATGAGGTGGAGGAGGCCCTGCACCTGATTCACCGGGCGCATAGCGAAGTCTGTGACGAGGGCATGGCTGTGCCGATGCCGCCGGTTGGCGTGATGATCGAGGTGCCAGCGGCCGTTTATCAGGCTCGCGAGCTGATCCAGATGGTCGATTTTCTGTCAGTCGGCACCAACGATCTGACCCAGTACCTGCTGGCCGTCGACCGCAATAACCCGCGGGTGGCGGATCTGTATCACTCGTTGCACCCGGCGGTATTGCAGGCGTTGATCAAGGTCGCCACCGCCTGCCGAGAAGCCGGCAAGCCGATGAGCGTGTGCGGTGAAATGGCGGGTGATCCTGCGTCCGCCGTGCTATTGATGGCGATGGGTTGCGATGTGCTGTCGATGAACGCGACTAACCTGCCGAAGGTCAAATGGCTGCTGCGGCAAATCTCCCTGAGCGATGCCAAGGCCCTACTCGACGAAGTGATCGGCCTGGACAACCCCCATCTGGTGCAAAGCACGCTGCACCTGGCCTTGCGCAATATGGGCCTGGAAAAAGTCCTGCGTCAGGGCCGCTGATCGCTCTCGCCAGCCAGGTGCCAGCAGGATTCCCCCAGAGAAGTGCCCATTGGGCCAAAGCGCCGTTCCACGAAAATGATGCCGCCCTGCCGGTCCAGCTTCAACAGGCTGCTGGCGCGGGTGCCGTAATCTTCCCCAGAGATAAAGGTAGCCGAGAGCAAGCGCTCCCACTCCAGGCTGACGCCGGTTTGCGGCAGTTCTGCGTCGGCATAGACGTGCGCATCGCCTAGCAGGTCCAGTAGGAGGTTGGCGCCCGCATCCAAGTGTGTAGCCAGGTTTTCGCGTAGTTGGCGGACCTTGGGCCAGTCACTGTCCAGCGAGGCATTGGACAAGCCGTATATGCCGGGCGCGAGTGAGCGCAGCTCATTGGACTGACTGTTGAAATGCCAGAGCTGGTCCAAGTCGCCAATCAGCAGGTTGAATCCGGCAAACTGATCTCGCCTGGTTTGTAAGTCCCGCAGGTAGCTTAGCGGGTCCTGATCGCCGGCCAGGTAGTCCAGTGCCAGAGCACCGCGTGACTGCGGACCCTGGCGAGCGCCTGGAGCGCGAATGTTTGTCAGCGCCGCAAACCGGCCCTGGCGCGTTACCCCAAGCCAGGTGCCGCCCGCTTCCAGATCCTTGCCGGCCAACAGGTCAGGCAAGCCGTCCTGGGTCCAGAAGCCGGCGGGACGAGTTGGCCTGGCGTGAAATTCGTCACGATTTCCCAACAATATCAACGGATGCCCGCCGGTTTGCCAGGCGAATGCCATCAAGCACATGTTTCTTTCCCCCCTATGAATGCCCAGTGTACTGTTTTTTTGTCCCGCGACAGTGGCCCAGGCGGCCCATTCGCGGCAATGTCAGGCGCGTTTGCCCAGCCAGGGCTGGGACTGTGGTGCTGGCGCGGCGAATCTGATCGACAATCCACTTTCCAACCACGCATTGGCACTGGTTTCCGCTACACTACCGGCCTGTCTGGCGGGCTGGATGAGGTTGGCGGCCAGTTGTGAATGCGGGGGGTTGGCTGTGGAGTTTCTGGTTTATCTGGTACTGGGCGGTTTTGCCGGCACACTGGCTGGGCTGTTTGGCGTGGGCGGCGGCATGATCATTGTGCCGGTGCTGGTTTACAGCTTTACCCTGCAGGGCTTTGCCCCCGAGGTGCTGACGCACATGGCGGTCGGTACTTCGCTCGCGACCATTGCCTTTACCTCGATCAATGCCATCCGTGCCCACCACCTGAAGGGCGCTGTACGCTGGTTGCTATTTGTCTGGCTGACGGTGGGTATTGTTTTTGGTTCGGTGTTGGGCGCGCTGACAGCAGCCTTGATTCAGGGGCCGGTATTGCAGAAGATTATCGGCGTGTTTGCCATCGCCGTGGCGATTCAGATGGCCTTTGACCTGCGTCCAAAAGCGACTTCCAGCGTGCCGAGTAGGCCAACTCTGGGTATCGCAGGCGGGGTGATCGGCTGGGCTTCGGCGATTTTCGGTATCGGTGGTGGCTCGCTGACGGTGCCTTTTCTGGTCTGGCGCAGTGTGCCCATGCAGCAGGCCGTGGCAACCTCTTCAGCCTGTGGCCTGCCCATCGCGCTGGCCGGTGCCGCGAGTTTTGTCTGGACTGGCTGGGCGGTCAGCCCCCTGCCGGAATGGAGCCTGGGGTACATTTATCTGCCGGCCATGGTCGGCATTGCGGCAACCAGTATGCTCTTTGCAGGCTTTGGCGCGCGTCTGGCCCATCGCCTGTCACAACAATTGCTCAAACGCCTGTTCGCTCTGCTGTTGCTGGGCGTGGGTATCAACTTTCTCATGTAGGGAGCGGCCATGCTGGCTTATCCGCAGATCGATCCGGTGGCCCTGTCCCTCGGACCTATTCAGATTCACTGGTACGGCTTGATGTACCTGATCGGCATTGGCGGTGCCTGGTGGCTGGCAAGTCGCCGGGTCAATGCCTTCGATCCGACCTGGAGCAGCGAAAAGCTCTCGGATCTGGTGTTCTGGGTGGCGCTTGGCGTTATCGCCGGCGGCCGGGTTGGGTACATCCTGTTTTATGACCTGGGCGCCTACCTTAACGATCCGACGCTGATTTTCCAGGTCTGGAAGGGCGGAATGTCATTCCATGGTGGTCTGCTGGGTGTGCTGTTGGCAGTCTGGTGGTTTGCGCGGCGCAACGGCAAACGCTTTTTCGAAGTCATGGATTTTGCCGCGCCCATGGTGCCTATCGGTCTGGGTGCCGGGCGTATCGGTAACTTCATCAATGCCGAGTTGTGGGGCAAGGCCACGGATGTGCCCTGGGCAATGGTATTTCCGACCGATCCGTTGCAGTTGGCGCGGCATCCGTCCCAGCTCTACCAGTTTGCGATGGAGGGGGTGGCGCTGTTTGTGATTCTCTGGCTGTATTCGGCAAAACCCCGGCCGACCATGGCGGTCAGTGGACTTTTTGGCGTGTGCTACGGCATATTCCGCTTCCTGGCCGAGTTTGTCCGCGAGCCCGATGCTCACCTGGGGTACCTGGCCTTTGGCTGGCTGACCATGGGTCAGGTGCTGTCGCTACCGATGATTCTGATCGGCGCGGCGATGATGGCCTGGGCTTACCGTAACGGAGGCGTTAAACGTGAAACAGTATCTTGATCTGATGCGCCATGTGCGTGACCACGGCACCTTTAAAAGTGACCGCACCGGCACCGGTACCTATAGCGTCTTTGCCCATCAGATGCGCTTTGACCTGGCCGAAGGCTTTCCGCTGGTCACCACCAAGAAATGCCACCTCAAATCCATTATTCACGAGCTGCTGTGGTTTCTGCAGGGCGATACCAATATTGCTTATCTGAAGGATAACGGCGTCTCGATCTGGGATGACTGGGCCGATGAGGAGGGCAATCTCGGCCCGGTATATGGGTACCAATGGCGCTCCTGGCCTGCGCCCGATGGTCAGTCGATCGACCAGATCAGCAAGGTGCTGGAGATGATCCGCAGTAATCCGGACTCGCGACGCCTGATCGTTTCCGCGTGGAACCCGGCGCTGGTAGACGAGATGGCGCTGCCGCCTTGTCACGCGTTGTTCCAGTTCTATGTGGCAGATGGCAAGTTGAGCTGCCAGTTGTATCAGCGCTCGGCGGATATCTTCCTCGGGGTGCCCTTCAATATCGCCAGCTACGCGCTGCTGACGTTGATGGTCGCGCAGGTCTGTGGGTTGCAGCCTGGCGAATTCATTTGGACCGGCGGGGACTGCCATCTGTATGCCAATCATATGGAGCAGACCGAGCTGCAACTGACCCGCGAGCCGTATCCCATGCCGCGCATGCACCTTAATCCGGAGGTGAAGGACCTGTTTGCGTTCACCTTTGAGGATTTCACCCTGGAAGGCTATCAGGCCCACCCGCACATCAAGGCGCCGGTGGCCGTATGAGTGAGGCTGTTTCAACACGGGTAGCGCTGATTGCCGCCATGGGTCTCAACCATGTGATAGGCCGTGACAACCAGTTGCCCTGGCATTTGCCGGAAGACCTCAAATACTTTCGCAGCATGACCTGGGGCAAACCCATCGTCATGGGCCGCAAGACCTTTGACTCGCTGGGCCGGCCTTTGCCGGGTCGAACCAATATCGTAATCACCGGGCAGCAAGGTTTGCAGTTGCCCGGCGCATCGGTGCAGCACTCGGTCAATGCGGCCTTGGAGCAAGCCGAGCGCCAGGCGCTATTGGATGGGGTTGATGAAATCATGGTGATCGGCGGCGAAACGCTGTATCGCCAGATGCTTGAGCGCGCCGACCGGTTGTATCTGACGCTGGTGGAGGCAGAGCCGCATGGCGATGCCTGGTTCCCGGCGGTGGATCCGAGTCAATGGGAGCTGGTAGAGGAGCGTTTGGTGCCGGGCAGCGAAGCGTATCCGGCGCACCGCTATCAGGTCTTGGACAGGCTCAGGGGCTGACCCATCACATCTTCAAGGGGCCGCGGCTTGCCGATCCAGAAGCCCTGCAGGAAGTCGCCGCCCCAGTTGGATAGCTGCTCTGCGGTGTGCGCGTCTTCGACGTAGTTGGCGGTGATCTGTTTGTCCATCCCGCGAGACAGGCCGATCAGGTTGCGCAGGTAGGTCGCGTAGTCATCATTCTCGGTCATCTTGCGCGCGTCGAGCTTGATGCCAGTAATCGGCAGTCTGGCCAGGTAGCTCATCGCGCCATACTCTTCACCGAAATGATCAAGCCAGATATCCACGCCAAGCGCCGCCAGCGAAGTGCAGAGTTTCTCCGCCTGACTGGCGTGTTTGAGCAGCGCGTCTTCGCGCAGCTCCAGCTGGATCACATTAGGCGGAACGGCGTGTTTTACCAGCAGTTGGCGAAGCTGATCAGCAAAGCGCGGTTGCTTGAGTTCACGGTCGCTCAAATTGATGGACAGGCGGCAATCCACCCCGGCCTTGCGCCATTTCATCACCCCTTCCAGCGCCTTGCCGATTACCCAATGGCCCATGGGCAAAATCAGACCGCTGTGTTCTGCCAGCTTCAGGAAGGCATCGGGGGAGAGCAGTCCCAGGGTAGGATGCTGCCAACGCAGCAAGGCTTCCCAGGCATGCGTATGGCCAGTGCGCGTGTCAACAATAGGCTGGAAGTGCAGGCGGAACTGGCCTTCCAGCAGACCGTGGCGCAAACCCTGCTCTATATCCAGATTATGCTGTGTGTGCGCATCCTCTTCCGGGCTGTAGAAGCTGTAGCCATTACGCCCGCCGGCCTTGGCTCGGTAAAGCGCCTGGTCGGCATTGTTCAGTAACTCCGAGGCGCTATTGCCATGCTGTGGGTGCGTGGCGATGCCGACGCTGGCGGAAATCAGCAGGTGATGGCCGTTCAGCGTAATGGGTTCACTCAACGTGTGGATGATCTTGCTGGCAATCAGGGCGGCGTCGTTCGGGTCATGCAAATCGGTCAGCAGGGCGACGAATTCGTCTCCACCGATGCGGGTGATCATATCCAGGTCACGCATGGTGCGGCGCAGCCGGTTGGCAATCACCGCCAGCAGCAGATCGCCGAGGCCATGGCCAAAGCTGTCATTGATCTGTTTGAAGTAATCAAGGTCGATATACAGCAGCGCAAAGGCGGTGTGGCTGCGCTTGCTGCGCAGCAGCAGTCGGTCCAGCTCTTCCTCGAGCATGGCGCGATTGCCAAGCCCGGTGAGGGGGTCCTGTTTCGCCTGTTGGGCCAGCTTGCCGCCACTCTGGCGCCGGAAGCCGGCGTGCTCCAGGGCGCGTCTGAGTCCTTCGGCAGTCAGTTCCGAGCGTAGCAGTATGTCGTCGGCACCATCGTGGATCGCCTGGCTGTCATGCTCCGGGGCGCTGGCGTCACTGACCAGCAGGCACAATGTATCGTTGGCAACGCGGCGCACATCGCGCAGCAGCATCAAATCGTTGGGGATAAGGCAGGCGCTGAAATCACCATTGGCCAGGCGGTTTACAGCTTCTTGAGGCCGCGTGCAGACTTCGACGTCCAGAGGGGCATCGTCTTTGGATCGGCAGAAGGCGAGAAGCGCTTCGCGTTTTACCGGATCCATCTCAACCAGCAGCAGTTTGCGTGCAGTTGTATCCATCGGAGTCCATGCCCGGCAGAAGAGAAGCGCCATATTGTAGGGCTTCCAGTTGCCTTTATGTTAACGCCCTCACAGTTTACTAACAGCATCGGGGAGTGGCAAACGGCCAGTTAGTCCGACCAATGGTAGGACAGTCGTTTGAATTAGACGTTCATTTGACTTTTTTCTGCCAGGTGGGCGCGCATGCCATATTTCCGACGCTGGTTTTTGCGCCAGAGCAGGTAAAATCCGGCTGGCTCTTGCCAGCCCGCTAACCCCTGAGCTGGGGAGAGCGGGCTGCCAAGAGACAGCGGTGAAGCGCCTTAACCGTCGAGCATCGCCTTATCGCGAACGGCACCTTTGTCAGCACTGGTAGCCAGCAGGGCGTAGGCTTTCAACGCAGTAGTGACCTTGCGCGGACGGAACTCAACAGGCTTCCAACCCTTCTTGTCCTGCTCGATACGGCGGTGGGAGAGTTCTTCATCGCTGACCAGCAGGTTGATGCTGCGATTGGGGATATCGATCAGCACCTTGTCGCCGTCACGCACCAGGCCGATGGCACCGCCAGCGGCGGCTTCGGGTGAAGCATGACCGATGGACAGGCCAGAGGTGCCGCCGGAGAAGCGACCATCGGTCAGCAGTGCGCATTCCTTGCCCAGCCCTTTGGATTTCAGGTAGCTGGTCGGGTAGAGCATTTCCTGCATGCCGGGGCCGCCCTTGGGGCCTTCGTAGCGGATGATGACGATATCGCCGGCCTTCACTTCATCAGCCAGAATGCCTTTGACGGCGGTATCCTGGCTTTCGTAGATCTTGGCGTTGCCTTCAAACACGTGGATCGACTCATCCACGCCGGCGGTTTTCACCACGCAGCCGTCCAGGGCTATGTTGCCATAGAGTACAGCCAGGCCGCCCTCGGCCGAGTAGGCGTGCTCGACGCTGCGGATGCAGCCGCTCTCACGGTCCAGGTCCAGGGTATCCCAGCGGGTCGACTGACTGAACGCGGTCTGGGTCGGAATGCCTGCGGGGCCGGCCTTGAAGTAGGTATGCACGGCTTCGTCCTGAGTCTGGGTGATATCCCATTCAGCGATAGCCTGTTCCATGCTCGGGCTGTGTACGGTGGGCAGGTCGGTGTGCAGCAAGCCGCCCCGGGCCAGCGAACCGAGAATGCTGAAGATACCGCCAGCACGGTGCACGTCTTCCATATGGTACTTCTGGATATTCGGCGCCACCTTGCACAGTTGCGGCACGGTGCGCGAAAGGCGATCGATATCGCGCAGGTCGAATTCGATCTCGCCTTCCTGGGCCGCTGCCAGCAGATGCAGAATGGTGTTGGTCGAGCCGCCCATCGCGATGTCCAGCGTCATGGCATTCTCGAAGGCCTTGAAGTTGGCGATGCTGCGCGGCAATACGCTGTCGTCACCGTCGGTGTAGTAACGCTTGCACAGCTCAACGATGGTGCGCCCGGCGCGCAGGAACAGCTGCTCGCGGTCACTGTGAGTGGCCAGCATGGAGCCGTTGCCTGGCAGGGCCAGCCCGAGTGCTTCGGTCAGGCAGTTCATCGAATTGGCGGTGAACATGCCGGAGCAGGAGCCGCAGGTCGGGCAGGCGGAGCGCTCGTATTCGGCGACCTTTTCATCGGAGCTGTTTTCATCGGCGGCGACCACCATGGCGTCGACCAGATCCAGGCCATGGCTGGCCAGTTTGGTCTTGCCGGCTTCCATTGGGCCGCCGGACACAAACACGACTGGCACGTTCAGGCGCAGGGCGGCCATGAGCATGCCGGGGGTGATCTTGTCGCAGTTGGAAATACAGACGATCGCGTCAGCGCAGTGGGCGTTGACCATGTACTCCACCGAGTCGGCGATGATTTCGCGCGAGGGCAGGGAATAGAGCATGCCGTCGTGACCCATGGCGATACCGTCGTCCACGGCGATGGTATTGAATTCCTTGGCGACACCGCCGGCGCGTTCAATTTCACGGGCGACCAGTTGGCCCATGTCCTTGAGGTGCACGTGACCGGGCACAAACTGGGTAAAGGAGTTGGCGACGGCAATGATCGGCTTTTTGAAATCTTCGTCTTTCATGCCGGTCGCACGCCACAGCGCGCGCGCGCCAGCCATATTGCGGCCAAAGGTGGATGTTTTCGAGCGGTAATCGGGCATGGGGGTGATCTCGTTGTGTGTGGCTATCCGCCAAGCATATCAAGTTGGCGGCGGGCATGCAGCCCATGGCGGCAGATGGCTGTCCGCATGAGCTGCAACAGTTGTAAGCAGAGGCTTGCCAAGTGCGCTTACAGCGCTTTCTCGAAGACCTTGGAGTTGCGCTGGAAGTTATACAGCGAGGCGCGCTTGGCGGGCAGGCGCTCTACCGAGCTGGGCACAAAACCGCGCTCGCGGAACCAGTGCGCGGTGCGCGTGGTAAGCACGAACAGGGTGTCGAGCTTCATGGCTCGCGCCTGGGCTTCAATGTGCGCGAGCAACTGATCACCGCGGCCGCCGTGACGATAGTTAGGGTCGATCGCCACGCAGGCAAGTTCGGCCGCGCTGGAATCGTCCAGGGGGTAGAGGGCGGCGCAGCCGATTATCATATTGTCGCGCTCGATCAGCGTGAACTGGCCAATCTCGGTTTCCAGCACTTCGCGGGAGCGTCTTACCAGAATCCCGGCCTCCTCAAGCGGCCGCAACAACTCGATCAGGCCGCCCACATCCTCAATGGTCGCAGTACGGATCTGCTCGAAGGCCTCCTGGGTAACCAGTGTGCCGCCACCATCGCGGGTAAACAGCTCGGTCAGCAGCGCGCCGTCATCGCAGAAACTGACGATATGGCTGCGTCTCACGCCTTTGTCGCAGGCCTTGCAGGCTGCGCTCAATAGCGAGCCAGGCAAGCTGTTGCCGAGCGCGTTGAGCAGGGGTTGCGCGCGGGTGGGCTTGAGTTCGCGCAGCAGTTGGCCTTCGGCATCGAAGATGCCGGCGTCCGGGCCGAACAGGATCAGCTTGTCGGCTTCCAGCGCGGCAGCGGCGCTGGTGGCAACGTCTTCGCAAGCCAGGTTGAATACTTCGCCGGTGGGCGAGTAACCCATGGAAGACAGCAGCACGATGGACTGCTCGTCCAGGTGCCGGCTGATCGCCTTGCGATCAATGCGGCGCACTTCACCGGTGTGATGAAAATCCACGCCGTCGACCACGCCTATGGGTTTGGCCGTGACGAAATTACCGCTGACCACGCGCAGCCTTGAGCCCTGCCCGGAGGCGGTAGGTGCGGTGCATAGCTGTGCTTCGATGGCGATGCGCAAACTGCCGACGGCATCCATCACGCAGCCCAGGGTGTCGCTGTCGGTGATGCGCAGGTCATTGTGATAATGCGAGCTGATGCCCCGGGCGTTCTGGCGCTCCTCGATCTGCGGGCGCGAGCCATGTACCAGCACCAGACGCACGCCCAGGCTGTTGAGCAGCATGATGTCGTGGACGATATTGCTGAAGTTGGGGTGCGCCAACGCCTCGCCAGGTAGCAGCACGACAAAGGTGCAGTCCCGATGGGTATTGATATAGGGCGTCGAGTGGCGGAACCAGTTGACGTAGTCGGTCATGGGTGGCAGTCCGGGCAAAACAGCAGTTTAGGGACTTTGCCGGATCCGCTTCAAGCGCTGATTGCATTCGCGGCTCACAGGGCTATGCCGGTGGCCGCGATTAAAGGCAAGATATGGCCTGTGTTATCAACAAGAGAGTATCCAGTGAGCCCCGATTCAATAGAGCGCCCCACGACCTTTGTCACAGTCGATACCCCGGAACAGGCCGTTGATCGCCTGGCTGCGTTATATCAGCAGGCGACCGACGCGCTGGGGTCTGCGTTGAAAGCCTACCTCAAGGGCCGCACCCGGCCGGATGCCGAACAGCTGGCGCTGTACCGCTACCCTGAACTGCGCTTGACCTATCGCAGCAAGGAGACGGTGCCGCCCAGTGTGCGCGCTTACGCGAAGGTCCAGGTGCCCGGTACCTACAGCGTGACCGTGACCCATCCTGAGGCCTTCCGGCCGTATCTGCTGGAGCAGTTGCGGCCCTTGATGAAGGATTTCACCCTGGATATCGAGGTTGGCGTTAGCCAGCAGGCTATCCCTTACCCCTACGTGGTGGAACAGGGCGATGAGCTGGCCGGATCCGGCGTCACGGCGGGCGAACTGGCGCGGATATTTCCCAGTACCGACCTGTCCGCAGTAACGGATGGCACCGTGGATGGTCTGCTGGACTGGGAGCAACTGGACCCGATGCCGCTGGCACTGTTCGATGCCGCGCGCACGGACTTTTCCCTGCGCCGGCTGGTGCATTACACCGGCAGCGATTGGCGCCATGTACAACCCTGGATTCTGCTGACCAACTATCACCGGTACGTTGACCAGTTCGTGCGTCACGGGCTGGATATGCTGCAGAGCGATTCACGCTTCAAGCGCATGATCATGCCGGGCAATGTGGTGATTGAGCGCGGGATGAGCGCCGAGCAGATGCAGGCGCTGGTCGATGCCGTGGTCTGGCACCGCTACCAGATGCCCGCTTATCACCTGCAAGCCGATGATCGCGACGGCGTGACTCTGGTGAATATCGGCGTGGGGCCGTCGAACGCGAAGAACATTACCGATCACCTGGCGGTGCTGCGCCCGCATTGCTGGCTGATGATTGGCCATTGTGGCGGGCTGCGTCAGTCGCAGAGCATCGGCGACTACGTGTTGGCCCATGCGTATATGCGCCGCGATGGCATTCTGGATCGGGTGTTGCCGCCGAATATCCCCCTGCCGGCACTGGCTGAGGTGCAGATGGCCTTGCAGGAAGCAGCCGCTGCGGTGACGGGCGAGCGGGGTGACGACCTCAAACGGCGCCTGCGCACCGGCACGGTGCTGACCTATGACGACCGCAACTGGGAGCTGCGCTGGGCGCAGGAGCGACCGCTGATCAATCAGGCCAGGGCCATTGCGGTGGATATGGAAAGCGGTACTGTCGCCGCCCAGGGTTACCGCCTGCGGGTCCCCTACGGCACCTTGCTGTGCGTCTCGGATAAACCATTGCACAGCGAGATCAAATTGCCGGGCGCCGCCGGTGCCTTCTACGAGCGCGCGGTCACCCAGCATCTGCATATCGGCATCGCCGCGCTGGATCTATTGCGCAGCCAGCTCAACTCGCTGCACTCGCGCAAGTTGCGCAGCTTTGACGAGCCGCCGTTCCGCTGAGCGCGCCGGCTACAGACAGAACTTTTCGATCAGGCCGCGCAGGATCTTCACCGTAGGGTCGATCCGGTCCATCGCCAGATACTCGTCTGGCTGGTGGGCCTGCTCGATATCACCCGGGCCAAGTATCAGCGTCTGCAGGCCGATCTGATTCAGGTACGGGCCTTCGGTTGCAAAAGCCACGCTGCCAGCGCTGTAACCGGTGAGTTGCTCGCAGGCGGCAACAATCGCGGCCTCGGCCGGGGTGTCCAGGGGCGGCACGCCAGGAAACAGCGGCTTGAAGCTGATATCCACCTGGCGTTCGGCAGCAATGATTTGCAGGCGTTCGTTGATATCTGCACGTAGCGCATCCGGGTCCATGCCAGGCAAGGGCCGGATATCGAACTCCAGCGCGCACCTGGCGCAAATCCGGTTGGGGTTGTCGCCGCCGTGAATGCAGCCCAGGTTCAAGGTCGGGGTAGGTACGCCGAACAGCGGGTTGTTCCAGCGTTTTTGCCATTCGCCGCGCAGTGCCAGCAGGTCGCTGATTACCAGATGCATGGCCTCCATCGCATTGCGGCCCAGCGAAGGATCCGAGGAGTGGCCCGCCTGGCCGGTGATGTCCACGCGCTCCATCATGATGCCCTTGTGCACGCGGATTGGCTTGAGGCCGGTCGGCTCGCCAATCACCGCATGTCTGGCGTGGAACAGGTCACTGGCGACCAGCGCCTGGGCGCCGCTCATGGAACTTTCCTCATCCGCCGTGGCGAGGATGATCAGCGGCTGCTTGAAGGGGCGGTCGGCATAATCCTTGAGCGCTTCAATAATCAGCGGGAAGAAACCTTTCATGTCGCAACTGCCGAGCCCGTACCAGCGCCCGTCAGCCTCGGTCAACTTGAACGGGTCGTGCTGCCAGCGTTCCGGGTTGCAGGGCACGGTATCGGTGTGCCCGGCCAGTACCAGGCCGCCGGGACCTGTGCCGAGGATCGCGATCAGATTGGCCTTGCCCGGCTCGTTGGGGATGTCCTGAATGGTGCACTTGAAACCCAGCGAACCTAACCAGTCAGCCAACAGATGAATCACGTCCAGATTGGACTGATCCATATCGGCTTGCGTACAGCTGATGGACGGGACATTGAGCAGCGCGTCGAATTGCGCCCTGAGGGAAGGGATGGCCATTGAAAACTCCTGGCGGGGTAAGCGGTCGATCAATATCGGACCAGCTTACGCTGCCAGGTAGTCAGCGTCAGCCGAAAATCCCGGTGAGGATAAAGAAATACACAATTGAGAAGCCGGCGCCTGCGGGCAGGGTAATCAGCCAGGAGCTGAAAATGGTGCCGATAACCCGCAGGTTCAGCGCGCCAATACCCCGGGCAATGCCTACACCCAGTACAGCGCCTACCAGCGTGTGCGTGGTGGAAATAGGCAAGCCGATGCCCGATGCTCCCACGACCGTGATGGCGGTGGCCAGTTCGGCGGCAAAGCCGCGGCTGGGTGTCAGCTCGGTGATGTGCCGGCCGATGGTCGCAATCACGCGGTAGCCGTAGGTCGCCAGGCCGATAACAATACCCACGCCGCCGATCAGCAATACCCAGCTAGGGACCAACGAACTGGCGTTTACCTCACCGGTCTGCAGTACGCCAACAATCGCCGCCAACGGGCCTACCGCGTTGGCAACATCGTTGGAGCCGTGGGCGAAGGCCATGGCACAGGCGGTAAAGATCATCAATACCGCAAAGACCTTTTCCACGCTGGCGAAGTGGAAGTTCTTGTCCGCTTCCGGGTCAGCCTTGACGCGTGTCAGCAAGACCACGCCCAAGGCGGTGATCAGCAGACCGACGACCACGGCCAAGCCGAAACTCTGCAAGGGGCTCAGATCCAGACCCACATGGGTAAGACCCTTGGTGACGGTCATCAGGGTAACGAAGAAGCCAACGGCAAACATATAGAAAGGCACATAGCGCTTGGCATTCTTGAACGGGTCTTCGGTGTCCAGAATCAGCTTGTGCACGCTCATGAACACCAGGAAGGCGACAAAGCCCGATAGCGTCGGCGAGATGACCCAACTGGCGACGATAGGCGCGACGCCTCCCCAGTTGACCGCGTCCATGGACACGCCCACGGCGCCAAAACCGATAACCGCACCGATGATTGAGTGGGTAGTGGACACTGGCCAGCCTTTCATCGAGGCAATAAGCAGCCAGGTACCGGCGGCGAGCAGAGAGGCCATCATGCCGAAGACCATCTGGTCAGGGCTGATCATCTCTGAATCGATAATCCCGCTGCGGATGGTTTGGGTGACAGATCCGCCTGCGAGATAAGCGCCAAGGAATTCAAAAACGATAGCGATCAGAATCGCTTGCTTGATGGTCAGTGCGCGGGAGCCTACGGAAGTGCCCATGGCATTGGCGACATCATTCGCGCCGATACCCCAGGCCATGAAGAAACCGAAAAGGCAGGCCAGTATCAGCAGGATCGTGCCGTATTCTGCAATCAGGGTCATGGTGACAATACTCTGTTTGGGTGCATTTTGAAGCGGTTAGAGCTGGCCACTAGCGGGCCATAAGTTGTTCCAGGCGATTCCCTACGCGTTGGGCACGGTCTGCCACGTCACCGATCCATTCGATGATCTGATACAAGAACATGACGTTGATAGGCGGTAGGTCCTTCTCGAGTTTGAACAGGTCCGAACGGAGTTTGATTTGCAGGGTATCGGTATCGTGCTCGATACGATCCAGCTCTTCGATGAGGTTTTCTACCAGGGTCACTTCGCGACCGGCGAAACCGGTTTCCAGTAGCTCATCCAGCTCGTTCATGGCTTTCAGCGCCTGGGCGGCAGCATCCACCGAGCGTTGCACGAAGAACTTGAACGACTCCTGAATCGGCTCGGGAATCGCCATCTGCCGGCCCAGCATCAGCCCGGCTATATCCTTGGCACGATTGGCTACTTTGTCCTGTACACTCAGCAGCTCCAGCAGGTCGGACCTGGGCACTGGCAGGAACAGGCTCTTGGGCAGATGAACCCGGACATCCTTTTTCAGTTTGTCGGCATCGCGCTCCAATTGAGAAATCTGCAGTTGCAGGCGCTCAGCCTCAACCCAATCGTTGGCGATCACCGCATCGATGAATGGCACCAGTTGTGCAGCGCACTCATGGGCCTTGCCAATATGCTGTTGCATGGGTCCTATCGGCGAGCGACCGAACAGATTGAGAAAGGGATTGCTTGGCATAGGACCTCCAGTGCGGGTTCGAGCCGCGAATTATAGGTGCTGAATGTCCGCGCGTCATCAAAACGACACAGGACCTTCACAAATTTGTCTTATACGTCAGTTGCGGCCTGAAGCCGCCTGGTTATTGCGAGAGCTTTTCATGGTCAAAGAAACCGAAATAAAATTGCGCGCCACACCCGAAGCCCTGGCCGCGGTCAAGCAGCATCCGCTGGTCCAGGCGCGTATGCAGGGTGAGTGGCAGACGGGCACCTTGTACAACCAGTATTACGACACCCCCGCGCGCGATCTGGCCGCCGCCAAGGTAGCACTGCGCGTGCGCCGCGACGGCGAGCAGTTTATCCAGACGCTGAAGAGCCGTGGTCACAGTGTAGCTGGCCTGTCCGAGCGCAACGAATGGGACTGGCACCTGCAGCAACCGCAACTGGATCTGACTGTGCTGGATGACAGTTGCTGGCCCGAGGCACTTGTGGAGCTGGACAAAAGCTTGCTGCAACCGATCTTCACCACCGATTTTCAGCGCACCAAAGTGATGCTGATGTGGCAGCGTGAGGGTGAGGGTGAGGGCAAGGCAGTTGAGGTGGAAGCGGCTCTGGACCAGGGCAAGGTATTGGCAGGCGACGCTGAGGAAGCCATTTGCGAGCTTGAACTAGAGATCAGGGTGGGCCCGGCGGCGGCGCTGCTGGAACTGGCTCTTGAGCTGAGCGCAGAGGTGCCACTGATGCCCTGCGATATCAGCAAGGCTGAACGTGGCTACCGGCTGTTCAATGCAAGCAGCTATGACCTGCGCCTGCACGCCGGGAGCTGGCAGGCAGAGAGCACCGTGGACGAGGTTATTGCAGCTTCCGGCATGCAACTGCTCGGCCACAGTCAGCGGCTGGCTGAGCAGTACCGGCATGCCGGCCAATGGCGCCTGTTCCGTGAAATGACCGTTACCTTGACCGCACTACGCGCCTCCTTCGGCGTGTTTGATCTGGCGCTACCACGCTCTTCGGTGCAGGCATTCGTGCAGCCGATGGACAATCTGCTGGGCCAGTTCAAACCGCTGGTGCTGGCAGGCTGGGCCGATGACGAGCATGGCCATAAGGCCCGCGAGCAGGCCAAGGACGTGTTCGCCGATGCCATCAATGATCCGGCCTGGGGCCAACTCTTTGTGGGCCTGGCCTTCTGGTTGCAAAGTCAGGGCTGGACGCTCAATCGCCCGCCCAAGGGCCAGCGTATTGGCGCACTGACACTGCCGCGCTGGTTGTTGGCCGCCGTGGCCAAGGAGATTCAGGAGCTCAAGGTCCCGCATACCAACGATCCCGATTCTGCGGTGAGCATCTGGATGGATCAGCAACCCCGTCTGGCGCGGCTTTATTATCTGCTCTCGGGTTTTCGCGGCTTTCTGCAGGTCCCTGAGCCGGATCGGCTATTTGGCGAACTGAACAAATTGCAGGCGTTGCTGGAGCAGTATCCCATGGTTGAAGAGCAGCAAAAGCCCCTGCTGATGGACGCACTGCGAAAGCAGGGCCAGCGCTTGCGCAAGCTCAATGCCTGGCGTGAATTGAACGGCTGATAGGGTTAACCTGTTTGCATTCAGGGCCTGACGTGGGGGATAGGATGAGAAAGCTGGCTGACCTGGCAACACCCGGGAACGATCGACTACTGGATCTTGCCGACCTGCTCAATGTGCTGGTGGAACAGGGTCGGCTGACCCAGGAAACCGCAGAGCAACTGGGTTTGTTGCGTCGGGCGGCCACTGGCGACACCGCCAAGTTGCATCCGCTCGAGTTTATTGCCGGGCAGGCCCCTGATGATCTGGCCCGGCCTGGCAAGAAGCTGGATCTGGATATTCTCAGCCGCTGGTTGGCCGTGGAGGCTGATCAGCCGTTCTATCGTATAGACCCATTGAAGATCAACGTGGCGGCGGTGACGCCGCTGATGTCCTTTGCCTTTGCCCAGCGGCACAAGATCCTGGCCGTGGAAGTCAGCGAGCGAGAGGTCGTGATTGCCAGCGCGCAGCCCTTCGTCAGCAGTTGGGAAGCCAATCTGGTGCATGTGCTCAAGCGTGAAATACGGCGGGTGGTGGCCAATCCCGCGGATATTCAGCGCTACTCGGTGGAGTTCTTCCGTCTCGCCCGCTCAGTCACTGGTGCCAATGCCAGCGATCAGAAGAACAGCGCCATCGGCAACTTCGAGCAACTGCTCAACCTCGGCAGCATGGGCCAGGAGCCGGACGCCAATGATGCCCACGTGGTCAATATTGTCGACTGGCTGTTCCAGTACGCCTTCGAACAGCGCGCCAGTGATATTCATATCGAACCGCGGCGTGAATCCGGTAGCGTGCGCTTTCGTATAGATGGGGTGCTGCATACCGTTTACAAATTCCCGTCTCAGGTGGCGATTGCGGTGGTCAGCCGGCTGAAAACTCTGGGGCGGATGAACGTGGCCGAAAAGCGCAAGCCGCAGGACGGGCGTATCAAGACCAAGTCACCGCAGGGCAATGAAATTGAACTGCGCCTGTCGACCCTGCCGACCGCCTTTGGCGAAAAGATGGTCATGCGGATTTTCGATCCCGATGTGCTGCTGCGCACTTTCGATCAACTGGGCTTTTCCGCAGAGGATCAGCGCCGCTGGCAGTCCATGGTTCATCAGCCAAACGGCATTGTGCTGGTCACAGGGCCGACCGGGTCGGGCAAGACCACGACGCTGTACACCACGCTCAAGCAGTTGGCGACATCCGAGGTGAACGTCTGCACCATTGAAGACCCGATCGAAATGGTCGAAGACAGCTTCAATCAGATGCAGGTGCAGCACAATATCGATCTGGATTTTGCCGGTGGCGTGCGTGCTCTGATGCGTCAGGACCCGGATATCATCATGGTCGGCGAAATACGCGACCTGGAGACTGCGGAAATGGCGATCCAGGCAGCGCTGACAGGGCACCTGGTGCTCTCGACCCTGCATACTAACGATGCCCCCAGTTCAATCAGCCGCCTGATTGAACTGGGGGTGCCAGCCTATCTGATCAAGGCAACGGTGCTGGGCGTCATGGCACAGCGCTTGGTACGTACGCTGTGCCTGCTCTGCAAGGAGCCTGCCCAGGTCGATGAAGAGGCCTGGCGCGAGCTGACCAAGCCCTGGAATGCGCCGCTGCCGACCCAGGCTCACCACCCGGTAGGCTGCCCCGAGTGCCGTGAGACCGGCTATCGTGGGCGCGCCGGTGTGTACGAACTGATGGTGCTCAGTGATACGGTCAAGCCGCTGGTTCAAGCGGATATCGATCTGAATGCGCTGCGCCGTCAGGCCTACAAGGAAGGCATGCACAGCCTGCGGCTTTCCGGTGCGCAGAAGGTGGCTGCCGGCCTGACGACCATCGAGGAAGTATTGCGCGTCACGCCGACCAGTCAGCAGGCTTGAGCTGCGCTGACTGCACCCCTAGAATGCCGCCGACCTGGCAACGGAACCCGTCATGAATTATCGCCACAGCTACCACGCCGGCAATCACGCCGATGTTTTCAAACATTCCATTCTGTTGCGCATGGCGCAGCTGCTGCAGCGCAAGGAAGCGCCGTTCTGTTACCTGGATAGCCACGCCGGGACGGCGTTATATGACCTGCAGGGTGAGGCGGCGGGCAAGACCGGTGAGTACCTTGATGGTATTGCCCGGCTCTGGGGGCGTGATGATCTGCCCGAGATGTTGCAGGACTATTGTCAGGCTGTCGCCGGTCATAACCCGGATGGCGCCTTGCGCTATTACCCGGGCTCGCCGCAGCTGATCGCCGATGTGCTGCGCCTGCAGGACCGGATGATTCTTAGCGAATTGCACCCCGAGGACGCGGCGACCCTGAGTGCCCACTTTGCCCGGGAGCCGGACGTGGCGGTGCACCAGCGTGACGGCTATGAACTGGCCAAGGCCTTTCTGCCGGTGGCCGAAAAGCGTGCCCTCTGGTTGCTAGACCCGCCCTTTGAGAAAACCGACGACCTTGTGCGCTGCTTGAAGGCCATGCAGACGGGCATCCAGCGTATGCGCCAGACGGTGATTGCGCTCTGGTATCCGATCAAGGACGAGCGGTTGCTCAGGGACTTCTATCGACAGGTCGCCGGGTCAGGATTGCCCAAGGTGCTGCGAGTCGAGTTGAACGTACGCCCTGCGGATAACGGCATGGGTTTGAATGGCTCCGGGCTGCTGCTTGTCAATCCGCCCTGGCCTCTGTGGGAAGAGCTGGAGATGGTGTTGCCCTGGCTGGCAGAGGTGCTGGTGCAGTCGGGAGAGGGTGGGTACCGGATGGATTGGTTGGTCGGCGAGCCTTGAGCTGCAAACCCGTTCGCGGCCAGGCGGCCGCTCCTACACCTGCGCGCTTCTAAGGTAAGAGCGGCCGCCTGGCCGCGATGGGTTTAACGAAAGATCAACTTTCCAGTTTGAACGTCAGCCCCGCATGTTCGACCAGCCGCTTGATCAGCTTGTCTCCCATGGCCGGAGCTGTGGTCCAGATGCCACCTGCGGTATCGGTAGCGTCGCGCACCAGGCAAATCGCACTTTCGGCGATCATCCGCGAGGTTGAACCATAGCCTGGATCCTTCTGGCCCGAGACGCTGGCCATCAGGGTTTTGCCGTCCTTTTCGCCGATAAACAGCACATCGTAAAACCCATTCTCACGTTCTTCCTTGCTCGGGCCTTCACCTGGCTTGGGCGCCTTGTCACTGGACAGTGAACGATCTGCCGCTACGCCTTCGGCAATCGCCTTGCCCTTGTCGCCAGGGCCGGTCAGCAGCATTTCGTCATAGACGAAGTCTTCGCCGTAGGCGTGGCCCAGCAGTGTGTTGGAGCGATGCACGTTGCGCGTATTGATGGCGGCCATGATGAAGGGTGCGGCCCAGGTACCCAGTGCCTCGTCGTATTCGGGCTTGCTCGCTGGCGGTTGCGCCGGGCCACTGAAGCCTGGCGTCAGGGCAAAATGATTGCCCAGTAACTTGAGGATCTCGGAGTTCTGTTTCGCAGCGATCATGGTCGCTTTGAGGCTGGCAGCAGTGCCGCCAGAGAAGGTACCTTTCATCTTGCGGACCCGCCCTTTGATGCGCGGCAATGGCCCGCCCAGTTGTTTCTGGGCTTCCTGTTGAAGGAAATACACGCCTAGGTCGAAGGGGATAGAGTCGAAGCCACAGGAAAAGACGATACGCGCGCCGCTCTTTTCGGCAGTTGCCGCATAAGCGTCGATCATCTGTCGCATCCAGGCAGGTTCGCCGCACAGGTCAACGTAGTCGGTACCCTTGGCGGCGCAGGCGGCCACCAGGGACTCGCCATACAGCTGGTATGGCCCTACCGTCGTCAGCACAACCCGGGTGCGCGCTACCATGGCATCAATGCTGGCCTGATCTTCGGTATCGGCAATCACCAGGGGAATATCCTTGGGCGCTCCGATTTCGTCGCGTACAGCAGCCAACTTGTCGGCACTGCGGCCAGCCATTGCCCAGCGTAACGAGGTATCGCCGGCATATTCCTGGCTCAGGTACTCGGCCACCAGTCGCCCGGTGAAGCCGGATGCACCATAAACGATAATATCGAATTCGGTTTTTTCTGTGCCCATGGGATCAATCTCCTTTGCATCTATATCGGTGGGTAATCAGCGCAAAGTCGAACTTATGTAGGTTCTGCGCTGTCAGGTAGTTATGTGCCGCCTTGAAATCAGGATGGGTTGTTTCTCGTTCGGGTGCAAAGCTTCGGGTCAGGTTTCGTTACTGCGAATACCCGGCCATAAAGTCGTCAGATAAATCAGTTTGCAGTGTAGACGGCATTTATCTGGATCTTTGCAGTCAGATAGACGACCTTGTTCAATCAGGGATTACGGAACGTATTTCACTCACAGGAAGGAGATTTACATGACCACAGCTAATCAAGACAACAAAGTACAGCAGCAGGAAATCGACACTGGTAAAGAAGCCGTCCTGTCTGCTTACAGCAAGCTGATTGAAGCCAAGAATCATTTCAAGCATGCGGCAGAGACTGCTGGCGTGGACCTGAAGAATGATGCTGTTGAGCAACTGCTCAAAGGCAAGGGTAAAGCTGAAGAACTCGGCAACGATGCCTCACGCTTTATGCACGAGAAGCCCCTTGCTACCGTGGGTATTGCCTTTGCTGCGGGCTTCCTGTTCTCCCAGTTGATGTCTCGGAAGTAATTGGCATGGTTGAACAAACCGACTCCGGCCGGCCCCAGGGCCAGCCGGAGCAGGCTGCTGGCGCCGCTGCACAGGATGCATTGCATGAATGGATGGAACTCGGCAAGCAGGCGGGTGCAACGGCGGGCACCTTCGGCAAGTTGTTCAGCGCCGAGCTCAAGTTGGCCAGTGGTGATGTTGGCCGACTTGTAGCTGTTGGCCTCGCACTCTTGTCCTTGGCGTCTATCGCCTGGCTGGGCTTGTCAGTGCTGCTTTCCTGGTTGGCTTATGAACAGTTGGGGTCTGTGACCCTGGCATTGCTGGTGTTTCTCGCCATTCAGGTACTGGTGATTCTGGTATTGGTCAGCAAGGCCAAGAAATTCAAGCAAAGCCTGAGTTTGCCTGCTACCAAACGCAACCTGCGCGCGATAGTAAACAGGGCGACATCAACCAAAACGGATAGCGTTGGCTTGGACGGCGTTGGCATACAGGAGAGCAAAGATGGCACGCAAAGAACAGGTGCTTGAGATTCAGATGCTCGACGCCACGCTTGTTGCGCAACGTGCGGCTTTGGAGAGTGTCGGGCATCGGCGCATGGAGCATCTGCGAAGGGTTCCGTCTTACTGGTTGGTAGGCGGTGGTGCCTTTGCTGGTGCGCTGGTGCAGCGTGCTGGTTCAATGGATAATGTGGTTTCAAAGCTGGGTTCAATGGCTATTGCCGGTCTCCGGCTCTGGCCCCTGATCTCGGGTACTGCTGGCGCCGGGAGCGCGGTGAGCGATTCAGTTGAGTGAATAATCCATAATGACAACGCAACCTGCTGCGCCCGAGAACAATGAACTGCCGGGCGTAGCATCCCCGGTGCACAAGACGCCGAGGTTTTTGCGCGTGATGCAGTGGCTGTTGGCACTGGCACTGCTCTATACCCTTTATTTTGCCAAATCCCTGCTGATGCCTATCGTGGTAGCGCTGCTCTTCGCATTACTGCTGAGTCCGCTGGTGAGCATTCTCAAGCGGCTGTATGTCCCCAGAACCATGTCGGCGGTCTTGATTCTTTGCCTGATAGGCGGCCCTTTTGCGGTGGTCATGTCGCAACTGGCCGAGCCTGCACAGCGTTGGGCCAAAGCAATCCCCGAGCTTTCAGAAAAGCTGACCGAGCGGGTCAGTAGCCTGACCGGTGATTTGAATTCCAATCAGATCACTGTGCCGGCAGCGCAAACGCAGCCCCAGGAGGAGGCAGAATCCAGGCGGTTCCGATTCTTTGGCTGGTTCAGAGATGACGATAATGAGGAGCCGGAGGAAACCGCCAGCCGCCCCGTGCAGAGTGCCCAGCGCAACGACAATGCCGTCACTGACAGGATCAAGCAGGGTAGCCTGGAGGCGATGGTGTCGGCCCTGAGCGCCGCGCCGGTGATGATTGCGCAACTGATGACCTCGGTGATTCTTATCCTGTTCCTGTTGATATTCGGCCCGCGATTATTTGCCGCTTTTGTGAATATCTTCCCTCAGGTCCATGACAAGCGGCGCAGCATATTGCTGGTCAGAACCATCCAGGTTGAATTGTCCCGCTATATTCTGACGGTGAGCATCATCAACACCTGCCTGGGTCTGACGACCGCCGCGGCGTTGTGGCTGCTGGGTGTGGAGGACGCTTTGCTGTGGGGGGTGCTGGTCGGCATGCTGAATTTCGCGCCCTATATCGGCCCGTTGATCGGCACGGTTATCCTCTGCCTGGCGGGCTTGGTGCAGTACGGCACAGTGACCTTTGCACTGGTCCCTGCGTTGGTCTACTTCAGTATTAATATGCTTGAAGCGCAGTTTGTCACGCCTCTGGTGCTGGGCCGACATATGCGCCTCAACCCGCTGGTTATCATGCTCTGGTTGATTATCTGGGGATGGTTGTGGGGCGTGGTCGGGGTATTGCTTGCTGTGCCTTTGCTGGTGTGCCTGAAGCTGTCGGCGGCCCAGCTTGGCGTCATGACCAACTGGGTGAGGTTGATAGAAACCCGCGCCTGACGCCCGACATTGGCGGATGGGCTAAGCCCATCACCTCAGGCGGGTTTTGGGCTGCGTTGTACCAGGGCGAGTGCGGAGACGATCAATACGCCGCCGAGCAGCATGCGCAGCGTGGGCTGTTCAGCAAACAGGTACCAGGCGAAAAGGATGCCGTATACCGGCTCCAGGGCAAAGAACAGGGAGGCGACGCGGGCCTTGAGCACGCTCAGGCTGGCGACAAACAGACCATGCGCCAGCCCGGTGCAGAACAACCCCAGCAGCGCAATCCATAGCCAGTCCATTGGCGCCATATCGGCTACCGCGCCCACACTGAAAGGCAGCAGGCAAACGAGAATGATCAGGTTCTGCCAGCAGGCGACCTGTACCGCATTCAGATCACCACTGGTATAGCGGTTGCCTACCGAGACGGCCGCAAAGCACAGGCCCGAGAGTATTGCCCAGAGCAGCCCGGTAGTGGCGCTATCGCCCAGATCGAAGGTCGGAGCCACCAGTACCAATCCGGCACATACCAAGCCGACCTTGAGCAGATCCATACCGCTTGGCTTTTCCTTCCAGAGTACGGCCTCGAGTATCACAACAAAGGCAGGAAAGCTGGCAAAGCCCAAGGTGGCGATACCAACGCCGGCGATTTTTACCGCGTGGAAAAAAGTCAGCCAGTGAATGCCAAGCAGAATACCGCACGCGGCCAGTTGAAACAGGCGCATCCGGGTAATGCCGCGCATCAGTGGCCGCGAGAACAGTCGGGCAAAAATCAGCAATGCCAGCACGGCGAAAAATGCTCGGCCCAGTACAATTGCCAGTGGCCCCGCTTCGGCCAGCTTGCCAAAGATGCCAGTCAATCCAAACATCAGTGCCGCGACATGCATGCTGGCAAGGGCTCGGTTGTGGGTCATGATCAACATAAAGGTGTGCAGTTCCCGGTGCATGGCTCGGTGGATAATGCGCGCAGTCTAACCGCAGAGTGCGGGCGGGTAACGATACAGTTGAAGATGGTTGCACCATAATGCAGCAGAATTCTGCAGTGATGTTATATTGATATCATAAACCCTATCTAGATGATGGATGTCGGCATGAAAGAACTGACGCGCGGTTTGCCACAATGGGTTGCTCAATTGAATAAGGCCGAGCTCCCGGCGATGGCCGTGGTAGTGCATGACCTCCTGCGCTTATCGCAATCGCATACCGCGTCGGTCAGGCAACTGGCAGAGGTGCTACTGCGTGATGCAGCCTTGACCTCCAAGGTGCTGCGGGTCAGTAACAGTGTCTACTGCAACCCGAGCCGCGAAGTGATCAAGACCATCTCCCGCGCCGTGGTGGTCATAGGCTTTGATCAGGTGCGCATGATCGGTCTTTCGGTCAGCCTGCTGGATGGCCTGCTCAAGGACTCTCCCCGGCATCAACTGCAATCCTTGCTCGCGCGTTCCTTCCATGCAGCGATGCAAGCGCGCAACCTGGCGGATTACAACGCCTTGCCAGAGAAGGAAGAGGTTTTTATTGCGGCGCTACTGCGTGACCTCGGTGAGCTGGCGTTCTGGAGCCAGGGTGGCGAACAGGCAGATCAATTGGCCGATGCACTGGCGGTACCCGGGGTGGATCATGACAAAGCAGTGCGGCATATTCTTGGGACCGGTTTCGATCAATTGACCCTAGGTCTGCTGAAAACCTGGAACTTGGGTGAGATCGGCCAGCTCGTTCAAGCCAGCCACAGCGCGGCCGGCCCTGCCGCCCGAGCGGTCAACCTGGGAGCAGCCATTGCCTACGCAGCACCACATGGTTGGGCAGGAGCGGAACTGCAGCAGCTGATAGGCCCGGTGGCTGAGCTGACCGGCATGACACCCGAAGAAGCCATGCAGCAAATCCTTGCCAGTGCCGATGAGGCTGTGCGGGTTGCCGGCACTTGTTCCAATGCTGACCTGCAAGCCTGGATCCCGAGTACTGACGATCTGCCTCTGGATCTGTCCGAGCTGTTGCTAATGGATGCGGTACCTGCGCAGTCTGCAAGGTCAATGGTGCAGGAGCCACTTTTGCAGCCAAATCTGGAGATGCTCAAGCTATCGCTGCAGAACATGAAGCTGATGGTCAGCAGCCCGATCAATATCGATAATACGCTGACGGCAGTGATCAACGGGTTGCACCTGGGTGCCGGCTTGGAGCGCGTGATGCTTTGCGTGCTGGCGGACAATCAAACACGCTTTCGCGCGCGTAAGGTGGCGGGCAAGGGGACACAAAGCTGGCTTCAGGATTTCAACCTGGCCTGCGGCGGCCAGCAGCATATTTTCAGCTATGCCTTGCATCAACATCAGCCGCTCTGGATGGGCGCGTCAGCAGCGGCCGGACTGCAGGACATGGTCACGCCGGAAATGGATGGCTGGCTCGGCGAAGGCGCGTTTTTCATCGCTCCGGTAGTGGCGGGGCAGCGCGAAATCGGCGTGCTCTATGCAGATATGCGGCTATCAGGCAGAGCCCTGTCCGACAGTCAGTACAGTGCATTCAAGCGGCTTGCCGATATGACAGGGAAATGCCTGCACGCACTCAGCCGGCGCCGGTAGTCTTATGAGGCTACCGGCGGGTCAGTTCGGGGGCAGGCAGATGCCGGTGCCGGCCAGGTTGCAATAGCCGCCGGGGTTCTTGTGCAGGTATTGCTGGTGGTAGTCCTCGGCATAGTAGAAGGTCGGCGCCTGTCGGATTTCGGTCGTCACCGGGTCCTTGCCCGCCTGCAACAGCAAGTCGGCAAAGCGAGCCTTGCTGACTTCGGCTGCCATTTGCTGGGCGGGGTCGGAGACATAGATGCCGGAGCGATATTGCGTGCCCATGTCGTTGCCCTGGCGCATGCCCTGGGTCGGATCATGGGACTCCCAGAAGGTTTTCAGCAAGGCATCCAGGCTGACCTGTTCAGGATCGAATACCACCAGAACCACTTCGTTGTGCCCGGTCATACCGGAGCAGACTTCTTCGTAGGTGGGGTTAGGGGTGAGCCCGCCGGTGTAGCCTACCGCCGTGGTATACACGCCAGGGATTTTCCAGAACAGCCGCTCTACACCCCAGAAACAGCCCATGCCGAGGACGATCTGCTGCATCCCTGCAGGGTAGGGTGGTTGCAGTGGGGTGCCCAGCACGCAATGGGTACGGCTGGTGGAGATCGCGCTGCTGCGCCCAGGCAAGGCTTCGTCGGCGCTGGGCAGGCGCAGTTTGTGTTCGGGGATGCGGCGTTGAAACATCGCGGGCTCCTGATCGGAATAGTGAAACCCATGATGCGCCGCTGGGCAGAGTGCTGTCCAGCCAGCGCATCGCTTCACTATTGCCGGGTGTGTCCCAGCCTGCAGCTTTTCAGGCGCCCAGTTGCAGGCTGTCGAGCAGCGTGGGTTCTACCTGGCCAAGGGCAATAAAGTGGGGGTTCAACCAGGTGCTGCGCTGTGGATAGTCAAAACGCTGGCCATCCAGGCCGAGCACTTGCCCGCCAGCACCTTCGAGCACCGCCTGCGCTGCGCCGGTATCCCATTGGCTGGTCGGTGCGTAGCGGGGATACAGATCCGCATTACCTTCGGCAATCAGGCAGAATTTCAGCGAGCTGCCTATATTGACTCTTTCGATACCGCCGTGGGCAGCTAGTCGGGTCAGCAGGGCTTCCTGCTCAGGACTGGTGTGCCTGCGGCTGGCGACGACGATCATGGGGCTGCCCTGAGGCCGACATTGAATTGGCTGCGCGGCCTGCTGGCCCAGGCGGCGCCAGGCGCCCAACCCCTTGCCGCCCCAGAACAGGCTGTCGCGGGCGGGCACCCCGACCACGCCAAAGCGCACCTGGCCGTGCTCGATCAGGGCAATATTGACGGTAAACTCGTCGGTCCCGGCGATAAACTCCTTGGTGCCGTCGAGCGGGT
Source organism: uncultured Pseudomonadaceae bacterium (assembly GCA_963974865.1). Classification (GTDB taxonomy): domain Bacteria; phylum Pseudomonadota; class Gammaproteobacteria; order Pseudomonadales; family Pseudomonadaceae; genus Halopseudomonas. Next base: position 59,524 of record CAXBEU010000004.1, on the reverse strand, counting down.
CCACCAGCCAGAAGCGCTGCCAATGCTGGCGTTGAGCAAAGGGCATCTCGGCATCCTCTTCCGAGAGCACCGGAATATCCGGCGTCAATTGCTGCAGACCGCGGACTATCAACTGGTGGGCGGCAATATCCGCCGCCGTGACGGGAGAGGCGTCTGCCTTGTCGGTCACATCCAGATCGCTGCGCCACCATTTGAGTGTCTCAACGCCAGCGCGGCGGGTCAGGTCCAGCAGGCTATCGAGATCGAACGGCAAATCGTTCATCGGCGCAGCTCGCCGCGCTGTTCGAGAAGATCACGCACCAGATACAGCGCGGCGAGGGCGCGGCCTTCGGTGAAATTGTCGCGGCCGATCAGTTCGCTCAGTTCATACAGATCTACACTGTCCACCCGCATCGGTTCCGGCTCATCACCTGGCAGGCGCTTTTCGTACAGATCGCGGGCCAGCACCACTGCGATCGACTGGCTCATGTAGCCCGGCGACAGCGACAGGTGAGTCAGGTATTCGAGCCGTTCGGCACCAAAACCGGCCTCTTCCATCAGCTCGCGATTGGCCGCATCCAGCACGTCTTCGCCCGGTTCGACCAGCCCCTTGGGGATCGAAAGCTGATAATTGTCCATGCCGCCGCAATATTCCTCGATCAGCACAGCGGTACGCTCGTCCTGCATTGCCACGACCATCACCGCGCCATAGCCCTGGCCCTTGTTTACCAGGCGCTCGTAGGTACGTTCAATGCCGTTACTGAAGCGCAGTTGCACCTGCTCAACGGTGAACAGTCGACTTTTTGCAACGATGCGCGCTTCCAGGGTTTCGGGCTTTTGTGGCATGGGGGCTCCGTGGTTAACAGCAATTAGCTTGGGTATCATAGCGGCACAGTTCGCCAATGCCCACACGCAGGCCTGGCGTACGACTCGATTGCTCCACCTGACGCACAAGGCGCGCATGCATGTTGAACTGGAACACCCTTGATACGGTATTGCTGGATATGGACGGCACTTTGCTTGACCTGCACTTCGATAATCATTTCTGGATGCATTATCTGCCGCAGCGTTATGCCGAGCATCACGGCCAGTCGCTGGAGTGGGCCAAGGCCGAGATCTATCCGTTGATGCGTGCCAAGCAGGGTCAGCTGGATTGGTATTGCCTGGATTTCTGGACCCGCGAGCTGGGGTTGCCGATCGTCGAGCTCAAACGCGAAATAGCCCACCTGATCAGCCTGCGCCCGGATGCGCAGGGGTTTCTTCAGGCGCTGCAGGAAAGTGGCCGCCAGGTGATCCTGATCACCAACGCGCACCGTGATTCGTTGTCATTGAAAATGGAGCGCATTGAGCTGAAAACCTATTTTCAGCGGCTGATCAGCTCGCATGATTTCGGTTTTCCCAAGGAGTCCCAGGCGTTCTGGCAGGCGTTGCAGGCAGAGGTGCCCTTCGATCCGGCACGTACGCTATTTATTGATGACAGTCTGAACATCCTGCGCTCGGCGCGGGACTACGGTGTGGCGCAACTGCTGGCCGTCAGGCAGCCGGACAGCCAGGGAGAGCTGCGCGACACCGAAGAGTTTGACGCGGTAGAGGATTACCGCGTGCTCACCGCCCAACTGCAAGCCTCAAGCAAATAACCGAATTGATCTCGCGCCAGCCTAAATAGCCGGCATCATCAAGTGCTTGCAGCTTGCAGCTTGCAGCTTGCAGCTTGCAGCTTGCAGCTTGCAGCTTAGCTGCTAGCCCTTGCCCTTGGTGCGGGTCTGATTCGGCCGCACGTTCTTTTCCATATGCTCGATGATCAGGCCGGCGATATTGCGCCCAGTTGTAGACTCGATGCCTTCCAGGCCGGGCGAGGAGTTGACCTCCATCACCACCGGGCCATGATTGGAGCGCAGAATATCGACGCCCGCCAGGTTCAAGCCCATGACCTTGGCCGCGCGGACCGCGGTCATGCGCTCTTCCGGAGTGATCTTGATCAGACTGGCGCTGCCGCCACGGTGCAGGTTGGAGCGAAACTCGCCAGGCTTGGCTTGGCGTTTCATCGCGGCGATCACCTTGTCGCCGACAACCAGACAACGGATGTCGGCACCGCCGGCTTCCTTGATATATTCCTGCACCATGATGTTGGCTTTCAGCCCCATAAAGGCCTCCAGAACCGATTCTGCCGCCTGCTCGGTCTCGCACATGACCACGCCAATGCCCTGGGTACCTTCCAGCAGCTTGATCACCAGCGGCGCGCCATTGACCATGCTGATCAGGTCAGGGATATCGTCAGGCGAGTGCGCAAAGCCGGTGACCGGCAAACCCACACCCTTGCGCGAGAGCAACTGCAGCGAGCGCAGTTTGTCTCGTGAGCGAGTAATGGCGACCGATTCGTTGAGTGGATACACGCCCATCATCTCGAACTGGCGCAATACCGCAGCGCCATAGAATGTCACTGACGCCCCAATACGCGGAATAATGGCGTCGAACCCCTCCAGTACCTCGCCCTTGTAGTGGATCGAAGGTTTGTGGCTGGCGATGTTCATGTAGGCGCGCAGGGTGTCGATTACCCGCACCTCATGGCCACGTTCACGCCCTGCTTCCACCAGACGGCGGGTGGAATACAGATTGGGGTTGCGCGACAGTATCGCGATCTTCATGGGGTTGATCCTTCAGGCTTTGGCGTAAATAGATTGGTTTGCGGCTTGTCCTGCACAAAGCGCGTCCCCGGATTGATCACTAACTGACCTTCGAGCATGGCAGTACAGCCCATCAGTACTCGATAACGCATGGACTTGCGGCAGGTAAGGGTGAAATCCACCCACCAGCAACGGTCACCGAGTACCAGTGGCGTGCGTATGACATGCCGCTCCTGTATATGACCGTTGGAACTTTTAATCGTTTTATATTCAATCAGCGGCGCCTCACATAATTGTTTGCGCTGCTTTTTGAGGCTGCCAACGTGGGCATTGAAACGCACCCAGGTCTGGCCGTCGCGCTCAAAGGTTTCTATATTGCTGGCGTGCATGGCCGACGTCTTGGCGCCGCTATCGATCTTGGCCATGACCTGGTCAATACCCAGACCGGGCAAGCCGATCCATTCTCGCAGGCCGATGACGTTGAGATGGTCAAAAGTCTTCATGCGGGTAACTCCTGGTGCGGGCACGAATGGCGCGCATCATGGGGCAAGTCATGCACTTCGACAAGCCTGATACACTGCGTCCAGCACAGGAGTACAGACGCAATGACAGAAGAGTGCAAGGTCAGGCTGGATAAATGGCTCTGGGCCGCGCGGTTTTTCAAGACGCGGGCGCTGGCCAAGGCGGCAATTGAAGGTGGCAAAGTGCAGTGTCGGGGTGATCGTTGCAAGCCCGGCAAGGAGCCCAGAGTGGGCGAGGAACTTGAGATTCGCCAGGGTTTTGAGCGGCGGACCGTGGTGGTCCGGATTCTTTCCGGGCAGCGCCGCAGCGCCACTGAAGCGCAACTGCTGTACGAGGAAACCGCTGAAAGTCAGCAACTGCGCGAAGAGGCAGCGCTCAAGCGCAAGGCCCTTGGGCCCGGGTTGCTGATCAGCGAACATCGCCCGACCAAGAAACAGCGTCGGCAGATCCACCGCTTCCGTAATGTGCACGATACCCCTGGTGACAGCTCGGAGGTATAATCGGCTTTTTGCCGGGGCCGCCTTATGTCGTTTCAGGATACTACCCAGCGTTTCATGTTCGAGCACGCCGATGTGCGTGGCGAACTGGTTGCGCTGGATCAGAGCTATCGGGAAGTACTTGCCAAGCATGACTATCCCGAATCGGTAAAAGCCCTGCTGGGTGAAATGCTGGCTGCCACCGTCTTGCTGTCCACTACCATCAAGTTCGACGGCCTGCTGATATTGCAGGCGCGGTCCTCTGGCCCACTCTCGACCCTGATGGTCGAATGCTCCAGCGATCAGGCCGTACGTGGTATCGCCCGTTACGCCGAGGATCTTCAGGGCGATACGCTGCCCGAGTTGATGCCCGACGGCATCCTCACCATTACCATTGATCCCGCCGACGGCCAGCGCTATCAAGGCATAGTGCCGCTGGAGGGTCACTCGCTGGCCGATGCGCTGAGCGCCTATTTCGATAACTCCGAACAGCTACCCACACGCTTCAGGTTGCAGGCCGATGGCCGTACTGCGCGGGGCTTCCTGCTGCAGGCGCTGCCCGCCGACCGTCAGATCGATCCCGAGGATCGTGATGCGACCTGGGAGCACCTGAGTATTCTGGCCAATACCCTGACCGCCGAAGAGCTGCTGTCGCTGGATAATCAGACGCTGCTGCACCGGCTGTTCCATCAGGAAGATCTGCGTCTGTTTGATCCTGCTTTGGTGCGTTTCGAGTGCAGTTGCTCGGCAGAGCGCTCGGGCAATGCGTTGGTCAGTCTGGGGCGTGAAGACGCCCTGGCGTTGCTGGCCGAGCAGGGCGGCGAGATAGAAGTGGATTGCCAGTTCTGCAATGCCCGCTACCGCTTTGCCGAAGCGGCGGTGGAGGGCTTGTTCGAGGCCGCTCAGAAGCACGCGCGCAGTTTGCACTAAGCGTCTGGAACGCCCGTCTTGAGCGGCCTGAAGTGGGATAGTGGTTATCTATGGGAGCCATGCATCGGGCTTGCCGATCAGATTTAGCACGCTGGGTGTTTTTTTGGCATAATGTCGCGCCTGAGCGCTGACCCAGCGTATACGTAGAGCTGAGACCGAATGACCGGTCTTATGGAGATTTCGGTCACAGCCGAAGAGGATGATGTTCGATGACGCAAAGTAGCCACACCGTTTACACCGATCTGAGCATCGCTCATCTCGTCGAGCTGGCAATCCAGCGCAATGAGGGTCAGCTGGCTGACAACGGCTCTCTGGTAGTCAAAACCGGTGAGCGTACCGGTCGCTCGCCCATGGATCGCTTTATTGTCCAGGAGCCGACCACTCAGGATGCGATTGCCTGGGGTCCGATCAACCGTGCGTTCCCGGCGGACAAGTTCGATGCCCTATGGAAGCGCGTTGCCACCTATCTTGCCGAGCGCACCAGTTTCGTTTCCCACGTGCACGTTGGCGCTGATCCCGAGCATTACCTGCCGGTGGTCATGGCCACTGAAACAGCCTGGCACAACCTGTTTGGCCGCACGCTGTTTATCAATCCCCCGCAGTTCAACCCCGCTGCCAAGGATCGCTGGCACATCATCAACGCGCCGCACTTTGTTTGCGAGCCTGAGCGTGATGGCACCAACAGCGAAGGCTGCGTGATCATCAACTTTGCCGAGCGCAAGGTGCTGTTGGCTGGTATGCAGTATGCCGGCGAGATGAAGAAAGCCATGTTCTCGGTGCAGAACTTCCTGCTGCCGGCCAAAGATGTGTTGCCCATGCACTGTGCTGCCAACGTAGGTGACGATGGCGACACCACGCTGTTCTTCGGCCTGTCCGGTACGGGTAAAACCACCCTGTCTGCCGACCCGGCGCGTAATCTGATTGGTGATGACGAGCACGGCTGGGCCACGGGTTCGGTATTCAATATCGAAGGCGGCTGCTACGCCAAGTGTATCGACCTGTCGCAGAAGAACGAGCCAGTGATCTGGAACGCGATCAAGTTCGGTTCCATTGTCGAGAACGTGGTCATCCATCCGGAAACCCGCGTGGCCGATTATGCCGACGTCAGCCTGACCCAGAACACCCGGGTGGCCTATCCGCTGGAGCACGTTGAAAAGCGTGTGGAAGCCAATCGTGCCGGCGAGCCGAACGCGATCATCTTCCTGACCTGCGACCTGACAGGCGTGCTGCCTCCGGTATCCATCCTCAATAACGAGCAGGCGGCCTATCACTTCCTGTCGGGTTATACCGCGCTGGTGGGTTCTACCGAAATGGGCTCCGGCGGCGGCATCAAGTCGACGTTCTCCACCTGTTTTGGCGCGCCTTTCTTCCCGCGCCCGGCGGGCGAGTATGCCGAGCTGCTGATCAAGCGCATCAATGCCTTTGGCAGCAAGGTCTATCTGGTCAACACCGGTTGGACTGGCGGCCCGTACGGCAAAGGCAACAGGTTCAGCATTCCGACGACCCGCGGCATCATTGCAGCAATTCAGTCTGGCGCGCTGATCGGTACCGAGACCGAGCACCTGCCGGTGATCAACCTGGATGTGCCCAAGGCCGTTCCTGGTGTTGATACCGGGCTGTTGAACCCACGCAACACCTGGGCTGACAAGTCCGAGTACGATGCCGCTGCTACGGCACTGGCTACCCTGTTCGTCGACAACTTCAAGAAATTTGAAGTGGCTGACGAGATTGTTGCGGCTGGTCCCAAGCTCTAACTGGGTGCTGCTGTTCAAAAAAACCTGCTGAGAAGCGGGTTTTTTTGTTTCTGCAAGCCGCTTTCGTATGGACAGTTGGTAATTGGCATGCCGCGAACAAGGCCTCAAGGGGGCGTTTTTCCTGGGTTGTCGAATTGTTGTTAGGCAATGCATGATTTTGGGGTTGACAGTCTGGCGCTGGCCGGTAAAATGGCGCGCCTTGACAGGGGATATGTAACGCAAGTTACTACTTAACTTACTACTGCTGTCAGGGTGTTAGGAGTAATTCCGCGATAGCTCAGTTGGTAGAGCAAATGACTGTTAATCATTGGGTCCCAGGTTCGAGTCCTGGTCGCGGAGCCACTTAGAACATGATCGGGGTATAGCGCAGCCTGGTAGCGCGCCTGCTTTGGGAGCAGGATGTCGAGAGTTCGAATCCCTCTACCCCGACCACTTTTTTTACCGGTTTTTTGAGCATGGGTCGTTAGCTCAGTTGGTAGAGCAGTTGGCTTTTAACCAATTGGTCGTAGGTTCGAATCCTACACGACCCACCACTCAAAGCCGCCTCTGCAGTTCAATCAGTTCAGCTTTACCTCTAGAGTTACTCTTCTCCTTTGTTGCACCCCAGATCCTGGCTATCAGCCTGCTTTGATATCGCCGCACGCGTGGCTACTCGGCTTGTGCCCGTGCCGCCCAGGCTCTATGGTATGAGCTGCTTCGGCGCAGAGAGATTATCTTGTTACCCGCCCCTTTGATTACCGATGGATCATCATGTCCGCATTGACGTCCGATATGGCCAGCCGCTTCGCGCGTATCGCGCTGGGCCATGTGCGCCGCGAGTTTCCGCATTCAGGCAGCCTTAGACTCAACAGTGCAGCCGATCTGGCACTGCCCCACCAGCATCATCCGATTTTCTATGGCAGTTACGACTGGCATTCCTGTGTGCACAGCTATTGGCTGCTGACGCGGCTGCTGAGGACCTGCCCGGCGTTGCCTGAGTCCGAGGCAATCCGCGCGCTGTTTGATGAGCAGTTGACCGCTGACAAGGTCGCAGGGGAACTGGCGTATTTCATGGCGCCGGGGCGTCAGGGCTTTGAGCGGCCCTATGGCTGGGCCTGGTTGCTCAAGCTGGCGCATGAGCTATCCTTGTTGCCATCGGCGCCTGACGCTCGCTGGAGGGCCAGTCTAGAGCCTCTGGTCGGCGAGATCGCGGGGCGCCTGGCGCGCTATTTACCAAAACTCGGTCGACCTATTCGCACCGGTAGTCATTCCAATACGGCTTTCGCGTTGATGCTGGCGCTGGAGTACGCGCGCGGCGCTGACGACCTTGATTTGCAGCAGGTCATCGGGGACCGCGCGCTGGTGTATTTTCAGGATGATAGTGACTGTCGTCCCTGGGAGCCCGGCGGAGAAGACTTTCTCTCACCGAGTTGGCAGCAGGCATTGCTGATGCAGCAACTGTTGCCAGGCGAAGATTTCCATCTGTGGTTCTCGGCCTTTCTACCCGGTCTTGCCGAGGGTGAGCCGGCTTGCTTGTTGCAGCCAGCCAGCCCGGCAGACCGCACGGACGGCAGGCTGGCGCATCTGGATGGGCTGAATCTGAGCAGGGCCTGGTGTATGCGCGCTCTGGCCACTTCGCTGCCAGAGGCGGACGCACGCAGGCCCATACTCGACAAGCGCGCACAGGCGCACTTGCAGGCGGGTCTGGCGCACTTGCAGGATGATTATATGGGCGAACACTGGCTGGCCACCTTTGCCCTGCTCGCGGTGGCGGACTAGGTCCGCCACCAACAGGCTCAGTGCAGCTTGAGGCGTGGTTCGGTGCTGCGGCCTATGCGGTCGCTGAGCATCAGCAGCAGCGTGCGTGGCACGCCGTACAGCGCCATCTGGTGCATGCGGTAGAGTGACAGATAGAAGATACGGGCCAGCTTGCCCTCTAGCATCACACTGCCAGTCAAATTCCCCATCAGGTTACCCACAGCGCTGAAGCTGGCCAGGGAAATCAGTGAGCCATAATCGCGGTAGCGATAGGTCAGCAGGCTCTTGCCCTCAATCAGCCGCCCCAGGTTCTTGGCCAGCAGGGTGGCCTGTTGATGCGCGGCCTGAGCGCGCGGTGGTACAAATTTGCCTTCCTCGCCAGAAGGGCAGGCGGCGCAGTCGCCGAAGGCAAAAACATGGTCGTCGAGCGTAGTCTGCAGAGTGTTGTAGACCGCGAGCTGGTTGATCCGGTTGGTCTCCAACCCCAGTTCAGTCAGAAAGCGTGGCGCACGAATACCTGCGGCCCATACCTTGAGCGAGGCTGGAATGCGCTCGCCATTGTCCAGCAACAGGCTGTCGGCGGTGACTTCCTTTACCGGTGAACCGGTATGCAGCTTCACGCCCAGCTTGACCAATGTGCTAGTCACCGGGTCACTGATGCGCTCGGGCAATGCAGGCAGCACGCGACCACTGGCTTCGATCAGATTGATATTCAGATCTTCCGGGCTGATGCGGTCCAGGCCGTAGGCTTGCAGCAAGCGCGCGGCGTGGTGCAGCTCGGCAGCCAGTTCAACGCCAGTGGCGCCGGCGCCAATAATGGCCACGTTGATTTTCTCGTGACCATCTCCCTGTTCACCTATGGGCTGAACGTTGACCTGCTCACCGCTGGCCTGGGCCTTCATATATTGATTGAGCAGCAAGCGATGAAAGCGTTCGGCCTGGGCGCGCGTATCCAGAAACAGGCAATGCTCTGCTGCGCCGGGGGTATTGAAATCATTGGTGGTGCTACCCACGGCCAGGACCAGGTAGTCGTAACTGATGTCGCGCTCGGGAATCAGCTCCTGGCCATGTTCGTCTTCTATGGCTTTCAGGCGGATGACGCGCCGCTCGCGATCAAGGTGAGTCATGGCGCCAAGCTGAAAATGGAAATGGTTCCATTTGGCCTGGGCGACATAGTTCAGCTCGTCGTCGGAGGAATTCAGTGACCCGGCAGCGACCTCATGCAGAAGCGGCTTCCAGATATGCGTCATGTTGGCATCGACCAGAGTGATGCGGGCACGTTTCTTCTTGCCCAGCCCGCGGCCCAGCCGGGTGGCCAGCTCCAGGCCTCCAGCACCACCACCCACTATGAGTATGCGCGGTAAGGCGGCCGGGAGTTCAGCTTGCAACGATTCAGCTTGCGACATGGATATGACTCAGTAGGAAATAATCCGGGCGTCAGTGCAAGCAGGGTAGAGGTTAACCCAGTACCAGGCCGCCGAGCAGGCGTGAAAGCAATCCCATGCCGATGACGGAGCCTAGAATCACCAGCAGCAACAGCCATACCTTGAAGGGCCTGCGCTCTACCTTCTGCGCAGGCAGGTTGAGATATTCATCGACCTTCTTCTGATCTTCGGGATATAGGCGGCTAGGCATGCTGGGACCTTTTTTATCTATGACGCAGTACGGTGCTGCGGTTAGGCTTGACTGACTATGAGATCATTCTAGACCCTGGCGACGCGGAATGCATCCGTTGCTTGAGAGTGTTTGCCAGCAGTGACATCTGCCTGTCTCCTTGCTGATGGCCGACGCCGCCTGCGACATCCTGTCCGTGAGATGCGTCACTGGTGCTGCTATGATCCGCTGCTAGGCAAGCGGAGATTCAAGCATGTTGGCAGCCAGTTTGTTGACCCCCCTACAGTGCATATTGGCACTGACCCTTTACGCGGGGGTGGTGCTCTGGGCGCTGCTTCGGGTGTCGTGGATCGAATTGCTGGCTGACACCCGGCGTCAGCACCTGCTGTTTGGCAGTGTATTTATCATTGCCGTGCTGTGGCTGGTGCGGCGCGATTTTGATAATGGGCTGACCTTCCATTTTATCGGCCTCACAGCCGTTACCTTGCTGCTTAACTGGCAGCTTGCGTTAGTAGCGGGCACCTTGGCGCAGTTGGGCATGCTGATCATCGGCTGGGACGATGCGGCGGCTTTTGGGGTTAATGGATTGCTGCGCGTACTCCTGCCGGTGCTGGTCACCGTGTTGGTATGCCATGCGCTGGAGCGCTTCAAGCCGACCAATCTGTTCCTGTACATTTTTATCAGCGGGTTTTTTGCTGCGGGTTTGAGCGCGGTGGTGACCATTCTCGCAGGTATGGGCTTGCTCGCCTGGTCAGGTGAGTTGGCTATGCCGGCAGGATTGCTGGAGGTTTTCGGCTATCTCCTGCTGGTAGCCTTTCCAGAGGCTTTCATCAATGGCACGGCAGTGGCAGGGCTTGTGGTTTTTTACCCTGACTGGCTGGAGACCTTCGAGAGTGACAGATATCTGCAGGAGCCCTTCGATTCGGATAAGAAAGGCTGAGCCAGATCAAGGTTGCAAGCAGGGATTCTGTGCTGAAATGGCATTTTCAACAGGAGGGCAAATCATGTCGGTATACAAACTGGCGGCGCAGTTGATGCAGGACAATCTCGCTGCGGCGCAAGCGCAGGGGTACAAGGATCAGGAACTGGCCAAGGCCATGATGAATGAAGTCATCGCGGTATATCGGCGAGACAGGACGATCGCCGATATAGGCCATGAACTGCATTTCCTCGCCGAGAACCTCGACGAGGATGCAGATTACGGCTTTATGCGACCCTGAGGGCCGCATAAAGCCTTGTTCAAGGCAGATTGACTTCGATAATGCCGTCCGCGCTAACGGTCACATCGGCCTGCCCGCCCTCGACCGACGGGCTGGCTGATTCGGCGTCGGCCATCATGGCTACCTTGGCGCCACGATAAATCGGCGGCTGCATGAACTGGCTGTTGAGATTCAGATTGACGATCTTGTAATCGGACCCGCCCAGGCTTCGCGTAGCAATATCGGCGCGGGCTTTGAAGGCTTCTATGGCTTCGCGGATCAGTTCATCTTCGGTGCTGCGACGGTTTTCCGGCGACAGGCTGAACTGCATGTCGTCCAGATTGAGCTCGCCGAGTAGCTGGCCTGTCAGCGTCGACAGGCTGGCGAAGTCGGTACTTTCCAGAAGAATATCGCCACGCTCGCGCCAGGCAACGATTTTCTCGCCCTTTTCGTCGTACACCGGCTGGCTGCTGCGATTGCCGCTCGACACGCTGACGCCCTCGGTCTGGCGGGCAACATCCAGCGCCTTGTTAAGCCGCGCTGTTATCCTGCCAGCCAGCTTGCCGGCGTCCTTGTCCTGATCCTCGGCATACAGGCGGACCTGAAGCGTGTCGTGGCTTACGGCTTTCTGCACTTCGGCGCGCAGTGAAACCTGGTTGTAGCGAGGCTCTTGTGCCAGCAGGCTGGTGGCTGTCAGAGCCAGACCCAGGCCGACACAAACAGGGGCAATAAAGGGTAAACGCATAGTGACATTTCCTTTTCAGACGAGAAACTTCAGGCGCGAGAGCGACCGCTCTGGTGCCACGCATAAGACCGACATGGGCGCTTATAATTCCGTGTACCCGGCGCTAGCTGGAGCGTACCCTGTCGGACGATTTTATGCGACGCTGTCGGTTATCCAGCGAGCTTGATACTCGTCGTCCATTACCGGAGTTTTGAAGCGTGTCACAGCGATTTTTCATCAGTCCCAATACGCTGGCATTATCGCCGAGCAGGCAGAACCTATGGCGTCTGATACTGATTCGCCTGCTGGTGCTGTTGGTGCAAAGCCTCTCGGTGATGGGGGCTTATATCAGTGGCTGGTTTCCGCTGCCCTGGACGCCGCTGCTTTTGACCCTGGGCGTCTCGGCGTTGATCAGCATACTGACGCTACTACGCCTGTCCAGACGCTGGCCAGTGACCGATTTCGAGTATGGCCTGCAGTTGTCCTTCGACATGCTGGTGCACAGTGTGCTGCTCTACTATTCGGGCGGTCCGACCAATCCGTTCGTATCCTACTACCTGGTCCCCTTGACCATCGCGGCCGCTACCTTGCCCTGGTTCTATACTGCCGTACTGGCCGGGCTGTCGGTTTCTGCCTACAGCGTGTTGCTGATCTGGTACGAGCCGTTGGCGGCCTTCGAGTTCAAGCTCTCGACCGGGCTGATCAATCTGCACATGATCGGCATGTGGCTGAACCTGGCAATGAGCGCCGGTTTGATCAGTCTGTTTGTAGTGCGTATGGCGGCAGCGTTGCGCCAGCACGCCGAACACCTGGCAGAGCGTCGCGAGCAGAGTATCCGCGACGCCCAGTTGCTTGGCATTGCCAGCGTGGCGGCGGGCGCGGCGCATGAACTCTCCACACCGTTATCGACCATGAGCGTGCTGCTCAAGGATCTACGCACTGACTATCCTGATCCGCAATTGCAGGAAGACCTTGCGGTGCTGCAGGAACAGGTGAAGATGTGCAAGGACAGCCTGCAGCATATGGTCCGGCGCGCCGAACATACGCGCCATCAACCGCTGCATTCCGAACAGGCTGATATCTGGCTCAAGGGGCTGTTGGCGCGCTGGCAACTGATGCGTCCGGAAGCCTCCTGGCAACTGCTGCCATTGCCTGATAACGCGGCACCCCTGGTCAAGGCTAGCCCTGAACTGGGTCAGGCGGTATTGAATTTGTTGAACAATGCCGCCGATGCCTGTGCCGAAGGAATACAGATCTCCCTCGAGTGGGATCAGCGGCGTTTGAGATTGGCGGTCAGGGATTTTGGGCCCGGCGTACCTTTACATATCGCCGAGCATATTGGTACGGCGTTCGTCACCACCAAAGGCAAGAAGGGTTTTGGTCTGGGGCTGTTTCTCAGTCACGCGGCAGTGCAGCGTCTGGGCGGCAGCGTCAAGCTCTTCAATCAGGATGGTGGCGGCACCTTGGCCGAAGTGATTTTGCCTATTGCATGGGAGAAGGTAAATGAATGACATGACCGAGCAGGAAGAGCAGCCGTTGCTGTTGCTGGTTGATGATGACCCGACCTTCACACGGGTCATGGCCCGTGCTCTGTCGCGTCGCGGGCTGCGAGTCAATACCGCAGGGGATGCCGATGAGGCCATGCAACTGGCTCGCCAAGAGCAGCCTGACTATGCGGTGCTGGATCTGAAGATGGAGGGCGATTCCGGTCTGGTGCTGTTGCCGCGCTTGCTTGAGCTGTATCCGGATCTGCGGGTAGTGATTCTGACCGGCTACTCGAGCATCACCACGGCAGTCGAAGCCATCAAGCGTGGCGCCTGCAATTACCTGTGCAAGCCTGCTGATGCGGATGATGTGCTCACCGCGCTGCTGTCCGAGCAGGCCGACCCGGACACCCTGGTGCCTGATCACCCGATGTCGGTGGATCGGCTGCAGTGGGAGCATATTCAACGTGTGCTGGCCGAGCATGAAGGCAATATCTCGGCCACTGCGCGGGCACTTGGCATGCACCGGCGCACCCTGCAACGCAAACTGCAGAAGCGCCCGGTCAGGCGCTGACCGGCGGTGCTGTCTCACGGTTTAACTTGGGGTTTGTTGGCAAAGCAGCTAGGGTGATAGACAGGTTCCGTGCAAAAAGGCAGTGCAATTATGTTTGCAGCAATGCGTACTGACAGGATGCAGGCGGTGCATCTGTTTGTGGATGAAGCCACCGGCCTGGAAGCGGTGATCGCCATACACAATACCCGGCTGGGTCCGGCGCTGGGGGGCTGCCGCTATATGCCCTATGCCAGTACCGAGCTTGCGGTAGCGGATGCCATCCGTCTGGCCCGGGGTATGAGTTACAAGGCTGCACTGGCTGGGCTGGAACAAGGCGGCGGCAAGGCGGTGATCATACGTCCGGCCCATGTGCCGAACCGGGCGGCCTTGTTTGAAGCTTTCGGGCGCTGTATCGAGTCACTGCGTGGTGGCTATATCACCGCAGTCGACAGCGGTACCAGCCCTGAGGACATGGATTGCATCGCCCAGCAGACCGGGCACGTCACCAGCACCACCCAGGCCGGCGATCCCTCGCCGCATACCGCATTGGGTGTGCTGATGGGGATCCGCAGCCTCGCGCGTGCCAAGCTCGGCCAGGACGACCTGGGTGGCGCGCGTATCATGCTGCAGGGTCTGGGCAATGTGGGTTATGCGCTGGCCGAACTCCTGGTGTCCGAGGGTGCCGATGTGATGGTGTCAGATCTGGATGCGGGCAAGGTGCGCCTGGCTGTCGATGAACTTGGCGTCAAGCCGGTAGCCGCTGATGCGGTTTATGAAGCGCCGTGCGATATCTTCGTGCCCTGTGGTCTGGGCGGCGTACTGGACTCGGTCACCATCAACCAGCTGCGCTGTGCCGGGATAGCAGGTGCAGCGAACAATCAACTGGCTAGCGCCGAAGCCGCCGATCTGCTGGATGCACGGGGCATTCTTTACGCGCCTGATTACGTGATCAATGCCGGTGGGCTGCTGTATGTGGCCTTGACTCATCGCGGGGTGGCGCCTGGTGATATCGCCAGACGCGTCAAGTTGATCGGCACGCGCCTGGACAGTATTTTCGGTCAGAGTATCGCCGAGGGCCGCTCACCCTCGCAGATCGCTGATCACCAGGCCGAAGCCATACTCTACGCCAGCTAGCATTGTGTTCCTGGGGTTTGCTCAGGGTTTACTCAAACCAAAACGTTTGAGCAGCCGGGCATCCAGAATGGAGGTAGGTAACCAGCGCTTCAGGCGCACCATGCTGCGGCTGCTGGTACCTATCAACACCTCTTCAGGGCGTAGCGGGTTTTTCACGTAGGTCATCAATTCCTTGGCGAAATCCCCTGCGGTGGTGGACGTGGCTTTCTGCGAGGCCTTTGCGCGTGCCTGCACGGCCTTTTCCCAGGGTTTGTACCAAGAGTCTTCAGCCAGCGTAATGGCCGCGCTGGCATTGTTGCCAAAATCCGACGCAATAGCGCCCGGCATCACCGTCAATACCCCGATCGAGAAGGGCGTAAGTTCCAGGCGCAGAGCATCGGATATCGAATGTAGAGCCGCTTTGGACGCGCAGTACACGCCGGAGAAAGGCGTCGTGGTAACGCCTGACACACTGCCGATATTGACGATCAGGCCTTTGCTGGCCCGCAGTAACTCGATGGTGGAGCGGACCATTTGTACAGGCGCGAACACATTGGTATCGAATTGCTTGAGCAGGGTGGCTCGATCTGCATCCAGCATCGGGCCCATGGCGCCGTAGCCTGCGTTGTTGACCAGCAGGTCCAGGCGGCCTGCCTCCTGACGCAGCCGCTCGGCGCACGCCGCAATCTGCTCGGCATCATTTACATCCAGCGCCACCGCTATAGCGCCCCTGGCGACCAGAGGTTCGAGGCTGGCTGGATTACGGGCGGTGGCCCATACCTGATAGCCCTCATCCAGGCAGGCAAACGCCAGGGCCTGGCCAATACCGCTGGAGCAGCCGGTAATCAATGCAACGGGTTGGGTCATTGTCTTTTAGCCTTGTTGTATGACGATCACTATTGGAAGTCTGCGCGTATTCTGTCCATGCGGTATTCCAGGTCGGGTGCCCGGGCGCCACTGCGCAGGCGCGGTACGGCATAACAGCCCTGCCATTGCTGACCCGGCGCTATCGCCTGGTCAGTCTGGTAAGTGGCGTCGCTGACACTGATATCCAGCAGGTTGGTATTGTAGTCTGGCTCCGTGGCCATCAACTGCCAACTGATCTGGTTCACCGCTCGCTCACCCTGGTTAACGACCAGTACACGCAACGGCTTGCCGAAGTCGCAGCGGTCGGGCTGATAGTCAATACTGATATCCAGCTGGTCGATCAGGCCACCGGTGTACCACTGGCGCACGCCTAACGCCGCGGCAAGCAAGAGCGCCAGGGCGGCAAGTACGCCGCTGAAAGGCAGCATGATTTTCGGGAAGCGCAACAGCAGAACCAGCCAGATCAGAAACAGGGCAATGCCTAAGAGCATGCGACCCTCCTATGCGAGGTTCATTGAGTGTTGGGTCTTGTTCCCATCAGCCCTGACTCTATCAAATCGAGCTCCTCAGGTCACCGCAGCGCACGGCCAGCCGAATAATTCACAGCTGTTATGCAGACAGGCCTGAGCCAATACATTGGCCGGCTCGCCGCGCACTGCCGCCAGTTCCTGGCAGATCTGTGGCAGAAACTCCGGACTATTGCGCTGGTGCGCGTGAAAGCTGGGGGCCATGTCCGGGGAGTCGGTTTCCAGAACCAGACTATTGATCGGCAGCGCTGCCAGCGTTCTGCGCAGCCTTTTTGCCTGAGGCCAGGTGGCGGCTCCGCCGAGGCCGAGCTTGAACCCAAGCTTGATGTACTCTCGGGCTTCTTCCAGGCTGCCGGCGAAGGCGTGCACTATGCCGCCACGGGGCAGGCGGTGGCGTTTGAGCAGGGCGATGGTGTCCGCATGGGCGCGGCGCACATGCAACAGGGCGGGCAAATCCACCTCGGCGGCCAAGCTTAACTGGTTGTCGAAAAGTTGCTGCTGACGCTCGCGGTCCAGTTGCGCAAGAAAGTAATCCAACCCGATTTCACCTACGGCACACAGCTGTGGGTGACCGGCAAGCCGTTTGAGGCGGTCTGCCAGTTCGTCCAGATGGGCGCTCTGGTGTTGCTCCAGATAGACTGGATGCAGACCGAAGGCGGCGAACAGGCGGTCATCGGCTTCGACCAGCCGCCATACTTGGTCCCAGTTCTGCTGATACACGCCAAGTATTACCAGACGCTCGACACCGACCTCTGCGCAGCGTGCCAGCACCTGTTGGCGATCCAGGTCGAAGTCAGGAAAGTCCAGATGGGTATGGGTGTCGATATAGCGCATGTTTCAGGCGGGCTTGTGCTGGGCCGGCACTCCGGTGGCCGGCAGACCGGTGGCCGGCACCCCGGTGGCCGGCATTCCGGTGGTCAGAAGGTTATCCAGCAATGACGGCTTGCCGATGTGGTAACCCTGAGCGTAATCCACGCCGATCTCGGTCACCAGATCGAGAATCTCCTGGCTGGAGACATACTCGGCGACGATATGCTTGTCGAGGAAATGGCCCATCTCGGTGATGGAGCGCACCAGCGCGTAGTCAAAATTGTCTTCGGTAATCTGGCGGATAAAGGCGCCGTCAATCTTGATGAAATCCACCGGGAGCTGCTTGAGGTACGCGTAGGAAGACTGGCCAGCACCAAAGTCATCCAGCGAAAAGCGGCAGCCGATTTCCTTCATTTCATTGATGAAGTCCGCTGCGTCAGCCAGGTTATCGATGGCCGCCGTTTCGGTAATTTCGAAAATCAGTTTGTCCCGTGGGACGTCGTAGCGCACCAGCATCTCGAAGACGTAATCGAGGAAGGATTCATCATTCAGCGAACAACCTGACAGGTTGACCGAAAAGCCACCAAACTGGGCAAGCTTTTGCGGGTTGGCAACCATCCACTGCAGCACGGTTTCAATAACCCAGCGGTCGACCGCCCCCATGCGATTGTATTCCTCGGCCGCCTTGATGAAATCGGTAGGGGCCAGGTGCTCGCCGTTGTCATCGATGACGGTCAATAATATTTCATAGTGGGTATTGGCCAGATTGGTATCGCCAATCGGTTGAATCTTCTGGCAGCGGAGCTTGAGGCGACTTTCATCCAGCGCTCGATTGATCCGCGTCACCCAGGAGATCATGTCATCGCGCTCCTGAAAGCGCATGTCGCCCGGCTTGATAACCTGAATATCCTTGTGCCCGGACTTCTTGCTCATATCCGCGGCCGACTCGACCATGCGCAGAAGCTCCATCGGCTCGGGGCTCTTGTCATCGACATTGATCAGCGAGACTGCCGAGGAAATAATGAAGCTGTGCGTGCCGCTTTCGAAGCGCTGCGCCTCTATAGCATCCTTGATCTGCACGGCCAGCATAAAACCATCATTATGGTTCTGTGCCGGCACGAGCACGGCGAATTGATCCACGCCAACGCGCCCGGCAATGGCATGCTTGTCCAGCCGGCTGAGGATCTGTTCGGCGATAGTGCGCAGCAGCGTATCCCCGGCGTCATAACCGCAGGTGTTGTTGATCAGCTTGAACTGCAGAATGTCGATAAAGATCAGCACAAAGCGGTCACTACTGTCCCGGGCGCGGGTGACGCTCTGGGTCAGCCAGCGAAGAAATTCGCGGCGGGCCTTGAGGCCGGTGAGCTGGTCCTGCGCTGCGTCCTGGGCCAACTTGTCGTAGACCTTCTGCACCAGGGCGTCCAGGCCCTGTTCCAGAGCAGGTGCGCCGGCATCGTTGAGTACCGTCAGGTTGCCATCGCGCAGCAACTGTGCAACCTGCTCCAGCGACATTTCCTCGGCTTTCGTGCCACGGTGATTACTGAACACATAGCGGGCGAACTCGTCGGCCACCCAGGTCAGATAGTAAAGCTGTGGCTCGTTACCCAGCACATGCCGCTGCAACCATTGGCCGACTTGCAGCCCCTTGGCGCGCTTGATCCAGCGCTGCAGGGTCTTGTCGGGTTCTGCAGCGGCGCCGAGTAGTCCGGCGTCCGGCCTGGAGGCGGCCAACGGACTGATGTAGTGCACGCTGGCAAAGTCGGTACTGTGCGGGTAGTCCAGCAACTTCTGCAGATTCTGTACTACGGTCTTGTGGCTGGCATTGGAGTCGGGGATTTTCGACAGGCCCTTGCGAATCAGGGTCAGCAGTTTCTGGCTGCTGAAACGTAATCTGGATTCTTCCCAGGCACCGGGTACCGTGCGCACGATCAACTGGTCGAGCACCACCAGAGTCATTTCCCAGGCCAGGCTGGAGGTGCCTTCGCGGAAATAGCTCAGGCGCATCAACTCCTTCCAGCCGTGGTTGACCAGATCCAGAATAGGCTTGGCAACCGGTTGCGGTGCCAGCAGGCGCTCCAGTTCCCATTCGATCAGCAGGTTGGCCTGGGTGATGCGCTGCTGACCCTCGCAGGCTTCGGTCACACGGGTGAGGTTGCGTTCGAAGTAGTGCTTTTCGCGGCCGACCAGCTCATCCAGCCCGCCGAGTACCTGCTTGAAACCTTCGTTGTCCTCGCCATCACTTCCCAGGATGGTACTGATGGCGTCCATGATCGCCGGACGGTTTTCGCTGACGTTGATACTGCGCCGGTCCGACAGCAACGCCAGATAGTTCACCGCTTGCCGGGCCGGGTGATATTCGGCGGAGAACAGGCTTGGATCGCGCAGCATGACCTTGAGGATGGGTACTTCCAGCTTGCGCAGCTCCGAGCGCAGATCCTCAAGCACGCGCTCGTTGTGCACGATATTGTCGAACAGGCTCTCGACCATGTCGGCCGAGTCCTGTTCATAGTCGCTGATGCCGCCAGCGTGTTCGCCTGCTTGCATCAGGTAATGCTTCAGCGCTCCGGGTGTGCCCAACTGGGCGTCACCGCTGAGCAGGCGGCGCTGGAGCTGATGCAGGGCGTCCTGGGTATCGATGGCGGTGATGCGTTCAGGTAGCAGGCTCTCGGTCTGGCGCACACTTTCGGGATGCTCACCATGCAACTGGCGTTGCACGCTCCACAATCTGGAGACCGTACTGAAGGCGGCTTTCAGTCTCTGGATGCCGCGCTTGCCTGTGGGAATAACCTCGTTATCGGATAGATGCTGTTCGGCTGGGGATAGGTTTGCATCGCTGCGCGTCGGCTCGACGCTCGGTTGTGTTGCTTCTGGCTCTCGCGGCGGCGGATCAGTTGCCGCCGCGGCATGGTCACGCTTTAGTTTCTGGTTGGCCAGATAGCGAGTGACATCAATGTCAGGAAGAATGCCGGTGTCGATAAAGAGTTTGTTCAGTGACACATAGGCGCTGTCCAGGTGGACCAACACCGTGTCATGGAACTGTTTGAAAATAACGCGTAGCAGATCATTGCCCAGCAGTAGCGGGCGCAGCCCTGTCGCCCAAGCGGTGGCCAGTGCGGCGGGCGAGTAGGGGTTGTAAACGGCGGCGGCGCCGTCAGTCGCCAACGCGGCGTCGAGTCTCAGTTGCAGCTCCAAAAGCAGCTCGCGCAACTGGACCTCGGCCTTGGAAATCGACACCCGAACCACTAGCCAGTCTTCGAATTCATCTTTTTCAACCAACGCCAGGGGCACCGCTGGTCCGCTGTCGGAAAGGTCAGAGGGCATATCGCCTAACGGCTCCGGGCCCTGGCCACGCGCCACCGCATCGGCATTTGATGTGATGCTGGCGATACACTGACGAGCAAGCCGGGTCTTCTGCGCACGGATCAGAGTCATCGCATCCAGAAAGGCTTGCTGGGTAGCGTGGGTTTTCTTGTGGTCAGCCTCCTGAAGCAGTGCCAGTTCCAACTGCTGGAAAAGCGTTTCAAACTGAATGTCCAGATAGCGGCGAATGACCTTGTTGGCGGAACTGATCAGGCTGATTTTCTGCGCTTCGGTCAACGCCGCCTGGCCGTTGGCTGGCTGCCAGGACAGGGGTGTCTGGTGCTCGCTGGACTGTTGCGCGGCCTGCTGCAATATGGCCAGATCGGCCGGCCGGTGTTCGCGCATGCGCAAGCCAATACCGTGCTCCGAGATGTGGGCGACCAGCACATCAATGGCAACGCGGCGGTTGTTCAGTACAAAGCTGACACGGGCGGGAGCGCCCTTGCGCTTGGGCAGTACCAGAAGGGGATCTGCCTGCGCCGGCAGATCGAGGGTGATAAGCATGCCGCCCTGGCTGAAATCGCGGATGCGACAGCTGCGGTCATTTCCTTCGCCGAAATGACACTCTGCATCGATAGAGACACTTTGACGGGCGAATTGGCGCTTATCCACAGCTCAACACCTTGATTTGGGCTCACTGCCGCGAAACTACATTGCAGGAGTTTAGACCCATTGCCCGAAAAAATCAGCGCATAGGGCTCTAAACGCTACACAGCTCACCCGAATGGGTGAGGCACTTCAGGTCTCAGTGATGCTCGCGGGTAGACAGGAATCGAATGTCCGGCCAGCGCTCTTCGGTCACGCTCAGGTTAACCCGGGTGGGTGCCAGGTAAGTCAGATGGCCACCACCGTCTATGGCGAGATTTTCCATCGCCTTGTTGGTAAATTCTTCGAGCTTTTTCCGGTCGCTGGACTCGATCCAGCGCGCCGACCACACGGTCACCGGTTCATACATGCACTCGACCTTGTACTCTTCTTTCAGCCGGCTGGCCACCACATCGAACTGCAGCACACCGACGGCGCCAAGAATGATGTCGTTGCTGCGCTCGGGGAAGAACACCTGGGTGGCGCCTTCTTCGGCCAGCTCCTGCAAACCCTGGCGCAGCTGTTTGGATTTCAGCGGGTCCTTCAAACGTACACGCCGAAAGAGTTCCGGGGCAAAGTGCGGAATGCCGGTGAAGCCGATGCTTTCGCCTTGGGTGAAGGTATCGCCAATCTGGATGGTGCCGTGGTTGTGCAGGCCGATGATATCGCCGGCCCAGGCTTCCTCCAGATGTTCACGCTCGGCGGCGAAGAAGGTCAGGGCCTCGGCGATGCGCAATTCCTTGCCGGTCCGCACGTGGTGCAGCTTCATGCCTCTTTCATATTGCCCCGAACAGATACGCATGAAGGCGATGCGGTCGCGGTGCTTGGGGTCCATGTTCGCCTGGATCTTGAACACGAACCCGGTAAAGGGCTCTTCAGTTGGCTCGACGGTCCGCTCGTTGGCCGGACGCGGCAGCGGGGCAGGGGCCCAATCAACAATCGCATCCAGTACCTGGTCAACGCCGAAGTTGCCCAGCGCAGTACCGAAGAACACCGGCGTCATCTCGCCGCGCAGGAAGGCTTCGCGCTCGAAGGTATGGCAGGCGCCCTTGACCAGTTCCAGTTGATCGACAAAATCATCGTACAGGTCATCCAGGTGCGCTCGGGCTTCGTCCGAGTCCAGATGGCGGATGATTCTGGCCTCGGTACGCTCGTGACCGTGGCCACTGGCATAGACGATAATCAGATCCTGCTCGAGGTGGTAGACGCCCTTGAAATCCCGGTAACAGCCGATTGGCCAGGTGACCGGCGCGGCCTTGATATTGAGAACCGCTTCAATCTCGTCAAGCAGCTCGATAGGGTCACGAATGTCGCGGTCCAGCTTGTTGACGAAGCTGACGATAGGCGTGTCGCGCAGGCGGCAGACTTCCATCAGCGCAATGGTCCGCGGCTCTACACCCTTGCCGCCGTCCAAGACCATCAGCGCGGAGTCGACCGCCGTCAGGGTGCGGTAGGTATCCTCGGAAAAATCCTCGTGGCCGGGGGTATCGAGCAGGTTGATCATGCAATCGCGGTAAGGAAACTGCATGACCGAGGTGCTGACCGAAATGCCGCGCTGCTTTTCCATTGCCATGAAGTCCGAGGTGGCATGGCGGTCGGATTTACGCGCCTTGACCGTGCCCGCCACGTTGATCGCCTGGCCCATCAGCAGCAGGCGTTCGGTAATGGTGGTCTTGCCCGCATCCGGGTGCGAGATGATGGCAAAGGTACGGCGTTTGGCGACTTCAGCAGCGTTGTTGCTCATTGAAAACCTTGAGGATTGAATTACGGATGGGATTCGACCCGTGATTATACTTCATTGCCGCGCATCATTCGTCGGCAAAGCGTTACGGATCCGCAGTCTCTGCTGCCGTTGTCAGGCACGCGCCGGTCAGTTGCGTAATGCGGCGTTGCAATGCCGCGGTGTCGATCTGCTGCAGATGCAGACCCAGCTTGGTGCGCCGCCAGAGAATGTCCTCTGCGGTAACCGCCCACTCTTCACTGATCAGGTAGACCACTTCCCGATCGTACAGGCCTGCGCCGTAATCTGCCCCGAGGTGCTCAATGCCAACGCCACCTTCGAGCATATGCCGACACAGCGTGCCGTAGGTGCGCACCCAGCGCTTGAGCGTTTTGCCAGGTAGCCAGGGAAACTGCTCAGCCAGTTGCCTTTGCAGGCTCTCATGGTTCTGGAAGTCACCGCCAGGCAGGGTTGCTTGCCGGGTCCATGCGGGGCCCGCATCCGGGAATAGGTTGCTCAGGCTGTTGACCGCCGACTCGGCCAGTTTGCGGTAGGTGGTGATCTTGCCGCCGAATAGGGACAGCAGCGGCGCTTTGCCGGGGATGCTGTCCAGGTCGAAACTGTAATCACGTGAGGCTTTTTGCGCAGTGGCCGACTCGTCATCCATCAGCGGCCGGACGCCGGAAAAGGCCCAGACGATATCGGCTGCACTGATCGTCTGGCGAAAATGACTGTTGACCACCGCCAGCAGATAATCGGTTTCCTGGGTTGAAATGCTGACCTGGGAGGGGTCGCCCTGATAATCCACATCGGTCGTGCCGATCAGGGAAAAGTCGTCCTCATAGGGAATCACGAAGACGATCCGCCCGTCGCTGTTCTGCAGGATATAGGCATGCTCGCCGATGTCCATGCGCGGAACGACAATATGGCTGCCCTGCACCATCCGGATCTGTTTGGCGCTTGCCTGGCCGATGGTCTGGGTCAGTACCTTGCTGACCCAAGGGCCGGCAGCGTTGACCAGCGCACGCGTGCGGTAACGGGTGCGCTCACCGCTGCGTGTGTCTTCTAGCGTTACCTGCCACAGCTCGCCATCGCGCACGGCGCTGATGCAGCGTGAGCGGGTCTTGATCTGCGCGCCTTTGGCGGCCGCCGCTTTGGCGCAGAGTACGACCAGGCGCGCGTCATCGACCCAGCCATCGGAATACAGAAAGCCACGCGTGATGCCGGCAACCAGGGGGCTGCTCTGGTTGAAGCGTATTGCTTCGGAGGCCGGCAACAATTCACGGCGTGCCAGGTTGTCGTAGAGGAACAGCCCAACGCGGATCATCCAGGCGGGGCGCAGATGCGCCTGATGCGGCAGACAGAAGCGTAAAGGCCACATGATGTGCGGCGCGTTGCGCAGCAGCGACTCACGTTCGGCGAGCGCCTCGCGCACCAGCCGAAACTCGTAAAACTCCAGATAGCGCAGGCCGCCATGGATCAGCTTGCTGCTGCTCGATGAGGTGGCCGATGCCAGGTCATTCATCTCGCAGAGCAATACCTTGAGCCCGCGTCCGGCGGCATCCATGGCAATGCCCGTGCCGTTGACGCCGCCGCCAATGACCACTACGTCATACACAGGTTGTTGTTCGGATATGTCGGTCATGGCTCGGCTCTGGAAAGCTCAGCGCTGGAGGGCTGAGCTCTTGAAGGACAGGGGAACTGACTTAATAGTACACAGCCAGCCGCTGCCGGTCATGCGGGCAGCGTGCTGGCGTTCAGGTTCAGATGGTCGAGCAGGCCGGGTTTGCCGTGCACGTGGCCCTGGGCATAGTCCACGCCAATGCTGCGCACCGTGTCGAGCGTATCCTGGTCCCCCACGTACTCGGCGATCACCTGCTTGTTCAGATAGTGGCCCATCTCGGTGATCGAGCGCACCAGCGCAAAATCGACATCGCTGCGGGTGATGTCGCGTACAAAGGCGCCGTCAATCTTGATGAAATCCACCGGCAAGCGCTTGAGATAGGAATAGGACGACTGGCCGACGCCGAAGTCATCCAGGGAAAACCGACAACCGATGCTGCGCATCTCGTTGATAAAGTCGGCAGCATCTTCCAGGTTGGCCACGGCGGTGGTTTCGGTAATCTCGAAGATCAGCTTGTCACGCGGCACCTGATAGCGCACCAGCGCGTCAAAGATATAATCCAGAAAGGAATCGTCGTTCATCGAGTGGCCGGACAGGTTGATCGAGAAGCCACCGAACAGGTGCATCTGGTCCTGATGTTCCATCATCCAGCGCAGCACGGTTTCGATCACCCAACGGTCCACCGAGCCCATACGGTTGTAATCTTCCGCCACCTTGATGAAGTCGGCGGGAGGCATATGCTCGCCCTGCTCATCGATGACTGTCAGCAGCACTTCATAGTGGGGCAGGGCATCGGTCTGCTCGTTCAGCGGGGCGATCTTCTGGCAGCGCAGTTTGAGGTTGTTCTCGTCCAACGCGCGGTTGATCCGCGTGACCCAGATCATCACCTCGTCCAGCTCACCCAGACGTTCGTCGCCTGGCAGCACTACCTGAATATCCTTGTGGCCTGAGCGTTTGGATATTTCCGCGGCGGTTTCTACCGAACGCAGCAAGTCCATGACTTTCTGGTTATGGTGGTCAAAACCGAGCATGGCCATGACAGTATTGATCACGAAGCTGTGCTGCTCATGCACAAAGCGGGTGGTTTCAATCGCGGTTTTCAGATCCGAGGCCAGCCGGTAGCCGGCTTTGTCCGCATCCATAGGGGCCAGGATGGCAAACTGATCAGGCCCGACCCGACCAACGATAGCCTCATCGTCAACAAAGCTGCTGATGCGGCGCGCCAGATCACGCAGGAAGCGGTCGCCGGTTTCATAACCACAGGTATTGTTGATCACCTTGAATTGCTGAATATCGAGGAAGATCAGCGTGTGCGCCGTCTGCTCCTGCTGTGCCTGTGCCACGCACTGGGCCAGGCTGCGGGAAAACTCCTTGCGCGTCAGCAGGCCGGTGAGTTGGTCATGCGAAGAATCGAATGCCAACTTGTCGTAAATTTTCTGCACCAGGGCGTCCAGCCCCTGTTCCACCGCAGGCATGGCGGCGTCATGCAGCAGTTCCAGATGACCATCGCGCAGCAGTTGAGCGACCTGCTCCAGATTCAGGCCGGCAGTTCTGGTGCCATGGTGGTTGGCAAACATGAACTGGCTGGCGTCATCGGCAACCCAGACCAATTGATAAAGCTGGGTCTGCTCGCCCTGCTGGGTCAGCTCGAACCATTGCGACACCTTCAGATTGCGTGCGCGCTTGAGCCAGCGAATCAGCCCTTTATCGGTATCTACCTGAGACGCCAGGCGTGCTTCAACCACATCGCTGTCCAGTTCGGCTGAACTGTAGAGCGCCATGGGTGTGGTGTCCTGCACGCCGGTGGCCAGAAGTTGGGATAGGCGTTCCAGGAGTTCGGCGTGAGCATGGCCGTCCTCCGGCACTTTCGACAGGCCCTTGTCCACCAGTTTGAGCAGATGATCGGCTGTGTGCGGTGGCTGCTGCCCGCTATTGGTTTGCGGTAGCAAGCGCCAGAGCAGGTTTGAAACTACGGTCTGCGTCATGTTCCAGGAAGCGCTGCTGATGCCCTCGCGCAGATAGCTCAAACGCATCAGGTCTTTCCAGCCATGGTTGACCAGGTCGATCAGGACGGCGGGCACCGGGCGGTCAAACAGCTCGCTGAGCTGGCGTTCGATCTGGCGGTTGGCCTGGATCAGACGCTGCTGGCCGGCGCAGGTTTCGCGAATACGCGTAAGGTTGCGGTCAATAAAGCGTTTTTCACGGGTAACCAGCGTTTCCAGACTTTCCAGGCTCTGGCTGAAGCCCAGCGTATCGTCCTCGCTGGCGAGGATATGCCGGATACTGTCGCGGATCGCACCTTTGTTGGCTTCCAGGTTGATACTGCCCTGATCCGACAGCAGGGCCAGGAAATTGACCGCTTGGCGTGCCGGATGGAAGTCCCCGCTGAACAGCTCCGGGTCCTTGAGCATGATTTTCAGCAGCGGCACCTGCAATGTACGCAGCTCCTCCTTGAGGTCCTGAGCCACGCGTTCGTTCTGCACGATGCTGTCAAACAGCGTTTCGATCATCTCGACCGAATCCTGCTCAAACTCATTCAGGTCGACGCGCGCCCCGCCGGCGGGATGCATGAGCTGGGCTTTCAGTGCCCCAGGCACGGAGAAGTTGACCTGGCCTTCGAGTACGCGCGCCTTCATGTTGTCGAGCGCGGTCATTGCTGCCCGCGAGGGCTGCGCTAGCGCGACGCTGCTGAGTTGGCCGGCGGCCGATTGCGCTGCACCGCCGACCAGTTGGCGCTGCAGCCCCATCAATTGGCTCGCGGCGGTATAGGCCTGAGCGGGTGCCTGCGCAGGGTATTGGGCCGGCTGTTCTGCGGCCCTGGATGCAGTAACGTTGAATGGCGCCGCCGGGGTGATTACCGGCGCCTGATCAGTAAGCTCGGGCTCCATTGGCGCGACGGCGGGCGCGGGCCGCAGCGGTCGGGTCTGCTGTGCCTGCGCTGCCAGGTAGTTGTTGACGTCCAGCACCGGCAGAATATCGGCCTTGACGAACAGTGCATTGAGCTCCTGATAGGCGCTCTCCAGGCGCGCAAGGATAGAGTTCTCCAGCGCTTTGAATACCACCTCGACGACCCTGTTGGTCAGACCAAGGTGGCGGATCACTTCGAAAAAGGTGTTGCACAGTGCCGAGGGAGAGTAGGGATTGAAAGTTCGGCTTGCGCCTCGATTACCAAAGGCAGCATCAATACGCAGTTGCAGTTCAATAAGGCTGTCACGTAATTGCAGTTCGGCGCGTGAAATAGCCACCCGCACCACCAGCCAGTCTTCGAAATCATGTTTGTCGACCAGGGACAGGGTTTGGGCCTTGCCTGCGCCCTGTTCGGCCATCTGCTCGGCGACCTGCCGGCCCATTGCGACATCCATCGCGGTTTCGCCAATCCGGTTTACCGTTGCCCCGAGTACCCGTTGGCGCTGCTTGCGAAACAGCGCAATGGCATCAAAGAAAGGTTGTTGCAGCGCCTGGGTCTTCTGCTGATCTGCCTCGATCAGCAGCGCGGTTTCCAACTGGCCAAAATAGCCTGTGAAATGATCTTCAAGGAAGAGTTTGAATGCCTGGTTGGTGCTCCGGGCCAGCGTCTGCCGGAGCTCGGGGCTGAGCTGCGTCTGATTGGCGAGTACTTTGCGCGGCAGCGGCGTAGCGTTACGCCGGTTGGCTTCGGTAGCCTCCTGCAGCGCGCGGTAGTTTTCCGGGCTGGGGACTGCCAATCGCAACCCTGCACCCTGGTCGGTAAAACGCACCACCTGCACATCCATGGCAATGCTGCGGTCTGGCAACTCCAGGCAAATACTCGCCGGTCGCGCCTGATCACCCGCTGCACTACGCTTGAGGCGGGCCAATACCAGATCGTCCAGGCTGACAAGCATGCCGGCCTGGCTGAAATCACGAATGATGCAGCGAAAGTTGTCGTTCAGGCTGAGGCTCAGGACGGCATTGAATTCCGCGGCCCTTCGTGGCCATCTTCTCTTTTCCATGACTACACCATATGGAGGACTGCGACTCGCATCTGCAGTCTAGAGGTGAACCGCAAAAATGTCCCTCGCTAGAATGTAAACAGCCGCAGGACCGCATCCGAATCGCGCATTCCGGGTCATTCAGTCAGCATTTTCAGCCGCGAGGCATCCAGCTTGTGGCGCGGCATTTTGGAGGTTAACGAGGGTGTGATCTGTCGAATGTAAAAAAAATTTGACGGATGCATTGTATTTATAAAAAACTGATATTATTTTGGCATTTCAAGAAAGTATTACGGAATCTTTCGAGGGCAGAATCAGGTTTTTCTGTCTGCTTGTCACAATGATCAGTGTTTTAGCAAGGGACTCGAATGGCCGGGAGTAATTTTCGCCAAGCACTAACCAGCACCTTAAAGTTGCTCGGTATGCTGGCTACTGTGCTGCTTTCGCTTGGCGCCGTTGCCGGCCCGGTAAAATCCGGCCCGGCTAGCGTCGCTTTCTGGTACGCCGAGCAGCCGCCGTTAGGCGAGCTTGCGCAGTTCGATTGGGTGGTATTCGAACCGGCGCACCTGACGCCCAAGGACGTCAGTTTTGTGGTCGCCCAGGGATCGCTGCCATTCGCCTATCTGTCGATTGGCGAGCTGAACGATCACCTCGCGCAGTCCAGCCCAGGCCTTCTGGATAACAGCGCTGATCAGATCCGCAATCCCGGTTGGAACAGCCATGTGATGGACCTCACTAGCGCTGGCTGGCAGGAGCATATCCTCGGTCAGGTGGGTGAGTTCGCCAAACAGGGCTACGCCGGCGTATTCCTCGATACCCTCGACAGTTTTACTCTCCTGCCTGAAGACCAGCGACCCGCCCAGCGTGATGCGTTAGCGGCGCTTTTGCGTGACATGCATAAGCGCTATCCAGACATGAAGCTGTTCTTCAATCGGGGCTTTGAGGTGCTTGCTGATGTTCAGCAGGGCGTCGCGGCGGTCGCAGTCGAGTCAATCTATGCCAGTTGGGATGCCGCTGCGCAGGTGTATCGCCCGGTATCCGAAAATGATCGCACCTGGCTCGCGGGTCAGATCCAGCCTCTGCGCGCGCGTAATATCCCGATCGTGGCGATCGATTATCTGCCGGTAGATCGGCGCGCCGAAGCCCGTGAACTGGCGGCAAGGCTGATTGAAGAAGGTTTCCTGCCTTACATTGGCACCCCCGAGCTGGATACGCTGGGTGTCAGCAGCATTGAAGTGCAGCCCCGGCGCATCGCCGTGATGTATGACCCGCGTGAGGGTGAACTGACGCGCACCGGTGGATTCCGCTCCCTGGGCGGGCTGTTGGAGTACATGGGGTATCGGGTTGATTATCTGCCGGTCGAGGGTTCGCTGCCGAGTGCTTCCATGACCGGTCTCTATGCTGGGGTCATCGTCTGGATGACCTCTGGCCCGCCGCCTGACAGCAGTGCTTTCAACCGCTGGATAGGTCGGCGTCTTGATGAAGGCACTCCCTTGGCTTTTTTCCAGGGAATGCCGATTGACGATGCGGCGATTTTGCGCAGGCTGGGTTTGCAGCGCACCGGCGTTCAGCCAGTTTCCGGTCTGCAATTGGTCAATCATGATGCGCAGTTGGTCGGCTCGTTCGAGGCGCCGCTGGTGGTGCGCTCGCGTGGCCTGACCGGGATTGGCACGCAGTCGGGTTCCAACAAGGTTGCGCTGGCGCTGGTGGATGACGCCGGGCGCGAGCACATGCCAGTGGTCACTGGTGACTGGGGTGGGGTTGCGCTGGCACCCTATGTGTTCGAGGGTGAGGACGATACCCGGCGCTGGATCATTGATCCCTTTGCCTTCCTGCAGCAGGCATTGCAACTGCCCGCACAGCCTGCACCTGATGTCACTACCGAAAATGGTCGGCGTATCGCTACCGTGCACATTGACGGCGATGGCTTTCCTTCGCGGGCAGAAATTCCGGGTACGCCCTATTCCGGTAGCGCGGTACTCAATCAGTTCATCAAGCCTTACCCACTGCTGACCTCGGTATCCTTTATCGAGGGCGAGGTTGGGCCGGCGGGCATGTATCCCTATCTTTCACGTGAGCTGGAACCCCTGGCTCGGCAGATCCTCGCCCATGAACGGGTAGAGCCCGCGACCCATACCTACAGCCATCCGTATTTCTGGCAGGCCGAGAGGGACAGTCAGCGGGAGGGCTTCCGTGCTGACTACGGCTTGAAGATGCCCATTCCCGGCTACGACACTATTGATTTCAGGCGCGAGGTGTTCGGCTCGCGTGACTATGTTGCCAGCCGCCTGGCGCCAGCGGACAAGCCGGTAAAAATGATTTTCTGGAGCGGCGACGCGATACCGGATGCGGCGACCATCAAGCTCTCCTATGATGCAGGCATGCTCAACGTCAACGGCGGGGAGACGCGCCTGACGCGTGCCGACCCCTCACTGACCGGGCTCTATCCGCTGCTGCGGCCAACTGCCGGCGGCCTGCAGGTGTATGCGCCTATCATCAACGAGAACGTCTACACCAATTTGTGGCAGGGCCCTTATTACGGCTTTCGGGAAGTGGTCGAAACTTTCGAGTTGACCGACTCGCCGCGCCGCATGCGCGGTCTGCATCTGTATTACCACTTTTATTCCGGTACCAAGCCAGCGGCGATCAAGGTGATGGGCGATATTTACCGCCATATACTTGAGCAGCAGCCGCTGTCCCTGTGGATGAGCGATTACCTGCTGCGCGCTCACGGCCTGCACACCGCTTCGCTGGCCCGTACCAGCAGTGGCGCGTGGCAGATTCGCGCGCTGCAGGGGCTGCGTACTGTGCGCTTGGACCCCTCGCTGGGCTGGCCCGATCTGATGGCATCCGAAGGTATTGCCGGTGTTCTGGACTTGCCTCAGGGTCGCTATGTTCATCTGAGTGCCGACCGCGCTGTGCTGGCGTTACAGGCTAACCGAGACACAGCGCCAGCGCTGGAGCAGGCCAATGTGCCACTGACTGCCTGGCGTTATCTTGATGAACGGCGGATCCAATTGTCTTTTGCCGGTGAATTCCCCATCGCCTTCTCCGTTCGTTCAGCTTCCCCCTGCCGGCTTGATGTGGCTGGCCGCGAGGTCAAGGGACGCGGGGCGAACGGGCTCTGGCATTTCTCCTTATCGACTAAACAGGTGAGTGATGCGCAACTCGTCTGCGAGTAAACCCGTACGGCTGATCAGCCCCTGGACGCTCGCGTTTTCCGCAGCGGCCATCGGCGGCGTGCTGGTATTGACCTACAACAGCGAGGACGTCTTCCGGCCTGATGATCAGGAGCGGGCCGACGATGTTTCCGCCAGCTACGCCGAAGTGTTGCTGGCGTCGCGTCCCGAGGACGATGAGCTGCGGCTGGACCTGGTTCGGCTGTTGATTGATCTTGGCCAATACAGCCGAGCTCGCCGGCACCTGGTCAGTTGGCAGACAACCGATGTGGTGCAGCTTGAGTATTACCGGCGCACCATTGATGCGCTGAGTGCGATGCACGGCGATAACCATGAGCGCACCGCGCAGGCCAGCGAGCAGATGATGACCTTTGATCATCGTCAGCTGTCGGTGGAACAGGCGCGCGCCTGGGCGGATCTTGCATTGCAAATGCAGATGCCGTGGTTGGCTGCTGATGTGTATCACTCCCTGGCACACCGGGTGCCTGAAGAACATCTTGCCTATCTGCAACTGGCGGCGCGCTGGTATCTGGCCAGCGGGCAATCAGGCAAGGCGGCGATGATTTACCTGGATATTCTGGCTGCCAGCGACAACGTCGAGGACCGCCGCTACTACCTGCGCCAGGCCTATGACGCGCTGTTGGCAGTGGGCGCAGGCGACCAGGCATCGCGGCTGCTGGTCAAGGAAATGGATGAGCTGACTGCCGAGGACGCCGCCTGGTTGGAACAGGGCGTGCAAATGGCGGTGGGCAGTCAGCGCATGGACCTGGCGACCATATTGGTGACCCGCTGGGGCGAGCTGCAACCTTTTCAGGCAGAACCCCTGCAAGCCCGACTGCGGCTGGAGTTAGCCTCTGGTGATCTGCCTGCTGCCTGGGATACCGGCGAGCGCCTTGTGGCGCTGCGCCCTGCCGATCCTGAACTGTTGCTCCAGATGGCCAAGCTGGGCGAGTGGTTGGGTCGTGGCCAGAAGGCATTGGATTACTGGATCAGATATCTGAGCCTGCAGGAGGACCCCGAGGCCCGTGAGCATGCCTGGCGCCTGGCGTTCCAATTATATGACTATGAGCGTGGCATCGCATTGCTGGAGCCTACCGCGCTGGACTCCAGACTGACCGATGAAAAGCTCGATGCGGTGGTCTTTGGTCATGAGTCGTTGGCCCAGCCGGGGCGTACTGAAGCGTGGCTGCGTCAGTACGTAACCCGTTACCCAAGCCATCGTCTGGCCTGGCAGCGGCTGATACAGAATCTGGAGAGCACCCAGCAGTTCACCGCGCAGACCGCCGTATGGCAGGACATGTCCGAGCGCTTCGAACTGACCACCACAGAGCGGGTTGAATGGGCCAGCGCCCACTGGCGTATTTATCAGCCAGAACGTGCCTGGGAAATTCTCGACATTGATAACCGCAACATAGACGACCCCGAATACTGGCGGACGCTGGCCGGTCTGGCCTGGGAGCTGGAGCGGGATGACGATTTGCGCCGGGTCTATGAGCGCATGATCGAGCAGGGCATCGCCTTGGACACTGGCGAGCAGAGCCAGTTGATCGAATTCTACCGCCAGGGGCAGCCGCGCAAAGCGCTGGACATGCTGCTGGAAGGCTGGCGCAAGCGTGGTGATACCGAGTATCTGATACTGGCGATGGACATGGCCACGGTATTGGGCGAAATCGACCTGCTGCGCGAACTGCTGTTTGAAGCTCAGGATCATCCGTCCGTGGCGCAGGATGCGCGTGTGCTGCTGGCCAAGGGCTGGTTGGCTGAGCGCGATGGCGCACTGGACGAAGCCACGCGCATCTATCGCTCGGCGCTGGCCCTGTATCCGCGTAACCCGCTGGTGCGTGAACGGCTGATGTGGTTCTTCATAGACCATCGGCGTGTAGCGGACCTGCCGATGATGACCCATCGCTGGCGTGCCTTTGCGCGCAGTCACGGCAACATGTGGCTACCCTTCGCGGCCGCCAATCAGATGCTCGGCCGGCATGATGAAGCCCTGGCCTGGTATCAGTTGCACTTGCGCTCCAATCCCTACGACTGGCTGGCACGTGCAGCCTATGTCGATGGGCTTGAGGCCGCTGAGCGCTTCGATCTGGCCCAGCGGTTACGCCATCAACTGGTCGAGGACTTCAAGGATCGTCCAGGCTCCCAGGCGGGCAGAGGTTTTGAATCTGTAGAGCTGGCTCCCCAGCGCTATGCAGTGTGGCTGCGGCTGCTGGCCAGCAGCCATTCAGGAATACGCTCCGAACGTCAGGCCATGCAATGGCAGGATGGCTCACCGGCAATGTTGCAGCTGTGGTTTGATCGCATGCTGACCCAGCTTGACGAGATCAATCAGTCATCGCAGAAGGATGCGTGGCAGGCCTGGGGACGCAGCCGTGGGCTGGAGATCAATGCCTATCACAGCATGCAGGAAGCACTGCGCAACTATAACCGCGATGTACTCGTCGATCTGGTCGCCAAGGGCGAGCTGGATCCCGCACAGAATGTCGAGGCACTGGATCGTTTGGGCGAGGAGGGCGCAGCGCTGGCCCTGGCCGTAGGCAATCTGGGCGGCGGCAACGCGACCATTGTCGATGTGCAATTGCGTCGCCAGGCGGTGGATATCCAGTCGCGCACGCCGCAGGGCGTGCGGGTCGGCTGGATGCGCGAAGATCTTGGTGGCGTGGTGCTCAGCGGTCCGCAGGCAACCCTGGCCGGGCATATTCTGGATGACTGGTACGCCAGCCTGGATCTCAAACGCCAGGACTATAACGCAGATGAACTGGATAGCAGTGTACTCGGGGCCGAGAACACCGCGCGGGTGGCGCTGAGTCGCAAACTCGAGAGCGGGCGTGTCGCCGTCACGCTGGACAGCAGTACCCGGTCGGATGAGGACCGCGTGGGCGTGGGCCTGTCACGTTCCTGGCAACTGGGTGCGCGCGACCAGATTGAGGTTGGAGTGGGTGTCAATCAGGAGAACCTGGATAGCGGCTTCATGCGTGCCGTCGGCACCCAGGATGCGGTATGGATTGCCGGCATTCACGGATTGACGTCACGCGATCAGCTGTCCTGGTCAATCGAGCAGCGTGCCTACGGCACTCGCTACGGCCATAACCTGGGCAACGGCACCGCGTTCAATCTCGAATTCAACCAGATACAGCATTTTGAAGGGCCGACCTGGGTCACCCGGGCGGGCATTGATTATCAACGCAACCAGCTAAGTGGGCGCGAGCTAAGCGGCCTTGCCGTGGCCGATGGTGGCCCGATCGAGGCCGATGTGGTGACCGCCTCCACCTTGTTGCAAGAGGAATATGGCCGGCTGTATGTCGGCAATTCGTTCCGCAGGGGCTTCCCTGGTGCGCTCAACCGCGGGCAGCCGGATTACACCTGGCTGATCGATATGCAGGCAGGCTGGGATTGGGTGGATAGTCAATTCACCTACGGGCTCAACACCGGGGTAGGCACGCGGGTGCTTGGTGATGACGAACTGGCGCTGATCTTCGGTTACCAGTCAGCGCCGAGAGGCACTGATACCGAGGCCGGCGGGATGGTGGGACTGACCTATAGCAAGAGATTCGGACGCTGATCATGTTATTCAAACAGGAGAGATTCATCATGCAATCGAGAGTGGGCCTGGCCCTCATAATGGTAATGACGCTGGTAACTGGCTGTAGCACCTTTACCAGCAAGAACGGCAACATTCTGCCTCGCGATGCGAGCTGGGGCCTGGTGCCGCTGGTCAACTATTCGCAGACCCCGCAAGCGGGCGAGCGCGGCGAGCAGATTCTGCTCAGCGTTCTCAGTCAGCGTGGCCTGAAGCCGGTGGTTTATCCCAAGACCGCGCAGGATGACACCCTGTTGCTGGACGACAGCGAGCGTCTGGCTGCCGGGATGGAATGGGCACGTCGTCAGGGATTCGACTACGTGTTCACCGGCAGCGTTGAAGAGTGGCAGTACAAGAGCGGCCTGGATGGTGAGCCCGCGGTGGGCATCAGCCTGCGCATAGTGCAGCCGTCTACCGGTCAGGTGATCTGGAGCAACAGTGGCGCCCGGGCTGGCTGGTCGCGTGAAAGTCTGGCTGGCACCGCGCAGAAAGTCCTGCGCGAGCTCACTGACGACTTGCGGTTGGACTAATGTCGACCGAATCCCCGTACAAGGACTTTACCCTCGCAGCGCGTGCCAGTGAACTCGCTGCGTGGGTTGAAACGGTCCTACTAACCGCATTGGCGGTGGGCCTGGGCATTTATTTCATGCCTGAAGACCCATTGCAGGTGCACGAGTTTCCATGGCCGATGCTTGCGCCCTTGCTGGTTGGGCTGCGTTATGGATTCGTCAAGGCGCTGGTCAGCGCCTGCCTGCTGGTCGCGGCAATGCTGCTGCTGCGCGAGTCGGGTCTGAGTGCCTATGAACGGATGCCGGGCACATGGATTATCGGGATGCTGGTTATCAGCATGATAGTGGGCGAGTTCCGTGACCTTTGGGATCGGCGCTTGCAGCGGCTGCAAATGGCCAACGAGTATCGCCAGTATCGTCTGGATGAGTTTACCCGTGCGCATCAGATTTTGCGTATATCTCATGATCGCCTGGAACTGCGCGTTGCCGGTAGCGACCAGAGCCTGCGCAGCTCGTTGCTGATTCTGCGTGAGCGTCTGCGCGAGCTCAAACCGCAGGGTGACCACTTGACCGCGCTGGCGCAGCCTATTATTGCGCTGCTGGGCCAATACGCGTCCATCGGGATTGCCGGTCTGTATGCGGTGAAGGACGGGAAGATGGTGTCCCGGCCGCTGGCCACACTCGGTGACATGGGTGCTCTGGATTCGGACGACCGCATGGTGCGTCTGTGTCTGGAAAGAGGCGAGCTGATCAGTATTCGCGAGGCGTTTCTGGAGCGCGGGGATCAGGAGCAATTCTCCTCACTGCAGGTTTGCGTGCCCTTGATCGATACCGAAGACAACCTGCTGGGCATTATGGCGGTTCGGCAGATGCCGTTCTTCGTCTTCAATGACCGTACGCTGAGCCTGCTGGCGCTATTGGCCGGCCACGTGGCGGATCTGTTGCGCAGCGATGCCACCGCCCTGCAGTTGAACGATGCCGACGCCCAGAGCTTTTCGCAGCAGTTGCGCCGCTCCTTGATCGATGTCGAGCAGCATGATCTGGAAGCCAGTCTGTGCATGTTCGAGCTGAAAGATCCCAACCAGGAGCTGTTGCGCCTGTTTGCCGATAGTCAGCGCGGCCTGGATCTGCAGATTCATCTGGTCAACAAGCGCGGTAATAGTTGCATTCTGGTCCTGATGCCCCTGACCTCGACCGAGGGCTCGCGAGGCTACCTCACGCGCCTGCAGTATCAGTTGGCTGAACGTTTTGGCCAGGGTCGCACGCTGGAAGATGTTGGTGTTCAGGTCATGCTGTTCGAAATGGACCCGTCAGGCAGGCGCGATGGGCTGCACAGTTTCCTTTATCACGAGTGTGGGTTGAATGATCAACAAGTTGCTATTTAGCGGCGCGCTGGTTTTCGAGTCCCTCAGTTGGTTCATGCTGTTCAGTGAACCAACCCTACTCGAAGGCATGCTGTACATCGTGCTTCCGCATGCGGTGGCCTGCGCGCTGCTCGCCGTGGTCCTGTGGGCATTGCTGCCGGCGCGTTACAAGTCGCCGCTGCCCTGGGCGCCGTTGTTTCTGTTCAGTATCGCTTTCTTCATCCCGCTGCTGGGCATCATCGGCGTCATCTGCTCGGTGTTTCCGGCGCTGTACATGCAGCGCAAGCGCGAAGAGCAGGTCTGGCAAACGCTCGGCGTACCGGGCTTGCCCTTTCGGCCGTTGGTGCGTCGCCACTCGCCGATGTTTCAGGATGGCGGCCTGCAGGACGTGCTTTATCTGGCGACTGATCCCGAGCGGCGTCTCAACGCGCTGCTGGCGACCCGGCGCATGCCGTCCCATGAGTCAGTGCCGATCTTGAAACTGGCCCTGCGCGACCCCGCCGATGATGTCCGCCTGCTTGCCTATTCGATGCTGGACCAGAAAGAGAGTGGCATCAACCAGCGTATCGAACGCTTGCTTGAGCGGTTGAACGACAAGGACGCTGACAGCCCTGAAGCGACGCATGCTGGTCTGGCGCGCTGGTATTGGGAGCTGGCTTATCTGGGCCTGGCGCAGGGTAGCGTACTGGATCACGTGCTTGGCCAGGCGCGCAAACACGCCGAGCGTTCGCTGGCGCTGCAATCGAACCCGGAGATGCATCTGCTGGCAGGACGTATCGCGCTGGATCAGCGTGACCTGAGCGCCGCTCGGGCCTTTTTCAAACAGGCGGAATCCGGTGGCATTCATTTTGAGAAAATCGCGCCCTTCCTTGCCGAAGCCGCGTTCGCCGCTGGCGAATATGAAGAGGTTCCTCCATTGCTGGCCAGACTTCCAGAGCACGCCCTTACCCGGCCGCCCTTCGCTGCACTGGCGAGGTACTGGTTATGAATGACCAGCGCAAGATTGCCCACCAGGGCCAGGCTGACGTCTGCCTGCTGCTGGAAGGCACCTGGCCCTATGTGCGCGGCGGCGTATCCAGCTGGATCAATCAGCTGATTCTCGGCCTGCCTGAAGTGACTTTTTCGGTGCTGTTCATTGGCGGTCAACGTGAATCCTATGGTCAGCGTCACTACGCCGTGCCTGCCAATGTGGTGCATATCGAAGAAGTCTTTATCGAAGATGCCTGGAATTTCCCGGCCCGCAGTGGCGATGACGCCAGTCAGGGCTCGGTCCAGGATCTGGACAACATGTACCGCTATTTCCATCATCCGGACAAGCCCGACCAGCGCACCGGAGATGAGGTCCTGCAAGTCCTGGCCGATGGTCAACTGACCATGCAGGACGTGCTGCGCAGCCGGGCCAGCTGGAATGCGATCACCGAAGGCTATCTGAATCACTGCAGCGACCCTTCGTTTATCAACTATTTCTGGACCATGCGCACCATGCAGTCACCGATGGTGATGCTGGCCGACGCCGCGCGCCGTATGCCCAGGGCGCGCCTGCTGCACGCCATATCCACCGGGTATGCGGGCCTCGCGGGCTGCATTCTCAAGCGCCGCTGGCAGTGCAAGTTCATTCTCAGCGAGCACGGTATCTACACCAAGGAGCGAAAGATCGATCTGGCGCAGGCCAGTTGGGTTGCGGAAAACGCCGACGAAGCCTTGAACAGCAGCCTGGATCCGAGCTCAGGCTACATTCGCTCCCTGTGGATCCGCTTTTTCGAACGTATTGGATTGATGGTCTATCGCAGCGCTGATCCGATCATCGCGCTCTATGACGGCAACCGCCAGCGGCAGATTCTTGATGGCGCCGACCCCTCGCGCACGCGTGTGATCCCCAACGGTATTGATCTGCCGCGCTGGAATCCCCTGCGTGAGCGCCGGCCGGCTGGTATCGCGCCGGTGGTCGGCATGATCGGCCGGGTGGTGCCCATCAAGGACATCAAAACCTTTATCCGGGCCATGCGCTCGGTCGTCACCGAATTGCCGGAAACCGAAGGCTGGATCATCGGGCCCGAGGACGAAGACGCCGAGTATGCAGCCGAGTGCCGTAGCCTGGTCAGCAGTATGGGCCTGGAAAACAATGTGCGCTTTCTGGGCTTCCAGAAGGTCGACGATATTCTGCCGCAGTTGGGCGTCATGGTGCTGACCTCAATCAGTGAAGCGCAGCCGCTGGTGATTCTCGAAGCCTGGTGCGCCGGTACGCCGGTGGTCAGCAGTGATGTTGGCTCCTGTCGCGAGTTGATCGAGGGCGGCACGGCCCAGGACCGTGATCTGGGGCAGGCCGGGGAGGTCGTCGCTATCGCCGATCCACAGGCCACCGCGCAGGCGGTACTGGGCCTGTTACGCAACCCGACACAGTGGGCGTCGGCGCAGGCTGCCGGGGTAGCCAGGGCCAACCGCTATTACGGCGAGGCCTTGATGCTCGAACGCTACCGCGAGCTTTACAGCACTTCAATGGGGACCCTCTAATGGCCGGTATTGGTTTCGAGCTGCGCAAGATCCTGGCGCGGGATTCCTACTCGTCCACGCTACGCGCTTATGTCTACGCCGGTTTGCTCAGCGCTGGGCCCTGGGTGCTGTCGATCATCAGCGTGATGCTGATCGGTATCCTGAGTATCGGCATCGTGTTTCCCGAGTTGCTGGTCAGGCAGTTTCTGGTCACCACGACCTACCTGTTTGCCTGCTCACTGATCGCCACGGGCGGGCTGCAGGTCTTTTTCACCCGCTTTGTCTCCGACCGGCTGTTCGAGAAAAAGCCCCATGTGATTCTGCCCAACCTGCTGGGCATCATGCTTATTGCCACAGTGGTGGCCGGGCTGCTGGCGTTTGTGCTGCTCTGGTGGCTGTTCGATGAGCCGTTCCTGTACCGGCTGCTGGTGCTGACCAACTTCGTCACGCTGTGCAATCTGTGGCTGGTCATCATCTTCCTGTCCGGCATGAAGCAGTACAACCGCATCCTGTTGACCATGCTCGGCGGTTACTCGCTGATGGTAGTGAGCTCGTTCTTCCTGCGGCCATGGGGTCTCAACGGTCTGCTGTTTGCACTGTTGATTGGCCATGGGACGCTGCTGTTCGTGTTCCTCTTCGATATCCTGCGTGAGTACCGTGCGGACAAGCTGATCGCCTTTGATTTTCTGCAACGCAAACAGGTGTTTCTCAGCCTGCTGGTGACCGGCATCTGCTACAACATGGGGATCTGGGCCGACAAGTTCATCTTCTGGTTCAACCCCATGACCTCGGAACAGGTGATTGGCCCGCTGCGCGCGTCAATGCTGTATGACCTGCCGATCTTCCTCGCCTACCTGTCGATCATCCCGGGTATGGCGGTGTTCCTGGTGCGTATCGAAACGGATTTCGCTGAGTGGTATGAGCGGCTGTTCGATGCCGTGCGTGATGGCCAGACTTTGCAACATATCGCTCAGTTGAAGAGTGAGATGACCATAGCGATACGTCAGGGTCTGCAGGAAATCTGCAAGGTTCAGGGTATCACGGTGGTGCTGTTGTTCCTGTTCGCGCCCACCCTGCTGTCGTGGCTGGGCATCTCGCACTTCTATCTGCCGCTGTTTTATATCGACCTGATCGGTGTGAGTCTGCAGATGCTGCTGATGGCGTTGCTGAACGTGTTCTTCTATCTCGACAAGCGCGCCATC
The DNA here is from genome assembly GCA_963974865.1 of uncultured Pseudomonadaceae bacterium. Classification (GTDB taxonomy): domain Bacteria; phylum Pseudomonadota; class Gammaproteobacteria; order Pseudomonadales; family Pseudomonadaceae; genus Halopseudomonas. The sequence continues at coordinate 19,045 of CAXBEU010000004.1, read as the reverse complement.
GTGCTGGAACTGAGCGTGCTCTTTGTCGTGTTGAACATTGCCCTGACGCTCCTCAGCCAATACCTCGGGCCAAGCTTCTATGGTTACGGGTTCACCATCGCGCTGGCCTGTTGCGTACTGCTCGGCATGATGCGTTTGAACAAGGCGCTGGATGATCTGGAATACAACACCTTCATGCTCAGCCGCTGAGCTTCGAGACCACCGGTCAGCCTCGTCAAGGGGCTGGCCGCTAGGTTATCAGTCCTTGTAGTCCGCTTTATCCAGCCCGTGCCTCTTCATCTTGTCGTACAGTGTCTTGCGCGCCAGCCCGAGCTGCATCATGACGGCCTTGATGCTGCCCTGGCAGGCCTGCAGGGCGCTCGAGATCAGACTCTGTTCGTAAGCATCCAACATCTCGGCCAGGGTCTGCTGGCCGGTGCCGTGGCCGCCGCTCTGGCCTGCGCGGTCGTGCTCGGGTGCGCTCAGCGCCGAGTCGCCCATCAGCACGTAGCGCTCGGCCAGGTTGCGTAGTTCACGCACATTGCCTGGCCAGTCGTGCTGCATCAGGGCCGCCGCCTGACCGGCGTCCAGTGGAATACTTTCGCGGTCGTAGCGAGACGCGGCGATCAGGGCGAAATGGTGGAACAGCAGGGGCACGTCCTGTTTGCGTTCACGCAATGGCGGGATGTCGATCTGCACCACATTCAGCCGGTAAAACAGATCCGCGCGAAATTCCCCCGCATCGCTTTGCGCCTTGAGGTCGGATTTGGTCGCGGCAATAATCCGCACATCCACCGCAATCTGTAAATTGCTGCCGAGCCTTTCCACCTTGCGCTCTTCGAGTACGCGCAACTGTTTCACTTGCAGCGCCAGCGGCATACTTTCCAGCTCGTCGAGAAACAGCGTGCCCTTGTGGGCATACTCGAACTTGCCGATGCGGCGCTTCTCCGCGCCAGTGAATGCACCGGCTTCGTGGCCGAACAGCTCACTTTCAATCAGGCTTTCCGGCACGGCGCCGCAGTTGATAGCCACAAAGTTGTGTTCGCTGCGGTTGCTGTTTTCATGGATATAACGGGCAATCGCGTCCTTGCCGGAGCCGGTCTCGCCGCGCAACAGGATGTCGGCGTTGGTATCGAGCAACGGGTCGAGCATTGAGATGACGCGCTGCATGCTGGGCGAAGCACCCAGCAGTCTGGGTCCCGGCTTGGTCAGGGTGCGTAACTGCGCTCTGAGCTGCCGGTTCTCCAGGGCGAGGTGGCGTTTCTCCAGCGCACGCTTGAGTATTTCGATCAGCCCATCATGGTGAAACGGCTTTTCGATAAAGTCGTAGGCACCCTGGCGCATGGCGCTGACGGCGGTGCTGATGTCGCCTTGCCCCGTCAGGATGATCACCGGAATGCTCGCATCCAGCGTTTGAATCGCTTGCAGCACGCCCAGCCCATCCAGGCCTGGCATGTGATAGTCGCACAGGACAACGCCAGCAAACTCGCGGTCGATACTGGCCAGCGCGCTGGCACCGTCAGCGAAGCAGGCGACGCTGAGGTTCTCCAATGACAGGGTTTGCGCAACGACCTGGCGAATATCCGCGTCGTCGTCGATAAAAAGGATAGCTGGAGCTGGCATGGCATGTCCCGTCGGGTTGGCGCGATTGTTCATGAGCGCGTCTGAAAGGTCAGTATAAACTCGGCGCCCTGAGTGTCGGGGCGATTCTGCCCAATCAGCTTGCCACCCAGGGCATCCATTATCTGGCGCGAGATAGACAGGCCAAGCCCCAGGCCCTGTTTCATCGACTTGGTGGTGAAGAACGGCTCGAAAATCTGCTCGGTATTGGCCGGCAGACCTGAGCCGTTGTCGCGCACCAGGCACTGCACTTGCGCGCCCTGAGGTCTGATTTCCAGGTGAATCCGCGGGTTGGCGCTGTTTTCCACAGCCTGTACCGCGTTGGCGATCAGGTTGACGATAACCTGCTCGATACGGATCAGATCGCCATGCACCATGATCGCACCATCCGGGCGTTGCCATTCGATGGATATCCCATGGTTGCTGTCCTGGGCGCGGATGATTTTCAGCGCGGCATCAATCGGCAAGCGCAGGTCCACCTGCGAGGGCAGGCCCTCGGACTTGCGGGCAAACACCTTGAACTGTCGGGTAAGCTCGGCCATCTTGTCGCACAGGCTGACGATTTCCGCCAGATTGGCGTCCACCACGTCCTGCTCGCCGCGCTCCAGAAAGCGGCGGCTGTTGCGGGCATAGGCTTGAATCGCGGTCAGCGGCTGATTCATTTCATGATTCAAGCCGGCGGACATTTGCCCGAGCACCGCCAGCTTGGCCGCCTGAATCAGCTCGCGCTGGGTTGCCTTCAGCTCCTCTTCGGCACGTTCGCGCTCGCGGATTTCATCCATCAATTGCTGGTTGGAGGCTTTGAGATCGGCGGTCCGTTCCTTGACGCTGCGCTCCAACTGCTCGCTGCGCTCAGCCAGCTCAATCTCCCGGCGATAGCGCTCGCGCAGGTAGAGCCACGCCAGTAGCACCCCGGACAGCAGCACCAGGCCGGCGATCATGAAACGTATCTGCGTCCAGAATACCGAGCGGGTGCCGATCAGTACGCGCAGTGTCCAGTCGCCGTTGGGTAACGGGGTTTGCAGGCTCAGATACTCGTGGCGTTGGCCGTTCTCATTGATAGCCACGCGCTCTGCGTTGTCCGACGCACCCGGTGGCCGGCCCAGGGAGCTGATGCTGATGGGCCTGAGCTCCTGGGCGGCATAGCGTTGCTCGCGTGTCAGGGTCGCCTGGCCCTCTTCGGTCAGTGATTCGAAGGCGCGATATAGCCAGGCTGGGCGGCTTGCCAGGAAGCTGATGCCCTGTGCGTCGGTAATCAGCATTTCGGCCTCATTGAACGCCGCAGGGCGGCGCCACTGCGCTTCCAGTTCGCTGACCTGGATCTTCATCGCGATCACGCCAATGGGCCGGGTACTGTCGTCAGCGGCCATCACCACATGCGCAAAATACAAACCGCGCAACTCCGAGGTGGTTCCCAGAGCGAAATAGAAGGCAGGCTCATTGGATGTGAAGGCGTTCTGGAAATAGGGCCGGAAACTGAAGTTCTGGCCAATGAAGTTGGCACTTTGCTGGTAGTTGCTGGCAGCAATGGTCAGCCCCTGATGGTCCATCAGGTAGACGTCGGAACTGGCAACGATGTCCGCCATCAACTGCATGATCTGGTTTGCGTCACCGATCAATTCGGGCTGTTTGGGTGAGGTCAATGTCTGGCGCAGCAGCGGGTGCTGTGCGGCGAGGGTAACAATAGGTTCGTAGCGCTTGATCTCGTTGCTGATCAATTGGCTGTAACGGAAGGATTCGTCCAACCCCTCGCGTTCTACCTGCCGGAAGCCGAACAGCGTTCCCGTTTGCCAGGCGACTAGCCCGGCCAAACCGAAACACAGGGCGATCCAGAAGGGGTGTTTCATTTTTATTGGCTCATGGATAACAGCGCAAAGATTAGCTGGCCCAGGGTGCAGGAACAACCCGCCAGTGTCGCCGGCGGGTTGTCATCAGGCTACAGAGGGCTGATGGCAGCTGTCTTGGCACGCTTTTTCTGCAGTGCAAAGGCCAGTACCGCAGCGGCTACACCGAGAATATCGGTAATCAGGCCACCCTCGATCATCAACAGTGCTGAAGCGACCAAGATCCCGCGTACCAACCATGACGCAAGATTATTGGCGAACCAGCCCTGCACGGCAGCAGAGAGCAGATACACGCCTACTGTCGCGGTCACCAGCGCCTGGGCGATGGCCGGCCAGGTATCGTTCATCAAGAGTGCACCGTTGTAGAAGAACATAAAGGGCACGATGAAGGCTGCCAGGCCGATCTTGAACGACTCCATCGAAGTTTCCATCGGATTGGCTCCGGAGATACCCGCTGCCGCGAAGGACGCCAGTGCGACCGGCGGAGTGATAGCCGAAACAACCGCGAAGTAGAAGACGAAGAAGTGGGCAGTCAGTGGATCAATACCCAGCTGGATCAAACCGGGTGCGACCACGGAGGCAGCGACCGCGTAGGCGGCGGTGGTGGGCATGCCCATGCCCAGCATGATCGAGATCAGCATGGCAAAGAACAGCGCCAGGAACTGGCTGGCATCGGCCACGCCCAGCAGCAGCGAGGAAAAGCGCGAACCCACGCCGGTCAACGAAATAACCCCGACGATCACACCGGCGCAGGCACAGACCACAATGATCTGGATGGCCATGATGCCCGCCAGCTCCAGCGCCTTGAGTATGCCGCGTATGCCCATCTTGTTCGGCGACAGCCAACTGACAACGGCCGCAGAGATGGTTGCCAGCGTACCCGCGCGGATAACCGAATAGCCCATGAACAGGGCGAAGATCAATATCACGATGGGGATAAACAGATACACCTGGCGAATCAGCTTGCCAATTTGTGGCAACTCATCCTTGCGCATACCGCGCATACCGGTTTTGGCCGCTTCGAAATCCACCATGAAGTACACGGAAACGAAGTACAGAATGGCCGGAATAACCGCCGCCATGGCGATTTCGGTATAGGGAATACCGGTGATCTCGGCCATGATGAAAGCGCCGGCACCCATGATTGGCGGCATGATCTGCCCGCCAGTGGAGGCAGCCGCTTCAACTGCACCGGCGGTCTTCTTGCTGTAGCCGACCTTCTTCATCAGCGGGATGGTCAGCGAACCGGTCGCCACAACGTTACCGGCGCTGGTGCCGTTGATCATGCCCATCAGACCGGAGGCGAAAATCGATACCTTGGCTGGGCCGCCGCGTGAACGGCCAGCACAGGCAAAGGCGAAGTTGACGAAGTACTCGCCGACTTTCGAGGCCTGCAAAAAGGCCGCAAAGATGATGAACAGAATGATGTAGGTCGAGGACACCGCAGTAGTTGGGCCCAGTACACCAATGTCGGTATACACCTGGCTGAAAAAGCGTTTCACACCCAGCCCAGGGTAGCCCAGGAAGCCCGGCATATAAGGGCCGCTGAACACATAGGCGAGAAAGCCCAGGGCGATGATCACCAGCGCCATACCGGCTACACGCCGGGTCATTTCCATGATCAGCGCGGTACCGGCCACGGCGGCGAAGGAAATGCCGACCGGGGAAAAGGAGGTGCCCGTACTCATGCGCAGTGGCGAGTTGTAGACGATCAGCAGGTAGCTGGCCGCAGCAATCGAGCAGATGATCAGCAGCAGATCCGGCATGCTGAACTGTGCACGCTCACGGCGATGAAACCAGCTGAGAATAATGCCCAGCCCGGTCGCTGCCAACAGTGGCCAGCCATAGTGCCAGGACTCCAGTTCGGGCGTCATGCGCATGGTGCCGCTCTGCATCAGGCGGTACATCACACCTGTCTGCACCAGTGCGTAGGTGGCAGGAATCATCAACGCCAGCGCGGCGAAATTGGTCCAGCGTTGAGCTGGACGGGTGTCTTCGGCGGTAACAAAGCGCGTACCGGAGAAGAACAGATAACCCAGAATCAGTGCGCCGGTCACGTGGACAATACGAAAGCTCCACGACTCCATAGGCGAGATATTCAGTACATACAGATGGAAAGCCGAGTAGAGAATCGCCAGCAGCGTGACTGACCGCAGCATCCAGCCGGCATACTGGCGGCGATTGGACTCGACCGGTTCGTCATCAACGCCCTCGACCACGATGGGGGTCAGCGGCTCGCCATGGGACGGGATCAGCGAATCCTGCCCGCTGACGGGCTTGTGTGTGTTTGTCATGGTTGCACCTGTAACCGAAGAGGTGAAGGGGCCAGCTAGGTGCTGGCCCGCAGATCACGCGCTAGGAAGAAAGATCAGTTCTTGACCGGGGCCGAGCTGATGTCGTGGCCCTGCTCGGTGAAATAACGCGCAGCACCTGGGTGCCAGGGCAGGAAAGTATTCTTGTCCAGATGCTCGGGTGTGCTGGTGACAGCGGCCTGGTGGATGGATTTCATCCGGTCGTTGTTTTCCATGGTCAGCTTGGTGACCTGGTAAACAAAGCTTTCTGGCAGATCGCAGTTGGCGGTTGTGAAGTTCCACATGGATACCGCGCGGGAATCTTCGCTGAGCGAGCTGTAAGTATCAGCCGGAATGGTGAACTCGGCGACCGGGTAGGTTTCCAGAATGGTCGCCAGTTCGGCTTCGCTGAAACCAACGATATTCACCTTGGTTTGCACTTCAAGCTGGCTCACGGTGGGGATAGGTACGCCAGCGGCAAAGCCAATGGCATCCAGCAGGCCGTCCTGCAGCTGGCTGCCGAGGTCATCCCAACTGCCGTTGCGACGCACGAACTTCACGCCCAGGGTTTCCAGCATCTTCGGGAAATATTCATCCGAACTGGAGCCCGCCGGGCCAAAACCGATACGTGCATTGGGCTTGATGTCGGAGATGCTCTTGATGCCGGAGCTGGCCAGCGCCGCCATCGAGAAAGGCGTTTCGTACAGTGGGAACATGGCGCAGACGTTATCCATATTCATGCCGGGGGCCAGCGGGCTTTTACCGTCCACTGCGTCCCGTGCCGGGCCCATGGTGGTCATGCCGAAAGCCAGGTCGCCAGTATGAACCAGTGCCATGTTCTGCACCGGGCCACCGGTCACTTCCGCGCCGCCGGACACACCAGTCTGCTCGGCAATGAAGTTGGACCAGCCCGAACCGTAGGCGAAGTAAGTACCGCCCTGGCTGGCAGTGCCGATGGTGAAGTTGGATGGCCAGCCGGTACGATCTTCTTCGGCAATGGCGATAGCGCTGGTCAGCAAGGCAGTGGCAGAAAGCGAGGCCAATGCCAAGGTGCGAAACTTGTTCATGGTTGACTCCAGAGTTTTTGTCTTTGTTGGTCAGTTCACGCGGTGTTGAACACCGTTGCGTGCTGGAGTGATAGCAAGGGTCGGGCCAGAAGACGGACAGGGCTGTTCTAGAAGGGTTTGGTGTTTTTTGGTGGCGGCTCAGGGCTGGTATAGGGGTGGTTTTCCACCCGCCATCCCAGAGTGAATGGGTGGCGGGCCACCCATTCACTCGTGGCTTAGACGGTAAGAAATTGCTGCACCAGCTCATCGCTCAGATCGGCAATGGGCCCGTCGGCTACCACGCGACCACGCTCCATAATGAAGAAGTCATCCGCCGTGCGGCGCGCGAACGGCAGTTTCTGCTCCACCAGCAGCACCGTCAGGCCCAGCTCACTGTTGAGCTTGCGGATGACATCGCCGATATCGCGAACGATGTTTGGCTGAATACCTTCCGTCGGCTCATCCAGAATCAGCAGTTTGGGGTCCAGAACCAGCGCCCGGCCGATGGCCAGCTGTTGCTGCTGGCCGCCAGACAGGTCGCCGCCACGGCGGTTTTTCATTTCCTTGAGCACCGGAAACAGCTGGTAGATCTGCTCGGGTATCTGCCGCGCGCGGTCCGGCCGGGCGCCGAGGGAGATTTTCAGATTCTCCTCCACGGTCAAAAGCGGAAAGATTTCCCGGCCCTGGGGCACATACCCGATGCCATTGCGCGCGCGGTTCTCGGTGGACATGCGCGTGATGTCGGTGCCGTTAAGCAGTATCTGCCCATCGCGCACCGGCAGCAGGCCAGTGATGCACTTGAGCAGCGTGGTCTTGCCGACGCCGTTGCGGCCGAGCAGGCAGCCGCAGGTGCCTTCTTTCAGATGCAGATCCAGATCCCAGAGGATGTGGCTTTGATTGTAAAACTGGTTAACCGATTGGATACGCAGCACCGTCATTCTCCCAGATAGACTTCGATCACCCGCGGGTCGTTCTGCACCTGATCCATGCTGCCCTCGGCAAGCACGGACCCCTGGTGCAGTACCGTCACCTTGCGGGCAATGGAGCGGACGAAGGCCATGTCATGTTCGACCACGATCACTGAATGCCTGCCAGCCAATGAGGTCAGCAATTGTGCGGTGTGCTCGACCTCTTCACCGGTCATCCCGGCGACCGGTTCATCGACCAGCAGCACGCGCGGGTTCTGCACCAGCAGCATGCCGATCTCCAGCCACTGCTTCTGGCCATGGGACAGGGCACCTGCCTCCTGCCGGTAATGCTCGGTCAGGCCGATCTGGGTCAGCACTTCATCGATGCGATCACGCTGTTCACCGCTCAGATCATGGTTCAGCGTGTACCAGACTTTCTTGTTCGAGGCGGTGGCCAGCTCCAGATTCTCGAACACACTCAGGGCTTCGAAAATCGTTGGCTTCTGGAACTTGCGGCCAATCCCGCCGCGGGCGATTTCATGTTCGGCGCGCTTGAGCAGATCAATGCGCTGGCCAAACCAGATGCTGCCGCTGTCAGGTTTGGTCTTGCCGGTGATCACATCCATCATCGTGGTCTTGCCGGCGCCGTTGGGGCCGATGATGCAGCGCAGTTCGCCGTCATCGATATACAGATTCAGATTGTTCAGCGCCTTGAAGCCGTCAAAGCTGACGCTCACGTCCTCGACGTAGAGAATCGGGCCATGGCTGGTATCGATCGATTTGTCGAAGGCCGGTGCCGGCTGGACGAAATCGAATACCTGGTCGCGGCGCCAGGTGTCACGCAATTGCTCGATGCCTTTCATGATTTGTCTCCCTTGCGGCGTACCCGGTCGAGCAGCCCGACCAGTCCCTTGGGCAGCAGCAGCGTGACCAGCACGAACAGACCACCGAGGATGAACAGCCAGGTTTCCGGCGAGAAGGTGGTGAAGAAGGTCTTGGCGTAGTTGACGGCGAAGGCGCCGATGATCGCACCAAACAGTGTGCCGCGCCCGCCGGTGGCGACCCAGACAACCATCTCGATGGAGTTCAATGGCGAGAACTCGCCCGGATTGATGATGCCGACCTGGGGCACGTACAGCGCCCCGGCAACGCCCGCGAGCATGGCCGAGAACACGAACAGCCAGAGCTTGTAGGATTCGACCTGATAGCCGGAGAAGCGCGTGCGGCTTTCAGCATCGCGAATCGCGATGATCACCCGGCCCATGCGCGAGGTGACGATGTAACGGCAGGCCAGGTAGCCCAGTACGAGGGCGATGGCCGAGGCGACGAACAGACCGACGCGGGTGGTCTTGGCGGCCAGATCGAAGCCGAGAATGTCCTTGAAGTCATTCAGCCCGTTGTTGCCGCCAAAACCCATCTCGTTGCGGAAGAACGCCAGCATCAGGGCATAGGTCAGCGCCTGGGTGATGATCGCGAAGTACACGCCGGTGACCCGTGAGCGGAACGCCAGCCAGCCGAATACCAGCGCCAGCAGGCCGGGCACCAGCAGGATCATCAGCGCGGCGAACCAGAACATGTCGAAGCCCTGCCAGTACCAGGGCAGCGATTCCCAGTTGAGCACGACCATGAAGTCCATCAGTTCCGGGTGGCCATACACGCCGCGGTCACCGATCTGGCGCATCAGGTACATGCCCATGCCGTAGCCACCGAGGCTGAAGAACGCGCCGTGGCCGAGCGAGAGAATCCCGCAGTAACCCCAGATCAGGTCGACGGACAATGCCAGCAGGGCAAAGCACAGAAACTTGCCCAGCAGCCCGACGGTAAAGTTGGAAACGTAGAACGGTGAATCGGTTGGCAGCGCCAGGTTGCAGAACGGCACTATGATCGCGGCCAGCACGACCAGGCCGAGCACCACCATACCGCCGCGGTCGCTGAGTAATAAACGTTGGGTCAGCATACTTCCCTCTCGATAGTCATTGGCTTGTTTGGCAGGCGGATGAGCTGATGCTCAATCCGCCGCCGCCCGTCCTTTTTGTGGGAAGAGACCCTTGGGTTTTTTCTGAATGAACAGAATCAGCATGATCAGCACCAGCACCTTGGCCAACATCGCACCGGCATAGGGCTCGAGGAAGTTGTTGATCAGCCCCAGGCTCATCGCACTGACCAGCGTGCCCCAGAGATTACCCACGCCGCCGAACACCACGACCATGAATGAATCGATGATGTAGGCCTGGCCCAGGTTGGGCCCGACGTTGGTGAGCTGCGACAGCGCCACACCGGCGATCCCGGCAATGCCGGAACCGAGGCCGAAGGTCAGGGCATCGACCCAGCTCGAGCGCACGCCCACGGCGCGGGCCATGGCGCGGTTCTGCGACACGGCGCGGACCTTCAGGCCCAGCGTGGTGCGCTTCATCACCAGCAGCAGGGCGAAGAACACCATGAGGCCGAAGATCAGGATGTACAGCCGGGTGTAGGTGATCGACAGCACCGGGTTGATCACCAGCGTGCCGCTGATCCAGTCAGGCGAGCTGACCGAGCGGTTCAGCGGGCTGAACAGCGTGCGCACCGCCTGCTGCAGCACCAGACTCAAACCGAAGGTGGCGAGCAGGGTTTCCAACGGCCGGCCATAGAGAAAGCGGATAACCCCGCGCTCGATCAGAATGCCGATCAGCCCGGTAATCAGAAAGGCCGCCGGTATGGCAATCAACAGACTCCATTCGATCAGGTTGGGAAACAGCACCTGCACGCCCCAGGTGGTGTAGGCGCCGAGCATGATCAGTTCGCCGTGGGCCATGTTGATCACGCCCATCACGCCGAAGGTGATGGCCAGACCAATGGCCGCCAGCAGCAGCACCGAACCCAGGCTCAGGCCGAAGAACAGGTTCTCCATAAAGCGGTACAGCTTGATGCGGCCCTGGATCGAGTCCAGCGCTTCGCGGGCGGCAATGCGCAGCTCGGTGTCGGCGTCGTTCGCAGCTACATCGTTCAGCGCAATGCGCGCTTCCTGCTCTAATGAGCCACTGAGCGAATTGATCGCCTCCAGGCGCATATCGCGATCAATACCCTGGATCTGAAATAGCGCCAGTGCGGTATCGATAGCGCCGAGCACCAGGCCGGAATCCTCTTCCTTCTGCCGCTCGACCAGCATGGCGATGCCCTGGGCATCGATGCCATCGCGGATAAAGCGGCGCACCGCGTTGTAGCGGATCTCGGCGCTCTCGTGGTTGAGGTTCAACTGGGCCAACTGGCCGCGCAACTGAGTACGCAGGCTGTTGTTGACGGGTACCCGGCGCAAGCCATCATCGCTTTCCAGCGCATCACCGGTCAGGGCGTTGGTTATGCTGTTGCCGGCGCGGATGGCGACGGTCGGCGGGTCGTTGCGGTCGGCGAGCAGGTCACCATCGACCAGCGCGTTGAGAATATCAGCGAGGCGTTCATCGTCCTGACCGAACAGCTGGCTGACGGTCTCGGAGCGTTCACGCAGATTGCCTTGCACCAGTTGATGCACAAGGTCTTCAAAATTCGGAGGTGCAGGCTGAGCACTGTTCGGCTCGCTGGTGTCCTCAATGGGTTCTTCGCTGGTGGCACTGGCGCTGTCTTCAGCCTGGGCGCTGGCATGCAGGGGCGCGAGGGCTCCGAGCATGAGCATCAACCAGAAGCTCAAAAAAGGCAGTGGACGCCAGAGTGATGCGCGGCAGTTTGTGTTCATGACACCTGTCCTGGTTATCGTGGTGCATGCCCGGTTCGGCGGGTGGGGCCGGGGCTGACTCCGTCATTCCTGCCGGGCAGAAATGACGGGCTTTACAGCGATGCCTGGCCGGTTGCCCGGCCAGGGTGTGTTACTGGGCAGAGGCGCCCAGACAGGTCTTGGTTTTGGTGTTGTAGTTGCCGCAATTGATGGGTGCAGTCCAATCGGCTTCTAGGTCCTTGCTGCCTTCCAGGAAGTCGGACCAGGCATCGCCAGGGATCAGGTCATCGGTGCTGGAAACGGTCAGGAACTGGCCATCGTCCTGAATCTCGCCGATCAGTACTGGCTTGGTGATGTGGTGGTTGGGCAGCATGGTGCTCATCCCGCCGGTCAGGTTTGGTACTTCTACGCCGACCATGGCATCAATTACCTTGTCCACGTCAGTAGTACCGGCTTTCTCAACCGCTTTTACCCACATATTGAAGCCGATGTAATGCGCTTCCATCGGGTCGTTGGTGACGCGGTCGGTGTCTTTGGTGAAGGCGTGCCAGGTCTTGATAAAGGCTTCGTTCTCTGGGGTTTCTTCGCTCATGAAGTAGTTCCAGGCAGCCATGTGGCCGACCAGCGGCGTGGTGTCGATACCGGAAAGTTCTTCTTCACCCACGGAGAAGGCGATAACCGGGATATCTTCAGCCGACACGCTCTGGTTACCCAGCTCGCGGTAGAAAGGCACGTTGGCGTCACCATTGATGGTGGAGACCACGGCGGTCTTCTTGCCGGTGCTGCCGAAACGCTTTATCTCGGAAACGATGTTCTGCCAATCGGAATGACCGAAAGGGGTGTAGTTGATCAGAATGTCGTCTTCGGCCACGCCATTGGCTTTCAGGTAGGCTTCCAGAATACGGTTGGTGGTGCGCGGGTACACGTAGTCGGTACCGGCCAGAACCCAGCGCTCGATGCCCAGTTCGTCTTTCAGGTAATCCACCGCGGGAATGGCTTGCTGGTTTGGTGCTGCGCCGGTGTAGAACACGTTGCGCGAGGACTCTTCACCTTCGTACTGCACCGGGTAGAACAGGATGCCGTTCAGCTCTTCGATCACTGGCAATACGGATTTGCGTGATACGGAGGTCCAGCAGCCGAAGATAGAGGCGACTTCGTGCTGCTCCAGCAGTTCACGGGTGCGCTCGGCGAACAGCGGCCAGTCGGACGCGGGGTCAACGACGACAGCTTCCAGTTGCTTGCCGAGCAGGCCGCCTTTCTTGTTCTGCTCTTCGATCAGCATCAGCATGGTGTCTTTCAGGGTGGTTTCCGAAATCGCCATGGTGCCGGACAGCGAATGCAAAACGCCGACCTTGATCGTCTCTGCCTGAACGGCCATGGCGCTGAGGGCCATGCTGCAAGCAACGCCCAGTGCGCCGGCAGTTTTTACGAGTTTCTTGAGTTTCATCGGTCAATCTCCGTTTTTTATGTTCAAGTCCAATCTGTGATAAAGCGTCGCAACCGCGGGTGCATCCTGGTTCTGTCGGGGTGATCGGCGTGCCGTCAGCCCTTCTATTTCAGCCGCCCGCTGCCCGGGAGCTAGCTGATGTGTAGGTATTGCCAGTTCTGAAAAATGTTATGCAGCCTGAGCTGGCGACAGAGTCTCCCGCGCAGGTTGTGCCAGCCATCGCCGGTCCGTTTCGATTCAAGTTGGGAAAGGGCACCGTCCATGGTTGCGTTCATCAGTTCCGTGAGGCGATATAGGCGCGCCAGCCGCCCAGATGGGTAATGTCGGTGGCGCCTTCGACGGCTGCGCCCTCGCAGATAAAGCCCTTCACTTCGCGGCCGTCCTGCAGGGTCAGGGTGCCGATGCCTAGCGGCGCAGGTACCAGCGCGACAAAGCTGCCAAACAGCTCCACCGGCACATCCCACAGCTCTACTGCGATCGCCGCCCCTTCGGCTGAACGAATCAGGCCGGGCTTGGGTGGAGTGGTATTGGGCAGGGCGTAGAGCCGGTAGTTGTCGGCGCTGAAGGTGCTTTCGACAAAGCGCGCATGGCGTTCGGTCAGTTGAGTATTGAGCGGCATGCCACTGAGGTGCGCACCGACCACGGCAAGGCGTACGTGGCCAGCCGGCGCTGTTTTGGCTTGAGTGGGAGCGGGCAAATCACGCCCGGTAGCGCCGGCTTGCCAGGGCGCAAACGCCTGCCAGCGACGGCCGAATTCAGCCAGGGCGCTGTCTTGCCAGGCGGCGCCGATCAGCGTGATACCGAAGGGCAGGCCGTCACTGCGCTGGCCGGCGGGCAGAGCCAGTGCCGAGCCATCAGCCAGATTGACGAAATTGGTCCAGGTGCCCAGTTGGCTGTTGACCGTAACCAGGTCCTGCTCAACCTGGGCGGTAGTCGGCATACGCGGTGCGGTCGGCACCAGAAGAGCGTCGACTGACTGCACCAGCGTTTGAATCTGCCGCGCCAGATCGGCGCGGTGATATTCCGCGCGGTAGGTATCGGTAGCGCTGAATTTCTCGGCATTGGCGAGAATGCCGCGTACTACCGGGTTCATCTGCTCGCCATTGGCATCCATGAACTCGGCAATAGCAGCGTAGCGCTCGGCGACCCAGGGGCCACCGTAGAGCAGTTCGGCCAGTTGCTGCATGGGCGTGAAATCGAGCTCGATGAGTTCTGCACCCATTTCGCGCATCTGCGTAAGGGTCGCATGCCAGGCTGCTTCGGCTTGGCTGTCACCAAACCAGGGCAGGCTGGCAGGAATGCCCAGACGCGGTTTGGCACCAATCAGCCGAGCTGAAGGCGGGGCCACGCGTGAGTAGCCGTCGGCGGCGTCAAAGGCTTGCATCACGCCAGCGACGGTTTCGGCGTCGTCGATATTCAGGGCAAAGATCGAAACACAGTCCAGGCTGCGACAGGCGGGTACTACACCCGTGGTGCTGAACCGGCCGCGCGTGGGTTTCAGGCCAACCAGGTTATTGAAACCCGCCGGGACGCGGCCGGAACCGGCGGTGTCGGTACCCAGGCTGAAGGGCACCAGTCCGCGTGCTACGGCAACCGATGAGCCGGAGCTGGAGCCGCCAGAAATGTAATCCGGGTTGAAGCTGTTGGGCACTGCGCCGTAGGGTGAACGGGTGCCTACCAGGCCAGTGGCGAACTGATCCAGATTGGTCTTGGCCAGCACGATGGCACCGGCAGCGCGGAGCAAGGCAACGCAGTGCGCGTCCTCATCGGCAATATAGCTGAATGCCGGGCACGCAGCGGTGGTAGGCAGGCCAGCGACATCGATGTTGTCCTTGACCACACAGGGGGTGCCGTAAAGCGGCAGTTGCCGGGCCTCGGGCAGGGCATCCAGGTGCGCCAATTGGGCGTCCAGTTCGGCGGTGGTGACAATATGGATAAAAGCGGGGTCGTCGGTGCTCATGTCGGCAAGTAACTGCTTTAACGCTACCTGCGGCTTCAGGCCTGCCTCATAGGCCTGCTGCCACTCACTGATTGTCCATCCACATTGCTCTGCCATCGGGCCTCCGGATAAATGATCGAATATCGCCTTGTATACAAGAACGTATTCAGCAGGGACCGTGCCAATATGTGACATTGTCAAATCAATAGAGGCTAAATCCTTTTAAAACAGAGAGTTGGAATGCGCGATAAGGGTGTGTTGGTAGCCTGGCAGGGTTAAATCTGAATGTGCAGCAAACGAATGTGGGCAGAAAAGGTGCCCTGCGCTTCGTTTTGGTGCGCTATGTTGGTGCAGGCTAAAGATAGAACCTGCGGTTCAGGGTGAGGTCTAGTTGTAAGGGTAGCGTCACAAGCTGATGACACAATGCAGACACGGTTGGCAGGAACGCTTATCGGAACTGGTTATCAGGACTGGTCGGCAAGAATTGTTCAGCCCCTATTGACCCCAGGGTCGCTTGGTTTTAAGGTTCGCGTCGAACGTTGAGGCTGGCACGATCCATACGGCTCAAGTACTGACGACGAGACAGCAAGACCGGCATATTCCGGGCTTATTGCTTTCGGCGCACGCCTTGGGAAGTAGGCGAACCAAAGTGGGGATACTGATCAGACGTTCGCACCCCCGGGTTGTGTGTTGGCCTTGATATTCAGAGCCTTTCCGCTGGAAAGTGCCATGGCGTACCTGCGAGTCAGGTAATGGCCTGCACTTGTCCGCCTCTGATCTATCCTGTGCTGTCGCGCCCCGAACCCAAGAAATGTTGCTTTGGAGCCACACCATGTCTATCAAGATTGACGAATACTTTGATCGCGACACCTTCAGCCGTATCAAGGCCTGTGCCGATCAGCACGAAACCCCCTTCCTGGTTGTTGACCTGAAGACCATCGACCGCGCCTATGACGAGCTGGTTGAAGGCTTTCCGTTTGGCAAGATCTACTATGCGGTCAAGGCCAACCCGTCCAATGAAGTGTTGGGCCTGCTGAAGGACAAGGGCGCCAATTTCGACATCGCCTCCATCTATGAGCTGGAAAAGGTCATGGCGCTGGGCGTCAAGCCCGAGCAGATCAGCTTCGGCAACACCATCAAGAAGTCCAAGCACATCCGCGCCTTCTACGAGAAGGGCGTGCGCCTGTATGCCACCGACTCCGAGGCTGATCTGCGCAATATCGCCAAGGCTGCACCGGGCTCCAAGATCTATGTGCGCATCCTGACCGAAGGCTCGACCACCGCTGACTGGCCGCTGTCACGCAAGTTCGGCTGCCAGACAGACATGGCCATGGATCTGCTGGTGCTGGCGCGTGAACTGGGTCTGGACCCCTACGGCATCTCCTTTCACGTTGGTTCGCAGCAGCGCGACATCGGCGCCTGGGATGCGGCCATCGCCAAGGTCAAGGTGATCTTCGAGCGCTTGAAGGAAGAAGACGGCATTACCCTGAAGATGATCAACATGGGTGGCGGCTTCCCGGCCAACTACATCACCAAAACCAACACCATGACCACCTATGCAGAAGAGATTACCCGCTTCCTGCAGGAAGACTTCGGTGACGAGCTGCCGGAAATCATTCTGGAGCCAGGCCGCTCGCTGATTGCTAACGCCGGTATTCTGGTTAGCGAAGTGGTGCTGATCTCGCGCAAGTCGCACACCGCGCTGGAGCGCTGGGTGTACACCGACGTGGGCAAGTTCTCCGGCCTGATCGAAACCATGGATGAGTCCATCAAATTCCCGATCTGGACCGAAAAGCAGGGCGAACTGGAAGACGTCGTCATCGCCGGCCCGACCTGCGACAGCGCCGACATCATGTACGAAAGCTACAAATACGGCCTGCCGCTGAACCTGGCCATCGGTGATCGCATGTACTGGCTCTCCACCGGCGCCTACACCACCAGCTACAGCGCCATCGAGTTCAACGGCTTTCCGCCGCTGGAAGCGTTTTATGTCTGAAGCGCTTGGCGCTTCAGACAGCGGCAAGCTTTAAGCTGCAAGCCACAAGCTGATTGTGCAAAAGCCCGCCCCTGGTGACAGGGGCGGGCTTTTTGGTTTACAGCTTGCGGCTTAAGGCTTGAAGCTTGCCGCTCCAAAAACGAGCCTTAGGCGAATTTTTGGATATTAGCCATCAGTTCACGCAGTGCTTCGATGTTGTCCTTCGGATGCACAGCGCCTTCGAAGTCGCACAGCTTGTCGAAGTTGGCCGCCACGTCTTCCGGCGTAAAGCCTTCATCGGGGTTGAAACCAATGCCCAGCGAACGCTCCCAACGTACCTTGCCCATCCAACCGCCGCCAACTTCGAACAGGCTGCCGGTTTCCTTGCACTCCTCGGAGCACAGGAAAGCCACCAGCGGGCTGACCAGCTCAGGCTTGAGCTTGTCAAAGGCACCTGCCGGGAACAGGCCTTCAGTCATGCGCGTACCGCCAGTAGGGGCGATGGCATTAACGAAGATGTTGTTCTTGCGGCCTTCGATCGCCAGGGTACGAGTCAAGCCATACAGGCCCAGCTTGGCCATGCCGTAGTTGGCCTGGCCGAAATTGCCGTAGATGCCGGAAGTAGAGGCAGTGAAGATCACGCGGCCGAAGTTGCTGTCTTTCATGTAAGGCCAGGCAGCGTGTGTGACCTTGTAGGCCCCTTCCACGTGTACGCGGTAGACCAGATCCCAATCCGCATCAGTCATTTTGGCGAAGCTCTTGTCGCGCAGGATGCCCGCATTGTTCACTACCACGTCAACGCGGCCGAAGTTATCCATCGCGCACTGGACGATTTTCTCACCGTCGATCACGTTGTCCGGGTTGGCTACTGCAGTACCGCCAGCGGCTTTGATCTCTTCAACCACTTTCAGCGCGGCATCGCTGTTGGAGCCTTCACCCTGAGTGCTGCCACCCAGATCGTTCACAACCACCTTGGCGCCATGCTTGGCGAACAGCAAAGCGTGGGCACGGCCGATGCCGCCGCCGGCACCAGTAACGATAACGACCTTGTCGTCAAAACGAATATCGCTCATGAAAAGCTCCTGTCTATATGGGCGGTGAAAAAAGGACTGCCAGTGTTAAACACTTGTTTCAATTCGGCAAGGGGCAGGGTGAAGGTGAATGGCCAAGTATAAGCCGGCCCAAACCACCGGCGAGCCTTTGTGCTGCCTGGCTCCCCCGCATTTGCCCAGTAATTGCAGTAAATGATCTTGGACAATCCCGGACGTACTGGATTACTCTCGAGCCAAGCAAAGGAATGCACGCCTTATCCCGCCTCTCAGGCAAGGACAGCCTGCACTCCCTTCCCCATACCGTTAAGCAATCTCCCTGACTTGTCCGTACACAGGATAGGGCGGTAGCGTGCCTGGAAAAACCTTTGGCCTTTGAATGGGCCGTAGAACTGTCCGGTTTACGTGAAAAATGATCGCAGTGACCGATATCTGGGCTCTAGTCAGAAATTATGGATTTTTGGATTGAAAATCAGTTGGTTAGTAGAAAGCTAGAAAATGGTGATATGAGGCTTGTTGATCGTTTTGTTGGCGATGTGAAAAGTGATCGATAGGCGGAGAGGGCGGGATTTTGGGCGTTGTAGAGGATTTTGCGGCAACGTTGGCAAGGACAAAACGATCACCGACATATTGGTCGGTGTGACTCATATATAAATGTTAGCTGCTTTCGGGGTGGTCAAGGTTGGTCAGGCTTTTTGTTCAGGCCTTGCTCGCGTTTGGTTTTCTTAGCGGCAAAGCCAAATAGTTAAAGGTCGCCAGTTTGTGGGTTAGGTGCAATCCCTGATGGTGCGGTAGCGTTGTTCCTTTTGGTTCATTAGCTCCGCTGATTTTAAGTTTTGAAGTTCCAGCCATGTCGTTGTATCACACCTGGCTGGTTACGTTGTTTAAATTTGCACATGGGTGCTGTTGTTCGGCATTGCTTGGCGGCCGTGCCGCGCGGGTAGGGTGTTTGTCGCTTGCTAACAAGGCGCATCACTCGCTCCCGTTGGTCGCTGGGACGCCAACCCGCATGGCGGCTTGTCGCCCGTGTGCTATGCGTTAGCTTCTCAGGAGAGACATGGGATTACTTCGAAAGCTATGGCAGCTAGCCAATGGCGATCTCCTAGGAAGAGAGGAAGTGCGCGAATCAGTGCACCCCTACTTTGGACAAGTCATCTACTTTGGCCGCAAGGGCCAAGACGGTTACTGGGAGGCCGAACTGGCATGGTAATCCCCCCAAAAAACAGCGGTGATCAGAAGTAGAATTTTCCGTAAGCTAA
>CAXBEU010000003.1:0-211458 GCA_963974865.1 uncultured Pseudomonadaceae bacterium | reverse complement strand
GTAGCTGGCTCTCTGCCTATCGTTTCAAGCGTTGCACTTATTCTATGAATTCAGGGGAGAATACAAATCAGCCTTTAAGGATATGTTCTTTACCATTTTCCTCGGTGCACCACTTGGTTTTTACTTGCAAGAAAAGAAACTGATCCCCCCGCCCGATCTGACCGACCCCGCCATCATCGAATGGTCCAAACCCCTGCCACCGGAGCAGTGGGCCAGACGGTCGCCCGAACTGGAACAAGCCATCGCCGAGCGTGAAGTCGAACTGGCCGAGGAGCGCACTGCCAGGGAAGCTGCCGAGCAGGCGGCCCAGGCCGCGCTGCCCCCCAGCCGACGCCCCGCCCAGTCCAACTGGCCAACGGATTGATTAATGCCCTGTTTCTGTACCCCAAGGAGACTTGATGAAGCCTGTACCCCGCACTCGCAAGGGATTGCTGTCCCGCGATGACCATTTGGCGCCACCGGCCATCCCCACCGGCCAGCCCCCGCGCGATGTGCTCAATACCATCTGGCGCAGAAATGACGTATTCCTTGATATAGGGGACTACAGCGTTGGCTCTTTTGTAATGATGATCTGGCCGGTTTTGATGATCTATGTATTACTGGCTTACATCACTCGTAATACACCAGAGTTATTTCAGGTTTTTTCAATTGGGGGGGCGGTACTGGTCGGCATCCCCATCCTGATCTTGCTCTACGGCCTGACCCAGCCCGTACTCCCGCCCACCCGCTTCAACCGCCAGCGCCGTGAGGTCTGTGTCACCCTGAAGGATGGTCGGCGCTGGATAGTGCCGTGGGAGCAGGTCAGCGCCGAGGCGGCGGCGGTGGATATGGTGGGCCGTCACGGCAAGATCACCCAGGGGCTGCTGATGATTGGCTTTACCAACCCCGACCCGGAGGCGCCAGAAGCGGACAAGCACTTCAGCATCGGTTTCAGTTGTGGGGGTGGCACAACCGCTATGCGTTTATGGGAATGCATGCGCAGTTATATGGAAGTGGGGCCTGAGGCTGTATCTGATAACACTTATCGTCTGGATCGCGGCAAAGGGATATGGGCTACCTACATTGATGACATCATCGAAGCCGCCGAGCGCAAGGGCTGGTTTCTGGCGCTGCTATGGGAAGGGTTCTGTGGTCTGATTGTGTTCAACACCTTGCTGATCGACCTGATCGAGCGAAAAAAATTTTCTCCCCCGCCCGATCTGACCAATCCCGCCATCATCGAATGGTCCAAACCCCTGCCACCCGAGCAGTGGGCCAGACGGTCGCCCGAACTGGAACAAGCCATCGCCGAGCGTGAAGTCGAACTGGCCGAGGAGCACACTGCCAGGGAAGCTGCCGAGCAGGCGGCCAAAGCCTCAATCCGACCTGATCCCCGCCCCGCCAAACCCAACTGGCCGACCGATTGATTGACAACGCCTATGTGAGTGGCGTGAGCTACTGCAGCCAAGCTGGCAGACACTTCAAGCGTACCTAGCGCCGCCAGAACATCGGCGTGAAGAGTACCAGCAGGGTGAAAACTTCCAGACGCCCGAGCAACATGGCGAAACTTAGCACCCACTTCACCGAGGACGATAGATTGCCGTAGTGGGCGGACACTTCGCCGAGACCGGGACCGAGATTGTTGATGCAGGCGGTCAGGGCGGAAAAGGCGGTGACAAAGTCCAGACCAGTACCCAGCAGCAACAGAAAGAGCACGGCGAAAGCAAAGACGTAGACCGCACAGAATCCCCACACCGCTTCCACCACACGGTCAGGTACCGGCTTGTAGCCAAGCTTGACCGGAAATACGCCGTGTGGGTGCAGCAGCTTTTTGGTCTCCCGCGAGCCCTGCTTGTACAGCAGCAGTACCCGGATAACCTTCATACCGCCCCCGGTCGAGCCCGCGCAGGCGCCAATAAAGCTGGCGTAGAGCAGCAGGAACGGCAGGACCGTGGGCCAAGCCGAGAAGTCGGTGACACCAAAACCGGTGGTGGTCGCAATCGACACCGTCTGGAATGCCGCGTAGCGCACCGAGGTCAGGGTGTCGTAATGCTGGAAGTGAATCAGGATCACGCAGCAGGCAATGAACAGTGCACCCAGAATCAGGATATAGGCCCGGCATTCCGGGTCCTGCCAGTAGTTCTTCAGTGAGCGGAAGCGCCAGGCCAGGAAGTGCAGCGCGAAGTTGATCCCTGATATGAGCATGAACAGGATGCAGATCAGCTCGATCAGCGAGCTGTTGTAGTAGCCGATGCTCGCGTCGTGGGTGGAAAAGCCGCCGATGGCCACGGTCGAGAAGCTGTGCCCAATGGCGTCGAACAGGGTCATTCCGGCCGCCCAGTAGGCCAGTGCGCAGGCCAGGGTCAGGCCAGCATAGATATACCAGAGCACCTTGGCGGTTTCGGCAATGCGCGGGGTCAGCTTGTTTTCCTTCAAGGGGCCGGGCATTTCCGCGCGGTACAGCTGCATGCCGCCGACGCCGAGCATCGGCAGGATGGCTACCGCCAGCACGATGATCCCCATGCCGCCAAGCCACTGAAGTTGCTGGCGGTAGTAAAGCAGGGCGCGGGGTAGCGTATCCAGACCGGTGATCACAGTCGCACCGGTGGTGGTCAGGCCGGAAAAGGACTCGAATACCGAGTCGGCCACGGACAGATCCGGCATATCCAGCAGGTACAGGGGTATGGCACCGAAGAGCCCCAGTACCAGCCAGAATAGCACCACGATCAGGTAGCCATCACGGGTACGCAATTCACTGCGCTGTTTGCGGGCGGGCAACCAGACCATCAAACCGGCAATCAGGGTAATCAGGAAGCCGACCATAAAGGCTTCCCGTGCCTGTTCGGCATAAAAATAGCCGACAGCCACAGCGGGCAGCATGCTGGTAGAAAACAGCATTAGCAGGATGCCGAGAATGCGCTGGATCTGTAAAAACTGCATGCGGCTGGTTACCTGACGCCTGTAAGCATGAATGGGCCCATTAGAAGAATGTCAGTCCGACCTGGAACAGGCGCTCAACGTCGCGAATATGCTTCTTGTCGATAACAAAAAGCACCACATGGTCTTCGGATTCGATCATTGTCGAATCGTGGGCAATCAGCACCTCGTCCTCGCGCACTATGGCGCCGATGGTCGTACCTGGCGGCAGATTGATCTCGCCGATGCGCCGACCCACCACCTTGGATGAGCGTGAGTCACCGTGGGCCACCGCTTCAATTGCTTCAGCAGCACCGCGGCGCAGGGAGTAGACGTTGACGATATCGCCGCGGCGTACGTGGGTCAGCAGTGTGCCGATAGTTGCCTGTGAGGGTGAGATGGCAATATCGATCTCGCCGCCCTGGACCAGGTCCACGTAGGCGGGATTGTTGATCAACGCCATGACCTTGCGCGCGCCCAGACGCTTGGCGAGCATCGAAGACATGATATTGGCTTCGTCATCGTTGGTCAGCGCGCAGAAAATATCGACCTCCTCGATATTCTCCTCGATCAGCAGTTCCTTGTCCGAGGCGCTGCCATGCAGCACGATGGTGTTGTCCAGGTTCTGTGAAAGGTAATCGGCGCGGTTCTTATTCTTCTCGATAATGCGCACGTTGTAGCGGTTTTCGATGGCCTCGGCCAGACGCTCGCCGATATTACCGCCACCGGCGATCAGAATGCGTTTGTAATTCTTTTCCAGGCGTCGCAATTCGCTCATTACAGCGCGAATATCGTGGGTGGCGGCGATGAAGAAGACCTCATCATCCGCTTCGATGATGGTATCGCCCTTGGGGATGATCGGGCGGTTCTTGCGGAAGATGGCGGCCACTCGGGTGTCCACGCCAGGCATGTGCTGGCGCAAAAAGCGCAGTTCCTGACCCACCAGCGGGCCGCCGTAATAAGCCCTTACCGCCACCAACTGCACTTTACCTTCAGCAAAATCCAGCACCTGCAGTGCGCCCGGGTTTTCGATCAGGCGTTTGACGTAGGTGGTGACCGCCTGCTCGGGGCTGATCAATACGTCAATCGGCACCGCTTCGTTATGAAACAGCCCACCGCGCGTCAGGTACGCAGATTCACGAATGCGGGCAATCTTGGTCGGCGTGCGAAACAGGGTGTAAGCCACCTGGCAGGCGATCATGTTGGTTTCATCGCTGCTGGTCACGGCGATGATCATGTCCGCATCATCGGCGCCGGCCTGGCGTAATACGGTCGGGTGCGAACCCTTGCCGACGACCGTGCGGATGTCCAGGCGATCGCTCAGTTCGCGCAAGCGCGGGCTGTCGGTATCGATGACGGTTATGTCGTTAGCTTCACTGGCCAGTTCGGCGGCCAGGCTGCCACCGACCTGCCCAGCGCCGAGAATAATGATCTTCATGTTGCAGAGATCCCCTTATTCCACGGAGTGTAGCCTTGTGCCGGGCTGCTGGCGCTTATTTTCATCAGTTTCGCCAGGTAAAAGCCATCATGGCCCTGTGATTGTGGCAAGAGTTGCCGGCCGTGGGGCTGCGGCAATCCATAATCAGCACGGATATCCAGCTCCCGGGCGCCCGGTTGACGTGCCAGAAAGGCTTCGATGACCTGGGTGTTTTCCGCAGGTAGTACCGAGCAGGTGGCGTAAACCAGAATGCCGCCGACCTCAAGGGTCTGCCACAAAGCATCGAGAATCTGCCCCTGAAGAGTTGCCAGAGCCAAGATGTCGTCGGCCTGCCGGGTCAGTTTGATATCCGGATGGCGGCGGATCACGCCAGTAGCTGAGCAGGGCGCGTCCAATAGAATTCGTTGAAACGGCTTGCCGTCCCACCAGGCTTGCAGGTCACGTGCGTCTGCTGCCTTTAGATCGGCTCGCAGGCCCAGGCGCTGCAGGTTGTCGCGGACTCGCTGCAGGCGTGCCGGCTCCAGGTCCAGTGCCAGCAGACTGCCGAGCTGAGCTTCTGATTCAAGAATCTGGCAGGTTTTACCGCCGGGAGCGCAGCAGGCATCCAGCACCCGTTGCCCGGCTTTGAGCTCCAGCAAGGGGGCGGCCAGTTGCGCTGCCTCATCCTGAACACTGACCGCGCCTAACTGAAAATCGGGCAACTGCTGCACATCACAAGGGCTGGCCAGCGTGATGCCCACCGCGCTGAAGGGCGTGGGTTGGGCATCCTTGCCAGCATCCTGAAGTTGCTGCAGGTAAGTTTCGCGGGTGGTTTTCTGCAGATTGACCCGAAGCGTCATCGGCGGATGCAGATTGTTGGCGTTACAGATCGCCTCCCAGTGTTCCGGCCAATCCGCCTTCAACTGCTTTTGCAGCCAGCGCGGATGGGACAGGCGCAGGGTCGGATCCCGCTCCAGGCCGGCCAGCAAGTCATCCGATTCGCGCTGGGCCCGGCGCAGTACCGCGTTCAGCAGCCCTTTAGCCCAGGGCTTTTTCAAGGTGTTGGCGGCGTTGACGCTCTCATCAATAGCTGCGTGGGCCGGGATGCGGGTGTAGAGCAACTGATATAAGCCGATTAGCAACAGGGCTTGCAGGTCGCGGTCAGCGGCTTTCAGGGGTTTTTCCAGGAGCGCATTGGCCAGCCCTTCAAGACGCTGAAACCAGCGGGCAGTGCCAAACGCCAGTTCCCGCGCCAGCGCTTGATCGCGCGGGGCAACATGCTGCAGTTGCGCCGGCAAGCTGGTGCCCAGGCTGGCTTTGCCCGCCATCACCGCAACCAGAGCGTTGCAGGCCGCCAGACGCGGCGTCATTCGCCGCTACCCAATATAAGGCCGGGCGCAAACTGATCCCGTCTGGCGTTGTACAGATCGCTAAAGCCCAGCGGTTTGCCGCCGGGCAATTGCAACCTGACGAGTCGGAGCGCGCCCTCGCCGCAGGCAACCACCAGCCCGCTTTTGCTGCATTCGAGCACCTGCCCTGGCTCGCCGGTCGCGCTTATTGGCTCCGCCGCCCATATTTTCAACGGCTGGCCCTGCCAACGGGCGTGCGCCAGAGGCCAGGGATTGAAGGCGCGAATCTGCCGATCCAAATCATTGGCGGGGCGCTGCCAGTCAATGATCGCGGCGCGCTTGTCCAGCTTGTGGGCGTAAGTCGCCAAGGTGTCGTCCTGGACTTCTTCCTCCAGTGTTCCGGCAGCCAGCGCCTCAATGGCTTGCACCAGCGCACGCGAGCCGAGCTGTGCCAGCCGGTCGTGCAGGCTGCCACCGGTATCCTCAGGGCTGATCGGTGTATGGGTCTTGAGCAACATGGGGCCGGTATCCAGGCCCGCCTCCATGCGCATCACAGTCACACCGCTTTGCGCATCCCCCGCCTCGATCGCGCGCTGGATAGGCGCGGCGCCGCGCCAGCGTGGCAACAGCGATGCATGACTGTTGATACAGCCAAGACGCGGGATGTCCAGCACCGCCTGGGGCAGAATCAAGCCGTAGGCAACCACCACCAGAAGGTCTGGCTGCAGTGCGGCCAGCTCGGCTTGGGCCTCGGGGGTGCGTAGCCGTTCTGGCTGGAATACCGGCAGCTGGTGCTGCAGCGCCAACTGCTTGACGGCGCTCATGGCCAGTTTCTGGCCGCGCCCGGCGGGACGATCAGGCTGGCTGTAGACACCCACCACCTGGAACTGCTCGTCCAGCAAAGCCTTGAGGTGCGTGGCGGCAAATTCTGGCGTGCCGGCGAAAACGATGCGAAGAGCTCGAGGATCCATGCTGCCCCTGGTACGGCTAAATAAAAAGGCTTGCCGAAGCAAGCCTTGCGATGACACGACTCAATCTCAGGCGCTGGCCTGCTGCTTGTGCAGCTTTTCCAGTTTCTTGCGGATGCGGTCGCGTTTCAGATTGGACAGGTAGTCAACAAAGAGTTTGCCATTCAGGTGGTCGCACTCGTGTTGAATGCAGACTGCCAGCAAGCCCTCGCAAACCTCCTCAAACGCCTCACCATCGCGGTTCAATGCCTTGACCCGCACGCGTTCCGGGCGAGTGACCGTCTCATAGAAACCGGGAACTGACAGGCAGCCCTCCTGCATTTCTTCCAGATCCTCGGTCAAAGGCTCCAGTTCAGGATTGATAAATACCCGCGGCTCGTTGTTGTCTTCGGAGATGTCGATCACGACGACCCGCTCATGCACATTCACCTGGCTAGCAGCCAGGCCAATACCGGGAGCGTCGTACATCGTCTCGAACATATCGTCGACCAACTGCCGAATGCGTGCATCCACCGTCACCACTGGCTTGGCAATGGTACGTAGGCGTGGGTCAGGAAACTCTAAAATGTTTAATATGGCCATGTCAGTTTGTGACGCAATTGTGGAATAAATCTAATTTGTGCTGCTAAGATGATGAGCAGCTTGGAATTAAAACGGATTTGACGTAATAGAGCCTCCGTCAAACCTGGTTGCTGGCCTCTATAATAAAGGGATTCATGTCATGAGGAAAACATTACTCGGCCTTCTGTTGCTCTCAATCAGTTTTTGGGCGCAGGCACAGGAGCCCGTTTTTAGGGACGGTCACCCGGAACGGTACCAGGTTGTAAAGGGCGACACACTGTGGGACATAGCCGGCCGCTTCCTGAATTTGCCATGGAAATGGCCAGAAATCTGGCATGCCAATCCGCAAATCAACAACCCCCACCTGATTTATCCCGGCGATATGATTTCGCTGGTGTACATCGATGGCCAGCCCCGGTTGATGGTTGATCGTGGCCAGGGTGGCAATATCAAGCTGTCTCCGACCGTACGTTCCCAGCCCATTGCAGAGGCGATCCCGACCATCCCGTTGGAAGCGATCAATGCTTTCCTGCGCGCTGGCCGCATCGTTGATGACCCTGCTGTGCTGGAAGCGGCGCCTTATGTTATCGGCGGCCAGGCTGAAAGCGTCGTCGCCGGCGCAGGCAGCCGTGTTTATGCTCGCGGAAATATCGATCCGTCGATTCCAGGCTATGGCATCTACCGTCGTGAACAGGCTTATACCGATCCGCAGACCGGTGAGTTTCTAGGCATTCATGCTCAGGAACTGGGGCACGGCGAAGTCGCCGCAATAGAACGCGATATCGCGACACTGGATATTTCCCGCAGCAATCAGGAAATTCGCGTCAATGACCGCCTGTTGCCAACCGAAGAGCGGGCGGTAGCCTCGACTTTCTTCCCGAGCGAGCCAGAGGGCGAGATCAATGGTCTGATTCTTGATGTGCCCAACGGCGTTACCCAGATTGGCCAGTACGATGTGGTGCTGATCAACAAGGGCGCGCGTGATGGTCTGAAGGAAGGCAGCGTGCTGTCGATCTTCAAGACGGGCGAAGTGGTACGGGATCGGGTGCAGAACGATCAGGTCAGTTTGCCTGACGAGCATGCCGGCCTGATGATGGTGTTCCGCGCCTATGACAAGATGAGCTACGGCATTGTGCTGGAAGCTCGCCGTCAAATGGCGATCATGGACAAGGTCCGTAATCCCTGAGACGGTATTTCACCTGTCTGACGGCGCCGCCCTGAACCGGCGGTGCCGCCAACTGATCAAGGATGATCCATGCACGTCCCCCTGTCTGATAGACAGGCCCTTGTGGTTCTGTCTCTGCTGGATGGGCTCGGTGTAACCGCACTGGCTCGTCTGTTGCGCGTTATCTCCTCCCCCGCTGATGTCCTCGAAGCCGATCTGTTGCGGCTGCAATCCTTTGGCCTCAAGCCGCGCGTCATTGAGTCCGTCCAGGCCTGGCAGCGCGGCGATGCCGTGTTGCACGCACGCTTCGAGCGCATTCAGAATTGGCTCGCGCAGCCGGGCTGCAGAGTGCTTGACCTGGATTCACCAGACTACCCCACTTTGCTTAGGGAAATTGCCGACCCGCCCTCGCTGCTTTACTTGCGTGGGGACCCGCAGCTATTGAATGATCCGCAGCTGGCCATGGTCGGTACCCGCCACCCCGGCCCGCATGGCGCCGCCACCGCCCGAGCCTTTGCCCGCAGCTTCACCGAGGCCGGCCTGCTGGTGACCAGCGGGATGGCTCTGGGCATCGACGGCGCCTGTCATCAGGGCGCACTGGATGCGGGAGGGCAAACCATTGCCGTGTGGGGCACTGGACTGGACAACTGCTACCCGCGGCGCCATAAGGCCCTGGCCGAGCAGATTGTTGAACAGGGTGGCTTGCTGGTGTCCGAACAACCGCCGGATGCCGCCGCGCAGCCGGGTCAGTTCCCGCAACGCAATCGCATTATCAGTGGGCTCAGCCTGGGCACCCTGGTGGTCGAGGCGAGCCTGAACAGCGGCTCATTGATTACCGCGCGACTGGCGCTCGAGCAGAACCGCGAGGTGTTTGCCATGCCGGGGTCCATCCATAACACCCAGGCCAAGGGCTGCCACCAGCTATTGCGCCAGGGCGCGCATCTGGTCGAGACGGTGCAGGATGTGCTGGATGTATTGAAGCTGCCGCTCAAGGCTGCATTGGCTGCCGCAGAAGGCTTGGCTGAGCCCGCACCTGAAGGTGCGCTCTGGCGCTGCCTGAGTTATCAACCGGCCAGTGTCGATTGGCTTTGTCAGCAGTCCGGTCTGGCTGTCGAGCAGGTAATGCATGAGTTGCTTGATCTGGAGTTGGCCGGCCATGTTCAGCAAACACCCCACGGATTCTCACGCCGTTAACTTCAATACGCTGACGCGCTTGAGCCCGCGGCGCCGCTCCGCTACTGTCATGGCATGTATTGGTCAGGGCGGGGTAGGCATGTTGGCACATTGGCGTATCAGGCAGGTTGAGCGAATTCTTCACGCAGGCGGGGTGATTGCCTATCCGACCGAAGCGGTATGGGGGTTGGGCTGCAATCCGTGGAAAGGTGATGCGGTGGAGCGCCTGCTGGCGCTCAAGCAGCGTCCAGTGGAAAAGGGGTTGATTCTGGTGGCGGGCGATATCGAGCAATTCGATTTTCTGCTGTGGGACCTGCCCGACGGCCAACTGGCCAAATTGCGGCTGTCCTGGCCTGGCGCCAATACCTGGCTGGTGCCCCATCAGGACCGTCTGCCGCCGTGGATTACCGGCCAACACGCTACAGTTGCCCTGCGCGTCAGTTCGCATCCGCTGATCCGCCAACTATGTGCCGTGTGCGGGCCGCTGGTGTCGACCTCGGCCAATCCCAGCGGTAGGCCCGCCGCACGCACTCGGCTGCGGGTCGAACAGTATTTTCACCAGAATCTGGATGCGATTGTCCCCGGTGCATTGGGTGGGCAGCGCAATCCCAGTATCATTAGGGACTTGCAGACCGACCAGATCATCCGCCCGTCCTGAGGTAAGCCCGTGAAAGATATGCCCGATGCCACCGATGTTGCCGCCGTCAAAGACTACCTGATGGGGTTGCAGGATCGCATCTGTGCGGCGCTGGAAGCGGCCGACGGCCAGGCCAGTTTTCAGGAAGAAGTATGGGAGCGGCCTGGCGGCGGCGGTGGCCGTTCGCGGATTATCGAAAACGGCGGCATGTTGGAGAAAGGCGGCGTAGGCTTTTCCCATGTGCACGGCGACAGCATGCCGTCCTCCGCCACCGCGCAACGTCCGGAGCTGGCCGGGCGCTCGTTCCAGGCCATGGGCGTGTCACTGGTGATGCACCCGAACAATCCGCATATTCCCACCTCGCACGCCAATGTACGGTTCTTCGTCGCCGAGATGCCCGGCGCCGATCCGGTCTGGTGGTTTGGTGGCGGCTTCGACCTGACGCCTTATTACGGCCACGAAGAAGATTGCGTGCATTGGCACCAGGTTGCACACGATGCCTGCAAACCTTTCGGTGATGATGTCTATCCGGCGTACAAGGCCTGGTGTGATGAATACTTCTACCTCAAGCACCGCCAGGAAGCCCGCGGTGTGGGCGGGCTGTTTTTCGATGATCTGAACAAGTGGGGGTTCGAGCGCAGCTTTGAGTTCCAGCGCGCCATTGGTGATGCCTATGTGGATGCCTATCTGCCGATTGTCGAGCGCCGCCGCAATACCGCTTACAGCCCCGAGCAGAAGGCCTTTCAGGAATTCCGTCGCGGCCGCTATGTGGAATTCAACCTGGTCTATGACCGCGGCACGCTGTTCGGCTTGCAGACCGGCGGGCGCACCGAATCCATTCTGATGTCACTGCCGCCGACTGTGCGCTGGGGCTACAACTGGCAGCCCGAGGCCGGGAGCGAAGAAGCGCGCCTGGCCGACGAATTTTTGCCGGTGCGCGATTGGCTGGGGCTGCACCCATGAGCCTGGATCGCTATGCCGTGATCGGCAATCCGATAGGCCACAGCAAGTCGCCTTTGATTCATCGCCTGTTTGCCGAGCAGACCGGCGAAAGCCTGAGTTATGAGGCGTTGCTCGCGCCGCTGGATGATTTTGCCGGCACGCTGCGGGCTTTCCTGCTTGAGGGCCGGGGCGTCAATGTCACTGTACCTTTCAAGGAGCAGGCCTGGGCGCTGGTGGACCAGCACAGCAACGCCGCCCACCGCGCTGGCGCAGTAAATACCATCATGCGCCTGGACGATGGCCGCCTGCTGGGCGACAACACCGATGGCAAGGGGCTGGTGCGTGATATTCAGGTCAACGCCGGCTTTTCCCTTGCCGGCCTCAAGGTGCTGCTTCTTGGCGCTGGCGGTGCTGCGCGTGGCGTGATTCAACCGCTGCTGGACGCAGGCCCCAAGCATCTGTGCGTGGTCAATCGCACAGTATCCAAGGCGGAAGAGCTGGCGGCGCTGTTTGTCGATCAGGGGCCGATCAGTGCGGCGGGTTTTGACTGGATTGAGGAGTCTGTGGATCTGATCATCAATGCCACCTCCGCCAGCCTGGGCGGAGAGGTACCGGATATATCCCCGAAGCTGATCCGCCCCGGCCATACCCTGTGCTACGACATGATGTATGCCTCTGGCGCGACCCCGTTCAACCGCTGGGCTGCCGAGCAGTGTGCAGCGCGCTGTATGGATGGGCTGGGGATGCTGGTCGAGCAGGCGGCGGAAGCCTTTCTGCTATGGCGTGGCGTGCGGCCTGACACCACACCAGTACTGGCGGCGTTGCGACGATAGCCAGGCGAGCCAAGGCATTGTTAACACCATGAATGGTAGGAGCCGCGGCCCCGCGGCGAAACCGGGCTCCGCCTTCGCGCCGAGGCCGGCGCTCCCACCAAGCAAGTGCGTAGCTCTGGAAGAGTCGAGTTCCCTCCGGACCAAGCGATAAGCCTGCAGCGCAGATGATTCAGATGGAACTCGGCCTTTCCGGTGAGTTACTGACTGCGTGCCTGCCGCACCGCTTGCGACAGAGCCGATACCAGACTCAGCACATCCTTGACCCCCTGCTCCGGCGAATCGGCATTGGCGATTTGCTCGACCAGCGCCGACCCAACCACAACGCCTTCGGCGTCCAGCGCAAAGCTTGCGGCCTGCTCGGGGGTGCGCACACCGAAGCCAACGCACACCGGCAGATCGGTCTGCTGCTGAATCGCGCCAATCGCATCACGCACAGTGGCATTGTCCGCCTGCCCTACCCCGGTCACGCCGTTGAGCGATACGTAGTAGAGAAAGCCGCTGGCCCGGTCCAGCACTGCCGGCAGGCGTTTGGCGTCGGTGGTTGGTGTGGCCATGCGGATCATGTCCAGACCGGCTTCACGGGCCAAGGGGCCCAGTTCGCTGTCATGCTCGGCGGGCAGGTCGACAATCAGCAGTCCATCGACACCGGCCTCGACCGCATCACGCATAAAGGCATCCGGCCCGTAGCGGTAGATCGGGTTGTAATAACCCATCAGCACCAGCGGCGTTGTCTGATCGTCGCGGCGGAACTGGCGGACCATCTCCAGGGTTTTCAACTGTGTCTGCCCGGCATTCAATGCGCGCACGGCGGCGGCCTGAATGGTCGGGCCATCGGCCATCGGATCGCTGAACGGCATGCCCAGCTCGATCACGTCAGCACCTGCGGCCGGCAGCTGCTTGAGCAGCGACAGGCTGGCGTCGTAACCCGGGTCACCTGCACACACATAGGTAACCAGAGCGGAACGGTTGGCCGCTTTGAGTTCGGCAAAGCGACCGGCTAGACGTGAGCTCATGCCTTTTCCTCCATCAGACGCAGTACCGTTGGCATATCCTTGTCGCCGCGCCCGGACAGGCAGACGACCATCAAATGATCCTTTGGCAGCAGCGGCGCGCGCTTGGCTACTTCTGCCAGGGCGTGCGCGGTTTCCAGCGCCGGAATGATGCCTTCCTGGCGACAGCACACGTGAAAGGCGTCGAGTGCTTCACTGTCGGTCACGGCGGCGTAATCCACCCGGCCTTGCTCGTGCAACCAGGCGTGCTCAGGGCCAATGCCAGGGTAATCCAGGCCTGCGGACACAGAATGCGCGTCGGTAATCTGGCCGTCGTCATCCTGCAACAGATAGGTTCTGTTGCCGTGTAAAACGCCGGCCACGCCGCCCTTGAGGCTGGCCGCATGCTTGCCGCTGTCCAGGCCTTCGCCAGCGGCTTCAACGCCAATCATCTGTACGCTTGGGTCATCCAGGAACGGATGAAACAAGCCCATCGCATTGGAGCCGCCGCCAATGCAGGCGATCAGGCTGTCGGGCAGGCGGCCTTCACGGGCCTGCATCTGCACGCGGGCTTCGCGGCCGATCACGGCCTGAAACTCACGCACCATCGTCGGATAAGGGTGGGGGCCGGCAACCGTGCCGATCATGTAGAAGGTGTTATCGACATTCGTCACCCAGTCGCGCAGCGCCTCATTCATCGCGTCCTTCAGGGTGCCAGTACCGGAGGTTACCGGCATAATCTCGGCGCCCATCAAACGCATGCGCGAAACGTTGTCGCGCTGGCGCTCAATATCGGTAGCGCCCATATAGACCACACACGGCAAGCCAAAGCGCGCCGCAACGGTCGCAGTGGCCACGCCATGCATGCCCGCGCCGGTCTCGGCGATGATCCGGGTTTTGCCCATACGCTTGGCCAGTAACACCTGACCAATGCAGTTGTTGATCTTGTGCGCGCCAGTGTGATTGAGCTCTTCGCGTTTGAAGTAGATCTTCGCACCTCCATACAACTCGGTCAGGCGCTCGGCGAAATACAGCGGGCTGGGCCGGCCGACGAACTCGGCCTGGAAGCGGTCGAGCTCGGCAAGAAAGTTCGGCTCGGCCAGCGCGGTATTGAACGCTTGCTCAAGATCAAGAATCAGCGGCATCAGGGATTCGGCGACAAAGCGCCCGCCGAAAGAACCGAATTGGCCCTGGGCGTCTGCGCCGCGGCTGAAATTGGTGTTGGTCTGCATAATCAGTACCTCTTTTGAATTGCAGTCAGACTAGGGGAGGCACGGGCGGAAAAAAACCGATAAGATGGCATGAACATGTGAGAAAAAGTGACATATAGCCATGAGCCGTGACCTTCCCTCTCTCAATGCGTTAAAGGCCTTCGAGGCTGCAGCGCAACTGCAAAGCGTGAGTCAGGCCGCCGAACAGTTGAATGTAACGCACGGTGCCGTCAGCCGTCAGATTCGTACTTTGGAAGAAGAGCTGGGCGTCAGCCTGTTCGAAAAGGTCGGGCGAGGCGTACAACTGACGGCGGCGGGGAGACGGCTACGCGATGCCAGCCGCGAGGCCTTCGATGGGCTACGCGGTGCTTGTGCGGAGATTCGTCAAACGCAGGCGCATGCGCCCTTTCTGCTCGCCTGCCCGGGCAGCCTGCTGGCACGCTGGTTTATCCCCCGATTGGACCGACTGAATAGCGAGCTGCCGGACCTGAATCTGCACCTGTCAGCCAGTGAGGGCGATATGGACCCGCGCAAGCCCGGGGTCAGCGCCACTTTGCTGTTTGCCGAGCCGCCCTGGCCGGCGGACATGCAGGTGTATGAATTGGCCAAGGAGCGTATAGGCCCGGTATTCAGTCCGCGTTATGCCGGGGCGGCGGCGTTGCTTGATCAGCCTGCCGACAAGCTGGCGGGTCAGGCGCTGCTGCATACGCTGTCTCGTCAGCAAGCCTGGCCCGACTGGGCCAGGGCCAGCGGGCTGGATCCGGCAAAATTGCATCAGGGTCAGGGGTTCGAGCATTTGTACTATCTGCTGGAAGCTGCGCTGGCGGGATTAGGTGTGGCTATCGCGCCGCAGCAACTGGTCGCTGACGATATTGCCGCCGGCCGCCTGCTTGCGCCCTGGGGCTTTGTCGAGACCTCGCATTGCCTGACATTATGGGCAAGCGCCCGGGCTTCTCAGGCGCAGTCCGCGCGCCTGGCTGACTGGTTGCGTAGTCACTTTCAGGAGTAGCTTCCGACAATGGAGCTCAACTGGCCAGGCAATCAAGCCGCTGGGCTGTTCCTGATTGATAATGGTTTAGATTTAGTTTACATTTCGGCCAGCTTTTACCACTTCTCCTGCTGTCCGGAGCCTCCATGTTCCAACTGGAAGGCGTGACCTTCTCCGTGCCTCAGCGCACCCTGCTCCAGCCGCTCGATCTGAACCTGGACGAAGGCCGCATGATTGGTTTGATTGGCCACAATGGGTCGGGCAAGTCGACCTTGATCAAACTGCTCGCTCGCCAACAGGCACCGAGCGCCGGCCGATTGCGGCTTGACGGCCGGCCGCTGGGCGAATGGGCGGACCGCGATTTCGCCCGCCAGGTAGCTTACCTGCCGCAACAGTTGCCGGCGGCAGAAAATCTTAGCGTACGGGAGTTGGTCGGCTTCGGACGTTACCCCTGGCACGGGCTGCTGGGACGCTTCGGCAAGACCGATCGCCAGCAGGTCGAGCGCGCCATGCACCTGACCGACGTCGGTCGCTTTGCGGAACGGATGGTCGACAGCCTCTCCGGTGGCGAGCGCCAACGGGTGTGGTTGGCTATGCTCCTTGCCCAGGAAACCCGCTATCTGCTGCTCGACGAACCGACCTCGGCGCTGGATATCGCCCACCAGGTAGAGGTCCTTGCCCTGGTCCGTGACCTGAGCGAAGAGCTGGGATTGGGCGTGATCGTGGTGCTGCACGACATCAATATGGCTGCACGTTACTGCGATCACCTGATTGCCCTGCACTCCGGCCGCTTGCTGATGCAAGGCAGCCCGTCCGAATTGATGACCGACCTGCATCTGGAAAGTATCTACGGCGTGCCGATGACAGTCATGGCGCACCCTCATCAGCCCGTACCCTTTGCGGTGGTTCAGGCCTGAAGCCGCCGGTATGGACATGCTGAAATGACCTTGTTGCGCACTTTGCTGCTTTTCTGCCTGACGCTAACGGCGGCGGGACTGAGCGCCGCGCCGGCCGACGAAGCGCCAGTCGCCGAGCGTATCGCCGTGATTGACTGGGGGCTGGCAGAAACGCTGCTGGGCATCGGTGTGACGCCGCTGGCGGTGGCCGAGCTGGACAACTATCGGCGCTGGGTCGGCGAACCTGTCATGCCTGACGCCGTGCACGATCTGGGCCTGCGCACCGAACCGAACCTGGAACTGCTGGCGCAGCTGGACCCGGCGCTGATTCTGATCACGCCCCAGTTCGAAGGCCTGCGCGCCAAGCTGGAACAGATCGCCCCGGTCAAAAGCCTGTCGATCTATCGCCCCGAGTCCGATCCCTATGACAACGCAGTGGACGTCACCCACGACCTGGGCGCGCTGACCGGGCACCAGGCCGAGGCCGAGGCGCTGATTGCCCAACTGGACGCGCAGCAGGCCGCGCTGCGTCAGCGCCTGGAAGACCAGCCGCAGCCGCCGTTGCTGCTGGTCAGTTTTATCGATGACCGGCATGTGCGGGTCTCCGGCGGCAGCAGTCTGTTTACCGCAGTTCTTGAGCGTCTGGGGCTGACCAACGCCTGGAGCGGAACGGACAACTATTGGGGCTATGCCCAGGTGGGCATCGAACAACTTGCCACCCGGCCTGACGCGACCCTGATCAATCTGCTGCCGATGCCGCTGGATGCCGAGCGCGCTCTGGAGCGTTCAGTCCTCTGGCAGGCGCTGCCCTTCGTCCGTGCCGGCCGCGTGCATCGGTTTGCCCCGACCTGGCAGTACGGCGGCCTGCTTTCGGCCCAGCGTTTTGCCCGCTTGCTGGAAGAGGCACTGCTGGATGACTGAGGCCGTGGCGGGACGTATTTCAGTTGGCAAAGGAGTACTGGCATTACTCGCGCTGGGGTTGCTGCTGGCGTTACTGGATTTGCGCCAGGAGCTGACGCCAGCGCAGTGGTGGCAGGCGCTCTGGGCGCCGGACACAGATAACCTGGATCAGTTGCTGATGCATTACAGCTGGCTGCCCCGATTGTTTGTCGCCCTGCTCTGCGGCGCCGCCCTGGGCCTGGCCGGCCTGCTCATGCAGCAGGTGTTGCGCAATCCGCTGGCCTCGCCGACCACGCTGGGCGTGGCCAACGGTGCACAGTTGGCGCTGGCGCTGGCCACACTCTATGCACCCGGGTTGCTGGTCGCGAGAGAGTGGGTGGCGCTGGTCGGCGGCGGATTGAGCATGTTGCTGGTGTATGCGTTGGCAAGGCGTCGTGGCATGTCGCCGCTGAGTCTGATCCTTGCCGGTATGGTGCTCAGTCTGTATCTCGGCGCGCTGAATGTCATGCTGATGATGCTGCAACCACAGGGGCTGACTTCGCTGTTTATCTGGAGTGCAGGGTCGCTGAGTCAGAACAGCTGGGACAGTGTGCAGTTTCTACTCCCGCGCCTGCTTTTGGTGGGTGTGCTGGTAGCCTGGTTGATACGTCCCTTGAGCCTGCTGGAGCTGGAAGAAACCAGCGCGCGCAGCCTGGGTGTGTCGCTCGACCGGGTACGCCTGGGCGGACTGGCGCTGGCGGTTTTCCTGACAGCCTGCGTGGTCAGCGTTGTGGGTCTGATCGGCTTTATCGGCCTGGCGGCCCCGGCCATTTGCCGGCTGATGGGCGCCAGAACCCTACGCCAGCGCTTGATCTGGACGCCTCTGCTTGGCGCCGCGCTCCTCTGGTTGGCGGACCTGGGCATCCAGCAGCTCAGCGGCCAACTGGATGACATGCTACCCACGGGTGCCGTTACCGCGCTGCTCGGCGCGCCCCTGCTGCTGTGGCTGCTGCCGCGCATGCGTCTTGGCGGCGGTCGCCCGCAGCTGCATTCGGCCATGGTGCTCTCGACGCCGGCGCGCCCGCTCAAACTGCTATGGATCGGCGGCTTGTTGTTCGCGCTGATCGCTCTGGCGCTGTGGTTTGGCCGGGGTGTCGAAGGGTGGCAGTGGATTCTGGATCCGCAGGTGGTGCAATGGCGTACACCCCGGGTGCTGGCGGCGGCGGGCGCGGGCCTGATGCTGGCGCTGGCCGGGACGCTGCTGCAACGCCTGACCGGTAACCCCTTGGCCAGCCCGGAGATCATGGGCATCAGCGCGGGTGCGGCCCTGGCGCTGATGGCTATGGTCTTTCTCTGGCCAGGTGCGCCGTTGGCTGCACGGCTGGTACTGGGCTGCCTGGGCGCGCTGGTCACCTTGCTGATCATCATGGGCTTTGCCCGGCGCCAGAGTTTCTCGCCCGAACGACTGTTGCTGGTGGGTATTGCCATCAGCTCGTTGTTCGATGCGGTGCAGATGCTGGTCCTATCGATGAATGATCCGCGCGGGCAGAGTCTGCTCGGCTGGCTGGCCGGTTCGACCTATCACGTGCAACTGCCGACCAGCATCATGGCGCTGGTCATCGCCGGTGGATTGCTGCTGTTGTGCCTGCCGCTGGGCCGCTGGCTGACCTTGCTGCCGCTGGGTGAAGACACGCCGCGCAGTCTGGGTGTGCCTTTGGCACGGGCACGTCTGAGCATCATGCTGCTGGCGGCGCTGCTGACCGCGGCGGCCACATTGCTGGTTGGCCCGCTGAGCTTTATCGGGCTGATGGCGCCGCATCTGGCGCGGCTACTCGGCTTCAACCAGGCGCGTACGCAGCTACTCGCGGCCGGGTTGCTCGGTGCAGGCGTTATGGTCGCGGCGGACTGGCTGGGGCGCAATCTGCTGTTCCCCACGCAATTGCCGGCGGGCCTGCTGGCGGCGCTGATCGGCGGCGCCTATCTGATCTGGGGCCTGAGCCGGCGCCCGCGCTGAAACAGGCTGCCACTTATGTCGACTTCCCTGGCCCCGTTCATGGGTTCACAATGAACGCCATATCAATCCGCCTGGGAGCCAGAATATGAAAGCTGTTGGATATCAACAAGCCGGTGATCTTGATCGCGCAGACGCGCTAGTGGACATCGAATTGCCCCGCCCCGAACCCGGTCCGCGTGATCTGCTGGTCAAGGTCGCTGCCGTCTCGGTCAATCCGGTAGACGCGAAAATACGCCGCAACCGCGCACCTCTGACTGGCGCCTATGATGTGCTCGGTTGGGATGCGGTCGGTACCGTTGAGGCTACCGGTGCTGAGGTCAGCGCGTTCAACGCAGGTGACCGGGTTTACTACGCCGGGGCGGTTAACCGGCCCGGCTGCAATGCCGAATACCATCTGGTCGACGAGCGCATTGTCGGCCGTGCGCCCGCCAGCCTGAGCGATGCACAGACTGCTGCTCTGCCACTGACCGCCATCACCGCTTGGGAGCTGCTGTTTGATCGCCTCGGCGTCACCGAAGGCGGCGGCGCGGGGCAGACTCTGCTGGTGATCGGCGGTGCCGGTGGCGTGGGCTCGATCCTGGTGCAGCTGGCGCGTCAGTTGACCAAGCTAACGGTAGTGGCGACGGCCTCGCGGCCAGAAAGCGTGCAGTGGATCAGCGATCTGGGCGCGCACCATGTGATCGACCACAATCAGCCCATGCTGGCGCAGTTGCAGGCCATAGGCATAGAGCAGGTCGAACTGGTTGCCTCGCTGACCCACACCGCCGAGCATTATGAGCAATATATCGAATGTCTGGCGCCGCAGGGCAAGCTGGGCCTGATCGATGATTTCGACAGCCTGGACGTTCTCAAGCTCAAACCCAAGTGCCTTTCGCTGCACTGGGAGTTCATGTTTGCCCGCAGCCTGCATCAGACTCCGGACATGATCGAACAAAGCCGACTGCTGAACCGGGTTGCCGAGCTGGTCGACAAGGGCACCTTGAAAACCACCCTGGGGGAGCATTTTGGCACTATCAACGCGGCCAATCTGCTCAAGGCGCACCGTCTGCTGGAAAGCCATCAGGCCCGGGGCAAACTGGTACTCGAAGGCTTTTAGCCTGTTGCGGCAGGCGCCTTGCGCTTGCCGCTTTGACCATCCGCTGCTAGGGTTAGATCATCCTTCGGGATGTTCCTACCCTTTTCTCTGGAATATCAATCATGAGCTTTGCAACGCACTCAGTCGCCTCTGTCATCGCCCTTTCGGGCGCAGCCGTTCGCGGACTGACATCGGTGCCGGTGCAAAGCCCTGACGTCGCCTGCAACATGGCGGCGCCTCCTGTCGCAGCGCCACCGCCGTTGATCGGTGCTGCAAATCTGTCGCCGCCACGGCGCGTGATCTGAAAACACACTCCCCTTTTTTTGTGTTTCCCCTGAAGGCTAGCTGACTTGCTGGCCAGATAGTTGCCATTGAATGGGCTGCTGTCGGCATTGGAAGCGCGGTGTTTTGACAGGTGACAACCATGATCTTGAACAAGTCGACCTGGGTCGCTCTTGGCCCTACTGCACTCTTTGTGCTGCTCTGGAGCAGTGGTGCAATCTTCTCTTCCTGGGGGCTGCAACATGCCTCCGCCTTTGCCTTTCTGTTTTTGCGCTTCCTGCTGGCCTGCGTGGTACTGGGCTTGTTGGCCAGCTATCGACGGGTTTGGTTGCCGGCACCGGGTTCGCGACGACGGGTAGCGATGGTGGGTATCCTGCTGACCGGCGGATACACCATCTTCTACCTGCTGTCGCTGGATCAGGGCATTACGCCGGGTGTACTGGCAACAGTATTGGGTGTGCAGCCCATCCTGACCTTGCTGTTGGTGGAGCGCCGGGTTTCCTGGCTGCGCCTTTCCGGATTGCTGCTGGCGCTGGGCGGGTTGGCGCTGGTGGTGCTGGAAAGCTTGCTGGCCGCGCGCTTCTCGCTGCTGGGCATCAGCCTGACCCTGGCCGCACTGGGCTGTAT
This sequence comes from uncultured Pseudomonadaceae bacterium, assembly GCA_963974865.1. Lineage (GTDB taxonomy): Bacteria > Pseudomonadota > Gammaproteobacteria > Pseudomonadales > Pseudomonadaceae > Halopseudomonas. The sequence continues at coordinate 190,557 of CAXBEU010000003.1, read as the reverse complement.
CACGCTGGGCTCGATCTTTCAGAAGGGCTTGCAGCAGGCGCCAATGGACGTGTTGCCGCTGCAGTACCTGATCGGTCTGCTGCTGTGCATGGTGTTCGTGCCGTTTCAGCCATTCGAGTATGAGCTGACGGTAGGCTTTATCGTACCGCTGATCTATATGGGCGTGGTTATTTCGGTATTGGCCACGCTATTACTCTACAGGCTGATCCGCGTTGGTAATCTGGTCAACGTCACCAGCCTGTTCTATCTGGTACCGGGTGTGACCGCAGGGCTGGATTACCTGTTTCTGGGTAACCGCATGGCGCCGCTGAGCCTGCTGGGCATGCTGGCCATCCTGGCCGGGCTGGCGCTGGTGTTTCGTCAGGCCGGCAGCTCCGCCAAGCTCAAGGGTTAGCCTTGCAACAGAGAGGTCAGCATCGCTATTGCCATAAGGATCAACAGTACGCCTGCCAGACGTTCAATAAGGGGTAGATAGTATTCGAAGCGCTGTATCAGATGTGGCTGGCTGGCCAGCCGCATCACCAGCAGGTCCCAACCCAGCACCAGGCTTATCATCCACAGACCGTACAGACCTTGTATGGCCCAGGGGGTGGACTGACTGTTGAGCACGGCAAACAGACTGGCGTAGAAAAGCGCGTTCTTTGGATTCAATAACCCCGATCCGAGGCCTGCCAGCAGCGCTCCCAGATAGGACGCTGGCGCATTATTCTGAGGTTGCGCTACGGCCAGTGGACGCTGTCCAGCATGGCGAATGAATAGCCAGCCCATGTACAGAAGAAAAGCGCACCCCGCCAGTTGCACATACAACATCAGCGCGCTCTGTTCTTCCAGCGCCATCAATCCGTACCAGGCCAGCAGGATAAACAGGGCGTTGGCCAGGGTAATGCCTATACACACCAGTGTTGCCTGGGCGCGTCCGCGCGCGATGGCGTATCGCAGGATCAGAAAAAAGTCCGGGCCGGGGCTGAGTAGAGCGAGGAAATGCGCCCCGGCTACCAGTAGAAATTGTTGCAGCATTGAAGGCACTCCGCAAAAGCAGGGTGCCCAGTCTGAGCGGCAGGCAAAGCCAGGTATTGAAGGAAAGTGCGCTCAGGTGTGCCGATAGCGCCCGGGCGTGGCAGCCACATGTGCCTTGAACATGCGCTGAAAATGGCCCTGATCGGCAAAGCCCAGATCCTGTGCCGGGGTGGCCAGGTCGGCGCCCTGGCGAAGCTGCTCACGGGCCTGCTGGATACGCTGGTCCAGTAGCCAGGCGTGCGGGGTCAACCCGGTATCGCGGCGGAACAGACGAATCAACTGATAGCGGCTCAGCGCATACTCTCGCGCCAGTTCGACCAGTGACGGTGGCGCGTCGAGGTTGTCGAGCAGGCGTGCCTTGAGTTGCTCCATCAATGTTCTGGGTGCCGGCAGGCAGGCTACCGGCGGACACGTCGCCCACAGGCGTTGGCCGATGAACTCGATCAACGCTGCTTCCTTGTCGGCAGCAGAGATCGCGGAAAACAGCTGAGCATTGAGCTTGCAGAAGTGCTGATAGGCCGCCGCTGAGTGGCTGATGCAGGCGCTCGAAGGAAGACCTGGCGTCGGCTCCATTTCAGCGGTGACGCCGGCTACCCAGGTGGGCTCCAGGTGCAGCATCTGGTAGCTCCAGCTGACCTCGGGCGCCGGGTTGCAGGAGTGCACCAGCTCTGGCGGCACAATCACCAGGCTGCCGGGCCTTAGGGTGGCCGCCACATCACTGCAACGGAAATGGCTGAGCCCGGCATCGACTGCGCCGATCGACAGTGTAGGGTGGCTATGCGGCCGATAGCAGGCGCGGCTGTCACTCGCCTTGCGGCTTTCAACAAAAGGCAGTGCAGGGTCGTACCAGAATTCGCTCATGCTCAGCAATGAGTCCCGGTACATTCCAGCGGTTGTTCGAGTACGTTCGCTGCCGGCGCGGAGTCACCGCGCACCGGGCTGATCAGATCCCGGATCGAACCCAGCGCCAGCACCAGAAAGGCGATGGCGCACAGGCGGTAAGTGGCGCGCGCCCAGTGCATGCCGGCCTTGCGGAACACCCGGTCGACGATGGCGGCGCACACGAAGCACCAGAGGATTGACGAGAGCATGAAACCCGTAAAGAACAGGCCGTAGTCCGCCGCCGTGGGTTCGGTCACGCCGACGGCGCCGAGGGCGCTGCCCATCGCCGCCCAATAAGCGATGTTCTGCGGATTGGTCAGCGACAGAAGTGCACCGGAGCGCAGTGCCGAGCGTCTCGAGGCGCTGCCCCGGGCCTGGACATGAAACTCCTCGCTGGCGCTCTTCCACGAGTCACGCGCCAGCCACAGCAGGTACAGGGCGCCGGCGATACCGATAGGCCAGCGCAGCCAGTCGATCTGCAGCAGCAGCCCTATACCCAGCAACCCGAGTACGGCCCAGAGCGCATCCCCTACCAGCGACCCTACCTGCACATCCAGGGCCGGTCGAAAGCCGCCACGCACGCCCTGGCGGACGGTTTCGGCAAATACGGCGCCGGGCGCCGCGTTGAAGATCAGGCCCAGCAGGAAGGCAGAAATGAAGAGCACGAGCATCGGAGCGTCTCGGGGAAGTGGCTGAGCCGCTAGTGTTACCGAAGCCGCCAGCTTGACGCAATATGGCCAGCATGAAACTTGACTTGTCCAACCGGGCAATGGACCTTTGGGGGCTTTACCGTTGCGGTGCCCGCATCGCAGGCATGAGGACCAATTATGCAGCAGCCCCTGTGGACCCCGTCTCCCGAGCGTATCGCCGCTACGCGGATGGATGCCTTTCGCCGCTTCGTCAACCAGCGTCATGGGCTGGCGCTGGCCGACTATTCGGCGCTGCACGCGTGGAGCATCAATGAGCGCGCCGACTTCTGGCAGGCGATTGTCGATCACTTCGAGGTGCACTTCAGCCAGGCACCCAGCCAGGTGCTCAGCGAGCAGCCAGGCATGCCGGATGCCAGTTGGTTTCCCGGTGCCAGGCTGAATTTTGCCGAGCATCTGCTGCGCCGCCGCGACGAGCACCCAGCGCTGGTGGCCATTGCCGAAGACGGCAGCCGTGAAGAGCTCAGCTACGCCCAGTTGGCCGAGCATGTGGCTGGCCTGCAGCGCAGCCTGCGTGCGGCAGGGGTGGTAGCGGGTGATCGGGTCGCGGCCTTTATGCCCAATACCTGGCAGACGCTGGTCGGTATGCTGGCGGCCACCAGCCTGGGGGCTACCTGGTCATCCTGCTCACCGGACTTCGGCACCCAGGGGGTGATAGATCGCTTTGGTCAGATCGAGCCCAAGGTATTGATCGCCTGCGCTGGCTACCATTACGCCGGCAAGCAGCTCGACCTGACTGCCAAGCTGAACGAGATCCTTGCCCAGTTGCCGTCACTGGAGCAACTGCTGATCGTGCCTTACGCCTGGCCGCAGGTGCAGACGGGGGACTTCACCAGCCGCGCCAGGGTCAGTTTGTGGGCCGATTTCTACCAGGCGGGCGGCGAGCCGGAATTCACCCCGGTGGCCTTCGATCACCCGCTGTATATTCTCTATTCCAGCGGCACCACCGGGGTGCCCAAGTGCATCGTCCATGGCACTGGCGGTACGCTGTTGCAGCATCTCAAGGAACTGGGGCTGCATACCGACCTACACCCGGAGGATCGGCTGTTTTATTTCACCACCTGCGGCTGGATGATGTGGAACTGGCTAGTCTCCGGCCTGGCCGTCGGCGCCACCCTGGTGCTGTTCGACGGCTCGCCCTTTCATCCTGGTGCCGAGCGCCTGCTGGACATGATCGACGCCGAGCACATCAACGTCTTCGGCACCAGCGCCAAGTACCTGGCCGCGTTGGAAAAGGCCGGCGCGCGTCCGGCGCAGTCGCACCGGCTGAGCGGCTTGAAAAGCCTGCTGTCGACCGGCTCGCCCCTTTCGCACGAAAGCTTTGAATACGTCTACCGCGAGATCAAGGCCGATCTTTGCCTGTCATCAATCTCCGGCGGCACCGATATCGTCTCCTGCTTTGCGCTCGGCAACCCGGTGCTGCCGGTCTGGCCCGGCGAGCTGCAGTGCAAGGGCCTGGGTATGGCGGTCGAGGTATGGGATGACGAGGGCCACCCGCTGAGCAGTGGCAAGGGCGAACTGGTGTGTACCCGGCATTTCCCGTCGATGCCTACCGGTTTCTGGCAGGACGCGGACGGCAGCCGTTTTCGCGCCGCTTATTTCGAGCGCTTCCCCGGTGTCTGGGCGCACGGCGATTATGCCGAGGAAACCGCGCATGGCGGCCTGGTCATCCATGGTCGTTCGGATGCGGTACTGAATCCCGGGGGCGTGCGCATCGGTACGGCGGAAATTTACCGCCAGGTCGAGAAGGTCGAGGCGGTGCTGGAGTCGATTGCCATTGGCCAGGAGTGGCAGGGCGATGTGCGCGTGGTGCTGTTCGTGCGCCTGCGCGAGGGCGTCGAGCTGAGTGACGCGCTGCAAGAGCAGATCCGCCAGACCATCCGCGCCAACACCACGCCGCGTCACGTGCCGGCGCGGATTGTCGCGGTGGCGGACATTCCGCGCACTATCAGCGGCAAGATCGTCGAACTGGCAGTGCGCAATGTGGTGCACGGCCTGCCGGTGAAGAACACCGACGCGCTGGCCAACCCCGAAGCGCTGGCGCAGTTCCGCGATCTGCCAGCGCTGCAGGGCTGAGGCAGATCAGTCCCAGGTTGGCGCGAAGTCCGGATTGGCAATCCGCTCGCCGCGCTCCAGCGCGGCGATGGCCGCTACATCTTCCTGGCTGAGCTGAATCTTAGCCGCATCCAGGTTGGCCTGCTGATTGGCGCGCTTGGTCGAGGACGGGATCACCACATAGCCGGACTGCAGCAGCCAGGCCAGCGCCACTTGCGCCGGGGTCACATCATGCGCGGTGGCAATCGCCTGCAGCACCGGATCCTGCATCACCTTGCCTACTGCGAGTGGCATGTAGGCGGTGAGCTGGATGCCCTGCTCACGGGCAAATTCGGCCAGCTTGCGGTTGTGCAGGAAAGGATGAATTTCGACCTGATTGGTGGCGATATTCTCTGCGCCGATCATGTCGATGGCCTTGGTCAGATGCTCCATTGTGAAGTTGGATACGCCGATGGCGCGGGTCAGACCCTGTTCGCGCGCCTCCAGCAGCATCGGCAGATACTCCTCCATAGGCACTTTATCCTCCGGCGAGGGCCAGTGGATCAGGGTCAGGTCGACCTGCTCTACGCCCAGCTTCTCCAGGCTTTCCTGCAGGCTGGGAATCAGTTTCTCCGGCTTCAGGTTGGTAATCCAGATCTTGGTGGTGATGAACAACTGGTCGCGTGGGATGCCACTGGCGGCGATGGCCTGCCCGACTTCCCGTTCGTTGTCGTAGATCTGCGCCGTGTCGATATGGCGGTAACCGAGCTGAAGCGCGGTGGTGACGGCGTCGATCACTTCCTGCCCCTTGAGACGGAAGGTACCAAAACCCAGTGGTGGAATACTCATAGTGCGATCTCCCCATTTGATTCGCTGCTCAACCGCTCGGCGGTTGAGGAAAAATTCGTCGTTAAGCGTTCAAGCTGACGATACACCATAGACCAGCGACACCAGGCTGAGAGTTCCTGAGGTAAAACCGCATGTTTCAAACATGCTCGGCAGCCTGCCGGCATCAATGACGCAGATGGGCTGGATGATCACGTAGCCGAGGGGTAGGCTGTAGCCCGATTCAAGGCAAACAGGAGACATCATGACCACACATCCTCTGCTGGGCACTCGCCTCCCTATTATTCAGGCACCCATGGCCGGCGCACAGGACAGTAAGCTGGCCCTGGCCGTATGCAAGGCCGGCGGGCTGGGGTCGATTCCGGCCGCCATGCTCAGCCCTGACGCGCTCGCGGCGGAACTCAGAATCATGCATGAACAGGCGGCCGGGCCCTGGAATGTGAATTTCTTCTGCCACCGCTCGCCTACCCCGGACGCGGAGCGCGAAGTGGCATGGCGGGGGGCTTTGGCGCCCTATTACGCAGAGCTGGAGCTGGATATCGACAACCTCAGCAGCGGAGCCGGAAGGCGGCCCTTCGATGCCGAAGCGCTGGCGCTGCTGCGCGAGTACAAGCCGCCGGTGGTCAGCTTCCACTTCGGTTTGCCGGACCCCGAGTTGCTGGATGAGCTCAAGAGCTGGGGAACCAAGGTCATTTCCTCGGCGACCACGGTGGAAGAGGCCCGCTGGTTGGAAGCGCACGGCGCCGATGCGGTGATTGCTCAGGGGTTGGAAGCCGGCGGCCACCGCGGCATGTTCCTGACTGAAGACGTAACGACGCAAGTCGGTACCTTCGCCCTGCTGCCGCAGATCATAGCGGCAGTACGTCTGCCGGTGATCGCGGCGGGCGGGATTGCCGACGCTGCCGGAGTGCGGGCGGCCCGGGCGTTGGGCGCGGCTGCGGTACAGGTGGGCACGGCCTACCTGCTCTGCGCCGAGGCCAATACCAGCGCCGTGCACCGCGCCGCGCTGCAGAGTGAGGCGGCGGTGCACACGGCGTTGACCAACCTGTTTTCCGGGCGTCCGGCACGTGGCATCGTCAATCGGGTAATGCGTGAGCTGGGGCCGATCAGCCCCCTGGCGCCGGCCTTTCCGCTCGCCGGTACAGCGATCACGCCGTTGCGCGGCGCCGCCGAGAAGCGCGACAGCGGGGATTTCTCGCCGCTCTGGGCTGGGCAGAATGTACAGGGTTGCCGGGCAGTGTCGGCGCTGGAACTGACCGAGGGCCTGATGCCCGCGGACTGAGGTTCAGGCGGATTTGAACTGCTGCGGATCGTAACCCGGAGGGGGCTTGCAGCTGTGCGGGCAGGTACTGCACAGGGTTTTGCCCGGCAGTTTGTAGCGGATGCAGCAGTGCTGCCGTTCCCGGTGCAGTTGAGCGTCGCCCTCGCGCTCCACGTAGCGAATGCAGTTATGCAGCGGATTGCGGAAGCTGTCCGGGCGGCAACGCTGCTGAATCAGATCCTGGGTCTGCTCCAGCGCGGCGCGGTGCACCGGGTAACCGGCCAGTTCGCCAAGAATCCATTCCAGATAGTGACCGGCGCTGCTCCAGAACACCTTGGGCGAGAGTTTGACCTGACTGCTCAGCGAGCGGATCAGCGGGTCAAGGTGCCCGTCGAGCAGATCGGCAAAGCGCTCGAAAGCATTCTTCGGCTCGCGCTGCCAGGGGTGACCGGCATCGGGTAGCTGGAAAGCCGCCGGCAGGCCGTCCTCGCCCACGATCACCCGCAGGTCCTGAGCGTGCACTGGCAGGTACCAGTTGGCGTTCAGGCTGGCGATGATGACCGGCGGTATCAGGCGCAGGAAGTGGTACTTGATCCAGATCGACACCAGCGCGCGCCGGTCGCCGTGCGGATACTGCGGCGCAAAGCGTGCCAGGCAGGAGTCGACATGGGCCGGCGCCAGGTATTCCTCCAGCGACACCGAGGGGCGCGGGTCGTCACCGAATACCAGTGCGTCACCCAGTGCTGCCAGGGGCTCGGGGAATAGCGCACTCAGGGCTGGCTGCATGGCGTCTCCAGGCCGGCTGTCGCTACAGCCGGCAGGGTTGATCGGCGCCAGCGAAGGGATCGGTTAGCGCCTGGCGAAGACGTTAATCTAAACCATTATCATTCATGTGTTCAAGAGGCCATCGGCACTGACGCTGTGGCGCTGCTCCGCAGTCAGCTCCAGCAACCGACCGTTGTCCATCTTCAGTACCCGGTCGGCCTGGTCGAAGTAGTGGTCGTCATGGGTAATGGCGATCACCGTCTTGCCCGCCGCCTTGAACTGCGGCAGCAGTTCCCGGTAGAACAGCCGGCGGAACAGCGGATCCTGGTCGGCGGCCCATTCGTCGAGCAGCAGGATGTCGCGCTGCTCAAGCAGGCCAAGCAGCAGCGCCAGGCGCTTGCGCTGGCCCTGGGACAGCTGGATGTCACTCAGGCGCCCCGCGACAATGCCGACCTTGTGCTCCAGGTGCAGTTGGCGCAGCCAGCCGTCCACCTCGGTATCGGTGACCTCATTGCCCTCCGGGCCGAGCAGGCGCCGGAACAGGTGGAAGTCACTGAACACGCTGGCAAACATCTGCCGGTAGGCGCTCAGTTCCTGTTCGGCCACGGGCCGCTCGTCCAGGCTGATCTGGCCGCTATGTGGCCGGTAGAGGCCGGTCAGCAGGCGCGCCATGGTCGACTTGCCGCTACCATTGCCGCCAATCACGAAGATCACCTCGCCGCGTCGCACGGCCAGGTCCAGCGGGCCAACATCGAAGCCTTCGCCCTCTTCCGCCGGGTAGCGATACATCAGCCCTTGCAGGTGCAAGACGCTCCAATCGGGCTTCAGTGCGGCGACTTGCTGGAACGCCTCGGTATGCGGGGTCAGAGCCAGGGCTTCAAGCTTGTCCAGCGAGACCTGAGCCGTGATCAGGTGCGGCAGGGTGTTGACCGCCGAAACCATCGGTGTGCGCAGGAACAGCATGGTCAGCGCATAGGTGGCGGCCACCGCAGGCTCGGCCCAGCCCAGCCCGCCAGCAAGGAAGAACACCAGGCCGATCAGACCCAGCACCATGATGTTGGCCCAGTTGCCGGACAGGCCGTAGAAGGTGTCGGCGCGGATGATCTCGTCGCGGTATAGGCGCGCGTTGTCGTCGAACTCCTCCTGATACAGGCGGTTGGCACGCTGGCGGTTGAGCGCCAGTTCCTTGCGGCCGTCGATCACGTCCTGATAGTTGCCATACAACCCGTCTTCGGCCTCGCGCATGCGCTGAATATGCCGATGCACGCGGCTGACCAGCAGCCAGCCAACAACGAAGGTCAGGCCCAGCCAGAGTAATGTGGTGATGAACAGCGGGCCGGAGAGCCAGGCCAGATAGACAAAGGCGGCGAGGGTAAGGGCCAGGCCATAGAGCATTTCCGGCAGGCCGACAAAGGCCACGGTGATGTTGCGGATATCGCTCGACAGACTGGCCAGAATGCGCGCGCCGCCGATCTGTTCCAGGCGCTCTATGTCGGTATCCAGCACACGTTTGACCAGCGCCCGGCGCATCCGGTAAACGAAGCCGTGGCTCAGCCGGTGCAGGCCGATCTGCGCTGCGCTGGCGCACAGCAGCAGCGCCAGCAGCAGCCCGGCAAAGCCGAGCAGGGCCTGGCCGAGATTGTCAGTGGTGGCAATCAGGCGATTGTTCACATAGGCGATGACCGCGACGCTGAGCAGTGCACTGCCGACGCTCAGCAGCATGATGCCGAGCAGCGGCAGACGGTTATCGCGAAATAGCAGGGCAAGCAGTTTCATGGGGGACCTGTACGACGAGCAGAATGGGCGCAGCTTAAAACAATCAGGTTGAAAGTAAATGAGAAAGATTCGCTCGACTTAAGGCGAGGAGATGTTTGCAGCCGTAGCTAGATAATGATGCAGTTGCGGCCCAGCTTCTTGGCCTGGTAAAGAAGGCTGTCGGCGCGCTCCAGCGGGCTGCCTGGTATCCATTGCGGCGCCTCACAGGAGCCTACGCCAGCGCTGAAGCTGCATTGGAAAGGCCCGTCACTGCCGGTAAAGTGAAGCGCATTGAAAGCGACGCGGATGTCATCAAGAAGCAGTTTCGCATTCGCCGCGTCGCAATCGGGCAGCACGGCGACAAACTCCTCTCCGCCGTAGCGGCCCAGCCGGTCAACCTTGCGCAGACGTTGGCGCAGGAGGTTGGCCAGGGCGCGTATGACATTGTCGCCCACGGCGTGCCCGTGCCGGTCGTTGACGGACTTGAAGTGGTCGATATCGATCATCGCGATGCTCGCCGGCCGCTTGGCGCGCACCGAGCGATCCATCTCAAGCGTCACCTGCTCCTTGATGTCGGCGTGCTTGAGCAGCCCGGTCAGACTATCGCGGGCCAGTGCCTGGCTGACCCTGCGCGCACGCTGCGCGCGGGAGTAGACGATGGTCAACAAGGCACTGTCGCTGATCGGCTTGGTGATGAAGTCGTCGCCCGCCTTGAGCAGCGCTTCCATCTGGCGGTTGGTATCGGTTTCCGCCGAAATATATAGAATGGGTATTCGCAGCCAGTCTTCTTTCAGACGAATCAACTGCGCCAGCTCCGGCCCGCTGTAGGTCGGCATGTGTACGTCCATCAGTACCACTTCCGGTGCGAAGCGCTCCATCTGCGTCAGCAATTGCGTGGGCTCCAGCACTACTTCAGTAAATATCCCGGCACTGTTCAGCACGGCTTCAAAACGGCTGGCGAGATCAAGATCGTCATCAACGATAAGAACCCGGAAGGGTTCGCTCTGCAGACTGTTGAAGCAGCCTTCCAGGCGATTTTCCAGCGCCGGCAAATCGACCGGGCGAGTGAAAAAGCCCTGCGCGCCGGCGCGCACCGCTTGCATCTGTGCGCTGAATGGATCTGCGTCGGCTATCACGATCAACGGCAAGGGGCGAGTCAGTTGGGACTGCAGACCGGTGATATAGGCCAGCGCCGCGTCATCGGTTTGCGCTTGGCCAGTGGCGATCACCAGAGCATCAGGCAGGGCTTGCTGGAGGGCTTCGCGTAACCTCTTGAAGTCGGTAAAACCCAGGGTTTGATAGCCGAAGCTGTTGAGTGTCTGGCAGGTGGCGTGCAGTAGCTGCGGGTCGGTTTCCAGAATGGCGATGATTCTGACCCGTGCCGTGGTGTCCGGCAGCGTCACCACAGGCGCGGCTGGCTGGGGGTCTGCTTCATTGTTCATCAGCCAATGCGGCAATGCCTGGATGCCGGTCACCAGACGCAGGCGCGCCGACGCATCCAGATAATGCTGGTCCATGCAGGCTTTGGCCAACTGCTCCAGCTTGCGCGCCTGCACGCCCAGATCAGGATAGCCAAATGTGCCTGCCGAGCCGGCCAGCTTGTGCAGATGGTTACGTAGCGTGCTGACCTCTTCTGGCAGCGTGCTGGTACCTGCCGGCAACTGGGTAGCGGTGTGCAGCATATCCTGCAGCTCCAGCTCCTGGCGCGCCTTGTATGCCTGGCTTAGCGCGCGTAACTGGGCCTTTAGCTCAGTGGTCTTGGACATGAGTCTGCGCCCAGATAGCGCTGATCTGATCGGCGAGTGTCATCGGGTCAAAGGGTTTGATGATGACTTCGGCGGCGCCAAGATTGCGGTAGATGTCTATTTCATGACTTTGCACCTTGGCCGTCATGAAGACCACTGGCAAGGCTGCCGAGCCAGGCAGTTGGCGCAGCCGGCTCAGCGTTTCCGGCCCATCCATACCGGGCATCATCACATCCAGCAGAATCAGCTGGGGAGCGAATCGATCGATCTCTGCCAACCCCTGCGCCCCCGAGCTGCAGCTCAGCACGGTGAAACCACCCACAATCTCGAGCGCTACCCGGGTGATCTCCTGGATGGAGAGGTCATCTTCGATGTGCATGATTCTTTCCAGCTCAATCATTTTCGCTCATTTCCTGAGGCCGCAGCGCTGCGATCAAAACGTTATTTGAAAGCAGGTTATCTGCTTTTGGCTGCCCGGACCATATCCGAGCGCTACTGAAACTGAGTGCTGGCGGCGCTACCTACACCTCTCCCTGCGCCAGGTTGAATTGACACCAGAACGTTGAGCCCTTGTCCGGTTCTGATACAAAACCTATCTTGCCACCCATTCTCTCGGTCAAATCGCGGCTGATAGCCAGGCCCAAGCCGGTACCTTCGTGCTTGCGGGTACTGGTGGAGTCCACCTGCGAGAACTTTTCAAACAGGGTGTGATGAAAAGCCTCTGGAATGCCCTGGCCTGTATCGGTCACGCTGATCTTGACCTGCGTGCTCTGTCTGATCGCAGACAGCGTCACATTGCTCCCCGGATAGGAAAACTTGGCGGCATTGGATAAAAAATTGCTCAGTATCTGACCGAGCCGCTGGGCATCGATGACCATACTGACAGCGTCTATCTGCCCGGCGATCAACTGGACTTCGTATTGCTGCGCATAACTCTGATTGGCCTCCAGGGCTTGCTGCAGGATAGGCGCCAAGGGCTGCTCCAGCATATGCAGCTTCATTTTACCGGCGGCCAGTTTGTCCATATCCAGCAGGTCGTTGATCAGATGATTGAGACGCTGACTGTTGGTGTGGGCCATGGCCAGCAGCCCGGCCATTGCCGGAGGTATTGGCCCCAGGGCTCCACCGCTGATCAATCCCAAAGAACCTGAAATGGCCGTCAATGGTGTGCGCAGTTCATGGCTGACAGTGGAAACAAACTGGTTCTTCATCTGATCAATGCGATGCTGTTCTGTGGCATCCCAGATAAAGCCGCTGAGCCATAACAGGTTGCCGTCACTGTCATACTCGCCCCGCCCTTTTTCTTTCACCCATACATCGTGACCATCGGCGTGAAGCACGCGGTAGTTGAGCTCAAACATCTGCTGCTGAATGACGTGCTCGACGGCCTTATAGGTAAGATGCAGGTCCTCGGGGTGCACAATGCTGGCGTAGCTGCGCACGTTGCTCTCGATAAAGTCGCTTGCTGGATACCCGGTGATGTGGAGAATTTCTTCACTGAGGTAGGACATGGTCCATGCCTCGTCATTGCTGCAGCGATAGACTGCGCCAGGCAAATTGCTGACCATGGTGCGGAATCGTGTTTCACTCTTTTGGAGCGCCGTGGTCATCTCCACCTGGGTGGTGATATCGGTATGGGTGCCACTGACCCACAGCGGATTGCCTTGTTCGTCACGGCTGATCAACTGGCCGCGACTGTTAACCCAAACCCAATTGCCGTTCTTGTGACGCATGCGCGAATTACATTCGTAGTAATCCAAATCGCCAGCCAGATGGCGTGCGAACAGAGCTCTGGAAATGGCCATATCCTCAGGGTGGAACAGGTCTCGCCAGTGCTCACTGTGGAAGGGCCTCAGCTCTTCCTGGCGGTAGCCGATAATGGCGGCCCAACGGTCGTTGATCAGCGTCTCGCCGGTTTCAACATTCCATTCCCAGGTGCCCACGTTGGTTGCCTGAATAATGCTCGCAAGCCGAGTACGCTCGTGTTCAAGGGTGAGCTCCATTTGTTTGCGGGCAGTAATATCGGTGATGAAGCCATGCCAGATCACATCGCCATTTTCCAATCGCTCAGGTGAGGCCTTCGCGGACAGCCATAACTCGCCCATGCGTGGGTGTTGTACTCTGTATTCGTGACGCCACAGGCTCAGGTTGGCCGCAGATGCCTGAATGCTGGCCATCACCGATGGGCGGTCATCAGGATGGATGGCCTCGTGCACCGCTGCTGCACTCGTTCGCGCTTGCGCAGGGTTCACGCCATAGATATCGCGCAAGCCCTGACTACTATAGGGAAACCACGCCCGCCCATCCGCAGATAGCTGGTACTGATACACAACGCCGGGAAGCTGTTGCGCCAGCTTGTTGAAGCGCTCGAGCAACTGGTTGCGCTCCTGCTCCATAACCCAGCGGCCCAGCGAGCCACTTACCCAGCGGGACAGCAAGCGGATGAAATCCAGGTCCGGCTCTTCGAACGGTGTCTCGCGCGGTGTGGATGCGGAAAAATTCAAAGTGCCGTAGCGCTGGCCGCTGACGATCAATATCACACCCAGATAGCTCTCCAGGGCGAGATGCTGGTAGCAGGGGTGGCCTTTGAAGCGCGACTCGCCCATGAACTCGATCGGCAGTACGTCTTCCTGCTGCAGCGTTAGCGCGCAGTAAGTGGAGCCCAGATCGAAACGCTGACCTTCCTGTAATTGATCGCCTGGACTGTGCTGGGCCATCACCAGATAGTCGTCGCCGCTGATGTGGCTAATGATGCCCGTATCCATCTGCAGATAGGCACAGCCGAGCTCAAGCGCCTGTTTGAGACGGCTGATAGTGTCGAGATAGGGTAATGCCGCGATTTCGTTGAGCGCGCGCAAGGCCTGGCGCTGCTGCTCCATGCGGCGGCTAATGCTGCGCTGCTCGCTATCCCTACGCAGTGCATGCACCAATTGACCCAGGGTGCCAAGTAGCGGCGTTAGAAGCTCCACATCGCTCTGGGTGTAACCCTGCGCGCGATTGGCCAACCCGATCATGCCAACCAGATCGCGGCCGAACAGAATGGGCAGGCCAATGAACGACTGCAGGTCCGGGTGCCCGGGTGGCAGCCCGCCACGCTTGGGGTCATTGACGGGATCATTGCTGATATAGGCTTTGCCTTGCTGCAATACTTGCCCAAACAGGGTGTCGAGGTTGCTGAAAACCATGCCCTGCTCAAGTCTTTGCTGATAGAGCTCGGTGCTGGTGCGATCCCAGGTGATGTCGCTGATCGCATAGGTCTGCAGATAGGGTTTGGACTGTTTGTCGTACACGACCTGACCGACAAAACCAAATTGGCTATCGGTCAACGCGATGATGCGTTCGAGCAATTGATCAAAGCTTTTATTCAATTGGTCGGCCTTGATATAGGCAGACTGTGCGTGAGAAATAATGCTCAGCAACTGTCGATTGTATTCGTGCTTGTGAATCTCTTCCATCAAACGCAGTTGATGGGTTTTTTCGCGATGGCGCACGCTGGCGCGGCTGGCCAGCATGAGCACGGACAGGATGGTCAATGCAGCGAGGAACGCCAGCAGCCAGGTGATGGCTGCTTGTTGGGTCTCGGATTCATGCAGTTGCCATTGCGCGGTCACATCGCGCCATACCAGAATCATGGCGACGGGGTCGCGGGTGACGCGGTCACTGAAATCCTTGACCGGAATGCGCGTCATCAAAAAATGCTGCTGGCCGATATCTACCGTCTGGGTCAGCTCACTCAGAGTCAGTTCAGGGATGTTGTCGGACTCTAGCCAAACGCGTATTTCAGGCCGTGAATATTTTGCCAGCCACCATTTGCTGCCCTGTGTGGTAACGGGTATCGGCTCCGGGGCTTGGCCAAGGGGTTCGTTCAATAGGGCAGGGTTCACCAACAGCGCCAGGCCAGACTGCAGCTCGGCGTCCAGTTGTTGCAATGCAGGCAAAGCGCCAAAAGCCACTTCAAGGGAGCCCACAACCGGGCTGTTATCGGCAGCCGAAGCGCGGATTGGAACGATGCCGCGCATGCCTGAGCCATATCGGCTGGTTTCCATCCCGCTCAGTGCATTGCCGCTGCGCTGTACCTGAGCGACCATTGGGCGATTTTCACCTAGCTCGTCGCCCCAGACATCAGGTTGGTGCATGCGCAACAGGCTTACAGGCCCGGAGGGCAGGCTCAAATGGACCTGTAGTTGGGCGACGCCAGCCTCCTGCAATGCCTGCCACGCGCTGGAGAGGTCTGCCATGAGCTGGCCACGCAGGGCATCCACGCCCTCGCTCTGCAGTCCATCACGCTGCGCCAGAAGCGCAATCCTGCGAACCAGCCTAAGGTTGTCGGGATCTTCCACCAACCCTCGTGCAGCCATCAGTGCCTGACGGCGCAGGGCCTGGCGTGATTGCTCCACGGCCAGCCTTTGCGAGGTAGCTTGGCTGGAAAGCTGCTGTTGCCAGAGCTCGTCACGTTTGCTGATGTCCAACCAGCCCAGATAAACGAAAAATACTCCCAGCAACAATCCACCAGCCAGATGCAGTAAGCGTTC
The DNA here is from genome assembly GCA_963974865.1 of uncultured Pseudomonadaceae bacterium. Taxonomy (GTDB): domain Bacteria; phylum Pseudomonadota; class Gammaproteobacteria; order Pseudomonadales; family Pseudomonadaceae; genus Halopseudomonas. The sequence goes on along the minus strand of CAXBEU010000003.1, from coordinate 175,013 downwards.
ATTGCGAGGGAAAAATCGGGAGGCCATGCGCGCATCCGTAGGTGGCTGAAGTTTTACAATAGTGTCAAACGATCAAGCCCGCCATCGTCTGCCGGCAATACGCGCACAGGAATCCGGTTAAAGACTGTTGCTCAGATGCCCACCATCCACATTGATCACCGTGCCGGTCATGAAGGCGCCGGCTTCGCTGGCCAATAGCAACAGCGGCCCGCTAAGCTCTTCCAACTGACCGAGGCGGCGCATGGGGACCTTTTCCTTGATGTACTGCTGGCCCTTTTCTGACTCGAAATAGTCGTTGTTCATCTCTGTACGGAAGTAGCCCGGGGCGATCGCGTTGACGCGGATCTTGTCTCGCGCCAGCTCAATGGCCATCGCCTTGGTCAGTTGCACTACGCCTGCCTTGGCTACGGCGTAATGGCTCAGCCCCTGGCCCACACGCAAACCAAGGATCGAGGCGATATTGACGATGCTGCCACCCTGCCCGGACTTGGCCATGGCCACCGACGCGCGATGGGCGACGCGCCAGGCACCGTCCAGGTTGGTATCGAGCATGCTGCGCCAGTTGCCTTCGGTCATCTTCAGAAAGGGTACGCCTTCACCGATGCCGGCGTTGTTGATCAGGACGTCTACCGTCCCGAACTGCGCTTCGGCTTCCAGGAAACCGGCATCGACGCTATCGGCATCGGTCACATCCATGGTCACGGCGAGCGCTTCGTAACCCTGATCCTGCAGGTCCTTGACCAGCCGGGCCAGGCGCTCCGCACGGCGCGCTGCGACCACCACACGGGCGCCAGCGGCGGCCAGTACGCGGGCAAAATGTTCGCCCAGGCCGCTGGAGGCACCGGTAATCAGGGCGGTCTTGCCGGTTAGATCAAAGCGCTGTTCATTCATTGTTTGGGTCCTCTGTTTACGGGCATTGTCAGTGAGTCAGGTGGTCAGTATCCGGCAGCGGCAGCGCAGGCTCCAGCATATTGCGCGAGCGTGACAGGTCTTGATCAATCGGCAGTCGAATGCTGACCCGCAGGCCGCCGAGAACGCTGTCATCCAGCTCAATGTGCCCCTGGTGGCGCTCGACAACGCGCTGCACTATGGATAAGCCCAGCCCGGCCCCCGGAAGATCGCCGCAGGTATAAAAACGTTCCAGCAGCCGCTCGCGTTCTGCTGCGGGCACGCCCGCGCCGCTGTCTTCTATACAGAGTAACAAAGTCGGCGCTGGGCTTTGCTCCAGCACCAGGCGTAGCTGAATAGTGCCGCCCTCCGGGCAGTGCTGGATGGCATTGCCGACCAGGTTCTGCAAGAGCATGCCCAGGCTGCCGGGTTCCATATGTAGGACAGCCGGCAGACTTTCGTCGGCGTCAAACAACAGCTCCTGATGCTTGCGCAATACCAGTGGCAGCAACTGGGCCAGCTCGCTGCGGCAGCTCTGTTGTAAATGCACCGGCACTCTGTCGCGCTGCTGTTCATCGGCCAGCCGCGCCATGGTCAGCATCTGGCTGACCAGTCGGGTCGCGCGCTCAACCCCGGCATGCAGGTGGCTCAGCGCCGCGTCACGTTCAAGCGGGTCGGTTGCCGTACGGGCGTTATCGGCGTGTATCTGCAGTATCGCCAGCGGCGTGCGCAGCTCATGTGCGGCATCGGCAATAAAGCGTTGCTCGCGGGCAAACAGCAGGCCCAACTGATCCAGCATGCGATTCAGCGCCGCCTGCATGGGCTCCAGCTCCAGGGGCAGATCGCTGATCAGCAGCGGTTGCAGGCTATTTGGGTCGCGCTGGCGAATGTGCCGCGCCATGCGCTCCAGCGGCTTGAGGCCAGAGCCGATGGCCAGCCAGACCAACAGCAGCATCAGCGGAATACCGACCAGATCGGGAATCAGTGTGGAGCGCACTATCTTACCCACCAGCTCGCCACGCACGTCCGCGCGCTCGCCGACCCAGATCGCCAACTGCTGCTGGGGGTCCATCAGCACATAGCGCCGCCATTGCTGTTCGCCCTGCCCCAGATTGTCGAAGCCGGGTTGCCAGTTGTCTTCATCCATGACCGGCACGCTGAACGAGCGCGCGATGATCTGGCCCTCGGCGTCGCGTACCTGATAGGCCAGCTTGCTTTCATAGCGATGGCCCAGGGTGGGCTGCTGCTCGGCCGACTCGATCAGTGCCTGGGCCAATTGCTGATGGTCGATCTGCGCCTGCGGCAACCGCAGCAGGCCTTGCAGCACCCGCGCGCTCTGGCCTAACTGCGCGTCGAACAGCTCTTCGATCTCATGTGTGGCGTCGCGGTAGCTGACGGCGCTGAGAATCAATGACCCTACCAGCAACAGGCCCAGTACGCGCAGCAGGATCCGCCGGCGGATGGAGTTCATGCCTGGCGCTCGATCATATAGCCGACGCCGCGCAGGGTGCGGATCAGTTCAGGAAAGAGTTTGCGTCGCAGGTGATGGATGTGGACTTCCAGGGTATTGCTGTCGACCTCCTCATTCCAGCCATAGAGCACTTGCTCAAGACGGTCGCGGGTCAATACCCGGTCGGGTTGGGCGATCAGCTCGTGCAGCAATACGAATTCCTTGCGCGACAGGCTGACCACCTTGCCCTCCAGTGTCACCTGCTGGTTCTGCGGATCCACTGTCACGCCACGCAGGTTGATCAGCGGCTCGGCGCGGCCGTTGCTGCGCCTGAGAAGTGCGCGCAGCCGGGCCTTGAGTTCGGCACTGTCAAAGGGCTTGGTCAGGTAATCATCCGCGCCAGCATCGAGCCCGGCTATGCGGTCATGCACGCCATCGCGGGCGGTGAGGATCAGCACCGGGACGCTATGGTGGCGGTCGCGCAGGGCCTTGAGCACTTGCAGACCGTCCATGCGCGGCAGGCCCAGATCCAGAATCGCCAGGTCGAAGGGTTCGCTGCTCAGGGCATGCAGCGCGCTGGCCCCGTCCTGCAACCAGTCGAGCGTATAGCCCTCGGCTTTGAGTGCGGTCATTATGCCCTCGCCGAGGGATTTGTCGTCTTCAACCAGTAGCAGTCGCATGGGCGTTACTCAGAGTGTATTCAGCAGCTCGCGGATTTCCTGCTGCCGGCCTTTATCGGCCAGCTCGCGCCCGGGTCGCGGCGGCGCTGCCTGAGCCTTGAGCAACGCCGTTCTGGCTTCAGCATAGCGCTTTTGCCCTATCAGGTAATCTGCCCAGAAATAGTTACTGTCGATCCCGTCAGGGTTGAGTGTCAGCGCCTTCTGCAGCAGCTCGCCCGCTTTGGCTTCGTCGCCGAAGCCGATTGGCCAGCCCGGCACCTGGTAGTAAAGCGCGCCCAGGCTGGTGTAAGCCGAGCCCTGCAAGGCATCGGGTTCAAGCGCCAGGGCCTGCTCCAGTTCAGCCCTGGCTTCCTTGACCTTGCCCAGCGCCCCGAGGCCGCCCTCGGCGCCCGCCCAACTGCTGAGAATGATGCCTTGCCAGATATGCGCGGCGGCGCTGTCCGGGTTGGCGTCCGTCAACTGGCGTGCTTCGTCTGCCAGCAGGGCGTAAGCCTTGGCTTGCTGTTTGAGCGGCAGTTCATAATGGATCTGTGCCCAGCGTTGTTGCAGGGCACTGACGTCAGCCGCGCTGGCCGCCAGACTCAAGCCCCAGAAGGCCGCAGTCAGGGCCAGTTGTTTGAGCATGTTCATGGTTTTTGCTCCATAGGTGTGCCACTCACGGGAGCAGTGGCGAAATGCTGGATGGTTGGCAGTTGGCGGCGCAGGGCCTTGTCCAACAGGGAGGGCAACAGGTTGTTGAGGCGCACAAAGAGTTGTTCGGGCCAGCCGAGATGCACTTCTCGCAGGTCTTTTTCTAGCGCCTTGATCAGTTGCGCCGCGACCCGCTCAGGGCGGTCCATGGCGACCTGCAAAGCGCTGTTCATGGCGTGAACCTGGGCGCTGTTCATCTCGGTGTCGGTGGCTCTGGGCGCGAGGTAGAGCACCCCGACACGGGTATCGGCCAGCTCGCGGCGCAGGGCCTGGGAAAAGCCGCGCAGGGCGAACTTGCTCGCACAATAGGCGCTGAAGCCGGCGTAGCCGATCGAGCCGAAGGTCGAACCGATATTCACCACGCAGGCCTGTGGTGCGGCCTTGAGCAGGGGTAACAGGGCGCGGGTCAGCTGCAGATTGGCGGTCAGGTTGATATCGATCAGGTCGGCTATGGCGTCGTCGTTCATCGATTCAAACAGCCCGAAGTGGTTGACGCCTGCCGCATTGATCAGCAGGTTGAAGCCGCTCATCTGCCGTGCAGCGCTCACCACTCTGGCGCGATCCTCGGCCAGCCGCAGGTCGGCCTGCAAGCTGGTCACCTGGACACCAAAGCGTTGTTCAAGCGCCTGCAATGGGCCTGACTGACGGCCCACCAGCAGAACGCGTGCGCCGGATTGGCATAGCGCGGCCACCATCGCCTGGCCCATGCCGCCGGTGGCACCGGTCAGCACCACGACACTATCCTGCAAGCGCATGGGGCACCTCCACCGAGCCCGGCAGGCTGCGGAACATGTCGGCGTACAGGCGGTAGATAACCTTGGCGGTATGGATTACCGCTTCCTGGTCGGCTGGGTCTTCCAGGCGGTTGACCAGTTGCTCGAAGAACTTCATGTGTTCCTGATCCAGCGCGCCGTGCGAGGTCAGGTAACTGAACGCCTTGTTCGGCAGGCCGAGGCCCTTTTGCAGGCTGCCCGCTGCCTGGCTCGCCAGCGCGATGCTGGTGCCTTCGAGCACGAATACCATGCCCAGCATGGACACAGGGTTGAGCCGGTTGATACGGTCATACATGGTGCTGATCATCAGCTCCGTAGGCAGAGCCGGCTGGCCGTGGCGTATCGCTTCAGCGTCGGCCCCGCAGGCGCGCAGGTCGTTGAGGATCCATTCCTGATGGCCAAGTTCTTCCTCGATGTACTCGGCCATGGCGTTGCGAATCCATTCCTGCCGCGCGGTCAGTCGGGCGCCGCAGGCCATCAGCAAAGGCACGGTATGGCTGACATGATGAAATGCCTGGGTCAGGAAGGCGATATAACTATGACGCTGTACTTGCCCGCTCAAAGCCGCCTGAATCAGCGGTGAGGTGAACAGGTAGTCGCGCTCGGTCTGGGTGCTGGTGTGCAAACGCTCGAAAAAGCTCATACGCTCAACTCCTCGGATAGCAAGCCCTGCAACGCGGGGCGGTAGTGTTCAAAAAGGGTGTCGCGGCGCAGTCGACCATTGGCGGTCAGCAGGCCGTTGGCAGCGGTAAAGGGCTGATGGACAACCAGCCAGTGGTGAACCCGGGCGTAATGCGGCAGGCCGTTATTGACGCGGGCCACGGCCGCTTCAATTTCGGTCTGGGTGATGTTCGCGTGGCGCGGTACCAGCAGCGCCAGGTTGCTGGGCAGGGCTTCGCCGTGCACAAACGCCTGGGCAATCGCCGGCTCGCCAGTCAGTTCAGCCTCGATCCACTCCGGATTCACGTTGCGCCCAAAGGCGGTAATGAACTGGTTCTTCTTGCGCCCCAGAATGGTCAGAAAGCCATCGTCCAGACGGCCGATATCGCCGGTCGGCCAGGGTGAGGGTGCGGGCTCCGGATTACCCAGGTAGCCCAGAGGACCATTGCCATGCACCAGCACTTCGCCATCGCCGGCGAGGCTGATCCGCACATGCGGCAGGGCTCTGCCGGCGGTTCCGGGGCGACGTTGTTGCGGGCGATTGAGACTGACGACTGACGCGCATTCAGAGAGCCCGTAGCCCTCGAATACGGGCCAGCGCAGGTGTGCGGCCTGATCGAGCAGTGCAGGGGCAACCCGCCCACCGCCGACCGCGATAAAGCGCAAACTGGTTGGCACGTGCAGCCCTGCAGTTGCCGCCTGCAACAGCCCCTGCAGCAGTTGTGGCACCAGGATCAGGCTGTGTGGCTGGCTGTTGTGCAAGGTCTGGATCAGCTTGGGCATATCCAGTGTGTTGTTGCGCACACCGCTGTATTCCGGCAGGCACACCCGTGCGCCGGCGAGCAGCGCGGCATAGACACCAATATTGTCCAGCAACACCCCCAGCGGCAGCAGCACCAGGTGCCGCTCCGGGCTCACGTCGGCGCACGCTGTCTGCACACTCTGGGCGACGGCCATCATCGCGTTTGCTGACAGGCAAACCCCTTTCGGCTGCCCGGTGGTGCCCGAGGTAAAAGTTATCTTGCAGGTGCCTTCGGGTACCCGTGTACTGGCGTCGGGGTGGGCAGAGATCAGGCGTTGCCAGCCCAGACGCGTGTGGCTATAACCCATGTCCTCAGCCTGCACAGCGCCTGGCAAGGTGCCGATAATGGTATCGATATCGGCGCTGTCGAGCAGGTGGCGCACCTGGCCAGCACTGAAGAACGGCGGCACGGGCACACATATCAGCCCGCTGTGCAGCAGGGCTAGATCCCAGAGTACCCAGTCATTGCCGTTTTCAAGAGCCAGCGCCACCCGCTTGCAGCCACCGTCGAGCAGTTGCTGGCTGCGAGCCGCTATCTGGCCAGTCAACTCGCCATAGGCCACGCTGGCGTAGTCATCGATAAGCGCCGGTACATTTGCTTTGCTTTGCGCATGGCCAGCCAAGGTCTGCCAGAATGATTCAAGCGCTGACATGGGGATACTCCGGTTGTGATGGATAAAGAGGTTGGTAGCCCAGCCGCTGAAACACCTGCCGCTGGTGCAACTGGGCCAGACCCTCGGTAATGTAGCCAGCCATCACGCGCGGGCGGGTGGCGTAATAGCTGCCCCACTCCGCCTGCTGTTCACCCAGCCGTGCTGGATCGGCCACGCCCAGATCGACCGGGCTCAATGCCAGACGTTGAAAGCTGTTGAGCAGCATGGCGGTGCCGGTAAACACCACCCAGGTAAAGCCCTGGGCTGCAAGGTAGTGGGTCAGCGCAATGATCAGCACCCGCGCCGCGCCTGGTGCCAACGCCGCCAGGTTGCCGACCTCGACCATCCCCTCGCGCTGCAACGGCATGCCAGTGCGCAGCTGAATCTGCCGGCAAGCGGGCATATCCAGATACTGCTCCAGAAATAGCGGCTCAGCGTCAGCGGGGCGCAGGCCGACTACCGCTTGCAGCACGCCGTTCTGACGGGCGCCAAGCAGTTGCGGCATGTAGTGGCTGACCTGGGCGCCGTAGGTGTCAGCAAAACGCTGATGCACGAAGGCTTCCAGCGAGGCGCGCCGGGGATCGTCAGAATGTTGATTGCCAACCAGCTCCAATACGTATTGATTGGCGAAGGTGGCCAGCGGGGCTGCTGCGGTAACGAGCGATTGGGACATGGGCTTCTCTCCAGTAATGGAGCGAAGAATGCGGGGCTAAACTTAAGATTCGCTTAAGCGTCAAAAAGCTTTTAATGCCAATGTTTGGCGCAATTGAGCACAGCCGTTCAGGAAGGCATACAATTGCCGGCCAGCATCCCCCTTCCCGATCTGTGCACAAAGGAGATCAAGGCATGACAATCGACTGGGCCAGTTTCACCCCGTGGTCGGCGCTGATCGGCGGCATCATGATCGGCCTGTCGGCCGCCCTGCTGGTGGTCTTCAATGGCCGCATTGCCGGCATCAGTGGCATGCTTGGTGGACTGCTGAGCCCACGCCAGTCGGGTAACGGCGAACGCTTGCTGTTCGTGCTCGGTATGCTGCTCGCGCCGCTGCTGTATTGGCTGGTGCACAGCCGCCCGACGATTGTTATTGAAGCAGGGCCGGTGGCGTTGATCCTGGCCGGCTTGCTGGTCGGTTTCGGCTCACGGATGGGTTCGGGTTGCACTAGCGGGCATGGGGTTTGTGGCTTGGCGCGGCTGTCGCCACGGGGGTTGGTCGCTACCCTGTCGTTTATGGGTGCCGGCTTCGTGAGCGTGTTTCTGCTACGCCATCTGTGGGGAGGTTGACGCATGCGCAAACTGATTGCCTTCGCCAGTGGCTTGCTGTTCGGTGTTGGGCTGATTATTGCGGGCATGGCCAACCCGGCCAAGGTACTGGCCTTTCTCGATCTGTTTGGTGCCTGGGATCCGTCGCTGGCGCTGGTCATGGCCGGTGCCATTGGTGCGGCCTTTGTGCCGATGCAATGGGCGCAGCGTGCACAGCGCTCCCTCAGTGGCGAGCCAATGAACTTGCCTGACACCCGTCGGATTGATCGGCGGCTGGTGCTCGGAGCGGTGATTTTCGGTGCTGGCTGGGGGGTGGCTGGCTTCTGTCCGGGGCCGGCATTGGTGGCGCTGGGTGCCGGGATGCCGCAAGCGTTGCTCTTCGTTGTCGCGATGCTTGCAGGTATGCTGTTGTTCAAACTCTATGACCGACTGGCGACAGCCTGATGCTGGAAAATCGACGTCTGCAACCCCCCGGCGGTACCGGCATCCTGGCGTGGGCTCGGCATTATCGGCGCGCCTGGTTAAGTGGTGACCTGACTGCTGGCCTGGTGGTCAGCGTGATGATCATTCCGCAGAGCATGGCCTATGCGATGCTCGCTGGCCTGCCGGTGCAGATTGGGCTGTACGCAAGCCTGCTACCGCTGATTGGTTACGCCATATTCGGCAGCAGTATGAGCCTGTCTGTGGGCCCGGTGGCCGTCACCGGTCTGATGACCGCGACCCTGCTCGCACCCATGGCTGCCATCGGCAGTGAAGCCTACTTGCAACTGGCCATCTGGTTGGCCTTGCTTTCGGGCGTGATGCTCTTTGTGTTCGGGCTGCTGCGCCTGGGTTTTCTTGCCAACTTTCTTAGCCATCCGGTGATCAGCGGCTTTATCAGCGGCGCAGCCATCCTGATTGTGCTGAGCCAGTTACCGCACCTGCTCGGCATACCGCGTTTGCCTGCCAGCCCGATGCAATTGCTGGACAACTGGCAGATGATCAACAGCCTGGTGCTGGGCTTCGGCCTGATCTGCCTGTTACTGCTGCTGTATGCCCGCAGCCTGTTGGCGGGTCATCTCAAACGCTTGGGTGTGAAGCAGGCGCTGGCAACCTTGCTCGCGCGGCTGGCGCCCATCGTGGTGGTGGGCCTGGCGATGGCGGTCACCGTCTTCGGCGGGTTGGCCGAACGCGGTGTGCCGGTGGTGGGCAGCTTGCCATTGGGGCTGCCATCGCTGTATTGGGTAACGCCTGACCTGAGTAATCTGCGCTCGTTGCTGCTGCCGGCCGCGCTGATCAGTCTGGTCAGCTTTGTCGAAAGCGTGTCCATCGCTCAATCGCTGGCCCGGCACAAACGCCAGAGCATTGATGCCAACCAGGAGCTGCTGGCCCTCGGCGCGGCCAACCTGGGGTCGGGCATTACCGGCGGCTTCGCAGTGTGCGGGGGTTTTTCCCGTTCGGTGGTCAACGTCGAAGCGGGTGCCAATACGCCGCTGGCGGGCATTGTCGCCGCCCTGATCATTGCGCTGATTCTGGTGACTATTGCGCCGATTTTTGCGCATTTGCCGCTCGTGGTGTTGGCGGTGATCATTCTGGTAGCGGTCACCCCACTGATAGATCTGGCCAGCCTCAAGCGCGCCTGGCGTTATGACAAGTCGGAAGGTCTGACGCTGTTCTGCACCGCCGCTGGCGTCTTGGTTCTGGGGATCGAGGGCGGCATTGTGCTGGGTATCTGCTTGTCGATCGCCGCGCAGTTGTGGCGCGGCAGTCGTCCGCATGTGGCGGTGGTGGGCCGGGTACCGGGCACCCAGTATTTCCGCAATACCAAGCGCCATCTGGTGGAAACGGCGCCGCACACGCTGGCCCTGCGCATTGACGAGAACATCTTCTTCGCCAATACCAAGGCCATCGAGTTTTCCATTCAGAAGGCGCTGCGCGATTACCCGGATACCCGCGAAGTACTGCTGATTCTGTCAGCGGTCAACCATATCGATGGCACCGGTCTGGACATGCTCAGTGAGCTGACCGAGGGCCTGCTTGAGCGTGACGTTCATGTGCATCTGGCCGAGGTAAAGGGCCCGCTGATGGATCGCCTGCAGAGCACAGACTGGCTGGAACAGCAGGTACGCGAGGTGTTCCCCAGTACGCATATTGCCTTTAATACCCTGGGTAGCCTGAAGCGGCCCGGCGCCTTGCCTGAGCAGGCTTAACCCTTGTAAGCGCTGCTTGCTCAGATGCCTGTTGTGCCAGGGTCCAGCGTTACCGACTTCATGATCGCGTGGCAGGGGCTGCCGCGCTCCAGCTGCAGGGCATTCAATGAGCGCCGGGTAATCCGCGCCAGCAGTACCTGCTCGCCTACCTGGATCGACAGCATCGCGTGCGGCCCCTGATCCAGCGTGATATCGCGGATGTGGCCGTGCAGCACATTGATCGCCGACAAACCCTCCGGCCGCCCCTTTGACAGCATCACATCCTGTGCCTGGATACGCACGCGCACTGCGCTGCCCGGCGCTGCCTGAATACGCGGTAGAAACAGCGCGCCGGCGCCGGTTTCCAGCTCACTCAGACCATCCTCATGATGCGCCGTTACGCGGGCCTGAAGTAGCGCGCCTGCTCCGGGCATTGTCAGCGCGGACTGTGGATCGGCGAGAACCTCCGCTGCCGGGCCTGCATGAGTTATACGCCCCTGCTCCACGCAGATGATGCTGGTAGCCAGGCGCGCCACTTCGTTAAGCGAATGGCTGACATACAGAATGGGTAACCGGGCCTGATCGCGCAGGCGTTCGAAATACGGCAGGATTTCATCCTTGCGCGCCTGATCCAGTGCGGCAAGTGGCTCGTCGGCGAGAATCAGGCTCGGTTGCGAGAGCAGCGCCCGGCCAATCGCCACGCGCTGCTTCTCGCCACCGGACAGCGCGCCGGGGCGACGCTTGAGCAGATCGCCGATGCCGAGCATGGCCACTACGGCCTCCAGACCATCTTGATCATCCGGTGCCGGTCGGGCGCGCTGACCGTACAGCAGGTTCTGCCGCACGCTCATATGCGGGAACAGCCGGCCCTCCTGAAACACATAACCCAGCCCGCGCTGGTGGGCCGGCAAACAGATATTCTGCGCGGTATCCAACAGCACGCGGTCATCCAGCACAATGCGCCCCTGTGTCGGGCGCAACAGCCCGGCCAGCGCATTGACGATGCTGGTCTTGCCAGAGCCCGAGGGGCCGAAAAGCACCGTCAGGCCCGGAGGAACCTGGAAGTCCACATCTAGCTGAAAATCCGGAAAGTCGTGCCGAATGGCAACAGTCAGTGTCATTGGCCGGCGATCCTCTTGGCGACGCGCTGGGCAATCAGCTCAGAGAGTAGCAGTGCGGCCATCGCAATCACTACCGACACGATCACCAGCCGACCGGCAGTGGACTCGCCACCGGGCACCTGCAAAAAGGCATAGATCGCAGACGGAATAGTCTGGGTCTGGCCGGGGATGTTGGAGACGAAGGTGATGGTCGCGCCAAACTCGCCCATCGCCTTGGCGAAAGCCAGAATGGATCCGGCGATAATGCCGGGCATGATCAGCGGCAGGGTAATGCTGACAAATACCCGATAGCGGCCTGCACCCAAGGTACTGGCAGCCTGCTCCAGCTTCGGGTCTACCGCTTCAATGGCCAGGCGCATGGCTCGCACCATCAGTGGAAAGGCCATGATGGCCGCCGCCAGCGCGGCACCGGTCCAGTTGAAGGCGAACACAATGCCAAAGGTGTTTTCCAGAAAAGCGCCGACTGGCCCGCGCCTGCCGAAAGTGGCCAACAACAGGTAACCGGTGACCACTGGCGGCAGAATCAGCGGTAGATGCACCACGCCGTTGAGCAGCCACTTGCCCGGGAACTGCCAGCGCGCCAGGGCATAGGCCACAAACAGACCCAGCGGCAGACTGGCCAGCGTCGCCCAGAAGGACACGCGCAAGGACAGCGCGACGGCCTGCCACTCGGCCGGGCCTAGCCAGTTGGCCCAGTCCGCAATCAATCCAGCACCTTGAAGCCATCGGCGGCAAACAACGCGCGCGCCCTGTCCCCGCTCAGGTACTCAAGAAAATCGGCAGCGACCGGGCTGCGGCTGCCGTTCAGAATGGCGACGGGATAGACAATAGGCGCATGGCTGTCCTCGGCAAAGGTCGCAGCGATACTCACCTTCGGTTCGGCCCTGGCATCTGTCGCGTAGACGATGCCATAAGGCGTCTCACCCGAGGCAACCAGTTTCAGCGTCGAGCGCACATTGTCGGACTGGGCGACATGCGCCTCAACGTCGGCCCACAGGCCCAGCGATGTCAGCGCAGCCTTACCGTAAATGCCCGCAGGCACCGCGTCGACCATCGCCATACCGAGCCGCTCGCCTTGCAATAGGCTGACCAGGTCAACGCCCGGCTCTAGCACAACCCGCCGGCTGGCGCTGCCGTGGGCAATCAGCACCAGACGATTGCCGAGCAGGTCGCGGCGGCTACCCGGGCGTAGTTCGCCGGCTGTTTCCAGTGCGTCCATCCACTCGCCGCTGGCGGAAATAAATACATCCGCCGGTGCGCCCTGCTGGATTTGCCGCGCCAGGGCAGAACTGCCCGCGTAGGACGCCACCGCCCTGTTGCCGGTGTCTGCTTCCCAGGCGCTAAAGACTTTTTGCAGAGTGTCGCCCAGGCTCGCCGCCGCAAACACCAGCAGATCCTGCGCGGATGCCTGAATTGGCAGCCCAAGGATAATGGCGAACAGCAGTCCCAAAGCGGGTCGGCGTGATCTGCGCAGCGGGCACTGTAACAATCGGTCAAGGGCGGTCGAAGAGCTCACGGGCGAGTCCTGGGGCGGGTTAGCAGCAACATATCAATCACACAGGGCCCCGGCAAGGACTCACCCCAGCCAACTGCCGCTCGCCAGCCAGACCACCAAAGCGGCTATTGCGATGGCAATCAGCAGCGCGAGCACACCGCCGCCGCGCGCTTCCTGGGCGTGAGTACTTGCCGTGTGTTTGTGGCCATGAATCATCGGGCCCAGCAAATGCTGACCGCGTAGCCGGTAAACCCCAATCGCCAGCACATGCAGTGCCAGCAGAATATAGATCAGCTCTTCATTCCAGCGATGCCAGAACGACAGTTCACTGCTCAGCGCACGCGGCACCAGGTTGGCCAGCGGCCCGCTGAAGGCAATGTCGTCGCTGGCCACCAGCCCGCTGAGGGCCTGAAAGGTAAACAACCCGATCAGCGCAAACACCGAAAGCGCCGCCAGCGGATTATGCCCAAGGCCCTGCCAGCGACCTGTGAAGTAGGCTCTGAGTTTGCCGGGGGTGGGTACAAACTGGCCGAAGCGCGCATAAGTGGGGCCGATCAGGCCCCAGACCAACCGGAAGCTCAGCAGCCCCAGCACCGCCAGGCCGCTACGCGCATGCCAGAGCATCCAGTCACCGCCCAACTGCACCGTAATCAATGCGCCTACTACTGCGGCCGTCAGCAGCCAGTGAAACACACGTAACGGAAGATCCCAGACCAGCACCCGCATCGACAATACCCCTTGGCAATAGCCGCCAAGGCTAACCGCAGGCCAGAGCCCGCGGCAAGGCGATTAGAGCTGGCGCGCCAACTTGTCGCGCAGCAGCTCCGGATTGTTGCCCGCAGCCTTGTCCAGGTCCGCCAGTTCTTCCGGCACATACCAGTGCAAGGTTTCGGACTGGTAGGCCTGCCACACCACCTTGGCCACCTCGATAGCTTCAATAACGCGGAACGCGCCTTTGTCCGATGCGGCGGCCAGCAGCGCATCGTCTGGCATGCCGGTACGAATCAGCCCCGGCAATACATCCGCCACGCGAATGTCATGCCGGCGAAACTCGTTGGACAGCGCCTCGGTCAGCCCCTTGACCGCATGCTTGGTCGCGGAATACACCGCAATCAACGGCATACCCATGGTCGCCGAGGACGACGAGGTGGTGAAACACAGCGCATTGGGCGTGGCCTTGAGCAGCGGCAGCGCGGTGTGAATACCGTTCAGCACCCCGACAAAATTCACCTGCACGATGCGCATCTGTTCATCAAAAGGGATCTCGTCAAAGAACCCGCGCATGGCAATGCCGGCGTTATTGAACAGAATATCCATGCGCCCGCCCGTGGCCTCGTCAAAGGCATTCACCGCCCGTTCATAGGCGGCCTTGTCGCTCACATCCAATTGCCCGATCAGGCAGTTTTCCGCGCCCAGTTCAGCCTGCAATGCCTCCAGCCCAGCCTGGTTCACATCAAAAGCGCCGATAAACCAGCCCTGCTGATGAAACAGCCGCGCCGTTTCCCGGCCCATGCCGGACGCGGCACCAGTGATAAAGATCGATTGACGAGCGGCTGCGAGTGACATGTCGGGCTCCTTGATGGGACTGATGGGTGGCGAATGAAAATAACGTTATCACCCGGCGCCCGGCTTGGGAGCCAAGAGGTAGTTGGATTGATTGCGCGACAGTTGCTTTGGTGATGGATGGGAGATGCGTGGGATTGATGGTCTCGGCGCAAGAATGTGTCAGAGGTCTCAGTTTTGGTCAGCGCAATTGCCCCATTAACTGTGCTCCGTATGATGGTGCACTTCATCATTCATGCTCGCTGAAAACATGTATTGGGTACAGGGAGGTTTGCATAAAATGCTTAGCATAGGGATCGGCTCTATGACGTCGACAGGCGGCGTAGTCATCGAAGGTAATGCTGGATTGGAATTTGACGGTTTGGTCGCGAGTTCCGTGGGCCACAAGGCAACCTGCCCGGCATGCAAACAAGGCGTAGGCAAAATTGTTGCGGTAGGCGGGCGTACCACGTTCTTGCCGGCCGGTCCTGCTGCCAGAGCGGGCGATTATGTCGCCTGTGGTTGCCCTGCGGGCTCTAACACGCTACTTGCGCAAGGCACGATAGACGTGGGGGCTCAGTTGCGTAACGGTGTTGGCAGCATTAATTCAAGTTTGGCGGAGTTTACAGAGCGTTCCTTGTCGATGCTTTCTGTTAGCGCCGACGAGGCTACTGCCGAAGGCCCGCTCAGCAACTTCATGGAAATGGAAGCCGGTGACATTTTGTCATCCAGTGTGGACAGCCCCGAAACCTTGAATCGTCGAGAAACGCCGCTCAGTTATCAATTGGAGTCTCCCGAGTTTAATCTGCGACAAGTCGCATTTTTACCTGCGGAAGGCGTCGGCGTAAACGGCACATTCTTCATCAAAGGCGCATTGAGTTTGAATGGACGGGAGCTATTTGTTTCGGCAATGGGGTTCACCGCAGCAAATCACATGGGTACCGTACATTTCCAAGCTGCCGCACAGGTGTTGGTAGATGGGCGCCAAATTTTATCGGTTCCATTAGTGATGGATAGAAATGAGGCCGGGCTCTGGCCGAATGACCAATACGCGCCTATAGGGTCTACCTTTCTCACATTACCGCCTCCTGAGCTTGGTAGCGCGGTTCACATCGTCGTTAGCGGTGGCTACATTTACAGTGTTCCAGAAGGAAGAGCAGTACCTATACCTCCTACCGGTGCGGTGACGATTCCACTGCTCATAGTGAAAACCAAATGAAAAACTTACTCATTCCTTTCTTCTTCTGCCTTGTCGGTACTGGTTGCACGGTGGAGCAGGACAACGAGAAGGGCAACAGCGAAAGGGTTCCTTCAGCGCAAAACGAAACTTCACCCGATAAAGTCCGCGAAGCCTCTGAGCTGATGTCTCAAGTTAATGTTCATATTCAGAATCAGCAATACCTACAAGCGCTTACTGATGCTGAAGCAGCTTTAGCACTAGCTCCCGATCACGCCGAGAATCGCTTTTTATATTGCATGCTCCGAGAGCGTGCGGATGAGTCTTTTTCGCGCTCAAAGGATTGCTATGCACAGGTGGTCAAATTGCTATCTCCAAACGGCGACACCCCGTGCGAAGCCAATCTTAACTGCGTAGTGGCTGACTTGATGGCGGAAGGTGACCATGCGTCGGAGCGCAAGGAGCATTTTCTGAGCTTGCCTGCTTCTGAGGTCGAGTCCGAAGTGCACCATTTTCTATTGGATGATTTTGAGCGAGGCCGGTATTTGCGTACGATCTTGCCCTAGCAATCAGGTTGCACTTCTCCGGTTACTGATAAATACTCTGGTTACCCGCTAAAAACTGTTAAATACCAGAGTGATCCGTGACCAACCCCAGCATTGATCAGGTCATGACGCTAGACGAACTGGCGTTATATCTCAAAATACCCAAATCGACCATTTACAAGTTGGTCCAGGAAGGCCGTATACCCGGCCAGAAGCTGGGCAAACAGTGGCGGTTTGGCAGGGCGGCTATTGATCGCTGGCTGGAAGCCGAACAAAGCGGCGGCGAGACGCGCAAATGACCACTTTCACTGCGCACCAAAGTGCCTATTTTGCCCACTGGCTTACCCAAAGTGATCGCATCGAGAATCAGATCTCGCGGACCATGGCCTCAGCACGAGTGGACATGAACCCACATCAGATTGAGGCTGCCTGCTTTGCGCTCAAGTCGCCACTAGCCAAGGGTGTGCTGCTGGCTGACGAAGTGGGTTTGGGTAAAACCATTGAGGCCAGTCTGGTCATTGCGCAGAAGTGGGCGGAGTGCAAGAAGCGCATCCTGCTGGTTACCCCCGCCTCCCTGCGCAAGCAGTGGAATCAGGAACTGGCAGACAAGTTTGAACTACCCTCAATAATTATCGACAGCAAGATTGCTCATGAGCAGCGTCAACTGGGACTAACCAATCCGTTCGATCAGTCGGAGCGTATCGTTATCTGCTCCTACGAATATGTTGCCGCGCAAAAGAATAAAGTCAGGATGATTGACTGGAATCTGGTCGTCTTCGATGAAGCGCACAAGCTCAGGAATATCTACCAGACCAAGGGCAGCAAACGCGCCAAGGATGTGGTGCAGGCTACCGAGCGGGCTGAGTCCCGTGTACTACTCTCTGCCACTCCTATCCAGAATAACTTGATGGAGCTTTACGGACTGGCCAGCGTTATAGATGCGCATTATTTCGGTGACGCAAAGTCATTTCGGACGCTTTACGTCAATCGCCAAAAGAACAATGCCGCACTGGAAGACCTGAAGCATCGAATACAGCCCCTGTGCCATCGCACACTGCGTAAGCAGGTGCAGCAGGAAGGCGGAATCAACTTCACCAATCGCTATGCCATCACCCAGGATTTTACTCCCACCGAGAGCGAATGGGAGTTATACCAGAAGTTGTCGAGCTATCTTCAGCGCCCTGATCTACAAGCCATATCCCATCAGGCCCGGCATTTGGTGAGTATTGGCCTGCGCAAGATTCTTGCATCCTCCAGCTTTGCCATTGCTGATACCCTCAAAGGGATGGTGAAACGTCTGCGCGCAGAGCAGCTGTTATCCGAAGAGAGTCTGAGTGATCTAGAAGAAGCCGACGACTGGCTGGACCAGTTCGATGAGTCAGATTCTGACGTCCCTGTCTTGGACCCCAAGACCAAACAGGCCAAGCTAGCTGAAGAAATTGTGCTGCTCTCCGAGTACCAACAGCTTGCCGCCGGTATTTCTGATAATGCCAAGGGCAACGCCTTGTTGGTGGTATTGCAACGCGCGTTGGATATGACCGCAAACTTGGGCGGACAGCGCAAAGCCGTGGTTTTTACCGAGTCCTGCCGTACCCAGCAATACCTCGACAAGCTCCTTCAAGAAAATGGTTACAACGGCCGTACCGTACTGCTTAATGGTAGCAATACCGACAGCAGCTCAAAGCAGATCTATACAGACTGGCTAGAACGCCATCAGGGTAGCGGTCGGGTCAGCGGATCACGCACGGCTGATATGAAGGCCGCGCTGGTAGACCACTTCAAAAGCGACAAGGCGGATATTCTTATCTCTACCGAAGCCGGTGGTGAGGGTATCAACCTGCAATTCTGCTCGGTACTGATCAACTACGATCTTCCCTGGAACCCGCAGAAAGTCGAGCAGCGTATTGGCCGCGTACACCGTTACGGCCAGAAAAACGACGTGGTGGTGGTCAACTTCGTCAACCGCAAAAACCCCGCCGATCAGCGGGTTTTTCAGTTGCTGAATGAGAAGCTGAAACTGTTTGAGGGCGTATTTGGCGCATCGGATGAAATACTGGGTGCGATTGAAAGCAACATCGATATCGAAAGACGTATCTACGATATCTACCAGAATTGCCGAACCGAACAAGAAATTGAAGCCCAGTTCGACCAACTGCAAGCCGAGATGGAAGAGGTATTATCGGTCAAGGAAGAGCAGGCCCGGCAACACCTGCTCAGCAACTTTGACCGCGATGTAGTCGCGGCGCTGAAAACGCGGCGGGACCACAGCCAGGATTTTCTCAGTAGCCATGAACAGGTATTGCTTGACCTAGCCCGGGCTGAGTTACCGGGCGTGTTAGTCGAGCGCAGCCACTTCATTTACCAGGGTCAACGCTATGACCTTAGTTGGCCGCTGGTGCAGGAGCACGACTCCGAGTTCTTCCGTCTGCAAGCCACTGAGCACTACCTGGCCTGGGATCTGGTGCACAGGGCCAAAGGACGGACACTGCCCGATGCCCATCTTCAATTTGACTACGGCGTGTTGGAGGGCGGTCATTATGCGGCCCTGAGGCCACTGATCGGCCAAAGTGGCACGTTGCAACTGGCGCAGTTGACCTTTAACTACGCTAAAACGCGTGCGCAGCATTTACTCGTGTTGGCCATTACCGACAATGAAGAGGTGCTCAGTCAGGCCAATGCCGAGCATTTGCTCCGCATCCCCGCCAGGGTACTGCAAGAACCCATGGTGCTGGATACTACGCCGCTACAACCCTTGCTCGAGGAGGCGGTAGCTAACAAGGAGCTGGAGACCGAACAGCAACTGGAGTCCTACTTCGAGCAGGAAAACGACAAGCTCGAGCGCTGGGCGCAGGACCGTCGTCAGGCCTTGTTTGTTACCGTCGAAGAACTGGATGAAGAGATCAAGAACCTGAAAAAACAGGCTCGGCAACTGGCCTCAACCGCAGAAAAAATAGCGGCCAAAAAAGACCTGCGCAAACTTGAACGTCAACGCGACGATGCCCTGAGTGAATACCACCAGGCAAAGAAAGAGATCGAACAGCAAGAAGATGTCCTGCTCGATGAGATAAGCGCCAAGCTGGAGCTTGATACCCAGTTGCAGACCCTGTTCAGCATTCGCTGGACATTAATTGATTCAACGCAGGAGCCCGCATGAACAGAGAAAAACTCGCGCAGGAGCTGCTGTTTCATATTCGTCTGGGTGAAGACTCCAGCATTGAATTCAAGGCCGTGGTTTGCCAAGAACAGCGCGTTGCCAGTCCAGACAAAGACAAGATGGCCCATGAAATTGCCGCCTTTGCCAACAGCCAGGGCGGCAGAATTGTGCTTGGCGTAGAGGACCGCACCCGCAACGTCATAGGTATAGCAGATGAGATGGTGGGCAAGGTCGAGGAATGGATTGTTACCATCAGCCAGCAGGCGATCAGCCCGCCGGTGAATCTGGAAACCCGCCTGCTGCAATTGCCCGATCAAGCCGGCAACCTGAAAACCGTGGTGTATGTAGAGATTCCGCGCAGTATCATGGTGCATGCCAGTAAAGGCCGCTATTACCAGCGGGTAGGCTCCACCAAGCAGGAAATGAAGCCCGAAGTGCTGATGCGTCTGTTCCAGCAGCGCAGCCAGTCGCGGTTGATTCGCTTTGATGAAACCCTGGTGCCCGGCACTACCCTGCAGGATATCGACCGTAGCCTGGTCAAACGCTTCCTGCGCCACGACACCCCCGAAAGCGATCAACTGCGCAAACTGCACCTCAGTGCAATGGACGACGGCGAAACCGGCCTCTCGCTCTCTGGCAGCCTGCTATTGACGCAAGACCCAACCCAATGGCTGGGCAATGCCTATATTCAATGCGTCTGTTACAGCGGGACTGAGCGCGATGCCAATGACCAATTGGACGCCGTCGATTTCACCGGGCCGCTGGATCAGCAAATCAACGATGCCTTCGAGTTTGTGCGCAAGAACATGCGTATAGGCGCGGTCAAAAAAGTAGGCAGGCAAGACGTACCGCAGTACGATCTGGGCGCCGTGTTCGAGGCCATTGTCAATGCCGTAGCGCACCGCGACTACTCCATGACTGGTCGGCGTATTCGCCTGCATATGTTCGCTGACCGTCTGGAGCTATACAGCCCCGGCGCCCTGCCCAACAGCCTGAGCCTGGACGGCCTGATGGAAAACACCGTTACCCGTAATGAAACCATCGTCAACCTGCTCAGCCGCTACTACAACGCCCGCGAAGAAGCTGGGCGCCAGGCCCTGATAGAGCGCCGTGGTGAAGGCGTGCCCAAGATCATCAAAGCCAGCGAAGCGCTTAGCGGCAAGCGACCGGAATACCGTCTGATAGACGACGATGAGCTACTGCTGACGATTTATGCCGCCAACAAGGAAGCGCTGGGCAGATGAGCGTAATCAAACACCTGCGCGGCTTGCCAAAACCAGCGCTGATTGCCCTGATCGATGACCTGTATGGCCGCTATGGCGATATAGACGAGATCATCGAGGATCATCTGGAGCAGCAGAGCGAAGAACATGAGTCGGAGTCGGAATCGCTACCGAATCTGCTGCCCTATTTGCAAAGGCAGGTCAGTCAACTGGTCACCAGCCAGGCCTATATTGATTACCGCAGCGCCCAAGGCTTTTCCGAACGGCTTGAGCAACTGCTGGTGGATATCTGTGACCTTGCCGAAGCGGATGCCGCCCAGGCGCTGGCATTGCTTGATCAGTTGCTTGAGCACCACGGCGATATGCTTGAGCGGGTCGATGATTCCGACGGATACCTTGGCGATGCGCTGGGCGCTGCGGTGGAGCTCTGGCTAGCGGTTGCCAGCACCCTGCGCTGCGAACAGCCGGAGGCCCGGGACTGGGTCGCCGATGTCTGCGCGCTACATGACAACAATGACTATGGGTGCTTTGATGACATTCTGAGTCTCAGCCACACCCTGCTGACTGCGCAGGAGCTGCGCACATTGGCGGCAAACTTCGCACAGGCCGCCCGCAGTGCAATCGCCACTCATAGCGGTGACGGCTACAACCACCAGGCCGCCGACGCCTGCATCGGCTTGCGCGCGGTGGCTGAAGCCCTGAGTGATATCGAACTCTATGAGCAGGCCACCCTGCTCACCAGCCCGCAGCCCAACCCGCTGCAACTGCAGCAGCTGATCGAGTACGCCTTGCGCATCGACGCCCTGGAGCGGGCCGACTACTGGTTGCAACAGCCGCAGTGGCGGGCTGACCAGCGTCTCCATGCACAACTGCACAACCAACTGCTCAAGCACCAGGGTAATCTGGGCCAGCTCAAGCACAACCTGTTGCAGGCCTACCAGCAAAGCCCCAGCCTGTTTAACCTTGAAGCCTATTGGGAATATGCCGACCCAGCCGAGCGGCAAGCCGTAAGCCAGCAGATCAAGCAGCAGTTCAACGCCGACAGCGACCCCAGTGAAGCCATTCAGCTACTGCTGTTTATCAATGCCGTGGACCAGGCCGCCGAGTATCTGATTGAGCACCATACCCGCCTGCAAGGCCGCTGGTACGGCACCCTGCTCAACTGGCTGGAGCACTTCGAAGCCGCCGGGCAGACCCTGGCCAGCATTCTCTGCTACCGCCTGCTGCTCAACGACCTGCTCGACCGTGGCTACAGCCGCGCCTACCACCACGGCGCCCGCTATTTCCACAAGCTGTTGCAACTGGACGCAACGCAGCCGGATTACCGAGGGCTGGATAACGCCCAGAGCTATATAGCTACCCTGCAGAACAAGCACTGGCGCAAGCGGTCCTTCTGGAACGACGCCGGATACCCGAACAAAGCCGTTGCCCGCTGAGTGGCAGCCCCAAACATGGAATACCTGTAATTACCTATGGACAAGCACACCCCCAACACCCTTGACGGCGCCTCCATGGCTATCAGCGAGCAACGCAAGCAAGAGCTCAAACAGCTGTTCCCCGGCGTATTTACCGAAACCCGCAACGACGCCGGTGAGCTGGTAGAAACCATCGACTTCGAACGGCTGAAGGCCGAGCTGGGCCAGTTCAGCGAAATTTACGACAACCGCCGCGAGCGCTACGGTATGGATTGGCCGGGCAAGCGCGATAGCTTGCGCCTGATCCAGCAGCCCAGCCATGCCACCCTCAAGCCGTGCCGCGAAGAGTCGGTGGATTTTGATAGCACGGAAAACCTGTTTATCGAGGGCGACAACCTGGAGGTGCTCAAGCTGCTGCAAAAGAGCTACTACGGCCAGGTGAAAATGATCTATATCGACCCGCCCTACAACACCGGCAAGGAGTTTATCTACCCGGACAATTTCAGCGAAAGCCTGGACACCTACCTGCAATACGCCGGGCTGAAAGATAGCCAGGGCCGTACCTTCTCGACGAATACCGCCAATGAAGGCCGCTTTCATACCAAGTGGCTGAATATGATGTTTCCGCGCCTGTATCTGGCGCGCAATCTGCTGCGTGAAGATGGCGTGATTTTTATCTCCATTGATGACAATGAGGTAGAGAATCTGCGGCGGATGTGTGATGAGATTTTTGGGGGGGAGAATTTTATTGCCAATATCGTTTGGCAGAAAAAGCAGTCACCTCAAAACGACGCAACAAACTTATCAACAATGCACGATCATGTATTAGTTTATGCACGCCAAGCAAGGCTCAGCGAAACAGACATGAAAGGCTGGAAAAGAAATCTACTTCCACGAAGTGAAGAGCAAGAAGCCCGATATAAAAATCCGGACCAAGATGAAAGAGGGGAATGGACATCTTCTGATCTGACATGCAATAAAACTGCTGACCAACGCCCAAATCTTTACTATGCAATCAAGAACCCCAAAACAGGAGAAATGATCTTCCCCTCAAAGACAAGGGTTTGGGGGTATGAAAGAGAGCTGATGGAGTCATTTATAGCCGATCGCAGAGTGTACTGGGGTAATGATGGCTCCGGCACTCCGAGGTTAAAGAAATTCAGGTCTGAGGTCGACGAAGGAGTCGTTCCTTCAACGTGGTGGTCGCGCTCAAAAGCAGGCGACAATCAAGAAGGCAAGAGGGAAATACGGGCACTATTTCCTGAAGGAGATGTATTCGACACTCCCAAACCTACCAAACTTATAGACTACATGCTTCAAATAGCATGCCCTCCTAATGAAGATTGCTTGGTGTTAGATTTCTTTGCTGGTTCGTCCTCCACAGCTCATGCAGTCCTTAAGAGAAATTTATCTGTCAACGGGCGCCTCAATTTCATCTCGATTCAGTTGCCTGAACCAATCGATCCGGGTTCATCCGCACACAGACTGGGTTTCAAAAACATCTCTGAAATTTCACAAGAGCGTATTCGTCGCGCAATTAAAGAATTAGAGAAAAAAGCTGAATCTGGCAAAGAAACATCAGGCTCCACAAAAGATCTCGGCTTCAAAGTCCTGAAACTCAACCAAAGCAACTTCAAACCCTGGCGCGCGCCGGACAAATCCATCTCCGATACTGAGCTGCTGCAACAAATGGAGCTATCGGTCGACCATGTGGACCCCAACGCCAGCCAGGAAGACCTGCTCTACGAGCTATTGCTCAAGGCCGGGGTCAAGCCGACGGAAAAGATTGACGTTATCAGCCTGGCTGGCCATCAGCTGTTTGCAGTGGGCGAAGGCCATCTGCTGGTACACCTGGACAACCAGATTGACCAGGGGCTGATCGATGCCGTGCTACAGCAAGCCCCCAGCCAGTTTATCTGCCTGGACAAGGCCTTCCATGGTAACGATCAACTGAAGACCAATGCAGTGCGCACCTTTGCCAACTTCAATGATGGCAAGGTGGGTATTGAGCGCATTGATTTCAAAACCGTTTAACCGCCAGGCTGCTACCCGATGAAACTCAAGTTCAACCCCCAGCTGGATTACCAGCAGGATGCCATCGAATCCACTCTGGCAGTATTTGATGGCCTGTCACGCGACGGCGAAGCCTACCGCGAGAAAGGCATCGCCAACACCCTGGACCTGAATCCACAGAAGCTACTGGGCAACCTGCAGCAGGTGCAGGAACGCCACTTTATCGAGAAGGCCGCCAGCCTGTTTGGCGAGGGCGACGCCTACCCTTTCCCCAATTTCTCGGTGGAAATGGAAACCGGTACCGGCAAGACCTATGTCTACCTGCGCACCATCTTTGAACTGCACCGGCAATTGGGGCTGCGCAAGTTCGTTATCGTCGTGCCCTCGGTCGCTATCCGTGAGGGCGTGGTGTCCAGCCTGGGAATGATGAAAGAGCATTTCAAAGGGCTCTATAACAACACCCCCTTTGACCACTACCTGTACGACTCCAAGGATCTGTCGCGGGTACGGCAGTTTGCTACCGCCAATACCTTGCAGATCATGATTATCAATATTCAGGCCTTCCAGCGTGATGCCGGTGATGTGGAGAACTATGCTTCACTGACCCCACAGGAGTTGAAAAAGCTCTCGGTCATTCACCGCGAACAGGACCGTATGTCCGGCGCCCGGCCGATAGAGTTTATTCAGGATGTGCGGCCGGTGCTGATCATCGATGAACCGCAATCGGTGGACAATACCGCCAAGGCCCAGCGCGCCATCAATCATCTCAAGCCGCTGTTTGCCTTGCGTTACTCGGCCACTCACAAGAACCCCTACAACCTGATTTACCAGTTGGGCCCGGTCAGGGCCTATGAGTTGACGCTGGTCAAACAGATTTCGGTTGCGTCCATTCAGTCGCAGCAGAATATCAACTCCACCTATATCAAACTGGTGAAGATCGGCTATGAAGGCAAAGCGAAAACCCCGTCGGCCACGGTGACCATTTTTGAAGACACCGCCAATGGCACCAAAGAGAAAAACGTCAAGCTCAAGCAGGGGCTGGACCTGGCGGACCACACCAACCGCTCGGGCTACAGCGGCTATGTGGTGGATGAGATCTATGCCGAGCCAGGCGCCGAATATGTGCGTTTTGCCAACAATGTGATCATGGAGCCAGAGCAGGAACAGGGCGGCATTCACGACGAGGTGCTCAAGGAGCAGATTCGCCAGACCGTGGAGGAGCACTTCAAGAAGGAGCGCAACCTGCACAAGCAGGGCCTGCCGATCAAGGTGCTGTCGCTGTTCTTTATCGACAAGGTGGCCAACTACCGCTACTACGACGAACAAGGCAACCGTCAGAACGGCAAGCTTGCCCAGTGGTTTGAGGAGGCTTACCTGGAGTTTTCTCAGTCGCCGCTGTTCAGCCAGTTGCCCAAACGGCCGGTAGAGCTTGTGCATAACGGTTACTTCGCCGAGGTGAAGAAGAAAGGCAAGGTCACCGAGCTGAAGGATACAACGGGCAATAGCGCCAGCGATGCGGAAGTCTACGAGCTGATCATGCGCGACAAGGAGCGGCTGCTGGATGACGCCGAGCCGCTGCGCTTTCTGTTCAGCCATTCGGCGCTGAAAGAAGGCTGGGACAACCCCAATGTATTCCAGATTTGCACCCTGCGCGAGTTCGGTACCGAGCGCGAGCGCCGTCAGACCCTCGGCCGAGGCCTGCGCCTGGCGGTGGATGCCAATGGCGATCGGGTGTATGACCCACAGGTCAATCGTCTGACCGTGGTGGCCAGTGAATCCTTTGAGGACTATGCGAAAAACCTGCAGAACGAGATGGAAAAGGACATTGGCGGCGGCTTCAAGTTTGGCCGCGTACCCGCCATTGCCTTTGCGCCATTGACAGTCACCGAGCCGGGTGCAGCGCAGGCCGAGCCACTGGGGCAGGAAGGCTCGCGCCAGTTGTGGCAGGCGCTGAAAGCCGAGGGCTATCTGGATGCCAAGGGCGACATTACCGCCCGTTTCCAGCCGGACGATCTGTACTTCCAGTTGCAGGTGCCTGCGGCTTATCAACCGCTGGAAAACGAGATTATCGACAAGCTGCGCAGCTTTATGTTTTCCGGGCGGATCAAGGATGCGCGCAACCGCGCAACGGTGACCTATAACAAGCGCGTGGAGCTGAACCCGGACTTCCTGACCCTGTGGGACAAGATCAGTCAGAAAACCCGTTACGCCATCGCCTTTGATACGCAAAAGCTGATTGATCTGGCCAGTCACAAGCTGCAAACCATGCCCTTTGTGCAGCCGGTGAGTCTGGTGGTCGACCACACCCAGGCCAGCCTGACCCAAGCCGGTGTTGGTGTTGAACGCAAGATTCAGACGCCCAAGGCGCGTTATGTCACCAACCATTCG
Source organism: uncultured Pseudomonadaceae bacterium (assembly GCA_963974865.1). GTDB lineage: Bacteria > Pseudomonadota > Gammaproteobacteria > Pseudomonadales > Pseudomonadaceae > Halopseudomonas. The sequence goes on along the minus strand of CAXBEU010000003.1, from coordinate 148,916 downwards.
GATTTACCGGATTTGCTCGGTGCGCTGCAGGAGCAAACCGAACTGACCCGCGTCACATTGCTGGCCATCATCAAGCGCTGTGGGCGGTTAGAAGAGTTCAGGAACAATCCGCAGGGCTTTATCAGCGAAGCCGCGCGATCTATCCACAAAGCATTGGATGAATTGCTGGTTGACGGCATTCGTTACGAAAAGCTGGCGGGCGAGCATTACCGTATGGCACTGTTCGATCAGCCGGAACTGCAAACCTATCTGGACCGGGCCTACCAGGTGCAGCATGCAGAGCGTGACGAGCATGTGCAGACGCCCTATGACTTTATCGAGTACGACTCGCACATTGAACACAAAACTGCACGTGCGCTGGATGGTGCAGATAACGTGCGTTTCTTCTGCAAGCTACCGCGCTGGTTCACCATCCCTACCCCCGTGGGACCCTACAACCCGGACTGGGCCGTGGTACTGGAAGAAGACCGCAAGGTCTATCTGATCCGCGAAACCAAATCTACCCACGACGCCGACAAGCGCAGGCTGGAAGAGAACCTGAAAATTCTCTGTGGCGAGGCGCATTTCAAGGCGCTGGGCGAGGTGGACTATCGAGTAGCGACCTCGGTGGCGGAAGTGGTGTCAATTCAGGTCTAGGCCTGATGTGTTGGAGTATAAGCTGAGTACAGCAAGCAGCAATTCTGAGGAAAATGCGCCATGCAGCAGCTGAAAATCATCAGGACACAACTAGAGCATGAGGCAGCATTGGCACGCCTTGTTGAGCTAATGGATGCCGATCCGCAGGAGCATTCTCGGGAGGCCGATGAGTTGGAAACGCTAGCCCTGCTCATAGAGCAGTATGAAAAACAGCAGTTTCCCATCGATCTGCCGGAAGAAAATTCATAAGGAGCAACCGTGAGCTTCCAAGGCTTGCAAGCCACATTCCGCCGTCTCCATGCTGACAGTGCTGCATGGAAACTGCTGCGGGCGGATAACGCCCCCTACATTCTGGCTTTTATTGCCGATGTGTTTGCCGACGAGGGCGAAATACCCTTCAGCCGTGCCCGCGTGCGACTGGATGCGGAAATTGAGCGGTTGCGTGAGCTGGGCATCTGGGAAACCGAAACCATGGCGGGCACCTATCTGAATCAGTGGATCAGTGCCGGCTGGTTGCGTGAGTTGGACGATAAGCTGAGTAAAACAGATGCTTGCGAGCGGGCGCTGCGTTTCTGTCGCGCGCTGGATGAACATAGCACCGGCACCACCGCCTCACACCTGCGCATCGTGCAGGAAGCGGTGCGTGATCTGGCCGTGGCTATCAGCCCGAATGTGGATGAGCGCGTCACCCTGCTGGAATACCGCAAGGCCGAGTTGCAACGTGAGATTGATGAGCTCAAGGCCGGGGTAGTCAGGGAGCTGGGGGAGCAGCAGCAACGCGAGCGCATCCGCGAGATCTATCAGCTTGCCTCGGTGCTGACCGGCGACTTCCGGCGGGTGGAAGATGAAATCCGCCAACTGGACAAGGATCTGCGCGTGCAGCTGATTGAAGGGGGCACGACCCGCGGGGACGTGCTTTTGTCGGTGATGGAGCGCGAGGCCATTCTGGCCTCGACCGATGCGGGCAGCGCCTTTGAAGGATTCTTTCAACTGCTCTGTGACCAGAACCGCTACACAGAATTAAGCGACCAGTTGCGCAGTATTCTCAGTCGCCCCATCGCCCAGCAACTGACGCCCGCTCAGCATCAGTTTCTGGCGCAATTGATGCGCGAATTGAGCCGTGAAAGCGAGCGTGTATTCCAGGTTCGGCGTCGCACTGAAGAGGGCCTGCGCGCCTATATTGAAAGCGGCGCGGCGAACGAGAACCGCGCTGTGGATCAGCTTCTGGCCAAGCTGGAAAAGGTCGCGGTCGCCCTGCGCGATGGGGGTTGCGATTTGCGTGCGGAAACCGGCCTGGATCTGCCGGTTGGGCCGCTGGAACTGTCTTCCCCGGACAGCATGCGGCTGAAAAGCCCGGACGAAAAACTCGATACCCGCGGTGTTCAGCAACAGGAAAATGCCCGCGAACCCAGCGAGCAGATACTGCAAAGTCTGGAGTCGGTCAGGGTCCGGGAGGTGGCACACAAGTCCTACGTGACATTGTGCAGCAAGGGGCCGTTGACTATTTCGGGCCTGCTGCAGGAGCATCCGGTGCAGGCAGGCCTGGAAGAACTGGTAGCCTATGTGCGCGTGGCCAAAGCGGTGAAAGCGGCACAGCTGGATCACACCGAGCAGGTGAGTATTGGCGACAAGGGTGGCGTGCACTTGCACGCCACGGTGCCAGCCCTGTTGTTGAGCGCCGAGCTGTTTCCGGAGAATCTTGATGAGTTGGTACTTTAGGAACTGATATGACCGAGAATAAAGACGATCAGGACGGGCAGGATCTCGGATCGGGAAGCTTCTTTGATATGGTCCGCGGCAGCGATGCGGTGGAAGGAGAGCCGGTGCAGGGTGCTGAATCGGGAGCGCCCGAAGATGCCACGCCTGAGCTGGCTGAAGAACCGCAGAGCGCAACGGACAGCGAGACCGATGAAGGCGCTGAGATGCCCCATGAGGCCCGCCGGGTATTGGTCTATCTGATGCGCCAGGGCGCCATCATCGCCACGCAGAAACCCAAACTGTATCAGTCCCTGGTTCGCTACCAAACCCAGTTGCGACGGCATCTGGCCGACGTCTATCTGCGCCTGGTACTGGATGAAAAAGCCGGTGTTGCCTTTGTTGGTCGCTATGAGCAGGAGGACGCAGCGGGAACCGAGGCAGACACGGAAACATCAACAGAGGGCGATGACGAGTTTGTTTCGCTGATCTCCAAGCGCACCCTGTCCCTGTACGACACACTGTTGCTGCTGGTGCTGCGGCGCCATTATCAGGAGCGCGAATCGGCCGGGGAGCAAAAGGTGACCGTGGATGTGGAGCGTCTTGAGTCGTACCTGACGCCCTTTCTGCCACTGACCAATCATGCCAAGGCAGACCGCAAAAAACTCAATGCAGCAATCCAGAGACTGATCAGCAAGAAACTGCTATCAGCTTTACGTGGTTCGGATGACCGCTATGAAATCACCCCGATTATTCGCTATGTGGTGGATGCGGCCTTCCTGGAATCCATGCTGGAGGACTATCTGCGTTTGGCCCGTGAGGAGCAGATTCCTGTTGAGCCCCGGCTGTTGGAGAACATACCCGAGGCCGCGCCAGAAAAAATCCGTGGCAACGACCAGGGCGATTTGCTCGGAGGTAACCCATGATCGCTGGCAGCCAAGCGTTCGCGGACACCCTGTTCCAGCAGGGACAGATACGCCTGGCTGAACTCACGGTATTCAACTGGGGCTCCTTCGATGGCTTGCATTCGGCCAGCATCGATCCCTTTGGCACACTGATTACGGGTGATAACGGCGCGGGCAAGTCGACTTTTATCGACGGGCTGATGGCGCTATTGCTGCCTGCGGGTAAGGCGACCTTCAACGTTGCTGCGGCGCAGGGCGACCGTGCCGACCGCTCCTTGTTGTCCTATATGCGCGGTAGCTTTGGCTCCTCGCACGACGGTTCGGGCACCCGTGTCAAAAGCAAACGCGAAAAGGCTGTGGTCACCGGGTTGAGCGCGCTCTACCGGGCCGATGATGGCTCGGAAATTACCCTGGCCGCACTGTTCTGGACTACTCAGGCATCCAATGCGCTTAGCGATGTGAACCGCATTTATGTGGTCGCCAAGCGCAATCTACCGCTCAAGCAGATGCTCGATGCCTTTGGCGAGGGCAATGCCAGAAGCCTGAAACAGTGGCTGCGTGATGATCCGCGCATTACCTGTTGCGATGACAATTTCACTGATTATCAGGAGCTGTATCGCACCCTGCTGCACATGGACAACCGCAACGCCCCTGCTCTTCTGTCTCGAGCGTTGGGACTGAAGAAAATTGACGATCTGACCAAACTGATCCGTGAACTGGTGCTGGAACCGAGTTCAGTGAAGGAGGACGTCAAAAAGGTTGTTGATGAGTTTGCCGATCTGGTGGCCATCCATGACAGGTTGAGTGATGCCCGTGCTCAGGTAGAGCACCTGCAGCGCCTGCCCTCGCTGGCCGCCGATATTCTGGCGGCCAGTGACGCGCTGCATACCTTGCAACTGGAAAAAGACCATCTGCGCATTTACTTCGCGGAGGTTCAGGCGGGCCTGCGGGCAGCGCGAATCAAACAGATCAACAAGAATCTGGAAAAGCTCGAACTGCAGCTCAAGGATGTGCAGCGCAAGGTGGCGGACAGCTCCGAGCTGGTTGAGCGCCGCCACGAAGAGTACCTGCAACAGGGTGGCAATCAGGTAGAGTCGCTGAAAAAAGACATTGCCCATGCTGCAGAGAAACTCGGTGAGCTGGTGCGCAAATCCTCAAGCTATCAGCAGGATGTGCGTTCGCTCGGGCTGGCAGATACGCTGCAAGAAGCGGTTTTTCTGGAGAACCAACGGGCCGCCCAGGCGTCCTTGCAGGATATCGAGCACAGCAAGGAGGCGAGCCAGGATAGTTTTGGTGAAATCAGCGGCCGTTGGAGCCAGTCAAAACAGGATCTCGCTACGACCATCGAGCAGATCAAGGAGATTGAAGCCCGGCCAAACTCCAACATTGACCCGGCCTACCAGCGCTTGCGCGACGAGTTGGTTGAGGCGTTGACTTTGCCGCCCGAGCAGGTGATGTTTATTGGTGAACTGCTGGATGTGAAGGAAGATGAAACGCCTTGGCAAGGCGCCATTGAGCGTGCCCTGGGCGGCCATCGCACCACCTTGCTGGTGCCAGCCGATGGTTATTCGATGGTCACTCGCTGGGTGAATGCCCGCCATACCGGGTTGCATGTACGGGTGCAGGTCGTACGCAATGCACAGGGCAAAACGGCTGCCCCTGAGTTTCTGAGCAACGGCTTTCTGCGCAAACTGGTCTGGCGTCAGCACCCCTGGCGGGACTGGCTCAAACATCATTTGAGTCGTTTTGATCTGCAATGTGTTGATGGCACCGACATGCTGGATGCAACGCCCTTTTCCATGACCCGTGAAGGCTTGGTGCATCTGGAGAACGGTCGTTTCGAGAAGAAGGACCAGACCCGGATTGATGATCGCCGTCGTTGGTGCCTGGGTTTCTCCAATACCACGCGGCTGGCGCTGTTGAATTCAGAGAAGACAGCGCTGGAAAGCAGGGTCGAAGAGCAATGGCGCGAGGTCAACAGTGCTCGCCAGGCCATGGAAGAGGTGACTACCCGCAAGGCCGTGCTGGAGCGTGTGGCAGCCTGCCGCTGGGAAGATATCGATGCGCCCTATTGGCAAGCCAGGCATGATTCACTGAAGGCGGACCTGCAACAACTGGAATCCTCGGAGGGAGATCTGGCGTTGGCCAGAGAACGCTGGAGTCAGGCCAAACAGGCGCTTGAGGCCTTGCGTACCGAACAGGGCCAGTTGCAGAAAGATCAGGGCGCTTTACAGAACCAGCTGGATATTGAGCAGAATGCCTATACTGCCGCTGCGACGCTTGCGCAGCAGGGGCTCACCGATGAGTGCCGTACCCTGCTGGCCCAGCGCGTTGGCAACGTCAGCCTGGAGCACACCGAGCACCAGGCGCAGGTAGCCAGAGAGCTGGATGAGCTGATTGGCAAGCAACAGTCACGCAAAGGCACGGCGGAAAACACTGCCAATGGCATCATGGGCTCGTTCCGCGGCAAGGATCAGTGGCTGCCGATAGTCGTCGATTGGCCCGTGGGGCTGGCGGCGCTGGATGACTTTCTTGCACACTTGCAAGAGCTGGAGCGCGAGGGCTTGCCCGCGCTGGTTGAGCAATTCCGCGAGCGCCTGAATAAACATGCTACCCAGTCGTTGGCGCGCATCAAGACCAAGCTGGACTCCGAGCGTGACGATATTCTCGAGCGCATTGATACGATCAACGGTGTGCTACGCCGCACCGAGTTCAAGGTCGGCAGTCATCTCAAGCTGGGCTCCCGGCGGGAAAACTACCCGCATGTGCAGGACTTCGAGCGCAAGCTGCGCTCGGTGCTGAGTCAGGTCACCAGCGATGATCATGAGCGGCGATTCCAGACCCTCTCAGAGGTAGTAGCCATACTCGACAAGGCCAGTGCTACCGGCACGGCCAGTTCGATGGAGAGCATGCGCCTGCTCGATCCGCGCTATCAGATGACCTTCTATGCTGAAGAGGTGGACTCCAGCACCCTGGAGGTGCGAGACGTACTGAACTCCTCGAGTGGCAAATCCGGGGGCGAGAAGGAGTCCTTCGCGGGCATGGTGGTGGCGGCAAGCCTGGCCTATGTTCTGACACCGGATGGCTATGACCGACCAGTGTACTGCACGGTTTTCCTGGATGAGGCTTTCTCCAATACGGCGGAGTCGGTCAGTCGCCGGGTCCTGCGGGTGTTCAAGGAGCTGCATATCCACGTCAACCTGATTACCCCGTATAAAAACCTCAATCTGGCCAGAGAGTCCGCCCGCTCCCTGTTGATTGCCGAGCGCAACCCCGATAGCCATGAAAGTCATTTGTGTGAGCTAACCTGGGAAGAGATCGATCAACAACTCAAGGCCAGCAGGCAGGCTTCAGTGATGAGCGAGGCTGCTGAGCTGGGCGTACAGCTTAATGAATGATCCTGCATGGGGAATGTTGCCCGACGCGGCGCTGCAGCAGCTCAGGACCAGGGAATGGAGTAATCGCAGGCGCCTGAAGCAGCGACTGAAAGGCATTGAGCTGCCCACCATGGAGGTCAAGCTCAAGCCGCCGCAAGGGTCGAATGCGCTGAGTGATCTCGGGCATTTTCGGCGTTTTGTCGATGCCTGGCGAGATTACCCCTATGCCTCATGTGTGCGCTGGAAGACGATCAGCTACCGCAATCTTGCAGAACAAAAGGTACCGGTAAGCCTGGTGGTGGCTGACGTCGCCGCCTTGGCTAAAGCCCTCGGGGAAGCTGAACAGCACACGCTGCAGCATTGGCAGGCACGTATCAGCCAAGTTCTTGCTCAGCCCTTTGCCCAGGGTGCAGCCCTGCAACGCGCGCTCTTCAATCTGCTGATTGATTACCTGGAAGAGCTTGAGCGCTATAGCGATCTGGATATGGAGCTGCTGCTCAGCCTGATACCCCAATTGCAACCTAGGATGGGTGGCGGCGGATTTCTGCGTGCGCTACCGGTGAGCCATGTGGATACCAAATTTGTTGAGCAGAACTACCCCCTGATCGAACAGATAGCGAATGTGTTGTATGCAGGTGAAGTTCTGGCGTCTGGCGGGTTGTTGGCCTGGCTGAACTGCCAGGCGAATCCCAGAGGTTGGCTATGGGTCAGACCATTGTGCGAACGCAGCCGACAGGCTTTGGGCGGTATACCTCTGCTGCAGTTGGCAACTGATACCCTGCTGCGTTTTGAGCTCCCGGCTCGCCAGGTGTTGGTGGTTGAAAATGTACAGTCAGGCCTTGCCCTGCCGCCGCTGAACGACACCATTGCTGTATTTGGCGGTGGCAAGAACATTTCGTGGCTGAGTGCCAAGTGGCTGGAGCAAAAACGCGTAGGTTATTGGGGTGATATCGACTCAGAGGGTCTGTGCATTTTAGCTGACGCCAGGCGCAGGTTGCCTTCGATCGATGCGCTGATGATGAACGAATCCACGCTTCTGAGTTACCAGAATCGGATGGTAGATGAGCCGCTGTCGGTGTGGTTTGAACCAACAGAGCTCAAGGTGGATGAACGTCAGTTATTTCATCAACTGCGGGCGGGTAAATTCGGCAAGACAAGGCTGGAGCAAGAGCGAATCTTCCCTGAGCATGTTGTTGAAGCGTTGAGTGTTTGGGTCAGCAGATAATGCATGCCGCGGCTACCCGACATCTAGCGCCGGCCCGCCGCCGTATCTGCCGCTCGCCTCCCGATGGCGGTCTCTGGACCGAAGTGCACCATTATCTATTTGGATGATTTTGAGCGAGACAGGTACCTAGATATGATCCTGCCCTAGTGAGGGTTCAGCCGAAATAATCCTGCATCCAGTCAAACAGGGTGTCGCTGCTCAGCGCTGTGAGATCTATCTGTTTAAACTCGCCGCTCACTTCTTCTTCACGCGTAACGAACTGGTAGAGCACCGTACCTGGTTGCTGATCATGCAGAACCAGGTTGATGCGCCGTTGCGTGCGCAGGCAGTCGAGGGTGATCACGTCGGCGGGTATGCCGCTATCGCGCATGCCTTGGCGCACTTCCACTACCGGGTTGATATGTTCATGCGCTGCCTGAATGCGGGCATGGGCATCGCTGACCCGATCCGAGAGGGTTTTCAAGGGAGCTTCTGGCATGGGCGCGTTCCTGCTTTGGTGGCAATAGAAAGTCTCGGGTGATTATCGCACCCAAACCCGACCAGTCTTGATCGGCGTTCCGGCCTGGAGAATATCATGCAGCCAGGGCTCTTCCGAGTCATGCGGGTGTTATCCGCGAGAGCAAAGGGGAAGGTTATTTCGCTGAGATCGGTGAGCCGATTGCACATGCTATTCGGCTCACATTATGAGCCGAATAGATGCTATATTCGGCTCATAGCAACAGAGATGAGCTTATGCACACTTCATACTGGATCTGGCAGCAGCCTGAATGGCCGCACTTTACCTGGCAAGCCGAGCGCCTTGCCACGCTGGTGCGCGCCTGTACTCAGGTGCAAGGGCGATTGCTGGGTATGGCCGGTGTGGTGGATGCGGATACCGAGGCGCGCAGCAGCCTGGATGCGCTGCTGCAAAACATACTGGCCTCTTCGGCTATCGAGGGTGAAACCCTGAATGTCGGGTCGGTGCGCTCATCGCTGGCGCGGCGCCTGGGGTTGAGCGCTGATGGCAAGCCCAATCCCCGCAGTGAAGGCTATGCGGAGCTGCTATTGGATGCGACCGGCAACGCCGGTCAGGCGCTGACGCTGGACCGCCTCTGCGCCTGGCATTCCAGGTTTTTCCCCGATGATGATTTTCCATTGCTTGAGCGCGTCCGCGTGGGCGAGTTGCGCGGCCATGAGCCCATGCAGGTAGTGTCGGGTCGGCTGGACCGGCCGATAGTGCATTTCCAGGCACCGCCACGTGCTGATCTGGAGCCGGCAGTGGAAGAATTTCTGCAGTGGTTTGAACGCAGCCGTAGCGACTCCGGACTGGACCCCTGGCTTCGCGCGGGTATCGCGCACTTCTGGTTTATCACCCTGCACCCGTTTGATGACGGCAACGGCCGCCTGACGCGCGCGCTTACCGATATGGCGTTGGCCCAGAGCGATGGCCAGGCAATTCGCTTCTACGCCATGTCGGCCAGTATTCTGGAAGACCGCTCAGGCTATTACCGCATTCTTGAATCCAGTCAGAAAGGCGGGATGGACATCACCGCCTGGCTGGAATGGTTTCTCACTACTCTGCTGAACAGTCTTGAGCAGGCGTTGCTGCGCATTGATCGCGTGCTGGCCAAGACACGTTTCTGGCAATCGCATCGCGCCGACGGCCTGCTATCCGAACAGATCAAGGTGCTCAACCGCTTGCTGGATGGTGGAGAGAATGGCTTCGAGAACGGGATCAGTGCGGCCCAGTATCAGGCCGTGGCGAAAGTCTCCAAGGCGACCGCCACGCGGCACCTGACTGACCTGTTGGACAAGGAATGTCTGGAGCGCTTGCCGGGCGGCGGGCGGAGTACGCGGTATCAGGTCCAGCTATAGCGGGCCAATTGAGCGGGTCAGCTCAATCATCTACACATGCCGGGCAATCATTTCAGATTGCTACGAAGCCAGTCGAGTGAGCGTATCTGGCGAATAAAAGCCAGGCGATGAACCTCTGCCGCAGACTCCAAATCCTGGTGCTGCAACGGCCTGATGCTAAGTGAGCTGTCCATATTGTTGGGTCCCTTCTGAAACATGTTGCTAGGCGTGGGTTTTCGATTTGCTGCGGTCAGCCAACGACTGGATGCAGGCCTCGCGTAACCGCCAGGCGTCGTCAAACGCCAGTGCATTACCCGTCGCCCAGAGCGCCATAGCCTGTTGATGCAAGCGCGACTTTTGGTCGGGCAAATCCAGCCAGTGCGCTGGGTGCTCTGAAAGCAATGCATCGAAGGGCGAATCAGTGCCGCTTGTCAGGCCGGTAAAGTCGTAGCGCCGATCCCGGACCTGAAGATAACAATGAGCCTCCGGAATCCACGCAAATCCGGCGGCCTTCAGTGTTGTACCGACACCGGGTGTATTTTGTTCAGACATGGCGTACAGACCGACCACTAATTCCACCTCGGGGTGGCCACACTCGTCTGCCACTGCTGCCAGCAGTCGGTGTTTGACGCTGCAGGTTCCGCGACCCTCTTTGAGGACGGCCAGAATGTCTTGCGCACAATCAGGTCTGCCGTAGGGCAGGTTATGTATATATTCCGCGAAGGCTTGAAACTCGTTGAACCCGTGGCCTCGTACTGCCTCGGTGATGGCGCCGTTCACCGTGATGTTGAAGTTCAGTTCATGCGTCATGTCGCTACTCTGCAATCCCTTGAGGAGACAACGCTAGCGCGCATCCAACCACATTGCCAAGCTACCAACGGAAATTTTCATATCCAGTCTTACATCAGCTAAGGCCCAGCCCAACAGTATTGATATGATAAGCCGCACTATCCACACCGGAGTTACTGCATGTCCAAGAATCTTTTGCTCGAGCCCATTCAGCTCGGCAGCCTCGAACTGCCCAATCGCATCGTCATGGCCCCGCTGACCCGTCAGCGCGCCCTGCAGCCCGGCAATGTGCCGGGCCCGTTGAATGCCGAGTACTATGCCCAGCGCGCCAATGCCGGGTTGATCATCAGCGAAGCGACCCAGGTCTGCCCCGAGGGCCAGGGTTACGCCTGGACGCCGGGCATCCACAGCGACGAGCAGGTTGAGGGCTGGATGGGTGTGACCGCTAAGGTGCACGACGCCGGTGGACGCATATTCATGCAGCTATGGCACGTGGGCCGTATCTCGCATCCGCTGTTGCAGCCCAACGGCGCAGACCCGGTCGCGCCCTCGGCGATTCAGGCCCAGGCCGACTGCTTCGTCGTCGACCCCGATGGCACGCCGCACAAGGAACGCACAGCCATGCCCCGCGCGCTGGAAACCAGCGAAATCGCCGGCGTGATCGAGTCTTACCGCAGCGGCACCGCCAACGCGATGGAAGCCGGTTTTGATGGCGTTGAGGTCCACGCTGCCAACGGCTACCTGCTCGACCAGTTCCTGTGCTCCAACAGCAACCAGCGCACCGACAACTATGGCGGTAGCCTGGAAAACCGCGCACGTCTGGTGCTGGAAGTACTGGACGCGGTGATTGCCGAAGCTGGCAACAGCGGCCGTGTAGGCTTGCGCCTGTCGCCCATGGGCACCTTCAACGACGTGGACGACGCCAACCCGCTGGAAACCTTCAGCTACCTGCTGGAGCAACTGAAAAGCAGAAAGCTGGCCTATGTGCACGTCAACAAGCCGGACTGGGCCGGCGGTACCTATGAAGGTTTTGATGAGCTGTACCAGCAACTGCGCAAGGTCTACCCCGGCACCATGATTCATTGTGGTGGCCACACCCCCGAGTCCGCCGCGCGAACCTTGGCTAGTGGCGACGCCGATCTGATCGCCTTCGGCCGTGGCTATATTGCCAACCCGAATCTGGTCGCGCGCATTGCTTCCGGCGCCGAGTGGAACAAGCTGGACGCCAGCACCCTGTACGGTGGTGGTGCCAAAGGCTATACCGATTACCCAGCACTGAGCTGAGCGTTATCGGAAACAAAAAGGGCGTCTGGATTCAACCCAGACGCCCTAATCAAAACCGATCAAGAAGCTCGGCTGACAGTTGCCTGGGCCAGCATATTCATTATCAGCCGAATCATGGTCTCCTTGTTGGCCGGATCTGACTCGGCGACCAGCAAGGTCAAGGCGGCCAGGCCGACATCGTTTATAACCGGCTCGCCGCTCTCACTGAGTAAGCGGCTATTGCGGTGCAGGAAGTCCACAAACAGAAAGGCTGCGCTGCGCTTGTTACCATCGGAAAACGGATGGTTCTTGATGACGAAGTACAACAAGTGCGCGGCTTTGGATTCCACGCTGGGGTAGGCCGGCTCACCGAAAATGGTCTGATCCAGATTCCCTAACAGCGATGCCAGACCTTCGTCACGGTCACGTGCGAAAAGCTCGGTAGCTTCTTTACGGTTCATAAGCTCGGCTTTCAGGTTGTCCAGCGCCGTTCGGGCCTCGCGGAGCGTTGGTAGCGTGCCGCCGGGCTGCGCTTCGGGGTCGGTCAATAGACCTTCGTCGTAGCGTTGCAGCAGCAGGAAAGTCTGCGCATAACGGCTCACAATATCTACCAGGCCGCGCCCACTGCGGCCATCCAGTTCGGGGCTTTGTGCGGCTTTGCGAACCAGCGCCAGTGCGGCTTCCAGTTCGCGAGCATTGGCTTCAAAGCGCTGGTGGTTCAGGGTCCAGCCCTGGGTCAGGTGCTCACGCAGGATGCGGGTGGCCCATTGGCGAAAGCGAGTACCCTGTTGAGAGTTGACCCGATAGCCAACAGAGATAATGACATCTAGGTTGTAGTGTTCAATCGTCCGAGTAACCTGCCGATTGCCTTCCTGCCGAACTATCCGGAAATCCCGGATAGTTGCATCTCGCGACAGTTCGTGTTCAGCGTAAACATTCTGTACGTGCTCATTGACCGTGCGTACGTCCTTGCCGAACAGGTCAGCCATCTGCCGCTGGCTCAGCCATACCGTGTCTTGACCGGTATCCAGCCGTACTTCGACCGCTTGATCAGGGCCTTCGTAAATGGCGATCGGGTTCTGATTTTCCTGAGTCATGCGCACTTCTCTTCCTTAAGAGTTTGATCAACGCTCATCTTGCCTGCAGTCAATTCGCGGGTGAAGGCTTTTTGTAGCCGCCGAGTTGAACGCCCTTTTTTATTACCAGTCGAGTTTGATCCAGCCACTGGACTCAAGGTATTTGCCAAGCATTACCACGCACATGACCACCACCAGCAGGCGCAGTTTATTGGGGTCGATCTTGTAGAGAAAGTGCACGCCGGTCCAGGCGCCGATAAATTGCCCGACCATCATCACCAACCCCACCTGCCAGACCACATTGCCGTAGAGGGTAAAGACGATCAGCGATGAAAAGTTGGTGGCGAAATTCAGCGGTTTTGCGGTGGCCGTGGCGGCAATCAGCTTGGCCCTGCGCAGCATCACATTGGCCAGGGTGAAAAAAGACCCCGTGCCCGGCCCGAACATGCCGTCATAAAAACCGATGCCGGGAATCACCGCGTAGGTAAAGGTTTTGCCACTGACCTTGGTGCCCAGGTTTGCGGCTTTGCCGGGTTTGTACAGAATGAAGTAGACCGCGATAAAGGTCAGCACCAGCGGCACGGCCAGCGTCAGGTATTTCTGATTCACGAAATGCACTGCCACCGTACCCAGCGCCGAGCCCAGAAAAGCGCCGATCACCAGCGGACGAATATGCCGCAGGCGGATCTTGGATTTTCTCAATAGCAGCACGGTGGCCGTGCCAGTACCCAGGCAGCCCTGCAATTTGTTGGTGCCCAGCGCATTGATCGGCGACATGCCCGAGAGCATCAACGCCGGAATAGTAATTAACCCGCCTCCCCCGGCCAGGGTATCAATGGTCCCGGCCAATACCGCCACCGCAAACAGCAACCCGATCAGCTCGAATGAGATTTCCATGTACGCTCGATATGCTTTGAACTAGTGATGCCCTGGCGGCATCGGGAAGTGGCCGCTGCGGGTAGCTAAGCGACGATGATGCAAATCATCGCACGGCTGAGGTTTGCGTAGTTTCCGTGACGAAAACTTTTTCTACGTACAGACGGCGTTGATCAGCTCCATCATCTCCGGGTAGCTATATATCGCACTCTTCTCCGGCGCCTGCAGCGCAGCCGCGACCATCGCCTGGGCGATCTCGGTGGTGCGGATGGAGCGATACTTGGCCGGCATCAATGGGGTGAAAAGAGACAGAGCCGAAGACAACAAGGGCGGCGTATGCCGCGAGCCAATAATCATCGCTGGCCGAAAAATACTTACCACTGCCGGACCCTGATCCAATACCGCCGCTTCCGCCTCGCCCTTGACGCGCGCATAACGCGGCAACCCCGGCGCGCCAGAGCCGCTGGTTGTGGCTTTGATATTCGCCCCTATGGCCGACATAAAGGCAAAATGCTGCACCTTGCCGGAGGCTTTCAAACCCCGCGCAAAAGCCGCGTTAAGCTCAACGTCTACAGCGCGGTGCTGCGCCAGGGACAGCTTCGCCGTACCCGCGCCCACGCCCAGCACGCTGAAACCCACCGCTTCGTTGTAGCACTCCGTCAGTGCTTCAACTGCGGCTTGCTCTAGGTTGGCTGGGGTCATATCGAGTACTAGCCGTTGTTTCACTCTCGCATCAGTTGACGCGTTGAGAGGCTGACGGGTCAAGGCGATGATTTGGCTAAAAGCGTCGCAGCGCAATAGTTCGCCAAGCAGTGCTTGTCCGACTGAGCCGGAGGCTCCGAGGATGATGGCGGTTCTATCGTTCATTGCATCTATCCTGTTGAAGGGGAAAATCAGCATGCACCGGCGCAGAGCTTTTACAGAATGATTTAAATAAGAGCTTCCAGGCCTTTCTTATCCACCAGGTTCAGCAGCTTCAATGACGGACCATTAGGTTTTTTGCCGCCGACCTCCCATTTCTGCACAGTGGAGGGGCTGGTATTGAGGTATGCGGCGAACACCGTCTGGCTGGCGCGGGTTTTCTGCCGAATGCTTTTGATTTGTTCAGGAGTGTAGGTTTTCACTGGCGGTAAACACAGCGCATCGAACTCGCGCAGAGTGACGTCATTCATCACGCCTGCTTCGTGCAAATCTTTGGCACCCTCGTGGATGGCTTCCAAGATTGATTTATCCATCGTTTACAACCTCGATCAATGCGCCGCCTTTGACGGCTTTGTTCAACTCGACCCTGCTGTAACTCAGTAAGGTATTAGCATACATTTTGAGGGCTTTGAGTTCCTTGTTGCTGATGTTAGCCCTGGCGTTCTTGGCAAAGCCGTAGACGAAGAAGGCCTTATCTGCAGCCCGGTAGGCCAGCAGAGTACGGAAGCCTCCGCTCTTGCCACGGCCACCGACCGCCACCCGCTTCTTGAACACCTAGCCTCCCAAGTCAGCATCTACCAAGCCTTGGTTGATCTCGTCGATCGCCGCCAGCAACACCTCGTCTCCGAGCCCTTCCTTAAGGGCCCATTTGCTGAAGGCCTTGTTTTTAAATACTTGCATACCCGTCCTTGTTGGTATCAAGTGTAGCACTTGGTGCTATAGTTTCAATCGGCAGCGACTTGCGACCCATCACGCATTCAGGTTGGTTTTATCTCCAACAGATAGTCAACTGTCGCGGTCATAACAAGTTCGTCATCCTGCGCCAAAGTCTCAAGTCTGCATTTGACCACACCGTAGCTCTTACCCGGCTTTGGCGGATGTATTTCCAGCACGGACACCCTTACGCTTAGCACGTTAGGAAGGGTAACCGGGCGATGCCACCGAACGCTTTCCATCCCTGACGCCCCGGTCATGGATGTGCCGACCAGAAAGCCGTCAACAACAATGGAAGCGGTTAGCGAGAGCGTATGCAGACCGCTAGCGATCAGTTGGCCATACATCGAGTTCCTAGCATGCGCGTGATCAAGGTGTACCGGAAGGCGATCAAATTCATTGCAGAACCGCAATGAGTCCTCCTCGGTGATTTGCCGTGGGCCAAGCATCAGCACTTCGCCCACCAGAATATCGTCGAAATACCTCACAAGCTCGTCACTCCGACTGATGGCAAGCGACGCAGAACTTGTTGCCATCCGGATCGCGGAAGTAAGCGCCGTAGTAGTCAGCATGATATTCAGGCCGAAGCCCTGGCTCTCCATCGCATGCGCCGCCGTTCGCCAGTGCGATAGCATGTGCACGATCCACGATTTCGCGAGTGCTGGCCAGGAACGCGGTCATTTGACCGTTGCCCGGATGATGAGGCTGCTGGTTGTAAGGGCGTTGGATAACAAACAATGGCCTGGGATCGGGAGAAGACTGCCAACCCGCCCAGGGGCGTTCGGCGTCTACAAACCTCGGATCAATGCCGAGCGCTTCCATCAAGGGGCTGTAGAAAGCCATAGCCCGATCAAAATCGCTGATGCTTATTACGATGTGGGAGAGCATCCAGTTGTCTCTTGAGTGGGAATACTATCTGGTTAACATATTAGAATTAATATTCATCCGACCCCGTTAACTCTTAACGGGCGCACACCCTACTGCGACCACCCAAGATGATAATTCTGGATTTATACTCCCTGCTATAAGGGTCGGAATAGTAATAATTCCGCATAACCATAAAATGGGGTTTAGTGCACTTTTTACGGTTAGCCGTCCGCCGGCCTCAACCGCCTTACTTAGTATCTGGTCCTTCATAAATTACTCATGGTGAGTGAGGTCGGAACATAACGCACGCAACAACGAAATATTGGGAGTGGAGTGCTATGGGGTCGCGTAGCTTAAACCGCAAAACAGGAGTGCAAAATATTTCCGCCTGATTGCGATTCTTAGGAGCTAAGGGCATCTGCATTTTAATAACTCCCTGCCATAATAATAGATGTCACTCAATTTTTTCGCTCTTCCGGAATTGCACCCTACCCTAAGCAGTAGGGCTTCAAGTTGCTGTTCCGTAAGTTTGACTCGCTTCGCATGGCAAAAGCGAATAAATTCATTAAAACGCTTGAGATCATTGGGATGTACAATGCCGCCACCAGCTACATTGTAGAAGCTCAAAAATAACTTGCTAGCAACTGGCGGTAGTTCTTGAATATCTTCGTCCTCAACTGGAACGTGCCACATATCGCGAGCTCCTGACGGTGATTAGATAGAACGCGCCTCTAATACGCGATACAGCACTATTCCGTTGCGGCGAATTTTTTTCAAGGTAATCATGACGTTATCTTTTTTCCCTACAAGCAGTGGCATGCTAAATCTCTCGCGATCAAACACAGTTACAGCCAAAAGCACAGCAAGCCGCGCAGGCCAGCAACGGCAGGCGGGTTTGGATGTCTTGATAAATAGATCGGGCATCCATGCCACCGAGGAGGTACTGCAATTTGCCAGTTACTGGCATAGTGATACTTTTTGCTGGGGTTGCCAACTTTCTTTTTGCAGCTCGGCGGCAAGTTGGTCGGCAACTTATGAATCTGTATCGCAGGCGCTGCTGTGGCCTAGATATCCACCAACGCTTTCCCCAACAACAAGGTCCCAGAAATCACCAGCAAGCTGTAGAGAAATACCCGGAAGCGATGTTCATTCAGCCGATGATGCAGGAACTCACCGAGCAATGCCCCAACCACCAGCAGCGGTATAAAAGTCACCACTCTGGGTAGCGCCGGCATCAGGGTGCCGTCTAGCAGGAAGATAACGCATAGGCAGGTATTGAGGCTGAACCAGGTGCTGAGCAGGGTGGCGCGGAGGTGGCTTTTGTCCAGGCGGGTGCCGGCCATGGCGTAGACCAGCAGGGCACCGCCAGAGGCGAACAGGCCGTGGGTGATGCCGGCGCCGAAGGTGAGTACGCGGCTGAGCATCGGTGGATGCGGGTGCACTGTGTGCTTGTGGTACATGCGCCAGAGTTCGCGGGTGGAGAACCACAGTACCAGCAGGCCGAAGGCGGCTTTGAGCAATTGATCGCCGAGCCAGGGGCGCATCAGGTAACCGGCCAGGGTGCCGGCTAGCATCAGTGGCAGTATCAGCTTGAGCAGGGTCGGCCAGTGAATATGTCGGCGGTTGCGCCAGGCCATATAGCCGCTCATCAGCACATTCAGCGCGATCATTACCGGTATCAGCTGCGATAGGGGCAACAGCAACGCACCGAGTGACAAGGCGATGATCAGGCTGCCGAAACCGGTGATGGCTTCAACCGTGTAGGCCAATAATATAAAGGCGCCGACCCAGATCCAGGGATCAAGCAGCATGGTGAAACCGTTTACAGGGGGAGGTCATGATGGATGGCATAGAGTTCGGTTTGTAGGGTCGCTGAATGGGCGGGATAGGGTAACCTGATTTCAACCTTGGGTCGCCTCTGCGGGCTGTTTTGTGGGAGCGCCGGCCTCGGCGTGAAGGCGCGGGTCCGATTCGCCGCGGGGCCGCGGCTCCCACCAGGGTCCAGTGCTCAGCTTTTTTGTGCCTTTGAGCTGCATGCTTTATCGCAGCTCACCAGCAAAGCGTTTGCGTACCTGACGCAGGTACAGCGCCGGGGCGATGCGCCAGAGCAGTGCGCCGAAGCGTGATACCGGCTCGGGCAGTATCCAGCGTTTGCGTTGCTGCAGACTGGTGTCGATCAGCTCGGCCATCCACTGCGCGCTGCGCATGCCGCCGACCATGGAGCGCGGATGTTTGGCAATGTTGCCATCCTTGCCCAGGGCGTGGTTTTCGATGGGTGTATCGAGAAAGCTGGGGTAGGCCATCAGAATATGAATGCCGTCGGCCTCCAACTCCAGACGCAGCACTTCGAAGAATTGCGTGAGTGCGGCCTTGGCTGCGCAGTAGGCAGCCCGCCCAGGTACCGGCATCCAGCCGGCCATGGAGCCGATGCAGATGATCTGCCCGGTGGATTCGCGCAGCATCGGCAGCGCCGCCAGGGTCAATTCCACCGGGCCCTGCCAGTCCACCGCCATGACCTTGCGAAACACCGCAGGATCCGTCTGGTTCGCTGGTGAGCGATGGGTAATGCCGGCGTTGTTGACCAGCAGATCAAGCTGGCCGAAACGCGCATGGGTTTCGTCGATCAGAAAATGAATATCTGCGGCGCGGGTGATATCGCAGGTTACCGTCAGCACCCTTCCTGGATTATTCAGTTCTGCCGCTCGATTCTTCAGGCCGCTTTCATCGATGTCGGCCAGTACCAGGCTGTGCCCGGCGGCAAACCAATGTTGGGCCATGGCCCAACCCAGGCCAGAGGCGGCGCCGGTGATCAAAATTACGCGCATGGGGGCTCCCTTTGGTCGCCAGCTTGAAGCGGGAAGCTGACCGGGTTGTTATGAATTAATGGGTACAAGAATGGGCGGTGAGCTTGACTGGTCAATCGCGCTTCTCACACTGACAGCTTCCAGCTTTGCTTAGCGCCTCAACCCATTCGCTTCGACAAAATACTCGAACGTCTCTGCGGACGTCTTGGCCAACGGATAGCCGAACTCCTCCTTGAGCCGCCGATTGCTTAACTCTGGCCGGTAGCGCAGAAAATTGACCTGCGCTGGGCTGGTGGGTTTGCCGCGCCATTGGGCGACTTGCAGGCCGGCTTTGACCAGCCACACCGGCAGGGTCAGCAGCGGCTTGTTCAAGCGTTTGGCGATTTCTGCCATGGTCAGTGCGCCGTCGCCGGCCATGTTGTAGATGCCGCTTTTGTCTTCGCGCAGGCCCATTTCCATGGCGCCAATAACGTCTTCATCCCAGATAAATACAAAGGGCGAGTCGCTGCCTTTGAGCGCCAAAATGCGCGGCGCCATAAACAGGTCGGTAATCTGGTTGCGCGTGTCTTTGCCCAGCACGGTGCCGGGGCGGAAGATCAGTTGTTGCAGTTCCGGGTGTTGCTGGCGGTAGGTCGCCAGCAGTTCTTCGATCTGGCGTTTGTGATCGGAGTAGGCAAACTCCGGATTGCCGCGAATGGCGTCCTGTTCGTCGATCCACTCTGGGTTGTCAGGGTAGTAACCGTAAGCGGCGCCTGAGCTGGTGACAGTAATGTGTTTGACGCCGGCCTTGGTGCAGCATTCCAGCACGTTGCGCGTGCCGTTGACGTCGATATCAAAATCCCGCGCTCGGTCCTTTGAGGCCTGAAGAATCGAGGCCAGGTGCACTACGTGAGATATGCCGTCTTCCTCGAGCACCCTGGCCAGCTTTGGGTCGCGCACATCCAATACCTGAACGGGGAAGGCCAGATCATCGCGGGCGCGGATGTCGGTGCCGATCACGTGATAATGGGCGGCCAGACGGTTCCCCAGTTGATGGCCGATATAGCCGGCGGCGCCGGTGATCAGAATGCGTTTAGTCATGTGCGGTACGCGCCCATATTTGTGAAAGAGTCAGCCCGGACACCAGATGCCAGACGCCCCAGAAGGCAGTGATCAGCATCATGCCGCCGGCCTCGGGAAAGAAGGTAAAGAGGATTACCAGGCCCAGCCCTGAGTTCTGGATGCCGACTTCCATGGTCACGGCGCGGCGGTCGGGCACCGGCAGTTTCAGCAACCAGCCCATGCCGTAGCCGAGCGACAGCGCCAGCAAATTATGCGCGACCACCAGCCAGAAGAAGCTGTGGAAGCGCTCGATAAACAGGCCAAAATTGTTGAAAAAAGCGATGCCGACAAACCCCAGGAACACCAGCAGCGAGGCGATGCGCAGGGGCTTTTCGCTGCGTGCAACCAGGCCGGGCAACTTGCGCCCGGTGGTCATGCCCAGCACCAGTGGCAGCGCCAGTACCAGTAACACCAGCAGCAGAATCCCGCCCGGCTCCAGGGTGATTTGTGTGAGGTATTCGCGGGTATGCGGGTTCAGCCAGCCGTAAAAGGCAAAGTTCAGCGGTGTGAGCACGGTGGCGGCCAAACTGGAGACGGCGGTCATACTGACGGACACGGCGACATTGCCCTTGGCCAGCCAGGTCATGATGTTGGAGAAGCTGCCGCCGGGGCAGGAGGCGACCAGAATCATCCCCAAGGCCAGTTCGGCATCAATCCTCAGCGCCCAGGTAAACAGGCAGGTAGCCAGCGGCAGCAGCAGAAACTGGGCGAACAGGCCGGCCAGGGGTGCGACCGGCGCCAGCGCGATACGTTTGAAATCCTCCAGCCGCAGGCTTAATGAAACGCCAAACATCATGCAGGCCATGATGATGTTCAGCAGAATCAGGCTCGCCGGGTCGAACTGGATCGGCAGTGCGCCACTCATGCGTGGGCCGCTTTGGCTGCTGCAGGCTTGGCGGGTGGCGCTTCGAGTTCATCGATATGCGTCTTGAGCGCCTGCAGGTAGGCGTGCTTGTTGACGTAATAGGCCATGCGCGCGAGCTTGATGTACTCGTAGCCGCCGTCCAGGTTGACCCCTGCCCGCTCCTGCTTGATCTGTTTGAAGGCCTTTGCTGCGGCGCTGCCCTGTTGTTGTTCGTGGATATACAGCGCGACCAGTTTGGCCTGCTGGTTGCGCCCTTCCCACCCCAGCCCGGCGGCTTCGATCATGCCCATCATGAACAGGTTGTCGTACTGCGGATGGAAGACGTTCATGTACAACTGCGGGGCGTCGTGGCCGGCTGGCCAGTTCAGGTGCTGGCGGTCGATAAAGGGGTAATCGAGCAGATACCCGGTGGCCATGAGGATCAGGTCATAGTCGGCGCTTTCGCCGTCGGTGAAGGTCACGGTGTGGCCGTCGATCTGCTGGATGTCGCGGCGCGCCTTGATGTCGCCGTGGCCGAGGTGATGCAGTACCAGTGAATTGACCACCGGATGTGACTCATACATGCGGTAATCGGGATCGGGCAGGCCGTAGTCGGAGGGCTTGCCGATGATCATGCGGATCATCGCGGCGTCCATGCGTTGCTTGAGTGGGCGCGGCAGTTTGAGCTTGCCGCCGAGGGTGTCGATGGGCCGACCTTTGATAAATTTGGGCAGAAAGTAGTAACCACGGCGCAGGCTGATATCCACCGAAGCGGCGTGGTGTACTGCGTCTACGGCTATGTCTGCACCGGAGTTGCCGCAGCCGACGATCAGCACACGCTTGCCCTGGAATACGGCTGGGCTACGGTACTCGGATGAGTGCATCAACCGGCCGGCGAACTCACCGGGCAGCTTGGGGATATTCGGCGTGTGCAGGGTGCCGTTGGCGATCAGCACGCCATCGAACAGGCGCGATTGCTGCTCGCCTTCGCATTCACTGACCAGCCGCCAGCCGCTGCCTTCGGGCTCCATGCTGATGACGCGGGTGGCAAATTCGTAGTGCGCCTTGAGCTTGAAGTGCTTGGCGAAGTCGCGAAAGTATTGGCGCAGTTCGCTGTGATGCGGGTAGAAGGCCACCGAGTCGCGCATGGGGAATTCACTGAACTCGGTCATGCGTTTGGAGGAGATCAGGTGCGCGGTGTCGTACATGGTGCTGTGCGGG
This sequence comes from uncultured Pseudomonadaceae bacterium, assembly GCA_963974865.1. Taxonomy (GTDB): domain Bacteria; phylum Pseudomonadota; class Gammaproteobacteria; order Pseudomonadales; family Pseudomonadaceae; genus Halopseudomonas. The sequence continues at coordinate 126,769 of CAXBEU010000003.1, read as the reverse complement.
TTATCGATATCCCACAGCCCGCCGACATCGTTGTGCAGTTCCAATCCGGTAAAGGTGATGCCCTGCTTCTGCAGATTGCGGGCGGCGGCCAGGCCCATCGGGCCAGCTCCAATGACGGCGTACATGGGTGTTTCCTCTTGTTGTTCTTGTTTTGCTTTTGCGTTTTGGAACCTTGATTTAGGCAGCTCCGAGGTTTCCGCGTCATTGCGGATAGCCTGGGGCGGACACGCTACGAGCCATCCATGGGGCTCGTCGATGCACGTCCCTGTGCATCGACGGTCCGCCCCAGGCTATCCGCAACAACGCTCAATCGGGCCTAGTGCAATCAATCAAGGTTCCCGGCGTCCTTTGTTGTTTTAAATGCACGGAGCCCGATAAGCGCTTTTGCCAAGCCGCTGTTTCAGACCGTCGATGACCATGGATGGTCATCGCCGAGCGAACAGGGACGTACTTGTAGCGCGTCTGGAACAGCGGCTTGGCAATAGCGCCACTACGCAAGTCGTCCAAGCAGCATTTGCCCAACCCCGAGCTAACAGCAACCAATCAGCATTTCCCCCACACCACTGCAAGGTTATGATCCTGAGTCTAGTCGAACGCCTGCGGGCGGTATCGGACCAAACGGGACAAGGGACCAGCAATTCAGGCCATGACGGATTCTGCCGAACACAGTGTCACCCCACGCTACGGCCAGGCCATCGTGCAGACCGCCGAGCGTCTGGGTCTGACCCTGCCCGCGCACCTGACCGAGCGCCTGCGGCATGCCGAGCGGGTACCGTTGAGTTGGCAGGACGAATTGTGGGAGGCGTTTTGTACGGCCAGTGGCGATCCGCTGGCCGGGCTGCGTCTGGGGCTGGAGATTCAGGTGGGGCATCTGGATAGCGTGGGCATGCTGCTGGTGACCTGCGATACCCTGGGTGAGGCGCTGGAGGAGCTGATCGAGTACGCGCCGGTGATTGGTGATGGCGGTGAGTTTCAGCTGCATCGCCACAGTGGACAAGTGTATATCGACTATCAACCACACCTGTCGGTGCGTGAGCCTGAGCGCGTTGAAGCGGTGATGGCGAGTATGTTGAAACTGACGCGCTGGGCCACGGGGGAGCGTTTTCAACCGAGCGGTATCTGGTTTGCACATAGCCCGCTGGCGCCGCTGGAAGATTATCAACAGTTGCTAGATTGCCCGATCCATTTCAATGCGCCATGCAATCACCTGGGCTTTGCTGCCGAGCAATTGGAGCTGCCGCAGATCCAGGCCAACAGTGCGCTGCGTGAGCACCTGCGGCGACTGGCCGATCAAACGTTGACCGAGATGGGCTCGCACAGCCTGAGCGCTCGCGTGCAGCAGTTGGTCAGAGCGCATCCGCGTTGGGGCAAGGAGCGTATTGCGGAGCTGTTGGACCTGAGCGGCCGCCACCTGAATCGCAAGTTGGCTGAAGAGGGGCTGTCGTTCAAGAGCCTGCGCGAAAGTGTGCAGCAGCAGATTGCCTGCGATGCCTTGCACGCGGACAAGCGCGTCGCGGAGATTGCCGAGCAGCTGGGGTTTTCTGACGAGAATGCCTTTGTGCGCGCGTTTCGACGTTGGCAGGGTGTGACGCCAGCGCGCTTCAAGGCCCAGGGTCACTGATCTGCGCGGGTTATCCTGAAAATCCCCTAAGTAAGCTTTTCCGCCAATGCGTTGCTGATAGCTTCGCGCTGCTGGCGTGCTCTGGCGTTTGTGGTCGGCTTCAGGCATAACTGCTGCCCGGGCAGACACTGGGCCAGGCGTGCGACGCTGACCGGTGTCAGGGCGCCCAGGCGCGGATAGCCACCGATGGTCTGCCGGTCATTCAGCAAAATGATCGGCTGGCCATCCGGGGGGACCTGAACAGCGCCTAGGGGAATGCCTTCAGAGATGATTGCCGGCCCCAGATAGCGCAACGCTGGCCCGAGTAATTGCAGGCCCATGCGGTCGGCGCGCTGGTCCACTTGCCACTGCTGATTGAACAGGGCGAACAGGCTCTGGCCACTGAACAGCGCGATCTGTGCGCCCAGAATCAGGTCCAGACAAATCGCTTCGCTGTAATCCGGAATATGCTGCGGGGGCACGCCGGCCGGGGCGGGTCTGGCGTTGCCTATTATCAGCACATCACCTGGTCGCAAAGGGCTGCCATCGCCATTCAGGCCGCCGAGTTGTTCGCGGCGAACCTCGCTGCGTGAGTTTAAAACCTGTGGTGCTTCAAATCCGCCGGGCGCGGCCAGGTAGCCGCGCGCGCCGCTGCGGGGTGCGCCCAGTATCAGTTGCTGCCCAGGCGCTACGGTAAAGCTCTGCCACGCAGGCAGCGGCTGGCCATCCAGCGTGGCCTGCAGATCGGCGCCGGTGAGCGCCAGGGTGCTGTGCTGCTGGCAGTGCAGGCTTATGCCGCCGAAGGGCATTTCCAGTACAGCGCAATCGGCCTGATTGCCCAGCAGCCGATTGGCCCAGCCAGCGGCTATCCAGTCCAGTGCGCCACCCTGGGTTACGCCCAGATGGCGGACGCCAAAGCGGCCCTGATCCTGCAGCTGGGCGAACCCGAGGGTTTTGTCGATGCGCAGGCCGGTCATCGGTCAGTGTCCATTGGCGTCGCGTCGCCACCCGCGGCAATAAAGGTGTCGCGGTCGATGGCAACAAAGCGCACGCGATCGCCCGGTGCGAGCAGGCTATAGCCGTCGCGCTGGGGGTCGAACAGCCGTGTGGCGGTGCGGCCGAGCAGGTTCCAGCCGCCGGGTGATACCAGCGGATACACTGCTGTTTGCCGCTCGGCGATGCCCACGCTGCCGGTGGGCACCTTTTGCCGTGGCGTGCTTAGCCGTGGTGCGGCCAGCTCAGGTTCGACCAGGCCCATATAGGCAAACCCCGGCACAAAGCCCAACGCAAAGACGCTGTATTCCCGGGCGCAGTGGCGCTCTATCACTTCAGCCACGCTCAGGCCGCTGAGTTGCGCCAGGCGCGGTAGATCCGGACCGACACTGGGGTCGTACCACACCGGGATCTGGTGCAACTGGCCGTGGGTTTCCGTGCTGGCGGGCTGCAGGTTTTCCAACGCCGCCTGCACTCGCCGCAGGGCCTCGGCTTCACTCATCTGCAGGCCGTTGTAGTGCAGCATCAGCGTGGTGTAGGACGGCACCAGATCGATCAGCGCTTCGGCAAAATGCTCACGCAAGCGCTCGCCTGCGGCAATCAGCCAGGGCATGTTGGTTTCTTCGATGCTGTCGAACAGGCGCAGCGTCAGTACATCCAGTGCGGCGGTTTCGATACGCAATCTCATGGCCGTGCGGTTCGGCCGGACGCGGTTCAACCTAGCGCAGCGCGAATACGGCGGACCGCATCGACTGCGGCGGGATTGTCACCGTGCACACACAGGGTGTCAGCTTCCAGCAGCAGTTCGCTGCCGTCGTTCGCGATAAGCGCTTGGCCGCTGGCAAGTTTGATGGCCTGGGCTACTACCTGCTCGGCATCATGCAGCACGGCGCCGGGTTCGGACCGCGTGACCAGATAACCCTGGCGATCATAGGCGCGGTCGGCGAAGGCTTCGAACAGCAGCCCGACGCCGCAGTCAGCTGCCAGATCGCGGGTGGGCTGATTGTTGCGGCGGGCCAGCAACATCAGTTGCAGTGTTGGGCTGTAGGCGGCGATGGCCTGCATAACGGTGCGCAGCAGGTCGGGGTTCTGCATCATGTCGTTATAGAGCGCGCCATGGGGTTTGACGTAGCTCACCTGCCCGCCCTGGGCACGGCAGATGCCGTCCAGTGCGCCTATCTGATAATGCAACAGGTCGGTCACTTCCTGTGGGCTACACTGCATGGAGCGCCGGCCAAAGCCGACCAGATCCGGGTAGGCCGGATGCGCGCCGATACGCACGTCATGCTTGAGCGCCAGGGAGACGGTCTTGCGCATGACGCTGGGGTCCGAGGCATGGAAGCCGCAGGCGATATTGGCGCAATCGACATGCTCCATGACTTGATCATCCAGGCCCATGGTCCAGGCGCCAAAGCTTTCGCCCATGTCGCAATTAAGCAGTAATTTCTTCACACACTCGCTCCTGACTGATGCTGAACAAATTAACGCAGTTCCAGTCCAACGGCCACATGCTGCAGTAATACACGAGGTACGCGATGAAGATTCTGATGGTACTCACCTCCCACGATGAACTGGGCGATACCGGCAACAAGACTGGCTTCTGGCTGGAAGAGTTTGCCGCCCCCTATTATGTGCTCAAGGATGCCGGCGCGCAGATCGTGCTGGCCTCGCCCAAGGGCGGCCAGCCGCCGCTGGACCCGAAAAGCGACGAGCCGGACGCCCAGACGGAAGCGACCAAACGCTTCAAGAAAGATGATCTGGCGCAGAAGCAGCTGGCGTCCACTCTGCCGTTGGCGGATGTGTCGGAAACCTTTTTCAGTGCGATTTTCTATCCCGGCGGGCATGGTCCTTTGTGGGACTTGACCCACGACAGCCATTCCATCGCGCTGATCGAGGCCTTCGTGCTGGCTGACAAGCCCGTTGGCGCGGTCTGCCACGCCCCTGCGGTTCTGCTCAATGCCCGCGGTACTGATGGTGAGCCGCTGGTCAAGGGTCGCCAGGTCACCGGCTTTACCAATTCCGAAGAAGAAGCCGTGGGCCTGACTGATGTGGTGCCCTTTCTGCTGGAAGACAGCCTGAAAGAAAAAGGCGGTGTGTACAGCAAGGGTGACGATTGGGCGTCCTACGTGCGCGTCGACGGCAAGCTGGTCACCGGGCAGAACCCTGGCTCCTCGGAAGAGGCCGCCAAGGAACTGCTCAAGCTGCTGAAATAAAGCGAGAAGCCGCGATCAGCTGATGATCATGCAGGTCGCGGTGCCGTAGGCGTAGAGTGAGCCGGTTTCATCGCGGATATAGCCTTCGGTGATGACCAGCCGGCGGGTCTTGTTGATGACCTTGCCTTCGGCCAGCAATGGCTTGTTGAACGGGATGGGTTTACACATTTTCACGTTCAGCTCGATGGTGCCGTAGCTCTCGCCCACCCCCAGGGTGGTGTGGGTGGCGCAGCCGGTGACCGAGTCCAGCACGGTTGCGGCAAAGCCGCCGTGTACGCCGCCCAGCGGATTGGTATGCGTTTCGTTGGCGGTGGCTTCAAACAGTACGCGGTTGAGCTCCACTTCCTTGACTTCCATCGGAATGGTTCTGGAAATCGGCGCGCGTGGAATCAAGCCTGCGGCGGCGGCCTGCATGATTTGCAGGCCAGTCATTTCTTTCGGGTTCATCTGGGTTTCCTGTAGAAAGTAGGTTGAATCACGCGGCCTGGCGAGCCTCGCGCAACTGGTCAAACCAGTTCAAGGCGTCTTGCCAAAGCGGTTGGGCACTGGGCCGAAAGTAGCCCATGTGGCCGATGGGCGGAAGTCCCGCGGCTGCGGGTATCAGGGTCAGGCCCTGGTAGTCGGCCTGACGGTAGGCCGACATGAAGGCATCCCGTGAGGCCGGTGAGGCCCAGAGATCATCCGTCGCGTTCAGCGCAATAATCGGCGTGGTGATCTGTGCGAACTGCTCCTCCAGGCCCGGCATGGTCGGGTCTTCAAAGAAGTAGCGTGGGTAACGGCACCAGCGTTTCCACTGTCGGTAAACCCCTAGCGGCAGATCTTCACCCATCCCCAGTTTGCGCCAGGCCAGATATCCCTTGCTGCGTGTTACCAGCGGGCCGACAAGGCGCCACATGGTCAACACCTTCAACCGCTCGGCAAAGGGCATCCAGCCATGCCAGCCAGCACCGGTGCCGAAGGTGTAGAGACCGCTTACGTGTTGGTAGTTGGGTAGCAGGCCAAAGGCATGGCCGCCGAAGGAGTGGCCAACCATAAAGGTCGGCAAGCCGGGTTGATGCAGATGCTCCAGCGCGGCAGCCAGATCCAGCCGGGCCCAGTCCAGATAATCCATCTCAAAGCCGTTGAGCGAGGGCGGGCGTGATTCGCCGACGCCACGGTAATCCAGCGTCAGGGTGCTGTATCCGCGGCTGGCGGCGTACTCGGCAAAGCGTCGGTAGAAGCCGCGCGGCACACCGGTGGCGCTGCCGACCAGGATGTGACCTATGGGCGAGCTGGCGGGAAACAGGCTAGCCGCAAGCGGATAGCCATCCGCCGCGATCAGGGTCAGTTGTTGTGCTGGGTTGCTGTTGGCAGTGGGCATGATAAAAGCCTGAAACTCGGTTGCATTTGATGCTCCCGAGTATATAGACCGATTGGTCTATAACGCAAAGACTTTTCCGCAGCGCGATAGTCCAACCCGCTATTGTGCGGGCTGCATGCGGTTCCAGAAGCGATACGCGGGTTCAGCCAGAAACATCACCAGAAACAGCCGCAGGACCTGCAGTGCGGTGACCAGCGCTACCGAGAGTTGCAGTGCTTCGGCGGTCAGACACAGCTCGGTAATACCGCCGGGCATCATGCCGAGCATCAGGCTGATATCGTCTACATCGGCAAACCAGCTGAGGGCCTCGGCACCGAGCGCCGCGACGACCATAGCGATCAGCGTGAAGAGCACCACCCTGAGCATAAAGGCGGGCGCGCTGCGGAAAAACGAGCGGTCAAAGTGGCAGCCCAGCGCGCAGCCAATCAGCCATTGGCCCAGCTCACCGCCGCCGGGCGGCAGCACGATATCCAGATCGAACCAGACACTGGCCACGGCGCACACGGTCAAGGGGCCGAGCATCCACGGGTTGGGTTGCCCGAGTCGCCGCCAGACCAACGCCAGCCCAGCGCCCAAGGGCATCAACAGCGCCAGCCAGCCCCAGTGGGTCACGCCCTGCTCCGGCGGCGGTGTATCTGCCAGGGCAAAGGTGAAGAGCGCGGGAATGATCAGCACCACCATCAGTAGCCGCAGGCTATGGGCGGCGGCGACCTTGGCCGGCTCCGCGTTATGCCGCATACCTAGCACCACCATCTCGATGGCGCCGCCTGGCATGCTGGCAAAATAGGCGGTGGCGCGGTCTACGCCGCTGCGTCTGAGTACCCCGATACCGATAACGCAAAGCATCACGGTGACGCAGGCGCCCAGCACGATAACCCACCAATGGCCGAGAACCTGCTGAAAACACAGGCCCCGTGAAGTGCAAACCGATGGCGCTGGCGACAATCCATTGCCCAGTCTGCCGGCCGCCAGGCAAGGGCGTGAGCATCCAGCCGGTGCAGCGCACCAGAATCACCGCCAGCAAGGAGCCGATCATCCACGGCAATGGCCAGTCAGCAAGACTGGCCAGCCAGCCACCAAGCAAGCCGACCAGCGGCGTGGACCAGAGTCGTGCCTGGTCCAGACGCGAGGCCTTGTCAGGCATTGGCGAGCTTCGCTGCGCGGCGGGCACGGTGCGCGCGCCAGAACGGCAGCGCGGCCATGAACACCACCACTACCCAGAGGCCCAGGGTAATCGGGCTGCTCCAGAGAATGCCCAGATTGCCATCTGAAATTGACAGCGCGCGGCGCAGGTTGCTTTCCATCATGCCCCCCAGGATAAAGCCCAGCAGCAGTGCCGAGAGCGGGAAGTCCAGCTTGCGCAGGATGTAGCCGAACACACCGATGGCGATCATCAGGAACAGGTCGAAGGTAGTGGCATGTACGGCATAGACACCGATCGAGGTGATGATGGCGATGGCCGGTACCAGCGTCCAGTTGGGCACGGACAGGATGCGCGTGAACAGGTTGATCATCGGAATGTTCATGGTGATCAGAATCACGTTGGCGACAAACAGCGAAGCAATCAGACCCCAGACATTATCGGGCTGATTCTGGAACAGCAGCGGGCCGGGGGTGATGTTGTACAGCGTCAGCGCGCCGAGCATCACAGCGGTGGTGCCGGAGCCGGGAATACCCAGCGTCAGCATCGGCACCATGGAGCCGCAGGCGGAAGCGCTGTTGGCGGTTTCCGGTGCGGCCAGGCCGCGCAGGTCACCTTCCCCGAAACGGCCGCTGGCGCCAGCAATGCGCTTCTCGGACATATAGCTCACGGCGCTGGCCAGGGTTGCGCCCGCACCCGGCAGCACGCCGAATACAAAACCCATGACCCCGCTGCGGATATTGGTGGCGAATACCGACGCGCCTTCCTTGAAGTTGAACAGCATGCGCCCGCTGGCCTTGACCGCGGTCTGGCCATGGTGGGTGCGCTCCAGCAACATGAGGATTTCACTGATGCTGAACAAGCCCAGTACCAGCACCACGAACTGGATGCCGTCAGACAGGCCCAGGCTGCCGAAGGTGAAGCGATACACGCCGCTGTTGGCGTCAATCCCGACGCAGGACAGCATCAGACCGATCAGCACCGCCACAGCGGTCTTGACCGGTTTGTCGCCGGCCATACCAGCCAGACAGACAATCGCGAAGACCATCAACATGAAGTACTCGGCGGGCCCGAAGGACACCGCCCAACCGGCCAGCAGGGGCGCAAAGGCGACCACCCCGAGCGTTGCAATCATGCCGCCGATAAAAGAGCTCCAGGCGGAGATGGACAGGGCAATACCGCCCTTGCCCTGGCGCGCCAGGGGGTAACCGTCCAGCGTCGTCATCACGGCGGAGGCTTCGCCGGGGATATTCAGCAGAATCGAGGAAATACGGCCGCCGTATTCACAGCCCAGATACACCGAGGCGAGCAGAATCAGCGCCGTCTCCGGCGGCAAGCCGAGGGCAAAGGCCACCGGAATCAGCAGCGCAACGCCGTTGATCGGGCCCAGGCCCGGCAATAGGCCAACGATGGTGCCGATGGTGGTGCCCGCCAGGGCGGTAATCAGATTGTTCGGGCTCAAGGCAACGCCGAAACCCTGTCCGAGATATTGCAACGTATCCATGATCAGTTCTCCAGTACGGCCAGCACGCCCATGGGCAGCGGCACGTCAAGAATGCGGTCAAACAGGAAGTACAGGCCAAGGCCCAGTACCACGGCGAGAACGGCGCTGGGCAGCCAGCGGCCACCAAACAGCTTGGCCATGCCGAAACCGAACAGCGTTGCGGTGACGATAAAGCCGACCTTTTCAAACAGCGCAGCCAGGGCCAACAGCAGGGCCAGGCAGATCACGACCTTTTTCAACATGGCCGGCACCACCTGCGGCGGCGCCTCGTCACCGGTTTCCAGCGCGGGCTTGCACATCAGCAGCAATGCACCTGCGCCTAACAGAATCAACAGCAGCAGCGGGTAGGCGCGTGGGCCGACCGGCTCGTAGGAAAAGGGCGCATGGTAGCCCCAGGCGGTTATGCCGAGGCCAATGCAGGCCAACAGCAGACACGCCGCAAACAGGCGGTGATACAACATGATGGAGTCCTCGCGGGTACCGGCCGGGGCGTTGCGCCGCCGGCCATCAGGGGTCGGATATCGGGTGTGCGCTAGCGGGTGGGGCTAGCGCCGGGGTTATCTGACGTTACTGCGTCAGGCCAAACTCGGAAGCCAGTTGCTTGTACTGGGCTACCTGTTTCTTGACGTAGGTATCCAGTTCATCGCCGGTCATCGAGAAGGGAAACAGCTCACGTTGCTCGCGCAGCGTGGCGTAGTCGTCGGAGGCGAGTACCTCTTCAAAGGTATTCTTCCACCAGGCGTAATCTTCATCACTGACGTCCGGCCCCATGTAGAAGCCGCGAATCACCGGCCAGCTCACGTCGTAGCCCTGCTCTTTGGCCGTGGGAATGTCGGCAACCGAGTCACCTGGCAGGCGCTCGTCAGAGAGGATCGCCAGAATCCGGATACCGCCACTTTCAATGTGTGGCACGGAGTCGGAAATATCCGTGCTGGCCACGTGAATGTGGCCGCCGAGCAGCGAGGTAGCCAGTTCACCGCCGCCTTCCATTGCCACGTAGCGCAGTTGGCGAGGATCAATTCCGGCGGCGCGGGCGAGCAGTGCAGTCTGCATCCAGTCCTGGCTACCCACAGTGCCGCCGGAACCGATCACGACCTTGGAGGGATCCTTTTTCATAGCGGCAATCAGGTCATCCAGAGTCTTGAACTCCGAATCGGCCCGCACGGCGATGGCGCCATAGCTGGAACCGACAGCGGCCAGCCATTTCACCGCGTTTTCATCAAAGCGGCCGAACTTGCCCTGGGCCAGGTTCAGTAGTGAGCCACTGGAGAATGCGGTAATGGTGCCGCCTTCGGAGGCGCGCTGCGCGACCACAGCGTTATAGGCCACGGCGCCGATGCCGCCGGGCATATAGGTGACGCGCATCGGCCGGCTGATTTTCTTGCCGTCCAGCAGCGCGGTCTGCGCCAGTTTGCAGGTCAGGTCAAAGCCACCACCGGGGGATGCCGGCGCAATTCATTCGGGGCGGCGCGGTTCATCGGCCAGGGTGTAGGTGGCAATGCCCAGGCAGGCAACGGCCAACAGGGTGGCGCAGAATTTTGATTTCATGGGTCGATCCTCTTGTTTCTTATTTTAGGCGATATCGCCGCAGTCTTTTTCCGAAATCACGTAGCCAGGCGGCTTACCAGATCGGCACGCTGTAGCTGACGATCAGGCGGTTCTCATCCACGTCACGGGCATAGCTGGAGCGATAGGTCGCATTGCGCCAGCGCAGACCGAGGTTTTCCAGCGGGCCGGCCTGAATCACGTACTGCAGCTCGGTGTTGCGCTCCCAGTCGGTGCCGTCCCGCCGGCTACCAGCTCTGCCTGATCACCTTTGGTGTAACGGGTCATGAAACTCAGGCCGGGCAGGCCCTGGGCCGCGAAGTTGTAGTCATAACGGGCCTGGGCTGAACGCTGGCCGGCTTCGGCAAAGTCATTGATCTGCACAAAGTTGGCCAGGGCCGGGTTGCTGCCGTCGATGTAGGGGAAGGCATTGTCGCCACGCATTTTCTGCAGGTTGAAGCCAAACTTGTGACCGCCCAGGGCGTAGCTGAACAACGCCTGCCATGCCTGGTTGTCGATATCTCCGGCCTGGGCTGCGCCCTGCTTTTCGGAAATGGACACACGCACTTCGCTTTTCAGGTTGCCTTCACCCAGCGCCAATTGGTGGGTCAAGCCAGCAAAATGTTGGCGGTAAATATCATCCAGTTGTGCCAGGTGATAGCTACCGGCCAGGCTGGGCATGAACTTGTAGTCCAGCCCCAGCCAATCAAAATGGTCTGCCTCGAACGAGCAGCCAAAGCGTTGGTTCTTGCTGTTCGAGGTGATTTTCTGCGCATCGGTGGAGTCGCGGTCCTTGGCTTTGGTCAAGCGGCCGGCGCTGATGCTCAGGTTGTCGAATTCGTTGATGGTGGCCATGCCGCCTTCAAAGGTTTGCGGCAGAATGCGGCTGGTGTTCGGGTTCAGCGTTGGCAGCTTGGGTAGCAGGCTGCCGACCAGCAGCTCGGACTCCGATACGCGGGCCTTGGCGGTCAGGTTCAGCTTGCTGTATTCATCCGCGGCGCGGCCGTCGTCATGTGTGGGCAGCAGGCCGGTGCCGGTGCGGTCGGGGCTGGAGTCGAGTTTTACCCCGAGCATCGCCTGGGCATCCAGGCCGAAGCCGATGGTGCCGGGCGTGTAACCGGACTTGAGGTGCAGGATAAAGCCCTGGGCCCATTCTTCACGCTTGGATTGGCCAGCGCCTTCACGGAAATCCCGGTTGAAATAGATATTGCTGGTGCTCAGTGTCGCACTGCTGTCTTCGACAAACCCTTGGGCCAGAGCAGCCTGGGCTAGAATGCCGTGGGCTATCAAGGTGGCGGAGCCAAGGATCAATGCCGAGGGTATACGGCGGGCAAAATGCGGCTTTGCATGCATGGGGTAAACTCCATTGTTATTGTTGTATCAGGCGATCTCTGCGCCTTGAGTCGTACTGCACCCGGGTGTTTGGGTGAGCATGCGGCAATCCTAAAGCGCAAACCTTTCGCCAACCTTTCAGGCTGGCGGCCCCGGTTTGCGGGTGTACACTCTGCCCGAAGGCAGGTTATGAACAGGTAATGGAGAGGGCGGCGTTGCGCATTCTGCTGGTGGAAGATGATCCGGAACTGGCTGACAGTCTGACCCGCATGCTCAAAGCCGGGGGCTGGACCGTGGACACCCTGCACGATGGCGTGGTTGCCGATCAGGCGTTGCGTGGCGAGGACTACGCCCTGGCCATCCTTGATGTCGGTTTGCCGCGCATGGACGGTTTTGAAGTGCTGCGCCTGCTGCGTGAGCGTGGCCAGACCCTGGCGGTGTTGATGTTGACCGCGCGCGGTGAGGTGGCGGACCGTGTGCGCGGGCTGAACCTGGGTGCCGACGATTACCTGGCCAAGCCCTTTGAGCTTACCGAGCTTGAGGCCCGGGTCAACGCGTTGTTGCGCCGCAGTCTGATGGGTGGCGAGCGTCAGCAGCATTGCGGTGAACTGGTCTACGATCTGAATGACCGGCGCTTCAGCCTGAGTGGCCAGCCACTGCAGCTGCCCTCCCGCGAGCACGCGGTGCTGGAGAACCTGATCGCCCGCCCGGGCCGCTTGATGAGCAAGGAGCAATTGGCTGGCAAGGTGTTTGGCCTGGACCAGGATGCCAACCCCGAAGCGATTGAAATCTACATCTCGCGGCTGCGCCGCAAGCTGGATGGCAGCCCGGTGCGCATCGTCACCTTCAGAGGCCTTGGTTATCTGCTGGAAGCCAGTTCATGACGGAAGCGGGTAGCCTGCGCGGCCGGCTGTTACGCCGCCTGGCGCTGATGCTGGCGATTCTGCTGATGCTGGCCAGCACGGTCGCCTACTGGAATGCACGGCGCGCCGCCGATACCGCCTACGACCGTTCGCTGTTGTCTTCTGCGCGGGCAATCGCCGAGCGCCTCTACGATGAGGACGGCAAGCTGGTGGTCGAGGTGCCCTATATCGCGCTGGACAACTTTGCCTATGACATCACTGGCCGCCTGTACTATCAGGTGCTGGACCTGCAAGGGCGATCCGTCTCTGGATACGAGGACTTGCCCGGCCCGGCTGAGTCGGTGGAGCTGACCCGCGACTACCCCGCTCTGGCGCGCTTTTACAATGATCAGTACCGGGGCGCGGGCGTGCGTCTGGTCAGCCTGATGCAGCCCATCAGTGGGGGCCCGACGCCAGGCATGGCGGAAATTCGTGTAGCGGAAACCCTTGAGGCCCGCGACCGCATGGCGCATACCCTGTTGCGCCAATCCCTGATCAATCTGGGCGTGCTCGCGGTCAGTGCCTTGCTCCTCGCCTGGCTGGCGGTGACTGCCGCGTTGCGCCCCTTGCGCCGTCTGCGTGAAGAGGTCGCGGCGCGAGCCAGTGATGATCTGCGACCCATCAGTACCGAAGGCCTGCAGCGTGAAGTGACGCCACTGGTCGATTCGATCAACCATTTTACCGGCCGCCTGCGCGAGAACTTCGAGCGTCAGCGGGACTTTATTGCCGAAGCGTCGCATGAGCTGCGCACCCCGCTGGCGGCGCTCAAGGCGCGGATCGAATTGGGTTTGCGCGCCAGCGAGCCGGAAAGCTGGAAAACAGCGCTGCACGAAGCCGAGCAAAGTACCGACCGGACCATTCAACTGGCCAATCGGCTGCTGTCCATGGCGCGCATCGAGCGCGGCGCCCGAGCCGTCGCCGAGGGTAGCGCCGAGCGGGTAGCGATGCAGCCGCTGGTGCAGGAACTGGCGATAAGTATGGTGCCGCTGGCGCATGCCCAGGGAATCGAGCTGGCGTTGGAGGCCGATCAGCCCTTCGATGTCTGGGGTGAGCCCACGCTGTTGCAGGAATTGATCAGTAATCTGATCTCCAACGCGCTGCAGCACACGCCTAGCCAGGGGCAGGTCATCCTGCGGCTACGGGCGTCGCGTCTGCTGGAAATCGAAGATACCGGCAGCGGCATTCCGGAAAGCGAACGGCAGAAGGTGTTCGAGCGCTTCTACCATCAGGGTGAAGGCACCGGGTTGGGCTTGTCGATTGTCGGTGAGATCTGCCGCGCCCACCGGGCCGAGATCAGCCTGCACCAGGGCAAGCTCGGTGGCTTGCTGGTGCAGGTACGCTTTCCCGCCTGATCAGTCGCTAAGCAGGCATGCTCAGGCGCGTCTCGCCGCGCAGCTTGATCACATCGGCCCGGGGCGGCGCGCCAAACATGCGGCTGTATTCGCGGCTGAAATGCGACGGGCTTTCATAGCCAACGCGATAGCTGGCGGTGGCCGCTTCCAGCCCCTCGCTGAGCATCAGCCTGCGCGCTTCATGCAGGCGCAGCTTCTTCTGAAATTGCACCGGCGACATGCGCGTGACCTGCTTGAAGCTGTGATAGAGCGTGGATTCGCTCATGTTCACATCCTCGGCCAGCTCACGCACGCGCAGGGGCTCGGCAAAGCGATCCTTGAGTACCGCGATCACCTTGGAAATACGGTTCGACTGACTGTCAGCCGAGACGAATTCGCGCATGCGCGAGCCCATCTCGCCAATCAGCGCGCGGTAGATAATCTCGCGCTGAATCAGCGGAGCCAGCACCCGGGCATCGGCGGGCGAGTCAATCAGGCGCACCAGCCGGGTCATCGCATCCAGAATGCCCAGGTCAACCTGGGCCACACACAGGCCGCAGGCGGAATAGGGGCAATCGATGGGTTCCGCAGGCGGCGCGGCATCGCCGAGTTGCAGTACCAGCTCGGCGACTTCGGCTGGGTCGATATTGATTTTCACCGCCAGAAAGGGATTCTCCGGTGAGGCATCTATCACCCGCCCGTTCACCGGCAGGTCCACGCTGGACACCATATAGCTCAGCGCCCCGTAGACAATCTCGCGGTCTCCCAGCTCGATGGTCTTGCGGCCCTGGGCGATCACGCACAATGAAGGCTCATACACCGTCGACATGCAGGGGGTGGGGCCGTCCACGCGGAACAGGTCCAGCCCCGGGATAGTGGTTTCATAGACGCCTTCCTCGGTCATTCTGGCCGACACCAGATCAGCCAGTTCTCGGCACATGGGTTCGGCGGGCAAGGGGCTGTAAGACACTGCTTTCTGTACACAAGGGTCCAGCGTACCAGGGGATTGAGCGAGGTGGTTCATGACTGTTCTCCAAGAGCGTGGCGTCAGTATATACAGGATTGGATAAGCGGCAGCCGGAGAGAAAGGATATTGCAGGATTAGGCAATAAACCGGCAGGATCGCGCAAGCCCTGCTGTAACAGGCCCTATAGCGGTGCATGATTAGTCCGAAGAGACTGCTTTGGGGCGCGCCAATGTAACCCCATATTTTTACAAAAATAGAATTAGGCAATCATGCCGCAGTAATGCGCTACCCGCCCGTGAGCTGTTCACCGTATCGTTTGCCACTACCAAGGCGCCCTCTACCAGAGCGCCCTGCGTCTTTCAGTAACGATTCAGATTAGTGACCCCACGGGAAGTGAGAAGCATCATGCAAGCGATTACCTTCAAGGAAACCAGAGTGCTACTGCTCAGCGCACTGTTGCTGACTGTCATGGCGGGCTGCGACGCACAAGGCCAGGACAATGCCGCTGCGCCACCGCCGCCGGAAGTCGAGGTGGCAGAGGTCAGACCCGAAGCAGTGACCCTGTGGGGCGCTTTCAGCGGCCGTGTCGAAGCGCCCGAAACGGTCAGTCTGCGCCCGCGAGTGAGCGGTTATATAGACAAGGTCGCCTTCGAAGAGGGTGAACTGGTCAACGAGGGTGATGTGCTGTTTGTTATCGACCCGCGTCCTTATAAAGCCCGCGAGCAACTGGCCCAGGCCGAGCTGGCGCGCATGCGCAGCCAGTTGACCCTGGCCAGCAGCGAGGCGGCGCGTTCCGAGCAGTTATGGGAGCGGCGTGCGATCTCCCGTGAGGAGTTCGAGCAGCGCAGCGCAGCCAAGACCATGGCCCAGGCGGGCGTCAATGCTGCGGCAGCTACCCTGCAAAGCGCGCAACTGGACCTGGAATACACCCAGGTGAAGGCGCCGGTCAGTGGTCGTATTGGCCGCGCGCAGGTAACCCTGGGCAATCTGGCCACGGCGGATAGCACATTGCTCTCGACCCTGGTGTCAGTCGACCCGCTCTATGTTTATTTCGAGAGCGACCAACAGACCGTGCAGGACAACCCCCATGGTCAGACGGTGCCCGTGCGTGTCGGTTTGGCGGGTGGTCAGGACTTTCCGTTCCAGGGCCAATTGGACTTTGTCGACAACCAGTACAACGCCCGCACCGGTACGCTGCAATACCGCGCTCAGGTAGCCAATCCGGATGGAGCGTTGCGGCCCGGTCAGTTCGCCCGGGTGGAAATGCCCGTCGCCTCGGCCAGCGCCGCCTTGCTGGTTGATCAGAAAGCGGTATTGACCGACCAGGACCGCCGTTATGTGTATGTGCTCGATGAGGCCAACAGGGCCGAGCGGCGCATCGTTGAAACCGGTCGCCGGGTAGACGGCCTGCAGGTGATAACCGATGGCCTGGTGGCCGGTGATCGCGTGGTGGTCAGTGGTTTGCAGAAAATTGCCTTCCCGGGTATCGAGGTGGTGCCGCAGCTGGTGGAAATGCGGCGCACGCCTGCCCCGGTAGTGGTAGCGACGGCTCGCTGAGGTAACGGCGCTCCTTTTTCCTTTTAATTGACTGATACGGACGAGCCCACCGGGCGCGTTCCGGGAGGCTGTTGCCGTGAATTTTTCGCGTTTCTTCGTAGACAGGCCGATCTTTGCCTCGGTGTTGTCGATCATCATCTTCGTTGTCGGCCTGATCAGCATCCCGCTGCTGCCGGTCAGCGAATACCCTGAAGTGGTGCCGCCCAGCGTGCTGGTCAGCGCCAGCTACCCCGGCGCCAACCCGAAGACCATTTCCGAGACCGTTGCGACGCCGCTGGAGGAAGCCATCAACGGTGTCGAGAACATGATCTACATGAAATCGGTCGCCGGCAGCGACGGCAGCCTGGCGCTGACTGTGACCTTTGCCCTGGGCACTGATCCTGATCAGGCCCAGGTACAGGTGCAGAACCGCGTATCTCAGGCCCTGCCACGCCTGCCCGAGGATGTGCGCCAGCTCGGGGTGACTACCCAGAAGCAGTCGCCCAACCTGATGATGGCGGTGCATCTGACCTCACCCGATGACAGCCTGGATGCGACCTATATCCGCAACTATGCGGTACTGCATATTCGCGATGAGCTGGCGCGTATCCCCGGCGTGGGTGAAGCCGGCCTGTTCGGCGCTGGCGACTATGCCATGCGGCTGTGGATCAACCCGCAGAAGGCCGCGTCCCTGGGCGTGACGGCGGGTGATATCAGTGCGGCGGTACGCGAGCAGAATATCCAGGTGTCGGCCGGCCAGATCGGCGCGCCGCCGATGCCAGGCGGCTCGGACATGCTGATTTCGATCAATGCCCAAGGGCGGCTGGAAACGGTAGAGGAATTCGGCAACATCGTGCTCAAGACCGGCGAGCAGGGCGAAGTCACCTTGCTCAAGGACGTGGCGCGGATCGAGCTGGCCGCGTCGCAGGATTCCCTGCGCGCCCTGCTCAACGGGCAGCAGGCAGTGGCACTGCCGATCTTCCAGGCGCCGGGCTCCAACTCGCTGGATGTGTCGGCGGCGGTGCGCGAGAAGATGGCCGAACTGCAGGAAGAGTTCCCTGAGGGCCTGAGTTGGGAGATTGCCTACGACCCGACGGTGTTTATCAGCACCTCGATCAAGTCGGTGATCATTACCCTGCTTGAAGCTGTCGCGCTGGTCGTATTGGTGGTGATCCTGTTCTTGCAGACCTGGCGCGCCTCCCTGATTCCGCTGCTGGCGGTGCCGGTATCTATCGTCGGCACCTTTGCGGTGCTGTTGATGATGGGCTTTTCCATCAATACGCTGACGTTGTTCGCGATGGTGCTGGCCATCGGTATTGTGGTCGATGACGCCATCGTGGTGGTCGAGAACGTCGAGCGTAATATTGAAGCCGGCCTGGCACCGCTGGCGGCGGCGCATCAGGCAATGCGCGAAGTCAGTGGGCCGATTGTCGCGATCAGTCTGGTGCTCTGCGCGGTCTTTGTGCCCATGGCGTTTCTGGATGGCATCACCGGGCAGTTCTATCGCCAGTTCGCGATGACCATTGCCATCGCTACGGTGATTTCCGCCATCAACTCACTGACCCTGTCGCCAGCACTGGCGGCCGCCCTGCTCAAGCCCCACGATGCGCCACCGGATCGGCTGGCGCGGATCATCAACCGGCTGTTCGGCTGGATCTTCCGCCCGTTCAACCGCTTCTTCCTGCGCAATGCTCAGCGTTACGAGCGGCTTGTAGGTCGTAGCTTGAGTCGGCGCGGGCTGGTGTTTGGGCTGTATGTGGTGCTGCTTGGTGGTACTGCGCTGATGTTCACCCAGGTACCCGGCGGCTTTATTCCGATTCAGGACAAGACTTACCTGATCGGTAGTATCCGCCTGCCCGAAGGGGCATCGCTGGACCGTACCGAGGCCGTGGCTCGTCGGGTCAGTGAGCTGGCAATGAATACCGAAGGCGTCTCTGATGCGCTGGCGTTTATCGGCTTCAATGCGTTGCAAGGCACCAATACCCCGAACGTGGGCACCGTGTTCATGGTTTTTGATGACTTTGCCGTGCGGGACCGTACCGCCCAAGCCATAGCGGATGATCTGAACGCGCAGTTGGGTGGAATCAATGAAGGTTTTGCGATTACCTTCTTGCCACCACCGGTGTTCGGCTTGGGCGCAGGCTCGGGTTATTCGCTGTATATCCAGGATCGCCGCGGCGCGGGTTACGGTGAGCTGCAAACTGCGACCAATGATATGGCTCTGGCCTTGAGCGAAACGCCCGGCATGTTCTACCCGTTCAGCTCCTATCAGGCCAACGTGCCGCAACTGGATGCCGACGTGGATCGCATGCAGGCCAAGGCCCAGGGTGTGCAGCTGGATGATCTGTTCGGCAGCCTGCAGCTGTATTTCGGCTCGCAGTACATCAACGATTTCAATCTGTTCGGCCGTACCTACCGGGTCATGGCCCAGGCGGATGCCGAGTTCCGTGATGATCCCAGTGACATCGATCACCTTTATACGCGTAACGCCAATCAGGAGATGGTGCCGCTCAATACCATGGTCACGCTGCGTGAAAGCTTCGGCCCGGATCCGGTGATCCGCTATAACGGCCACCCGGCGGCGGATCTGATCGGCCAGTCCGACCCCTCCATGTTGTCATCGGCGCAGACGCTGGCGGCGGTGGTGAAGGTGGCCGACGAGGTATTGCCCGCCGGGATGACGCTGGAGTGGACCGACTTGAGTTTCCAGCAGGTAACCCAGGGCAATGCCGCGATGGTGGTCTTTCCGCTGGCGCTGCTGTTGGTGTTTCTGGTGCTCGCGGCCTTGTATGAAAGCTGGGTGATGCCGCTGGCGGTGATCCTGATCGTGCCCATGTGTTTGCTCGCGGCGCTCTTTGGGGTGTGGATGGTCGGGGGTGATAACAACATTTTCGTTCAGGTCGGGCTGGTGGTGTTGATGGGCCTGGCGTGCAAGAACGCGATTCTGATCGTCGAGTTTGCCCGCGAGCTGGAGCTTCAGGGGCGTGACACCGTGAGCGCTGCGCTGGAAGCCAGCCGCCTGCGACTGCGCCCGATCATCATGACCTCGGTGGCCTTTATTGCCGGTGTGGTACCGCTGGTGTTGGCCACGGGGGCTGGCGCCGAGGTGCGCAATGCGATGGGCATTACCGTGTTTACCGGCATGATCGGCGTCACCCTGTTCGGTCTGCTGTTGACCCCGGTGTTTTACGTGGCCCTGAGAACCCTGGCCAAACGTGGTGAACAGAAGGCCGGTAAGCAGGAAAAGGGAGAGTCACATGTATAAGGTTGCAAGCATCATCAGCATGGCGGCGCTGCTGGGCGCCTGCGCCGTAGGGCCGGATTATCAGGCGCCGGCCCCGGTGCCGCTGGAGCACTTCAGTCATGACCAGACCAGCAGCCTGGCCTCTTCACAGGCTGCTGAGAGGAATAACGAGCTGCAGTTCTGGCAGGGCTTCGAAGATCCGTTATTGGCCCAGTTGATAGAACAGTCGCTGTTGACCAACCAGAGCCTGCAGGCCGCCTTGGCGCGTTACCAGGAGGCCGCTGCGCTGCTGCGCGGCACAAGGCGCGATCAATTGCCGAGTGTTACTGCGGGTGCCGGCGTTTCGGGGCAGCGGTTGGCGGAAGTAGAGCGCAGCCAGCCTGATCAGGAGCGCCTGGAGTTGTATCAGGCCGGGATCGGGCTGAGTTGGGAGCTGGACCTGTTCGGGCGGTTGCGGCGGGCAACCGAAGCCAGCGAAGCCGAACTGCAAGCTGCTGGCGCGGATCAGCAGACCTTGCAGGTCGCGCTGGCGGGTCAGTTGGCCAGCAGCTACTTCGAACTGCGCGGTCTGCAGCAGCAACTGCGGGTAGCCGAAGAGAATGTCAGCCTGCAGCAGGCATCGCTGGATATTGTCGGCGCCCGCCTGGAAGCAGGTCGCGGCACCTTGTTTGATCAGGTGCGGGCACGCGCTCAGCTGGATTCGACCCGTGCGGTGATTCCAGAGCTGCACGCGGGGATAGGCGCAGCCATGCACCGCATCAGCGTGCTGACCGGGCAGCCACCCACCGCACTGGTCGCACGCCTCGCCGTACCGGCGGACTTGCCTGCCAGCACGCCGCTGATCGCCGCTGGCAGCCCTGGTGATGTGATGCGCCGCCGGCCGGACATTCAAGCCGCTGAACGACGTTTGGCCGCCGCCAGCGCACGTATTGGTGTGGCCAGTGCCGATCTGTTCCCGCGCTTTACACTGGATGGATTAATTGGCTCGCTGGCCGGGAGTGGCTCCGCTCTCTTTACTGGCGGAGCGCGCAGTGGGCGCGTCGCGCTGGGTATCGACTGGTCGTTCCTTGACCGGGCGCAGGTGCAGTCGCGCATTGACGCCGCCGATGCGCAGGCCGATGGGCTGTTAGCGGACTACCGCCAAGCGGTGCTGCTGGCGTTGGAGGAAACCGAAACCTGGCTGTTGCGTTATCAGCACTCGCAGGAGCGGGTGCTATTGCTGCAAAGCGCTACTGATGCGGCGACCCAGGCAGTAGAGCAGGCGCGCGAGCGTTATGAGCAGGGCTTTATTGGTTACTTCGAGCTGTTGGCAGCCGAGCAGGAGCTGACTGGCATGCGCGATAGCCTGGTGCAGAGTCAGACTGACAAGGTATTGGCGATGGTCAACGTTTACCGTTCGCTAGCCGGAGCGCCTGGCGCAGGCTAGCCATTCCTTGGGGTACAGATGCGCAAAAACCGCTCCCTAGGGAAGCGGTTTTTGAGTTTTGCGCGTTTTTTTGTGGTGCTACTAGACCTTGGGTCGTCGACCCAGAACTAGCGAAACCACGAAGAGCACCAGGAAGACCAGGAACAAGATCTTGGCGATCCCTGTTGCGGTGCCAGCGATACCACCAAAGCCCAGAACCGCAGCAATGATGGCGATAATAAGAAATGTAACAGCCCAACTCAGCATGGTAGTTCTCCTTTTGATAGGGCTTTCGCCCCGCCGAGGCTAGCTCAGGACCAGCCATCTCAAGCTGCTCCAGGCTAACCGCGCCTGTGCCGCCCTGGTGTTGCTCGTTTATTACTCGGTGGCTTTCTTCAGTGCACGCATGCGGTCATGGCAAGCCCGAACTTTGGGCATTTCCAGTACCAGCAATGTGCGTACGTCGGCCTCGGAATCTTCCAGCGCTTCTTCAAACGCATGGAGGATACGGTCCTCGGCTTCTTCCAATTGGGCGATGTAAGTTGCATCTTCATCGCTTGAAATCATTGCACGGGTATCTGCGTAGATCTGGCGGCATTTGCCGGCAAAAGTACCACCCGTGGCTGGCTGCTCGTGATTGGCCGCTACTTTCAGCGACAGCGCCTGGATCACTTCGGTTTTGGCCAGCACCATGTCGCTGAACAGATTCTGCAGACCGATATCCTTGACCTCTTCACGGGCGTGCTCGTAGAAGCGCTGTCCGTCGCGGGTGATTTCAATCAGTTCATTCAGCTGTGCGGTTTTGTTCGTCATCGTCGTTCTCCAAGTGCATCGCGTCGCTTTTGGCGGCGTATACAGCAGCCACCGGCCGGGATTGACCGGTGGTTTGAATCTTTATTTCAGGTTCAGCTAGCGACATTCAGGGCGGACGAGTTAACGTCGGTCACGCCACGGATGTTTCGAGCAGTCTCTTCAGCCAGATCTTTCTCGGCTGCGGTGCTGACGTTGCCGCTCAGCGTTACCTGACCATCTTTGGTCTCAACCTTGATATCCAGACCATCCAGGTTGCGGCTCAGCAGGAAGCTGGACTTCACCTTGCTGGTGATCCATGCATCCGTAATCGCATCACCGGCGTCGTCGGCAGTGTTCTGAGCTTTGGCAGCGGTAGTGGCTTCGCCGCTGACAGTGATGTTGTTCTGCACATCACGCACGCCATCGGTGTTGGCGGCCAGGCGCTCGGCCAGTTCCTTCGCCTCGTCAGACTGGGCAGTACCGTCCAGCGTTACCACACCATTGGCAGTGGATACCTTGATATCCAGGCCTTCGGTGTTGCTGTTCCACAGCAGTTTGGATTTCACGCTGGCGGTAGTAGTGGCGTTATCAAAACGCTGGGACATGGATGCATCGGAGCGCTCGGTGCGCTCGGCATCTGAATCAACAGTCAGTTGGTTGTCGACGCTTTCAACACCGTCAACACTCAAAGCGACTTCTTCAGCCAGATCGCGATCCACATCGCTTTCTACCTGGCCAGTCAACACTGCAACGCCGTTGCTTACATCAACGTCGATCTTGAAGGGGTTCAAGTGACGGTTCAGAGCGATGGCAGTGACCACGGAGCCTTCCTGGCGCGCTTCACTCAATTGACGGCTGGTGTCGCCGTTGTCGGCGAAAGCGGTCATTGGGGACAGGGCAATAATGCCGGCAGTAGCAGTGGCCAGGGCGAGTGTTTTCAACTTATGCATGGGTATTCTCCGTTTATTTATAGCAAAATGACTGGCTTCTCAGTCGTGCAATACCTATCGCAAGCCCTGTGCCAAAATTGTGAAACAAATAAAATTCTTTAAAATCAATAATGTACAATTTTGAACTAGCACTCAAAGGCATGCAGGCTGCATGATCGCGTTTTGGTTCCCGTGCAAAGTGCACGAATATTCAGAGGCTTAATCTGGAAATGAAGTCAGGAGTAGAAAAAATGGACGCTGCAGAGCAACCGTGCGGACGTATTCTCCTGGTTGATGACGAGTCAGCCATCTTGCGCACCTTCCGTTACTGCCTGGAAGACGAGGGTTATCAGGTGGCTACCGCCAACTCGGCATCCAAGGCAGAAGCACTGCTTCAGCAGCATGTCTTCGACCTGTGCTTTCTCGATTTGCGCCTGGGCGAAGACAGCGGCCTGGATGTGTTGGCGCAGATGCGTGTGCAGGCGCCCTGGATGGCCGTGGTGATAGTCACCGCGCATTCGGCGGTCGATACCGCCGTGGATGCGATCCAGGCAGGTGCGTCGGATTATCTGGTCAAGCCCTGCAGCCCCGAGCAACTGCGCATGAGCGCAGCGAAGCAGCTCAAGGCCCGGCAATTGGCGGCCCGCGTCGAGCAGCTTGAAGGCCAGGTGGGCAAGCCTCAGGAGGGTATGGATTCCCGATCGCCGGCGATGATGGCGATTCTCGACACCGCTCGGCAGGTGGCTTCAACCGACGCCAACATACTGATTCTGGGCGAGTCCGGCACGGGTAAGGGCGAGCTGGCCAAAGCCATGCACAAGTGGAGTCAGCGCGGTAAGAAGTCCTTTGTCACCATCAACTGCCCCTCCCTGTCTTCCGAGCTGATGGAGAGCGAGCTGTTTG
The DNA here is from genome assembly GCA_963974865.1 of uncultured Pseudomonadaceae bacterium. Lineage (GTDB taxonomy): Bacteria > Pseudomonadota > Gammaproteobacteria > Pseudomonadales > Pseudomonadaceae > Halopseudomonas. The sequence continues at coordinate 103,072 of CAXBEU010000003.1, read as the reverse complement.
GTCACACCCGCGGCGCCTTTACCGGAGCCAGTGAGAATACCCTGGGGCGCGTCAGCCAGGCTGATGGCGGCACGCTGTTTCTGGATGAAATCGGCGATTTCCCGCTGGCGCTGCAGCCCAAGCTGCTGCGATTTATTCAGGACAAGGAGTTCGAACGCGTTGGCGATCCCGTTACTCGGCACGCGGATGTGCGGATTCTCGCTGCCACCAACCGCAGCCTGAAAGACATGGTTGAAGAGGGTCGGTTCCGCGAGGATCTGTTGTACCGCTTGAACGTCATCACCCTGACGCTCCTGCCGCTGCGCGAGCGTGTCGAAGATATTGCCGAGCTGGCCGAGCGTTTTCTGCTGCGCTTTGTGAAAGCTTACAGCACGCCTGCCAGGGGCTTCAGTGAGGAGGCGATGACCGCGCTGCTGAATTACTCGTGGCCGGGCAATATCCGTGAACTGCGCAACGTGATTGAACGCGCGAGCATCATCTGCACAGATGATCATGTGCAGCTCAACCACCTTGGCTTCAGCGGCCCGGCCATGAGCAGCGCGCCACGGGTGGGTGACGAACTGAGCCTGGACCAACTGGAACGCGCCCATATTGCCGCAGTGCTGGCCAATAGTGAAACGCTTGACCAGGCGGCCAAGACCCTGGGTATCGATGCCTCGACCTTGTATCGCAAGCGCAAGCAGTTGGCCCTATGAAGTTACGCAGCCGTTTGTTCGTCAGCAGCAGCGCGCTGCTGACGGTCGCGGTAGTGGGGCTACTGCTGGGCCTGTTCAGCGTGCTGCATCTGACCAAGACGCAGAACACGGCGATGACCCGCAATTTGAGCATCATCCAGGCGACGTTGGGCCTGAGCCATGAACTTAGCCGGCAGGTCACTCTGTTGTTGGCGGAGGATCTCGACAACGAAGCGCTGACGGCCTCCGATGCGCACTTCCGCAACTGGCTGGATACCGCGGCCAACAGCGCGATGAATGAAGCGGACGTGCAGGCCGTGGATGAAATCCGCTACGCCTATGCGACCTACAGCTTATTGATCGGCGAGCCCTTCACCGTGCGGCGGGAGTTGCTGCGCAACGACGAATTTGGTCAGGCGGTCGATGCCATGCGCAATCGGCTCAGTGCGGTGCAGATGCGTTATGTGGCCCAGGTCGAGGCCGCCGAGCAGAGTTCCCGGGAGCGGGCCTGGCTGGTCGCGGGCCTGATGGGGTTGATTGCAGTGGCCGTGCTGCTGATCGGGCTGATTACCGCCAACAGCATCGCCCAGCGTTTTGGTCGGCCGATTGAGTCCCTCGCCCGGGCGGCCGATCAGATCGGCAAGGGCGATTTCAAGGTAGTATTGCCGCTGTCGCCGATCGCCGAGATGTCGACTCTGGCGAAACGTTTCGGCTTGATGGCCGCCTCGCTGGAGGAATTCCGTAGCAGCGACATCGCGGCGCTGCAGGCGGAGCAGAAACGCTTGCAGGCGGTACTCGACAGTATCGATGATGGGCTGCTGATTTTTGATTGCGCCGCGCGCATCGAACATATCAACCCCGTCGCGCAGCGCCAGCTAGGTTGTGATGAGCGCCATCTGGGGCAGCATCTGGGCGAGATTCTGGGGCTGCCGGAACTCGACGAGCAACTGCACAACCTGCTGAAAGACGATTATCAGGAGCACGGTGAGCAGGATCTGCAGATCGAAGCAGGCGGCGAAACGCGCATGCTCAGCTACAGCCTGTCTTCGGTTATCCATGACGAGGGGAATTTTGTCTGCGCGGTCATGGTGCTGCGAGATGTTACCGAACAGCGGGCGTTTGAGCGGGTGCGCAGCGAGTTTGTATTGCGCGCATCCCACGAGTTACGCACGCCGGTAGCGGGTATGCATATGGCCTTTGCATTGCTGCAGGAGGGTGCCAATGCAACACCGGGCAGCCGTGAATCAGAGTTGATGATTACGGTCGACGAGGAGATGCGTCGCCTGGTCCATCTGATCAATGACCTGCTGAATTTTTCCCGCTACCAGAATGGCCTGCAGAAAATTGATCCGGCGCCCTGTGATCTTGAGCCGCTGTTGCTCAATACCCAGCAGCGTTTCAGTGGTCAGGCCGGCGAGCGGGATATCACCATCCTTATCGAGACCGAAGGCGAACTGCCCAGCGTGGAACTGGATCGTTTGCAGATCGAACGGGTGCTGGATAACCTGATCGGCAATGCACTGAGGCACACGGAGAAAGGTGGGCAGATTGTGCTGCGCGCGCGGCGCAAATCAGAGCGAGTGATTATCGGCGTTGAAGATAACGGCGAGGGTATTCCCTACAGCCAGCAGGCACGGGTATTCGAGCCCTTTGTTCAGGTAGGCGGTAAAAAGGGCGGCGCCGGTCTGGGCCTGGCTCTGTGCAAGGAAATTGTGCAACTCCATGGCGGTTATATGGGCTTGCTGTCCAAACCTGGGCAAGGCGCACATTTCTATCTGGCCCTGCCGATCTGACGCTTCTGGTAACAGGCCTGAGCGAACCTCGCAGCAGGTTCGCCGGTCAAAGGCGGTATAGCGGTTCTTTCAACCCATCAATTGCGGGTGATGATGATGTCCGGTTTAGCACTGCACTCTTACTTCAACGCGTCCATCAGTCATTTCAAAGCGCCCATCAAGGCCGCGGCGTTAGGCGCCGTGGTTCTGCTCCTGGCGGCTTGTCAGGCGGCGCCAATCCAGCGCGATTACGATATCAATCGGGATTTTACCCAGTACCGCAACTGGAACTGGGCCGAGCCTGATGTGAGTTACACGCCAGCAAATGATCCGCGTATCCAGAGTGATCTGACCACCCAGCGCATCCGCGAGGCGGTCAGTGGCCAACTGGATGTACGCGGCTTGCGTCCGGCACAGCCTGGTCAGGAGGCTGATCTGGACGTGAAGGTCTATGTGATCAGCGAAATGCGCAAGGATAACGTGACCACCAGCTATGGCGGCTCCTTTGGCAGTTATTGGGGCGGCTGGGGTGGTGGTTGGGGCGGTGGGCCCGGCTATGCGGAAACTCGCACGGTGGACTATCAGGTCTTTACCTTGCAGATCGACTTGCTCGATGACGGACAACTGGTCTGGCGGGGTAGCGATGAGCAGCAGTTGCGCACCACGGCGCAGTCTCCTGCCGAGCGTTCACAGCAGATTCAACAGATGGTCACCAAGATCCTCGGCGGCTTTCCGCCCTACTGATCCAGCGTTGCCTATTTAACGCCCTTTCGCTCAGCGCTCTTGAGCGAGCCGAGCACGCCGCGCAGAATCTGCCTGCCCAGTTGGGTGCCGAAGGCTCGCGCGGCGCTGCGGCCTATCGAGCTGGCCATATCAACCCAGGTGGACTGCTTGGATGTGGATTGCCGGGAGCTGCGGGATGTGCGGCTAGCGGATTCGGCTTTTGCCTGTTTCTGGGTACGCGTCTGCGCGGTTTCTTCGGACAGGGCTCTGGCTGCCTGGGCCTGAAGAATCTCATAAGCTGATTCGCGGTCCACTTCCTTGTCATATACCCCTGCCAGTACTGAATCTGCGATGATCGCGGCGCGTTCCTGATCAGTGATTGGCCCCATCTGGCTCGCTGGCGGGCGCATCAGCACACGTTGTGCCGGCGTGGGCACGCCTTTCTCATCCAGAAGTGACACCAGCGCTTCGCCTACCCCCAGTTCGGTAATCGCCTGCTCGACATTCAGCGCGGGGTTGCTGCGAAAGGTCTGTGCCGCACTGCGTACAGCTTTCTGATCCTTGGGGGTAAAAGCGCGCAGGGCGTGCTGCACCCGATTACCGAGCTGGCCGAGTATCGATTCGGGCACATCCAGCGGGCTCTGGGTAACGAAGTAGACGCCTACGCCCTTGGAGCGAATCAGGCGGACCACCTGTTCAATCCGGTCCACCAGGCTTTTTGGCGTATCGGCAAACAACAGGTGCGCCTCGTCAAAGAACAGCACGAAGCGCGGCTTGTCCAGGTCGCCGACTTCCGGCAGTTGCTCGAACAGCTCGGACAGCAACCACAGCAGGATGCTCGAGTAGGCCAGCGGGCTGTCGCGGTAGAGCCGCGCCGCATGCAGAATATTGACCACGCCCCGGCCCTGCTCGTCAGTCTGCATGAAGTCTTCGAGGGTCACAGCGGGCTCGCCGAACAGCTTCTCGCCACCCTGGTTGTCCAGGTTCAACAGCGCCCGCTGAATGGCCCCGATACTGGCGGCTGAGACGTTGCCGTAGCGCGGGCCAATCTCGGTACGCTGCTCATTGATATGGCTGAGCATGGCGCGCAGGTCCTTCAAGTCGAGCAGCAGCCAGCCGTTGTCATCGGCGACCCGAAACAGAATCTGCAGCACGCCGCTCTGGGTTTCGTTCAGGTTTAAAAGGCGTGCCAGCATCAAGGGGCCAAAATCGCTGATGGTCAGCCGCAGCGGGTGCCCGTGCTCACCGTGCACGTCCCAGAACACCGTGGGGGCCGATGCTGCGGTGATCGCGCCAAGGCCGACGCTGGCGGCGCGCTGTTGCAGTTTGTCGCTCATCACGCCAGGTTTGGCTATGCCGGAGAAGTCGCCTTTGATGTCCGGTACCAGCACCGGCACGCCCAGATCAGAAAATGCCTGGGCCATCACCTGCAAAGTGATGGTTTTACCCGTCCCGGTGGCGCCCGCCACCAGCCCGTGACGGTTGACCATGCGCGGTACCAGGCTGACTGAAATGTGCGCATTGCCGCCGAGCAACAGTGTTTGGGAAGGGTCTGCGGACATGCTGGTTGCTCCTGGCTGGCAATACTGTGATTGCCAGCCAGTTTAGCCTGTTTATTGCGCGCCGCGAGGCCCTGCTGAGCGCTTAGAAATTGGCTGGCGTGGTGGCGCTGATCAGCAGGCAGGGCACGTCGAAGGGATTGCGAAAACGGTGTGGCTGATTGCTGTCGAAGTAGTAACTGTCACCGGTGTCGAGAATGAAAATCTCGTTGTTGACCGTTACCTCCAACTGGCCGCTGACCACGGTGCCAGCCTCCTCGCCTTCATGCGTGAGCATATCCGGGCCGGTGTCCGAGCCTGGCGGGTAGGTTTCATTGAGGAACGAAAAGGCGCGATTGGGGTGGCCTTTGCCGACCAGCTTCATGGTCACTTCACCGGAGCCAATGTCCAGCAACTCCTCGGCGCGAAAGACCACCTTGCGTGGATTGTCGTCTTCAACTTCCAGCGAGAAGAAGTCCACCAGCGACATCGGAATCCCGGCCAGGACTTTTTTCAGCGAGCTGACCGAGGGGCTGACGCTGTTCTTTTCAATCATGGAAATGGTGCTGTTGGTGACGCCGGCGCGTTTGGCCAGTTCACGCTGGGACAGGCCCTTGAGCTTTCTAATGGTCTTGAGTCGGGCACCCACGTCCAATATCGCGTCCTCCACAGGGTTTTTGAGCGGTTTTATGTCAGGAATCATTGCATGACTGTTCAGAATTTACAACGGATCACAGTGCATGATTGAACACCTGTTAATATGGACGGTCATATAGCCGAATCTTATCCCGACCCTTTTTCTGCCGTGCTCACAGCCCGGTGGCAATGGGGTCAACACTGTTTCACGAGGAATGCCGAATGGATCTGGAAGACCTGCATTTGACACTGCGCACCCTGCAGCCGAGCGATTATCCGCAGCTCAAGGTGCTCATGGACAAGGTCTATGACGATATAGGTGGGGCATGGCCAAAGAAAACCATTACCCGTCTGATCAGCGACTTTCCCGATGGGCAACTGGCGCTGGTGGATGCCGACAAGCTGATCGGTGTGGCGTTAAGTGTGATGGTCGACTACGACGTGTTTTCCGACCCCCACCGCTATCAGGACCTGATCGGCACCACGGAAATCATCCCGAACAAGGCCGATGGCGATGCCATCTATGGCCTGGATGTGCTGATCGACCCTGAGTATCGCGGTCATCGCCTGGGCCGGCGCCTGTACGAGGCGCGCAAGGAACTGTGCCGCTCGCGCAATCTGCAGGCGATTCTCGCCGGTGGGCGTATTCCCGGTTATCACCTGCATGCCGATGAACTCAAGCCGAGCGAATACATCGAAGCGGTGGACCGCAAGGAAATCCACGATCCGATCCTGTCTTTCCAGCTGTCCAACGACTTTCAGGTCAAGCGGTTGTTGCGCCGCTACCTGCCCGAAGACAAGAAATCCATGGGTTACGCCACCCTGCTGGAATGGAACAACATTCTTTACGAAGCGCAGGAATCACTGCTGCAGATCAATCGCACCCAGGTGCGTGTGGGCGCCGTGCAGTGGCAAATGCGCCGCTTTGCCTCGGTCGAGGCGGTGCTGGAGCAGGTCGAGTATTACGTCGATGCGCTATCGGATTACGGTAGCGACTTTGCGGTATTCCCGGAGCTGTTCAATGCGCCGCTGATGGGCCTGCGCGATCAGACCGATGATGTCGAAGCGATCCGTTTCCTCAGCAGCTTTACCGAGCGCTTCCGCACCGAGATGCTGCGCATGGCGGTCAGTTATAACATCAACATCATCGCTGGTTCGATGGTCGAGGAAGGCGAGGACGGGCGTTTGTACAACGTCGCCTATCTGCTGCGCCGGGACGGTTCCGAGGAGCGCCAGGCCAAGCTGCATATCACCCCGCAGGAACGTCGCGACTGGATTATCCAGGGCGGTGACGAGCTGCAGGTGTTCGATACCGATGCCGGGCGTGTGGGCATTCTGATCTGTTATGACGTCGAGTTTCCAGAGCTGGGCCGGCTGTTGGCCGATCAGGATATGGACCTGTTGTTCGTGCCCTTCTGGACCGATACCAAGAACGGTTACCTGCGGGTACGTCACTGCGCCCATGCTCGTGCGATTGAAAACGAATGCTATGTGGTGCTCTGTGGCAGCGTCGGCAACGTACCGTCCATCGAGAACCTGGGTATTCAGTATGCCCAGTCAGCGGTGTTTTCGCCGTCGGACTTCCAGTTCCCGCATGACGCGGTACTGAACGAGACCACGCCCAATACCGAGATGATCTTCTTCTCGGATCTGGACTATAGCCGCCTGAAGCTGGTGCGCAATGAAGGCTCGGTGACCAATCTCAAGGATCGCCGCAACGATCTGTTCAGTCTCAAGTGGAAAAAGAAGGCGAAGACGAAGAAGAAATAAACCGGCGCGGCACGCGGTTCAGGTTGCAGAACAACTGATAGGCGATGGTGCCGGCGTGGCGTGCGACTTCGCTGGCATTCAACCCCTCGCCCCACAGCCGTACCTGGCTGCCAAGCCCGCTGCGTGGCAGGTCGGTCAGGTCCAGTGTGAGCATGTCCATCGACACCCGGCCAATCAGTTGGGTGCGCTGGCCGTCGACCAGTATCGGCGTACCATCTGCCGCGTGCCGCGGGTAACCGTCGGCATAGCCCATGGCGACCACGCCCACGCGGGTAGGCCGTTGGGTGACAAAGCGCGAGCCATAGCCGATGGGTTCGCCGGCTGGTAATTCCCGTACCGCAATCACCTTGGACTGTAACTGCATCACCGGCTTGAGCCGGGCGGCGTGCTCCTGCTCGAATTCGAATGGCGTGGCTCCGTAGAGCATGATGCCGGGGCGCGACCAGTCGCCGTGCGCCTGCGGCCAGGCCATGACGCCAGGCGAGTTGCACAGGCTGGTGGGCGCATTCAGGCCTTGGGTAGCCAGGCGAAAGGTTTCAAGCTGTTGTTCGGTGCGGCCGGTTTCCGGTTCATCGGCGCGGGAGAAATGCGTCATGCTGGTCAGACTGGCGACCTGCTTGCAGCTTTGCAGCTGCCGCCAGACATCGGCGTATTCGGCCGGGCTGAAGCCCACCCTGTGCATGCCGCTGTCCAGCTTCAGCCAGATCGACAAAGGCGCAGCAAGATCCGCTGCCAGCAGCTCCGCAACCTGCCCATGATGGTGCACTACGCACCAGAGCTGATGCTCCACAATCAGTGGCAATTCACTGCTCTCGAACCAGCCTTCCAGTAACAGGATGGGCTGTTGGATTCCGGCTGCGCGTAGCTCCAGCGCCTCTTCAATACAGGCTACCGCGAATGCATCGGCATCTGTCGCCAGGGCCTGGGCACATTGCACGGCGCCATGCCCATAGGCGTTGGCCTTGAGCACGGCAAAGGCGCGGCCGCCAGTCAGGCTTTTAGCCAGTTGGTAGTTGTGGCGCAGGGCGTCAAGGTCGATGAGGGCGTGGGCTGGGCGCATGCTGGCTTCTTGTAAAAAATGCGGGGCTGGACAGCCCCGCCAAGGCCTAGATTATCAGACCCTGGCGGCGCGGGGGAGCCAGGGCTGGAAGGGAAAGCATGTCAGATCGCGGCAACCACCGACATTTCCACCAGAATCTCCGGCTCGCAGAGCAAGGCCTGCACGGTGGCGCGCGCGGGGGCGGTGCCGGCGGGCAGCCATTGATCCCAAACGCGGTTCATTGCTTCGAAATCGGCGTTGATGTCTTTCAGGTAGATGGTCACCGAGAGTATCCGCGTCTTGCCGGTGCCGGCTTCGGCCAGCAGTTGCTCGATGGCTTTCAGGGTGCTGTGGGTCTGAGCCTCGGCATCCTTGCTCAGGTCTTCATCGGCGGCGACCTGGCCGGCCAGGTAAACCGTGTTCTGATGAATCACGATCTGACTCATGCGTTGATTAGTGTGCAAGCGCTGTACTGACATGCCGGCGTATCTCCTTGTGGGTGGTGTAACGATCCAGGCCCAGGCCTTCGGTGCGGATGGCCGGGGTACGGCCGCCGATCAGGTCGGCGAGCAACTGGCTGGACCCGCAGGACATGGTCCAGCCGAGTGTGCCATGGCCGGTATTCAAAAACAGATTGCGCAGCGGGCTGGCGCCAATGATCGGCGTGCCATCCGGGGTCATGGGCCGGAAACCGGTCCAGAAACTGGCTTCCTGCAAATGCCCGCCCTGTGGAAACAGGTCGCTGATGACCATCTCCAGTGTCGCCCGGCGTTTGGGCTGCAAGGTGCTATTGAAACCACTCAACTCCGCCATGCCACCGACCCGGATGCGGTCGGCGAAGCGGGTCATGGCTACCTTGTAGGTTTCATCCATGACGGTGGAGACCGGTGCCATCGCATCATCGGCCACCGGCAGGGTCAGCGAGTAGCCCTTGACCGGGTAGATCGGCGCCTCGATACCCAGCGGGCGCAGCAGTTGTGGCGAGTAACTGCCCAGGGCGAGCACGTAGGTATCGGCTTGCAGAACCTGGTCGTCCGCCAGGACGCCGGTGATACGGTCGCCGTCAGTCAGCAGTTCCTGGATGTTCAGGTTGTAACGGAATTCCACGCCCAACTCGGCGCACTTGGCCGCCAGGCCGGTAGTGAACAGGTGGCAGTCCCCGGTTTCATCGTTGGGTAAGCGCAGGCCGCCAATGATCTTCTCGGCGCTGGGTGCCAGGCCGGGTTCGTAACTGACGCAGCCGGCACGGTCGAGTAACTGGTAAGGCACGCCGCAGCTTTCGAGTACGGCCATGTCCTGGGCGGCGGCATCCAGCTGTTTCTGGGTGCGGAACAGCTGCAGGGTGCCCTTCTCGCGGTGTTCGTAATCAACCCCGGCTTCCTGGCGCAGATCCATCAGGCAATCGCGGCTGTATTCGGCCAGGCGCATCATGCGCTCCTTGTTCACCGCGTAGCGGGCCTGGGTGCAGTTGCCGAGCATCTGCATCATCCAGCGGTACTGGTGTGGATCAGCCGTGGGGGTAATGGCCAGTGGCGCGTGCTGGGCGGTCATCCACTTCAACGCCTTGACCGGCACCCCGGGAGCAGCCCAGGGAGCGGAGTAGCCGGGCGAGATCATGCCAGCGTTGCCGAAGCTGGTTTCCAGGCCGGGTCCGGGTTGGCGATCAATGACGGTGACCTGAAAACCGGCCTTGGCCAGATACCAGGCGCTGGTGACACCAATAACGCCGCTGCCGAGAACCATTACGTGCATGACTGCCGCTCCGTTGAGAGACTGAAAATCGAAAGAAAAAAGACAATGTGCCCGTACGGGCGATATTGCTATTCTAAGAGCGATCGAGCAGTGGCTTGGTTTGAAAAATGGACGATGTAAAGTGAATAATCCTGAATTTATTCGGTTGGAAGCGTTTTTTCATGAAAACTCGTAGAGCTTCAAGTCGCGAGCTGGACAAGATCGATCGGCATATCCTGCGGCTGCTTCAGGAGGAAGGGCGCATGTCCTATGTCGATCTGGGCGAGCGTGTGGGTTTGTCCACCACGCCCTGCATGGAGCGGGTCAAACGTCTGGAGCGGGAAAAATTCATTCTCGGATATGGCGCGCGGCTCAACCCGCAGAAACTGGAGGCCAGTCTGCTGGTGTTTGTCGAGATCAGCCTGTCATCCAAGTCGGCGGATATTTTCGACGAATTCCGCCGCGCCGCGACCAAGCTCCCGCACGTACTGGAATGCCATCTGGTATCCGGCGATTTTGATTATCTGATCAAGGCGCGCATCTCGGAAATGGCCTCCTATCGCAAACTGTTGGGGGATATTCTGCTGAAGCTGCCCGGTGTGCGTGAATCCAAGAGCTATATCGTCATGGAAGAGATCAAGGAAAGCCTGGCGATACCTGTACCGGAAAGCGATTAATGCTATCCTGCGTCAAATTTAATTTACATTAATCTGCTATTTCAAACGGACCCTTCGATGCTTGCCCTTACTCCGCAGAACCAGCCTGCTCCGTCCTGGTATGTTGCCACCAGCAATATTCGCCTCAACTGCCCGCCCCTCGCTGGCGCGATAGAGGCCGATGTGTGCGTGGTGGGCGGTGGTTATAGCGGGGTGAATACCGCTATCGAACTGGCCGAACGCGGCCTGTCGGTTGTGCTTCTGGAGGCCAGCCAGATTGGCTGGGGTGCCAGCGGGCGCAATGGCGGCCAGTTGATTCGCGGCGTGGGCCATGGCCTGGACCAGTTCACCAATGTGCTGGGTGAGCAGGGCGTACGTGAGCTGAAGCTGATGGGCCTGGAGGCAGTGCAATTGGTCAAGCGCCGGGTCGAGAAACACGATATCGCCTGCGATCTGACCTGGGGCTACGCTGATCTGGCGAACAAACCGCGGCATCTGGATGCGTTTCGTGCGGATATGGAGGAGCTGCGCGGGCTGGGTTATAGCGCTGAGATGCGCATCCTGGAGGCCGCTGACGTGGGCCAGGTGGTGAACTCCGATTTCTATGCTGGCGCCATGACCGACATGGGGTCCGGACATGTGCATCCGCTGAACCTGCTGCTGGGCGAGGCCGCTGCTGCACAACAACTGGGTGTGCAGCTTTTTGAACAGTCGCAGGTGACCCGCATTGATTACGGCCCCCAGGTCAAGGTACATACTGCCCATGGCACCGTCACAGCGGGCCAACTGGTGCTGGCCTGCAATGCCTATCTGCGCGACCTGCAGCCGCAGCTGAGCGGCAAGGTACTGCCCGCCGGCAGCTATGTGATCGCTACTGAACCGCTGGGTGAAGAGCGTGCACGTGCATTGATTCCCCAGAACATGGCGATGTGTGACCAGCGTGTGGCGCTGGACTACTACCGTTTTTCTCCGGACCACCGCCTGCTGTTCGGCGGCGCTTGCCACTATTCGGGGCGTGACCCGGCGGATATCGCCGCCTATATGCGGCCGAAGATGCTGCGCGTATTCCCGCAGTTGGCCAACGTCAAGATCGACTACCAGTGGGGCGGCATGATCGGCATCGGCGCCAATCGTTTACCGCAAATTGGCAAATTGCCTGATCAGCCCAATGTGTTTTACGCGCAGGCTTATGCCGGTCACGGCATCAATGCCACACATCTGGCGGCAAAACTGCTCGGCGAGGCCATCAGCGGCCAGGCCAGCCAGGGTTTTGAGCTCTTCGATCGGGTGCCGCATATGACCTTCCCCGGCGGCAAGCATTTTCGTGCGCCGCTGTTGGCGATGGGCATGATGTGGGAGCAGATCAAGGAGGCGTTTTAACGCAGCTGCCCTAGCGCCTGTCGCTCGGGACTGTCAGACCCCAGGGCAGATCAGCCACCTTGCAGGGTTGGGCACCGAGATCGATGAGTTCGCCGTTGCTCGGTACCAGGCCGCCCAGGCCCAGGGTGCGGCCGAATTCCATATGCGCTTTCTGGTGATATAGCTCGCCATGCACGGGCAGCAGATATCGCGGTTTGAGCCAGCCGTATAGCTGGCGCAGATCTTCCTGGGGCGGGTGCCCGGAGGCGTGGATCGGCGCCATATCATCGTCGATCACCACTACGTTCTGCGCTTTCAGGCCAGCCTTGATGCGGGCCAGGGCTTCTTCGTTGCCGGGGATCAATCGCGAGGAAAACAGCACGGTATCACCGGCCTCCAGGCTCAGGTGTGGATGGCTGCCGTTGGCCAGGCGTGCAAGGGCCGCAGCGGGCTCGCCTTGACTGCCGGTGCAGATCCACAACTGTTGCTCACGTGGCAGGAAGCCCAGCTCCCAGGGGCCGATAAAGCCCGGCTGGGCATTCAAATAGCGTTGCGCACGCCCGGCGCTGTGCATGGTCAACAGGCTGCGACCCAACAGGCCAGCGTAGCGGCCGCTATCAAAAGCAATCTCGGCGAGGCTATGCAAGCGCGCCAGGTTGCTGGCGAAACAGGTCACCACGACCCGTTGCAGACAGGGCCGAATGGCATCCTGCAACCCATTCTGTACCGTAGCCTCCGAGCGGCTCGCACCGGCAACCGGCGCATTGGTCGAGTCGCCAATCACGACGTCGACCCCTGCCCGACCAATAGCCTGCAGGCGCTTTTGCGCGGTCAACTCGCCGATCACCGGGTTGCTGTCGAGCTTCCAGTCTCCGCTGTGGTACAGCCGCTTGCCCGCGACTTCGAGCAGAATCGCATGGGACTCGGGAATCGAATGCGTGACTGGAATCCACTCCGCCTGAAAAGCGCCAATCCCGATAGGCTCGAGCGGTTTTATTTCGTGCAGGCGTGGCCAGGTCAGCGCCGGGTCGAGCTTGTTGCGGATCAATCGCGCGGCAAAGGGGCTGGCGTACATCGGGCAATCCAGTTGCCGCCAGAGGTGCGGAATAGCGCCGATATGGTCCTCATGACCATGGGTAATGAGTAGCGCCGAGAGCTTGATATCGTATTTTTCCAGGGCTTCCAGACTGGGGACCGAGACCTGGTTGCTACCGCCGGGCGTGGATTGCAGTGCGAAACCACAATCGATGGCGATCCACTGCCCGCCAGAGCCGAACAGGTAGAAGTTGGCGCCAAACATCCCGGTGCCGCCCAGCGCCAGAAAATACGGGCCTGCATGGCGATGTAGCTGATCGAAACGAGGAGCGGGCATGGGCTTTCCTGTCTGCCTTGGGAACACCAGCTTAACAGTCTAGCGCCGGCACGGACCACTCACGCCAAGACAAGAGTTGTTGCTTCAGATGAACCCGATCCAGCGCCCAGCGACTACGGCGGCAGGCCAGAGCAGTAGAGAGAGCAGCGCATGCAGGCGCACGGGCAGATTGGTGCGACCTTCCCGCAGGGCAAGTGCCCAGTGCCTGCGTCGGCGCAGGAACAGCACGTTGGCCAGGGCAACAGCGATCAGACCCAGCTTGGCGAGAAAGGCGTTATTTTGCACATAAGACGGGGTGTTGACCATAAACAGGCAAACCCCGCTGGCCACAGCCAGCAGCAGGCCTGCTGCAGCCATACGGCTGAGAAACTGCGCCAGGCTTGCCAGCGGCACCGAGGCGAAGCCCCCGAGCAGCCGTACGTCGAGCGCCAGAATACAGCCCAGCAGCAGACCCAGGCCGACAATATGCGTCGCATTCACCAACAGATAGGCGAGCATTGAATCGCGCAGCCATTCCGCAGGGGGCAGCGCCTGTACGGCAAGCCAGATCGTCTCGGTCATATTGCCGCCCACGCCGAATCAGTTCTGAATGCGCTCGGGGTAGATATCGTAAGTGGTATCGCCAACGATGACCTGAACGGCCTTCATGCGCTTTTCAGACGGATCCTTCGTGCGATTACCGATAGCCGTGATGCTATCGCCAGCTTTGGTCGAATCGGCATTGAAGCCGGCGCGTGCGGTCCCGCCAGGATTGCCCAGCTCTACACGCCAGGTGCCATCGTCTTCGGTTTCAATGTTGAGCCAGGGATGCGGTGGCGCCATGCTGACCTCGCTCACGGTCCCGGTTAGTTCGACCTGGTCTTCTTCGGCCCAGGACCAGCCGTGATGAGCGATGACGGGGGCGGCGAAGAGCGCGGCGATGGTAGCAACGGCCATCATGCGCGGGGGAATAGAGGGCTGCGTGAGGATGAGAGCATCAGATTGACTCCTTGGAGTAGGTGGCCGGAGGGCGTCTTGTCGAGGCGCGTGCAGAGCCACGCCGCCTTCTAATCACTATAGACCCTGTATCCCGGCATCAGTGCCTTCCACTTGTCACAGGTTCGGCCCGGCCGCGCTATGGCGGTTTGCCGCGTGTTTCAGCCAAAGAACCAGTAACAAACACCAATGGCCGTCAACATGCCGGCCAGATCCGCCAGCAGGGCGCAGCCCAGGCCGTGGCGAATCTTGGTGATGCCTACGGCACCAAAGTACACCGCGAGCACGTAGAAGGTGGTTTCGGTGCTGCCCTGGAAGGTCGCCGCCATCAGTGCGGGGAAGCTGTCCACACCGAAGGTGTCCATGGTCTCGATCATCATTGCCCGCGCACCGCTGCCGGATAATGGCTTGATAAAGGCGGTTGGCAGGGCATCAATAAAGCGGGTATCCCAGCCCAGCCCTTCGACCATCCAGCGGATACCGTCAAGCCCCGCATCAAGCACGCCGCTGGCGCGCAATACGCCGACCGCGACCAGCATGGCAACCAGAAAAGGCAGCAGGGAGATAGTAAAGCTGAAGCCCTCCTTCGCCCCTTCGATAAAGGTGTCGTACACATTCACCTTGCGCAGCGCGCCTATCGCCAGAAAGCCAATAATGATGCCGAACAGCGCCAGATTGCCGACCAGCGTCGAGGTCGCCGCCATGGCCTGCGCCGACATGCCGGCCAGCATGGCCAGCAGCAGCCCCAACGCCAACCCGCCACCGATCAGGTAAGCAAGCACCACCGGGTGCCAGAGCTTGAGACGCTGCATCAGCGCGACACTGAACAACCCCACCAGGCTGGAGGCCGTAGTGGCCAGCAGAATCGGCAGAAACACTGCCGTAGGGTCGGCAGCGCCTTGCTGAGCGCGGTACATGAAAATAGTCACCGGCAGCAACGTGAGTGAGGAGGCGTTGAGTACCAGAAACAGAATTTGCGCGTTGCTGGCAGTGTCCTTGGTGGGGTTCAGACTTTGCAGCGAATGCATCGCTTTGATGCCGATCGGCGTTGCAGCGTTATCGAGCCCCAGAATATTGGCGGCGAAGTTCATGCTGATATGCCCAAGTGCCGGGTGACCGCTGGGCACTCCCGGCATCAGGTGGCGAAATAGCGGATCCAGCACCCGGGCCAGCACTCGGATCAAGCCGGCCTTTTCGGCTATGGCCAAGAAGCCCAGCCATAGCGTCATGGTGCCGACCAGCACCAGGGTGATCTCGACACTTAAACGGGCCATGTCAAACAGGGCGGCTACCAGCCGCCCAAACACCTCGTAGTCGCCCAGGCCGAGCCATTGCCAGAGGGCTGCGGCAAAGGCCGCGAGGAAAAAGCTCAGCCAGATTCCATTAAGCATTACGCGGTCCGTTTTCCTGAATCATGGTATTTGATAACGTCTTTGTCCGTTCGCAATAGTCTATCTGCGATCAGCGCTGGCGGTACGCGGCAATGCCTGCTTTGCTGTAGTACCTGGCCCAGAATACTTGATCCAGAGTGCTTCATTCAGCGTACTTCAGCGCAATGCTCCTATCGAGGAACTACCGTTATGCCCAGTTTGAATCCCAACAGCCACAGTTTGAAAGATCTGCTCGCCAAGGCGCCCGCCGATACGCCCATCCTGATGCTCAACCTGCTGCGCTTCAATGCCCTGGCACAATATCCGTCTGACAGCGGCCAGTCGCCTTGCTCCGGACGCGAAGCCTATGCGCGCTACAGCAAGGTGGCGGCGAAAAAGGTCGCCGAAGCGGGCGGTCAGGTGCGTATTCAGGCCCGGGCGCTGCACGCGGTTATTGCCCCTGAAGGCGAGCAGTGGGATCAGATGCTGATCGTGGAATACCCCTCGGTTCAGGCCTTTCTCAATATGCTCGCGCAGGACGACTACAAGGCGGCAACCCTGCACCGGACGGCGGCGCTGATGGACTCGCGACTGGTCTGCACCACAGAGGTGAATTAACCGAAGCGGGCACCAGTGTGGCCAGAATGGCAGCGGTTTCGGCATCGGCTACCCCGTCATACCGAGCCGGCCTAAAGCGCATCTGAAACGCGGCGATGATATTCCTGGTCGCATTGACCTGCTGCGGCGTGCGCGCCAGATTGTAACCGAATTGCTCCAACGCCATGTCGAACCACTCCGCCGGTGGCGGCTGGTTATTCAATTGCCGCTGATAAGCCGCTACGCGCTCAGGTTCAGGCCAGATGGCTACGCCGGCGGCGGCCAATTGCTGCCAGGGGAACAACGGGCCGGGGTCAACCTTGCGCTGCGGGGCAATATCGCTGTGGCCAATCACCCGATCCGGTCCTAGGCCATGGCGCTGCAATATATCGCGCAGCAGAGGGATCAGCGCATCGATCTGATCCTGTTGCCAGGGATGCCAGACGCGGCCTGCGGCGGTGTCGGAATAACCGGGGTGGACTATTTCAATGCCGATACTGGGGCTGTTGAGCCAGGTCCGGCCCTGCCAACTGCTATCACCGGCGTGCCAGGCGCGGCGGTCTTCTTCCACCAGGCGGTAGATGATCGGCGGCTGGTCGCCTATCAGGTAATGACTGCTGACCTCACCACGCATCAGGTGATCAAGCGATCGCTCGAATCCGGAAGAGGTGTAATGCAGCACTACGTACTGCACGCGGCTGTCGTGATTCTGCGATGCGTAGCGGGTATCAATCTTCAGTCCGCTACTGCATCCGTACAGCAAGATCAGCAGACAACCAAGCAGCAGTGAGCGCACGGGCATACGGGTAAATCCTGTCGGGGAACTCAAGCCGGCAGACTACCATGCCACAGCGCGGTGATGCAGCCGGTCAGTGGCGCGTTTTGGGAGCACCAGCAGCCTTGTCGGCAAAATCCTTGCGCCATGGCTTGCCTTGGCAGGTAGCACGATTTGGACAATCAGCGCGGCAGCCACGGCACTGCAGGGACGGAAAAGCGTATTTTTGCATAAGTTTCAACCTACTATGATGGGCTAATGTTGTGCATGCTATACGCTTTGTAAGGCATGAGTACAATTATTAAAGGAGCGCAGATGATAGCGCTGGTCTGGTTCAGAAGCGATTTGCGGCTGGATGATAATCCTGTGCTCCTGGAAACGCTGCACAGTGATGCCTGCTTGCCGGTCTATTGTCTGGATCCCGCGCAGTTTATTCCCGGCAAACAGGGGCTGAGGGGGTGCGGAGTTCACCGCGCGACCTATCTGCTCGATAGCCTTGCGGCACTGCATTCATCACTTCAAAAGCGTGGCTCTGGGTTACTGGTGCGGTTGGGGGCGGCGGACCAACTATTGCCTACATTATGCGCGGAGTTTGGTGTCAACCGGATCCTTACTCATGCCGAGCATGCACCTGATGAGCTGGCTTTGCTGGGCCGGGTGGCGGCAGCGTTGCCTGAGCGCACGCTGATGCAGCAGCGCGAAAGCAATGCGCTCTTTGCTGTGGATGATCTGCCCTTCACTCTGAGCGGCCTGCCCCAGGTGTTTACCCGCTTTCGCCATCAGATAGAAAAGCAGCTCCCGCCTATGCAGGCCTGCCCCGCGCCTGAATACGTGCCATCCTTGCCCTGTGGCGTAGATCAACGGCTGGGCGTCGATGTGTGCCTGGCGGACCTGGGCCTTGAGCCCTTGCCGCTGGAGCCGCGCACCTCCATACCCTACCAAGGTGGCGAGGCGGCGGCACAGCTATGGCTGGAGGACTACCTGTGGCAGACACAAGCCGTGCGCCACTACAAAGCCACGCGTAATCAGTTACACGGTCACTATTTCTCCTCCAAGCTGTCGGCGGCCCTGACCCATGGATGCCTGTCGCCCCGGCGCATCATGGCCGAACTGCAGCGTCATGAGCAGCAGATGGGGGCTAACGAGTCGACCTACTGGTTGTGGTTCGAGCTACTGTGGCGAGAGTTTTTCCGGCTGAATCTAGTCCTGCACGGCAAGCAGTTCTTTCTCAGGGGAGGTTTGCGCGGCGATCATTCGCGGGGAACCCATGATCAGCGCTTCGACGATTGGCGTAGCGGCCGAACGGGCCAGCCTTTTATCGATGCCTGTCTGCGTGAGCTGAATGCCACGGGTTTCCTGTCCAACCGGGCGCGGCAGATAGTCGCCAGTTATCTGGTGTATGAGTTGCAGCAGGACTGGCGCCTGGGCGCCGCCTGGTTCGAACAGCAATTGGTCGACTACGACGTGGCCAGCAACTGGGGCAACTGGGCCTATATCGCCGGGGTAGGACAGGATCCGCGTGGCGGGCGGCATTTCAATATTGCCCGGCAGGTACAGGAGCACGATCCTGAAGGCGACTATGTTGCCATGTGGTCAGATAATTGATCTGAAGCTGAATCAGCCGGGAGCTTGGCGGCGGTTAATCCGCCAGCATTATTCGGTTGCGGCCCTGTTCCTTGGCCTGATACATGGCGCCGTCAGCCCGCCCGAAGACGCTGTCGAGCGTATCACCCGGCCGGAACTCGGTATAACCGACCGAGATGGTAATGGTGACCCGCTCGGTCTTGAAGTGAAACGGACTTTCCTCGATTCCCTCGCGTAAGGCTTCGAGCGCGGTGTGAGCCTGCTCTTGCGTGGTGCCTGGCAGCAGCAGGACGAACTCTTCGCCACCAAATCGCCCGATGAAGTCGCTCTTGCGCAGGCGCCGGGACAATTGCTGCGCGATCAACCGCAACACCTTGTCGCCAGCCAGATGGCCAAAGCGATCGTTGATCGACTTGAAGTGATCCACATCCAGCACCGCCATCAAGAGTTCGCCACCATAGCGCTGCCAGCGCTCGAACTCTTCTTCCATGCGTTTCTGCAGGCCTGCGCGGTTGGCCATGCCGGTGAGGCTGTCGATCATGGCGCGCTGGCGCTGTTCTTCCAGGTGGTTGCGAAAGGTCTGGGCTTCCACTTCCATCACCTGGATACGCTGCACCATGGTCTCCAGCTGCCCGGCGACCAGCGTTTCCTGGTCTTCGCGCATTTGCCGCGACTGTTCGACATTGCTCAGCAAACTGGTCAACTGCGCTTCGACGTTGGCCTTGAGGCTTTCGAGCTCGGTTGCTCGGCGGACATCCACATGCAGTTCCTGAACCTGTTCGCGAATCGTGCCTTCCAGTGCTCGACCGGCTTCGCGGGATTCGCTGTAGGAAGTATGGGCCTGCTCGATGTTGCCCTGAAATTGCGCCAGGCGGCTGTTGAGCTGCTGCAGATAACGCTCAAAATCAGCCTGACGACTTTGCTGAGCGCCCATTACCAGTAATGCCAGCTCGTCCATTGCCGCAGCCAGTTCATACCAGTTCAGCCCTTTGGCTACGCGTTCGCGCAATTGCTCGCATTGGGTCTGGTGGCTGTCGAGTACCTGAAGCTCGCCCAGCAGGTTGAGCAGTATGGTTTCAATATGCGCCGCCACTTGCGAGTAATGCTGTTCCTCGCCCGCCAGAACCCCACCGGCCGGATTTGCTGCGGGCGCAGGCGTCGCTTCAGTGGCGTTTACCGTGTTGTCGTCTGGTGTTATGTAATCTGTTAAGGCGTCAGGCTGCGCAGACGGCTCTGTTGCGGAGTTGCCGAATAGACGCGCCCAAAGGCCGCCGGAACTGCTTGGTGCGGCATCGGGAGTCGAATCCCTTGTACTGGCATGCAAGCTGATCACTTCGTCGAGCAGGCCCGGCACGCTAGAAGTGTATTCAATGGGTTTGTCCAGACGCTTGGCCATTTGCTGCAAGGCTTTTGTCACCTCATCAGAGGTCGGCTGCTTCTGAAACTGGCGGACCAGCGTGCGCAATGCTTTGGTTATCTTCTCCAGACGCTCCTGCCGTTCGGCATCGGCAGCCAGTACCGCGCGCTCAAGATCCGGCATCAGTTCGGCGAGCATTTGCGGCGGGGCATCATTGCGCAGAGCCAGGCGTAATTCCTTGAGGCGTTTGTCCAGCAGGGGATCCATGCCGTCGGCCGCGATACTGACCCTCACCAGACCGCGTTTGAGCAACTCTTCCTGCACGGATGGGTCTGAGCCGGGACTGGCCAGGGGGGCGGTGGTGGTGCTTAGCGGGGAACGGCTGTCGGACATTGAGCTTACCTGCTTCGATTTACCCGTTGATTATAGGGTAAACCGTGGCCAAGGCTAGCGAGCAGTCGTAACAGGACGATAGGCGATATTAATCCGGTTTGCAGAGATTTGGCGGTAGGCGAATATGCATTGAAACCGGTAGGTGATCGGAAATCGCATTGGGCAATACATCGACGCGTTCGATACTCAAGCTCGGGCTGATCAGAATATGATCAAGTACCCGCGCTGGCTTCCAACTGGGGTAGGTGCCAGGCAAGGTTGCTGTGTGCAGATCACTGCCCTTGAGCGGCGAACGCTCCAACAGGTCTTCGGCATGGGTGTTCATATCGCCCATCAGGACCACATGTTTGTGATCGCTAATACGTTCGCGGATGTAAGCCAGCTGGTTGGCCCGCGCCTTGGTGCTCAGCGCCAGGTGCATCATCACCACCAGCAGTGAGTCCTGGCCCTTGCCAAAGCTGGTCAGAATCGCTCCGCGGCCAGGCATGAAGCCGGGTAGCTTGTGGTCTTCCAGCAGGTCCGGCGCATAGCGACTGAGCAATCCGTTGGAGTGCTGCGCGAAGCGCCCGAGATTGCGGTTCAATTGCTGGTACCAATAGGGAAACTGACCTTCGCGGGCCAGATGCTCCACCTGGTTGACGTAACCGGAGCGCATGCTGCCGCCGTCAACTTCCTGCAGGGCAACCAGGTCAAAGTCATTCAGCACCTTGCCGATCTCGCCAAGGGTCTGGTGCCGCCCATTATGCGGCAGCAGATGCTGCCAACTGCGCGTCAGGTAGTGGTGATATTTCTGGGTGTTGATGCCGACCTGAATGTTGAAGCTGAGCAGTTTCATGACTTCTGGCAGGGTGCCTTCCGGGCAATCACACAGATGATTGGTCTGCAGATTGCCCGGCAGCATAAGGCCGTGCAGGGAGCGGCGCCGGGGTGGCAATGCGTAGTTAGTCATGAGCCGGCCTTAAAGAGCCTGGCGCTCCTTTTCCACCAGGAACTCAGCTACCTTGAGCATCTCGGCAAAGCCGCCAACCATGGCGCCTTCAATGCGGTATTTACCGTTGACGATCAGGGTGGGTACGCCGGTGGCGCGGTAAGCCTTGGCCAGGCGGGTCGCCTGTTCCATCTTGCTACGTACGCCGAAGGAGCCCCAGGCTTTGGTGAACTCTTCTTCGGTGATGCCGTAATCGGCCAGCAATTCAATCATCGCTTTCTCGTCAGCCAGACGATTGTTCTGGCGGTGGATCGCGGTGAAGATGGCAGTGTGGGTTTCTTCCAGCTTGCCCAGGCTCTCTACCGTATAAAACAGTTGCGCGTGGGTGTTCCAGGCGCCACCAAACATGGCAGGCACTTCCCGGAAGTTCACATCGTCGGCCAGCGTAGCTTTCCACTCGCGAATGATTGGGTCGAATTCAAAGCAGTGGCCACAGCCATACCAGAACAACTCGGCTACTTCGATCTTATCGGGGTCTTCAGTGGTCGCTGGCGCCGGCAGTACGATGTAATGCTCACCGGCTTTATAGTCTGCTTCCTGTGCTTGCAGCAGGGCGAAGCTGCCCATTAACCAGAGCAGGCCTGCTGTCATAAGTACGCGCATGTAATTCTCTCCGACTGGGTTGTTCTGTTGATAAGACTCTGATCGGGATAAAAAATCCCCGGCACAAAAAAGGGTGACCTAAGCCACCCCTTAAGTGAAGCCGGCTGAAACAACCGGCAACATAACATAAGACCCCGATAGGGCGTAGCGCTTAACGCAGGCCCTGAATATAGGCTGAAACAGCTTCGATATCCTGGTTGCTCAAGCGGCTGGCGATGGTCTGCATGATCATCGCTTCGCCATCGTTCTGGCGTTCGCCTTCACGGAAGTTGGTCAACTGGGTGGCGATATATTTGGCGTGCTGGCCGCTCAGCAGCGGGTAGCCTGCAGGGTCGTTGCCCAGGCCAGTCGGCGAATGGCAACCGGTGCAGGCAGGCAAGCCAGTAGCCAGATCGCCGCCGCGGTAGATGGCTTCGCCACGTGCTACCAGCTCGGCATTCTCGGCTACGCCGGGAGCGTGCGTCTGTGCGTCGTAATGGGCGGCGATGTCGCGCAGATCCTGCTCATCAAAGTTATCCAGCATGCCGGTCATCTGCACAACCACGCGGTTGCCTTCCTTGATGTCAGCCAACTGCTTGTACAGGTACCTTTCTCCAAGCCCGGCAATCTTCGGAAAATCGGCAGATGGGCTGTTACCGTCGGGGCCGTGGCAGGCGGCACACATGGCTACTTTACCGGCACCGGCTTCTGCATCGCCCACGAGCATTTCTTGGGCGGTGGCCGTACCGGCCATACCGAGGGATAACACCAGGCTAACGAGTAATTTATTCATCGGCTAATCCAATTACGGCTGAAAGAGTGGGCCTTGTCTGAGCGTCTGGCCTGATGACCTTGTATGACACAACAGCATGCCTCGTTTATTCCACGCCTGACAGTCAACAGCAATGGGATGGAATTTATATTCCCAATGCTATCTGTCGCGCGTGAGCGACGCAATGTACAGAACGTCGCAGTAAGCTTTCGCGTTATAAAACCGCAGCAGTATATACTAAGCCGATGGCCAAGGTGAACGTCATCTGGCCCAATCAGCCCGCAGCATAACGGATTTCCCATGTCTTCAGCGCCATCTGCAACAAAACATCTGGTCACACTGTGTCAGCAAGCCACCTTTATCAAAAGCGCCAGTGAAGTGACCCAGTGCCCGTTGGATAGAGGCTATGAAGTTGCCTTTGCCGGCCGCTCCAACGCGGGCAAATCCAGCGCCCTGAACACTTTGACCCATGCGCGTCTGGCGCGAACGTCGAAAACCCCAGGTCGCACGCAGTTGATCAACTTCTTCGGCCTTGATGAGCAGCGCCGTCTGGTCGATCTGCCCGGCTATGGCTATGCCAAGGTTCCGCTGGCATTGAAGGAGCACTGGAAGCAGCATCTGGATGCTTACCTGACCGAGCGCAACTCGCTGGTGGGGCTGGTGCTGGTAATGGATATTCGCCATCCACTGTCCGATTTTGACCGGATGATGCTGGAGTGGAGTGATGTCAGCGGTCTGCCGGCGCACATCCTGCTGAGCAAGGCTGACAAACTGGCCTTTGGTGCTGCCAAGAATACCCTGCTCAAAGTGCAGAACATCGTGCGCAAGGAATATGGTAACCGCGCCTCGGTGCAGCTTTTCTCCGCGCCCAAGCGCCAGGGCCTGGAAGAGGCTTATAGCGTACTCGACACCTGGTTTTTCTCGGAGCTGGATGAAGACGAGGCAGATGAGGAAAGGGATGACGTTGAGGAGATGGGTGCAGAGGGCGCTGACGAGCAGGAAGAAAGCGGTAAGGATAGCGAATAGCCATCATCTCGGACCAAAAAAAACCCCGAACTTCTATGGGGAGGGAAAGTTCGAGGTCCAATAACCGGGCGTGCTAGGAGAGATTACCCGGTATTTCTGCCAACACTAAATCACATCTAGGAGCATGAAAAGCTTGACTGGCCTTTCATGAAATCTGACAGAGCCAGTTCGTGATTAGTTCAAAAAAAAATTAAAAAAAGCTGAAAATATTTTTAGTGCCTCGGAATTCGGGCTCTGCAGCCCGAATTATCGCTTCAATGCGCCTCATCCCAGTTGTCGCCTACTCCCACATCAACCACCAGAGGCACATCCAGTTCAGCGGCTGCGGCCATGTGCGTGCGCAAGCCCTCGCTGAGCTGAGCGACCTGATCCTCGCGTACTTCCAGCACCAGTTCATCGTGTACCTGCATGATTACCCGGGCGTCCAGTCCGGATTCGGCCAGCCAGGCATCCACGGTCAGCATGGCGCGCTTGATGATATCGGCCGCCGTGCCCTGCATGGGTGCGTTGATCGCGGTGCGCTCGGCGCCCTTGCGCAGGGCCTGATTCTTGGCGTTGATATCCGGCAGATAGAGACGCCGCCCGAACAGGGTTTCAACAAAGCCCTGCTCCCCAGCCTGCGCACGCGTTCGTTCCATATAGCCGAGTACGCCCGGGTAGCGGGTGAAATAGCGGTCGATATAGGCCTGCGCCTGCTTGCGATCGACATCAATCTGCTTGGCCAGGCCGAAGGCGCTCATGCCATAGATCAGCCCGAAGTTGATCGCCTTGGCCTTGCGCCGCTGATCGGTGCTGACCTCCTCCAGCTCCACGCCAAATACTTCCGCCGCCGTCGCTCGGTGCACATCCAGACCGTTCTGGAAGGCATGCAGCAGGCCGGAGTCCTGGGCCAGGTGCGCCATGATGCGCAGCTCGATCTGGGAATAGTCGGCCGCGACCAGCTTGTAGCCTGCGGGGGCGACGAAGGCCTGACGAATCCGGCGCCCTTCGGCGGTGCGGATTGGAATGTTCTGCAGGTTCGGGTCCGAGGACGACAAACGCCCGGTCGCCGTGACGGCCTGGTGATAGCTGGTATGAATCCGTCCGGTGCGAGGGTTGATCTGCTCGGGCAGGCGGTCAGTGTAGGTGCTCTTTAGCTTGCTCAAGGTGCGATATTGCATGATCACTTGTGGCAGGGGGTAGCCCTGCTCGGCCAGTTCGGCCAGTACCGCCTCGGCAGTCGAGGGCTGACCCTTGGCGGTTTTGGAAATCACCGGCAGGCCCTGCTTTTCATAAAGAATGGTGCCCAATTGCTTGGGTGAACCCAGGTTGAACTCTTCACCGGCCAGCTCGAAGGCTTCGCGTTGCAATGCAACCATCTTGTCGCCCAGCTCAATGCTCTGGATACCCAGCAGCTTGGCATCGACCAGCGCGCCATAACGCTCGATACGCGCCAGAATCGGCACCAACGGCATTTCTATCTCTTGCAGCACCTTGGCCAGGCTCGGCTCTGCCTGCAGTTGCGCCCACAGGGTCTGGTGCAGGCGCAGGGTAATGTCGGCGTCTTCGGCGGCGTAAGGGCCAGCCTGCTCCAGCGCGATCTGGTCAAAGGTCAGCTGTTTGGCACCCTTGCCGGCGATATCTTCAAAATGGATGGTGCTGTGCCCCAGGTATCTCAGGGCCAGGCTGTCCATATCATGGCGGGTGGCGGTGGAGTTCAGCACATAGGACTCGAGCATGGTGTCGAAGGCGATGCCCTGCATCTCGATACCGTAATGCGCCAGTACATTCATGTCGTACTTGGCATGCTGGCCCACTTTGGCCTTGTTCGGGTCTTCCAGCAGGGGTTTGAGCGCGGCAACCACGGCGTCTCGGTCCAGTTGATCGGGTACGCCCATATAGCTGTGGGCGACCGGGATATAGGCAGCCTCGTTGGCGGAGACGGCCAGGGAAACGCCCACCAGCTCGGCCTTCTGGGCATGGATGCTGGTGGTTTCGGTGTCAAAGGCAAACAGCTTGGCGTCGCGCAGCTTGGCCAACCAACGCTCCAGGCCGGCCTGATCGAGAACAATCTCGTATTTCACTTCTGCAGCGGTGGCTTCCACTGGTGCGGTGGCAGCGCCCTGGGCGACGGCCTTGGCCTCGCGCGACAGATCCTCGACCCAGCTTCTGAATTCCAGCTCCTGGTACAGCGCCATCAGGGCCTCGCGGTCCGGTTCGCCGGGCATCAGCGCGTCGGCGCGGATATCCAGCTCCACATCCACCTTGATGGTCGCCAGTTGGTAGGAGAGATAAGCCATCTCCTTGAACTCCAGCAGCTTCTCCGGCAGTTTCTTTGCCCCGCGGATGGTCAACTCCGGTACTTTGTCGAGGTTGGCGTAGATCATGTCCAGCCCGCCGCCGATACCGGTAATCAGACCGGACGCGGTTTTCTCGCCGACACCCGGAACGCCGGGAATGTTGTCGGACTTGTCACCCATCAGCGCGAGAAAGTCGATAATGCAATCCGGGCCGACGCCGAATTTTTCGTGGACGCCAGGAATGTCCAGCACCGTGCCACTCATGGTGTTGACCAGGGTGATGTGCTCATCCACCAACTGAGCCATGTCCTTGTCGCCGGTGGAAATCACCACTGGACAGCCGGCCGCCGCGCTTTGCCGGGCCAAGGTACCAATCACGTCATCCGCTTCCACGCCATCCACACACAGCAGCGGCAGACCCAGGGCTTTGACGCTGGCGTGCAGGGGTTCGATCTGCAGGCGCAGGTCGTCGGGCATCGGCGGGCGATGGGATTTGTAGTCTTCGAACAGTTCATCACGGAAGGTCTTGCCCTTGGCATCGAAAACCACGGCGAAGGGGCTGCGCGGATACTGTTTGCGCAGACTGTTGAGCATGTTCAGCACGCCTTTTACCGCGCCGGTGGGCAAGCCCTTGGACGTAGTCAGCGGCGGCAGGGCGTGAAAGGCCCGGTAAAGGTAGGATGAACCATCCACCAGGATCAGGGGGGCTTTGTCAGTCATGCGTTAGGTCAACATTTCCATAGGTAAAAGAGACTAGAATAAGAGCATCATTCCACGATAGGACAACTTTACCATGATAAGCACACTCGGCCGCGGATTGGCGGTGATTGGTCTGGCCCTGGCGGTCAGCCTTTCAGCTCAGGCACAGGACGCCCCCGGCGAGCCTGAGGTAACCATTCGCACGGAAGGTGACCGTACTGTTGAAGAGTACCGTCTGAATGGATTCCTGTACGCGATCAAGATCACGCCAAAAACCGGCGCTCCCTATTATCTGGTAGCGGTCGACGACGATGGCAACTTCGCCCGCTCCGATCAGCCGGAAGGGTTGCGCATCCCGTCGTGGAAAATTTTCGAGTGGTAGGGGCGGTCCATGTCTGTATTTACCGAGGTCAGCCGGGCTGAGCTTGAAGCTTTTCTAACGCGCTACGATCTCGGTCGCCTGCTGAGCCATGAAGGCATCAGCGGAGGCAGCGAGAACAGTAATTTTTTCGTCAGTTGTGAGCGTGGCGAGTTCGTGCTGACGCTGGTCGAGCGTGGACCGGTGGCTGATCTGCCGTTCTTTATCGAATTGCTTGAGCACCTGCACGCCGATGATCTGCCGGTGCCTTATGCGCTGTCGGATCAACAGGGGCAGGCGCTGCAGCAACTCAACGGTCGGCCCGCATTGTTGCAGCCGCGCCTTGTCGGCAAACATGTAGCCCAGCCGGATGCCCGTCATTGCCAGGCCGTCGGTCAGACGCTGGCCCGGCTGCACAACAGCACGGAAAAAAGTGGCCTGCTGCGCGAAACCGACCGCGGCCTGCCCTGGATGCAGCAGCATCTTGCCGAACAACTCATGCAGTGCAGCGGCGCGCAGCAGGTGATGTTGGAACCGCTACGCGGGGTGATCGACACCTGGCTGCAAACACCGCCGCATCTGCCCGAGGCTGTACTGCATGCCGATCTGTTCCGCGACAATGTACTGTTTGACGGTCATCATTTGAGCGGCGTGATCGATTTCTATAACGCTGCCAGCGGCTGGACGCTTTATGACGTGGCCATCTGCGTCAATGACTGGTGCCTTGACCATAACCAGCATCTGGACTCTGACCGCACCCACGCGCTGCTGGCCGGTTATGCCAGCATCCGCCGTTTCACGCCGGTGGAAGCCGAACACTGGGCCGACGTGCTGCGCTTGGCAGCCCTGCGTTTCTGGCTGTCGCGGCAATTGGCAGCGGATCAGCATTGCGGCCAGAGCGGCGTGTTGATCAAGGATCCGCAGCACTTTCTGCATGTGTTAGAGGGGCATGCCAAGGTAAGAATAGGGCTACCGCTGGCGCTTTAACCGGGCCATAACCACGCTGCGCCGCGCACCCCACTGGCATCCCCATGGGCTGCCGGCACCACAGGCGTGGTGAAGCAATCCGAAAACACATAGCTGGGTAGGCGCTGGGTCAATTGCGCGTACAGCGGTTGATAGCGCGACATACCGCCACCCAGCACCACTATGTCTGGATCCAGCACGTTGATCACGCTGGCCAGAGCGCGGGCCAAACGGTCGTAATAGCGCGCCAGGGTGGCCAGCGCCTGGGGTTCGCTGGCGTCGGCACGCTGGGTAATTTCCAGGGCGGACAATGTCTCGCCAGTCTGCAGTTGGTGATCCCTGGCAAAGCCGGTACCGGAGACGAAGGTTTCAATACAGCCGCGTTTGCCGCAAAAACATTGAATACCAGGCAGCTCAGCGGCCGTGGGCCAGGGCAGCGGATTGTGGCCCCACTCGCCGCCGATGGCGTTGCGCCCTTTCAGGACCTGCTGGTTGATGACCACGCCGCCGCCGGTGCCGGTGCCGAGAATGACGCCGAACACTACCTGGGCGCCGCGGCCAGCGCCGTCAACCGCTTCCGACAAAGCAAAGCAGTTGGCATCGTTGGCAAGGTGTATCTCGCGCTGCAGCGCGTCGCTCAGATCCTGTTGAAAAGGCTTGCCGTTCAGGCATTGGGTATTGGCATTGCGCATCAGTGAGGTGGTCGGGGACGGTGATCCAGGTACGCCTATGCCGATGCTGGCGCTGGCGCCGAGCTGGTGTTCAGCGTCGGTGACCAGAGCGACTATGCAGGCGATCATTGCCGCATAATCATTGGAAGGAGTGGGCACGCGGATGCGGTAGCGCTCTGCGCCTTCGGTATCGAGCGCAATGAGTTCCGTTTTGGTGCCACCCAGGTCGATGCCGATACGCAAGGTCATGTCGATAGTCTCTTTGGAGATAATCTCTTTGTAGATAGTCTCTTTAATGTAGGAGCTCATTCTGCCCTGTCACCAGGTTCAAACAAAGTCGATCTGCAGCGCTGAATCAGAGGCCGCGTAGCGAATCGTTACCCTGGCAATACAGACGCGCTGTTAGACTGCGTTACTCAACAGGGGTAAATCAACATGCTGCAATACGGCCAACAAGACGCCTCATTTCAGGCAGCCGGCGGTTACGAAGGTGTGCGCCAATTGGTGGATGATTTCTACCAGATAATGGATGAGCATGCTGATGCGGTGGCTGTTCGGCGTTTGCACGCGGAGGATTTGAGCCCGGCGCGGGACAAACTCACGCGCTTTTTATGTGGCTGGCTGGGTGGGCCGCGGCTATATCTTGAACGCTACGGACAGATCAATCTGCCCAGCTTTCATGCGCACTGGACGATTGACGAGGCCGAGCGCGATGCCTGGTTGACCTGTATGGCCGGAGCGATTGAGCGCCAGCCGTGGTCCGCTGAATTCAAGGGCTACCTTTTTCAGCAATTACGGGTGCCCGCCGAGCGGGTCATGCAAGCGTCGCAGGCGACCCGCCGGCAGTAGCCGCGGGTTACTCAGAGCTTTTCCAGGCAGCCCGCCAGTTGCTCGGCCAGCGATTCCAGCGATTGCTCGTAACCCCTCGCTGAAACATCGGTGCCGCCACCCAATGGATCCAGTTCGCCCTTTTCGACCGGTAGATCCCGGGTCAGGCTATCGATCAGGCGCGGAGTGAATTGGGGTTCGGAGAATACGCAGCTGGCGCCGGCCTTCTGCAACTGCTGGCGCAGCAGGTTGATATGCCGCGCTCCGGGCTGGACTTCGTGGGACAGGCTGAAAATACCGCGGGGACGCAAGCCGTAGTGATCCTCAAAATAGCCGTAGCCATCATGAAAAACGAAATAAGCCCGGTCCTGTAGCGGCTCCAGGCGATCTTTCAGGCGCGCATCCAATGCGGTGAGGCGCTTGGCGAAGAGCTCTGCGTTGGCCGCAAGCTTTTCCGCGTGCTGTGGGTACAGGCTGGCCAGATCCTCGGCCATGAAGCCGGCAATCTGCTGCGCGTTATCCGGTGACAGCCAGATATGTGAGTCCAGGGCGCCATGATCATGGTCATGGCCGTGATCATGACTGTGCCCGTGGTCGCCTTCCTCTGTCTGGAAATTGATCGACTGCAATTGCTCCCGTACGCGCATGCCTGGCAGATGCAACAGTGCCTGGGCGTTCCCTTGCCGGTCGAGTACATCTTTCAGGAACAGTTCCAGCTCCGGGCCTACCCAGTAGATACGTTCGGCGTCCAGCAGCGCACGACGGTCTGAAGGCCGCAACGCATAATTGTGTGGCGAGTTGCCCGGCGGCAGCAACACCGCCGGGGTGTCGACACCGTCCATCACCGCTGCGGCGATCTGCTGAAGCGGTTTGATGGTGGTCAGCACCTTGGCGCTCTCAGCCAGCGCAGGGACACACAGGCCCAAACCGCAAAGCAGTATGAGCAAAGAACGCAACAGCATGGACGTACCTCCGGGGAAAGAACTGTTATATGATAACAGCAGTAAAGCCGTTGACCAGACTCCCTTTGAAGGCCCGCCCGCAATGAGCAACCTCAGCCTGCCCCACGATCCGCACCAGCCCCACGATCACAACGCCTGCGTGCATGATGCGCTGGCAGCGGCCGAGCAGCTGTGCGCGCGCGCTGGCGTGCGCTTCACGGCGCTGCGCAAGCGGGTTTTAGAGTTGGTCTGGGATAGCCACAAACCGCTCGGTGCCTACGATATTCTCGATGTGCTAGCCAAGGAAGACGGCCGCCGTGCGGCGCCGCCTACTGTGTATAGAGCGTTGGATTTTCTGCTCGAGCAGGGGCTGGTGCATCGCATAGCCTCCCTTAATGCCTTTATCGGTTGCGCCAGTCCGGAGCATAACCACCAGGGGCAGTTCCTCATCTGCCGCCAGTGCCATATTGCCATTGAGCTGGACAACCGCTCGATTCAGGCTGCCATCGCCGCCAGTGCCAAGGGCTTCGATTTCCAGGTAGAGGGCGAGACGGTGGAAATCACCGGTCTGTGCGCGCAGTGTCAGGCGGCAGCATGAGCGAGTCATTGCTCAGTCTGAGTAATGTCAGTCTGCGGTTGCATGGTAACCCGGTGCTGGAGTCGGTCAGTCTGAGCGTCAAGCGCGGTGAAGTGGTTACCCTGATCGGCCCCAATGGTGCGGGCAAGACCAGTCTGGTGCGCGTGGTACTTGGCTTGCTCAAGGCGGATACGGGCAAGGTTCATCGCCAGCCGCGCCTGCGCATCGGTTATATGCCGCAAAAACTTCAGGTGGATGCGACGCTGCCATTGACGGTCATGCGTTTTCTGCTGCTGGCGCCCGGGGCCAAGCGGGCCGATGCCTTGCAGGCACTGGATGATGTCGGCGCCGGACATTTGCTTGAGCGTCCGCTGCAGCAGGTTTCGGGCGGCGAACTGCAACGTATTCTGCTGGCCCGTGCACTGCTGCGCAATCCGGATCTGCTGGTGCTTGATGAGCCGGTGCAGGGCGTGGATGTGAACGGCCAGATCGAGCTCTACCAACTGATTACCCGCCTGCGCGACCGCTACAACTGTGGCGTGCTGATGGTCTCCCATGATCTGCATCTGGTGATGGCAACGACCACTACTGTGGTGTGTCTGAATCGGCATGTGTGCTGTTCCGGACATCCGGAGCAGGTCAGCCTGGACCCGGCCTTTGTCGCGCTGTTCGGCGAACAGGCCAGTGCGCTGGCGGTGTACAACCACCACCACGATCATGATCACGATCTGCACGGTGAAGTAGTCGACTCAAACCATAGCCATACTGCGCACAACCACCAGCACGGACCCGACTGCAAGCATGCCTGACTTCCTGATTTACGCACTGCTGGCCGGTCTGGCGCTGGCGCTGGTTGCCGGCCCGCTGGGTTCCTTCGTGGTCTGGCGGCGTATGGCCTACTTTGGCGATACGCTGTCACATTCGGCGCTGCTGGGTATCGCGCTGGGCATTCTGCTGGATATCAACCTGACGCTGGCCGTGACCCTGGGCTGCGTTCTGCTGGCGGTACTTTTGGTTGCGCTGCAACACAAACAGTGGCTGGCCAGCGATACGCTGCTGGGCATTCTGGCGCACAGTAGCCTGTCACTGGGTCTGGTGGTGCTGGCGCTGACCGACAATGTGCGGGTCGATCTGATGGCCTACCTGTTCGGCGATCTGCTGGCCATAGGTAGCGAAGACCTGTACTGGATGCTCGGCGGGCTGGTAATCGTCATGGTGCTCATGACCCTGCTCTGGCGTCGGCTGCTGTCGGTCACGGTGCATGAGGAACTGGCTCGGGTCGAAGGCTTGCCGGTCACGGCGATTCGTCTGGCGCTGATGTTGCTGATCGCGATTGTGATCGCCGTGGCGATGAAGATTGTCGGCGTGCTGCTGATCACTTCGTTGCTGATCATTCCCCCCGCAGCCGCGCAGCGCCATGCGCGCACGCCGGAACAGATGGCCATGGGCGCCAGTGTGCTCGGTTGCCTGGCGGTACTGGGTGGGCTGGCGATGTCGTGGAATCTGGATACGCCGGCGGGCCCTTCCATCGTGGTCTGCGCCGCGCTGTTCTTTATGCTTGCCGTCAGTGTGCCACGTCGGGCCTGAGCTCCCGTGCATACGTAGCGCGCTACGCCAGGCAGCTACATGCGCTGTAACAGCTCGCTGATCCTGTTGTCTCATTTCTCGGATAGGCTGAAATGGACACGGACCAATGAGCGCACCTCTGAATGCATGATCCTCTGGTGATTCCCACCGACGAAGGGCTGTATTGCCCTGCGGGCAATTTTCACATCGACCCGTGGCGGCCGGTGGCCACGGCGGTGATCACCCACGCCCACGCTGACCACGCGCGCGCTGGCCATCAGCAGTACTATGCCCAGCATCTGAGCGTGCCCATTTTGCGCCACCGCTTGGGTGAGCATGAATTCACCGGGCTGGAATACGGCGAGCAGCGGCGCTTCGGCCCCATCACCCTGAGCCTGCATTCGGCCGGGCACGTCCTGGGCTCGGCGCAGGTGCGGGTGGCCCACGATGACGGCCGGGTGTGGGTGGTGAGTGGCGACTACAAGCGCGATGCCGACCCGACCTGCGCGCCCTTTGAAGTGGTGCCCTGCGATACGCTGATCACCGAAGCCACCTTTGCCCTGCCCTGTTACCGCTGGCCGCCGGTGGAAGAGGTTGGCCAGCAGATGTGGGACTGGTGGTCCGGTAATCCGGATCGGCCGTGCATTCTGTTTACCTACGCCTTCGGCAAGGCGCAGCGGGTACTCGCAGCGCTGGCCGCGCACACTGATCGCACGGTTTATCTGCATGGCGCCATGGTCGCGCTGACCGAGCTGTATCGTGAGGCCGATGTGGCGATGCTGCCGACTCAGCCGGTGTCAGAGCTGCCGCGCGAAGAAAGCTTCAACGGACAGCTGATACTGGCGCCGCCCTCCGCTGCTGGCTCGCCGTGGATGCGCCGCTTCAAGAATGCCAGCACGGGTTTTGCTTCGGGCTGGATGCGCATACGCGGCAACCGGCGTCGCCGGGGTTATGACCAAGGTTTTGAACTTAGCGACCATGCTGATTGGCCTGCGCTGCTCAATACCATCCGCGATTGCGGTGCCACCACCGTGTTGACCACTCATGGCCGCAGTGATGATCTGGTGCGCTATCTGCGTGAGCACCAGGGCATCGACGCCCGCGCTCTGACCACCCTGTACGGCGGCGAGGAAGATTGATGCAGGCTTTTGCCGATCTCTATGCCGAACTCGATGCCACGACCCGTACCCAGGTCAAACTGGACGCGCTGATCGCCTATTTCCGTGACGCACCGCCGGACGATGCGGCCTGGGCGGTTTATATACTCGCAGGCCGACGCATGAAACGCTTGATCGGTCCGCGCAAACTGCGCGACTGGCTGGCTGAAGCGACCGGGTTGCCGGACTGGCTGGTGGAGGAAACCTATCAGCATGTCGGTGATCTGGCGGAAACCATCAGTCTGTTAATGGAAGACGATGGCGAACGAAGGGCGGTCGAAGGCTCTCTGGCTGGCTGGATCGAGGACGCGGTTCTCGGGTTGCGCAAGCTGGAAGAGGAGCAGCAGCAGGTGCATGTGGTCGCCCACTGGCGCAGCCTGCCGCGCCCGGCCTGCTTTCTTTACAACAAATTGCTGACCGGTAGCCTGCGCGTGGGGGTGTCCCGCGGGCTGGTGGAGCGCGCGCTTGCTGCTCTGGGTGATCTGCCCCGGGCTTTGATCGCGCGGCGCTTGATTGGCGAGTTCGAGCCCACGGCTGAATTCTTTACCGCCTTGTTTGATGAAGAGCATCGCGAAGAGCGTGAGGGCCAGCCCTATCCTTTCTTTCTCGCCTCGCCGCTGGAGGGCGAGCCCGAAACACTGGGTGATCTGGAGGATTGGCTGGCCGAATGGAAGTGGGACGGTATCCGCGCGCAACTGATTGCCCGGCCGGGTGGTATCTGGCTCTGGTCGCGGGGCGAGGAACCGATGAACGGCCGTTTCCCGGAGGTGGAAGCGGCCGCCGTCGACCTGCCGGAGGTGGTGCTGGATGGCGAAATACTCGCCTGGGACTCTGACGTGCTGCCGTTCTCGCAAATGCAGCGACGCATCCAGCGCAAGACGATTGGCGAGAAAATGCTGCGCGAAGTGCCGGTCATCTTCCTGGCCTACGACGTACTGGAGTATGAGCAGCAGGACTGGCGCGAGCGACCGCTGCGAGAACGTCGCGCGCTACTGGAACAACTCCTGGCTGATCGCGGGCAGAGCGCCATCCGCATCAGCCCCAGCGTCAGCGCCGCCGAATGGACCGCTCTGGCCACGCACCGCGAAAGCAGCAGAGAGCGAATGGTCGAGGGCTTGATGCTCAAGCGTCTGGACAGCCCCTATCGCAGTGGACGGATTCGTGGCGACTGGTGGAAGTGGAAGATCGAGCCGCTAACCATTGATGCGGTACTGCTCTACGCCCAACCCGGCCATGGCCGGCGCGCCAACCTGTATACCGACTACACCCTGGCGGTGCGCGATGGCGACAATTACGTGCCGATTGCCAAGGCCTATTCGGGGCTTACCGACAAGGAAATTCAGAAACTCGATCACTGGATCCGTCGCAACACCGTGGAAAAATTCGGGCCCGTGCGTTCGCTGAAACCCGAGCATGTGCTGGAAATTGCCTTTGAGGGCATTCAACCTTCGCCTCGGCACAAGTCCGGCATCGCCCTGCGCTTCCCGCGGATCGCGCGCTGGCGCCAGGACAAGCCCGTAGCCGAGGCTGACACGCTGGAGCAGGTAAAGGACCTGCTGCGACTCTATGGCGGCTAAGCCAGCGGCAGCCAAGGCCGCAGTGGATGGCCTGGCGACTGTCGAGGCCTGGTTCACCGCACAGGGCTGGACTCCGGCGCCGTTTCAGCGTCAGGCCTGGCAGGCGTTTCGTGCCGGCCGCAGTGGGTTGATACATGCGTCAACCGGCTCGGGTAAAACCCTGGCTGCCTGGCTGGGGCCTGTATCGGAGGCGCTGGATAAGCCAGCACGCACTGGCGGGTTACGAATACTCTGGATTACCCCACTGCGTGCGCTGGCCAGCGATACCGCCGGGCACCTGCAGGAGGCGGTCGATGCCCTGGGTCTGGACTGGAAAGTAGAAACCCGTACCGGCGATACCAGCGCCAGTGTGCGCGCGCGGCAACGCCGCAGGTTGCCGGAAACGCTCATTACTACTCCGGAAAGCCTCTCTGTGCTGCTTTCCTATCGCAATGCCGAAGAGAGTTTCAAGCATCTGGACGCGGTGATCGTGGACGAGTGGCACGAGCTATTGGGTAACAAGCGCGGCGTACAGCTGCAACTGTGTCTTTCCTGGCTGCGCGCCCGACATTCACGGCTACCGGTCTGGGGTTTGTCGGCGACGCTGGGTAATCTGGATGAAGCCATGGCCGTATTGCTCGGCGAAGGCGCCGAACCGGGCGAGCGCATCGCGGGCACCCAGAGCAAGCCCCTGACCATTCGCGGGCTGTGCCCGGCCAATGTCGAACGCTTCCCCTGGGCCGGCCATCTGGGCTTGTCTCAACTCGAAGGTGTGTTGGAGTATTTGAGCGAGGGCCAGACCTCGCTGCTGTTTACCAATACCCGCTCCCAGGCCGAGCTGTGGTTTGAGGCGATTCTCAAGGCACGGCTGGAGTGGTTGACGGAGTTGGGCCTGCATCACGGATCAATCGACCGCAAGTTGCGCAAACGCATTGAGGACGGTTTGCGTCAGGGCGATTTTCGCTGCGTGGTCTGCACCTCTAGCCTGGATCTGGGCGTGGATTTCTCCCCGGTTGATCGCGTGGTGCAAGTGGGTAGCCCAAAGGGTGTTGCGCGGCTGATGCAGCGTGCCGGGCGTTCCGGCCATCAACCGGGCGCGGCCAGTGAAATTCTCTGTGTACCCAGCCACGCACTGGAACTGGTGGAAATTGCCGCCGTGCGCCGTGCCTGGGAGGCCGGCCGGGTGGAGGCGCGGCGGCCGCCGCGCATGAGCCTGGATGTGCTGGTGCAGCACCTGGTGACCTTGGCCGCCGGGCCCGGATTTGTCGCCGAGCAGGTGTTCGCCGAAGTGCGCAGCACCCATGCTTTTGCCGGGCTGGATGAAGAGCTATTCAACTGGTGTCTGATGTTTATCAGCCAGGGCGGGCCGGTACTGGAGCACTATCCGCAGTTCCAGCGAGTGGTGCTGCAGGATGGGCGCTATAGCGTCGAGGACACCGGCATTGCCCGAAGGCATCGGCTGGCAATTGGCACCATCACCAGTGACGCGCAGATTCAGGTGCGCTTCATGAAAGGCGGCAGTCTGGGCAGTATCGAGGAAACCTTTGTGGCGCGGCTCAAGCCCGGTGATGTGTTTCTGTTTTCCGGGCGGGCGCTGGAACTGGTCAAGGTCCGCGATCTGGTGGCCTACGTCCGCCTGGCCAAGACCCGCCGACACAGCGTGCCCCGTTGGTACGGCGGGCGTCTGCCGCTTTCACGCGAGTTGGCCGATAGCGTACTGGAGATATTCGAGGAAGTGCAGGTCGGGGTTTATACCGACCCTGAGGTCGCCGCTGTGGCGCCCGTACTGGAGCTACAAAAGCAGCAGTCGGCACTGCCCGGCCGCACGCGGTTATTGATTGAACATTGCAGCTCGCGCGAGGGCCAGCATCTGTTTGTCTATCCCTTTGCCGGGCGACTGGCCCATGAGGGGCTCGCGGCATTGCTCGCCTGGCGCTTGGGGCAACTGGCACCGGCGACCTTTTCCCTGTCGGTCAATGACTATGGGCTTGAGCTGCTTACCTCGACCAAACTACCAGAGCTGACAGAGGCAGACTGGCATTCGCTGCTCGACCCAGAAAATCTGCTTGATCATGTTCTGGCCGCGTTGAACGCTGGCGAACTGGCGCGGCGACAGTTTCGCGATATAGCCCGTGTCAGTGGCCTGGTATTTCAGGGCTTCCCCGGCAGGGGCAAGAGCGATCGGCAATTGCAGGCCTCCAGCGGTCTGCTGTATGACACCCTGCTGCGCTATGATCCCGAACACCGGCTGCTGGCGCAGGCCAGTCGTGAAGTGCTGGAAGATCAGCTGGAAATACAGCGCCTGCGAGACGTTCTGGAGCGCGCTGCGGGTCAGGATCTGGTCCTGGTGGAGCTGGAACGCTTCTCACCGTTGGCGTTTCCGTTATGGGTGGAGCGTCAACGAAACCGCATCAGTACCGAAGGCTGGCGCGAACGGGTTCAACGCATGATGACCAGCCTGGAAAAACACGCTGCGCGTAAACCGAGGAGGCGCCCTTGAGTCGAACACTTGATTGGCAATTGGCCGGCGCCGATCTGATATTGCATGGTGAACGCGCACTCTTCTATCCCGCCGAGTCTGCCTTGCTGGTGGCTGATACCCATTTCGGCAAGGCTGCGCTGATGCGCCGACGTGGTCTGGCGGTACCCAGCGGCCAGAGTCGTGACGATCTGCAGCGCTTGAGCGGCCTGATCGAAGCGTTCCAGCCTCAGAGGCTGATCGTGCTTGGCGATTTTTTCCACCATCGGCCCACGCCAGGCGAGCCCTTTCTCGATCAGTTTCCCGCCTGGCTGGCGCAGCACTCCTATGTGTCGGTAGAAGCGGTGGTGGGTAATCACGACCGGCATGCCGCCGGTGTGGATATCGGTCTGCAGTGGCACGACTACCTGGATCTGGGACCCTTCCGCCTGCGCCATGAGCCGGAGCCGGTGGCCGGTCGACATGTGCTCGCGGGGCACTTGCATCCGGTGTTGACCTTGCAGGTAGCGTCCGATCGTTTGCGCGCGCCGGTGTTCTGGTTTCGCGAGCAGGTCAGTGTGCTGCCGTCGTTTGGCGCCCTGACCGGGGGCTGGGATTTGCCGCGCAAACCAGAGGGTCAGACAGTCCTGGTGGTTGAAGGCGAACTTTTCCAAGGCCCGGAGTAGGCCGTCGGTCGCGGGATTGTGTAACCACCTGTGCGTCTCGGTTGAGCATTTGGTCAACAACGCATATGCTGTATTTATATACAGTATAAAGGTGTTGTATGGAGCTGATCGAAAAACTTACCATTCTGGCCGACGCAGCTAAATATGACGCGTCCTGTGCCAGCAGTGGCGCGCCCAAACGTAGCTCCAAAGGCAAGGACGGTATTGGTGCGACCAATGGCATGGGCATCTGCCATAGCTACACGCCGGATGGCCGTTGTGTGTCCCTGTTGAAGATCCTGCTGACCAATTTCTGTCTGTACGATTGCCAGTATTGCGTTAATCGCCGTTCCAGCGATGTGCCGCGGGCGCGCTTCATGCCTGAGGAGGTGGTCAAGCTGACGCTGGACTTCTACCAGCGCAACTACGTCAGTGGGTTGTTTCTCAGTTCGGGCATTATCCAGTCGCCGGATTACACCATGGAGCAACTGATTCGCGTGGCCAAGCTGCTGCGCGAAGAGCATCAGTTTCGCGGTTATATTCACCTCAAGACCATTCCCGAGGCGGATCCTGCATTGATCGAGGAGGCCGGCCGCTATGCTGATCGCCTCAGCGTGAATATCGAGCTACCCAGCCCCGAAAGCCTGATTCGCCTGGCCCCGGAAAAGCAGATTGGCAGTATTACCGGCGCCATGGGTACGATCGACAGCGCCTCGAATGAATCGCGCGAAGACAAGCGTGCGCCCAAGTTTGCCCCAGGCGGGCAGAGTACGCAGATGATCGTCGATGCTGATACCAGCGACGATAGCCGCATATTGCACACCGCCGAGGCCCTGTACGGCGACTATCGCCTGCGCCGGGTCTATTACTCGGCATTCAGCCCGATCCCCAACAGCCCGTCGTCGGTGCCCTTTCAGGCGCCGCCACTGTTACGCGAGCATCGGCTGTACCAGGCCGACTTTCTGTTGCGCAGCTACGGCTTCAAGGCCGGTGAACTGATCGGCGCACAGGGCAATCTGCCACTGGATATCGACCCCAAGCTGGCTTGGGCACTGGTCAACCGAGCACAGTTTCCGGTTGATCTGAATCTGGCTGAGCTGGCGATGATTGCTCGAGTGCCCGGTATTGGCATTCGCTCGGCACAGAGTATTGTCAGTTTGCGGCGGCTCAAGCGGATCCGCTTCGAAGACCTTCTGCGCATGCGCTGCGTGATGGACAAGGCGCGGCCCTTTATTGTCACCAGTGACTACCGTCCGCGTCAGGACACCATGGAATCCAGCCAACTGCGGCGGCAGTTGAGCGATCAACCGGCGCAGATGGCGCTATGGGGCTGAGGTAACGCATGCGCGTACTCTGTTGTGAAGACCAGTTTGACCGCTGGCGCGATCAGGCCCGGCAATTGTTGCTGGAAGCGGTGCCGCCGCATGCGGTGGTCTGGGAGGATGAGGCGCATAGGCAGTTGTTTGCTGCCGAGCCCATGCCTGCCTATAGCGGCCCCGCGCGGGCAGTGCGTGTGCCGTCAGCACTGCTGGCCGAGTTGAAGAGCGCCGCGCGCTTTCGCACAGCGGGACGCTGGAATTTGCTTTATCGGATTCTCTGGCGAGTGGTCAAAGGCGAGCGCCAGGCGATGCTCGCCGGTGATCCGGACGGCAGTGAGTTACAGCGGCGGATCAAGGCCGCCAGCCGGGAAGCGCATCACCTGCACTCCTTTCTGCGCTTTCATCCGCTGCCCAGCGGCGGTGATCTGGATTACGTTGCCTGGCATGAACCGGCCCACGATATTCTGGCCAGCGCGAGCATGCATTTTGCCGAGCGCCTCGGCCGCCAGCGCTGGTTGATTGCCACCCCGCGCGATGGCGTCTGGTTCGACGGTGAGCAACTGCATTATCGGCAACCTTGCCCGGCAGACTGGCGGGCGCGAGCTGAGGCTGTACGTGGCAAGGACGATGCGCTGTGGGAAACCTATTACGCGAGCATCTTCAATCCGGCGCGGCTGAATCGCAAGGTTATGCAAGGCCATATGCCGCTGCGTTTCTGGGCTGGGTTGACCGAGGGCAAGCTGATTCCAGTGTTGTTGAGCAGGGCGCGGGCAGGCTCACAGAAGGACGGCCAGGCCGAGGCAGTGGCAGGGAAAGCGGGGAAGGTGATTCGTCTGGCGAGTGACAAGGCTGCTGCCGGCGGGTCGGCAGCAGCTCATGCGGTAAGCGATGGTGCGGCGATCAGGGAGCCATGATCCGCGGCAGCCATTGGCTCAACTCCTGAGGTCTGAGCGGTGGCCGCAAAAAGCCGACATATTGCCCCTCAGGGTTGACGATCACCACTTGGCCACTGTGGTCGACCAGATAGTTTTCGGTACTGGTATCAGGTTCGATATAGGCAATCGACAGGGCGCGGGCCAATTTGGCCAGTTCCTGGGGTTCCCCGGTAGCGCCGTGAAACCCGGCATTGAAGAAGCCCAGGTATTGCTGCATCTGCTCGGGGGTATCGCGGTTCGGATCGACACTGACCATGGTCACACGCAGTTGCTCGGCGGACGCTTCAGGTAATGCCGCTGCCACCTGCTTGAGTTCAGCCAGGGTGGTCGGGCAGATATCCGGGCAAAAGGTGTAGCCGAAGAACAGCAGGTCCCACTGCCCGAGCAGGTCTTCCTTGCCCCAACTGCCGCCATCGGCGGACAGCATGTCCACTTCGGGTATACCGCGC
This sequence comes from uncultured Pseudomonadaceae bacterium, assembly GCA_963974865.1. Classification (GTDB taxonomy): domain Bacteria; phylum Pseudomonadota; class Gammaproteobacteria; order Pseudomonadales; family Pseudomonadaceae; genus Halopseudomonas. The sequence goes on along the minus strand of CAXBEU010000003.1, from coordinate 61,959 downwards.
GGGCTGTCGAACAGGAAGATGCCCACTTGGGAGAGCTGTTCACGGTCCAGCGCTGCAGGGCGGCTGACCTTGTTGACCACAGCACCAATCACCAGAGCTATGGCCGCCAGGGTAACCAGAACTGTTTTCTGTACGCCACTTAAAGCCATCCAGCCACCCCTACATAGTGATCCACCAGCAGTGCAACGAAGATCCAGAGCAGATACCAGAGGGAGAATTTGAATGTCTTGATCGCTGCGTGGGGGCGGCTGTCACGCCACATTGCCCAGGCCCAGTCGATAAAGCGCACGCCCAGCACCAGTGCCACCGTCAGGTAAATGATGCCGCTCATGTGAATCACATAAGGCAGCATACTGACGGCGAGCAAAATGAAGGTGTACAGCAGAATGTGCAATTTGGTGTAGCGCTCGCCGTGGGTCACCGGCAGCATGGGAATATCGACCTTGGCGTACTCTTCCTTGCGGTGAATGGCCAAGGCCCAGAAATGCGGTGGCGTCCAGGCAAAGATGATCAGCACCAGCAGCAGCGCTTCGGCATCGACCTGGCCGGTAACGGCGGTCCAGCCCAGCAACGGTGGCGCAGCGCCGGCCAAGCCGCCAATGACGATATTCTGAGGTGTGGCGCGTTTGAGAAACGACGTATAGATCACCGCATAGCCCAGCAATGACGCCAGCGTCAGCCAGGCCGTCAGCGCGTTGATCCATTGCAGCAGGATACCCATGCCGGCTACGCCAAGAACCAATGCGAACATCGACGCTTGCAGGGGATTGACGCGGCCCTGGGCCATAGGGCGGCGTTGGGTGCGCGCCATATAAATGTCGATCCGCCGATCAACCAGATGATTCACCGCAGCGGCTGATCCGGCGCACAGGGCAATGCCCAGATTACCCAGTACCAGCACATGCCAGGGCACCATGCCTTCGGTCGCCAGCAACATGCCGATGGCAGAGGTAATGATCATCAGAGCGACTACCTTGGGCTTGGTCAGCTCCAGATAGTCACGCCAGCCAGCGCTGACTTGTGCGGTATTGCTCAAAACGGTCATCAGTGCTTCCCCCGACGCCTGAGGCGCCTGTCCTTGTTCTTATATAGGTCGTTCTTCTGTAAATCGTCGTTAATACATCATGTTGCTCAGTATGCGCCAGCCATTAACTGCTGGCCAGCCTTGAGCCAGACCTCTCGGTACTGAAAATCGCATCCGCAGCGGGTGCGCGCAAGCGATAATTCACAGCGACCACAACCAGCAGCAGGGTTGCTCCTACTGCGTTGTGCGCGACAGCCACGGCCAGCGGCAAATGCGCGAGCACATTGGTGATGCCCAGGGCCACTTGTGTCACCAGTACCAGCGTAAGGAGCCCGGCCAGTTTAGGCATGCGCCGGTCCATGAGTTTCCAGGCCAGCATCAGTACCACGACACTGGTCACGATAGCGCCGAGGCGGTGGGTAAAGTGAATGGCCGTGCGCCCCTCGCCCAACAGCATGCCGCCCAGATAGTTGGGGCCGATCTCATGAAACAGATTGAAGCCGGCGGCAAAATCCATTTCCGGCCACCAGACACCATGGCAGGTGGGAAAATCCACACAGGCCACGGCGGCGTAGTTGGTGCTGGTCCAGCCACCGAGCGTGATCTGGGCGATAACTACCAACAGGGTAAAGCGCGCAAACAAGCGTAACCTGGCGACGGTTCTGGTGGGGGCCATCGGGTGAAAGCTGCCGGACAGTCGCAGACACAAGAGCAACAACAGACTCAGCGTAGCGAAGCCGCCGAGAAGGTGGGCTGTGACCACTTGCGGCCAGAGCTTCAGGGTGACTGTCCACATGCCGAACAGAGCCTGACAGATCACCAGTAACAGCACGCCAAAGCTCAAGCCTACGGGATAACCAGGGACGCGCTTGTGTCGCAGGCTCATCAGTGCCAGGCCGAGAATGACCAGCCCGAGAATACCTGCGGCGTAGCGATGAATCATCTCGGCCCAGGCCTTGAAGACCTCCACCGGGTCATCCGGAAAGCGCATCTCGGCGATCTGAATTGCGCTATCGCTGCGCGGTACGCCAAGAAAGCCATAGCATCCGGGCCAGTCCGGGCAACCCAGACCGGCATGTACCAGGCGGGTATAAGCGCCGAGAATTACCACCACAAACCCCAGCGCCAAAGCGCCCACAGCAAACAGGTAACCTGGTTTACGCATGACCGTTATCCTACCTTGGATACTTTCAGAAGATGTTTGAGGTCGTCGAGCAGTTGCTTGCCAGGCTCGTCAGCATCCTGATGCAGTACTACGCGGCCCAGTGGATCAACCACCCAAAGCTGCGGGCCCTGTTGCCATTCCTGGGGATGGTTGCTGAGGCTTTGTTGATAGGCATGGGCGCTGATGCTGCTTTGGCCAAGACGCGGATACTCGGCATCCAGCTGTTCCTGCAGCGACGCGGATGCGGGGCTGCCCAGTGCCAATACGTGAGTGACACGACCGGCTTCGCGGCCCAGCGCCACATTGATCTGGCGGGCCTCGTGCAGCAGGGCCATGCAGGCTTCCAGGCACTCGTCCGGGCTGGTCACCAGAATTCGCCAAGGAGCGCCGTAGCCCACGGGCTCTATCGCCAGGTGCCAATCTTCCAGTTGAATCTGCGGCTCAACCAGATCGGAGCGGTTGGTATTGCTCTGCGGCATAAAGCCCATCTTGGCCATGATGCCGGCGATCAGAATAGGGCCTAGCACGACTGCAAAAATGGCCAGCAGCTTGAGCTGGCCACGGGGTTTGCCTGACTGGGCGGGCGTTGTGTCGCTACTGCTCATTATTGTTATTCCCCCGATGTTCAGGCTGGAATCCAGCCCAGATAAAGAGTGCCAGCAATGCTATGGCCAGCGCAAACCATTGCACCGCGTAAGCCACATGTTTGCTGGCGGTCATGGGCAGTGCCGGCCAATCCAGTTTGAAGGCGGCCTGACTGCCGGTTTTAAGACGAGCGCTCCAGCCCAGCACCGGGCTGGGTACATCAGCGCTCATGCTGGCCAGGTCCAGTCGCGAGATCAGTTTGGGCCAGCCAGAGGTGCCGCCACCCTGGCCGAGGGTAAAGCCCTGTTCTGCACTGGGCAGCACTTCGGCATCCAGTTGCACGCTATTCTCTGGCGTGCTCACCGTTGGGCGTTGACGCCGGTCCGGCCAGGGTATCCAGCCGCGGTTGATGACCAGGCTCTGACCGGACGCCTGATCATCAAACACCTGCAGCACTTCCACACCCGCCTGGCCCCCGCGGATGCGGTTATCCAGCAGCCAGATATGCTCTGGATCGAACTGGCCTTCAAGATACAATGGGCGCCAACTGGGGTCAGCTTGCTGTTGCAGTTCAGTCAGGGTCTGCGCCACGGCGCCACGATTGGCGTCCATCTGCGCCTGCATCTGGCGCTTTTCGTCCGCACGGTCCAACTGCCAGAAACCGAGAAAAATCAGTAATGGCAGAAAGGCCAGCAGGAATATCCAGAGCGGCCAGCCGGGGGCAAAACGTTTGACAGAGTGAGACATGGCAACCTTGATCAAAGACTGGGTCTATAATGCACGAACCCTAACGAGCATGGATATTCAATTATGTGGTTGAAACTGGCCATTCTGGTCTTGTTGCTGGCGATTATCGTCAGCTTGTTCAGCGGCCTGTTCTTTCTGGTCAAGGATACCAACGGATCAGGCCGACTGGTCAGTGCCTTGAGTGTGCGTATTGGCTTGACGGTAGCGATCATATTGCTGATTGCTTACGGCTTCTGGTCAGGCCAATTTACCTGGCATACGCCCTGGCTTCACTGAAACTGGCCCCAGAGGGGCCAGTTGAACGGGTTGAATATGACGTCTGGATCAGAAGATGTAGACGAAAATAAACAGCCCCACCCAGACCACGTCGACGAAGTGCCAGTACCAGCTGGCCGCCTCGAACCCGAAGTGGTTCTCCGGGGTGAAGTGCCCCTTGTGCACCCGCACCAGCATCACCGTGAGAATCAGCGTACCCATGAATACGTGGGCGCCGTGAAAGCCGGTGAGCATGAAGAAAGTAGCCCCGTAGATGCCCGAATTAAGCGTCAAGCCTAGATCTTTGTAAGCGTGCACGTATTCGGCGATCTGCAGGCTGAGGAACACCACGGCCAGCACGACTGTTAGCAGCAACCAGTTTTTCAGGGCGCCACGCTTGCCTGCGCGCAACGCGTGATGGGCAAAGGTGACGGTAACACTGGAAGTGATCAGCAAAATGGTATTGATCAGCGGTAGCTGCCAAGGGCTGATAATTTCCTGCGGTCCGGGGAACAGGTTCGGATCCGGGTTGTTCATCAGCGGCCAACTGTACTGGAAACCTTCCCAGAGCATGTTGCTGATGCCCTTGTCGCCCTCACCCGACAGCCATGGGCCGGCAAAGGTGCGCACATAGAACAGGGCGCCAAAGAAGGCGGCAAAGAACATCACTTCAGAGAAGATGAACCAGCCCATGCCCATGCGGAAGGAGCGGTCCATCTGCGCGCTGTACAGACCCTGATGACTTTCGGTGATGACATTGCCGAACCAGCCAAAAAACATCCAGGTGATGATCAACGCGCCAGCCAGCAGGATCAGCAGACCGCTTTCGCCACTGGAGTTCATCAGCGTGCCAGCGCCAAATACCGACACCAGCAGGCCGATGGAACCTACTATCGGCCATTTGCTCTGCGCCGGGACGTAATACTCTTCGTGCGTTGAAGAAGTGTCGTGACTCGCCATCTGTTGTTCTCCTTATCAGGCAGTCAAAAAATCAGTTGCTGTGCAGCGCGGCCAGATCGAGATCGAAGCTCGCGGCCATGCGCTCAGTCACATCAAACAGGGTGTAGGACAGCGTCAACCGGTGGACTTCGCCAGGCAACGCCCGGTCCACGATAAAGCGCACGGGCATTTCCACCGTTTCACCGGGCTGCAGCAGCTGCTGGGTAAAGCAGAAGCACTCGGTCTTGTGGAAGAAAGCCGCTGCCTTGGATGGCGAAACACTGGGAATCGCCTGGGCAATCATCGGTTTGCTGGTAGGGTTGTGCGCGGTAAAGATCATTTCGTGCGTTTCGCCGGGGTGCAGGGTCAGCTCATTGGTCTGAGGACCAAATGACCAGACCATGCCCTCGGCATTGGTGGAAATGAATTGCACACGCACCGACCGGTCCGCATCCACACTGCCGTCGCCACCTTGGTAGGCGCTGGAGTTGGTCTTGCCGTTAATCCCAAAGGCCTCGCACATCACGTCATAAATTGGGACCAGCAAGAAGCCGAAGCCGAACATGCCCACCACCAGAAACAGCAGGCGATGGACCAGACGTTTAGTGCTAATACCTTCGCTCATGACCAGTGCTCCTATTTCACTTCAGGTGGGGTGCTGAAGGTGTGGTACGGCGCGGGCGAAGCCACGGTCCATTCCAGTCCTTCGGCGCCGTCCCAGGGCTTGGCTGCTGCCTTGGGTCCGCCTCTGATGCATTTGATGACGATAAACAGGAACAGCAACTGAGTAGCGCCGAACATGAACGCGCCGATGGACGAGATCATGTTGAAGTTGGCGAACATCATGTTGTAGTCCGGAATCCGTCGCGGCATGCCTGCCAGCCCGATAAAGTGCATCGGGAAGAACGCCAGGTTCATACCCACGAACGACATCCAGAAATGCGTCTTGGCCAGTACTTCGTCGTACATGTGGCCGGTCCACTTGGGCAGCCAGTAGTATGCCGAGGCAAAGATGCCGAAGATCGCGCCGGGCACCAGCACGTAGTGGAAGTGCGCTACGACGAAGTAGGTATCGTGATACTGGAAGTCCGCTGGCGCGATTGCCAGCATCAGCCCGGAGAAGCCGCCGATGGTAAACAGGATCACGAAGGCCACCGCGAACAGCATGGGCGCTTCGAAGGTCAGGGAGCCTCGGAACATGGTGCTCACCCAGTTGAAGACCTTGACCCCGGTGGGCACGGCAATCAGCAGCGTGGCATACATGAAGAACAGCTCGCCGGTCAGCGGGATGCCAACGGTGAACATGTGGTGAGCCCAGACCACGAATGACAGAAACGCAATCGCGGCGGTGGCGTACACCATCGAGGTATAACCGAACAATGGCTTGCGGCTGAAGGCCGGGATGATCGCACTGACCGCACCGAAGGCCGGCAGGATCATGATGTACACCTCGGGGTGACCGAAGAACCAGAAGATATGCTGGAACATCACCGGATCACCGCCACCGGCAGCGCTGAAGAAACTGGTACCGAAGTGGATGTCCATCAGCATCATGGTCACCACGCCCGCGAGTACCGGCATTACCGCGATCAGCAGGAAGGCGGTGATCAGCCAGGTCCAGACGAACAACGGCATCTTCATCAGCGTCATGCCCGGGGCGCGCAGGTTGAGGATGGTCGCGATGATATTGATCGCACCCATGATCGAACTGATACCCGCCAGGTGAATGGCAAAAATGAAGAAGGTTACGCTCGGAGGTGCGTAGGTCGTGGACAGTGGCGCGTAGAAGGTCCAGCCGAAGTTCGGCCCACCTCCTTCCATGAACAACGTCGAGACCAGCAGGCCGAAAGCTGCGGGCAACAGCCAGAAGCTGAAGTTGTTCATGCGCGGCAGAGCCATGTCCGGCGCGCCGATCATCATTGGGATCATCCAGTTGGCCAGGCCGACAAACGCCGGCATGACCGCACCGAAGACCATGATCAGACCGTGCATGGTGGTCATCTGGTTGAAGAATTCCGGCTGCACCAGCTGCAGGCCGGGCTGGAACAGTTCGGCGCGGATAACCATGGCCATCGAGCCGCCAAGCAGGAACATGGCGAAGCTGAACCACAGGTACATCGAGCCGATGTCCTTGTGGTTGGTGGTCAGTACCCAACGCATCAAACCTTTGGCCGGACCATGTGCATGGTCGGCGTGATGGTGATCAATCACTGCACTCATGATGGTCTCCTATTGGCTGTTCTTGAAGTTGAGGATGTCGAGCGGTACGACCAGCTCGCCGGTATCGTTACCCCAGGCGTTGCGTTCGTAGGTAATGACCGCAGCGATATCCGTTTCAGACAGCTGAGCGCCAAAAGCCGCCATGGAAGTGCCGGGCTTGCCGTTCACAACGATGTCGATATGCGCAGGAATATCGTTTAGCGCCATGTCACTGCCCTTGAGAGCCGGGAACATGGGTGGCAGACCTTCGCCGCCAGGCTGGTGACAGGCCGCACAAGCACGGGAGTAGACCTGCTGGCCACGCTCCATCAGCTCGTCGAGTGTCCAATCCTTCTCGCGCAGCTCGGCTTCCAGTGCAGCCGCTTCTTTCTTCTCGGCCAACCAGATGTCGTAGTCTTCCTGGGTCTTGGCCTCAACCACTACAGGCATGAAGCCGTGATCGCGACCGCACAGCTCGGTGCACTGGCCACGGAAAATGCCGGGCTCTTCGATGCGGGTCCAGGCTTCGTTGACGAACCCGGGGATGGCATCCTTTTTCACGGCCAGGGCAGGCACCCACCAGGAGTGAATCACGTCGGCGGCAGTAATCAGGAAGCGGATTTTCTTGCCAACCGGCACCACCAGAGGCTCATCCACTTCAAGCAGATAATGCTCGTTCTTGGCGGTAAGGTTGTTGATCTCTTCGCGGGGAGTGGTCATGTTGCTCATGAAGGCAACATCTTCACCGAGATAGCTGTACTGCCAGCGCCACTGGTAACCGGTGATCAGAATATCGATGTCCGCCTCTTCAGCGTCATAGATCTCGATCAGGGTTTTGGTCGCGGGGACTGCCATGCCGACGAGAATCAGCAATGGTATGACGGTCCAGAGTACTTCGACGCCGACGTTCTCATGGAACTTGGCAGGCACGGCACCTCTGGATTTGCGATGCATGAACATCGACCAGAACATGATGCCGAAGACGATGATGCCGATGACCACGCAGATCCAGAAGATCAGCATATGCAGGTCAAATACCGAGCGACTGATTTCAGTCACTCCTCTGGGCATATTATATGTCCATCCGGCGCTTACGGTGCCACTGAGTGCTAGCAACAACAAACCACTCAGCCAGGCGCTTGCTTGTCGCAACATTCCCGGTTCCCCTTATTTTTTTTATTCAGCACTGGCAGCGGAGGGAAGTGCATTTAAAAAGTCATCAGGACTGGATAAATACGTGACAATGCGCAGCTTGGACAGCCCTGCAACCGGCCTGCTCAAGCGGTATTGGCTGGCCCCCCAAAAAACTGCCAGACGGGTTGAGTATAGACCTGACAGTTTCTAAGGCAATCCCTTGATGTTTTTATTTTTTGATCTGTGTCAAGGGCACACATGTAGCCTTGTGTTATCAGATACCGATCAAAGCGCCTAATGCACTGCAGACAAATAATTTCATTTCATTTTATCGGCTCAAATTGAGCCACTTTGACGATATCATTGTGCTCTGCTAGCGTGGAGTGAGGCGCCAGCCATCTAGCTGTAACCATCTTGTTTCCAGGTTTTACGGGAGTATCTTATGAATATTGCAGCGCTGCGTGAGCGTATTCGCCTGGCCGAAAGTCAGGAGCGAGAGCAGGGCAGTCTGCGTGCCTGGTTGGGCCAGCAATTGGCACACTTGCATCCTGCCATCACGCCTGGTGATGACCCGCTGGATACCTTGCAGGCGTTTGCCGAAGGCTATATTGCCGAGGTGCCGGACACCCTGGAGGCGGCGCAAGCGGTGGCCGCCTCTGCCAATATGCGACCCCAGTTGTTGCCGGTTTTGAAGGTGGCGGAAGCGTTTTTTCTGCAGCCGCCGGATCTGCCTGCTGATCATCAGGGCATGTTGGCGCTGCTGGATGAGGCCTATCTGGTTCATCGGCTGGTGGAAGAGATAAACGACCGTTACATCGCCCACGGTGGGGAGCCATTGCTGCCGCTGGATACCACGCGAGCCAATGTGATTGTGCATCAGTTGCTGGGCGACGAGTTTGCCAATCAGCTGGATCAGGCGGTGATTTCAGCCGTGGAAGGGCTGGCGCCGGAAAGCCTGTTCAAAAGTCAGACTTTCGATGATTTCCGGCAGATCATTGCCCAGCGTGGGCGGGTCGCCCTATGGCAGGAGTGGCCTTGCCTGTCGCGCAAGCTGGGCGTGGAAATCCGCCTGCGCGAACCAGGCTAGCTCGAGCGGGGACCGCTCGCAGCGTTATTTCTTCTTCAGCCGAGGATTGGGGAAGAACTGCACGGTTTGTGCTTTTGATGGCTCCACCGGTTTGGCCTTGGTGACCCGCGTGGGTACCTCCCTGGGTACCGAATTGCCGCGCTCGTCCAGCGTGTCGGCGTAGCCGCAGGCCACGCATTCGCGGTTGGGTACGCCATCGACCTCGTACATCCTGATGGTATCCATTGCGCTGCATGCCGGGCACACGGCACCGGCAATAAAGCGCTTGATGGTCGGAGCGCCGCTCACGCGGCTTCCCCGGTCAGACCACTATGGCGCAGCAGCGCATCGATACTGGGTTCACGGCCCCGGAACGCTACGAACAACTCCATCGGCTCGCGGCTACCCCCTCGGGCGAGGATATTGTCGCGGAATGCCTTGCCGGTATCGGTATTGAGTACGCCCTCTTCCTCGAAGCGTGAGAACGCATCGGCTGACAGGACTTCGGCCCATTTGTAGCTGTAGTAACCCGCAGCGTAACCACCGGCAAAAATATGCCCGAAACCGTTCTGGAAGCGGTTGAAGGCCGGCGGCGGAAAAACCGAAACCTCGGCACGCACCTGATCAAGGACCTGTTGCACGGTCTGGTCAGGCGTTTCGCGCAGATGCAGCAGGAAGTCGAACAGTGATAGCTCGACCTGACGCAGCATGCCCATGCCGGACTGGAAATTGCGCGCGGCGAGCATCTTGTCGAGCAGGTCCTGTGGCAGCGGCTCACCAGACTCGTAATGGCCGGAGATCAGCGCCAGCCCTTCGGGCTCCCAGCACCAGTTTTCCATGAACTGGCTGGGCAGTTCCACTGCATCCCAAGCCACGCCGTTGATGCCGGAGGCGGACGGATAATCGACACGGGTCAGCAGGTGATGCAGCCCGTGGCCGAATTCGTGAAACAGCGTGGTGACTTCGTCGTGGGTCAGCAGCGCGGGCTTGTCGCCAATCGCCGGAGTGAAGTTACACACCAGGTACGCAATCGGCCGCTGCACTTCGCCGCTGGGCAGCAGGCGCCGATCACGGCAACCGTCCATCCAGGCGCCGCCGCGCTTGTTGCTGCGCGCATAGAGATCAAGGAAGAACTGGCCGATCACCTCGCCCTGTTCCAAGACCTCGAACAGGCGTGCATCCTTGTGCCAGCGATCAAACTCGCTGACCTCGCGTAGTTGAATCCCATAGAGTCGCTCGACCACGGAAAACATGCCGGTCAACACGGTGTTGACCGGGAAATAGGGCTTGAGCTCTTCCTGGGAGACCGCATAACGATGCTGCTGCAGTTGCTCGCTGTAGAAGCCCACATCCCAGCTTTGCAGATCGCTGCAACCCTGCTGCGCGGCGAACTCGCGCAATGCCGCCAGATCCTGGCCGGCAAAGTTCTTGCTGCGGGTGCCCAGATCGCGCAGGAAGCTGACCACCTGATCGGTGCTTTCGGCCATTTTGGTTGCCAGTGACAGCTCAGCGTAGTTGGCAAAGCCGAGCAGTTCGGCGAGTTCCTGGCGCAGGGTCAGAATCTCGGTAATCAGCGGGCCATTGTCGTTCTCACCAGCCTGCGGGCCAACCTCTGAGGCGCGGGTGCAATAGGCGGTATACAGCTCTTCACGCAGAGCCCGGTCACGGGCGTAGGTCATGACAGCATAGTAGCTGGGGAACTCCAGAGTAATCAGCCAGCCATCCAGCTCCTTGGCTTCGGCCGCCTGTTTGGCCTGGGCCAGTGCCGAGTCCGGCAGGCCATCAAGTTGCGCAGCATCGGTAATGTGTTTGGTCCAGGCCTGGGTAGCATCCATCAATTGGTTGGAAAATCTGCTCTGCAGCTCCGATAGGCGCATCTGCAATTCACCGTAGCGTTTCTGCTGCTCGGCCGGCAGCGCGATGCCGGACAGGCGGAAGTCGCGCAGCGCATGTTCGATGATGGTCTGCTGCGCCTGATCAAGCTGGGCAAACGCTTCGCCCTCGGACAATTGCTGATAGGCAGCGAACAGCTTCTGGTTCTGGCCCATCTCGGTGCTGAACTCGCTGAGCAGCGGCAGGCAGCTGTTGTAGGCGTCACGCAGCTCGGCGCTATTCAGCACCGCATTCAGGTGGCTGACCGGCGACCAGGCGCGGCCGAGCTTTTCGCCCATGTCGTCCAGCGGTTCGATCAGATTGGCCCAGGTCCATTGCGTTGGTGGATTATCCAGAAGCTGGGCCAAGGCGGCGCGACTGTCCGCCAGAACCTGCTCGATGGCAGGCTTGACGTGCTCGGCACGGATGCTGCTGAACGGGGGCAGGTCGTAGGATTGCAGAAGCGGGTTGGACGAGGTCATGAAGTATCCTGAAGATGTTGACTGGGTCAGTAATGTGTATCTTATTGAATATGAGCGCGCTTCGCACGGCCACTGGATTTAATTAATGGTCACAAGAGCTTTCCTTAATGGAGACAGAGCATGAATGTACGCACGTTGAGCGGCAAGGCGCCGCAACTGGGCAAGGCGGTGTTCGTTGACCCCTCCGCCGTAGTGATAGGCGACGTTGAGCTGGGTGATGACTGCTCCGTCTGGCCGCTGACCGTGATCCGTGGTGACATGCACCGTATTCGTATTGGCGCACGCACCAGCGTGCAGGATGGCAGTGTGCTGCACATTACCCATGCCGGGCCCTTCAATCCGGATGGCTACCCGTTGCACGTGGGTGATGATGTGACCATCGGACACAAGGTTTTGTTGCATGGCTGCAGCATTGGCAATCGGGTACTGGTGGGCATGGGCAGCATTGTCATGGACGGCGCGGTGGTCGAGGACGAGGTGATCATCGGTGCCGGCAGCCTGGTGCCCGCGCAACGCACACTGGAGTCAGGCTTCCTGTATATGGGCAGTCCGGCGCGCCAGGTGCGGCCGCTGACCGACAAGGAGCGCAGCTTCTTCACCTACACCGCGGCCAACTACGTGCGCCTCAAGGATGAGCACCTGTCCCAGGCCTGGGCGGGCTGACCGAGCCCGTTTCGGGCGGCCAACTGACGGGCAATCAGCCCGATGAATAATACCGCGATCTTCCGTGATTTGAGGGCTGTGTAGTTTATGCTCCTTGGGTCAGGGCGTTTGTGCCCCTTTTTCTGTTTCCGACTTATGAGGCTTTTCATGTCTGCCTATACCAATCGCAAAGTAGTACTCAACCAGCGCCCACAAGGCGAAATCAAGGATGGCGACCTGGTCATCAAGCAGGACCCGGTTCGCGATCTGAAGGATGGTGAAGTACTGATCAAGACCCTGTGGCTGTCACTGGACCCCTACATGCGCCCGCGCATGAACGACAGCAAGGGCTATATGGATCCGATCGAAATCGGTGCGCCGATCGTCGGTGAAAGTCTTGGCCGTGTGGTCGAGTCCAAGTCGCCCAAGTATGCCGTGGGTGATGTGGTGACCAGCTACTCCGGCTGGCAGGAATACAGCATCATCTCTGGTGATGCGCCTATGGTTTACAAGGTGCAGGATCACGGCATTCCGCTGCAGACCTACCTGGGTGTGGCGGGTATGCCTGGCCGTACCGGCTATTGCGGTCTGGTGTACGTCGGCAAGCCCAAGGCTGGTGAAACCGTTGTGGTTTCTGCCGCGTCTGGTCCGGTTGGTACTGTGGTTGGTCAGACTGCCAAGCAGCTGGGTTGCCGCGTGGTCGGCGTTGCCGGTGGCGAAGAGAAATGCCGCTATGTAGTAGAAGAGCTGGGCTTCGACGAGTGCGTTGATTACAAGGCCGGCAACCTCGAGCAGGACCTGAAAGACGCCTGCCCGGACGGTATTGATGTGTACTTCGAAAACGTCGGTGGCGAAGTGACTCGCGCCGTGGCCAAGCTGCTCAACAGCGGTGCGCGCGTGCCGATCTGCGGTTACGTCTCGGCCTACAACGCCGAGGACTCCAGCAAGGTCGAAACCCCCTTCCACGTATTTGGCGCGCTGGAAGACAAGCCTGAGCACCGCTTCTTCCTGGTCACCGAGTGGCAGGACAAGCACCAGGAAGTGACCGCACACCTGGCCGAGCAGGTTGCCACGGGCAAGATCAAGTACCGCGAAACCATCGCTGAAGGCCTGGACAACGCTGTTGACGCGTTCAAAGGCATGCTCAAGGGCAAGAACTTTGGTAAGCAGCTGGTGCGCGTCTCCGAGTAACGCTGTTCCCGCCGCAGCCCTCACGGGTAGCGGCGGTTCTTTGTAAGCCCTCCCAAGCTGTCCAGCCTTCCGTCCAGCCTCGCTTCAGCCACGTTCCCCCTTGTTTGGTACAGAAACTGCATCTGCTGCACTGTATTGAGCCAATCTGCCCTGCGCGCTTGTCTTGATGCACGTTTTTACTGCACAACGGCCAGCTTTGTTCTTTCGCTGCGCCATCATTGTGCCAGTTCGCTCATTTAGCCAGCAGGATGGGCCATGCCAGTCGCCATGATAGATGTGCTCTGGGTCGTGCTTTGCGCGGGCCTGGTGTTTAACATGCAGTTGGGTTTTCTGTGCCTGGAGTCCGGTCTCACTCGCAGCAAGAACACCATCAATGTCGCGGTCAAGAACATGGCTGACCTGAGCGTCGCCATTGTGCTTTATTGGCTGTTCGGCTTTGGCATCATGTTTGGTGCCAGCGAGCATGGCTGGTTCGGCAGCGGTTTTGTCATGCTGTCATTTCTGGATACCTGGCAGTCCGCCTTTTTCCTGTTTCAGGCCATGTTCTGCACCACCGCCGCGACCATCGTCTCCGGCGCCGCCGCTGAGCGCATGCGCTTTAGCGGCTATCTGCTGGTCACCGTCCTGGCGGCCGGGCTGATCTACCCGTTCTTTGGCCATTGGGCCTGGGGCGGCAGCTTCAGTGACGGCCAGGGTTGGTTGGCAAAGCAGGGCTTCGTCGATTTTGCCGGCTCTACGGTCGTGCACAGTGTCGGTGGCTGGATTGCGCTGGCCGTCATTCTGGTTCTTGGGCCGCGGCACGGCCGTTACGAGCTGGGCCGCCATGGCCGCAGCATGCCGGGATCGAACCTGCCGATGGCCATGCTGGGCGCACTATTGCTGATGTTCGGCTGGTTCGGTTTCAACGGCGGCAGTACCTTCAGCTTTGATAACCGTGTGCCCGGGATCATTGCCAATACGGTGCTGGCCGGGGTGGCGGGCGTCCTTGGCGGCATGGGTTTATCCTGGCTGCGTTGGCGCCACGTGGACCCGGTCTATCCACTCAACGGACTGATCGCGGGGATGGTCGCCATTACCGCCAGCGCGCATGTGGTCGACGCGAGCGCCGCCCTGCTTATCGGCCTGGCAGGTGTAGTGGTCATGTATCTGGCTGACCGGCTGATGTATCGGCTGAAAATCGATGACGCCGTGGGCGCAGTGCCGGTGCACCTGGCCAGCGGTATCTGGGGCACCCTGGCGTTGGCGCTGTTTGGCAATCTGGAGCTGCTGGGCACCGGGCTGAGCCGCTGGCAGCAGTTTCTGGTGCAGGGTCAGGGCGTGCTGGTGGCCGGGCTCTGGGCCTTTGGCCTGACCTGGATTGTGCTGCGCCTGCTCAATCGCATCGTGCCGATCCGTGTCAGTGCCGAAGATGAGGCCATCGGGCTAAACGTGTCCGAGCATGGTGCTCGCACCGAGCTGATCGAGTTGCTGGAAGTCATGGCGACTCACCAGCGTGACGGCCACTTTGGCCGCGAAGTGCCGGTCGAGCCCTTTACTGAAGTGGGGCAGATCGCCGGGCAATACAACAAGGTTATACGTGCGCTGCAGACAGCAATAGGCACTACCCAGTCGATTATCCGGGATATCCGCGATGGCATCGTGACCTGTTCGCCCGAGGGTGTTCTGGCTAGCTGCAACCCGGGCGCCGAGCGGCTGTTCGGCTTGCCAGCGGCGGATCTGCTCGGGCACTCGTTGCAGCGGCTGGTAGCGGAGGAAAGCTGGAAGGGCCTGCCCCAGCCGCTGGCCGGGGGCGAACTGAAGCAGGAAGTGCTGTTCAGCCGTCACGGCCATGAGCAGTTCGTTGCCGAGCTGACCGTCAGTCGCGGGCTGGGGGACGATCAGCTGCTGACCTGCATGATCCGCGACATTACCGAGCGCCGGCGGGTCGAGCAGCAGCTGTTTCAGGAGAAGGTGCTGGCCCAGGTGACCCTGGCGTCGATTGGTGATGGGGTGATCACCACCGGCCCGGATAGCCGCATCAATTATCTTAATCCAGTCGCCGAGAAGCTGACCGGATGGTCCAGTGAACAGGCTCGCGGCAGGCCGCTGGAAGCTATTTACCGCTTGTACGACGAGTTTACTGGCGTGTCGCTGGGCAATCCGGTTACCGCCTTGCTGCGCCGCTATCGCCAGGGCCTGCAGGGGCAGGAAGCCAACGTGTTGTTGCTGCGCCGCCGCGACGGGACTGACGTGGCCATCCAGGATGCGGTAGCACCCATCCGTGATGCCGAAGGCCGTATTATCGGCGCGGTAATGACCTTCCGCGATGTGACCCTCAACCGTCGGCTGGCCCGAGAGCTGTCGCATCAGGCCGCCCACGATACCCTGACCGGGCTGACCAACCGCGCTGAATTCGAGCGCAGGCTCCTGGCCTTGTTGCACACGCCAGTGGAAGAGCGCGGTGATCAGGTGCTCTGCTATATGGATCTGGACCAGTTCAAGATCGTCAATGATACCTGCGGCCATGCGGCGGGCGATGAATTGCTCCGGCAACTGACCAAACTGTTCCAGAGCCGGATTCGCAGCAGCGACGTATTGGCCAGGCTCGGTGGCGACGAATTTGGTCTTCTGCTCTCCGGCTGCCCGCTGGAAGAGGCAGTGCCGATCGTCGACGGCATGCGCGCGCTGGTTGAGGAGTTCCGTTTCAGTTGGGAGGGCAAGACCTTTGCCGTTGGCGTGAGTATCGGACTGGTGCAGATAGAGCAGGGAGAAACGCTGGGCAGCCTGCTGAGCGCGGCTGACAGTGCCTGTTACGCGGCCAAGGATGCCGGGCGCAATCGCATTCATATCTACCAGGCCGACGATCAGCAATTGCTCGAACGCCGCGGTGAAATGCAATGGGTCAATCGCCTGCGCCAGGCGTTGGATGGGGACTGGTTGCGGCTCTATGTGCAGCCTATCGTCTGTGTGCAACAGCAGGATGCCCAGCCCAGTTATGAAGTGCTGGTGCGCATGCTTTCCGAAGATGGCCGGATTATCCCCCCGGGCGCCTTTATGCCGGCTGCCGAACGCTATGCGCTAGCTACCGCGATTGACCGCTGGGTAGTGGGTAACTTCCTTGCCTGGGTCGGCGATTACGCGCGGCGCACCAACGGCAGCCCGGGCAATTACTCGATCAATCTGTCCGCCGCGTCATTGGGCGAAGAAAGCTTTCTGGAGTTTGTGCTGGAGACGCTGGCGCGGCACAAGGTGCCCACCGAGTGCATCTGTTTCGAGGTGACCGAAACCAGCGCGATCGCCAATCTGAGCCGGGCGGTGATTTTCATGCAGCGGCTCAAAGCCGAAGGCTGTCGCTTCGCGCTGGATGATTTTGGCTCGGGCCTGTCATCCTTCGCTTATCTGAAGACCTTGCCGGTGGATATCCTGAAAATCGACGGGGTGTTCGTCAAGGATATAGAAACCGATCCGATCGCCCGGGCGATGGTCACTTCCATCAACACCATCGGCCATGAGATGGGCCTGATCACGGTGGCCGAGTTTGTCGAAAGTGCCGGCATACTGGCCTGCCTTACCGAGATCGGCGTGGACTATGCGCAGGGCTATCATCTGGGCCATCCCAGGCCGCTCAGCGAGCTGGACGGCGTGCGCATGATGCCGCGCTAGCATGCGGCTTACGGCAGGTAGATACGAAACTCGCCGCCATTCAACGGGCCGCCGTTCAGCAGCTGGATATGGCCCTGTTGACCGTTGCGCTGATGCAGCTCGGCAATACGTTGGCCGAAGTAGAGGCCCAGCCCGGTGCTGCCGGTACTCATGTTGATGCCCAGCACATAATCGGATTGATCTTCGATCATGCTCGGTGGGTAGCCCTGGCCGTCATCGCTGATGGAAATGACCAGTTGATCATCTTCGGTCCAGGCTTGCAGATGAATCGCAGAGCGCGCATAACGTATCGAGTTATTGATGACGTTGCCGACCACCGAGCCGACCAGCTCGGCATCGAAGAAGGCCAGTTGACCGTCCTCCTCTACCGCATAAGAACCTTCGATGTGCCGCGAGCGCAGAATGTCGTCATGCCGGGCCAACTGCGCCTGAAGAAAGTCTTCTACCTCCAGCCAGGTGGGGCGCATAGGCAACTGATTGACGCCCAGCTTGTAGAGGCTGAGCATCTGCACCAGCATGCCGTTCAGACGCAGGGATTCATATTCGATCACACCGCGTTCGCGGTTGTCGGTGACCTCGGGCGGCAGGCTGCTGGACCACTGCTGGTAGGCCTGCATCAACATACCCAGGGAATTTTTCATATCGTGCACGGTGGACGCGATCACCGTGGAAAAGTCCAGGCCCTCGGGGCTGTCCTGCGGATCGTCGCTCATAGACCAGCGACCGTTTTGCAGAGCTTCTGATAGCGCTCATGGCGCGCGTCGCTGGGCGGCATGCTGCGAACCTGTTCCAGGCACTGCAGACATTGCTCCTTGAGCTGTGGGTCGGGTTGCGCAAGCAGCATGCGCAGCAGTGACTGCGCGGTATTGAGCGCAAAACTGATATTGCGCGGCTGCAGGGCCTGGGCCTGGCGGAACGCGGTCAGTGCTTCGGCGTATTGCTTCTGCTGGTAGTGGCGAATGCCCTGGCGGTTGAATTCCTGGGCGGCGCTGCCGCCGTTGAGGATGGCGGGATCGTCGGTCTGCTCGGCAATCGCAGCCATCACGCTGGCGTCGTCACCGTACATTTCCGCGCAGGTCTGCAGCAGCCCCTGGGCCTGTTCTTCCTGACCTAGCGCTTTGAGTTGGCTGGCTACTTCCAGCGCCACCTGCGACGAAAAGAAGGTATCCAATTGGCCCAGTTGGGCGGAAGCTTGCTTGATCAGCTTGTCGGCTTCGCGTTGATCGCCGGTTTTGATCAGGGTTTGGGCCTCGACCAGTTGCGCCCGCACTTGCAGATTATTGTCGCCTTTCCAGTTCTTGCTCATGTCGCCAAGCGTCTTGCGAATTTCCAGTACGGCGCGGGGATTGGGCGCCTGCTCGCCGGCCTGATGATTCAGGCTGACAGCCAGCCCCAGGTGGCTCTCCGGATCGCGGAACTGCGAATTCTGACCCAGACCCACCGCTTGCCGGTAGGCGCGAACCGCATTGTCGAAATCGCCGTTGGCCTTGGCCAGTTTGCCAAGCGATTGTTGCCGCTGCAGGCTGTTGGGGGAAATTTTGATGCCCTGCTCGATATACTCCTGCGCTTCCTTGGGTTTGCCCATGGCTTCGAGTACTGCGCCTAGCCCGTCAAACAGCGCCGGTAGCATCGGGAACTGGCTGATCGCCGAACGATACAGGTCCAACGCCTGCTCCAGTTTGCCCTGCTCCAGCCAGAGCTGGCCCAGAGCAATCAGCGCCCAGGGCATGGGCCGGTCAGTCAATTGCGCCTGCAGGAGTTTTTCCAACTCGGCCTGCTTCCCGAGCGCCTTGAGCGCATCGGCCTGATAGCGCAGGCACTGGGGTGCAAAGCGCTTGTGTTCCAGCGTGAC
The DNA here is from genome assembly GCA_963974865.1 of uncultured Pseudomonadaceae bacterium. GTDB lineage: Bacteria > Pseudomonadota > Gammaproteobacteria > Pseudomonadales > Pseudomonadaceae > Halopseudomonas. The sequence goes on along the minus strand of CAXBEU010000003.1, from coordinate 43,164 downwards.
CTTGTCGCAGGCGGCCAGCACTGCTCGATGGTCCTGGCGGACCAGTGCATCGAGGATCGGCTTGAGCGCTGTCTTGCGCTCCACCAGTTTGTCCAGACGTTGCTGCAGGCTGGCGCGGTTGAAGGGTTTGGTCAGATAGGCATCCGGTTCGCACTCCAGTGCGCTCATGACCATTGCCTGGCTGCTTTCGGCGGTGCACATGACGAAGATGCAGTGCGGGCTGATCAACTTCAGATGGTGCAGCTCTTCGAGTACTTGCTGGCCGTTCTTGCCGGCCCCCAGATTGTAGTCGTGCAGAATTACATCATATTTGGTGTTGCGGCATAACATGATGGCGTCCTCGCCACGCGCGGCCGAGTCCACCTGCTTGACTGCCATCAGGCGCAGCATGCCGATCACCGAGGTGCGGAATTCGGAAAAGTCATCAACGACCAGAAAGCGTTTGTTGCTGTAATCAATCATGGAAAGCATCCGAGCAAAGCATGTGCGAAAAACCAGAGCCACGCGCAGTATAGCTGGCCCGTATAGGGCGCTGCGCAGTGGTCACATTAAGGCAAAGTGCCACTATGCGAAAGAGCTGGCAACATCAGTTGTCGATGGCATCGGACTCGACTATGTGAATGCCGGGGCGGGACGCCAGTGCCTGGGCCAGCATGCATTCAGCAACCCGCTGTGTCGAGACCGCGCGATAGCGGGCCGGGATGACCGGTTTCAAGCGCCTGGCAAGCCACAGGCTGGCGGCTTCGGCTGGGCGGGCGTCGGGCCGCTCGCCGCCGTCCAGTAACGAGGGCCGGACGATACTCAAGGAGCGAAATCCGAGGCGTTCGAGGTCCTGTTCGGTCTCCGCCTTGACGCGCAGGTAGAAAGAGCGCGCGTCGATCTTGGCGCCAATCGAGGAATTGAGTACAAAGGTAGGTGTTCCGGCCTGTTGCGCGAGGCGCGCGGCGGCCAGCACATAGTGATAGTCGACCTCACGGAACGCCGCCTGGCTACCGGCCTGTTTCAGGGTCGTGCCCAAGGCACAAAGTACCGCGTCCGTGCGCCACCAGAGTGCTTGCTCCGGCAAATGGGCGTAGTCTACTTGCGGGTTCAGCAAGCCTGCGCGTGCGCGCAGGGGCCGCCGTGTCGGTGCCACTACTGTTTCAACCTGGGGGTGTTGCAAGGCCGCCTCGACCAATTGACCACCGACCAGTCCGGTGCCGCCGAGGATCAATAGCGTAAGGGGTTTGCTGGTTGTCATGTCATCTCCGAAGTGATGCCGTAAGGTGGGAACGGGTGTGCGTTAAGTCTGAGTTAAGTTTGCTGTGGATAATCGAACTAATGCTATTAAAAATAGCATCTTATTTATGCTTTCACCTTCAACAGAGGCGCACATGATTACACGTGGCTTGCTAGATCAATTGCTGAAATCCGGATCAGACATGCTCCAGGGCGGCTCCGCCAGTCAGGGCCGTACCGATCACCGCCAACCCCTCGGCAAGGCGGCAGGTTCGCCGCTCAGTGGGCTGCTGTCGGGCGCTGGCGGCGGTGCGCTTGGCGCTGGCGCTATTGGCCTGCTGCTGGGCAGCAAAAAGGCGCGCAAGATGGGCGGAAAAGTTATCACTTATGGTGGCCTGGCGGCGTTGGGCGTGGTGGCCTACAAGGCGTACAGCAACTGGCAACAGAACAACGGCACCGAGCAGCAGAGGCAGATTGAGCCCCGCACCGTGGACCGCTTGCCAGCAGCGCAGGCCGAGGAGCATAGTCACGCCATCTTGCGGGCGGTAATAGGCGCGGCCAAGGCTGACGGGCATATCGATGCGCGCGAGCGTGAGCTGATCGATGGCGAAGTAGCCAAGCTGACGCAGGATCCAGGCCTGCAGCGCTGGTTTGATCAGGAGCTGAACAAACCGCTGGAGCCCAAGGACATTGCCAGCTCGGCCACAACGCCGGAGATGGCCGCAGAGATGTATCTGGCCAGCCTGCTGATGGTCGATGAGGAGAACTTTATGGAGCGCTCCTATCTGGAAGAACTGGCCCGCCAGTTGGCGCTGGATCCGGCGTTGAAAGTCGAGCTGGAAAAGCAGGCGCGTGCGGCGGCGTGATTTTCGCTGACCCGTTCATGTAGTAGATCTGCCCCGGTTGCTGCCGGGGCAGATTCTTGAATAGAGAGGCTTTGCCATTATCACCCCGTCCAGCCCCAACTCAGACCTGCCGGCCATCATTGCTGGCCCGGTGCTACGCAGACTGTCACCGGATCGGATTCTTGTCTGGCTCGTCAGCAGTCGGCCAATATCGCTAACCTTGTGTCTGCACCCCACCGAGGGCAACGCTTCCCGGCATCTGCCGAGTAGCGCGAGCAAGGCAGCGCGGGCGGAAAGTGAGGCTGTAGATTCAGTCGCGGATTCGGGAAAAGGACAAGTGCTGCCTATTGGTCGGCATGCTCATGTGCAATTGCTGGACTTTGCCATGCCGCAGCCACTGCCTGTCGATCAGATGATCAACTATGACCTGATCTGGACAGACGAGGCGGGCGAGCAGAGCCTGGCGGCGGTCATGCCGGAACTGCTTTACCCGGGCCAGAGCGCCTTTTCACTGGTGATCCCTGGCAGCAATCGCCAGTTGCTGCACGGCTCCTGCCGCAAGCCGCATTTTCCCGGCAAGGATGGCCTGGTGCGTGCTGATGAGTGGCTGGGGGAGCGCCTGCAGGACCCCACCGAGCGCCCGGATTGGCTGTTGATGACCGGCGATCAGGTCTACGCCGATGACGTCGCCGGACCGATGCTGGTTGCCATTCACCGCCTGATCGAACGCCTGGGCCTGTTTGATGAGAAGCTCGAAGGCGCTACCGTGGCCGATAGCCAGGAGCTGTACCGCAGTGAGAAGAGCTATTACCAGCGCGAACAGTTGCTGCCTGATGTGCAAGGCAACGTGGCCTTGCGGGAACGATTCTTTGGTGGGGTGAAGAAACCGGTATTTACCTCCGCGCATGCGCGTAACCATCTGATGACCCTCAGTGAAGTACTGGCCATGTATCTACTGGTCTGGTCGCCTGTGCCCTGGCGCCTGATCGACCGCACGCCGGTGGCTATGCTGGCGCAGGATCGCGACGAGGCCTATTGCGCCGAGCAGGCAATCCTCGATGAGTTTATCGACGGCCTGCCGCAGGTCGCACGCCTGCTGGCGCACATGCCAAGCCTGATGATCTTCGACGATCATGACGTCACCGACGACTGGAACCTGACCGCGGATTGGGAAAGCACCGCCTATGGCCATCCTTTCTCCAAGCGCATTATCGGTAATGCATTACTCGCGTATCTGGTGTGCCAGGCCTGGGGCAACGACCCTGAGCGGGTCAGTAAACCGCTGGCTGAACTGAGTGATCTTTTGGCTGACGCCGCCGATAGCGGCTGGCTGGACATGGCTGCGCAGGATGCCAGTATCGAGCATCTGTTCAGCTTTCATGCCTGGGAATATCAGGTGCCCGGCACACCGCATCTGATCGTGCTGGACACCCGCACACGCCGCTGGCGCAGCGAGCGCAGCCCCGGGCGCCCCTCGGGGTTGATGGATTGGGAAGCGCTGACGGAAATGCAGCAGCGCATGCTCGACAAGAAAGGTGTGGTGATTGTTTCGCCCGCGCCCATGTTCGGCGTCAAGCTGATCGAGGGCGTGCAGAAGCTCTTCACCCTGGTTGGAAAACCCCTGCTGGTTGACGCAGAAAACTGGATGGCGCACCGCGGCGCGGCCAAGGTGATGCTGAACATTTTTCGCCATTCGCGCACGCCGGGCAATTTCGTTGTGCTCTCCGGCGACGTGCATTATTCCTACGTGTATGACATCCGCATTCGCCACCGCGAGCGGGGCCCGCATATCTGGCAGATCACCAGCAGCGGCTTGAAAAACGCCTTCCCGGATACCCTGCTCGATTGGTTCGACCGTCTTAATCGCTGGCTATACGCGCCCTGGTCACCACTGAACTGGCTGACCAAGCGCCGGCGCATGCAGATTACCCCGCGCGATCCGGATCAGGCCAACGCCGGTGAGCGGGTCTGGAACGGCACCGGGATCGGTTTGGTGCGCATGGACGAGCAGGGTCGCCCTGTGGATGTGCGGCAACTGGATGCGCGGGGTATGGAAGTCACATTCCCGCGCAAACCAGAGACAAAGTAAGCCGTCAGTCGGCGACCAGCTCGGTCTGAATCGCCCAGCCACCCCCCAAAGCGCGAAACAGATCCACTTCACTGGTCAGCTGATTCAGTTGATCGGTGATCAGTTGCTGGCGCGCGGTGAATAGCTGGCGCTGGGCGTCGAGCAGCGTCAGGTAGCTGTCTACACCGCTGCGGTAGCGGCGTTCGGCGATCTGGAAATAGTCTTCGCTGGTGTCCAGCAGGCGCTGTTGTGCGGCGACCTGATCCACGTAAGTGTCGCGCGCGGCAAGGCCGTCGGCGACCTCGCTGAAGGCGACCTGGATAGCTCTTTCGTATTCGGCCACGCGCACATCGCGGATCACTTCGGCGTAGTTCAGGTTCGCTTGCAACCGGCCGGCGTTGAAGATCGGCAGGCTGATGCTGGGCGAGAAGCTCCAGTATTCCGAGCCGCTATCGAACAGACCTGACAACTGGCTGCTGGCGCTGCCGGCATTGGCGGTCAGGCTGATGCTCGGAAAGAACGCTGCGCGTGCCGCGCCAATATTGGCGTTGGCGCCGCGCAACTGATACTCGGCCTGAAGAATATCCGGGCGTTGCAACAGCACGTTCGATGGCAGCCCGACCGGTAGCTCGGCCAGCAGCTCGGTGCTCAGTTGCGGCTGCTCGGCAGGCAATACCGGCACACGCTGGCCGAGCAGCAAGGCCAGGGCATTGCGGTCCTCTGCTACCAGACGGGTGTAGCGCGCCAGGCTGCTGCGGGCGGTTTCCACGGCGGTGCGGGCCTGGGTCAATTCCAGTGACGAGGCGACGCCGACATCGAAGCTGCGCTGGGTAACGCGCAGGCTCTCATCGTAGGTCGCCAATGTGTCCTGGGTCGCCTGCAGCAGGGCCTGATCCGCCTGCCAGAGCAGGTAGGTATTGGCCACGCTGGCAATCAGGCTGACCTGAACGCTGCGCTGCGCGGCTTCAGTGGCCAGGTATTCCTCCAATGCTTGCTGTTGCAGGCTACCTAGCCGGCCAAACAGGTCCACCTCCCAGGCGACGCCGAGTGTGGCGCTATATTGGCTGGTGATACCGCTTTGCGTAGTGCCGTTCAGATCGTAAGGCGTGCGAGTGCGATTGCCACCGGCATCGGCACTGATGCTCGGCAGGCGGTCGGCGCGCTGGATGCGATAAAGCGCACGCGTGGCCTCCACATTCAGCGCTGCGACGCGCAGGTCGCGATTGTTCTCCAAAGCCACATCAATCAGGTTGCGCAGTTGTTCATCGCGGAAAAAGTTTTGCCATGCTGGCGGCGGAGCGAGCGCTTCGGCGCTCGCAGCCGCCTCAGCGCTGGCATAGCCCTCGCCCTGCGGCCAGCCATCAGCCACCGGCGAGGCAGGGCGCTGATACTCCGGAATCAGGGAGCAGCCGGCCAGTGTCAGAATCAGAGCGCTGCCGATCAGAATGCGCTTCATGGCGTGATCTCCTTGGTGGTCGGCTCGGGCTCAGCGGCGTTGGCCTTTTTGCTGAACAGTGAGGAAATCATCACGAAGAACAGCGGCACCCAGAATATCGCCAGCACCGTGGCGGTAATCATGCCGCCGATAACGCCCGTGCCAATCGCATGCGAGCTACCAGCCCCTGCGCCGCTGGCCAGTGCCAGCGGTACGACGCCCAGGGTGAAGGCCAGCGAGGTCATGATGATCGGCCGCAGACGCATGCGGCAGGCTTCGACGGCTGCGTCAAACAGGCTCATGCCTTGCTCGTGCAGGCCCTTGGCGAACTCGACGATCAGGATGGCATTCTTGGCGGTCAGGCCGACCGTGGTCAGCAGCCCCACCTGGAAGAACACATCGTTGGTCAGCCCCCTGCCCAGGGTTGCCATCAGTGCGCCAATGACCCCGAGCGGCACTACCAGCATCACCACCAGCGGAATCGACCAACTCTCGTAAAGCGCCGCCAGACACAGGAACACCACCAGCAGGGAGAGCGCGTAGAGCATAGGCGCCTGGTCGCCGGAAATGCGTTCTTCATAAGATAAACCGGTCCAGGCTATGCCCACACCCTGCGGTAACTTTTGCGCCAGTTCCTCAATCGCGTCCATCGCGTCACCGGTACTGTAGCCAGGTGCTGCTTCGCCCATGATTTCCATTGCGGCTACGCCGTTATAGCGCGAGAGCTTGGGTGAGCCGTAGATCCACTCGCCACTGGCAATTGCATTGAACGGCACCATCTCGCCGCTGCTATTGCGCAAATACCATTTGCCCAGGTCATCCGGGCCCATCCGGGCACTGGCCTCACCTTGCAGATACACGCGCTTGACCCGGCCACGGTCGATAAAGTCATTGACGTAACTGGAGCCCCAGGCAATGGACTGGGTGCTGTTGACTTCACTCAAGGACACACCCAGCACGCGCGCTTTTTCATCGTCGACGGTCAATTGATACTGCGGCTCGTCTTCAAGGCCATTGGGCCGCACCGCTGCCAGCGCGGGATGTTGTGCGGCCATTCCGAGCAATTGATTACGCGCTTGCATCAGGGTGTCATGACCGACGCCAGCATTGTCCTGCAGGAACAAGTTGAAACCGGTGGCGTTGCCCAGCTCCATCACGGCCGGGGGAGCGAAGGCGAAGACCATGGCGTCGCGGTAACTGTCGAACTTCGCCTGGGCGCGTTCGGCCAGCGCAAAGACACTCAGCTCAGGTTCCGCCCGGTCGCCCCAGGGCTTCAGGCCGATAAAGGCCATGCCCGAGTTCTGGCCACGGCCAGCGAAGTTGAAGCCGGTCACGGTAAACACCGAGTTGACTACGTCACCTTCTTCTTCGAGCAGATAATCGCGCATGGTGTCGATCGTCTGCTGAGTGCGTTCGGCGGTGGAGCCTGCGGGAGTCTGTACCTGAGCAAAGAGTACGCCCTGGTCTTCATCGGGCAAAAAAGCAGTGGGTATGCGGGTGAACAACACCGCCATCACCGCGACGATGGCCACATACAGCAGCAGGTAAGGCGTCTTGCGTTTGAGCATGGCAGCAACGCCGCGCTCGTAGCGGCCAACACCCCGATTGAAGGTGCGGTTAAACCAGCCAAAGAAGCCGCGCTTTTCATGGTGGCCGCCCTTGGGTATGGGCTTGAGCATGGTCGCGCACAGCGCCGGGGTGAAGATCATAGCGACCAGTACCGAAAGCGTCATGGCCGAGGCAATGGTGATCGCGAACTGACGGTAAATTACCCCGGTCGAGCCGCCGAAAAACGCCATCGGAATGAACACCGCCGAGAGCACCAGGCCAATACCGACCAGCGCGCCCTGGATCTGGTCCATGGACTTGCGCGTGGCTTCCACCGGCGAAAGGCCCTCTTCGGCCATGACCCGCTCGACGTTTTCCACCACCACAATGGCATCATCCACCAATAGGCCGATGGCCAGCACCATGGCGAACATGGTCAGAATATTGATGGTAAAACCGAACAGCGAGAGCACGCCAAAGGTGCCGAGTATTACCACCGGCACCGCCAGTGTCGGAATCAATGTGGCGCGGAAGTTTTGCAGGAACAGGTACATCACCAGAAATACCAGCACCACGGCTTCGAGCAGGGTATGCACTACGCCGGTGATCGATGCAGACACTACTGGCGCGGTTTCATAGGGGTATTCAACCTGCATGCCTGGGGGGAAGAAGGGCTCCAGATCGGCAATGGTCTTCTTTACCGCCGCCGCGGTGTCCAGCGCATTGGCGCCGGTGGCCAGCTTGATCGCCAGGCCGGACGCCGGCATACCGTTGAACTGCGCAGAAATGTTGGCATTCTGCGCGCCCAGTTCGACCCGGGCGACATCCTTCAGGCGTACCTGTGAGCCGTCCGGATTGGCCTTGAGCATGATCTCGCGGAACTGCTCCGGGCTCTGCAGGCGCGTCTTGCCGATAATAGTTGCGCTCAGCTGTTGGCCAGGCACCGCGGGCAGACCGCCAAACTGGCCGGAGGAAATCTGTACGTTCTGCGCCTGGATCGCGGCACTCACATCAATGGGCGTTAACTGGAAGTTATTCAGCTTCGCCGGATCCAGCCAGATGCGCATGGAATAGGGCGCCCCGAACACCTGAAAGTCACCGACACCGTCCGTACGCGATACCGGATCCTGCATGTTTGAAATGATGTAATCGGCCAGGTCGTCGCGGTTCATGCTGCCGTCGGTGGACACCACGCCGATGACCATCAGGAAGTTACGCACCGATTTGGTTACACGAATGCCCTGTTGTTGCACTTCCTGAGGCAGCAGCGGCGTGGCCAATTGCAGTTTGTTCTGCACCTGTACCTGGGCAATATCCGGATCAACGCCCTGATCGAAGGTCACGGTGATTTCCATGCTGCCGTCGGAGTTGCTATCCGAGCGGATATAGCGCAGCCCGTCGATGCCGTTGAGCTGCTGCTCGATCACCTGTACGACGGTGTCCTGTACCGTTTGCGCAGACGCGCCCGGGTAGTTAACGGAAATACCTACTGCGGGCGGCGCAATGCTTGGGTACTGATTGACCGGCAGGCTGAGTACTGACAAGCCGCCGGCCAGCATGATCACCAAGGCAATTACCCAGGCGAAAATCGGACGGTCAATAAAGAAACGAGGCATGGTTTTATCCTTCCTGGCCAGCAGTGGGCGCAGGCTCTGCCACGTTTCCTGCTGGAACCGCCTTGACCTCGGCACCGGGCTTGATGAACTGCAGCCCTTCGGTGATCAACTGATCCCCATCATTCAGGCCCTCGCGGATCAACCAGCGATTTCCCACCGTGAGCTCGGTGCGCACCTGGCGTAGCTCAACCACATTCTCGGCGTTTACTATCAGCGCTGTGGCCTCGCCCCGGGGCGTACGAGTAATGCCCTGCTGGGGTGCGAGAATGGCTTCGCTGCGAGTCCCGGCGACCAGCTGTGCATGCACGAACATGCCGGGTAACAGCATATTGTCCGGGTTCGGGAAGACGGCGCGCAGGGTGACAGAACCTGTGCCCGAGTCTACCGAGACTTCAGAAAATTCCAGTTTGCCCTGGTGCGGATAGGCGCTGCCATCTTCCATTTGCAGGGTGACCTGGGCGGCGTTGTCACCGGCCTTTTGCAGGCGACCTTCGTCAAGATCGCGGCGCAGCGCCAGCAGATCCCGCGCCGGTTGTGTCACATCAACATAGATCGGATCCAACTGCTGAATGGTTGCCATCGCCGCCGCCTGGCCGTTATTGACCAGAGCACCTTCGCTGATTGCCGAGCGGCCAATGCGTCCGTCAATCGGCGCTCTTACCTGGGTATAGCGCAGGTCGATCTGTGCCCGCTCCAAGGCAGCCTGAGTTTGCAGGCTACGGGCGCGAGCTTCATCGTATTCCTGTCTGCTCACGGCCTGGTCTTCGATCAGTTGTTCATAACGATCACTCAGCGCCTTGCTCGACAGATGCGCGGCCTTGGCGCTGTTCAAAGCGGACTGATAGACCGCCGCGTCGATCTGATACAACTGCTCCCCTGCCTTGACCTCGCTGCCTTCCTCAAACATACGTTTCTGAATGATGCCATCTACCTGGGGGCGTACCTCGGCCATTCGAAATGCAGCGGTGCGGCCAGGCAGGTCGGTGGTCAGTTCGAAGGGTTCGGCGCGCAGCGTGACCACGCCAACTTCAATGATGCCGGGCGCAGTCTGCGCCTGATCAGCAGTGTCATCCTGCTGCTGGCAGGCGGTCAGCAGCGTAGCCATTACCAGCAACGGAGCTAGCGCGATCCGCGCAGAGAAAGGGTTAGGCATGGAAATATCCTCAGAGGATGGTGCGCGGTCACGGGGCCGAGCATCAGGCATCGGCATTTAATAGGCGTGTAATATACTTACATTCGTGAATGTTTGTAAACTGGAATAACATTAGCTAACATATGCGTCTTTCATGCCAACCATGGTTGATTCAGGCTGGCGTATTTGCGAGAAGGTAATTGGACTGATGGTGAGGCGTACCAAGGAAGAAGCACTGGAAACCCGAAATCAGATTATTTCTGCGGCCGAGCTGTGCTTTTATCGCAAGGGGCTGGCACGTACGTCATTGGCTGAAATAGCCAGTGCGGCAGGCGTCACCCGTGGCGCGATCTACTGGCATTTTCAGGACAAGACCGAGTTGGTCGGCGCTTTGCTGGAGCGCGTCAATATGCCTCTGCAGCCACTCAGCGAGGCGAGCCGGCACCCCAATGAGCCCGACCCTCTGGGGCGTCTGCGCGACCTTCTGGTGCAGATTTTCCAGCGTGCGGCCAGCGATCCGGAAGTGCGCAGGGTCAGCGAGATTCTGTTCCACAAATGTGAATACACCGAAGATCTGGGCAACCTGCGCCAGTGGATGCAGGATTTCAGACGTGGCTACAACCACAACATCGAGCTGAGTTTGCGCAATGCTGTCAACAAGGGGCAGTTGCCCGCCGAGCTTGATTTGATAGTGGCCAGCCGATGCGTCCATGCCTTCATCACCGGCGTGCTGGATCAATGGTTGCTGGTGCCTGAGGGCCTGGACCTGGCGGCCAAGGCAGAAACTTTAGCGGATGGCATTCTGGATATGCTGCGACTGAGCCCGGCTTTGCTGAAGAGCTGATCTGTCTTTCTGGCGTAGTCAATGGCCTGTAGCGTATTGCGCCTCAATGCTTTGCAGATAAGCAACCATTGCGTTGATCAGCTCCAGGCGCAACACGCGCTCGCGATATTCATTGTTCTCCTGCAGCGATTGCAGGGCACCCACGGGAATATTGAACAGCACAAAGCTGATGGTCTTGATCAGCGCCGGGTCCATTTCAGGCATACGCAGCCCCAGGACTTTTTCGTAGTTGGCCTGTATTGAAGCCCTTAGCGCCGGAGCGTCCTCTATCTTGCTACCCAGAGAGTGGCTGATGATCACCAGCATTTCGGGATAATTGTCGATGTAGTGGAAGTAAGGGCGCGCCAGGGTTTCGATAAGAGACTGGGGGTTCATGTTTCGCCACTGATCGCAGGATATCCGATCCAGGTCACCCTTGATGCTCGTCAGTGCGTTCAAATGACGCTGGCATAGCGCATCAATCACCGCATCCTTGTCTGGAAAGAAGTGATATAGAGACCCAATCGAGGTCTTCGCCCGTTTTGCCAGCTTGTGCATGGTCAGATCACCTGGGCCATGCTCCCAGAGCAACACTGCGCAAGCATCCAGCACAGCTTCCACACGAGCGCGCCCACGCGTTTGTTGCGGAGTGCGGCTGGTCTTGCTTGGCAGGTCGGTGGCTTTGATGGTTTTGCTCATGACGGACAGGGTCTTGGGTGGCAGGGCGATCAGCTCGGAGCATAGAGTATTGGGCAAGCAGCGGCCAGCCCCGAGCAGCCACTCGCTGGCTTGATGGCATACATACGACTGCTACTCAGGCCAGGCGGTATCTGGAATTACCCATAGCAGCTTACCCTTCCTCCATCTCTCTGCGCATAGCCGCATCCGAGTAGGCCACGCCGTAACGCTTTCTTGACCAGGCATACATGCCCAGCCCCAGCAGCATCCAGCCAGCAAACACCAGCCATTCAACGGGCAGCAATGCCGACGGGCTGCCGGGCATATACAAACCGATCATCGCCACCGAGGCAACCAGCGCAATGCTGCCGACCAGCATGCCGGCGGGTACCTTGAACGGCCGCTCCATATTCGGCTCCTTGCGGCGCAAGGCCAGAAAGGACAGCGCGACAAAGAAATAGGCGATAACGATGCCTAGCCCACCGGCATCGACCAGCCATACCAGGGCCGGGCGGCCAAAAAAGGGTGCGATGCTCGAGAGTATGCCGATCATCAGGATGGCATTGACCGGCGTTTTATAGGTGGGGTGCAGCTTGGCCAGAAAGGCCGGCAACATGCCCGCGCGGGCCAGCGCGTAGATGGCTCGAGAGCCGCCAATATAAAACGCATTCCAACTGGTAATAATACCGGCGATACCGGCGAACACCATCAGTTTGCCCGCCCAGGGTGCATTGAATACCGCCTGCATGGCATCGGGCACTGCCAGCGAACTTTGCTCCAACGCCGCTGGCGTCAGCATCATCGAGGTGCCGTAGATGATCAGGGCATACCAGAACACGGCCATCAATACCGAGAGCATCAGCACGCGGCCGATTTCGCGGAACGGCAAATTGATCTCTTCGGCTGCTTGCGGGATGACGTCGAAGCCGACAAACATGAAGGGCACCATGATCATCACCATCATGATGCCGCCAATGACGCCATTCTCGACGCTGAACAACGGCTCCATAGTGACCGTATCGCCGGTAAACATGGCACCCGTGATGAACATGATACCGACGATCAGAATCAGCAGCGTAACCACTTTCTGCACGAAAGCGGCCATGCGGATGCCCAGGTAGTTGACCCACATCATCACCAGTGAGCCCGCCACGCCGACGGCGACCCAGGTGGCCTGAACGTCCCAGCCGGCGACCGTCCATAGATAGCCTACTGAATAGTTGGGAAACAGGTGTTCTACTACGGTGGGCAGGGCGACGGCTTCAAACGACACCACGCTGATATAGCCCAGGACAATGCTCCAGGTACATAAAAACGATGGGAAGTGACCGAGCGAACGGTAACTGTAAACGTGCTCACCACCGACCTGGGGCATCGCCGATGCCAGCTCGGCATAAGTCAGCCCGACCAGCAGGATCGCGATACCTCCGACCACGAACGCAGTAATGGCGCCCAGACTGCCGGCCGACTGAATCCAGGTGCCGGTCATTACAATCCAGCCCCAACCAATCATCGCGCCAAAGGCTAGAGCAAGAATATCTTTGCGCGCCAGAACGCGCTCGAACTTGACTGCTGCGGGATTGCTCATTGGCTGAACCTTTTGTTGTATTGGCATGTTGTTAGAGCCTGCTTGTTATCAGGGTAGACTATGGAGCTGGCGAAAATGCTCATGCCTGATTTCCGGGCTGCTGGAGTGCCCACTTCTGAACTACTGCAGTAGAGCTCTGTCCTTAGCTCACATTGAATGACTTGATTCACGCAAAATAGAAGGTGGCAAGCATTGAACCGGTTACTGATCACCGTCTGCGCTGCAGTGCTGCTTTTGCTCGCCGCCCTGCCGGTTGCTTACCTTAGCTGGCCCGCGCGTGTCCCTGTATCTGCTGCGATAAGCCAGGGCGCGGAGATTGGTGGGCCATTCGAGCTGCAAGATCAGCATGGCCAGCCGGTAAACGAAAGCAGCTTTAAAGGTCGCTGGACTTTGGTGTTTTTTGGTTTCACCCATTGCCCTGACGTGTGCCCCACCGCCATGACCCATGTCGCTCGCACGCTGGATAGCCTCGGTGAGCAGGCAGGGCAGGTTCAGCCCTTGTTCATCACCCTGGATCCCGAGCGCGATACACCTGAAGTGCTCAGCGAATACACGGCGTTCTTTGATCAGCGCATCCTGGGATTATTCGGTAGCGAGGGGCAGACGCGGCAGGTGGCAGATGCCTACAGTGTGTACTTCGAGAAAATTCCGATGGGCGATACTTATATGCTTGACCACACCGCTACGCTGTATTTGATGGGGCCAGACGGGCAGTTTGTGCAGCACTATTCACAACAGATGTCAGCCGAGGCGATGGCGGAGGATATTGCCGTGCAGCTCGCCACTTTCCCCGCGGACAGCAACAGCAACGCTGAGGCACGCAATGGACTCTGAGGCGTTGCGAGATATGCCCGACCCTTCTCATAAAGCCTTGTGGCCTTTGTACCTGGGTTTGTTGGTGCTGGCGCTGTGCTGGTTGGGGCCGCTGCCGGCGATGAGCCGTACGGCGTTTTCCGCGCATATGCTGCTGCACCTGGGGGTAACTGCGCTGGCCGCGCCACTGCTGGCAATTGGGCTCGCGCGCGCGGGGCTGCGCATAGGACGAACGGACCGCGCCGGACGCTGGATGCTGCTGGCGTTTTCCGCCGAGATGCTGGTGGTCTGGGGTTGGCATTTGCCCGCGTTGCATGAGGCTGCCGCGCTCAATGTCTGGGCGTTTGTGCTGCAGCAGGCGAGCTTTCTGGCAGTTGGCCTGGGCATCTGGTTGCTGGGCTTTGCTGCCCGCTCACGCGCCGATGTGGCGGGAGCGATGCTGGGTTTTTTTCTTACCTTTGCGCATATGACCATGCTCGGCGTTCTGCTGGTGCTGGCGCCCAAGCTGATTTACCCGGCAGAGCTCTGCCTTGGCGCTTTTGGCTTTGAACAACTTGAGGATCAGCGTTTTGGCGGTATTCTTATGGCCAGTTGGAGCGCTATTGTCTATCTGGCGGGGACGCTGGTTCTAGGCGCGCGCCTGCTGGATGACCAGAGGCTGTTTGGTGCGGATCGGTCGGCTGGGCCCGCCCTCGGGCCAGGCCAGGAACGTGATCGCGAAGGAAGCTGATATGTACACAACAGAAAACATCACACTCGATACCTGGACCGTCACCGGTCTGCAGACTAGGGTGGCCAGCGTGGGCCAAGGCCCTGTAGCGCTCTTTATCCACGGCTGGCCAGAATGCTGGTTTACCTGGCGGCAACAGATGGTTGCTCTGGCAAACGCCGGTTATCGCGCTATTGCGCCGGACATGCCCGGCTTTGGCGAGACCGACGCGCTGCCATCTGTCGAAGATTACAACGTTGTGCGCATCTGCCACTTCATGCGTGAGTTGCTGACCCAGGCCAGCAATGACCAGGCGGTTTTGCTGATAGGCCACGACTGGGGCGCGATCAACTGCTGGCAATTTACCCTGCGCCACCCTGAGCTGGTGTCGCGTCTGGTAAACATGAGCGTTCCGCTTTATCCGATAACGGATCGGCCGCCGGTTACGTTGCTGCGCGAGCACTTCCAGGACGATTTTTTCTACCAACTGTATTTCCAGCAGCCAGGCGTAGCCGAAGCGGAATTCGACGCCGATCCCGACGCTATTCTGCGCGCGCTTTACTGCTCACCGGATACCCCGCGAGACCCACCGCTGCTCGGCCGCGCAACCAGCGAAGGCGGCGGCTGGACAGGTCGGCTCGGCAGGCCGCTGGAACAGCCGAGCTGGCTGAGCGATGAGGCACTGGCTTATTTCGTGGGGGCTTACCGGCACAGCGGCTTCGCGGGCGGCATCAACTACTACCGCAACCTCGATGAAAACTGGCGCCTGATGCAGCCCTACCGCGATGCGCAGATTACCTGCCCAGTGCTGTTTCTGGTCGGCAGCGCAGACAGCGTTATCCGCGGTGCCAGTGGAGAGCAGCTCAAAGCCAGAATGATTCGTCGCATCCCCGAGCTGCAGGTCCGGATGCTGCCGGATATTGGCCACTGGATTCAGAGTGAAGCGACTGAAGAAGTGAATGCGGCGCTGCTGAATTTTGCAGCAGCGCCGCCTTCGCGCTGATCAGGGCTTGGGCAGGAAACCCGGCAGCGCTTCTATCCGTGTCATCCAGCGCGAAATATGCGTGTATGGCGTCAGGTCCACGCCGCCCTCTGGCGCCAGTACCACATAGGGGTACACCGCACAGTCAGCAATGGTCGGGCGGCCCAGCGCCAGCCAGTCGTGCTGCTCCAGATGCTGGTCGAGCAGCGTCAGCACGCCTGGCGCCTTGGCCAGCGCTGCCGACTGGTCCAGATCGGCGCCGAATTTTTCTACCAGCCGTGCCGCACACAGGCTGTGATCTACTTCATTGGCGGCAAAGGACAGCCACTGCATGATCTCCGCCTGTCCTTCGGCGTGTGCCGGCCACCAGGCCAGCCCGCCGTATAGGCCGGCCAGGTAAACCAGGATTGCCTGCGAGTCGCGGATTACCTGGGAGCCATCTTCCAGCACCGGTACCTGCCCAAGTGGATTCAGCCGTGAAAACGCGGGCTGTTTGTGCTCACCCTTTTGCAGGTCGACCGGCACCCGCTCCAGCTCGATATTCGCCAGCGACGCCAGCAGCCTGACCTTGTAGCAATTGCCAGATGCGTCCACATCATAGAGTTTCATTGCTTACCTCCATTAACCAGTTGGTTGAATTCAAGAACGTTGCCGTCCGGATCGCGGATAAACAGCGCTATTCTTCTTGGGCCGATGTGATGCGGACCCTCGGTGATGGTGATGCCCTGCTCGTTCAGCCAGGCCACCAGTGCCTCAAGGTCATCAACAATAAATGCCGGATGGGTCATGCCGGGCAGCTTGATCGGTGCATCCAGCAGTGCATTGTGGGCATTGGGCATGCGTGTGCCATTGAAGATAAGGTTGATTCGCACTCCGTCCGAACTGAGCATCTCGTTGGCCTCGAACAACGGAAAGCTCGCGGTTTCGACAAAGCCGAGAGCCTGGTAGAAATGCATTGCCCGGTGTTTGTCGCTGACCCGAATGCCGATATGGTCATAGGCGAGAATACGCGCGGGGTTGGGTTGTTGGCCCATGGGAACCTCCAGGTGATTTCCGTTCCTGAAGTGTCAACCTGATGGCCGGTTTCATCTATGGTGTGAACCTGACAATACTTATGCACTGAGTGCACAAATAGGACGGTAGCAATGGACAGGCTCAAGGCAATGGCCAATTTCGTCAGGATCGTCGACAGCGGCAGCCTCAGTTCGGCGGCGGATTCGGCAGGCCAGTCAACCGCATCGCTGGTGCGCTCGCTGGCCGCGTTGGAACGTCACCTGGGTGTGCGATTGCTGAACCGCACGACAAGACGCATGGCGCTTACCTATGAGGGCGAGGAGTACCTGGGTTGGTGCAGGCGGATGCTGGCTGAGTTCGACGATATGGAGCAGCGCCTTGAGGTTGCCGATGGCACTATGCGCGGCTTGCTACGCATCACCGCTCCGGTAGAGTTTGGCCAGCGCTACCTAGCGCCCTTGGTGAACGACTTTCTTGCGCGCAATCAAAACCTCCGTGTCGAGCTGACGTTGAGTGATCACGTGGTTGCCTTGATTGATGAGCGTCTGGATCTTGCGCTGCGTATTGGCCACATGCCTGACTCGGCGATGGTGGCGAGGCGTATCGGCGCGACTCGGCTGATTACCTGTGCCAGTCCGGATTACCTGCTTGGCGCGCAGGGGATAAGCACACCTTCTGCGTTGTCGGACCAGGCCTGTATCGCACTGGCTTCCCAGGGACGGCGATGGTACTTCAGACATCAGGGAAAGGAGTTGGCTCAGGACATTGAGCCGAGGCTGGTATGCAATCAGATTCGCGCTGCCCGCCTGGCCTGTGTGCAAGGCGTGGGTATTGCTCGGCTGATGCATTATCAGGTCGCAGAGGAGCTGGCTGATGGTCGGCTAGTAAGAATTCTCACGGAGTTCGAACCGGCGAATCTCCCGATTCAGTTGGTGTATCCGCATTCGTTGGCGCTATCACCGCGCGTCAGTATCTTTGTCGACGGGGTTTGTTCGCGGCTGGAAAGCGGCTTGCCTGATCCAAAGACTGGTGAGGATGAGGCGTAAACGGGCAGGGCAATCTTGATTCTGCTGATATATTTAGATGTTACACTGTGACGGCCGACCGGGAGCAGTTGACTGTGTCAATCACTCTGGATATTCCAGCACCCCCTTAATTGACAGCGCACTGCGCCGCACCGATTCGTCAGTCCAGCTCTACCGGCTGCACAGGATGGCCCGGGACTTTGCCGCTGATTTGAAAACGCGTGGGCCACATGCATAGAAAAAACGCGAGCGTAAGCAACAAGGGCACTCTTGGCCTGGACCCTACTGTTGCTGTGGGGCTGGCAGTCGCCCTGCTATTTTTTATTCTCAGCACCGCCGTTGCGATCTACACCACGCAGCTCCTTAAAACCAGCAACCAGGGTGTGGTGCAAACGCATAACGTGATCGTCGCCATCGACCTTCTGCTGGCAGATGTTCAGGACGCTGAAACAGGCCAGCGTGGATTTCTGCTGACCGGCGAAGAGCCTTATCTTGAGCCCTATCACCGGGCTGTGTCTCAGGTGCAGAATCGCTTGCGGCTCGTTGAGGGGTTGGTGAGCAGCGACGACGGTCAACGCGGGCGTGTTGAAGAACTCCGCGGATATGTCACTTCCAAGTTCCGTGAACTGGAAGAGACGCTGCGTACCTACCGTGCCCAAGGACAGGCAGCCGCACTCGCGATGGTCAATCTGGATCGCGGCAAGGCCGAGATGGACGCCATCCGCAGCATCATAGCGCAACTCCGCGATCAGGAAACCGAAGTGCGCACGCAGCGCATGGAGGCGATGGGTAAAGCCTATACGGTTGCGTTTATTACCAGTGCTATGGCGGGCTCGCTGGGCATCCTGCTGATTTTTGTCATCGCTGCTCTGGTGCGCAGTGCCACGCTGACTCGCCGCAAAGAGCAATGGTTGCAAAATGCTCAGGTGGGTCTTGGTTCGGTAGTGATCGGTGAACAGGCCACTCAGGAGCTAGGCCATAATATTCTCCGCTACCTGACCAGCCATCTTGGGGCCGTCGCGGGCGCTATTTATATAAAGAGCCAGGGCCGCTATGAGTTGGTGGCTGGGTACGGGGTGCCGGAAAATATCACCCTGCCTGGGCATTTCGGTCAGCATGACAGCCTGTTCGCACACGTATTGCAGGATCACCGGCCGATAGCCGTGGGAAAAGTGCCGGAAGGTTACATGGCCTTTGGCTCCAGCCTTGGCCAGGCTACCCCGCGTTTTATGGCGTTGGCGCCGGCGATGCTGGACGGGGAAGTAAAGGCCGTCTTCGAGCTCGGCTTTCTCAACCCGGTGGGCGATCATATTCTCTCGTTGCTGGAGCATTCCTCAGGCACCATTGCTGCGGCGATCCGCTCCGCCGAATTCCGTACTCAATTACATACGCTGCTGTCTGAAACCCAGCGCCAGGCAGAAGAACTGCAGGTTCAGGGCGAGGAGTTGCGGGTATCCAATGAGGAGTTGGAAGAGCAAGGCCGCGCGCTGAAAGAGTCCCAGGCGCGCCTGGAGCAGCAGCAAGTCGAGCTGGAGCAGACCAACTCCCAGTTGGAAGAGCAGACCCAGGAGCTGGAGTGCCAGCGCGATGACTTGGAGAAAGCCAATGAAGCGATCCAGCTCAAAGCCCATGAAGTGGAGCGGGCCAGCCGGTACAAATCCGACTTTCTGGCCAATATGTCCCATGAGCTGCGCACGCCGCTGAACTCTTCACTGATTCTGGCCAAGTTGCTGGCCGATAACACGGATGAGAATCTCACCGCAGAGCAGGTGAAATACGCCCAGACCATCCAGTCCTCGGGCAATGATCTGCTCAATCTGATCAACGACATTCTTGACCTGTCCAAAATCGAGGCAGGGCATGTGGAAATCCGGCCCGAGCCGGTACTGATCGAGCGCATGGTCAATTCGTTGCGCCATCTGTTCGATCCGCTGGCAAACGAGAAAGGACTGTTATTTGCACTTGAGGTTCTACCCGATGCCGTGCCGGTGATCGAAACCGACCCGCAGCGGCTGGAGCAGGTGCTGAAGAATTTGCTGGCGAATGCCATCAAGTTTACCGAGAACGGCAGCGTCACCCTGAGCATAGGTTCGCTCAGTGACAACCAGATTGCCATTTCGGTTACCGATACCGGTATTGGTATTGCTGAAGATCAGCAAGCGCGTATTTTTGAGGCCTTCCACCAGGCGGATAGCACCATTAGCCGCAAGTTTGGCGGTACGGGTCTGGGGCTGTCCATCTCCCGCGAGGTAGTGCGGTTGCTCGGCGGTACCTTGCACCTGAAAAGCAGCCTGGGTGCGGGCAGTACCTTCACCGTGGTCATGCCGCAGGTATTTGATAGCACTGCAGTACGTGTTCCCGCTCCGGATGTTCTGCCCGAGCTTCCACCTACGCCCGCCCAGGTTAGCGCCACAGTACCTGCGGCCAAAGCTCCTGCAGCTACACTCAAGTCGCGCCCGCAGGCTGCGATGGTCGTTGACGATGATCGTCTGAAGGTGAATGAGAGCGCGCGCAAACTGCTGATTATTGAGGATGACCGATCCTTTGCGATGATCCTGCGTGACCTGGCGCGCGAATCGAACTTCCAGGCGCTGGTCGCGGGAACCGCTCAGGAAGCGCTGGAGCTTGCCCGTCAGTTCATGCCCAGTGCCATTGTTCTGGACGTGGGCCTGCCTGACCAGTCCGGGTTGTCAGTGCTGGACCGCTTGAAACGCGATGTGCGCACCCGGCATATACCGGTGCATATCATTTCTGCGGACGACTATTCCGAGCGCGCCCTGTCACTGGGCGCCATCGGCTATGCATTGAAGCCGGTCAAGCGCGAACAACTGGTTGGCGTGCTCAAGTCGCTGGAGGCGAAAATCTCCCAGAATCTACGCCGCGTTCTGATCGTTGAGGACAACGAGGTTCAGCGCGAGGCGGTCAGCACGCTGATCAGCTCGCATGACGTTGAAACAGTCGGTGCCGGCACGGCAGCCGAGTGCCTGGCGCTGCTCAAGGAGCAGACCTTTGACTGCATGGTGCTGGACCTGTCGTTGCCCGACGCCTCCGGCTTCGCACTGCTGGAAACCATAAGTCAGGACAGTGCTCACTCCTTCCCGCCGGTGATCGTGTATACCGGGCGCGTACTGGCGCGCGAGGAAGAGCAGCGGCTGCGGCGCTATTCCAAGTCCATCATCATCAAGGGTGCCAAGTCGCCGGAGCGCTTGCTGGACGAGGTAACCCTGTTCCTCCATCAGGTCGTATCCGAGCTGCCGGACGAACAGCAGAAGATGATTCGCAAGGCGCGCCACCGCGATGCGCTGCTTGAAGGGCGGCGCATTCTGATCGTCGAAGACGACGTACGTAACGTTTTCGCCTTGACCAATATTCTCGAACCGCGCGGCGCCATTATCGAGATCGCCCGCAACGGGGAGGAGGCACTGCAGAAGCTTGATGAGTCGCTGAGCAAGCCCGAGGGCCAGATCGACCTTGTGTTGATGGATATCATGATGCCAGTGATGGACGGGCTCACAGCTACCCGGCATATCCGCAAAAACCCCAGTTGGAAGAAGCTGCCGGTTATCGCGCTGACGGCCAAGGCCATGCCGGACGACCAGCAGCGCTGCATCGAAGCGGGCGCCAATGACTACATGGCCAAGCCGCTGGATGTGGAGAAGCTGCTGTCGCTGGTCAGGGTGTGGATGCCGCAATGACCGAAGCCTTCGAGAAGGTAGAAGACATAGAGATCCGCTTGCTGCTGGAAGCGCTCTACCACCGCTACCACTATGACTTTCGCAACTATGCGATGTCATCGATCCGGCGGCGCCTGCGTCAGGCCAAGGAAAATCTGGGTTTTGCGACCATTTCCGCGATGCAGGAGAGTGTTCTGCATGATCCGGACATGCTGCCGAAGATGCTGCGCTATCTCACTGTTCAGGTCAGCGAGATGTTCCGCGACCCGAGCTATTTCCGCGCCATCCGCGAAAACGTAGTGCCGCACCTGCGCACCTATCCGTCGCTGAAAATCTGGATTGCCGGCTGCAGCACGGGTGAAGAGCTGTATTCTTTCGTTATCCTGTTCCGCGAGGAAGGGCTGGAAGATCGCACGCTCTTCTATGCCACCGATATCAACCCCGAAGCGCTGGCCCAGGCTGAGGCGGGTATTTACGATGCAGAGCGGCTGCGTCTGTTCACCGAGAACCATCGCAAGGCCGGTGGCAAGACATCGCTCTCGGATTACTATCACAGCAGCTACAACCGCTGCGTGCTGGACAAGAGCCTGCGCCGCAACGTGGTGTTTTCCGACCATAGTCTGGTGACCGATCAGGTGTTCGGTGAGATGCACCTGGTGTCCTGCCGCAACGTGATGATCTATTTCGACCGCGACCTGCAGGACCGTGCGGTGGGGCTGTTCAAGGATGCCCTGCCGCGCAACGGTTTCCTCGGCCTCGGTGCCAAGGAAAGCCTGAGATTTTCCGAGCACGCTGACGGCTTCCGGGAATTCGTGCGCGAAGAGAAAATCTACCAGAGGAATGACTCATGAGCGCTCCTGCCAAGGGCGCTCTGATCATAGGCGCATCCGCGGGCGCGCTCGAAGCCCTGTCGGTGCTTCTGCCGGCGCTCCCGGCCAGCTTCCCGCTGCCGATCTTCGTGATTGTGCATGTGCCACCAGATAAACCCAGCGTGTTGGCCGAGATTTTCAGCGCCAAATGCCGAATGCGGGCAATCGAGGCCGAGGACAAGGAGCCCGTCGAGCCAGGCGTCATCTACTTCGCGCCGCCCAATTACCACATGCTGCTCGAAGACAAGAGCAGCATAGCGCTCTCCAATGAAGACGAAGTGCTCTTTTCCCGGCCCTCGATTGATGTGGCTATGGAGTGTGCAGCAGATATCTGGGGCTCGGAACTGATCGGCATCATTCTGACTGGGGCCAACCAGGATGGCGCCAAGGGCCTGCGCGCGATAGTGCAGGCTGGCGGCAAAGCCTTCGTCCAGAACCCCGTTGAGGCCTATGCCAGGGCAATGCCCGAGGCCGCCCTGGCACTTTGCCCAGAGGCTGAGGTTGTGTCTCTCAATGAAATGTCCGCCTACCTGTTGAGTATGTCTGCATGAAAATGCCGGTCAAAATCCTGCTCGTCGACGACCTGTCGGAAAACCTCCTGTCTCTGGAGGCGCTGCTGCGTCGTGACGACTTTGTCCTCTTAATGGCCAGATCCGGCGACGAGGCACTGGAGCTGCTGCTGCACCATGACGTAGCCTTGGCGCTGATTGACGTGCAGATGCCTGGGCTGAATGGCTTCGAACTGGCCGAGCTGATGCGCGGCAACGAGCGCACCCGCCGCATTCCGATTATCTTCGTCACGGCCGGCACCCATAGCGCTGAACGCCGGTTTCAGGGTTATGAAGCGGGTGCTGTGGACTTTATTCAGAAGCCGATCGAGCCTGACATCCTGCGCAGCAAGACCAAGGTCTTTTCTGAAATATACCGCCAGCGCCAGATGATTGCCGAGCAGCGCGACCTGCTCGAAGCGCAGGCGCAGGCCTTGCAGCTGTCCGACAAGCGCAAGGATGAGTTTCTCGCGGTACTGGCCCACGAGCTGCGCAATCCGCTGGCGGCGTTGCAGGGCGGCTTGAGCCTGTTGCTGCGCAAGCCCGACGGGCCGCAGGCGGAAAAGATCAGCGGCTTGATGCAGGAGCAGATGACGCATCTGTTCCGCTTGGTCGATGATCTGCTCGACGCCTCGCGGATCACCCAAGGCAAGATCGAGTTGCGGATTGCTGCATTTGATTTGCGCGATGCCGTTCTCTCTGCAGTAGAGATGGTCCGGCCGGTCATCGAAGCGCAGGATCACTCACTCACCCTGCGCCTGGCAGATCACCGGACTGAACTGGTCGGCGACCAGGTGCGCATTACCCAATGTATCGCCAACCTGCTGACCAACTCGGCGAAATACACTCCGCAGGGAGGTCGTATTGAAGTCCGGGTGGAGGAAGGTCCTGGTACTTTTCAGGTAACCGTGGCTGACAATGGTCTGGGCTTGACACCTGAGGCATCAGCGGCCATCTTCCGCATGTTCGAGCAGATTGAAGACCATCTTCAGCATTCCCACGGTGGCCTGGGTATTGGCCTGGCACTGGTCAAACAATTAATTGAGCTGCACGGCGGCAGTATATCGGTGACCAGCGAGGGGCCGAATCGGGGCAGCGCCTTTACCCTGGAAATGCCCAAGGTAGCACTTCGCAGCGCCAGCCCAGTTCATAGTTAAAGGGTCGGGATCGCGCTCCTTGCCGGAGCGCCGCACACAGCGGCTTCTTGTCGAGTGGAGCAGGTTGTCAGGGGTATTCAAAGTGGCGATTGGGTAACTATCGTTTCGTTTTTAATTGTTATGATATAACCTTTTCGGTCGATTGCTTCCAGGAACTTCCCCACATGGCCAACCCAGCCACCCAGGCGCACCATGCCCGTCCACTTGTAAACGCTTACGCCCAGACTCAGGTGCGCACGCGCATGCTGGCGATTGATGCCCTGCGCGGGCTGGTCATGTTGTTCATGCTGATTGATCACGTGCGTGAGACTTTCTTTCTGCATGCGCAGGTTGGCGATCCCATGGACCCGCTCAATACGCCGCCGGAACTGTTCTTTACGCGGATCAGCAGCATGGTCTGCGCACCGGTATTTATATTCCTGACCGGTCTCTCTGCCTGGCTTTACGGGCAATCCCATAGCCGCAAAGAAGTCTCCACCTACCTGCTCAAACGCGGCGTGTTCCTGGTATTTCTGGAGTTGACGCTGGTGAATTTTGCCTGGAACGCAACCCTGATACCGCCAACCCTGTGGCTGCAGGTGATCTGGGCGATTGGCCTGAGCATGATCGCCCTCGCCGCGCTGATACACCTGCCACGTGCGGGCCTTGTGCTGCTGGGCTTCGTTATCGTGTGCGGTCATAACCTTCTGGATGGCATTGTACTGACCGCCGACTCCGCCTATTTCGAGATATGGTCGATCCTGCACCAGCGTGCCTTTCTGGACATCACCGAATACACCCGCGCGCGGACCACGTATCCGATCCTGCCCTGGATTGGTGTTATCGCGCTGGGCTATTGCGCAGGACCCTGGTTCGCGCGCGAAGCCGATCCGGCGCAACGTGCTCGGCGCCTGTTGGCCTGGGGTGTGGGTCTGCTTTTGGGTTTTGTGCTGCTCCGCTATCTGAACCTGTACGGCGACAAGCCCTGGGCGGTGATGGAAAGCGGACTGCGCACCTTCATGAGCTTCATGTCCCTGACCAAATATCCGCCTTCACTGCTGTTTCTGATGCCGACCATAGGTGTAGGCCTGGTCTTGCTGGCCTGGTTTCAGAAATTGGAAGGGCAGCGCCTGCTCAAGGTCCTGGCGCAGTATGGTGGCGCGCCGATGTTTTTCTATGTGCTGCATGTGCTGGTGCTCAGGGCCCTTTACTTGATTGCCGAACAGATCTGGGGCCTGAACCAGGGCGCTTACTATGGCTTCGATAACCTGCTGGGTGTCTGGCTGTGGGCGGTGGTGCTAGGGGCGGTGCTGTACTTTCCCACACGCTGGTTTGCCCAGCTCAAACAGCGCAGGCGCGATATCGCCTGGCTGAAATACTTCTGACGGTAGGGTTTGGGATCGGCCGCCAGAGTTGTACCAGGCGGCCTCGCTCACTCCCTACATCTTCACGTTAAGTGACAGAAAGCCCGAACGGCCCGGTGCCGCAGAGAACATCGGCTGGTCATCGCCGCCCCAGAAGAAGTTGTCGTACCAGACATATTCGTACTCGGAGTCAGTCAGGTTCTTGACCTGGAAGTCGATACTAGTGGTGTCGGACAGGTCATAGCGCACACTGGCGTCCAGCACCGCAAACCCGCCGTATTTCCCCTGCTCGTTCAACTCGTCGATGTAGTAGTCGCCTTGCGTGCGAGCTTGCATACCCAGGCGCCACACCGGGGTGAGCTGGTAGTTGGCGCCGATGTTGGAGACGTAACGCGGCGTGGAAAACACCTCTTTGCCCGCCAGTGATGTGCCGTCTGCGGTAAAGGCGCTCTCGACCTTGGCTTCCTGAATGGCGTGGGAGGCCCATAGCGTCCACTGGTCATTGAGTTGCGAGGTCACTTGCAGGTCGATACCCCTGCGTTTGGTTTTGCCAAGCCCCACGGTAGTGCCGGTGCTGGGCATGTTTGCGACTTCGTCGGTGGCGGTCTGTTGCCATACCGCCAGCCGTGCCTCGGTGCCCGCGAACGGGTTGTACTTGATACCGATTTCCTTGCCGGTATTGATCGAGGGATCGAACTCGGCCAGGCCGGCGGTCATGTAAGCCGGAGCGGCAGAGCCGGTCAGGATCTGAAAGGTGCGCCCCCAGTTGCCGTACAGGCTGACTTCGGGGGTAAGACTGTAGACCACGCTCAGTTTGGGCTGTTGAATCCAGCCGTAGCCCTGCAGAGAGGCATTCACGTCGCCGGGCAAGCTGGTATCGCCGCTGAATCGGTCTACCCGGAAAGCAGGGATGATCTTCAGCGAATCTGTTGGCTCGATCACAGCCTGTATATAAGCACCGGTATTTTTCAGGGTGTAGCTATCATCGTTCTGCGTTCTGGTCGGCGTGGAGAAATCGGTGGGTATGCTGAAATCATAGCGGTAACGGCGGTACTCATTATCCTGATGCTCGTAATTGACCCCACCGGTGAGTGTCACGGATTCGGCAGCGCGCCAGGTCAACGTGCTCAGCAGGCCTGTCTGGCGTTCTTCCCATTGCCTGCGCTGTCGCGGCACGTTGCCGATGGGATAGTCCGTAAAGGTAACGGTTCGGTCGTCGTCATAGCTGTTGTAATAGAGCTTGTTGCTCAGCACCAGTGCCGGGTTTAGTTGCCAGTCAATGCGCACTGAGGTGCTTCATGTCGCGGTCGTCACCGTCATTGGCATTCTTGGCTGGCGAGCGCGTGCGGCTGGCGGCCAACTGCTCGGCGGTGAGAAAGCCCGGCTCTTCGGCTTCATGGTGATGAAGTCGGGCGATGACGCCTGCTTTGAACACACCCGAATCGTCAGTAAAGAACCACTTGCCGCCCAGAGAGTATTTGCTCGACTCGTCATGGTCCCGATAGCCGTCAGAGTCCTGCCTGCTCAGCGTGTAGTTCTGGGCAAAATTGCCCTGCTCACGCCCCACGGCAATTTGTACCTCGCGGGTATTGAAGCTGCCGTAGGTCAGACGCCCGTCGGTGTAGTTGCCACCCTGGCGTGTGACGAAATTGATATTGCCGCCAATATTGTGCAGCCCATAACGGGGGTCATTGGTGCCTCGTACGACTTCGATGTAGCCGACGTCAAGCGACGAAATCATGTCGATAAAGCGCTGGTTGCCGCTGTTGACGTTGCTGGGTACCCCGTCGATCAAGGTCTTGATGCCATTGATATAGCCTTCGCCGTTGAACGCGCGGAAGGTCGCTTTGCCGGATTCCGCACCTTGCCGGGTTTCGGTCAACTGGATGCCGGGCATCTGGCCGAGCAACTCCCAGCTGTTCATGACGTTCTTGTCCTCGACCATATCGCCACCCAGCACGTCGACCGAGGTCAGGATGCTGCTCGCGGGTAGCGGGGCGACTGACCTGGAGGTGACATAGACATCGCCCAGAGTGACGGTGGAGCTGCCGGTTTGTGCGACCACTGAGTTGACGGAAAGAAGAGCGCTGATTGCTACTAGTGATGTGGATCTGCCTTTCATGGGTAACTGAACGCCTTGGGCTGGACATAAATAGGACGGGGTTCAGGCTGCTCCGGACGTGACGAGGACACCGGGACCATACTGATCGTAAGGAGTTAGAATGCTATAGTATTGTTATATCATAACTATTTAAGGGCAAGGATTTTCGGATGTTGGGTCGAAATGATGAGATATACGGGATGGAGGGATTCGCCGGATTTGCAACGTTGGACTACAGCGGTCTACTAATCCCGGACACCGACATGGGTGGTAAATTTACCGCCATAGCTGAGGTGTTCCATGAGAAGACAATGTCGTACTGAAGCGCCCTGCTTCAGAAACCAACACATAGCTGCTGGCGTACTCTACATAACCGCCTGTGCCGGCATGGTCATGTGGGCCGAAAGCGCCGGTGAAGCTCGGGGAAAATCCAGTCAGCAAACCATATAGGCAGGCCCGGGTAGATCTGCCGCGATTTCTGGCTTGGGGCATCGATGAGCTTCAGATCATTCAGCCTGGATAGTTGCTCGGTGGCTGTGCGCAGCCCAAGGCCTGTATACACCTTGAAGTCCGAACGTGTGATCTCGCCCTGAGTCAGCAGGATATGCAGGGCTCGAGCACACTCCTGCTTGATCCCGGCCTGCTGGAATTGCGGTGCCGCTTTCAGCGCCACCTCAATTCGGTTTCTGAGAGTGTGCACGCTGATCATTTCTTCCATGTACTTCATTTGGTCAAGGCAGATATCGAGCATGAACTCGATAAACTCACACAAAGCCTTCTCAGAAAGCTGACCACGGCCGTCTAGATCACCGCGTCTGGGCTTGTCTGCGCTGCTGAGCCGCTGATAATACTCATCCTGCCTTTTAGCCAAGCCCCGGGACAGCGACCACAGAGGGGCACTCATTCCCAGGTAATGGAGCTGCAGGTGAGTGAGCATGCGCACAACCCGGCCATTACCATCAGCAAAGGGGTGAACGAATGCCATGCGGTGGTGGTAAGCCATGGCACAGACGATGCGAGTACGTTGATCCGGGGCGTGGCCATACCGATCCTTCATACGTATCATCATCGCGCGAACAGAGTCAGGGGCCGGCGCGGTATGCCCTCCCACCCTGATAATCCTGCCACACTCAGAGCGCATTTGGCCCGGCTGCAGAAAGCTTCCATCCTCTAGCTGTCGCTCATCTTCCCCTGCGTTCTTGAACAGCCGTTCATGCACGCGTTCTACCAATTCAGGGGAAAACATATCCGGCCACCTGATCTCCGCCTTTCGCTGCAATATGAGAGCTTCAAGCCCTGATTGGGCATGCATGTGCTCAACTGAGAGTTGTTTCAACTCCTTTGCACTTTTGCGCCGGCTGCCTTCTGCCAGGGTCGCGGGCTCGGTATGCTGACCCTCGATGAGGTTCGTATAGTACGTATTGGTCACTCGCAGCAGTCGGCCCAGCCGCTCGGTGGTTGCTGGGGGCAGAACAGAGGAGAGTTTACCGGCGAGAAAAGGCAGCTGTTCTGCGGATGCCAGTAAAGAGGGTGGATAGCGCCCCTCGCCAGGCAAAAGAGGCTCCAACCAATGAACCCCTCTCATCAATCCGTCATCTGCTTCCATAGGTCCTCTCTACTCTATGCGTTGCGCAATTATTTGCGCATCCAATTGCGCACCTTATAATTCGTTGAGAGCTAATCATAGCAGGGTTTACAGGACATAATTAGCATTGTTGAAAGTTATAAAATTGCGCATTAAATTGCGCAAATTGCAAATGGCCCAGGGTAGGCTCTCATTGATCCTGCAGACTAATTCTTGGCGACCGCCTCCAGACTTAATTGGTGACCAGCCATAGCCTCCTGAGACAGCGCCAGCCGTTTAGCAAGCATCCGGCCGACAACTGATATTGCCGGGCGTTAGGGGAATCGGGGTCAGAGTGAAATAAAGCTAATAACAGTTCTAGGGCAAGGCTTTTTCGGAGGTTGATGCGGGGTGATTGGGTTTGTTGATGTTGTAAATAGTGGAAGGCCTGGGGCTGGAGTCTGTAAAGAGGTTTCAGATAAAGCTGGTGCGTTTGAGCGGAGGCTGGATTGGCTGCGAATCGCTTTGGCGATTCTTGGGGCTTTGCCCCGTCGCTGGCGCTCCGCCCAAATCGCTGCGCGATTTGTCGAACGTTTGGTTCTCGTCTGCAATCCGGTACACCGGTCAAATAAAAAAGCCCAGCAATGCTGGGCTTTTTTATTTGATTGGCGCACCCGACTGGATTCGAACCAGTGACCCCTGCCTTCGGAGGGCAGTACCGCCTAAATGTCTTGATAGGCCTTAATCCGTATAATCTCATATAAATCGCGTATTTCAAGCCTTTCAGAAGGTTTTTATACTTTGGAATTTAAACCAATTAGCGTACATTGATGCCTGTATCTTTGTGCAACCGAGAATATCGGGCACAGGATGCAGATAAAAAACGCTCAAAAATACAATAATTTTGAGTATTGCCTAAAAATGCCGGGTTACAGTTTAACCTCCTGCCTCGTCGGTGATGGTCACGAACTCCTGCCGGCACCCGATACAAGTGCTAGAGAGCGCGAGCCCAAGAACCAACCCCTGGAGCCTTTAGGAAAACATGACGACGTCATACAGAGACCTGCAGCTCAGCAACCTTGTCCCCCACCCCGTAATAGCGGAGTCGGTGAATGCATCCCTGGCGTTCGAGGACCCGCAACATCTCGCGCGATTCAGTGATGAAATGTTGGAGGTCTTGCAACGATCACAGCCCGCGCATGTTGTGCAGGAAAAGCCAAAGCCCGAGCATGACGTGCAGGAAAAGTCACAGCCGGCGAGATATCTGTTTTTTGCTGGGTGGCGCCTGTTTCATGAACTGCGCCGACGCGGCGTCACAAAGATCTGCGCGGTCGTTCATGAAGAATCCCCGCCACATATGGAGGCGTGGGCATTAATGGCTGAGCTGGGAGTGCTGAGCGCCGCGGGCAATAATGAGCGCTACAGAACAGAGGCCTACCACCTGCTAAGTACCCAAAGGGCGCTATGGCCAAAAATTTTCTCCGGTGACAGACCACGTACACCGGCTACAGCGCTTGAACGTCTGTGTGGTATATCACGAGCTGCCGCACAGAGAATCGCCAACCCAGCAGACACTCAGTTAGAGCCAAGCCTGTTAGAACAAATACTGAATGAAACGCGAGAGCAGCAGTGATTCAGATACTGATGAGGCTGGAGCATGACGCACACACTACTAATGTCCTCCTGCGACGGGCGAACGAAATTCTATCTGGATGCGTGCTGGATTCTGAATATGGTCATGATTTAAAGGGCCTCGCAGAGCAGTATGCCAGTGCCTACCCGCACGATGATGATCCTTGTGAGGAGCATTTAAAAAACCTTCTTGGACAGCTACGGGAGAAGAAGCAAATCACGGAGGCGCAAGCCGAGGCTTTTTTGTGTACACCTCCTCCGTCAGCATCACTACAAAATTTGCAGTCCTTCGTCCTATTAGCCGCCCTTGAACACCAAAAGGCATTTGGAGATTTGGGAAGGACGCTGCGAGCAATGTCTGCGTATCGTCTACTCGTCGAGGATCGTACAAAAACTAGTAAACGTCTGAATAGCCTCGAGGTTGAAAAGCTGCTGCCTATTGCAAGCCGCACCTTGGAGAGCCTGTTAGGAAGCATTGATCTGATCTTGGGCAGCCTGGCCGCCTCACATAAAAGCTACGCCCAGCAGCGGCTGATGCCAGTGCGGCGAATACTGGAAGATGTCGTTTCGAGAAATCTTAAGAACAAGCGTACACGACGCAACGCTTCTGAAGATGAGGGAACTGTCTCGGTCGGCGGTCAAAGAAGCGGTGGTTCTCTGATGTATACAGTCTCTCAATCAGTCAGCACGCGATATGCGCTTGAGACAGACGAAACACCAGGTTATATCGAATTGTCGCTGCAGACGACCCTATCGGACGTAACACAAGAGACCTCAGAGTTCCGTGCGGACCACCAAACCCCGTGTGTTTTTCTGGCAGCACAGGCTGAAAAAACTGCCCCAGCCAGTTTGCGGAGATCGTATGCCCTGAGTGCTATGCACGCGAAGATCGTAGCCGGCGCCCTTGAAAGGCGCGAGAAGAGACTGGTTTGCCTGACTAACAGACTAACCAAATACGAAGTGGGGATACTGCTGTCGGAACTCGCAAGCCGGATGGAATTCTGCGATGTTTCATACATGCTGTATCTGGTACTGGCGACAGGTCGTAAGCCCGAAAAGCTTCTACAAGCTAGGCAGGTAGCTCGAACTGGTGATTTTCATGAAACCGGCGATGCATACCGTTTAGGACAGTCAGGCAGTATCTACTGGCTATACCGCTACGAACTACCACCTCATTGGCTACCCGAAAAGCAACAGCGACTGCTGGATCAGCAAAAAGCTGCCGTGGTGATGCCAGTGCCCTGCGCCGCGAAGGCGGTTCGTACCCTTCCTGATGGCAAAGAGTTAGAGCTTCAAGCTGAGGAGCTTCTCAAAAGGATCAATAAAGCGAACTCTACCAAGTTGTCGGTCAGCAAAATTGCTGATCACTTGGCGAATTACCTACATCGTCAGGGAGTAGATGATGTTCTGATCGCCCTGATTATTGGAAGCCCTGACATCCAGGAGGCAGGGCTTTATTACACCCAATATGACACCGTTTCCATCTATAGGGCTTATCAAAGTTACCTGAAAACCGAGCTGAGGACTGAAACTCCAGATCCAGATGAGAGTAAAGCCGAGCTTGGCGGCTCGCAGTTGGTGGTCAAGGAAGAAGCAGTTATCGCAATTTTTGACCACCTACAGAAAAGCCTTCAGCGATTAAAAGACCGAAGCTGGATCGAAGCTCACAACCGGTACGTGATGTACACAATCCATCTCTTGAATATTGCTACTGGTCATCGCCCCGTTACAGATCCCTTTGATGACATCGACCACATCGACCTAATAAATAAAAAAATCTTCATATCAGATAAGGAATCGCGACTGACCTCCAGCTCTGCGCGGACTCTCATACTGCCAGACACCGCCGTATCCCAAATCAAGCTCTACAACAAACACCTGGAAAGACTGCATATCCAGATGCAGAGCTTATCCCCGACATTTGGTAAACAGCTCGGAGACGCACTCAATGGGAAAGGCCGACTGTTCTTCTTCGTACAGCAGGGTGACATGGCTGACGAGTTCAGCATAGTTTCTGTCTCCCCTAAAAGTGTTGAAGATCTCTGGGCGGGTACTTTAGGTCTGCCATCGAACTGGCACCGTCATTTTTTACGCAGCTACCTGCTAAGGCAAAAAGAGGTTACTGGAGAATCAATCGATACCTGGATGGGTCATGCGAAGCCAGGACAGGAAGGACTAACCCGATATAGCGGAATGAGCATTAAGGCGCTGGAGACGATTGCTCTGGTGATAGAGCAGCTTTTTAGTAGGTTGAGAATCATCCCTCTTACCGACCAAGGCCGTGCTCATGAGTAGGCCTCTGTATGGCTCGGCTTTGCGGGCAAAAAGAAATGACATAAATTACTCGAATGCTGAAGCGCAGGTGCATGACGCTATGCCCGGCTTGATAGCTACTCACCTGCCTGCACTATCGGGATGTCCACTTGATCCTGAGGAGTTTGGCGCTCAAGTACAAAACTTTCAACGCTTTCTCAGGACGGAATACCCTGATATTAAAAGGCTTAAGATCGCTTACGAGTTTCTGGCTGATTTCGTAGCGAAAGGCAATGAGCAAGGTTTATGGCAACTGGACATACCAGCAATTATTGTCAGTGTTTCGAGGACGACCACTAGCCGAAGTCATACCAATTTCAAGGCAGGCATCAGGGCCGGCAAGCTGTACCAGAGTTGGCTGCACCAGTTGGCTATCGAAAAGCATTCATCAGATCCAGAAACCAGGCTGGCCGATGTACTTATTTCAGCAGTTTTTTATGGAGGCTTGGCAAATCCCCGAGCAGTCACCAGCCTCGCCAATGTGCTCGTTAGTGAGCCTAAGCCATTACAAATTGCCGGGGACAACGGTGCGTTTGCTTGGATAGATTTGATCTTAATTGGTGATAAAGACCCCCTGAATGATAAGGTTTCTAACGAAAGCGGCACAAAATGGCAATCACTCCATAGGTTTTATCCAGACAACAGAACGCTCGGACAGCTCGTTCAGTTTCAGCACATAAAGAAATACACCGACTTAAGAGAGTCTGGAGAGCGTAATCAATCTGACGTCTGGGAGATTCTGAGGAAGAGGCTGGAAAGCAGCACTCAAAAAAACTCGATCACTAGTCTCAGCGCCTTCTGCCAAGGTGCTCAAGCTGTTACAGAAACATTACCTGATGTTGAGTTGCCGCAAGCATTGCTAGAGTGCGCAGCGGGTCGTGTTGGTTCAGTGTCGCTACCGTCAAGATTTTTAAAGAAGTGGCTTTTGAAAACTCTTGACGACGCCACGCCGAAGGCGTTTTCCCTAAGCGGCGTGCAGATTGCCTGGAAAAGTGGTCAGCCAAAAACCTCTCTAAACCACGGAGCCCAAAACAGCTACTCAGATTCCGGGGAAAAAAGATCAGTAGACGCTCTTATAAAGCAAATTAGTGCTGCTTTGCAGACCGAGATCTCCGGAATAAAAAATACGCCAGCTCGTGCCATAACGCGGCTGCAGGAAATAGGTGGCCAAGCACTCACGTTCAATGCTGCCCTTCTGGTCGACTGGCTCCTCGACTGTCTTGTCACGCGCAAAATCAAGGTGTCTTCGGCTTCGCGTTACTTTTCCGAGTTGGGAAGTCTTTGGCTGTTTCATACAAACGAAGCTGACATCGATGATATGGATGAAAGCGAGCTCGAACAGGTCTATCGGCAGATACTTACTTTCAAGCCTGGGGAGAAAATCAAGTCCCTGAATTATCTCCAAGCTCGCTTGCGGGATTTACATCGATTCGCAACCCAGTCGGATCATTACGGACTGCCCGAGTTAACCGGCTTTTTTGAGTGCGCGGGCGATACACAGTTACAGCCACAGGTCAGGACAGGGTACATCCCGGAGCACAACTACCAAGCCATGATTCGAGGCGTGCGAAACCTGACGGGCGTTGACCGAGACACGAAGGAAGGTCTTGCTGTGCTCCTGATCCTGGCATACCGCACCGGCCTGCGGCGAGGGGAGCTGCTCAAGCTGAGACTGTCAGACATCGAAAAGTCTGATGAGTACTGGTTCTATGTGGTAAATAATCGCTACGGGAACAATAAAACCGACTCGGCACGTCGAAGAATTCCCGTGTACTTACTGCTGCTGCCTAACGAGCTAGAACGGTTTCGTCAGTATTTAAACCACCGTCTTGCTCAAAACAAGAATCACATAAACACACTGCTTTTTTCAGAACCGCATGCAGTGAGTGTACCGTATAGATGCAGCATCGTTTCAGGCCTCACCAAGGACCTTTTAAGCTTCCAGGGCCTGGATGAGCTGTCATTCCATCACTTCAGACACAGTACTTTGACAAACATATTTGTCGTGATGGAGGAGAATCCGGACTTAATTGTAACGCTGACCGGATACAGTGTTGATCAGGCCAAAAAAATACGCTCTGAGTTATTCTGCTCAAATCCGATGAGTAGTCGAGACAAGTACAGTGCGATAGCCGGGCTTGCTGGGCACCTGGTGCCTGATACAACATTTTTGTACTACGTTCATGAGACAAGCCTGCTCTTCTGGCAGCAGCTTGCTAAATTCGATCCAGTGCTGGACAAAGAGCAAATTTCTCGTCTAAGTGGTCTTTCGTCTAAGGCCATAAATCCGTATTTCATTGCTAATGACGAAGCAGTCAGGCTTTCAGCTATGCGGCCCGAGATTTTGAAACGGCTTGCGCCGATGTCTCGGACCTTTAAGACAAAAACGTTAAGCACTGTTGCGACTGAAGAAGCTCCCTACACGCCTTTGAGACCGAAGCCAACAGTTCGTGATTGCCACGCTGTACTTCGTGATCTGGAGGATGGTGACCCTGTCCTTACGCTTTCTGTGCGTTATGCCATGGATAAAAACAAAATACTTGGATGGCGTGAGGCTGCTAAGGAAATACAAAGTTTAACTACAAAGGCCGGAAACAGTCGACACTTCCCCAAGGATGTGGTCCCAAAGGCCATCGGAATCCCCTTGGCGCCGATAAGACCTCAAGATAGAGCGACCGCGGCTGAGACTGATAAGGTGATCTCGCTTCTGCGGGACGCATACGGCGAAGACAGTATAGGAATTAGGTGGTGTATAGAATATTGGAAAAATAACACGAGCCAAGCGAAGCCAGGTACACGGTTTACCCACTTTGAAGATGCAGCAAAATTTGTAAATTCACTTGAACGGGTCATACCTAAAGGACGCTGGGGCTTGAATATTTTAGTAGCTCCAAAGGTTTCCATTGAAGAGCTGGATACCTGGCGTTCGCTAGGCATAAGCTACCAAATGCAAGAGGTCTCCCAGGGCAGCTCGGTTCAGGCATATCTGAGATTAAGGCATATCAACGAAAAAGAAATCATTGGTAAAAGGAAGCACATAAAGCAGTTTTCCTCGCAGCTGCTGAACTACGTCTTTCACATGCTTGCGATAATGGTCGCCGGAAGTAGAGTTGGAAAACCGTAGGATTTGGACGTTACGTAGGATACGGGGACGGCCCTACAAACAAGCAATTCATGAGCTAGGGAGACGCTGCATAACCCATCCGCTGCTGCCTGGCTCAGCTTTTGAAATGATAAGGGGCGGACAAGGCCACGAATTCGGCCTTTTGTTGCCTCTACAATTTATTACGGCTGCAGCGGACAACTGGTTTGGTACTCCCGGTTTTCAGCGGGGGAAGCTCGACTAGATTCAGAGGTCGGCTATAGAAAATATCGACATGAATGTCTTGTTTGATAAAAAAGCTCATGAGGCTGAACCTCAAACCGGTAGCCACACGGCTTCCTGCTCCAGTGCCAAACCCGTCTGGCACATGCGATCTGTTAAGGGGCTCAGGTAATCCGGTAATTGTGATACGACACTGTTGAACTCGCGGTAGGTGTCCTGCCATAGCCTGTGGCTGCCGTAGCGTTCCAGCCTGGTTTGCCAGTCAGGCATCAACCAGCATTCGCAGGCTTCACCGAGCAGCGCGACAAGCCGCGCAACATTGGCCAGCCCGACACCGTCATAGTCCGGGAACAGTATCACGCGGCTGGCGCGTGGTTGCCTCGCCAGCCAGGCTAGGAGTCGGCCATCCAGCTGTCCGCCGTAGTACAACAAGGTCGCTTGGGTATCTGCCGGCAGCCAATCGGTACGATCGAACAGCGCCTGGTTTTCCACCAGCCACAGCGGCTGTGAGGTTTGCCAGCTGTCCCCGGCCTGCAGTCGCAAGCTGGCTGCGCCGTAATTCTGGGTGAGCTGGCTGAGCGGGAGCTGGTTGCCGTTTTCGTACTGATGCCAGAACACTCGGTCACCGACTGCCTTCAG
This sequence comes from uncultured Pseudomonadaceae bacterium, assembly GCA_963974865.1. Taxonomy (GTDB): domain Bacteria; phylum Pseudomonadota; class Gammaproteobacteria; order Pseudomonadales; family Pseudomonadaceae; genus Halopseudomonas. The sequence goes on along the minus strand of CAXBEU010000003.1, from coordinate 6,505 downwards.
CTGGGGGTAGTAGCTGTCATGCTGGTGATTGCGTGCCTTGCTGTTTCGCGCATGAGCGATGTGTTGCGCGCGAAGCGGTAAACTTTCAGTGTTTGGCATCTCGACCTGGGGGGAGAGTCCGGCTAGGTGGATGTTAAACAGTTGCGAATCGCTGACACGGTACACATCGCCGCGCCCCTGCCGTTGGCAAGTCACCGCGCCGGTTTGCCGGGCAAAGCCATCAAGGGCGCTGCGTTGAGCGGGGGTGAACTGGCTGGCGGGCAGTGTTGACTGGCCGTGCAGCTTGAGCAAGGCGGCGCGCAGAGTGCTATCCATGCTCAGGCTTCCACTGGTTCGATGATCTGCCAACTGAAGCGGCTGATCTGGTTGCTTCCATTACGCTGATGGATCGGGACGCAATAGCGCACTGTGGTCAGCGGCGCGGGGGAGGCAAAGATCAACGAAAAACCGAACTCCGCAGCCGTGTCGATCAGGCTGCGCTGGTTGCGGGCATCCAGAGCCAGCGCCTCGTCCAGGTAACAGATGCCTTGAATGGGCCGGCGCTGATCTTGCATCAGGTGCAGCATTGCCAGACCGGTCACCAGCTTGGCCATCAGCACGGTGCCGTTGGAGGCGGCACTGTCGAGGTCATCAAAGCCTTCAGGCTCACGATCCGCCTTGCCGACCCAGAAACGCAGGCGGAACAGATCAGCCACCCGCAAGCCGTGACGTGCGTTGCCCTCCTCGATCAGCAGGGCCTTGGCACGGTTTAGCTGGTCATCGTCGAGCACACTCTGCTGGTTGAACAGCTCGAAGGTATCTCCATTGTTCACGGTGGCCGCGGTATTGATCAGTAACTCGATGGCTTCGACCAGGGTGGTTTCGTCTTCCGGTTCGATCTTAAACACCGCCAGATCGGACAGTTGGCGCCCGCTGATCTTGCGGTTGAACTCGCGCATGCGCCTCTTGAAGGCAAGCAGCCCGTCGCGCAGCTCGCGCAGGCAGGCAGCCACGTTTACTACCGCCGAACGCACTTTCTTTTCCAAGGCTTCGGCTTCTTGCGGCAAGTGATGGGCAAATTCAATCAGGCGGGCGATTTCACTCTCCTGATCGCCAACAAATTGATATTTGGTCAGTCCGCCGGTATGGATTTCACCCAGCAGTTGGCGAATTTGTCCATCCAGATCCAGCAACTGGCGGCAGTCCTCCAGATAGGTCTTCAGGCGCTCAGCCAGCTGTTCCAGCGGGAATTCGGGTTGTGCCAACCACGGCTGGTGCGGTAGGTCGGTCAGCCAGATAAAGGAACCTTCGTGATCAATGCGTTGGTTGCGGCGCTGTTCGATCTGCCGGTGCTGTAGCTGCAAGACATCTAGATCCTGCTTTCGCTGTTGACGCTGCTGATCCAGCGCCCGGTGCCTGTCTGCCGACTGCGCCAGGCTGGCAGAGAGTTCGACGAGCCTGTGCGTCAGGGATTCAAGCCGATCCTGGCGCGCGGCTTCGCTGTGTTGCAAGTCCTGCATGTGTGTGTAATCGCGTAGTTCACTATCCAGCTCTACCAGTTCTCGTTCCAGCGCATGGCATTGCTGTTTGATGCTTTCCAGTTCCCGGGCAGTCGTAAGTTGCTCCCGAAGCAGGGCCTGTTGCTGCTGTAAGTCCTGTTGTAGCTCGTCAAGTTCTGCCAATGTGCGTTGTTGATACTGCGTTGGCAGGGCTTCCAGCCGCAGGCGCAGGCCGGGCAAGTTGAGCTGCCCGGTATCAGTGCCTGCCAGCGCCGTTACCAGTGCATGGCTATCGAGCTGGTAATCCGCTGCGCCTAGGGTCAGCACCGGTTTGGCCAGTAGCCTATTAAGCCCATCAAGTTGTTCTGCCGGGATCAGGCTGGCCAGTTGCTGATACAGATTCTGTCCCTGGGTACGTATTTCCTGGACCAGTTGGGCCAGTTCCGTATCCAGTCGAGCCAATTCGCGCTCAATGGCTACTGGTGAGCGTTTCTGTACCTGACCGATACGTCCCATTAGCGCATCGCGCTGTTCCTGGAGTTCGCGGCGGCGCGACTCAAGCGTGCTGCGCTCGGGAATCAGGGCAAAGCGTTGCTGCAGTTCGTGCAATTGTTCGCATTGCTGCCGCAGCTGTGCCTGTTCCTGTTGGCACTGGGTCTGCTCTACTGCCGACTGAATGTCTTGCTCGCGCAACTGCTGTAGCGCTTCATCGCAATGCACCAGCTCATGCTGCAGTGTGTGTAGGCGGGTCTCATAATGCTGCTGCCACTGCCCCAGCGCCGCATCAATCAGCGGACGCCAGCACAGCAACTTGCCGCGCAGTATCTGTCGGGTATCCTGTCGCCGTTCCAGTTCGCTCAAGGAGGATTGCTGGCGCACTGCGGCTTGGTACTGGCTGCGCTCGGCGTTGAGGTCGGCGAACGCCTTGTCCCACTCAGCCTTGAAATCGATGCTGGCATCTGGCAAGTCACGGCGGAATATCTGCAGGAGGTAGTCCTTCACTTCGCTTGAGCGCAATTTGTCCAGCCTTAGTGTACGGGTGAGCACGCGCTGAAAAACGCTGGCGTCGTTTGCTTGCTCGAGTCTGAACACGCAAAAGTCCTGCTGGCTAGTGAGTTTGCGGCTGCGTCCCCCGTACACCATGTCGGCGAATTCGCTTCCGCTGTAGCTGAATACCCTGCGTCCGTGGCTGCCCAGATGGCTGGCCAGCTGAGGCTGCGCAACCAGTGTGCCATCCGGCAGACAGAACTCTTCGGTCTTGAGAGGGCCAGCGTAGGCAAAGTATTCGTAGTCGAAGCTGACCCCTTTGCCTACGCAGCCGAGTACTACTGTTCCGGACTCCGGTAGGGTGACTTCCAGCAGCACATAGGCGCTGTTGTTGGGGAAATAGAAACGCCGGCTCTTCTCCACATCGTGCGCACCAAAGTCCATGCGGCGCCGGTCGATAATCAGCAAGAACTGCAGGGCATTGATCAGGCTGGTCTTGCCGGTGTTGTTGGGGGCGACCAGTGAGACAGCGCCATCCAATGGCAACTCGGCGCGCGAGTACCCGGCACTGCCCAGCAAGACAAGGCGTTGGAAGCCGTACTGCATCAGTCCTTCTCCCCGTCGTCCGTTATCTCAAGGGCAGTATCCTCGTCAGCAACCGGGCTTGCCTCATCGCTGTCGTCCTTGGCGGTCAGTGCCAGGCCTTCGAAGTGGTCAAGGTAGCGGCACACCGCAGGCAGCAGTCGCCAGCCGTTTGGCTCGGCCACGGCGAAGCCCAGGTTGCAGGCGCGAACCAACAGATCTTGAAGAGCATCAGGGTGCAGGCCCTCAGCGTCCAGCAGCTCTTGCTGTTGCTTGTAGACTTCGCTCAGCCAGTCGCTGTCGATCAGCCAGTCAGTAAAGCGTTGCAGGGCTTTGCCTGCATTGGACTGGGCGTCGAAGATCACCATGAAAAGCAAGGCCAGCTGGCGGCTGGCTTTGCCAATGTTGCTGTTGGCTTCTCCGCTGTGGAACCAGGCAAAACCTCTGGCATCCAAACGCAGGTCAAACCCCAGCGCGACAAACAAGGCGGTATAGCTGTCTTCTTGTTGTTCCAGTTCAGCCCACAGCGCAGGCTCTGCCAGCCGGTTCAGGTGCTTGCCGGAAAGAAACAATCGAAATAGCTCCGCCAATGCCGGCATCTGCGACAGTGTGCCTGTCAAAGGGTGAGAAATTGTCATTCTGGCGTACTCACACGGTGGGGGTGGTGCAACACACGGATTGTCTGTAGACGGGTTTTTACGGGGTGCGCTGCCGGCTCGAACTGCCAGTCTGGTTCGTGTTGCAGGTCATGGAACAGACGCAGCAGTGTGGCATCCTGTAGGTCAGCGTAATGGCTGTTCAGCCAGTCGAGCAGGTCTTCCACCGGCAGGCTTCGGGCCAGGTGTGCACGAATAGCAGCTTCGTCGACGTGCTCCAGCAACTGCATGGCCTCACCGGGCTCGTCCTGTGGAAAAGCCACGGCCTGCGGTTGGTAGGCTCGTGCGGCAGCCATGACCATGCGCACTTCGTCGCCTAGCTGCAGCTTAAAGCCGCGCTCGTTGCGCCAGACGGGGAGTGCCGTATTGTCGGTATGGCGAGACAGAGCACGCCGCAGCCCACGCTTGCGAACCTGGCCCAGCAGCAGACTGATCGCGGTACTCAGCACATTGTGTTGACGTAGCTCTTCGCGCAAGGGCAGCAGAGTGTCGGCACACTGTTGTGCGACCAGTCGACCAAAGCGCCGCAGCTCTTTGGCTTGATGTGCTACCTGACGCAATTGCAGGCGATGCGAATAAAGCACGCCTTGTACCGAGAGCCTTTCCAGCCCCAAATCGAGGGCGTGCTCCGCGTCCTCCAGGTAATGATAGAAGGTGCCCTGCGGGCCGGTGTCCATCATCTGGTTCATTGGTTCCACATACTGATCATAGGCTTCCAGTACACGGCGGTAGCGCTGGCTGATCGGCATACTGCTATCGGCGCTTTTGGCGTTTTCGGTCAGCTCAAGCAGTGCGTGTCGGTCCTGATCAAGCTGCAGGCTGATCTGACGAAAGAGTTCAGCGAGCTTGTTGGCGGCGGAGCGCACGCGGTCCATGTCTGCTTCCGCCATCCCCTCGTTGAGTACCTCGGTGGCCTCGCGGATGGCGATGACTCGTGCCTGCAGCACAGCAGCCAGACCGAGTTCGTGCTCGCGGGTGAGGCCCCGCACGAACTCCAACACATAGGCGTTTAGCTGAAGATCACTACTGCGCGGTAGAGTTTGCAAAATATTGGCGTTGACCAGCGCACGCAGCACAGCACCCTGCGCTTCAACATCAGCTTGTGCAGACACCTTGGCGATGCTGTTCAATACCTGATCGCTGGTCAGCACGGCAAATTCGCGTGATAGCCGCATCAGGATCTCCACGGCGTCCCAGTGTGTATAAAGTGAATGGACCAATGAGCGGGGAGTAGTGGTCACCTTAGCCTTGCCTTCCATGTGTAGCGTTGTGATTTCTGCGAGTGTTATCCATGGCTGCATTGTGCACTAATTGCATGTGATTCTGCAGGGCGGTCTCAGGGACCAAGTGCAACACATGAGATAGAGTGCTGCCAGAAAATCGCCTATCTTGTTTGTATCAATAACCTGAGTGGGAGTTGTCAATGATTGATATCTCGGAGTCTCTCAATAGGGTTCCTGCCAATCAATTGAAAGTCGGCTTTTGGCAGACAGCAGAAAGCTTGGCGAAACTCAGAGAAGCCGAGCACATAGCAATCATACGGACAGGGCTGCCTTCGGCGACGATCCGGATGGCCGCGGCGGCTCTCAACGTCAATCGCCAAGTCTTGTGCAGCGCATTGAATGTGTCTATATCGACGGTCAATCGGAGACTAAAGGACGGCAAACTGCTGGATGCTGTGGCTTCAGAACGCGTAGTTCGATTGTTGCAGATAGCCCGATTGGCGCGTGACTTATTTGAGAGCGAGGAACGGGCTGCGCATTGGCTATCAACTCCTAATGATGCGTTGGGCGGAGCGAATCCCTTCACCTTGTGCGATACGGAGCTAGGCGCGAGGCAAGTTCGGCGCACCCTTCGCTCAATCGAGTGGGGACATGCGGCATGACCTACCTTGAATTGCCTGAGCCAGGCGGACAAAAGAATCCACATTACGGCTGCTATTTTTAGGCTCTCCTTCTGTATGGGAGGGCGTGACAGATGCCCTCCTAAGCGAATATTCACTGGATGTGGAGTATCAGAATCGTGTCAAGAACGAGCTAAAAAGCTACACGCTGCATCCATTAGGGCTGGTGAACAGAGACAGCATTTCTTACTTGATCGCTACTGTAAATGAATACGAGACGCCATTAATGTTCGCCCTTCACCGATTTCGCTCGATAAACCCAAGTGCCTCGGTGTATAGACCAAATCCGCAGTTCGATCTCCAAGTATTTATCGACCAAGGTGCTTTTGGATTCCCTGTTCAGCAGTCGCCAGTTCAACTCCGAGCGCGGGTTAGCAAATAAATAGCGCTGACGTTATCTGAGACAGCGTTGAGCATAGATCAACGGCTGTGGCCTTCAGAGCAGGATGGTTGTTTTAATCTGGAGGCTACGGTTGCGCATGACCAACAAACGCTCTGGTGGCTCAAGAGCCATGGTGCCGGGATAGAAGTTTTGGAACCCGTAAGCTGGCGTGAGCATATTTTGCTTCAGGCCAAGGAAATAGCCGCTCGCGGGTAACCTGCTGTTGACTGGGACAGGCCCGGCCCAGACGCTCAAATGTGTGCTTGCTGGTGTCTTGCTATTGCATAGCACCATTGCCGATTGACGTCACTTGTGCCGAGCATTATGGTCTGAATTGAATCAACCCAACCTGAAGTACATCATGATGGTTATTGCTCAAGAACATAGTCCGCCTAGCGAGAACGCGAAGCACATGATTGGCTTGCGCGCGGCCGTTACTATTCTTGAGCATTGGAAAGCCAACCGTAACCAGATCCAGCAGGTATTACGCATTTCCCCGGCTACCCTGCTCCGAACA
>CAXBEU010000002.1:0-226843 GCA_963974865.1 uncultured Pseudomonadaceae bacterium | reverse complement strand
GGAGGTGGTATGAGGTGGGCCGTGAAGTAGCTGAGATACCGCTTGGATTCCCGCCTTCGCGGGAATGACGGGGTGGGGGCGGGAATCCAAGCATATCCCGACAACCAGCATATTCGGTCATCAGCGCATGCACGCACTAGCTGCTAAAACCCAAAATGGATCCCCGCGTTCGCGAGGATGACGGTCCCGCTATACCGCAACTCCGTAGCCCTCCGTCATTCCCGCCACCACTGCGTCATTCCCGCGAAGGCGGGAATCCAAGCACATCCCGCCAGCCAGCACATCGGTCATCAGAGCATGCACGCACTAGCTGCTAAAACCCAAAATGGATCCCCGCGTTCGCGAGGATGACGGTCCCGCTATACCGCAACTCCGTAGCCCTCCGTCATTCCCGCCACCACTGCGTCATTCCCGCGAAGGCGGGAATCCAAGCACATCCCGCCAGCCAGCACATCGGTCATCAGAGCATGCACGCACTAGCTGCTAAAACCCAAAATGGATCCCCGCGTTCGCGAGGATGACGGTCCTGCTAGACCGCAATCCCGGGTCGCAGCAGGCGCGTCCTCTGAGGAGCCAGAGTCCAAACCTGCTCAGCCCCCTCGTCCATACTCCGCCACTTCCCGCGTCAGCCGTCATCCCCCCTTAACCCCAACCCCCGCCGGCATTCCCGCCACCACTCCGTCATTCCCAGGCACACCCCGTCATTCTCATCGCCACCCCGTCATTCCCGCGAACGCGGGAATCCATCTTGACCTAGTTTTTAGAGGGAAAAATAAATGGTCAATGCCAGCGCAGCGACGCCCTAAGCAGCTCGCCTGAGACCCGCCAGTTCGAACAATGCCTGTTCAATCACATCCGCCTGCACTTCCCGGCGCAGTTGCGCGAACAGCTCGGCGGCTTCCGGATATTGCCTGGTCATCAGGCTAAGCCACTGCTTAATCCGCCCTGGCGAATGGCGGTCGATCATGCGGGCTCGGGTCTGGGTGAAGAACTCGGCAATCCACGGCAATAGTGCCTGCCAAGTCAAAGGCTCAAGCATCTGTCCGCTGCGTTGAAGACTGATGCGCAGCGCCAGATCGGGCTGCACCACCAAACCACGGCCGATCATCACCGATTCGCAACCGCTCAGCTCGGTGATCCGCTGATGATCCGCCATATCCCATACCTCGCCATTGGCGATCACCGGCACATCTAAAACCTCACGAATGCGCGCAATCCATTCCCAGTGCGCCGGCGGCTTGTAGCCTTCCATCTTGGTACGAGCATGCACTGCGATTTCAGCCGCGCCGGACTCGGCCAATGCACGTGCGCAATCCAGCGTCAGGCTGGTGTCGCTGTAGCCCAATCGCATCTTGGCAGTCACCGGCACCGCAGAGGGCGTTGCCGCGCGCACTGCAGTGATGATCCGCGCCAGTTGCTCTGGCTCCCGCAGCAGCGTGGCGCCGCCGCCGTGGCGGTTGACGGTTTTGGCCGGACAGCCGAAATTCAGATCCACTGCAGGGGCGCCCCACTCGGCAAGTTGCGCGGCATTCACGCCAAGCCAATGGGGGTCCGAACCCAGCAGTTGCGGGTGTACCGGCACGCCGGCGCGGGTTTTCCAGCCTTGGTGCATCTCAGGTATAAAGCGCTCGACGGTGCTCAGATTCAAGGCGGTATCGGTCACGCGCATGAATTCACTGACGCAGCGATCTATACCGCCAATCCGAGTCAGAATGTCGCGCATGGGCGGATCGACCAGCCCCTCCATCGGCGCCAGCACAATCCGCGGCATAGCCTGGTCTAGTGATTTGCTCAAGACTCGGCACCCTCAACGCCTGAGATGCCATGGCTTTTCAGCAGCGCCAACAGGCCTTGCTCATCCAGCACTTGCACACCCAGTTGCTCTGCCTTGGCAAGTTTGCTGCCCGCCCCCGGCCCGGCCACCACACAATGGGTCTTGGCCGATACGCTGCCAGCGACCTTGGCGCCCAGGCTTTCCAGGTAATCCTTGGCCACATCACGCGAGAAGGCTTCCAGACCGCCGGTCAACACCCAGGTCTGGCCACTCAGCGGCATGCCCTCGCTTTGCTTGGCCTTGGGGCTATCCCAGTGCATGCCAAAGGTTTTCAGTTGTTGCTCAACCTGCATCACCCGATCACGACGCTGGTTATCTGTGAAGTAATCGCGCAAACCGATCTGCGCTTTTTCTGTAAAGCGCTCGACCCGCTTCAGCTCCAGCCAATCCGCCTGCATGATGGCGTCCAGGCTGCCCAAGGTGGTGGCCAGGCGCTCGGCACCAGTCTTGGCCACACCGGGTATTTCCAGCCGCGCGATAAACTCGGCAAGGCTTACGCTGGCAGCCAATTCCGGGTTGAGATCGCCCTCCTCCTGCAATTCGAGACCGCGCTCGAGCAACTGGCTAATCACTGTGCGGTTATGCTCATCGGCGAAGAACGAATGAATCTCGTGGGCGACTTCTGCGCCCACATCCGGCAGGTACACCAGCACCTCCGGCAATGCCTGGCTGATACGCTCAAGTGAACCCAGCGAGCGTGCCAGCAGCTTGGCAGTCTCTTCGCCCACGTCGGGTATCCCCAAGGCATAGATAAAGCGCGCCAGCGTAGGCTTCTTGCTGTCCTGTATGGCGCCGAGCAGATTCTTTGTGGATATCTCGGCGAAGCCTTCCAGCGCTAGGACCTGCTCGTAAGTCAGCAAGTACAAGTCGGCGGGTGAACTGACCAGCCCGATATCGACCAGTTGCTCGACAATCTTTTCACCCAGCCCATCGATATCCAGCGCACGCCGTGAGACAAAATGAATGATCGCCTGCTTGAGCTGCGCCTGACAGGTCAAACGGCCAACGCAGCGATATACAGCGCCTTCACTGATGGTTTCCCGCCCACGACCACGCTTGATCAACTGAGTGCGCTCGACATCCGAGCCGCATACCGGGCAATGCTCGGGAATCTCGACTGGTCGGGCATCAGCCGGGCGTCGCTCGGTAATTACCTGCATGACCTGCGGGATTACATCGCCGGCACGGCGAATGATCACGCTATCGCCGATCATCAGGCCAAGGCGCGCGACCTCGTCCATATTGTGCAGCGTCGCGTTGGAGACCGTCACACCGGCAACAAGCACCGGCCGCAGCCGAGCTACGGGGGTTACGGCACCGGTGCGGCCGACCTGGAACTCGACGTCTAGCAACTCAGTGACTTCTTCCATCGCCGGGAATTTATGTGCAATGGCCCAGCGCGGCTCCCGGGCGCGGAAGCCCAGTTCGCGTTGGTAAGCTAGCGCATTGACCTTGAACACCACACCGTCAATTTCGTAGCCCAGTGCTGCGCGTCGCGCGCCGATATCCTGATAGTAGGCAAGGCATTCGTCGACGCCGGCAGCCAGTTTCAGCTCGCGACTGATGCTCAAACCCCATTCACGTAGCTGGTGCAGAATGCCGACCTGGGTATCTGGCAGATCCCCATCCACCCGCCCGATGCCATAGCAGCAGAATTCCAGCGGGCGGGCACGGGTGATATTCGGGTCCAGTTGGCGTAATGAGCCGGCGGCGGCGTTGCGGGGATTGGCAAAGGTCTTGCTGCCCGCCTCGCGGGCCCGTTCGTTGAGCGTCTCGAAGCCGGATTTGTTGATAAAGACTTCACCGCGCACTTCCAGCACCGCCGGCCAGCCTTCGCCACGCAGCTTCAGCGGCACATTGCGGATGGTCCGCACGTTGCTGGAGATATCCTCGCCGGTACTGCCGTCGCCCCGCGTAGCGCCGCGTACCAGTTGACCGTTTTCATAGAGCAGGCTTACTGCGAGGCCATCCAGTTTGGGCTCGCAGCAATACTCCACCTCCGCTCCACCGCCAAACAGATCGCCGGCGGGCAAGTCCAGACCCTCGCGCACGCGCCGATCAAAATCGCGCATCGATTGTTCATCGAAGGCATTACCCAAGCTGAGCATCGGGACTTCGTGCTTGACCGTGCCGAACGCAGACAAAGCCGAACCGCCCACGCGCTGGGTGGGTGAATCCGGGGTAATCAGGTCTGGCTGGGCGTCTTCAATAGCCTTGAGCTCGTTGAACAGCCGATCGTATTCCGCATCCGGAATGGAGGGTTCATCAAGCACGTAATAACGATGATTATGGAGGTCAATCTGCTCACGTAGCTCAATCGCGCGGGCAGCCGGATCCGGAGTCTGGGTCATGGGGGATATCGGTCGGGGATCGAAGCGCCGATTGTACCCAAAGGCGTCGAGCTAGTCAGCCGAGCTGGTCACGGATTGTGTGTTTGTCTGGTAAAACCCTTCGCGGCGGGGACGCCGCTCCTACCGATGCGGTACGGCTTGGGTCGGTGGGAGCGGCGGCCTCGCCGCGAAAGGTGTGCGCTGATGCACAGATCCAGCCATCCCAACTTCTTCCCCCATGGCCAAGCGGTTAAGGTTCTGAGAAAGCATCAAGGATGATAACCATGGATATGGATCGCACGGCAAAAAGCCACCGCCTGAGGCTTGGCCGCACTTCAGAATCGGGCAGATTCTACCTGCTCACAACTGTTACCCAGAACCGGGCACCTGTTTTTTCCGATCTGCAGGCTGCCCGCAACATGATCCAGATTCTCGCCCGGCAGGAGGCCTTGGGTCGCGTTATCAGCCACGCCTTCGTCATCATGCCCGACCACCTGCACTGGCTGGTGCAGCTTCAGGACGATCAGCTGGATTCGCTGATGCAGCGGATCAAGTCAATCTCGTCGCATCAGATCAAGCCATTGCGATGGCAGGCGGGCTTTCATGATCATGCATTGCGACGGGAGGAGGATTTGAAGAAAGTCGCTCGCTATATCATCGCCAACCCGTTACGAGCCGGGTTGGTGGAGAACGTAGGGGATTATCCGCATTGGGATGCTGTTTGGGTGTAGGCCCTTCGCGGCGGGGCCGCCGCTCCTACCGGCAAAACCGGGCACCGCACTCTGGTAGGAGCGGCGGCCTCGCTGCGAAAAGAGGTGACGGAAGCCAAAGCCTCAAGGTACACGGCAGCGCTGCCCTCTTAGGGGTTACCTGTTTGACTGGTGAAGCGCGTTCGCGGCGGGGACGCCGCTCCTACCAAAAAAGCAGTGCGTGCCCAAAAGGTAGGAGCGGCGGCCTCGCCGCGAAGCGTTAGCGGCGGGCGCCGTAGTGTTTGCGTTCGAACTCGGCAATGCGCAGGCGGTAATGCTCGATGGTCTGCGCGGTCAGGACGCTGCGCTGCTCATCTTTCAGATCGCCACCCAGCTCATGTGCCAGCTTGCGTGCGGCAGCAATCATCAGGTCCAGTGCCTGCTTGGGATGACGCGGGCCAGGCAGGCCCATGAAAAAGCTGACGGCGCGCACATGGGTATTGTCCATCTCGTCCAGGTCAAAAACGCCGGGCTTGAGCGCGTTGGCCATGGAGAACAGGATGTCGCCGTTACCGCTCATGCTTTCATGCCGATGAAAGATATTCATCTCGCCATGGCGCAGGCCGCTTTCGAGGATGCTCTGAAGCAGGGCCGAGCCGGCGAAGCCTTCTTCGTCACGGGCGATCACGTTGATCACCAGAACCTCTTCAACGGGCGCAGCTTCCTTGGCGGGCTCTGACTCTTTTGCCTTGATCGGGGCTTTGGGCTCACGTGCCTTGGTTTTGGCTGGCTTGTCGGTCACGCCACTGGCGCGTAGCGGGTCCCGCAGCACTGGCGCAGGAACGGTTTCTTCCAGATCCAGGCCAACCTGCTCAGGCGCACGCTTTTCAGCGGGCATTTGAAGTATTGGGTCCGGATCAAAATCTTCCTCATCAAAGGACGGCTCTTCACGATCAAAAAGCTCGCTGCGCTGCTGCCGATCCTGTTTTTCCGGACGATCAGGGCGCTCGCGGCGCCCCACCACACGCGGCGGGCCGAGCAGGTCCGGAGCGTCCTCGGGATCTGGCAGATCCTTGGCGCTGCGGTCCAGCTTGAAACGGATCTTCGAACGGCCGCCCATACGCCGCCAGCCATCAAAAAGAATGCCGGCGATCACCAGTAGGCCGATAATAATGAGCCACTCACGCAAACCGAAATCCATGAATATCCTGACCTTGTTCTTCTGATTCTGTTCTGGCTCAAGCCCTTGGGCTCGAACCTTAAAGTAAGTTAATGCTGCGACATTAACATGCCCGCGCGCAGCTTTACACTGCCGCTAGCGCTGCCGCCTCTTCCACGTCTACTGTGACCAGCCGGGAACAGCCTGGTTCATGCATGGTCACGCCGAGTAATTGATCGGCCATTTCCATCGCAATCTTGTTATGCGTAATGTAAATGAATTGCACTCGCTTCGACATCTCTTTAACAATTCGCGCGTAACGGCCCACGTTAGCGTCGTCCAGCGGTGCGTCCACTTCGTCGAGCATACAGAACGGCGATGGGTTGAGCTGGAAGATGGAAAATACCAAGGCAATAGCAGTGAGCGCCTTTTCCCCACCCGACAGCAGGTGAATGGTGCTGTTTTTCTTGCCGGGCGGCCGGGCCATGATGGTCACGCCGGTATCGAGCAGATCATCTCCGGTGAGCTCCAGATACGCATGCCCCCCGCCAAACACCTTGGGAAACAATGCCTGCAGGCCATGGTTGATCTTGTCGAAGGTCTCCTTGAAACGGTTACGCGTTTCCTTGTCGATCTTGCGGATCACCTGTTCCAGGGTGTTGAGCGCCTCCTCAAGGTCAGCGTTCTGCGCATCCAGATAGCGTTTACGCTCGGATTGCTGCTGATATTCGTCGATCGCTGCTAGGTTGATCGCGCCGAGGCGTTGAATGCGGGCATCAAGCTGGCCCAATTGCTGATCCCAGTCCGCCTCGGTCGCGCCCTCGGGCAACAGCGCCAATACGGCTTTGAGGTCATAGCCTGACTCCAACAACTGCTCCTGCAGGCCCTGGCGCCGGGTTTGCAGGTCACGGGCGATCAGGCGCTGCTCATCCAGTTGGCCGCGCAACAGCTGAGCCTGTTGCTCCGCCTGCGTGCGGCGTCGGTCCTGCTCGCGCATCTGCTGATCGACGGCTTCGACAGCCTGACGCGCCAAACCCAGGTCCTTCTCGACCTGAATGCGCTGTTCGAGCAGGCTCTCCAGTTCGATACGCTGATCTTCCTCTGGGGCCTGGCTCTCTTCGATGGTCATTTTCAGCTGTTCACGCCGCTCGCCCAAACGCTCGGCCTGGGCACTGAGTCGCTCCAACCCCTGGGTGGTCGAATCCTGCTGGGCCCGCAGCGACTGCACACGCAGCGCCAACTGGTGGGCCTTGTCCTTGTGCTGGCGAGCATGCTGACGGGCGTGGTCGAGTGCTTCACGCACCTGGTCGCGCTGGCGCAGTAGCTCTTCACGCTGGCCGGCATCGGCGGCCATGTGATCCAGCGCGGCCTGTAATGTCATCCGCGCTTCGCCGATCTGCTCCTGCTCATCGCTGCGCTGCGCCTTGATGTCTTCCAGGTCATCAGTGATCCGCTGGCGCCGGGCGTTGACCTGCTCCAGGCGAACCTGACGCGCCGACCACTTGGCTTTCAGGTCACCCTGTTCACGGCTCTGGCTGGCCAAGCCCTGTTGCAAGGCATCGCGCTGCTGCTCAAGTTGTCGAATGCGTTCGCGCAGGGCATCGACGCGGCGATTGTCTTCCTCCAGCGCGGCCTCCTGCTCGGCGGTGCGCGCCTCCAGCGTTTCGATTTCCTGCTGGCGTTCGAGCACGCCGGCTTCGTTGCCTTCGCCGCGCTGGTAACGTAGCCAGTTAGGCCCAAGCCAATGCCCTTCCCGGGTAATGACCGATTCATGCGCGGCCAGTTCGTGGCGTAGCGCCAGGGCCTGCTGCAGACTTTCTGCAGTGCGCACCGCGCCGAGCCAGGCGCGCAGATCAACGCCCGAGCGTACCTTGCCGAGCAGGCTATCGCTGGCGCCGGAGGAATCCGGGCTGCTGCTTTTATCCAGCAGCCGCAAGCTGCCCTGATCAAAAGCACCGAGCTGATCCGCCAGACTATCCAGATCGTCCAGACTGACCGCTTGCAGATCGTCACCCAGCACCGTTTCTACCGCGCGCTCCCACCCAGCATCGACCTGCAGTTGCGCGGCCAGATGCGGCAGATCCTGCAAACCCTGCTCCTGCAGCCACTGCTGCACGCCCTGGCCATGATCCAGGGCTGCTTGCTGCAGCGCTTCGAGGGACGCAAGACGACCGCTGCTGCGCTGGATCTCGCCGCGGCGGATGTCGCGCTCCTGATGCAGGGCATTGAGGGTTTCCCGCTCCTGCTGCAGCGCCTCGGAAAGGTCTTCCAGCTGTTGCTGCTCGCTTTCGCTGCGCAGTTCCATTTCCGCCAGCTGTTCACTCAGTTCAGCCAATTCGTCATCCAGAGGGCCGGCGGTTAGACCGCTACGCTCATCTTCCAGACGCTGAATACGCTCGCTGAGGCGCTCTATCGCCTGCTCCAGATGACGTATGCGCGACTGCTCAACCTCCGCTTGCTGGCGCGGTGCCGCGGCCTGCTGGTTGAACTGATCCCAGGATGACTGCCAGGTCTGCATGGCCTCTTCCGCACTTTGCAGCAGGCCACTGGTATCTTCATCGGCGGCACTGGCCATTTCCAGCTCGGGCTCGATCTCGGCCAACTCGTTCTGCAAATCGCCGAGCAACGCCTGATCCTGGTTCAGATGGCTTTGCGCCTCCTGCCAGGCCTGTTCGGTCTGCTCCATGTCGTCATAGAGCTGTCGCTGGCGGTCGCGGTTGAATTGCAGCACCTGCTCGATGCGGCTGATATCCGCACCAACACTGTAATAACGGGCCTGAACCTGATTGAAGGATTCAGTCAGGTCCGCATGCTGGTCGCGTTGCTTTTCCACTTCGCTGTCGGCATTGCGCTGTTCGGCAATCAAGGCCTCCATGCCAATTTCCAGCTCGCGCACGCGGTGCTCGCGCTCAACTGTCTGGGCGTCCATCGCCAGCCAGCGCAACGCCTGCAGCTGGGCCTTGAGCTGACGCTCTTCGGCCTTGAATTCCTTGTACTTCTCGGCCGCCTGGGCCTGGCGCTGCAAGTGCGCCAGTTGGCGCTCCAGTTCTTCGCGCAGGTCGGTCAGGCGCGCCAGGTTCTCGTGGGTGCGGCGGATGCGGTTTTCGGTCTCACGGCGGCGTTCCTTGTATTTGGAAATGCCCGCAGCTTCTTCGATAAACAACCGCAACTCATCGGGCTTGGCCTCGATCAGCTTGGAGATCATGCCCTGCTCGATAATCGAGTAGCTGCGCGGCCCCAGGCCAGTGCCGAGAAAAATGTCGGTGATATCCCGGCGCCGGCACTTGGTGCCGTTCAGGTAATACTGATTCTGCGCTTCGCGGGTGACCTTGCGACGGATGGAAATTTCGTTGTAACCGGCGTACTCGCCCTTGAGCGTGCCATCGCTGTTATCGAATATCAGCTCGATGGAGGCCTGACTGACAGGCTTACGCGAGTTGGAGCCATTGAAGATGACATCGGTCATCGACTCGCCGCGCAGGTTTTTTGCCGAGCTTTCGCCCATGACCCAACGCACCGCATCGATGATATTGGATTTTCCACAGCCATTGGGGCCCACCACTGCGCCCATATTGGTGGGAAAATACACGGTGGTCGGGTCCACGAAGGACTTGAACCCGGCCAACTTGATGCATTTCAATCGCATTGAATCATCTGTCCTTGAGGATTGCCGCTCAAGGCTGCATTTTTACCCACTAAGCATGCCCATGAGAAGCCCCGTGGCCGAAATACCCTGTGCGCAGGCAGCGCAAAGGTGGCGAAGGCCGGCGTAGTACGGCAAAATTGCCGGCGCTTTAAATCCACCCTGACGACAACCCCTCTGAAGTGAAAGCCTGAATGCCCATACCAGCGGATATGGATCAGCTCTACAGCAGCCTGATGGAGGAAGAGGATACCCGCGTCTGCAAGGATATCCCCGAAAGCGCCTGCAGCAATGTGCCGCAGAATTTCTTTCGCCAGGTGGCCGCCGCCACTCTGACGACGCTGGGCGATACGCTGACCAACCCGAAGACCACACTGGCCTGGCTGATGGGTATCGTTGGCGCTCCGGTGGCGCTGGTCGCCTGGCTGGTACCTATTCGCGAATCCGGGTCGATGCTGCCGCAGCTGTTTATCGCAGCCTACATACGGCAGCTACCTAAGCGTAAAAACATCTGGATAGCCGGCAGCCTGATACAGGCGGCTTCGTTATTGGCCATGGGCCTGGCTGCCTGGCTCACCAGCGGCCTGCTGGCCGGGCTATTGATCCTCGCCTGTCTGGTCGTATTCAGCCTGGCGCGCGGACTCTGCTCGGTTGCCAGCAAGGATGTGATCGGCAAGACCGTGCCCAAGACCCGCCGCGGGCGCATGAATGGCCTGGCCAGCAGTCTTTCTGGTTGGCTGGCACTGGCTTTCGGCGTGTATTGCCTGATCTGGCCGCCGGCAGATGACGACACCCTGTTTTACGCCACCCTGCTGGTCGCATCCGCCTTGCTGTGGGTCGCCGCCAGCCTGATTTATCGACTGATCGATGAAGCGCCTGGCGCAACCGAGGGTGGCGACAACGCCGTGCGGCAGGCCCTGGGCAAGATCACCCTGATGCGCGACGATGCGCCCTTTCGGCGCTTTGTCATTACCCGTGCCTTGCTGCTCTGCTCCGCCCTGTCCGCACCCTACTATGTGCTGCTGGGGCAGGAACTGAACACCGGACTTGGGATGCTAGGCGCATTTCTGGTTGCCAATGGCCTGGCCAGCAGCCTGAGCGCGCTGTTCTGGGGCCGCATGGCGGACAAGTCGAGCAAACAGGTGCTGATCCGCGCCGCTTTTCTGGCCAGCCTGCTGGGCCCGGTAGTAGTGGCCATACACTTGTGGGTCGGGTTACCCGCTGCGCTGCACGCGTGGCTGTTCCCGGTGGCCTTCTTTGTGCTGGGCATTGCCCATGCCGGCGTGCGCATAGGCCGCAAGACCTACGTTCTTGACATGGCTGGTGGCAATAAACGCACCGATTATGTCGCCGTGGGCAACAGCATCATCGGCTTGCTGTTACTCTGCACCGGCTTGTTTGGCCTGCTCAGTTCGCTGATTGGCGCTGCCGGTATGCTAGTGCTGTTGTCGGGCATTGGTCTGGCTGGAGCGCTGCTATCCTTTACCCTTAACGATGTTCAATCCTGAGCGTCCCAACTGTCTATACGGAAACATTCCATGTCTACAAACGCATCCACCGATGCCCCGCAGGGCCTGCCAGCCAGCCGTATTATCGGTCTGATTCTGGGCACCATCTTCATCGTTGCCACCCTGGTGCTTCCCGCACCCGGCGGCATGTCCAACGAAGCCTGGCTGGCACTGGGCATGATGCTGTTGATGGCGACCTGGTGGTCGACAGAAGCCATCGCCATTCCCGCCACGGCCTTGCTGCCCATTGTACTGATTCCGGCATTGGGCCTGGGTACCGTAGCCAGCGCCACTACCCCCTACGCCAATCCGATCATTTTCCTGTTTATGGGTGGCTTTATATTGGGCCTGGCGATGCAACGCTGGAATCTGCACAAGCGTATTGCGCTGATGACGTTATTGGCCGTCGGTAGCCAGCCACGCCGGCAGATCGCCGGTTTCATGATCGCCACGGCTTTTCTCAGCATGTGGGTAAGTAACACCGCCACCACCATCATGATGCTGCCTATCGGTCTGTCGGTGATCAGCATGATGGGCTCAGCCAATCCAGAGGCAGTAAGGCGCTTCGCCAGTGCCCTGCTGTTGGCCATTGCTTATGCAGCCAGTGTTGGTGGTATCGCCACGCTGATCGGCACCCCGCCGAATGCGCTTCTGGCAGCTTATCTGTCGGAAAATCAGGGTATCGAGATCGGTTTCGCCCAGTGGATGTTGATCGGTGTGCCGGTGTCGGCCGCGATGCTGGTGGCCATCTGGGTCTGGCTGGCGCGCAAGGACTTTGGTCTGGGTGAGCAGTCGGCGCACAGTTCTGCCGGCTTGCGCGAACAATTGAACGAGCTCGGTCCGATGAGCCGGGGCGAAAAGCTGGTGGGCACCGTGTTCGTGCTGACCGCCATGGCCTGGATATTTCAGCCGCTGCTGTCGGCCAGCCTGATTCCCTGGCTCAACGATACCGTGATCGCCATTGCCGCTGCGATTATCATGTTCCTGATCCCTGTGCGCGCAGCAGACCGGGTATTTCTGATGGATTGGGAAACCGCCAAGGATATGCCTTGGGGTGTTCTGTTGCTGTTCGGTGGTGGTTTGGCGCTGGCTGCAGTGATCAGTAGCTCGGGGCTCGCGACCTGGATCGCCGAAAGTCTGGGCGTACTGGGCATGCTGCCGGCGATATTGATGATTGCTCTGGTCGTCACGGTAATCATCTTCCTCACCGAGGTCACCAGCAACACCGCCACGGCCGCAGCCTTTCTGCCACTGCTGGGCGCCCTGGCGATGTCGCAGGACGTATCACCGATCTTTTTCACCGTGCCGGCTGCGATTGCCGCCAGTTGCGCCTTCATGATGCCGGTGGCAACACCGCCTAACGCCATCGTGTTCGGCAGCGGTCATGTGCATATCAGCGAGATGATCAAGGCGGGCTTTGCGTTGAATCTGGTGGGTATCGTACTGGTGACACTGGCAGGCTATGCGCTGGTCGGCTGGGTCTTCGGGGTCTGATACTAACAAGAACTGCACCGCGAAGGCCGCGGTGCAGTTCTGATCCTTCAGGGAGTAGCTGATACCGGCTGATCGATCACCAACATCACCTGTTGTGGATCACCTACCTCAACCTCACTGACTTGACCCTGATGAGTGCCCTGCAGGGCATCACCGCTGGGCGATAAGCGCGCAGTCAGCTGCAGCACCTGCCCCTCACTCAGCTCAACATCGGGCAGCATCGCATCGGCCGCACTCAACACCACATCCACGGGCAGCTCAGCTACCGTGAAGCGCCGTGCGACCAGGGGCATGGGTGGGCCTGCAGGATCACGGGCAAACACAAATACCACGGCATCGCCGCCCACCTGCGCCGCCACTTCATCACTCAGTTCCAGGCGCACACTGATACTCTCGCTACTGTCCGGCTCTACCTGTGCTGGCTGCTCACCACCCGCGGCAGCAATACGCTCGCGCGCGCGGTCTATCCCCCCCTGAATCGCCAGAGCACCTTGGCCTCCTGGCGGCATACCGGCCAACAGGCGGCTCCAGTATTCAATGGCAGCTGGATAATCACCACTTTCAAAAGCGGCGATGCCCAGCAGGCCAAGCGCGGTAGGTTCACGCGGTTCCAATTCCAGCGCCTTGTCCAACGCGGCCACGGCAGCACTGTCAAGCTGATTGCCCGCCGCGAAATAGCGCGCCTGGGCCAGTTGCGCCAGCACTTCCGGGCGCTCGCCCAAACGTTCCAGACTCTGACCCAGCGCCTCTACGGCGCGATCGGGCTGCTGAGCTGACAGGTAGGCTCTGCCCAGCATATACCAGGCCTCACCATTCTCCGGCTGCACCTCGGTAATGCGCTCCATGCGATCGATCATGGCTTCGAGACTTTCCGGCTGCGGACTGGTCTGCATTTCGCGGTACAGTGTCAAACCGGCGGGGTTGCCCCAGGCGAAGTACAAGCCAACCACGATCACCGGCAGGAGCCCGGCGGAAATGATCAGCATCCAGGGGCCGCCACGACGGGTGGGGCGCTCGTCGCCATCGGCGCGGGCCGTGTCTTCAAGCAGCAGGCGGCTGGCTTCTTCCAGCGTCTCATCGCGCTGCTGTGCGCTCAGATCGCCAGCGGCAACCTGAGCATCAAGCTCAACGATCCGCTCCTGATACAGGGCGACGTTCAACGCAGTGCGGTCGACCCGCTTGTGCTGCCGGTGCCGCCACAACGGCCAGATTACTGCTGCCACACCCAAAACCAACAACAGAACACTCAATAACCAGAAATCAGTCATGGGGCGACTTCTTCTCCAACAGGGATTTCAGACGTTGCTGCTCGTCCGCATTCAGATGCTGACCTTCGTTCGCGCGCAGGGCGCGCTGGCGGCGACGCAACATGACCACCAGGCCAGTCAGCCCAGCCAGCAGAAAGAACGCCGGGGCAAACCAGAGCACGGCGGTCTGCGCGGTCAAGGCCGGCTTGTAGCGCACGAACTCGCCGTAGCGCATGACCATGAACTCGGTTATCTGCTCGTTGCTCTGGCCTTCATCGAGCATGCGAAAGATTTCCCGGCGCAAATCAGTGGCGATCGGCGAATTGGAGTCGGCAATGTTCTGGTTCTGACATTTCGGGCAGCGCAGTTCATTGCTCAATTGATAAAAGCGCGCGCGCTGCTCTTCGGTGTCGAACTCATAAGTGTCAATCGCGGCCATGGCCGCGACGGACATGGTCAGGGCAAGCATGGCCAATAAAATCCGCTTCATGGCTGAGCCTCCTCAACGAGGGCCTGATAGCGCGGCGCCAGTTCGGACTGCCACACGCGCTCATCTATCACGCCAATGAATTTGTAGCGAATCACCCCTTCGGCATCCACCAGAAAAGTCTCGGGCGCGCCATAGACACCCAGATCCAGGCCGAGCCGGCCCTGGGGATCACTGATATTCAACTGGTAGGGGTTGTGCAAATCGAGCAACCACTTGCGCGCCGCGTCGGTGTCATCCTTGTAATTGACGCCATGGATGACCACGCCCTGCTCCGCCAGCTTGTTCAGCACGGGATGTTCGACCCGGCACGCGACGCACCAGGTAGCCCACACGTTAACCAGAGATGGTTGGCCTTTGAGCTCCTCATGACTGATATCTGCCTGGCCCTCTTCCACCGATTGCAGCTGGAAGGCCGGGAAATCCTTGCCTATCAATACCGAAGGCAGGTTTTCATTATCCAGATACAGGCCTTTGAACAGGAACACCAGCAACAACAGGAACAGCGCCAGCGGCAGAATCATCAAAGCGCGTTTCATGCCGGGTTCTCCGTCGCCAGGGTTTCAGCTTTGACCTTGGCCTGACGTGAACGCAAACGGTAGCGTTTGTCACTCGCCGCCAGTAGACCGCCGAAAGTCATGAACAGCGCGCCCAACCAGATCCAGCGCACAAAGGGCTTAATATGTACGCGCATGGCCCAGGCGTCATCGCCCAGGGGTTCGCCCATGGCCACGAATAGATCACGGGTGAAGCCGGCATGAATGGCGGCTTCGGTCATCAACTGATTCTGTACCGTGTACAAACGTTTCTCCGGACGCAGGACGGTAATCTGCCGACCATCCTTGAAGACGTTGACCACAGCCTTGTCCGACTCCCAATTGGAGCCCTCACGGTGCCGTACTTCCACGAACTGGAAGGTATAGCCGCCCAGATCCAACTGATCGCCGGGGACCATGCGCAGATCACGCTGGCTGTCGAACAGGCTCGCGCCGACCACACCTACTGCGCAGACGGCGATACCAATATGCGCGGCAGTCATGCCCCAGTAGCTGCGGCTCAGGCCTCTAAGCCCTTTGACCGTGCCTTTGTGGCGAATCTTGTTGCGGATATCCTTGAAACTCATGCCGACCACCCAGAACACCAGCAGCAGCATGCTGCCAACGGCCAGATGATGATCGCCAATCCAGATCGCAATCAGGACAGCGCCAATCGCAGAGCCAATCAGCACCCACTTGAGCTGGCCAAACAGCCACTTGACCGGCGTATCCTTCCAGCGGCTGAGCATGCCGACGCCCATCGCCGCCATCAACAACGCCATCAGCGGCAGGAACAGCGCATTGAAGTATGGCGGGCCCACCGATACCAGCGTGCCGCTGACCGCATCCAGCACCAGGGGATATAGCGTGCCGAGCAAGATCATCAAGGCAGCAACGACCAATATCACGTTGTTGATCAGCAGGAAGGTTTCCCGCGACCAGAGCGCGAAGCCGATCTGGCTTTTGACCACCGGGGCGCGTAGTGCATACAACAGTAAGGAGCCCCCGACCACCAGCAACAGGAAGCCGAGAATGAATACCCCGCGCTCAGGATCCGTGGCAAAGGCGTGTACCGAGGTCAGCACCCCGGAGCGCACCAGGAAAGTGCCGAGCAGGCTGAGCGAAAAAGTCGCTATCGCCAGCAACACCGTCCAGCTTTTGAATACGCCGCGTTTTTCCGTCACCGCCAGGGAGTGGATAAGCGCGGTACCCACCAACCAGGGCATGAAGGACGCGTTCTCTACCGGGTCCCAGAACCACCAGCCGCCCCAACCCAGCTCGTAATAGGCCCACCAGGAGCCGAGCGCGATACCCAGGGTCAGAAAGGCCCAGGCAATGATGGTCCAGGGGCGCGACCAGCGTGCCCATGCCGCATCCAGCCGGCCACCCAGCAGCGCCGCAATGGCGAAGGCAAAGGCGACTGAAAAGCCGACATAGCCCATATAGAGCATCGGTGGATGCACGATCAGACCGAAATCCTGCAGCAGTGGATTCAGGTCGTTCCCGTCTGCCGGGTAGAAAGGCAGTTGCCGGTCAAAGGGGTTGGAGGTCATCAGCATGAACAGCAGGAAGCCGACACTGATCATGCCCATCACCGCCAGCACGCGGCTGAGCATTTCATTCGGCAAATCGCGGGAGAAGACGGCTACCGCCAGGGTCCAGGCCGCCAGAATCAGCGCCCATAACAGCAGGGAACCCTCGTGGCCGCCCCACACCGCACTGACTCGGTAGTACCAGGGCAGCGCCGAGTTTGAGTTGAGGGCCACGTAGGTCACGCTAAAGTCGTTGGTAACAAACGCCTGGACCAGACATAGAAAGGCGAACAATACGAACAGACATTGGGCAATGGCCGCTGGCTGGGCAAAGCCCATGGCCAGCGAGTCGCCGCGCCAGGCGCCATAAAGAGGTACTGTGGACTGTAACACTGCCAATACCAAGGCAATGATCAGGGCAATCTGGCCAAGCTCGGGAATCATCTTGCCTCCACCTAGTAGCTGGATGCCGCTTCGGCATCCCGCTTCATCTGATTAACTTTTTCCATCGCCTGCGCCACTTCTGGCGGCATGTACTCTTCATCATGCTTGGCCAGCACTTCGTCGGCGACCAGCATGCGGTTTTCGTTCAGCCGACCGAGCGCAACAATCCCCTGACCTTCACGGAACAGGTCGGGCAAAATGCCGGAATAAGCGATCAGTACCTGCTTGTCGCCATCGGTGACGGCAAACTGGACTTCAAGCGTATCCGGAGCACGCTGGACGCTCCCCTCTACCACCAGACCACCGGCGCGAATGCGCGTGTCTACCGGTGCGTCACCATCCGCAATCTGGCTAGGAGTATAGAACAGGTTGATATTCTGCTGCAGGGCCGACAGCGCCAGGCCCACAGCAATACCCACACCGAGCACCACCAGCAGAATCAGACCCAGTTTTTTCTTGCGTTGCGGATGCATTACACCTCCTCCCGGCGCCGGCGACGCGCCTCAGATGCGACCAGACTGCGCCGCGCCATTACCGGTTGAACAATGTTCAGCACCAGTACGATCAGCGTGATCAGATAGGCGGACCAGACATAGGGGCCGTGGCCGCCCATGGCCAGCCATTCGCTCAGATTTGTCATGATGTTTTCTCCAACAGGTCACGCACCCAGCGCGTCTTGTGTTCCCGGCGCAGCACTTCCAGGCGCATGCGCAGCAGCAGGCTGACGGTAAACCAGGCATAGAAGCCCAACACCATCAGCAGCAATGGGAACCACATCTCGATGGGCATGGCCGGCTTTTCGGTAATCTTGAAGGTGGCGGGCTGGTGCAGAGTATTCCACCAGTCCACCGAATACTTGATGATCGGAATATTCACCACGCCGACGATAGCCAGTACGGCCGTAGCCTTGGCGGCGGTTTCACGATTGCTGATCGCCTGGCCCAGCGCGATGATACCGAAATACAGGAACAGTAGAATCAACATGGAGGTCAACCGGGCATCCCAGACCCAATAGGTACCCCAGGTCGGCTTGCCCCAGATGGCCCCGGTGACCAGGGCGATGAAAGTCATCCAGGCCCCGATAGGCGCAGCACATTGCAGCGCGACGTCCGCCAGCTTCATGCGCCAGACCAGGCCAACCACACCGGCCACGGCGAGCATGATGTAGCATGATTGGGCGAGAAAGGCTGCTGGCACGTGGATATAGATGATGCGAAAGCTGTTGCCCTGCTGATAATCCTGAGGCGCAAAAACCAGCCCCCAGACAGTACCCACACCGAGCAGAACGACGGCGGCAACGACAAACCAGGGCAACCAGCGCCCGCTGATGTCATAGAACCATTTGGGTGACCCCAACATATGGAAAAAACGCCAGTTCATCGCTTTATTTCTCCGCTCATTCACTTACCCCAATCCGCAGGCCCGCCGCGATTGCCAAAGGTGCCAGACTCAGACTGAGCACTGCCAGGCAGCCGAGCCACAAGGCATAACCGGCAACCGGCAGCCCCTGCAACGCGGCCTCAACAGCACCGGTACCCAGAATCAGCACCGGAATGTACAGGGGCAGAATCAATAGGGCCAGCAATACCCCTCCAGTTTTCAGGCCTACTGTCAGCGCCGCGCCGACGGCCCCGAGCAGACTCAATACCGGCGTGCCCAGAAACAGGCTCAGGCACAGCACCGGCAGAACCGAAGTCGGCAACGACAGCATCAGCCCGAACAGCGGCGCCAGCAGCACCAGCGCAAGCCCACTGATCAGCCAGTGATGCAGCACCTTGACCAGCACCATCAACGCCAGTGGGTGTGGTGACAGCACCCATTGCTCCAGCGAGCCGTCCTCGTAGTCGCTGCGGAACATGCCGTCCAGCGACAGCAGCGTGGCCAGCAGCGCCGCAACCCAGATCACGCCCGGGGCCATGGTACGCAGCATGCCCGGCTCAGGGCCCACCGCCAGGGGAAACAGACTGATCACGATGGCGAAAAACACCAGCGGATTCAGCAGGTCGCCTGGCCGGCGCCATGCCAGGCGCCACTCGCGACAAAATAATAGCCAGACGATCTGCCGCATCAGGCTACCTGACCCAAATCAAGGGTACGCAACCCCTGCAAATGATCGAGACTGTGATGCGTGGTCAGTATCACCGTGCCGCCATTGGCCGCGTGCGCCAGCAAATGCGCCTCCAACGCGGCAACCCCACTGCGGTCAATCGCAGTAAAGGGTTCATCCAGAATCCACACCGGATGCGCCTCCAGGTAAAGCCTGGCCAGGGCCACACGGCGTTGTTGCCCCGCTGACAAATGCTGGCAGAGTACATCCTCAAAACCGCGCAAACCGACCTTGTCGAGTGCCTGCCAGATAGCCTCGGCACTGGCGGGCTGGCTCAGCGCACATAACCAGGCCAGATTCTCTTCGGCACTCAGCGCGCCCTTGACCGCCGGCGCGTGACCTATAAACAGCCTGTCACGCCGCCAGCGCTCACGGCCAGCCAGCTTGAATATCGACTGATCGCCATAGCCAATATCGCCCGCCGCTGGCGGTAACAGCCCGGCTAAAATTCGCAGCAGGCTGGTTTTTCCCGAACCGTTGGGTCCGGCCACCTGCAGCACCTCGCCGGGCTCCAGACGCAGAGACACCCCATCAAACAACTCACGCTGATCGCGTTCGCAGGCAAGCTGTTGCAATGTGATGGGCAGTGATTTCACCTGTTCTCCAAAACTGTCAGGCTGTACCTGATTTATTCATGTTTACCGGCTGCCGGCCGCTAACCAGTGAGGCGCGCACGGTCCTGACTGGCGACTGGAGCAGCGCATAAAAGTACGCTGAATTGCAGCTATGCCATTATACATACAGCCCCCCTGACAAGGACCGTGATTTACGTCAACATGTGACTACATGAGCTCAGACATCCGACCCCTTCCACCCAGCCCCAGCCCCAGCCCCTCAGCGACGGGGCCTGCAGCCAGACCGGCAGATCCTGCCGCCGTGGCACTGCAAACGCTGCGTCCGATTGACGCACTGCTGTTGCCACCTGGGCAAACGGCGCGTGCTGAAGTGATTGCCAGCACCCCCAAGGGCGCCGAGTTTGAACTGCTCTTGCGCGTAATGCAAAACGCCGGCGCTGCGCCCCAGCAGTTAGTCGCCACCAGCCCCCAAGCATTGAGCAGCGGTGCGCAGCTGGTGCTGCACGCTATCAGCCAGACGCAATTGATGGCGATATTGCAACCGACCAGCAAAGCACCCTCGGCTGACCTGATTACCCGCCTGGATCCCGCCGCTTTTCCTACCGGCTCCATGGTCCAGGCTCAGGTGATCAGCCAGCAGGCGCTGGCCCAGGGCGAACAGCAGCGCTTTGCGATCATTGCCAAGTTGTTGGCCGGAGCGGCCGCAGGCAGCACGCTGAGCCTGACCAGCAGCAAACCCATCGAGCCCGGTACGGTGATCACCGCCTTGGTCGGCAGCCAAGGCGAGCTGCGAATACCCGACCCGGCGCGCCAGCAGATGACACTGGCGCTGCTCCAAGGCCTGCGCGACAGCCTGCAGCGCCAGGGCTCATCCGAGCCCCTGTTTACCAGTATCGAGCGGCTTAGCCAGGCCAGCGCCACAACCACCGGCGCGGGGCCTGCTGCCCTGCCGGCCAGCGTTCAGAACGCCATGCACCAGGTATTGCAGCAGGTCGCGTCGCTCCAGCAACTGATGACACCTACGGGCGTGGAACAGGCGGTACAGCGCAGTGGCGTATTTCTCGAGCCCAGCCTGGCCCAGTTAGCTGGCCTGCTCAAGGGCGCCAGCGCAGAAACCGCGGCGCTGGCGGCCGGCACCCGCCCTACGCCTGCACTGGGTAAATTGCTGGCGGCGCTGTCCAGTCTGCCGGTCAGCCCGGCTACCCCACCACTGCCTGGCGCTGATCTGAAAGCCACACTGCTGCACCTGGCGGTAAACCTGCAACAGCACCTTTCACCCGCAGCGATCAAGGAACTGGCGCTGCCGTTTAGCCCCTGGAAGCAGAGCGTAGGCGGCCCAGCACAGCAGAGCTTCCCTCTGGCCACACGTGTAGTGCAGGGTATGACCGATGCGCCGGACCTCGGCGCCCTGCTCCGTTTGACGGCCGCATTGCTGTCGCGCATTCAACATCACCAGTTGCAAAGCCTTGGCCAGTCGCAGACCTTTTCCGACGGCAGCAGCCAGACGGTCTGGCAACTGGAAATCCCTTTGCGTGACGGCCAGCAGTTCAGCCATGTGCAGGTGCGCATTCAGCGTGATGAGCCCTCGCCTGAGGAAAAGAAAACCGAGCAGGTCCCGCATTGGGAGGTGCGCCTGGCGTTTAATCTGGATCCACTGGGCAGCCTGCAGGCCATCGCCAAACTCTATAAGGGCCGGGTCAGCAGTGAATTCTGGGCACAACAGCCGCAGACGCTAACCCTGTTGCACGGCGAGCTGAATCAATTGCGTGACCGCTTGCTGGCCAAGGGTCTGGACGTAGGTGATCTGAGCTGTCACCAGGGCACGCCGCCGCAACCCAATCGCGCATTGCAGCAGCGCTGGATAGATGAGGTGACCTGATGAAAAAGCCCCGTGAAGCCATTGCTCTGGTCTACGACGGCGATCAGGCACCGACACTGACGGCCAAGGGCGAGGGCGACCTGGCTGAGCAGATTATCGAACTGGCGATGGCCTACGAGGTGCCGATTTACGAGAATGCGGAACTGGCCAGTGTGCTGGCAAGGCTGGAGTTGGGTGATCAGATCCCCGAGGCGCTGTACCGCACCATCGCGGAGATTATCGCTTTTGCCTGGTATCTCAAGGGCAAGGCCCCGGCGGGCTTTGTGCCGCCTGAAGATGACCTATAAGAGGTGAGCGTCCGTTCACAAGCATCCTCGCGCGCGAAAAAAATTGTTATTCCCAAACATTAACACAAAATTTATGACAGCCCCTTCCGTTCAAGCTTTGCAATATCTTCTGGGCCGTATCCCATATCCGGCAGCCTTGCCAAACGACGCTTATCGGACTCAATATTTTCTCGCAGTGTCTGCTGATATAGCTTACCTGTCCCTTTTTGATAGCGAACAGCCCCTTCAAATTCGGATCTTTCCACGATATCACTTACACGAATTACCACCCCGTTAAAGTCATACCAGCCTGAGTCGCCTTTAGCCCCTACCTTCAAGCTGAAACCGTGGCCGCCACCTTTTGAGACCCTGTTTGTATAGTCGGCATTGAACGTTGCCCACTCCATTGCCTCGGGCACATCAAAGGTCAGTCTGCCTAGGCATTCCTGCCGCGGCGTTTCTGCGAAAGCGATGCCGGTGGTGAGGCATAGGGCACCGGCGAGAATAGGTCTGATCATCTAGCTGTGCCCACGCCCTGCACATCTACGAAGCATACGGTGGTTTTCTTGGCGCTGACTGAAACCAGATCTATTTATCAAGAGTCACCTCAATGGTTTTGCTCAAAGCCTTCCAGCGCGGCAGGACCTCTTCCGGAGGTGGGGTGAATTCAGTGAGATCATCGACCCCCTTCTGAAAGGTGAATATCTGTACAGCCACCATCGGTCGCATGCCTCCGCCAGTATGGGCCAGGGCAAACCAGGCGCGCTCCTGTTCGCCCGAGTCGGGCTTGGGCTTTAGCTGCCAACCTTCTAGTCCGGCCAGATGACCACCGATATAGCTGGGCTCGATAAAGCGCTTCAGCTCCCACTTCTTGCCATCGTAGCCGGGGTTGTAGTCGGTGTCGTAGGTGCCTAAAGTTGGCTTTGTACCCCGCGGGTTATCAGGCGAAGTAGTGACCAAAGTGAAGATCACGTTGGGCGTTCTGGTAAAGCGCAAGCTGTTCTTTATCGAGTAGTCCGTTTTGCCATCGTCGGCAATAAAGCCGTAGGGGAAGCAAATGCCTGGGCCTTCAGGCACTTCATACAGATCACGGGTGCGAAAACGGCTAACCAGATCTTTGAAATGTTCGGCCGACTGTTTTTCAGGCTTGTTCATCGCAAAAAAATACACTCGCCCATCACGGTATAAGTAAGCATCGACAGGAGCTGTTCGGCCTCCAATAAAGTAGGCGTCAGAGATGCCGAGGTCGTGCTCACTTGGAATCGCAAGAGGAATGTCTTTCCTGATTTTTAACAAGTCTTGCTTAACGCCATCTATATAATCTTGCGGGATATCAATGCCATCTGCTACCTGTTGATTGAGCGACTCAATCATACCCTCGTGAGTTTCAGCTTTCTTAATGAGGCTTTTCTGATAAAGCCTACCTGTTCCCTTTTGGTAGCGAATAGCTCCCTCAAACTCAGAACGATCCACGATATCGCTTACATAAATTACTAGATCGTGAAAGTCGTAGACGGCGAGATCACCTTTGGCGCCTACCTTTAGACTAAATCCGTGCCCCCCTCCTTTCGACATCCTGTGCGTATAATCAGCGTGAAAAGTCGCCCATTCCATCTCCTCTGGAACGTCGAAGGTCAGTCTGCCCAGGCATTCCTGGCGCGGCGATTCTGCGTTGGCGAGGCCTGTGGCGATGCAGAGCGCGCCAGCGAGAATAGGTCTGATCATGTTTGTGAGTCTCTTCGCTGCGTTACTGGAGTCAGTGCCATAGCATGAAGCTGGTCGCTCTGCTGCTTGATCAACTGGGCCAGAATGGTCAGGTTGATACCGGAATCGTTGTTTTCGCCACGCGTCCATTGGGTCGGTAATTGGCAGATAAAACCTTGCACACCAAAAGGTGGCGCATAGGCACGAGGTGGGAGGTGAATATCTCCGCGCCAGAATTGCTCCTCATACGGCATAGGCTCTTTCAAATCACCTCCGCCTGCAAGATTTCTAAGGCTACGATAAGCCCAAGCTGGCCACACCGAAGCAGGAAACCCATCTGGAAACTCCTGCATGTCTGGCGTCACCCGTGACTGAACCTGACTCACATTTTGTGGAATAAAATCAAAGGATCGCTGGTAAAACCCCGTATTTTGTTCCGCAACCTCCTGAATCGCCCGCCAACTACTCTCCGCGGCAGGTTGCGTCAGGCAGCTCTCTAGTGCAGTCGCTGGCTGTATCCTCGAGGCCTTAGTCAGACTTAGACCAAAATGCTTTTTCCAAAGTGCGAAGCGTAGCTCATGCACAGCTTTCCCAACCTGCTGTGGGCATTCCCCATCCAGCGCTACCGTAATAGGCGTGCTGTCGCGAACAATCACCGCCAACTCCGAGTCGCGCGGGCCAAGCAGGCTGCGGTCGTTGATATTGGCGCTGCCCAGAATAGCTACGCGGTCATCGGCAATCAGCAATTTGCTGTGCACATAAATCTGCTCGGTAACCACGTTTCCTTCCAGCTCACCCCAGGTGCGTAAGTTAAGGAGTGTAAGGTAACGGCTCCAGTCCTGCTGTTCATAGACGGGACGATTGTTCGCATCTAGCCGCTCAATAACGGTGCTCGCTGCCTGTTCGTCCACACCGCGGTCAAGAAGTTCGCGTACTGCCATACGCCGCTGAATTCGTTTTATCAGGCTCTCCTCACCAAATACCAGACTCTGCATGGTCAGGTGAACCTGGTGCATGATGTTCGGTACATTCAGCGGCCCTTCTGGGTGGACCGGCAAGATCATGTAAATGTGAAACGGGCGGTGCTCGTCGATGGCACGGCCGATGCGGTCGGCAAATGCTTTGCCAATATCATTGAGGATGCTTTCCTGAGCCGCCCCCAGAAAGTGGCTGAGCCAGCCCTGGGCGTTGAGTGACCACATACCAAACATTTGCTTGAGGAAATCGCTGCGCTCCGTATCCGCATTGCGTGAGATAGCATCAATTTCCACCCAGTCCAGTTGCCAGATATCACGGGCCTCAAGTGCTTCGCGCAGGCGTACTCGGCGCACCAGATCCTGCTGAAGGGTGCTGGGGTCCCGCAGACTGGCCATCGGGGCGGAAAGTGGCACGAGGGGGTTCAGCTCACCTTCCGCCCCAAACTCACTTTGAAAGAACTGATTCTCGACATAAATAAAATGCTGAGCGCTGGAAATGGCCTGCAGCATGGCGCTTTTGCAATTGGCCTGGATGCCGTTGCTCTCAAAACCCTGCAGCGCCGGTAATTGCACGCCTGCCTGGCTGCGCCCCACTTGCTCCTGGCGAAGCATGGCCGTGCCTGCGCTGCGCAGCACCTGTACGCTGACACCACCGGAGCGGCGCTCAGGGTAATGGGGTATCGCTTGCGGAGTATTGATCCAGACCGGTGTGGGCTGGCGCCAGTTGATGCTAATAATCGATCGGGCATCAAGAAAGTGATGCAAATGTACGCTGCGGATCAGCCGGTTAAGCCAGGTCATGATGGCTTCAAGGACTCTTATGCCGACTGCTGTATCCTGCGGTGGAGGACTATTGGCCAGGTAGGCTTGCTGGCCATTCCAGCGGTCGATGAAGTTGCGCGACAGATCATATACCGAGGGGCCCTTAATACTGCAGTGTACGTCCTGCCAGGGCATTCTCGGCTGGTCTGCACCCAGACAGCTGTTGTCGCTAGAGGCTACTGGCTGAGGATATTCAAGCAGGTAGGGAAATGGCGCCTGGTTGCTACGAGCCTGTGCCTGCAAAATACCGTAGAGAGACCACATCACCGATGTGCTTAGTTCATTGACCTGATGTATGACGCTGGCCGGCACGCTATCGAATGAAGCGTTGGACAACATGGCAAAAACTCGACCGACTTCCGTTTCTGCAAGCCACATGTGGATCAAATGGGTGCTCTGGATTCGCAATGCTTCAGACAAGTTACCGGTTGTCTGGTTCAGGATCGACAACCACTCCCGTAGCCGCTCCTTGAGTCTGGGATCAACTGCTTCGTCATCCAGCGTTTGCTCAATCAGTTCTGCGATGGTGCGTATGCTGCGCTCCATGATCGCGTATTTGAGTTCGGCAATCTTTCTGCGGCCTTGCTCCAGCGCGTCCCCCAGTCTTTCCCCTCGCTGCTGGATGGCCTCGAACAAGGGCAGCGGCGGACCTTTGAAGAAATCGAGTATGTAGTTGATGCTGTTGCCAATCTCGGCTCTGCTAGGCATTGGCAGGGGCCCGGGAATGGCGGGCTTGGACAGATCAAACAGGGCCGCCATGATCAGCCCGGTGCGGCTGACATGTTTGTCCATTTCCATCCACCCCAGTTTGGGCACCCCAGGGTTATAGGCGTCATTACCCTGCCTGTCCGTGGGGTCCAGGCTGAAGTTATTGTCATCCCTGCGTCCATAGGCCAGATCGATACCGCCCACATAACCCAATCTGTTGTCGATCACCACGCTCTTTTGATGGTGCGAGAAGGCGGCACCCAGGCCATTCATGTCACTCCGCTGAATCGCCGGGGTGCAAAAGGCTCGCGGCCCGCCATCCAGGCCCGCATTCAATTGAAAGACGGCTAGCATGGTTTCGATATCATAGGTGCCAACGCTGCTGCTAGGACTTAACCAAGGCATGACGTAGACCCGCAATTGTGGCTTGCTGGTCAGTGCCTGGTACAGGCACTGCCATAAGGTACGCTGGCCATCCAGTAGCACGTCGTAGTTTACTTGCCAGCCAGTGATGAAAATACAGCGTTCAGCCTGACCTATTGCGTCGGCAAGATCCTTGAAGTAGTCCTCACCGGTAGTGAAAAACTGCGCTTGGTTCCCGGAGCGTTTGGGAGCGAATGCCGACTCATCCTTGATGAAAAAGTCAGGCGCGGAATACGCGACGCATGCCTCGCCATCGTGACGGTTGATCTGGTTAAGTTGTTTGGCGCGCACGCCGTTGTAGACAGGAGTACTGGGCATTGTCAATCAATCCTTGGATTGCAAATGGGTGTAAAGATCGCCGCTGCACTGGCTGTCCTCTTCGCTACGTTTTTGCTCAATGCCTGGGGCAGTGCACTGAGCTGCGGCAGTGTCTGTATAATCAAAGGCCGCCATGGCCATACGCTCAGCGTCCCAGTTTGCCTGCTCCAGATGCATACTCAGCTCGACATGCTGCCCTGGGAAGCATAACCAAATATTGCCAGACGCTGCGCAGTAAGCGTCAGACAGCTCCTGTTGTTGGCTATCATCCAGAAGTACTTGGCCTCGCTCATCCGTAGTGCCCTCAAACAGAACCTCTTCATTGCCGTCGATCAACTGCCAAGGGGTATGTGCCAAGGGAAAGCCCTCATCCCCGGGCACATCCCTCAATTGCATGTTAAAACGATATTCACGAGGCTCCTGTTCGTCCTGAACCGGCGCCAGGTTACCCTGCACTCTGGCCAGCTCCTGACCTGCAAGGTCACTATCAGCGTTACTAGGCATGATCGGTATGAGGATGTTTAGACCCGCCCCCCGTCCAGCACGTCCCCCGGAGTTGATCTTGATCCCCGGCCCGCTCAGCGTCACACCGCTGGGGTCGAGCTTCAGGAAGGAGCCGCCGCCTTTGGCGGTGAGTTCCATGCCCGCGTCGATAACCACTTTGCTGCCGGCGAAGTAGTGGATCTCGTTACCCGCTTCGATGAACTGGCCGGTGCCTAGCTTGATATGCTGGCTGGTACGCACCGTCAGGTGGTCGTTGGCCTTGATTTCGGTTTTGCGTTCGCCGTGGGTGGTGTGGTGTTCTTCGGCCATGAACTCCGAATAGCTATTGGCTTCCACGCGGTCATGGCGTTCGTTGCCGACGCGGATCTTTTGGTCGTGCTCGATGTTCTCATCCCAGTCGCGCTGGGCGTGCAGGTAGATCTGTTCTTCGCCTTTCTTGTCTTCGATGCGCAGTTCGTTATAGCCATCGCCTCCGCCGCCCGGTGCGGTGCTCAAGGTTTTGAATACGCTGCGGGTTTTGTGTGCGGGTAGCTCATATGGTACCGGATGGGTCTTGTGGTACAGACAGCCGGTGACCAGGGGTTGATCGGGATCGCCTTCGAGGAAGGTGATCAGCACTTCCATACCGATACGGGGGATGGCGATGCCGCCGTACTGGTTGCCGGCCCAACTGGAGGAGACTCTCAGCCAACAGCTAGTCTGGTCGTTGCCCTGGCCTTCGCGATCCCAGTGGAACTGCACCTTGATGCGACCGTATTGGTCGCAGTGGATTTCTTCGCCTTCAGGGCCGGTGACGACGGCGGTCTGGCTGCCGAGGACTTTGGGTTTTTGATGGTTTAGTTGCGGACGGAAAGGAACGTCCCACGGGGTGGCGGTGAACTGGTTGCGGTAGCCCTGGGTAAAGCCGTCTGATGCTTTGACGTCGCTGGTGACCGACTCTTCCAGTACCTGCGGCTGTTTGCCTTCGTGGTGCAGGCTGGTGATCAGCCAGAGGTCGTTCCAGTCGGTTCTGGGGTGTTCGGACAGGGTCAGGAAGTGGCCGCTGATTAGCGAGGGCACGTCGCTCTTGCCTTCGGCCAGGCGGTAGTCGCTGCGGTGGCGTTCCAGCGTGCGCTTGGCCAAGTGTTTGCCGCGGGCGCGCTCGGTAAAGAGGCCGGGGTAGTCGTAGTCTTCCAGGTCCGGTAGCGGTACTGGCGGTTGATCACCTTCCACTGGCTGTTCGGTCTTGTGCGCGGCCTCCATCAACAGGTGCGGCTTTTCGAAGTCGTAATCCCGGCGGGTAACGCGGCTGGGGCGGGTTTCGACGCGCATGGCGAAGCGCTTTATTACTGGCTCGTCGGCTACCAGGCCGCTGTCTTGAATGTAAGCAGTGGGGCGATCCAGTTTGGGAAAGCCGGTCTGGTCGTCGCCGAATACCAAAAGATGGTTATCGGTGCTGTGTTCGAAGTGGTAGTGAATGCCTTCTTCTTCGCACAGGCGCTGGATGAAGTGCAGGTCGGTTTCGTCGTACTGGGTGCAGTAGATCCGCTGCGGGTACTCGCTGTTGAGCTGGAAGCGGTAGGTGTCTGCCTGAATGCCGTGGTCGCTTAATACTCGCGCGATGATCTGCGGTACGGTCAGGTGCTGGAAGATGCGCTGGTTGGTGCGGTGGCCCAGGTAAAACAGATGCGGGACCAGATCGATGTGGTAGCGCGTCAGGCGCTTGCCGGCATCGCCCTGGGCGACGCGGTGGATCAGGCCGTGTATGCCTTTGCCATCTCCTGCGAAGCTGAAGAAGGCCGGTTGCTGTAGCAGGCTGTCGATATCCAGGTCCGGGCGTTCGCTGACCAGCTCCAGTTGGAAATGATAGGGCTGGCTGATGTGCTCGACGCCTTCGAAGGACAGGACCTTGAAGTCGTGGCTGAGGCCGGGAATATCGAGGGTGAAGTGGGCCTGGTTGGCGGCGGCGAACATCCGATGTTCCTGTTGGCAAATAGGTACTGGCGTGACTGAAAGCGCGACGGCCGGTTGGGGCGCGCGCAGATTATCGCAGATTGGGGTGGTGATTTATGTGAGCCAATCGGCAAAACGGGGCGTAAGCGATGGAGGAAAAGCTACTAATATCAAGGCTATATATGCGCAGAAAATTGCGCAGATTGGTGTGAGCTTGAAAGTCAAAATGGATTCCCGCCTTCGCGGGAATGACTGAGCGTGGGGCAAAACTGACGGGAGTGGGGCCGGAATGACGAGGCTAGAGAGGGAATAAAGGAGTACGGCGCTTTAATGACGAGAGCGGGTGCGCTCAGTTGCAATGTGAGCTGACTCTAAGGCTTGCGAGCGGCGTGCAACTTGGCTACCAACTCGGCTTCTGCCTTGGATAGCCCACAGGACTGGGTGAGATCTTCAACGCTGGCGCCCAGGCCAACCAGGCGGGCCGCCTGGTTATAGGGCAAGGACTGCGGATCATGCTGATCAATCCGCATTTGCTTGTCTTCCATACGCTTGAGCTGATCACGCAGGGTTGTCAGCTCTTCACCCATGCGAATACTGCCTTGCTGATAGGTGAGCACTTCGGTTTTAAGCAGTTGCATCCGCTCGAGCTGCTGAGCGTCCTGCTGTTGCAAACGGGTGCCGAGCTTCTTCAAACCCAGATACAACGCCAGCAGCGCAGCAACCAGGGCGCCGATACCCAGCCCCAGTAGCAGCATGAGCCATGCTTGGGTGCCGATCATCGAGGTCAGAACCCCTGCAGTTCGGCCCACTCATCCTCGGTCATCATCTTTTCCAGATCGACCAGGATCAGCAGTTCGTCATTCTTGTTGCAGACGCCTTGAATAAACTTGGCAGATTCGTCAGTACCAACGTTAGGTGCTGTTTCAATCTCCGACTGGCGCAGATAGACCACCTCAGCGACGCTATCAACCAGAATACCGACAACCTGCTTGTCCGCCTCGATAATCACGATTCGGGTATTGTCGGTAATAGGCGCCGGCGTCAGGCCGAAGCGTTGACGGGTATCGATCACCGTTACCACGTTGCCGCGCAGGTTGATGATACCCAGCACATAGGACGGCGCTCCGGGTACCGGGGCGATTTCGGTATGCCGCAGGACTTCCTGCACCTGCATCACGTTGATGCCATAGGTTTCGTTATCCAGGCGAAAGGTCACCCATTGCAGGATCGGATCTTCAGCGCCCTGTGCGGAATTGTTTTTCATCTCTTGTTTCCCGATCTTTATTGATGCCGATCCGGCTTAGACGCCGGCTTCCCAGTGTACTCATTATCATCAGCGCTGTGCGCTCACGCCAGTGCTCTTGCCTGTTTTGTCGCCTGTTGGGTCTTCTCGCCGGCGCCGATCAGGCTGGCCAGCGACGCGACATCCACCAGAGCGCACATATGTTCAATCACGGTTCCTGCCAACCACGGGCGTTTACCCTCTTGCGAGCGCCATTTGACCTGGCCTGGCTGCAGCTTGACCGACTTGCTGACATCATGCACGGCGAGGCCCCATTCGTAGCCCTGTACCGAAATAACAAAGCGCAGGTTCTCTTGCAGGGCCGGGGTATAACGCTCGGGCATCACCCAGCGCGCGGTATCCAGCACTTTCAGATTGCCGGCCGTGGTCGGCATGATACCCAGGAACCAGTCCGGCTGGCCGAACAACGGCGTAATCTCGCTTTCCAGCGGGTGAATAGTCCCGAGCAGAATCAGCGGCACTGCCAGGGTCAAGCCACCGACATCAAACAGCAAGGCCTCGAAGGGCTGGTCACGCCATTGGGGCTGCTCTTGAGCACGGGCGCTGGGCGATTCTATCTGGGGTTGAACAGTAGCCGGGGCTTCAACAATAATTTCCGGCACCACGACCGGCGCCACATGCTCAACCTTGGACTCCACGACCTGCACAGCGGGTGCAGAGCTAACCGGCGACGTGGCTTCAGCCAAAACCGGTGCGGCCTCGGGCTGTTCGGCTACGCTCAAGTCTTCGGTCGCATCCTGCAACAGCGCATCCAGATAACTCTGAATAGTCTGTTGAGGAATAAACTGCTGTAAGGGCAAGGGTTTGCTCATGGCTGGCTAATCTTTCAATCCTGATGTGGCTTGAAACTCTGTTGTTTACCCGTCTGGTGTTCAATCAGTCTGTTAAGCAGTATCGGCTGAATCCGGCCAAGCATTAACCCCAATTGCATCAAGCCACCTGCTCGCGGCGCGGAACAGCCTGGGCCAGCAAGTAGCGCAGCAAGGCGCGGTAGGCCAGAACACCGCGTGCGCTGGCGTCGAGCCTGGATGGCACAAGACCGGCCAGGCTGGCATCGCGCAGCTTGGTATCGATAGGCACATAAGCCTGCCACAGGTGGCCGGGATAATCACGCCTGAGCATCCGCAACGTGGTCAAGGATGCCTGGGTGCGGCGGTCAAACAGGGTCGGCACCACGGTGTAGGGCAGCGCTTGCTTGCGCGAGCGATTGACCATATCCAGGGTATGCACCATGCGCTCAAGCCCCTTCATGGCCAGGAACTCGGTCTGCACCGGGATGACCAGTTGCTCGCACGCTGCCAGGGCATTGATCATCGACACGCCGAGCAGCGGCGGACTGTCGATCAGCACGAACTGGTAGTCATCCCACAACTGCGCCAGAGCGCGCGACAGCACCAGGCCAAAGCCGCCCTGCGCGGCGGACTGGCGCTCCAGCGTAGCCAGAGATGTACTCGAGGGCAGCAAACGGATATTTTCATGGCTGGTATCCAACAACAGCGCCTGGGCCAGACCTTCCGGCACCTGGCCCTTGTGCTGGAACAGGTTGAAGACGCTGCTGGTCAGGCTATCAGGATCGTGCCCAAAGTAACTGGTCATGGAACCATGCGGGTCCAGATCGACCACCAGCACGCGCTGCCCCTGATCCGCCAACAGACCAGCCAAGGCCACTGCGGTAGTGGTCTTGCCCACTCCGCCTTTCTGATTGGCCACGGCCCAGACTTTCATACACATCCTCCGGGGGCATGGTACCGACGCGCTGCGTCCAGCCCACTCCACCAACGACAACAAAATGACGCCACAACCTTCAGGCGACAACTGAACACTTTACTCTGCAGAAGGCGTGCCAGACCTGTTACGCGCTTCACGCAACCTGTCGACATCCTCACCCTGGTCACTCTTGAAAGCCTCGTGCCGGCTATCCAGATAGCGCGAAATCAACAGTACCACACGGCGGTTAGCGCGCCTTCCGGCGGCAGTGGTGTTGTCGGCAACAGGGCGAAACTCGCCATAACCTACCGCGGCCATGCGCTGCGGATCGACACCGCCGATGCCAAGCATGCGCACGACGCTGGCAGCCCGGGCCGCCGACAGCTCCCAATTGGTCGGGTAGAGCCGCGAATTGATCGGCATGTTGTCAGTGAAGCCTTCAACATGGATGGGGTTCTGATAGGGCGCCAAAATCATGGCGATACGTTCGATCAAATCGAACCCGGCATCCAGTGGCAAGGCGTCGCCGCTGGGAAACAACAGACTGGAATTGAGCTCGATCTCGATCCACAGCTCGTTACCCCGCACTTCCAGATCGCCCGCTGAAATCAATTCGCCAAAGGCCGACTGCATCGCTTCTGTGATGTCCTGCAGCGCATCGCGGGGAGCGCCTTCGCCGGTATCACCGGCCATGCCCTCGCCATCACTGCGGGCCAGACCGCGGGGTATTTCCTCACCGATCTGAATAGGATCCAGAGACCGCTGCGGTTGATTGAATGCGCCTTCCAGGGTTTCCGACAGCACCTTGTATTTACCATCGTTGACCGACGAGATGGAGTACATGACCACAAAAAACGCAAACAGCAGGGTGATGAAGTCCGCGTATGAGACCAACCAGCGCTCGTGATTTTCAGGCTCTTCGTGACGCCGCCGCCGCATATGCTGCCCCTGTCAGTCCAGGAAGCCCTCGAGCTTCATTTCGATGGACCGTGGGTTCTCACCTTCGGCGATAGACAGCAGACCCTCAAGCAGCATTTCGCGGTAACGAGACTGCTGCAACACCACAGACTTGAGCTTGTTCGCCACCGGCAACAGGAACAGGTTGGCCAGTGCTACACCATAAATCGTTGCCACGAAGGCGACGGCGATACCGGTGCCGAGCATCGAAGGGTCCGCGAGGTTGCCCATGACGTGAATAAGGCCCATGACCGCACCGATAATGCCGATGGTGGGCGAATAACCGCCCATGCTTTCATACACCTTGGCAGCCATCAGATCATGGCTTTCCCGGGTCAGCAGATCCACTTCCAGAATGCTGCGAATGGCCTCCGGCTCACTGCCGTCAACCAGCAGTTGCAGGCCCTTGCGGGCGAAAAAATCGGACTCCATATCGGCAATCTGTTCCAGACCAAGAAGCCCCTCTTTACGCGCGATGGTGCTCCAGCCGATAACCTGATTGATACCTGCCTGCAGACGGTTGGCGGGTGGAAAAATGATCCAGCGGGCAATCACCAGGGCGCGTTTGAATACCTTCAGCGGCGTCTGGATAAAGGCGGCGCCCAGGGTGCCGCCAAACACGATAAGCGCTGCCGGCCCGTTCAGCAGCGCGGCGGCGTGGCCGCCTTCGAGGTAATTACCACCCAATATCGCCACGAACGCGAGAATGATGCCGATGATGCTGAGAATATCCATCAGCTGAGCTCTGCCAGGTAGCGGCCAATATCATCCAGACTGTAGATTCCATCGGCCAGATTCGCCTTAGCGATCGCCATTGGCATGCCGTAGATCACACAACTGGCCTC
Organism: uncultured Pseudomonadaceae bacterium; assembly: GCA_963974865.1. Taxonomy (GTDB): domain Bacteria; phylum Pseudomonadota; class Gammaproteobacteria; order Pseudomonadales; family Pseudomonadaceae; genus Halopseudomonas. The sequence continues at coordinate 192,913 of CAXBEU010000002.1, read as the reverse complement.
ATCCTGCGCCCAGATATCACTGCCGGCCGTCTTGAGCATGCGCGCCCCTTCCCGACCATCGGCGCCCATACCGGTTAGCACCACCGCCAGCACCTTGTCGCGAAACGCCTTGGCTGCAGAACCAAAGGTCACATCCACGCAGGGCTTGAAATTCAGCCGCTCATCGCCTGGCAGGATGCGCACCACGCCACGGCCATCGAGCATCATCTGCTTGCCGCCGGGCGCCAGCAAGGCGACGCCGGGTTTGAGCGTATCGCCGTCTTCGGCTTCCTTGACGCGAATCCTGCACAGCTTGTCCAAGCGCTCGGCGAAAGCCTTGGTAAAGGCCGCTGGCATATGCTGAATCAACAGCAAGGGCGCGGGAAAACTGGCCGGCAGTTGAGTAAGGACTTTCTGCAGTGCCACCGGGCCACCGGTGGAGGTACCGATGGCGACCAATTGGTAGTGTTTCTTGCGCGGCGGCGGGCTGTTGCTGGTGGTGCTACGGGTCGTTGCCGGAGCCGCTTTGGCTGCGGGCGCGGGTTCGTTGGTCGTGGAGCGTAGTGTCGGCCTGGATGCACTAGAGACAGCTGGTGATGTAGTTGGCGCAATGGAAGAAGAAAGTCCCAGAGAGCGACGGTTGGTGCGCGCCAAGGCATGCACTCGCTCGCACAGCAGCTGCCTGACCTTGTCTGGATTGCGGGAGATATCCTCGAAATTTTTCGGCAGGTAATCGGCCGCGCCAGCGTCCAGCGCATCCAGGCTGACACGCGCGCCTTCATAGGTCAGCGAGGAAAACATCAATACCGCCGTAGGGCAGCGCTGCATGATTTCGCGCACGGCAGTGATGCCGTCCATCACCGGCATCTCGTAATCCATGGTGATCACATCCGGATGCAGCGCCAGCGTCTGATCCACAGCCTCACGGCCATTGGAAGCAGTACCGACCACCTGGATCTGCGGATCGCCCGCGAGAATTTCCGTAACCCGGCGGCGAAAAAATCCAGAATCATCCACCACCAGCACCTTGACCGCCATACGCTCTCCTGAAACCTGCCCGGATCACCCGCCGTACGGGGGCGTATCCTGATAACCATCCATCCCTGCATCATTCTTCCAGCGGCGCTGCTAGCCGCGTCGTGCATACCGCTTGAGCAGGCTGGGAATATCCAGAATCAGAGCAATACGGCCGTCACCCGTGATAGTCGCGCCCGACATGCCCGGGGTGCCTTGCAGCATACGACCGAGCGGTTTGATCACCACCTCTTCCTGACCTACCAACTGATCAACCACAAACCCGACCCGTTGGGTGCCAACCGACACTATCACCACGCTGGCGGCAGACCGATCGCTGGTATCTTCAACGCCGGGCATCAACCAACGCTTGAGGAAAAACAGCGGCAAGGCCTTTTCGCGCACGATGATGACTTCCTGACCGTCGACTACATTGGTACGCGACAGGTCCAGGCTGTAAATCTCGTTCACGCTGACCAGCGGCAAAGCAAAGGCCTGATTGGCCAGCATGACCATCAACGTGGGCATAATCGCCAGCGTCAGCGGTACCTTGATGACAATACGGCTACCCTGCCCCTTGGTCGATTGGATGCCAATGGTGCCGTTCAGCTGGGAAATCTTGGTCTTGACCACATCCATGCCGACACCGCGGCCAGAGACATCGGAAATTTCGGTCTTGGTGGAAAAGCCCGGGGCCAGAATCAGATCGAAGCATTCGCTTTCTGTCAGCCGTTCGGCGGCATCCTTGTCCATCATCCCCTTTTCAACGGCCTTGGCGCGCAGCACATCGGCGTCCATACCTCGGCCATCATCGGTAATGGTCAGCAGGATGTGATCGCCTTCCTGTTCGGCAGCCAGAATCACCTTGCCGGTGCGCGGCTTGCCGGCGGCTTCACGCTCATGCGGCAGCTCGATACCGTGATCCACCGAGTTACGCACCAAATGCACCAGAGGATCGGCAAGGGCCTCGACCAGGTTCTTGTCCAGATCGGTCTCTTCACCGACCAGTTCAAGGTTGATTTCCTTTTTCAGGCTGCGGGCCAGATCACGTACCACGCGTGGGAAGCGACCAAACACCTTCTTGATCGGCTGCATGCGGGTTTTCATCACCGAAGACTGCAGATCGGCCGTGACCACATCCAGATTGCCCACCGCCTTGTTCAATTCCTCATCACCGCTACTCAGGCCCAATCGCACCAGGCGATTACGCACCAGCACCAGCTCGCCGACCATATTCATGATGTCGTCAAGGCGCGCGGTATCTACCCGAACAGTGGTCTCGGCTGCGGGATTTTCAATGGCAGCCTGCTTATCTTTCGCGGGTTCAGTGGCTGGCGCAGGTGCGGGTTTCGCGGCAGGCGGCGCGGCCTTGGCAACAGGCTTGGCTGGGGCTGGCGCCTTGGCTGCGGGCACGGCCGGCTTTACTTCAGGCGCTGCGGGGCTATCCAGCTTGCCGGGCGCCTGGCCACTGCCATGCAACTGATCAAGCAGCGCCTCAAACTCGTCATCGGTAATATGCTCGGGCTCGACATCAGAGCTCTTAACCGCGGGACTCGCTTCAGCTTGCGCAGCTACAACCTTGCCGGGCGCAGCGCCTTTGCCATGCAGCTCATCAAGCAGAGCTTCAAATTCATCATCGTTTATTTCATCGCTGCTGCTGGAGGCAACAGAAGATGGGCTGCTCGGCACGCCAGTCGAAGCGCTCGGCGTAGCTGCCGCAGGGGCCGCTGGTGCTGGTGCTGGTGCTGGCGGGCTTGTACCGTGTAATTGGTCGAGCAAAGCCTCGAACTCGTCATCGGTAATTTCGTCGCTGTTGTTCTGCGCTGGCGTAGCCGCCATGACAGGAACAGCTTGCTCGCTGGCCACTGCTGCCGGGCCATGCAAGGCCTCAAGCAGTTGCTCGAATTCATCGTCGGTAACATCGCCTGAGCCTTCAGAGGCCTGCCCTGGCGATTCGACGGAGCTGGATCCCGGCGATACTGGAGCGGGTTCCGCCGAGGCAGGTACCGCCAGACGCGCCAATGCCTCAAGCAAGGCCGGATCGGCAGGTTTGGGATCTTCGCCCTCGCGCACCTGGCTAAACATTTCATTGACGCTATCGAGCGCCTGCAGGACCACGTCCATCAGTTCGGAATCGACCTGACGCTCGCCCTTGCGCAGAATATCGAACACGTTTTCCGCAATGTGGCAGCAGCCTACCAGCGCATCCAGCTGCAGAAACCCGGCGCCACCCTTGACCGTGTGAAAGCCTCGGAAGATGGCGTTGAGCAGATTGGTATCATCGGGACGGTTCTCCAGGTCGACCAGTTGCTCTGACAACAGCTCGAGGATTTCCCCGGCTTCCACCAGAAAATCCTGAAGAATTTCCTCATCCGCATCAAAACTCATGCATCCACTCCCGGGCGTGCTTGTAGTTAGAAGCCCAGACTGGAGAGAAGATCATCGACTTCATCCTGTCCGGATACAACGTCTTCTCTTTTATCGGCATGAATCTGCGGACCTTCACCCTTGGCGGAGACTTTTTTTGCTTCCTGCTCGGATGAGGCATGATTAATGCCCGCAATCCGATCAACCTGCCCTGCCATTCGCACCAGACTGACCAGGCTTTCTTCCACGTCATGGACCAGCGTAGTGACGCGCTTGATCACCTGACCGGTAAGGTCCTGATAGTCCTGGGCAATAAGGATGTCGTTAAGATGGGTGCTGACCTGCGCACTGGATTCTTCTGTTTTAGCCAGAAACTCACCCATGCGCTTGTATAGTTCGCGGAATTCCCCCGCCTCCATCTCACGACGCTGCAGGCGCTGCCAGTCGGCGCGCAGTGCAGTGGCTTCCTGGCCCAGGCTGGAGATGATCGGCGCGCTGCTTTCCACCAGATCCATGGTGCGGTTGGCCGCTTTGTCGGTCAGCTTCACGACATAATCAAGACGATCTGACGCATCAGTGATTTTGGAGACTTCAGCCCCGTCACCCAGTGCATGTGAGGTGTCTATCTGGAAGTTGACAATGGAATTGTGCAGCGCACGCGTCAGTTGCCCGACTTCGTAATACAAGCCGCGATCACGTGCCTGATTGATTGCGTGTATGACCAGGATGGCTTCACCGTACTGGCCCTGCTCCAGGTATTCGACCAGTTGCCGCGCATTATCCTTGAGGGAATGTTCGAATTCTTGAGCGGTCGCCTGGCCGGGATCCTTACTTAACGCCATAACCTGTACCCCGGATAATTATTATTTTGCTTGAACCCGCTCGAAGATCTTTTCGATTTTCTCTTTCAGCGCCTGGGCGGTAAACGGCTTGACCACGTAGCCGTTGACACCCGCTTGAGCGGCTTCAATGATCTGATCGCGTTTGGCTTCGGCCGTGACCATCAATACCGGCAAATGCTTGAGGCGCTCATCGGCCCTCACTGCTCGCAACAGATCAATGCCGCTCATACCCGGCATGTTCCAGTCGGTCACCAGAAAATCGAAGCTACCGCTTTGCAGCATCGGCAGTGCCGAGGTTCCATCATCAGCTTCCGCCGTGTTGGTGAAACCCAGGTCGCGCAACAGATTCTTGATAATGCGCCTCATCGTTGAAAAATCATCAACGATGAGAATTTTCATATTCTTGTCCAAGTCGACCTCCGTACAAACCAGGAAGAGTGCACTATCGCACCCCGCTTACCTACTGGCCAAACAAGCCCTTTCAACTCCATTGTCGCCAGTGTACGCGCAGACGCCATCCGGCGCTGGCTTCACTGACATTCAACACCCATCTTTCAGGGCAACCGGCCATTGTCCGGATACCGGGAACAAAATCAATCGTTTCTCCACCCACTCAGCCGCGCGCGTAATCGTGCTGCGCACTGGCTATGCAGCTGGCTGACGCGCGATTCACTAACACCCAGCACCGCGCCAATCTCTTTCAAATTCAATTCTTCATCGTAATACAGCGACAGCAGCAGGCGCTCGCGCTCTGGCAACCCCTCGATTGCCTCTACCAGGGCTACGCGAAAACGTTGATCCTGCAGGCCACCCAGTGGCTCCTCATCGCTGTGCGCATCCGCGCGCGTGCCGTTCTCGATCAACTCGTCAAAACTGAACAGCTTGCTGCCGGAGGTATCATTGAGGATGGCGTAATACTCTTCCAGGCTCATCTCCAGCTCTGCGGCTATTTCATGGTCCTTGGCGTCGCGGCCCAGACGTGACTCCACTGCGCGTACCGCATCACTGACCATCCGCGTGTTGCGGTGCACCGAGCGCGGGGCCCAGTCGCCCTTGCGGACTTCATCCAGCATGGCACCGCGGATGCGAATACCCGCGTAGGTCTCGAAACTGGCGCCCTTGCCGCTTTCGAATTTGCGCGAAGCCTCCAGCAGACCAATCATCCCGGCCTGAATCAGATCATCAACCTGAACACTGGACGGCAGGCGAGCAAGCATGTGGTAGGCAATACGTTTGACCAGCGGGGCATACTGGGAAACCAGTTGATCCTGGTTGTCAGCGGAACACTGTGCGCGTGTATACATGCTCAATCCACCAGCCGTTTGTGTCATAGGCCTGAACCCGTTTGCTGTACCAGGCGTTCGACGAAAAATTCAAGATGCCCGCGTGGATTGGCCGGCAGCGGCCAGGCATCGACTTTTTGTGCAATACCCCGAATAGCGATGGAGGCCTTGCTGCGCGGAAACACCTCATAAAGGGCACGCTGCTTCTGGACAGCCTTACGCACATTTTCGTCGTAAGGCACGGCACCCACATACTGCAGCGCTACATCAAGGAAGCGATCCGTTACCTTGGTCAGCTTAGCAAAGACCGTCCGGCCTTCCTGTGGCGTGTGTACCATATTGGCCAATATACGGAAGCGTGTCATGCCATGATCGCGATTAAGCAGCTTGATCAAGGCATAAGCGTCTGTAATCGAGGTGGGCTCATCGCAAACAACCACCAGCACTTCCTGCGCGGCGCGCACGAAGCTGACTACCGAATCACCGATACCCGCAGCGGTGTCGACAATCAGTACATCAATGTTATCGCCAATATCGCTGAATGCCTGAATCAGACCAGCGTGTTGCTGGGGATTCAGATTGACCATGGTCGCGGCGCCGGAGGCAGCGGGCACAATACGCATGCCGCCCGGGCCATTGAGCAATACATCGCGCAACTCGCAGGTGCCTTCAAGCACGTCGGCCAGGGTGGCTTTCGGCTTGAGGCCCAGCAACACATCGACGTTCGCCAAACCAAGGTCGGCGTCGAGCAACACCACTCGACGCCCCATGTCAGCCAGGGCCAGACCCAGGTTGACCGACACGTTGGTTTTGCCGATCCCGCCTTTGCCGCCGGTGACCGCGATGACCTGAACCGGATGTTTGCTGCCCATCTGCGTGGATTACCTTGTTAGCAATAAAACTGTTGATCGTCTGTTAACCAGCGCGCTGGTTGTGCAGTATACCGGCAAACACGTCAGCCATGGCCTGATCCGGCGGGCTTTCGTTACCCGCCAGACTGACCGCCCGGCTGACCAATTGATGGCCGACCGCACGGGCAATATCATCCGGTATGCGCTGGCCATCCGCCAGATAGGCTACCGGTAAACCCTGCTGCATGGCCAGACCCAATACTTCACCCAGGGTAGCCGCCTCATCCACCTTGGTAATCACGCAGCCATCCAGGTTACACACCTTATAGGTATGATAGGCCGCCTTGAGCACCTGATACTGACTGGTAGCCGCCAATACCAGCAGCGTGCTGACCTGGGTACCCAGTGCCGCCAACTGGCTCAGTTGCCCTTGCAGGTGCGGATCCTGCGCCTGCAAGCCTGCGGTATCGAGCAACACCAGGCGCTTGCCGGAAAACTCCTTGAGCACATCGGCCAGGCCGTTCTGTTCGTCAACCACGCGCACCGGCACATTCAGAATCCGGCCCAGGGTGCGTAACTGCTCGTGCGCACCGATGCGGTAGGTATCCATGGTCACTAGCGCTACGTGCTGGCTGCCATGCTTGAGCACGTAACGTGCTGCCAATTTACCCAGGGTGGTGGTTTTACCTGCCCCTGTGGGGCCAACCAGGGCAACAACACCGCCCGCTTCAATCAACTCCTCACGCATGACTGGAATGCTGTGCGACAGGTGCGCCAGCAGCATGCGCCATGCCTGCCGGGTATTGGGCTCATCGGCCACCAGGCGCAGCAGACTCTGGCTCAGCTCCGCGGGCAGACCCAACTGGGTGAGGCGCCGCCACAGGCTGGCCTGACGCGGCTGCTGCTGATTGATCTGACCCCAGGCCATATTGCCCAGCTGCGCTTCGAGCATCTCGCGCAATCCGGCGATTTCAGCACGCATGGCACCCAGGCCCGACGCCGATTCCGGCTCGGGTTCAGCTACGCGCAAAGCTGGCTTGGCCATGGCGGCAGGCGCTACGGGCTGCGCCATCTCGCTGTTCAGCCGATCAAGAAACTCCTGCGCCTCGGAGGATCCGTCCTGGGCTGCCTGGCGCATGGTCTCGCCAAACATCTGCCGATTCACGGTCGGTCCTGCACTGCTGCGCTCGCCCGCTTCCAGTTGGGCGCGTGCCGTGACAATACGTTCCTGGGTCTTTTTCAGTTCCTGGCTCAGACCCGGGGTCGGAGGGGTCAGGCGCGGCGCTTCATAATCCAGCGCCGCTGTCAGCTCCACGCCGCCGACTACGCGCCGGTTGGCGATAATGGACGCATCGGCACCGAGCTCGTCGCGTACCAGCTTCATCGCCTGGCGCATGTCTGCGGCAAAGAAACGTTTCACTTTCATGGCTGACCCACCCTCTGCATTCGTTTAACTGAGCCGGCAGCGTCGGCTGCCTTGCATTCATTCTTGCCGTGCATCAACTAGCTCTGCCCGACTGTCGCCACAATGGTGACCTGCTTGCTGTCCGGAATTTCCTGGTAGGACAGCACATGGGCCCCAGGCGCCGCGTAGCGGACAAACTTGGCCATCATCCCGCGTACCGGCCCTGCCACCAGCAATATCGCTGGCTTACCTTGTACTTCCTGGCGTTGCACCGCATCAGCCAGTGAGCGCTGCAGCTTTTCAGCCATCCCCGGCTCAAGCATGATGCCGTCATCACCGCCCTGCCCGGCCTTCTGTAGACTCTGTAGCAACATCTGTTCCAACCTGGGCTCCAATGTGATCACAGGGAGCTCGGAGTCAAGCCCTACAATGCTTTGCACGATGGAACGCGACAAAGACACCCGTACTGCCGAAATCAATGCGCCAGGATCTTGACTCTTGCCGGGCTGATTGGCGATCGCCTCGGCGATGGTGCGAATGTCACGCACCGGCACCTGCTCCTGCAGCAAGCCTTGCAATACCTTGAGCAGACCGGAGAGTGAAATCATCCCCGGCACCAGCTCCTCGGCCAGCTTCGGCGAGGCCTTGGCCAGCACCTGCAACAGTTGCTGCACTTCCTCATGACCGATCAGTTCATGGGCATGCTTGTTGAGGATCTGATTCAGATGGGTCGCCACCACGGTGCTGGCGTCCACCACCGTATAGCCGAGTGACTGGGCCTGGTCCTTCTGCATCGGCTCGATCCAGATAGCGTCCAGACCAAAGGCGGGATCCTTGCCGGCAATGCCTTTGATTTCGCCAAATACCTGACCCGGGTTGATCGCTAGCTCACGGTCGGGATATACCTCGGCCTCCGCTACACCAACACCCATCAGCGTGACGCGATAGGCGTTCGGGGCCAGATCAAGATTGTCGCGGATATGCACAGAAGGCATCAGAAAGCCCATGTCCTGCGACAGCTTCTTGCGTACGCCCTTGATCCGCGCCAACAATTGGCCGCCCTGATTGCGATCAACCAGCGGGATCAACCGGTAACCCACTTCCAGGCCGACCATATCCACCGGCGTTACATCATCCCAGCCTAGCTCGCGGGTTTCCGGGCGCGGTGCCGCAGGCACTTCAGTGGCCTTGCGCTCAACCTCCTGCTCGGCGTTCTGCTTGAGACGCTGCCGGTTGGCGATAAAGTAGGCCGCACCCGCCGCCAAAAAGCCCAGGCTGAGGAAGGAAAAATGCGGCATACCGGGAATCAGACCCATGACGATCATGATGGCCGCCGCGATCGCCAGCGCCTTGGGCGATGCAAACATCTGACGATTGACCTGCGAGCCCATATCTTCAGACGTGGATACGCGGGTCACCATGATCGCCGCAGCAGTTGACAGCAGCAATGACGGGATCTGGGCAACCAGACCGTCACCGATGGTCAGCAATACGTAGATTCGGCTGGCGTCGCCGAAGCTCAAACCGTGCTGGGCCATACCGATGGCCAGGCCACCGATGATATTGATAAACAGAATCAGCAGGCCGGCGACCGCGTCACCGCGCACAAACTTGCTGGCGCCGTCCATCGAGCCGTAAAAGTCCGCTTCCTGGGCAACCTCGGTGCGCCGCAGCTTGGCTTGCTCCTGATCGATCAGCCCTGCATTCAGGTCCGCATCGATAGCCATCTGCTTGCCGGGCATCGCATCCAGGGTGAAGCGAGCGCTCACCTCGGAAATACGCCCGGCACCTTTGGTCACCACAACGAAGTTGATGATCATCAGGATGGCAAACACCACCAGACCGACCACATAGTTGCCGCCGATCACCACCTCACCGAAGGCTTGAATCACCTTGCCCGCAGCATCCCCACCCTCGTGCCCGTAGAGCAACACCACTCGGGTAGAAGCCACGTTGAGCGCCAGACGCAGCAAGGTTGCAATCAGGAGAATCGTCGGGAATACGGCAAAATCCAGCGGCCGCAGCGCGTACGCGCAAACCAGCAGAACGACCAGCGACAGGGCAATATTGAAGGTAAAGAGCACATCGAGCAGGAAGGGTGGCACCGGCAGCATCATCATGCCCAGCATCACCAATAGCAGAATCGGCACACCCAGGGCGCCATGCCGCAACCCGGAAAGGTTGCTGCGGACGTTACTCATCATTTCTGCGCGGTCGACTGCCATGCCTCGGAAATTCCCAGATCAAATAATTGACGCTAAGTCGCGGTTAGCTACCTGCTACGCAAATTCCGTTCCAGCTAACAATTTATTTATCAGAGCCGCTCTGTCTCGCGCCGTGGTGCTATGCTCGTAGCAGCTCGATAGCAGGGCAGCGGCGCGGCGGAAAACCGCGTTGGACACAGGGATAGAACCGAGAAGTTACCGATGTCATGGATGTATCTTGCACGGATCAGAACCTCAGGCATGTTGAGCTTGCAGCACTCGATCATGCTGACTCTGAGTCTTCTGGTGGCACTCTTTATTGCCGGCATGTGGCTGATGTCCAGCTTGAACCTGAGTTTTGCCCAGGGTGCCATGTCCGAGCTGCGCCAACGCCAGATTGCCGACACCTTCTATGCCAATCTGGGGCGTATCAATGCCCATCACCACCAGATGGAGCAAAACACCGAAGACCTGGCCCGTCTGGGTGAGCTTTACCACCGCCTGTACCCAAGCCCCGGCAGGTTCTCCACCGTGCAACTGCGGCTTAGCCTGAAGCAAACGCTCGCCGACTTTCCCGACGCCTATGGCAGCGCCATCCTCTACCAACCAGGGGCGGTGGGTACTGGCGCCTTCGGCATGCGCGCCTACCGTGAAACCGCCGACATTCGCACTGAGTCGGCGGGTGACGATTTTCATACCCGCGACTGGTATCAAACCATTCTCAACGACTTGTCCGACAACGACCCGGCCATTCGCAGCTACCATTGGACCTCGGCTTATTACCGCGCCGACACGGATAACGTCGTGATCAGTCTCAGCACGCTGATGCGCAATGGCGACGGACAGCCCATGGGTATTGCGGTTACTGACTGGCGCACGGAAGAGATAGTCAATCTGGTCAGCCGGGTAAAAGTCACCCCTGGCGCCTTCTCGTTCCTGCTGGACAAGGAGAATCGTAATCTTTCCAGCCTGGCGTTGGCGGAGAATGTGACGCATGCGCAACAGTTGATCGAATCGATCAGCAGCGGGCACTTACAGGCGCTACTGCCAGCCCAGCAGGATGGCTCGCTGCGGCAACGGCCTGCCAACCCTATGCAGCAACTGACGCTGACGGTGGATGGCGAGGATTACGAGCTGTTTTTCTCCAACACTCAAGCCGGCATGGTGTTTGGCATAGGTGTGCCGCAGAAGGAAATAGACGCCGTACTGACTCCCATGCGTGATAGCAATCTACGCATCGTTGCACTGATAGGCAGTATCCTGCTGATACTCGCAGCGCTGATGCTTTATATGGTGGCCATCACCCTGCGCCAGTTGCGAACACTCTACACCGACCCCTTGACCGGCCTGCCCAACCGCGAACGCCTGCTAGTGGACCTGGGTGATACCCAAGCCGCCAGCTTGATACTGTTGAACATTGACGACTTCAAGGAGCTAAACGACTTTTACGGCCACCAATGCGGCGATCACGTCATCACTGTGCTGGCCAAGGCGCTGCAACGCTATATTGAAATCCACTCGAAAAAATCCAATAGCCGTCTTTACCGCATGCCTGCAGACGAACTGGCCATCTGGACCTCAGGCAACCACAGTGAGCCCGAGCTGCAGGCAAAACTCAGTGAAATCATGGCATTTGTCGGTGATTTGACTATCGACTGGGAGGCTCAGACGATCTCACTGCATGTCAGCATGGGCCTGGCCAGTACCTGCCTGCCGGATGGCAGCCAATTGCCCGCAGACCTTTTACTGCCCAGTGCCAATATCGCTCTGAAGCAGGCGCGCCTCACGCAAAAAAGCTACCTCATCTATGACCCCGCTCACCGCGCCCGGGAAAGCTACGAACACAACCTTATCTGGGCCAACAAACTCAGAAGTGCACTTAACGACGGTAGGATAGTCCCCTTCTTTCAACCCATTATCGATGTACAGACCGGGCGAATTCTCAAGTTCGAATGTCTGGCGCGGATGATCGATGAAAAAGGCCAGCCTGTCAGCCCGGCTCAATTTCTGCCAGTGGCGAAGAAAATCCGCCTCTATCGCTTTATCACCCGCTGCATGATCGAGCAGTGCTTTGCGCGCTTCGCCGATAATCACTACGAATTTTCCTTGAATCTGTCATGTGAAGATCTGCTTGATCCCGAGCTCTGCACAGAGATCATCCGCCGACTGCAGGACAACGACATGGCCAACCGAGTGATCTTCGAAATTCTCGAATCCGAAGGCATTGAAAACTACGAATCCGTGAGGCTATTCATCGACAAGGTCAAGGCGTTGGGCTGCCGCATCGCCATCGATGATTTCGGCACCGGCTACTCGAACTTCGAGCACCTACTGCGCCTGAACGTTGACCTGATCAAGATCGATGGCAGCTTGATACGCCAGCTCGATACCGATATCAATGCCGTGGCCTTGACCCGGGGCATTGTTCGCTTTGCCAGCGAATTGGGCATGCAGACAGTCGCAGAATTTGTGCATAGCCCTGCGGTTTATGAGCAGGTTAAATCCCTGGGCATCGACTATGCTCAAGGAGCCTGTATCGGTATGCCGGCTGCCGCGCTGATCACCGAGGTAAATCTGAGATAATGTTAAGGAAAAGCGCCCGACTGCCGATATCCTCCTAGACCTGAGAAAATTTTGACGCCAAAATAGTCGAATGATGGCCATTTGCAATTTTCCGCTTCTCAGATTGGGGAAGTTTTGCTAGCTTTTCGTAACAAACAATGGGAGCAAGTCAGTAAAGATGGCTATCCCAACATGCGATCAATTGCCGTATGACATTGGATGTATTAGGAGTAGTTGATGCGCTTTATACCTGCCGCCGTGGTGATATTAGCTGCTGTTTCCTCAAGTGGCTGCGCGGGCATGCCCGACAAGAACCAGATCTGGTCCAGGTCCAGCGCTTTTTTCACCCAATCCAGTGAAATGATTGCTGCCCAAAGCCGCCGGTTTGCCGACTTTGCTGGCGGCCTAGTGGGCAGTAATGATCAGGCCGAACTGCAAGCCGAAGTCGACGAGCTGTTTGCGCAACCGTACATAGACCCGCTTACGCTGTATATCGAAGCCCACTCGGATGACGATCGCCGGGCCAGACAGTTGGCACTGGTCGCCCAGGAACGCGACAACCGTTGCGGGGTGATCGCCCAGACCTACGCTGGTCGCGATGCCACCCGCGATAACCTGCAACGCATGCAACGTGGTTACCTCATGTCCTGCCCTGAGGACGTGCAGGACTTTGCCGCCCGCGTCAGAGCATCGAGCCCGGCCCAGCAACCTGCCAAAAGTACGGCTGCCACGCCTCAACCGGCCGAACCGGCGATTGCCGAAGACGTCAGCGCAGCAGTAGACGAAGCCGTTAGCCGCAGGCAGAACAGCAATTGCTACCTGCTGTACACCATCAAGAACTACACCCAGGCGCACACCGCTTGCCGCCCCATAGCCGATAATGGCGATGCCAAAGCCCAGCATCACATGGCCAGCCTGGAGCGCACGCGCGGCGACTTCCCTGCCGCTTTTGCCTGGGCCACGCGCTCAGCCGGCCAACAACATGCACCCGGGCAATTGGTGCTTGGCCAGCTTTATCAAGCGGGCCAGGGCACCGCCGTAGATAAAGCCAAAGCCTTGCAACTGATGAGCCAGGCGGCCGACCAGGGGCTGATCGAAGCCAGCTACTATACCGGCTTGGCCTATAAGGACGGGGCTGGCACCGGCCCCAACGCAGGCCAGGCAAGCAAGTATCTCGAACAGGCTGCCAATAAAGGCCATATACCCTCACACCTTGCGCTGGCCGCCCTGTATGACAAGACCCAGCCTGAAAAGGCGCGTTACTGGCTCAATCAGGCCGCCCGCAAAGGCTCGGCAGAAGCGCAACTGACCCTGGCCAATAGTTATGCCGCTAACGCTCGCACTGCAACGGATCAGGAAGAGGCTTACGTGTGGTACAGCCTGGCCCTGCTTAACGGCAATGCACAGGCCAAGGAGGGGATAGAGCGACAGGAGAAGCTGCTTGACGAAAACCAGCTCGCGGCGGCCAGATCCCGTATCCAGGACGGGATCAACGGAAAATGGGACTGAAAACACCGACCAACTTCTGGACGAAGTTATCGATCATGCTGGTACTCGGCGTGCTCGTCGGTGTGTTTGTTATCGGTATATTGATGATGTCTTCGCTAAACCTGAAGTTTTCCCAGGGCGCGATGACCGATTTGCGGCAGCAACAGATCGCCGACACCTTCTATGCCAACCTGAACCGCATCAACGCCCATCATCAACTGATGGAGCAGAACACCGCCAACCTTGCACACGCCGGTGAAATGCTGCTGCGCGGCGGCCGCTCCCAAGATAGAAAAGCGGAGCTGGAATACGGTTTGCGCTCCGCTTTGGCAAACATGCCGGAGGCCTACGGCGCAGAAATCTGGTACGGCGGGGTTGATGATACCCAGCAGCATCTGTCTGCTTACGGCTACCGTCAGGAAGCGGATATATTTGTTCAGCCAGTGGAGAACCTGTATCACATACAGGATTGGTACCGGCGCATTTTACCCGAAGCCATTTCCGAAACCGGCTCATCAGCACCCGCGCATTTCTATTGGACACCAGCCTATTACAAGGAGCTGATCAATAATGTCGTGATCAGCCTGACCACCGTTATGCGTGATTCACAAGGCAAGGTAATCGGCCTCGCCTCCACCGACTGGCGAGCCGACGAGATTATCCAACTGGTCAGCCGCGTTGAAGTGACCCCCGGCGCATTTGCCTTTCTCCTCGACAGTGAAAATCGCAACCTCTCCAGCCTGGCCGCCTCCGGTGACGCGCCAGACGCCCAGTTGAAGATTGATGCGATCATCAACAGTGAGCTGCATAATCAGTTGACCGGGCCGCTGCCTCAGTCAGCGATTATCTCTGGCCGGCTGCTGGTAGCGCCCATGCAGACCATGGCGCTGAATATCAACGATGAGCAACACGCACTGTATTTCAGCCGCACACAGGCAGGGATGATCTTTGGCGTTGGCGTACCTCAGGCAGAAATTGATGCTGTGCTTACGCCCATGCGCGAAAGCAACATAAAGATAGTAGGTCTGGTCAGTGCGATCACACTGGGATTGTCAGGAATTTTACTGCTGTTTGTCGGCAATCTGCTCAACCGTGTACACGTTCTGCATACCGATACGCTGACGCAACTGCCCAACCGTGAAAAGCTGTTGCTTGACCTGGGCAAGGCTACTTCCGGAACACTGGTGCTGGTCAATATAGACTCGTTCAAGGAGATCAACGACTTTTACGGGCACCGCTGCGGCGATCACGTCATTAGCCAGCTAGCCACTGCCCTGCAGGGCTTTCTGAACGACCTACCTACCTCTGCAGCCGCCCGCTTGTACCGTATGCCCGCTGACGAACTGGCTGTCTGGCTGCCAGACAGCAGAAGCCCTAAGGAGCTCGGCCAACTGACCGGGGCAATGCAGGACATGCTCGGCAACCTGAGCTTCACCTGGCTGGAGCATCGTATTCCGCTCAACGTCACTCTGGGCGTAGCCACCAGCCTGCAATCAGATGGTACTCAGCAGGCCGATGCCCGACTCCTGACCTGTGCCAATATCGCGTTGAAATCAGCGCGCAAGAACAAGCTCAGTTGCCAGGTATACGATCCCAATCAGAAAACCCGCGAGAGCTACGAGCAGAATCTCATCTGGGCCAATCGCTTGAGGAAGGCCCTTGATGAGGGTCGGATTGTGCCGTACTTCCAGCCTATCCTCGACTTGAAAACCGGACGTATCGACAAGTTTGAATGCCTGGCCAGAATGATTGATGAGGATGGCCAGGCTATCAGCCCGCTGGAGTTTCTCGACGTTGCGAAAAAAATCCGGCTGTATCGATATATCACCCGCGCCATGGTGCAGCAGTGCTTCAGCCGCTTCGCCGACAATGATTACGAGTTTTCCCTGAACCTGTCCTGTGAAGACCTGCTCGATCCTGAGCTGATGACCTTTATCGTCAACAGCCTGGAGCAGGGCAATATAGCGCCGCGGGTGATCTTCGAAATTCTCGAATCGGAAGGCATTGAAAACTATTCTGCGGTGCGCCAATTCATTGACCGCGTCAAGGAACTCGGTTGCCGCATCGCGATTGACGATTTCGGCACCGGTTATTCGAACTTCGAGCACTTGCTGCGTCTTAATGTGGATATCATCAAGATTGACGGCACGCTGGTCAAACATCTTGACACCGACCCGGTGGCCTACAGCGTCGCACGTGGTATTCAGCAATTTGCCGCCGGCCTGGGCATGCAGACTGTCGCTGAATACGTTCACAGTTCAGCGATTCTGGAGCAGGTGCAATCGCTGAATATCGATTTTGCCCAGGGCTATCATGTCGGCAAACCGCTGGCCACGTTAGTGACCGCAAGCGACAGCAGCCTGGTAAGCGCTCAAGTTCTGCAGTTCAACAATCGCGCTGTATAGCGGGTCACGGCATGCCTGCACTAGCGATAGATAATATCGCTACGCATCGGCGCCAGGCGTGCCAGCAACCGGTTTTGCGCAGTGACCGGCACATGTTGCTCACGCATCGCATCGATCAGGGCCTCGACCAGCGCGTTGAAGTCCGCCTCGGTCAGGTTCAAGCCCGTATGGCTGTCGCGCATGCTGTCGCCCGTATACTCGCAGGGCCCACCGCTTTCCACACAGAATTGCTCGATCAGTTTTTCGTTCAGGCGGTCGATATCTGTTTCCGCAAAATGCCCGACAATGCGCGGGTTGTCGGCGATATTGATCAACATGCCTTCAACGATCCGGGTAATCCCCGGCTGGCCTCCGAGCGCCTGATAGAGGCTGTCATCCTTGGCCGGTAAAGCCGAGGATGGTGTGGAGGTACAGGCCGACATGGCCAGAGAAAGAGTCACCACCGCCATACTCCGCAAAAGATTCTGCATAACCACCTCAGTAACTCAATTGCATGGACAGGTAAGCACCTTTCTGGCCGTCCAGGGTGGCGATCTCGCCTAGATCAGCCCAGGCAGCCACCAATGCCAATCGCTTGCTGGGGAAGTAACCGACAAACAAGTCCTTCCAGTCACTTTCGCCAGCAAAGGACAGGTTATCCGGTTTTTCACGGTATTCGATCCCAACCACCCACTCCGGGTTGAGCAGAATAGCGGCGCTACCCTCCTTGAGTAGACTGCGGCTATCGCGGCGATCACCGCCGAACCCGAGCAATCCCGTTTCGTTGGCACGGCTGTAGCGCAAGGTACCATTAAGCAAAAGGTTGTAACCGGCGGCGCCGCCGAGCAGTAGCCTGCTGGCGGCCAGGTAGGCCTCGGTGTCCGAGTCGCGCTTTGCGCCTACTGCGTGGGGGATGTTGAAATTGGTCTGGCGCTTGTGCTGCACACCCAGTGCGACCTGGGGTAGCTGATCATAAATCAGGTCACCAAACAGGCGCAGCTTGGCGCCGAACACGTCCTGATTCAAGCTGCGCTCAGGCAAACCTGCAGCCTTGCTTAAGGTGCTGATATCCAGGCGCTGCTGAGCAAAAGACAGCTCGATGCGATTGGCATAACTCAGGTTCAGCCCTGCGGTATCGAGCCGGTAATCACCGGTATCGACCCGGGTGGCAAATACGTCGCCACCCCATTCCTCACGTGTACCGTAACCGGACATCACCGCCCAGGGTACGATACCGCCCCCGGCGCTGCCCTCGATCATGGTAGCGCCACCGGTTGCCAATAGCCGCCCACCCGGTTCAGCCAGCAAACCATCCGAGAGCACCACCGCAGGTAGTGCTCCCGCAATAATCCACGCCCAGCGTCGCTTGATCATGCTTCCTCCCTCCGAAACATTGTTGCCTTGTCCTTTAACCAGTTTTCCAGAACGGACGCGGCAAGTGGGCGGCTGATGAAATAGCCCTGCGCCGTATCGCAGCCCAGGCTACGCAGCCAGTCCAGACTAACCTCGGTCTCCACGCCCTCCGCAATAACCCGCAAACCCATGTTATGGGCCAGTTCAATGGTAGATTTGACGATGACTGCATCGTCACTGCCCTCGGCCAAATGCAGTACGAATGATTTATCGATCTTGAGATCCTGTACCGGCAAACTCTTCAGGGTCGCCAGCGACGAATAGCCAGTACCATAGTCGTCCACGGCCAGGCTCAAACCTGATTCTCGCAGCCGCAGCAGGCTGCTCAGGCTTTTCGCGGGATCACGCATTAGCGCGCTCTCGGTGACTTCTAAGGTGAGGTAGTCTGGAGTGAGCTCCTGGGCCTGAAGAATCATGGTGATGCGTTCGGGAAAGCGCTCGTCATCCAGATCCAACGCAGAAATATTCATCGCCACCTGCAAATGCAACCCGCGATCAATCCAGGTGCGCAACTGTGAGGCGATGGCCGCAAGCATCCACAGGGTCAATTTGTGGATGCTACCCGTCTGCTCGGCTAACTGAATAAATTCATCAGGTGCTATGGGCCCCAATTCCGAATGTTGCCAGCGCATCAGCGCTTCTACCTGCGTGACCCGGCCAGTGGCCAGATCCAGCTTGGGCTGATAGACAACCGAGAGTTCTTTCATCTGCGGGGCGAAGTGGATATCTCGGATAAGACGCATGCGCCGCATATAGTCCTGATCGCGTCTGGCCTCATACACCGCGATACGCTCCGGCCCGGGCTTGGCGTCAGTTGCGGCGATGCTCACCTGGCGTAACAACTCGTCAGCATCCTGACTATGGCGCGGCCACTCCACAACCCCAGCGAGCCAGGCAACGCTGATTTTCAAGCCGTCAACGCGCAGTGGCTGGCTCAGGTGACCAATCATCAGATCCGTGGCGATGACCGCCTGATCAATGTCATGGGCATTGAGCACCAGATAGAACCCCTGGCCCGGGCAATAGGACAACAGGCTGTTGGCTGGCATACAGGAATTCAGGCGCTCTGCTGCCAGGCAGATCAATTGATCATGAAAGGACTGTCCGCGCGCCTTGAGCAGATCTTCAACGCCGCTCATCAACAGGACCACCAGAACACCAGGCTGCTTGGCGACGAGCGCATCCACCAGGCGCTCACGCGTCTTGGCCAGATTGCCCAGGCCGGTTAAAGGTTCATGGTAAGCATTATGGGCCAGTTGCCTCTCACGCTCGGCGATATCCAGGCGCATGGTGTCGATGCTGCTAGCCAATCTGCCCAATTCGTCATCGCGGGCCAGCGAGACCGAGGTCGCATAATCGCCCTGACCAATACGCCGTGCCGCTTCAGCCAGCAGACGTACCGGGGAGGCAAGGCTGCCAGCCATAACATAGGCGACCATGGACGAAAGACCCAGCGCTATGAGGGTAATCACCAGCAATTCCCGTTTGAGCTCGTCGAATGCTGCAAGCGCTTCGCCAAGCGGGCTCAACAACTCGGCTTTGATGCGGTAGCTGTCCTGATCCAGCAGTACAATCTGCGTGGAGAGAAACTCTCCCTCGGCCATCTCCTTTTTTGCCATACCTCTATCTGAGGCAGGCATACCGGAAGGCGCCCCGGATCCGATATCAGGCATGTCATCAGCGGTTTCCAGGGTGCTCGCCCAGTCGAGCCGCTGATCGTCCTGCAGGGTGATAAAACTGACCTCCAGCCCACTCAAACGCTTCATCTCTTCGGCCAGGGCCGCATCCAGATGGAAGGCCATCGCCACCTGGCCAATGACTACCGGCGCCATGACCAGCGCTTCCACCAGCAGATACGCCTTGCTACCGATAATCACGATCAACGCATTGCTGTTGAGCTCTTGCACTGCGGCCAGTTGAAGCTGGTCTGCGCCCTCGGCCGTACTGCCAGATACCTGAATAGCGCCGTTTGAATCGAGAAACAGCGCCTCATCAGCGCCAATGCGATTGGCCTGGTTCATCAGGGCTGAACGGATAGTGGGCAAGTCTCCTGAAGCAACCGCCTCACGAAAGCCATAATCAGCCACCAGTATGTCTGTGGCACTGGCGAGCTTTTCTGCCTGCATTTCCAGGATGCGGCTGAACACCTTGGCACCCAGCTCAAGCTGACTTTGCGCCTGGCGCTCGGCAAACAGATTCGTGGCGCTATATACCGCGACAAACACCGCACCCAGCACCACGATCAATAACCCTACCAACCAGAGGATCAGCCGGGCACGCAGTTGTTTAATGCGCGTCATGCCCTGCCGCCTTGCGGAAGCGTTGCTGCAATGGGGATAGCGGCGCCTCGTCGACCGTAACCGGCGTTGCACTGACCGGCAGCTTCAACTGCGCGGTTGCATGCAGATCAAGGCTGCCCAGCTCGATCGGGGCGGACTCACCCAGACTGGGGTGCCACCAGGACACAGGCCATTTACCTTGAGGAAGCTGCTGCACATCAACAACGCCTGCCGCGTCACTGGTCTGGAACCAGGCGCTGTCAGTAACCAGAATATAGCCAAGCATGTTGTCGTGAATATTGCAGCCCAGAATCACCACACCAGGCTGCTCAAAAGCAACAGGCGGCGCCTCGGTGCCCTTGAACAGGCGCAGCTCAAAGCGTTTTGCCGCTGAAAAGGAATAAACGTGATGTCGAACGTCATCACTGTTGGGGAAGTCCACTTCGGTACCCGTAGCGACGGTCAGCACCCTGGGCTGGAACTGCATGTTAAGCTGATCCATCACCGCTGTGGCAGAATGCCTGGCAGGCACGCCGTCGACCATGATGACGGCATCGTTGAGAACAGCTCCATTGTCATCAACCAGCACCACAGCGGAAGCCGCAGTTGAAACACCTAGCAGACATATCGCTAACATGGCTGCTGTAAAAGCCTGATACCTTGCTTTCTGCATAACTACTCCGACAAGCAGACAGGTACATAGGGAGTTCAGGTTCCCCGGCAAAAGTGCACTGCAAATCGGGCGGGCGACGTCCTGTTCAGTCATTAGCATAATGCCATTATTTCTTTTTGTGCAGGAGTACTTATGTCAAGCCAAACAATTTCTTTATCGGTCCTGGACCTGTGCCCTATCCCCCAGGGTTCAACACCCGGACAGGCGCTGAACAATGCTCTTGCACTGGCCCAACACGTCGAGACACTTGGCTACAAACGTTACTGGGTAGCAGAGCACCACAATATGACGGGCATCGCCAGTGCGGCCACATCGGTCGTTATTGGCTACCTTGCCGGGGGCACCGGTACGCTGCGTATAGGCTCCGGCGGCATCATGCTGCCCAATCACGCACCGTTACAGATTGCCGAGCAGTTTGGCACGCTGGAATCGCTCTATCCTGGGCGGATTGACCTCGGGTTGGGGCGCGCACCCGGCACTGACCAGGCCACGGCCCAGGCACTGCGCCACGGCCGGGGCGACGGATCCGACTTCCCTCAAATGCTTGATGAGCTGCGCCGGCTGTTTGCCACGCCCCAACCCGGCCAGCGTCTGCGTGCGGTGCCCGGCGCGGGCCTGAACGTACCCATCTGGTTGCTCGGCTCCAGCACTTTCAGCGCTCAACTGGCAGGCCAACTGGGGCTGCCCTTCGCGTTTGCCGGACAGTTCTCGCCAGACTACCTGCATGCTGCGCTGAGCACCTACCGTGAGCACTTCCAGTCGAGCGCTGACTTGCAGCAGCCACACGTGATGCTGGGCATCAACGCCTATGTGGCTGAAAGCCGCGACCAGGCGCATTTTCTCGCCAGCTCTCACCAGCAGGCCTTCCTCAACCTAATTCGCGGCACACCCGGCCCCATGCCACCGCCAGTCGCGGACATGAGCGGCCTCTGGCTGCCGCATGAAAAGCACCAGGTAATGTCTACACTGGCGGGCACTCTGATCGGTGATCAGCAGGCGGTAACGGAGCAGCTAGCTGACCTGGTGGAACGTACCGGGGCTAATGAGCTGATTGTCAGCAGTTCGATCTATGATCAAGCCGCGCGCAGGGACAGCTACAGCAGACTGATGCAAGCCGCTGCAAGCATCCCGGTAGGCCGCTCGTAAAATAACTGATCAAGGTGTTTGCCGAACTCTCAGCAACTGCTTAGAATGCGCAGCACGCGGGTGTAGCTCAATGGTAGAGCAGAAGCTTCCCAAGCTTACGACGAGGGTTCGATTCCCTTCACCCGCTCCAGATTCGAAAAAACAAGGCCCTGCTATTGCAGGGCTTTTTCGTTTTCGGCGTCTGACACAGCCATTCACAAGCGATAGCCACCGCCTTCAAATGCCACCAGGCAAGGTAGTCAGGAAGCACAATTCTTCGAGCGCGGTTCCACTTGGCGTTATATAAATGCTTATATGACGAAAATTATTCTGGCCTCGAAACGGCATGCACATTTCATTGATAAGACGGGCAAGCGCCGTCCTGGCGCTTTCCTGTGGCTTGGCCCAGGCAGGTGAGGTGACGATTTCCGCTGCATCCAGCCTGACCAATGTCTTTCAGGACATTGCCCGCAGCTACGAAACTGAATATGTAGACGCCCGAGTCATGCTGAACTTCGGCGGCTCCGGGGGCTTGTTGCAGCAAATCGCCAAGGGCGCGCCGGTGGATGTGTTTGCCTCTGCCGACCAGGAAACGATGGACATTGCAGCCATGCAGAACCTGCTCGCCGCGGACACCCGTCAGGATTTCGCCCGCAATACGCTGGTGCTGATCGTGCCCAGCGACAGCCCGATCAGGCTTGGACAACTGGCCGATCTGCAGCAGTCCAGCGTTGAGCGGGTCGCCATGGGCAATCCGGTGAGCGTGCCCGCAGGCCGGTACAGCCGGCAGGCGCTGACGGCGGCCAACCTCTGGGACAACCTGCAAGACAAGGTGATCAATACCCAGAGCGTGCGCCAATCACTGGATTACGTGGCCCGAGGCGAAGTCGCAGCGGCATTGGTCTATGCAACCGACGCTCGTCTCATGAAAGACAAGGTGAAGATTGCCTTCACCGTACCGCTGGAAGCGGACATTAGCTACCCGATTGCCCAGGTCCGCGACAGCGCCAACAGCGATGAAGCCAAACGTTTCATTACTTATCTACAGTCGCCTGTCGGGCAGGACATCCTTGCCCGACATGGTTTTCTGAAACCCTGAGTTCGGCCTGAAAACATCATGGAACCAGTCTGGACTGCGCTCGCCCTCTCGCTCAAGGTCGCCGGCTTTGCCACAGCGATCACTCTGGTGCTGGGGACGGCAACAGGTTTTCTGCTGGCGCGCCTGCGCTTTCCGGGGCGCGACCTGCTCGACAGCCTGCTGACCCTGCCAATGGTGCTGCCGCCCACCGTGCTTGGCTATTACCTGCTGGTGCTGCTGGGCCGGCGCAGCACGTTCGGCGCCTGGCTGCATGACAGTTTCGGCATCAATCTCATCTTCACCTGGCAAGGGGCCGTGATTGCCGCCTCCATCGTCGCCTTTCCCCTGGTGTTCAAACCGGCGCGGGCGGCATTTGAGGGCGTCGACGGTCAACTGGAAAATGCCGCCCGCGTGCTGGGCATTTCAGAGCTGGCAATCTTCTTTCGGGTGACACTGCCCCTGGCCTGGCGTGGCATTCTCGCGGGTGTACTGCTGGCATTCGCTCGCGCACTGGGCGAGTTCGGCGCCACCCTGATGGTCGCGGGCAGCATCCCCGGCAAGACACAGACGCTGTCGATTGCCGTATACGAGGCTGTCCAGGCCGGACAGGACGATGTGGCCAACACCCTGGTGCTGATTACCTCACTGGTCTGCGTGACCGTACTGCTGATTGCCGGACGCCTGGCGCCCGGACGTATCGCCAATCGTTGACGGAGCCTGCACGTGCTGCTTGATCTCGACATTGCTAAAACCCTGAGCTCCGGCAAGCGTATCTTCCAGCTCCAGCTGGGCTTCCAGACGACCAGTCAGCGAGTGGTCGTGCTTGGGCCGTCCGGTTCAGGCAAGAGCCTGTTGCTGAAAGCCATCGCTGGGCTGATACGGCCTGATCGCGGGCATATCCGCCTGGATGGCACGCCCCTGTTCGATGCGACGGCGAAGATCAACCTGGCGCCACAGCAGCGCAAGATGGCCTACCTGTTTCAGGACTACGCGCTGTTTCCGCACCTGAGCGTGCGGCAGAACATCGGTTTCGGCCTGACGCATGGCCTGTTCAATCCCCGCTCAAGCGAGCACAACGACACGGTGGAGCACTGGCTGGAAACATTCGACCTCCAACCGGTCGCAGACCAGCTGCCCGAAGATCTGTCCGGCGGCCAACGCCAGCGCACCGCGCTGGCCAGAGCACTGGTCGCGAAACCGAACGCATTGTTGCTGGATGAACCCTTCTCTGCCCTGGATTCCGCGCTGCGCAGCCACATGCGCCGCGAACTGGATGAGCTGCAACGGCGCCTGCAGGTGCCCATGCTGCTGATCACCCATGATCAGGAGGACGCCGAGGTATTGGGTGATCAGGTGGTGCACATGCGTGATGGCCGCATCGAAACCTTGAACGGGAGTTGATCCGATATGCCTTGTGACAATCCCGGAAACGATACATCAATGGAGAAAAAGGATCGGGCCATCGAGCTGCACGGCTCGGTCTGGCTCACTGTCGATGGCGAGCGGTTCGGCGGCGAGCAACGTATCGCCCTGCTCGCCAGGATCGCCGAATGCGGATCCATCACCCAGGCTGCCAAGGCTATCGGAATGAGCTACAAGGCTGCGTGGGATGCCATCGACGCCATGAACAATCTGGCCGGCGAGCCGCTGGTGGAGCGTGTAGCCGGCGGCAAGGGCGGTGGTGGTTCACGCCTGACCCGACGCGGCGAGCAACTGGTGGAGAATTTTCGCCTGATAGAGCGAGAACACCTGCGTTTCGTCGAGCAACTGAGCCGGCAAGCCACAGGCATTGCCGATGACTATCTCCTGATCCGCAGGATGGGCATGAAGACCAGCGCACGCAATCAGTTCCACGGCAAGGTGGCCCGGGTGAAAACCGGGGCAGTCAATGATGAAATCGAGCTGGAAATTGCCGGCGGGCAGAAAATTGTCGCCATCGTCACCCATGAAAGCACCACGGAACTTGGCCTGCAGCCCGGCGCCGAGGCCTTGGCGCTGATCAAGTCGTCGTCAGTGATCCTCGTCAGCGATGACGACGGCGCGCGCTTTTCTGCGCGCAACCGCCTGACAGGCGTCCTTTCACGAGTACACCCCGGCGCGGTGAACACCGAGGTGGTACTGGAGCTGTCTGGCGGCGCTGCGCTGGCCGCCATCATCACCAACGAAAGCTGTCACACGCTGGGCCTGGCAGAAGGTAAGACCATCACGGCGATCTTCAAGGCCTCCTGCGTGATTGTCGGCGTGCCGCTCTAGAAAGCCAGACGCACCCCCACCGTCAGGTTGCGCCCCGGCAGCAACACGTCATCCTTGATGAAGGACGTGTGCTGGCGAGCTTTTTCGTCCAGCAGGTTGTTGCCCTTGAGATAGATCAGGTAGTCGCTCTGCTTCAGCGAACCGGTATAGCTGAGGCCGGCGCCGAGCATGTTGTAGCCGCCGGTTTCCGTCTCGTAATCGGCCAGATCGTCCTGACGCTGCACTCGGTAGAACTCCAGCTGCCCATTGAGCGCGGGCGTGAAACTCTGATCAAGGCGTACGCCCAGACGGTCTGCCGGAATACGCGGCAGGTCGCCACCGCCGTCACGCAGTTTGCCGCGCACATGGTCGCCGAACAGCGTAAAGGCGGTTGCATCGGTGGCCTGGAAGCGGACTTCACCCTCTGCGCCGGTGAGTACGGCGTCCTGCTGGCGATACTCTACTTCACGATAGCCACCACCGATGTCGCGCCCGGTGTCGGCGGCGAAGATGAAGTCATCCACCTGATTGCGGAACAGGCTGAAGCTGAAGGTGGTGCGTCCGGCGAACTTGCGCAAGGTCAGCTCGGCATTGTGGGACGTTTCCTCGTCCAGCTCGATATTGCCCAACTCAACCGTACGACTCGCCGCATGCGGGCCGTAGGCATAGAGCTCTTCTGCAGTGGGCAGGCGCTGGGAGCGCGACAGCGAGAAACCCAGCGAGTACTGCGGCGCAAAGGTCCAGACTGCACCGGCAGATACCGAGGTTCCCTTTTGATCGGTGTTGCGCTGACCGTCGGCGTCGATATCCTGCCATTCGTGGCGTAATCCCAACTCGTAACGCCAGGCGCCTGCGGTGTATTCCTCCAGCAGAAACACACCATGGTTGCGGGTCAGTGTCGGCGGTACATAGGCCTCTTCACCGGCAGCTTCGAAGTCACGGCGCAAGGTTTGCGCCCCCACCACGCCACGCCAACCAAACAATGGCTGATGAGTCAGCTCCAGGCGTGCATCAGTGGCGTGGTTATCGAACCGGGTACCCACTTCGCCGCCTTCGATTTCCTCTTGCTGGTAGTTGCTGTGACCAACACGCAGGCGTGCCAGCTCGAAGCCGGGAAGCGGGTCGCCCAGCTCACCGCGAAGGTCCCAGCGCTTCTGCTGCATATCGATATAAGGCACTGCACCATGTTCTTCATCATGGTCATGGCTGTCGGCATGCTCGTCGGCCAGCAGCCCGTAGCGATTGTTCTGCTCCGTGTAGGCCGCGCCGAGATAACCGCGCTCGCCAATGAAACTGGCGCCCAGGGTGAAGCTGTCAGTGTCGTTGTAGAAGCCTTCCTGCCTGTTCGGAGAACCGGGAATCTCGTACTCGTCGGCCTGACGCTTGGCGCCCTCGGCACGCACCGCAAAATTACCGCTGCCGGCGGTAATGCCAAATACACCGGCGCCTTCATTGGCGACGCTGTTGGCACGCAGCTCCAGCTCGCCTTCATAGCCTTTCTCAGGTACGTGGGTCGGCACCTTGCGGTCAATGACATTGACCACGCCTCCAATGGCTCCGCCGCCATACAGCAGGGTCGCCGGCCCTTTCAGCACTTCGATTCGTTCGGCCAGCAACGGCTCGCTGACCACCGCATGATCCGGGCTGATGGTAGAGGCGTCGAGCAGCTCCACGCCGTCGCTCAGCACCTTCACCCGCGCCCCATCGAGGCCACGAATGACCGGCCTCGCGACACCGGCACCGAAACTGCTGGAGTGCACGCCAGGCAGGCCTTGCAGCGTTTCCCCCAGCGTCGCCTCTCGGCGCATCACCAGCTCCTGCCCTTCCATGACGGCCACCGGCATCGTCATCTCATGGCTTTGCTTGCCAAGACCGCTGGCGCTGACGACCACGGAATCAAGTTCGACCGGATCAGCGGCCCAGGCAGCCGGAACCACAGCCAGGCTGACAGCCCAGGCAAGGGGGTGACGTTTCAGTTTCATGTGATTCTCCAAGGAAATGACAACTGCCTTGCAAGGCAGCCATGCAAGGCAGCGGAGAATCTATCATGTTATATCGTAACGTTCAAATATTTTAAGCAAGAACCATTATTGCCCCACGCTGGAGTATGGAAGTCATCAGAACAGGTTGCGTGAATCGTCAAACAAAGCGGCAAGGTCCCGACAGAACCTTGCCGTAATTCAGACCGGAGCTTTAAAACTCCGGCCTGATCGGCATGTAGCCGTGAGGATCAACCCGCACGATATTCCGCATCAGCCGTCTCGAAGCGCTGCTGGATACTGGCGGCAGGCTCCTTACCCATCAGGCTGACGACGTAGATGGCGACGCTGGCGAAAAGGAAGCCGGGAATGATTTCGTACAGACCCAGACCAATGAATTCTTTCCAGACAACTACGGTAATCGCCCCTACCAGCATGCCCACCAGCGCGCCGTTGCGGGTCATGCGTTTCCACAGCAGCGAGATCAGCACAACCGGGCCGAAAGCTGCGCCAAAACCGGCCCAGGCATAGGACACCAGTCCCAGCACCTTGCTTTCAGGATTGGAGGCAATGCCGATGGCAATCAGTGCAATCAGCAGCACCATGCCGCGGCCAACCCAGACCAGCTCAACTTGGGAAGCACTCTTGCGCAGGAAGGCCTTGTAGAAATCCTGCGTAAGGGCGCTGGAACTGACCAGCAGCTGGGCACTGAGCGTGCTCATCACGGCAGCAAGAACGCCCGAAAGAATCACCCCCGCGACCCATGGATTGAAGAGGATTTTCACCAGTTCCAGAAATACCCGCTCGCCATTGTCCCTGACCGGACCGGCCAGCTCGGGATGGTCCGCAAAATAGGCAATGCCGAGAAAGCCTACGGCCACCGCGCCTGCCAGGGTCAGGATCATCCAGGTCATGCCGATACGGCGGGCGTTGGGAATGGTCTTGACCGAATCAGCCGCCATGAAGCGCACCAGGATATGCGGCTGGCCGAAGTACCCAAGCCCCCAGGCCAGCAGCGAAATGATCGCAACGAAGGACAAGCCGCGGAACATGTCGAAGTTTGCCGGGTTCTGCGACTCGATGGTGGCCACCACGGTACTCATGTCGCCCAGCGCGAGAATCACGAATAGCGGCGTAATCAGCAGCGCAAAGATCATCAGCGTAGCCTGTACGGTGTCGGTCCAGCTCACGGCCAGAAAGCCACCGATGAATACATAGAGAATGGTCGCCGCCGCGCCGACCCAGAGCGCCGTGCCGTATTCCATGCCGAAGGTCGATTCAAACAGGCGCGCACCCGCCACCACACCCGAGGCGCAGTAGATGGTGAAGAACACCAGGATCACCAGTGCCGAAAAAATCCGCAGCAGACGGCTGTTGTCTTCGAAGCGGTGCGAGAAATAATCCGGCAGGGTCAGCGCGTTGTGATTGTGTTCGGTATGCACCCGCAGGCGACCGGCAACAAACAGCCAGTTCAACCAGGCGCCGACGATCAAGCCGATGGCAATCCAGCTTTCCGACAGGCCCGCGACGAAAATCGCACCGGGCAGCCCCATCAGCAGCCAGCCGCTCATGTCCGAGGCGCCAGCCGATAATGCCGTGACGAAACTGCCGAGACTGCGACCGCCCAGAATATAGTCATCGAAGTTTCGGGTGGCGCGATAGGCGATGAAGCCGATGAGAATCATCGCCGCAATATAGATCACGAAGGTGATCAGGGTCGGGTTGCTCATGTTCATTGAGGGGGTTTCCTTATGTTGCCCGGGCATCACGCATCCACTGGCCAAATGCGGGCAAAACCCTGGCAACGAATGATCAGATTGGCAAGCCGCTGAAAAACCACCTGTGTTTTTCAGCGGCCTGCTGCAAAGCATAGCGCCTCGACCGCTTTCTCGCCGTTAAGCCTTGAGTTTGAGCCATCACCTGCGCAACGGAAGGCCTGGAGATCGAGCAGTCGCCGGTGTCCGCCGAGCAGCTGGGCGGCATGATCCTGCGCATCAGGGATAACACCATCAGCGGCAAGATCGCGAAGATGGTCTTCGAGGCAATGGCTGCAGGCGAAGGTTCGGCCGACGAGATCATCGAGAAGAAGGGCCTCAAGCAGGTCACCGACTCGGGCGCCATCGAAGCGATGCTCGACGAGGTACTGGCCGCCAATGCCGAGCAGGTCGAACAGTACCGAGCCAGCGACGAGGCCAAGCGCGGCAAGATGTTCGGTTTCTTCGTCGGACAGGCGATGAAGGCCTCGAAAGGCAAGGCCAACCCTGGCCAGGTGAACCAACTGCTGAAGCAGAAACTCGAAGGCTAAGCGCAGCCGCGCACAGGGCCGAGCATGTTCGGCCCTGTGCGCGGCTGCCGAATAAATTGCTGATGCCTCAATAACCGGTTGCCCACTTTTGTGGGAGCGAACTTGCCCGCGAGCTTTTGGCGGTGGATTCGCTGCTGGCACAAAAAAGCAGAGCTCGCGGACAAGTTCGCTCCACCGTGAGGGCCTCTGTTTTCGTTGATCAACCAACAGTGAAGGACACCCCATGCACCTGGGAACATGGCACCTGGTCCCGCTTCTGCTTGCCCTGCTCGTTTCCGGCTGCGCCGAGCGTGTACCTGCCCCTGCAACACAGCCTGACACCAGCGCTACCCGGCAGGACAAGAGTCGCTTCAGCCAACAAGGCAAAGCCTCTTTCTATGCCCGCATGCACCATGGCCAACGCACTGCCAACGGCGAGACCCACGACCAGAACGCCATGGTGGCGGCCCACCGCTCCCTGGCATTCGGCACGCAGGTCAAGGTGACCAACGTGCGCAACGGCAAGCAGGTAACCGTGCGTATCAATGACCGCGGCCCCTTCGTGCGCGGACGCATCATCGACCTCTCACGCGCGGCTGCCGAACGGATCGGCATGATCGATCAGGGGATTGCCCGCGTACGCATCGAAACACTCGAATGACAGCACTGACCTTTGTCTATCTGATTGCAGGCCTGGTATTGCTCGTCCTCGGTGCCGAGAGCCTGGTACGCGGCGCGGTAAAACTGGCAGAGCGCCTGGGCATATCCGCCCTCGTGATCGGCCTGACCGTCGTCGCTTTCGGCACCAGCGCGCCGGAAATGGCGGTCAGCGTTCAGGCATCCTTGAGCGGCAGCGGCGATATTGCGGTCGGCAATGTGATCGGCAGCAACATCGCAAATATCCTGCTGATTCTCGGTCTTTCCGCGCTGGTGGCGCCTCTGGTGGTCTCCCGACAGCTGGTGCGCCTGGATGTGCCGGTCATGCTGGCTGCCGGCGTGCTGGCCTTTTTACTGGCATGGAATGGCAGTATCAGTCGACTGGACGGCTGCATTCTGCTGGCTTTCCTGCTGCTCTATACGGTGTTCCTGGTGATCGCCAGCAAGCGCGAGGCCCGTTCCGACGAGCGCAATTCAGATGACGACGAAACCCAAACCAAACCACTGAGCTGGCTCACCCAGCTTTTCCTGATAGCGCTGGGGCTTGGCTTGCTGGTGGCTGGCTCGCATTTGCTTATCGAAGGCGCAGTATCCCTGGCGCGCGCACTCGGCCTGTCTGAGCTGGTGATCGGTCTCACCGTGGTGGCAGTCGGTACATCCATGCCCGAACTGGCGACCTCTCTGATGGCCGTTTATCGCGGCGAGCGTGATATTGCCGTGGGCAATGTAGTGGGCAGCTGCATTTTCAATCTGCTGCTGGTGCTGGGTGCCGGCGCTGTGGTCACGACTGAAGGGTTATCGATTTCGCCCAACGCACTCGCTTTCGATTTTCCGGTCATGCTGGCGGTCTTTGGTGCATGTTTGCCGATTTTCTTCTCAGGCTACCGAATCAATCGCTGGGAAGGCGCGATGTTTCTAGGCTATTACATGGCCTACACGCTCTACTTGATCATGTTCTCAGCCGGCCTGCCGGCAATCGAACTGCTGCGCCACGCAATGACCTGGTACGTATTTCCCTTGACTGCCATTACGGTTTTGGTGATCTTCCTGCGCGCCTGGAAACACCAGCGCTGATACCCCCCCTTTCTGGAGCCTGTTCCTGTGTCCGTAATGACATTCGTCTATCTGATTGCCGGCCTGGTGCTGCTTGTTGCCGGCGCCGAAGTACTGGTTCGCGGCGCGGCCAAACTGGCAGCACAATTCGGCATTCCGCCCCTGGTCATCGGCCTGACCGTGGTCGCCTTCGGCACCAGTGCACCGGAAACCGCTGTCAGCGTGCAGGCGGCCTTCAACGGCAGTGGCGACCTGGCCATCGGCAACGTAATCGGCAGCAACATTGCCAACGTGCTGTTGATCCTCGGCCTGACAGCCCTGGTTGCACCGCTGATTGTCTCCCGCCAACTGATTCGTCTCGACGTGCCCATCATGATCGGCGCCAGCCTGGTCACCTATGCCCTTGCCTGGGACGGCTCGCTGAGCCGCCTCGACGGTGCCCTGCTGTTTGCCGCCGTCGTGGCCTATACGCTCTTTCTGGTCATCAGCAGCCGTCGCGAAAAAGCTGCCGAGGCTGATGACGAGTTTGCCAAGGAGTTCGGACTGGACGAGCCCGCCAAACCCTATGCCGGACTTATCAATGCAGGCCTGGTAATCGCCGGTCTGGTGCTGCTGGTGCTGGGCTCGAACTTCCTGGTCGAGGGGGCCGTGGAGCTGGCTCGCGCACTGGGCCTGTCGGAACTGGTAATCGGCCTGACGGTAATCGCCATCGGCACTTCGCTGCCGGAGCTCGCAACCTCGATTCTCGCCGCCATACGAGGGGAGCGCGACATTGCAGTGGGCAATATCGTGGGCAGCAACATTTTCAACCTGCTCTGCGTACTGGGCCTTGCCTCGCTCGTATCGCCACAGGCAATTGCCGTCTCGGCGAACGCGCTGGCCTTCGATTTCCCGGTGATGATTGCTGTCGCCGTGGCCTGCCTGCCGATCTTCTTCGCCGGCTATACCATCAATCGCTGGGAAGGCCTGCTGTTTATCGCCTATTACATCGCCTACACGCTGTATCTGGTGATGAGCAGCACCGGACGACCCTTTGCCGAAACCTTCGGCGACGCGATACTCGGCTATGCCCTTCCGCTGACCGCCATTACCCTGATCGTCATCGCCGGTCGTGCCTGGAAAAGGCAATAGCGGCCGCTGCCACAGGCTGCAAGCCAGGGGGCTTGCAGCCTGTGGCCTTCCGCGCTATTCCAAGCCACTTAGTAACAAAAGCCCGGCATTGATGGTGAGCGCCGACGACAACGTGGTAATCACAATGATGGTCGCCGCCAGTCGATAGTTTGAGTTGACTGCACGTGCCATGACGAAGCTGGCGGCTGCCGTGGGGCTGGCGAAGTAGAGGAAAAGGATACCCAGGTCTGCGCCTCGGAAGCCCCAAAGCCAGGCGCCGAACGTGGCCAGCAGCGGTAGCCAGAGCATCTTCATCAGGCTGGCGCTGATCGCCGTACTGCTGCTTTCATGCAGCGCGTTCAGCGACAGGGTCCCACCGATGCAGATCAGCGCCAGGGGCAGGCTCAGCTGGGCAAAATATCCTGCTGAAGTCAGCAGCCACTCCGGCAACATTACCTGCCAGTAGGCAAAGGGAATTGCTGCCGCGACCCCGATGATCAGTGGATTACGCAGAATGCTCAGGCACACCGAGCGCAAACTGGCGTTGCCGCTGGGGCTGTAGATGGCCAGCACCACCACCGAGAGCGTGTTGTAGATAATGATCACCACCCCTGCGAGCACGCTGCCCAGCGACAAGCCGTAGTCACCGTACAGGCTGCCCGCAAGCGCCAGGCCGACGATACCGTTGTTGCCGCGAAAGGCGCCCTGCACATACACGCCACGATCAGCCTGCGGACAACGCCACAACGCCCAGCCCCAGGCGAGCAGGAAGCTGGCGATGGTGGCCAGTACAAAGTAAAGGATCAACGCCGGCTGCAAGGCAGTAGCAAGATCAGCCTGAAGGATCGAAAGAAACAACAGCGTCGGCAGGCTTCCCTTGAACACCAGCGTCGAGGCGCTACCGATAAAGGCGCTATCGATCCAGCCAATGCGCTTGAGCACGACGCCAAGGAACAGCATCGCAAATACTGGAGCGGTAACGCCCAGCGTCTGAACGACAAGGGAAGACATGGGTAGGCTCGGAGAGTGGGAGACTGAGGGCACTTGTCGGATCGGTGAAGCCTAGTCCGACTTGCAACAGCACGGAGTCCCGCTTTTTGCAGGTCGGATTAGCCGAAGGCTTAATCCGACGATCGGAAGGCAGCCCGACTGTCAGGCTACCGTCTTACAGGCCGTTTCTGCAGTTTGCGCTGCAGGGTACGTCGATGCATGCCCAGCGCGCGAGCGGTGGCGGAGATATTGCCGTCGTGCTCACCCAGCACACGCTGGATGTGCTCCCACTGCAGGCGGTCCACCGACATCGGATTCTCCGGAACCAACGTATCCAGGTCAGCGTGCCTGGAAAGTAGCGCAGCGAGCACGTCATCGGCATCGGCGGGCTTGCACAGGTAGTTGCAGGCACCACGTTTGATGGCTTCGACGGCCGTGGCAATGCTCGAATAACCGGTCAGGATCAGCACCTTCATCTCCGGGTCCAGTTCGAGCAGCTTGGGCAGCAATACAAGCCCCGAGTCGCCTTCCATCTTCAGGTCCAGCACCGCGTAATCGGGCGTCTCCTGCCGGGCCATCTCCAGGCCTTCCTCTGCCGAACCGGCGATGCTGACGTGCAACCCCCGACGACTCATGGCGCGCGCCATGACACGGGTAAAGGTCGGATCATCATCCACCAGCAGCAGGTGGGGCTGATCTTCGCCGTCGTGCTGCAACTCTTCGGTCATCTATGCATTCCTCGCAATTGGGTCACGTCAGTGATCAGGCCCGTACCGAGCCGTGCGGCAGTCTCAATTCGGTCAGGGCGCCGCCATCTTCATGATTGTAGAGTTTCACAGTCCCGCCGGCACGTGTCACGCTCGCCTGACTGAGAAATAGTCCCAGACCAAACCCCTTGCCCTTGGTGGTAATGAAGGGTCTGCCGATTTGCTCTGCAATCGCCAGCGGCACGCCAGCGCCATGGTCTCGAATGGTCAGCTTGATCCATTGCGCGTCCCAGTCCAGTCGAATATCCAGATCGTCCGGGCTGGCATCGGTGGCGTTATTCAACAGATTGAGCAGCGACTGCCCCAGGTCCGCCGGGGGCATCAGCCGTGGCGGGCTGCCCTTGCCCAGGCACTGAAAACGATAGGTCGCCTCCGGTCGCATCAGGTGCCAGCGCTGCATCACCGACTCCACCCATTCACGTGCATTCTGCTCGACGATAGCCTGCCGACGATCTGCCTCGGCAGCGCGCACCAGCTGTCGCAGGCTCTCCTTGCACAGCTGAACCTGGGATTGCAGCAGTGCAAGGTCTTCATTCAGGGGCTGCGGCTGCTGGTATTCCTGGCGCAGCTCCTTGAGCAGCACACTCATAGTCGCCAGCGGCGTGCCCAGCTCATGCGCGGCCCCGGCAGCCTGAGTCGCCACCGCCAACAGTTGCTGGTCACGCATGCTTTCCTCGCGGCGCTGGGCCTGTAATTGCTCCTGGCGCCTTAACTGCTCGGCCATGCGGGCGACGAAAAAGGTGATCAGCGCCGCGGCCAGCGCAAAGCTTAGCCACATGCCATAGACCAGCAGCGTGGTGCGATCGACCGGAGGCACAATAATGGGGTCATACCAGGCCAGCATCAGCGTATAGCCGGCCAGCGCCAGGCCTGAGAGGACAATCGAGTACAACCACGGCAAGGTCGCCGCAGCGATGGTCAGCGGTACCAGGTAATAAGATACAAACGGATTGGTCGAGCCGCCCGAGTAATACAGCAGGGCACTGTGAATCAGCAGGTCGGTCGCCAGATGGAAGGCATATTCCTGCTCGGTTACCGGCCAGGGGCCACGCAGCCGCAGCGCGGTGACCAGGCAGATCACACCAGAAACCGCCAGCGTCACCCCAAGATGCAGCCACGGCAGCACAACCAGCTGCGTGGCATAGGCAAGGCCGACCGCGCCTGCTTGGGCGGCAAGAACAAGGATGCGGATCAGGGTGAGCATACGAAGATTCTGCCGGCTTGCCGACAACAGCTGAACGGATGCGTACATGGGGTCTCCAATCGATTCGCGAGTATAACCAAGCGCCCCGAAAGGCACCCTGTCTGCGGCAATGAGACGCATGGAAAATCTGCGCAACCCTTCTCAACGGGATAAAGTCAGGTGCCGCCCACTTGCCCCTCCAGGAGTCATCATGTCTGCCTCTTTTGTCCGTCCAGTCACCTTAATTGCCTGCCTGGCCTGCCTCCCGGCAATCGCCGACGATCAGCGCTACAACCAGATATCCCTGCGCGCCGAAGCCACCAGCGAAGTGGCCCACGACCGCATGCACGTCACGCTCTACAGCGAGGCCCAGCACCAGGACCCGGCGCAGCTCGCCGCGCAGACCACGCAGACCATCAACAAGGCGCTGCAACGCGCCCGCCAGACTGGTGAAGTGGTTGTCAGCCAGGGCAGCCGCAGCAGCTATCCGGTCTACGAGGAAAAGGGCCAGCAGATCACTGCCTGGCGCGAACGTGCCGAGCTTCGCCTTGAGAGCAGTGACTTTGCCGCTCTCTCCAAGCTCACCGGTGAGCTGATGCAGGACCTGAAGATGGGCAGCATGCACTTCAGTGTCTCCGACGCGATCCGTAAGCAGAGCGAAGATGCCCTGCTCAAGGACGCCATTACTGCCTTTCGCGCCAGGGCACAGCTGACCACCGAAGCACTGGGTGGCAGCGACTACCGGATCGTCAACCTCAACCTGGGCAGCGGTGGCGGCTACCAGCCGGTGATGCGCAGCATGGCGATGAAGAACATGGATGCCCTGGCAACTCCGGAAATCGAGGCCGGCACTCGCCAGGTCAGCGTTAATGCCGACGGCATCATCGAAGTGCTGATGCCGTAGCAACCCACAAGGGACGGCCTGACCTGAGACCAATTCGCGGCATGTGATGCGCTTGCGGTCACTCTGCAAGCGCATCAATAGATGCCGGCGTGCCAATTGTTACGCTGTCACCGAGCCTTCAAAAAATACTTGTAACAAATTGAAACAATTGCTCGGGCCTTTGAAAATAGGGCTTTGCAGCCTGGTCGAGCAAGCAAATTGCCATGGCTGTAAATCTTTTGTAAGGAATTCCTATTCGAGAATAACTATCATGCGCACCGGAATGATTCTCAACAACAAATGATCCGCGCATGTACGTCCCCTTCACCCGCTCGGCACTGGCTACTGCTCTTGTCGGTTGCGGCCTGAGCTTGTCAGTTTTTGCTGAAACAACCCCGGTAAACCTGGACGCGATGGTCGTCAGCGCCTCCGGTTTTGAACAGAAGATTACCGATGCTCCGGCGAGCATCAGCGTGATCAGCCAGGAAGATCTGCAGCAGAAGCGCTACAACAACCTGGCCCAGGCACTGGGCGACGTGGAAGGTATCGACATCGGCCAAGGCACCGGAAAAACCGGCGGTTTGAACATCAGTATCCGCGGTATGGAAAGCAAGTACACCCTGATCCTCATCGACGGTCGTCGTCAGAATGCCGCCGGTAATATCACGCCGAACGGTTTTGGCGAGACCTCAACCAGCTTTATGCCTCCGCTGTCTGCTATCGAGCGCATCGAAGTGATTCGCGGCCCGATGTCGACCCTCTATGGTTCCGACGCCATGGGCGGTGTGATCAATATCATCACCCGCAAGGTAGGCAAGGAGTGGGGCGGTTCATTCACTCAGGACTACACCTACCAGGAAGACCGTGACTTCGGCGATACCCGCAACACCAGCGTCTACGCCAGTGGCCCGCTGATCGACGGTCTGCTGGGTCTGCAAGTGCGTGGCAGCCTGTTCAATCGCGAAGAATCGGACCTGACCTACGGCAACGGCATCGAAGTCAGCAAACGCGGCCCCTCCCCGGTCGAGGGGCGCAACAGCAACGTAGGTGCACGTCTGTCGTTCACCCCCCACGAAAATCACGACTTCGGCCTGGATGTGGAACGTGGCCGCCAGGTTTACAACAACGATGAGTGCCAGCTCGGCACCCTGGATGGCCTGAACCGCAACTGCGATGCCGCCGCCACGACTGCCAACGGTTACTCCGATGAGCTGCGCTTCGAGCGCGAGCAGATCGCGCTGACCCATACCGCACGCCTGGGTTTCGGTACGCTCGATTCAAGCCTGATGCACAACACCACCGAAACCTTTGGCCGGACGATCCCCGGCAATGTGATCGGCAATGATTCCGGTATTCCTGGCACGCTGATCGGCGATGATCGTGACCTGGAAACAACCAATCTGGTATTCGACACCAAGCTGGTAGCGCCTATTGGTGACTCTCATATCGCCACAGTTGGCGGCCAGTGGTGGAAAGCCGAAATGACCGACGGCATCGCTCTGGACGACTTCGAGCAGAAGACCTGGGCAATGTTCGCGGAAGACGAGTGGCGCTTGCGCGACGACCTGGCTCTGACCCTGGGTGCGCGTTACGACGATCATGAAGCCTTTGGTGGCCATGTAAGCCCACGTGCCTATCTGGTATGGAACACGACTGAAAACTGGACCATGAAGGGCGGCATCAGCCGCGGCTATCGCACACCGGACCTGAATGAGCTGCACAGTGGCATCAATGGGGTCACCGGACAGGGCACAATCATCACCATCGGCAACCCGGATCTTGATCCAGAAACCACCACTAGCACTGAGTTCGGCGCTTACTACGACAACCTCTCCGGCTTCAACGCCAATGCCACCCTGTTCCATAACAAGTTCAAGGACAAGATCGCCACTGGCGACCCGGTGGCCGACCCACTCTGCGGCGGTAACGCTGGCGGCACCTGTTCACAGCAGATCAACGTCGACGAAGCCGTGACCCAAGGCCTGGAACTGGCCGGCAGCTGGGAATTCGCACCAGCCTGGACACTGAGCGCCAACTATACCTACACCGACAGCGAGCAAAAAAGCGGCGAGAACAAGGGCGAGCCCTTGACCAATACTCCTGAGCACCTGGCCAATGCCAAGCTGAACTGGCAGACCACTGATCGCCTGAATCTGTGGGTGAAGACCGAATACCGTGGCGAGCGTGCGCGCTTCACCTCCAAGTACGAGAACCTGGCAAACGCCAACGGTAGCACCTCCACCAATCAGTCGATCTACGACACGCTGGGCAAGAACACCAAGGCCCATACCTTGTTCCATCTGGGCGGCTCGTTCCGGGCCTCGGAGAGCGTGACCTTCAATGCGGCTATCTACAACCTTCTGGACAAGGATTTTGTCGATGGCAAGGCTTACAGCACGTTCAGCAACACCGGCGCAGCCAACGGTACCGCCTACGGCACCGACTTCTCCCACTCGACAGCAGGCACTACCGGCGTGATGGAAGAAGGCCGTCGCCTCTGGCTCTCCGCCAATATCACCTTCTGATCCAGCGATGCACGATGGCAAGGCCGGAGTCCTACTCCGGCCTTGCCGCATCTGCAGCGCACCCAGAAAGACGCGAATGTATGCTGTTTGTAAATCCTTAGCATTCAATCCTAAAGACTTTTAGAATCCCCCCTCCCGCATACGAAGGACCACCATGCATCTCTGGCTCGGCACTCTGCGCCAATGGCACTGGATCAGCTCTGCGCTGTGCCTGGTTGGCATGCTGCTGTTCGCGGTGACAGGCATTACGCTCAACCATGCGGCGCAGATTGAGGCCAGCCCGCAAGTCATCGCACGCACGGCCTCATTGCCGGAATCCCTGCAGCAACGCTTGTTGGCCGATCAGCCTGTCGAGGGCCTGCCGAACGAACTGCAGGCCTGGCTGGAAAGCGCGCTGAACATCGACCTAACGAGCCGCGAAGCGGAATGGAGTGACGGCGAGTTGTATGTCGCCCTGCCCCGTCCCGGTGGTGATGCCTGGCTGAGTCTGGTGCTGGAAACCGGCGAGCTCGAATATGAATCCACCGACCGTGGCTGGATTTCCTACCTCAACGACCTGCACAAGGGCCGTAATACCGGAACGGCCTGGAGCTGGTTCATCGATATCTTCGCCGCAGCCTGCGTGGTCTTCAGCCTGACCGGGCTGCTGCTGTTGCAACGCCACGCGGCGGGACGCCCGACAACCTGGCCACTGGTGGGGCTGGGGCTGGTCATTCCGCTGCTGCTGGCGCTGCTTTTCATTCATTAAGGACTCCTCATGCCTAAACGCTTGCTGCTGCCCCTCGCCCTGCTCAGCGCTCCCCTGCTGGCGGCGGACATGGACGTGACCGTGGAAATCCCACGCCTGCAGGTGGCCGAATACCACCGCCCCTATGTGGCGATCTGGCTGGAAAAACCGGACCAGAGCCATGCCGCCGATCTGGCAGTGTGGTACGACCTCAAATTGAAGGACAAGGAAGGCGAAAAATGGCTCAAGGACCTGCGCCAGTGGTGGCGTCGCAGCGGTCGCAGCCTGGAAATGCCGGTGGACGGCCTCAGCGCAGCGACCCGCGCAGTGGGCACTCACAGCCTGAAATTCAGCGATAGCCGGACGCCCCTGCAAGCTCTGCCCGCTGGCGAATACCGCCTGGTAGTGGAAGCGGTGCGCGAAGTCGGTGGCCGCGAGTTGCTGCGCCTGCCGTTCAGCTGGCCGCCGCAGCAGACCGAGACCCAAAGCATTCAAGGCGAAAGCGAGCTGGGCGCCATCCGCCTCACGCTCAATCCCTGAACCTCCATTCCCAAACAATAAGGAAGCCCACCATGAACCCCATGATCAAATGGACCACCCTGGCCCTCGCCATCTGCCTGCCGCTTTCCGCCCAGGCGCACCGAGCCTGGATGCTGCCCTCAGCCACCGTTCTTTCCGGAGACGAGCCCTGGATCACCGTGGACGCCGCCGTTTCCAACGACCTGTTCTACTTCGAGCATGTGCCGCTGCGCCTCCAGGGCATCGGCGATACAGCCCAGGCACCCGCTGGCGGCCCGCCCGGCATGCGCGCACGCCCGACCCCGGCACTGCAGATCGTCGCCCCGGACGGCTCGCATGCGAGCGCCCAGAATGGCAGCATCGGCCGCTATCGCAGCACCTTCGATGTACAGCTCAGCCAGAAAGGCACCTACAAGCTGGCCGTCGCCAACAGCGGCCTGTTCGCCAGCTGGAAGGAAAAAGGCGAGCTGCGCCGCTG
The DNA here is from genome assembly GCA_963974865.1 of uncultured Pseudomonadaceae bacterium. Taxonomy (GTDB): domain Bacteria; phylum Pseudomonadota; class Gammaproteobacteria; order Pseudomonadales; family Pseudomonadaceae; genus Halopseudomonas. Next base: position 152,579 of record CAXBEU010000002.1, on the reverse strand, counting down.
GATGGGCACCGCAGAGAATTTCGCCAAGGACGTGCCGGCCAACGCCGAAGATCTCAAGATCAGCCAGACCAGCAGCCGCATGGAAGTATTCGTCACCTCCGGCAACCCCACCGAAAGCGTGCTCAAGCCCACCGGCCAGGGCCTTGAACTGGCGCCAGTGACCCACCCCAACGACCTGTTCGCCGGGGAAGCCGCCGAGTTCGTCTTCTTGCTCGACGGCAAGCCGGCGGCGAACGTGGATATCAGCGTGATTCCCGGCGGCAATCGCTACCGCGATGACCTTGGCGAGATCAAGGCGAAGACCGCTGCCGACGGCAAGGTCCGCATCACCTGGCCTGAAGCCGGCATGTACTGGCTGGAAGCCGAACTCGTCACCGACCAGGGCGTGAACAAGCCGGCCATTGAACGCCGCGCTAGCTACAGCGCCACCCTGGAAGTGCTGGCGCAGTGACCGCTGGGTCTCGCTGAAACGAACCGGCAGGCACCCCAGCGGGACGCCATGTCGGTTCTTCGCTTGGCCTGAGCCTTGCTGACTTCACGCTTTCGCGGGAGCCCTGAATTGCCAACACCTCTGGCCACGCACTTGCGCCATTACCCGTTTCCGCTCGCCTGCGTGCTGCTCGCCGCGGCGCTGCTGCACTGGCAGCCACCCCGCGAGGTGTCGGCGGCCGTGGTTGTGCTCGGCTATCTCGCGCTCTGCCTACTGGTTTGGCGACCAGGTCGCGCTAAATCTGTCGAGGCGACCAAGTCATCCGACCTGCTGATCGCCTTTGCCAGCCAGGGCGGCCAAGCCCGGGAACTGGCCGAGCGCAGCGCCCGGCAACTGGCCGATGCCGGCGTCAGCAGCACTACCCGCACACTCAACGAACTGGACCCGGCGACGCTGACCGACGCGAGACGGCTGTTGTTTGTCGTCAGCACCTATGGCGAAGGGGAAGCGCCGGACAACGCGGCGCGTTTCGAAAGGCGCCTGCTGGCATCGCACGCCGACCTGAGCGGGCTGCAATACACCGTGCTGGCGCTGGGCGACAGCCAGTACTCGCACTATTGCGGTTTCGGCCGGCGGCTGGACGATACGCTGCGCAGCCGCGGCGGCGAGCCCCTGTTCGATCGACTGGACGTGGACCGGCTGGACGCCGGCACCCTGCGCCACTGGCAACAGCAGCTCGGGCAACTGAGCGGCCACAACGATTTCAGCGACTGGCAGCCGGTCCCTTACGGTAACTGGCGACTCGCCGGGCGAAGCGTGCTCAACCCCGGCAGCAGCGGCGCGCCGGTCTGTCATATCAGGCTCGAACCGCTGGACGAGGCAGCCCACTGGCGCGCCGGCGATATCGCCGAGATCGGCCCACAACACCCACGCGGCCCCATCGAAGAGTTGCTACGCCGGCTCGGCCACGATCCGCAGCAGCGGATCGCCGGCGAAAGCCTGCTCGACATCCTCTGTACGCGGCGCGTGCCTGCCGAAGAAGCCCTGCGAGAGCTGGATATCGATGCGCTGCTCGCCCTGCCCCAACTGGCGCACCGCGAATACTCCATCGCCTCGGTTCCGGCCGACGACGCACTCGAACTGCTGGTGCGCGAGGCCCGGCAAGCGGACGGCAGCCTCGGGCTCGGCTCCGGCTGGCTGTGTCGCCACGCACCAGCTGGTGCGCCGATCGCCCTGCGCATTCGCAGCAACCCGGGCTTTCATGGCCCGGCCGTCGCGACGCCACTGGTGCTGATCGGCAACGGCACAGGCATGGCCGGGCTGCGCGCTCATCTTCGTGAACGCGCCGCGACGCCGGGTTCGCGCAACTGGTTGCTGTTCGGTGAGCGCAACGCTGCGCACGACCTGTTCCTTGCCGAAGAGCTGCAGCAATGGCTTGCCTGCGGCCATCTGCAACGCCTGGATCTGGCCTTCTCGCGGGACCAGACCGACAAGCGCTACGTGCAGCACGCGCTGCGCGATGCAGGCGAGGAGCTGTGCAAGTGGGTCGCCGAGGGCGCAGCGATTCATGTCTGCGGCAGCCTGAGCGGAATGGGCCAGGCGGTGCAGCAGATCCTGGTCGGGCTGCTGGGCGAGGCGCAACTGAACGAGATGGCAGCGCAGGGGCGCTATCGGCGGGATCTGTATTAGCTGCACGCTGGGCAATGGGTCTTGTCTGGTTGTAGGGCGGGTGCAACCCGCCGTTGCGAGGTGAAGCCAAGCACATACGGCGCGGGTTTTACCTGCCCTACAGGCTGTAGCCCCCGATTGGAAAAAACCTGATGCTTCTTCCTTACATCTCGTCGTCAGCAATGCCGACCAGCGCGTCATTGAGCCGCGCCCTTAAAGCGAAATTAATTCGACATCATAATTGAAATGATTCTCACTAGCTTTTATACTACGCCGCACGTTGCCTCCCCCGCTTGTGAGGCCCAAGAAAAACAACCGAAGCTCAGGACGAATGATGAAGCCATTTGCTCGAACCAGCCCCCATGCTCTGGCCGTTGCTATCGCAACAGCGTTTATCCCGGTAGTGGCTGCTGCCCAGACCAGCAGCCCGCTGGAGATGCCGTCCATGCAAGTGGTGGGCTCCGCGGACGACGCCGTTTCTCGCCAAACCGGCGCAGCGGTCATCGTCACCAAGGAAGAGATCGAACGTAGTCAACCCTCCTCTACCCAGGACGTGCTGCGTCGTGTGCCTGGTATCAACGCGATTGCAGAGGAAGAAACGGGCGTTGTCAGCAATATCGGCATCCGCGGCCTCTCGGCGAGCGAGTCCAAATCGCTGATTCTCGAAGACGGCGTACCGGTCGCCCCGGGCCTGTTCATTGGCAGTACCCGCTACTTCAACCCGCGCATTCAGCGGATGCAGGGCGTCGAGGTCCTGAAAGGCTCTTCTTCCCTGCGCTACGGCCCATCCACCATTGGCGGCGTCATCAACTACATCACCAAGACGCCTGACGACGGCGTCTCGGTCTCCACCCGCGTCGGCTCTTTCAATACCCGCGAAGCAATGGTGGAAGCTGGCGGCCGCAGCGAGTCGGGCGATGCCTTCGCAGGCCTGGTCGCCACCCATGCGCGCAGCGACGGTTTCATGGACCGCGACTACGAAATGACTGACGTGATGTTCAAGACCGGCATTGCGCTCAACCCTGACCACAGCCTGGGCCTGAAACTGTCCTGGTATGAAAATGACGCGAACATCTCCTATCGCGGCATGTTCCTCAACGACTACCGCGCCGGCAAGACCTACAACCCGACACCAGACGATTACCTTCTGACCGATCGCAAGGCTGTCGACCTCAACCACGAATGGCATCTGAACGACCGCGCCACCCTCCGGACCCTCGCCTACTGGAGCGAGGTCACCCGCGACTACTGGCGCTACGACGTAAACACTGGAGCTTCCAATACAGCCGGCCGCTGGGTCTATCGGGATACCCTTACCGGCAACAACCGCACCTTCGATCGCATAGGCCTCGAGACGCGCCTGACGCTCGACCATGACCTGTTCGGCTGGGCCAACGAGGCCGAGTTCGGCCTTCGCATGATGAAAGAAGAGGCAGACGACCGCCGCGTCCGTGCCACTCGCGCGCGGGACCGTAGCGGCGTCACCGATCGCTATATCATCGATACCGCCGAGAGCCTAGCCGGCTATGTGCAGAACCGATTCGTCATCACCGACCGGCTGGCCGTCACTCCTGGCCTGCGCATCGAATCCTACGAGCAGGAGCGTCGCGTCAAGACCCAGAATGATGCGTCGGCTACAACTCGAAACACCGAAGTTCTGCCGGGCATCGGCGCGACTTACCAACTCCTGCCCGAAGCTCAACTGTATGGCGGCGTATATCGCGCCTTCTCTCCCGCTTCGAACGGTGTCGCCCTCGATGGCCTGACCGATCAGAAGCTCGATGGCGAGCGCTCGATAAACTACGAGTTTGGCGTACGGGGCGGCACCGGCCCGGTGAGTTATGACGTGACCGCGTTCTACATGGACTTCGACAATCAGGTCGTCACCGGCAACAGCAACCCCCTGCTCTCACAGTCCAACACGGGTAAAACCGTACACTACGGCCTGGAAGGCTCGCTGGGCGTGGAACTGGGCGGCGGCTTCAGCCTGGACTCCAACCTGACCTGGGTGCCCGTCTCAGAGTTCACGACCGGCGACTACGATGGCAATCGCCTGCCCTACGCACCGAAGTTCCTGGCCAACGCCGCACTCAACTACCAGCAAGGCAAGCTGAGCTCGTCGCTCATGGCCCACTACCGCGGCGAGCAGTACGGCGACCCGGCTAACACCAAGGAAATCCCGACCGGCGCTGGCGGCGGAATCTGGGGTGGCAAGATGTCCTCGTACACCGTCTACGACCTGACCTCGCGCTATCAGGTCAGCGAGCAACTCGGCCTGCAGGCTGCGGTGAAGAACCTGACGGACAAGCGTTACATCGCCGGCATGCGCCAGGGCATCTACGTGGGGCCTGAGCGTTCCTTCGAAGTGGCCATGAACTACAAGTTCTGACCCTGAAAGCGAGACACTGCGCCGGTCCGAAACGGACCGGCGCAGTTACTGATCACATCCAAGACTTCACCCAAAGCTCGACCGGCATCAGACCGACTCCCCTCCCCCGACGCCAGCCCTGGCGCTGCGCCATGGCTCGTACCTCATAGTCTCCCGTACACCCTGAACAGAACGGCAACCCCCAAGCCTTGCTCGCATTGCGAGGGGAACGCTTCAGCCGCCGTTTCTCATGTTTGATGTGCAGCCGCTGATCCCTCGCTTTACCGCTGCGGCGCGATAGCGCATAGACGATGCCGTTCGGAGCGGCAGTTTGCGGCTTCATCTCCACACGGGAGACGAACGCTGATGCTTGAGTATCTCATTGCACGATCCGAGCTCTGACGGGGACTTTGGCCAACCAGGCGGAATCTTCGAAAACGCGCGTCAGGACGCCTGCACGGGCTGGCGTCAAGACGCAACGGGCAGCTAGAGATAGGACGTAGAGCGGGAGAAACCCACCGAACATGGCGCACCACCGCGGTATTACCGTGCGATGCAAGGCCCAGAAAAAGAAGCCCGCCGCAAGACAAGGTTTCTTTTCGCACGATCGAGTAGGTGAACCGCGCGGGTTTCATTCGCCCTACAAAGCCAACAGCAAAACGCCCACACGAGGTGGGCGTCAGTCGAAGCGACGGGGCTTAAAGGTAGTAAGCCTTCAGCGCCGGGAAGCCGTTGAATTCCAAGGTGCTGTAGCTGGTGCGTAGCACCGGTGGACAGCCAGGACGTAGGGCGGGAGAAACCCGCCGAACGTGGTACAGCACTGCAGTCTTACCGTGCGATGCAAGGCCCAGAAAAAGAAGCCTGCCGCTAGACAAGGTTTCTTTTCGCATGATCGAGTTAGGTGAACCGCGCGGGTTTCACCCGCCCTACAAAAGCCAACAGCAAAACGCCCACACGAGGTGGGCGTCAGTCGAAGCGATGAGGCTTAGAGGTAGTAAGCCTTCAGCGGCGGGAAGCCGTTGAATTCCACGGCGCTGTAGCTGGTGGTGTAGGCGCCGGTGGAGAGCCAGTACATACGGTCGCCGATGGCCAGGTTCAGCGGCAGGCCGTACTTGTAGTTCTCGTACATGATGTCGGCGCTGTCACAGGTCGGGCCGGCGATGACCACTTCTTCCATCTCGCCCTTCTTCTCGGTCCAGATGGGGAATTTGATGGCTTCGCCCATGGTTTCGATCAGGCCGGAGAACATGCCCACGTCGGTGTACACCCAGCGCTCGACGGCAGTACGCGACTTGCGCGCCACCAGCACCACTTCACTGACCAGAATGCCGGCGTTGGCAATCAGCGAGCGGCCCGGCTCAAGAATGATTTCCGGCAGCTCGTCGCCGAAGTCTTCCTTGAGGAAGCGGATGATTTCCTCGGCGTAGGTTTCCAGGCTGTTGGTGCGGGTGATGTAGTTGGCCGGGAAGCCACCGCCCATGTTGATCATCTTCAGCTCGATTCCGTCTTCTTCCTTCAGGCGCTCGAAGATCACCTTGACCTTGGCGATAGCGGCGTCCCACACGGAAATATCGCGCTGCTGCGAACCGACGTGGAAGGAGATGCCATAGGGCTCGAGCTTCAGCTGGCGTGCCAGGATCAGCAGGTCCATGGCCATATCGGTCTGGCAGCCGAACTTGCGCGACAGCGGCCAGTCGGCGGTGGTCGAGCCTTCGGTGAGGATGCGCACATAGACTTTCGAGCCCGGTGCCGCCTTGGCGATGTTGCGTAGGTCGGCTTCCGAGTCGGTGGCGAACATGCGCACGCCCTTCTCGTAGAAGTAGCGGATGTCCTTGGCTTTCTTGATGGTGTTGCCGTAGCTGATGCGCTCGGGGCCGACGCCACGGGACATCACCTTGTCCAGCTCGTAGATCGAGGCAATGTCGAAGCTCGAACCCTTGTCCTTGAGCAGGTCGATGATCTCGACTGCTGGGTTGGCCTTGACCGCGTAATAGACCTTGGCGAAGTCAAATCCGGCACGCAGATCGTCATAGGCCTTGTCGATGGTGGCAGTGTCGATGACCACGAAAGGGGTTTCGTGCTGGTCGGCAAACGCCTTCATTTTCTGGAAGGTGGGACGGGAATAATAATCTTCGATCTTGATCGACATGCATGGCTCCAAATCGGGAAAACGTAAAGTCGGATTAGGGATGGAAAGAACGCCTGATCAGTTTCCCCACTTTGGTTCGCCTACTTCCCAAGGCTGTGTCGCCGAGAACCCCTTGAGGTCTCTCGTCGTCAGTACTTGAGCCGGATGGATCGTTGCCAGCATGGACGTTCGGGCGCGAACCATAAGACCAAGCGCCACAGGGGTCAAGAGTCGATTTCCACCTGCTTACCACAGATGGAAGGCATCGATGTTTCAGCGGGGCTGCGCGCTCCCTTCGGGAATTATTCCCGGCCTTTTTCGGGAAAAATTCCCGCGGGCATTCACCAACGAAGCCCAACAAAAGTATTAAGTCAACGGAACCATCGGTCAGTTCCCGGCCCTAGCCGGCTGATCGATCATGGGTCGCGAAAAGCTGCCCACCAAGGACATAACAATTATGAGCTCCCGCCCTTACCCGACGCTTCTTCAGCTGTCTCTGATGATGTGCATGCCTGCCATTGCACTGGCCCAACAGGACCCTGCCCCCCTGGAACTGCCCAGCCTGGACGTGCGCAGCATGGTTCCGGAAAGCATTCAGGGAACACCCGGCGCGGCCAACCTGCTGTCAAGGGAAACCGTCGACACCTACAAGCCCTATACCCTGCATGACGCCTTCGACTTCGTCCCCGGCGTGCGCACCATCGATGACGATGTGCTCGGCCTGCGCTCGGGCATCGGCGTGCGCGGCGCGCCACCGCGGCGCTCACGCAAGGTGCTGCTGCTGGAGGACGGCACCCCCATCAACAACAGCGCCTATCTCGATTCCGGCGCCCACTACACGCCGCCGCTGCAACGCCTGGAACAGGTCGAGGTGCTCAAGGGCGCCGGGCAGATCATTCATGGTCCGCTGAACAATCACGGCATCATCAACTTCCGCAACCTGCGGCCAACTGCCGAGCCACAGACCCGTGTTGAACTGGCCGCCGGCAACCAGAGTACGCGCCAGAGCCACATCAGCCACCGCCGCACGGAAGGCCCGCTGGGCATGGTCTTCAGCTACACCGGCAAAGAGGCCGACGGCACCTTCGACGTGGAAGAACACGAGTTCGACGACTTTTACGGCGGCTTCGAGCTGCAGCTCAACGACAGCCACCAGCTCGCCGCCTCGGCCACCTATTTTCGCGAACGCAGCCAGGGCTACGATGAAAGCAACCTCTCGCTGCAGCAGTACCGCGAAGACCCACGCGGCAAGAAGCGCCTGGACGAAGGCCGCGAGTACAACAACATCTCGGTGGACTACTACAAGCTTGACCTGACCCACAACTACCAGATCAGCGACGACGTTCGCCTGTCCTCGAAAGTCTTCGCCACCGAACTGGATCGCCCGCGCTTCCAGACCCGCGGCACCGCACCGGACGAAGGCGGCGTGATGGAAGGTCGTGATCGCCGTTACCACACCCTTGGCCTGGACAGCCGGCTGGATATCGGCGGCATTTCCGCCCTTGGCCTTGATCATCGCATCCAGACCGGCATTCGCTACGAGAAGCACCGCTTCGCCGACCGCCGTCCGGTAGGCCGTCCCGGCGAAGCACTCAAGGAAGGCAATCGTGGCGAGGTCTATGCCCGTGCCGGCGAAAACGGCTACACCCGCGATGGCCGTCTTATGACCTACGATGCCGAAGCCATTTCCGCCTTCGCACAGAACACCATCAGCCGCGGCGACTGGGCCATCACCCCCGGCCTGCGCTTCGAGACGTTCAACCAGTACAACAAGACCAATTTCCGCCCTGGTGACGATGACGAAGGCGTGACCAAGAAGGACAGCAACAGCCTGCTGCTGCCCGGCATCAGCCTGCTTTACAGCGGCTTCGACAACAGCGAGATCTACGCCGGCATCCACCGCGGCTATGCCCCGGCCTCGGCTCGCAGTGATGAATTCCCGCTGACCCCGGAAACCGGCATCAACAGCCAGATCGGCCTGCGCAGCAGCGCCCTCAAGGGTCTCAGCCTCGACATGGCGCTGTTCTACAACCGCATCGAAGACACCCTGATCCGCAAAGAGGTCGATGAATTCGGTGATGCGCGCTTCGTCAATGCCGCCGACTCACGGGTCTACGGTCTGGATCTTGGCGCGCGAATCGACTCCTGGGCCTGGTACGACTCACCGCTCAATGCCTTTGCCGAAGTCGCGATGAACTACACCAATGCGAAATTCAGCAACGGCCCACTCAAGGGCAACGATGTCCCGGAAGTGCCGCGCTACAACGGCAGCCTGACCCTGGGCCTGGAGCACACCGCCGGTTGGCATCTGAGCACCACCCTCAGCCACTTTGGCGCTTTTTATACCGATATCGAAAATACCCGACCGATCACCGCCAGCGGCGACGAGGATGATGCCGGGCGCGTGCCCAGCCACACCCTGCTCTCGGCACGCGCCAGCTACAAGCTGCCGACACGCCTGGACACCACCCTCTGGATCCAGGGCCGCAACCTGACCGACAAGCTATACATCGCCGATATCCAGGAAGGCATTCGTCCCGGCGCGCCGCGCTCGATTCTGGCGGGCGTGACCTTCAACTTCTGACGGCTCATCGGAAAGCGCCTGTCAGATCACCACATGGCTTGCCGACAAGCACGCCATGCGGTGAAAAACAGGGGCCTTTTGTAGGAGCGAATTCGCGAACGAGTTCGCTCCTACAGGTAGATGAGGCAGCGTTTTCACCTTCCCTTGTACCCCGCTCATGCGATTGCCCTGAGCTTCCCCCTACAGTTCGCGACCTGCAAATACGACTCGCGTATAATCGACGACTTTTCCGTTTTGCCAAAAGCAGGTTTTGCCGTTCATGACCACCCAGGCCGCTGAAGTCGCGAAGCGCCGTACGTTCGCGATCATCTCCCACCCCGATGCGGGCAAAACCACCATTACCGAACGCCTGCTGCTGATGGGCAAGGCCATCGAGGTTGCCGGCACGGTGAAGTCGCGTAAATCCGACCGCCACGCCACGTCCGACTGGATGGAAATGGAAAAGCAGCGCGGTATCTCCATCACCACCTCGGTGATGCAGTTCCCATACCGCGAACACATGATCAACCTGCTCGACACCCCCGGCCACGAAGACTTCTCCGAAGACACCTACCGCACCCTGACTGCGGTGGACAGCGCCTTGATGGTGCTCGACGGCGGCAAGGGCGTAGAGCCGCGCACCATCGCGCTGATGGACGTCTGCCGCCTGAGCGACACGCCCATCGTCAGTTTCATCAACAAGCTGGACCGCGACATTCGCGACCCGATCGAACTGCTCGACGAGATCGAAGTGGTGCTGAAGATCAAGGCCGCGCCCATCACCTGGCCCATCGGCTGCTACCGTGACTTCAAGGGCGTGTATCACCTCGCGGACGACTACATCATCGTCTACACCCCTGGCCACGGCCATGAGCGGACCGAGGTGAAAATCATCGAGAAGCTCGACTCCGACGAAGCGCGCAAGCACATCGGCGACGAGTACGAGCGTTTCATCGAACAACTGGAACTGGTGCAGGGCGCCTGCCACGAATTCAACAGTGAAGAATTCCTCGCCGGCCAGCTGACGCCGGTGTTCTTCGGCACTGCGCTGGGCAACTTCGGCGTCGATCATGTACTGGACGCCATCGTCGACTGGGCACCCAAGCCGCTGGCGCGCGCTGCCAACGAGCGGGTGGTCGAGCCGGTCGAAGAAAAATTCAGCGGCTTCGTATTCAAGATCCAGGCAAACATGGACCCCAAGCACCGCGACCGCATCGCCTTCATGCGCATCTGCTCGGGCCATTACGAAAAGGGCATGAAGATGCGCCATGCGCGTCTGGGCAAGGATGTGCGCATCGCCGATGCCCTGACCTTTTTCTCCAGCGAACGCGAAATGCTCGAAGAAGCCTGGGCCGGCGACATCATCGGCCTGCACAACCACGGCACCATCCAGATCGGCGACACCTTCACCGAAGGCGAGAACCTGAGCTTTACCGGCATCCCGCACTTCGCGCCGGAACTGTTCCGCCGCGTGCGCCTGAAAGACCCGCTGAAATCCAAGCAACTGCGTCAGGGCCTGCAGGAGCTGGCAGAGGAAGGCGCGACCCAGGTGTTCTTCCCCGAGCACAACAACGACATCATCCTCGGTGCGGTCGGCGTGCTGCAGTTCGACGTCGTCGCCAGTCGCCTGAAAGAGGAATACAAGGTCGAGTGTGCCTACGAGGCGATCAACGTCTGGTCGGCGCGCTGGATCGAGTGCAGCGACGAGAAGAAGCTCAAGGAATTCACCGACAAGGCCTATGAGAACCTGGCTATCGACGGCGGCGGACACCTGACTTACCTGGCGCCCACGCGGGTCAATCTGGCGCTGATGGAAGAACGCTGGCCGGACGTGAAATTCCGCGCCACCCGCGAGCATCATTGGCTACCTGGAGATCGCCAAGCAGGAAGGTGCCGAAGTACTCAGCGGCGGCGGCGTGGAAAAACTCGAAGGCTCGCTCGCCTCGGGTTATTACATCCAGCCAACCCTGCTCAAGGGCCACAACAGGATGCGTGTGTTCCAGGAGGAAATCTTCGGTCCAGTGATCGGCGTCACCACCTTCAAGGATGAAGCCGAGGCGCTGGCAATCGCCAACGCCAGCGCTTGATAGCCACTCTGGGGCATGACCTGCGCAATCCTCTGCAATCCATTTCCATGGCAGCGGCCCTTTTGCAGAGCTCCAATGAGCGCAACACCGAATTGCGTGAGCACATCACCTACTCCAGTAGCCGCATGGAACGGCTGATCAACCAGATTCTGGAAATGAGCCGGCTGCAGGCAGGCACTGAAATTGCCGTAAATTGTGTGCAGACCAATATTTCTGAGCTGGTGGAGGCGATTGTCGGCGAAACCCTGCTGGCTTACCCGGACCTGCAGTTGGAGATTGATATCCAGCCTGAGCTGCTCGCCAACGTTGATCCAGACCGGTATGCGCAGTTAGCCGTCAATTTGCTCAGCAATGCCAGACATCACAAGAAGCCGGCCTCGCCCGTACGCATCAGCCTGAATGAACAGGCAGGTGAAGCCCGGCTGACCATCGTCAATGCCGCCAATCAGCTGACAGACGACCAGCTCAGAACCCTGTTTGTACCTTTCAAACAGCAGAGCGGCACTTCAGGCCGGAACAAAGGCGGCCTGGGGATCGGCCTGTATATCTGTTCAGCCATTGCTCGTGCCCACAGCAGCGTTATCGATGTGCAGCAGAGCGGTGGGCTTATCTCCTTCAGCGTCGCCGTGCCCATGCAACGGTGACGTAACAGGCGGCCCGCCGATCCGCGGCCGCATTGCGTCTTCATGCTGAGCCATCAGCCCTCCCCTACCGCTACCAGCGAAGCTCTCCCTTGAAAAAATTTGTGCTGATTGATTCCACGCCGCTCCCTGACCCAGGCGCTCGATTGTGCCTGTTCGAATACGGGGAGGATTTTGTTATCAAGCGCGAGGATGGCAAGGGCGGCCAATTGATGAACACCCGTATGCACGGCTCGGAAGATGCGCTGGGCAAGCTACCCTGCGCCCGGATTGCCGACCGGGCAAACGCACGAGTGCTGATAGGCGGCCTGGGTATGGGCTTTACCCTGGCCGCGGCGTTGGCAGAACTGGGTGGCCAGGCGCAGGTGCTGGTCGCTGAGCTGCTTGAGGGCGTTATCCAGTGGAATGAGGGCCCGTTGGGAGCCAAAGCCGGCTACCCGATCAGGGACCCGCGCGCCCAGATACTGCACGAAGATGTGGCGGACGTTCTGCGCACCGATAACCTGGGCTTCGATGCCATCATGCTGGATGTGGATAACGGCCCGGAAGGCCTGGTGCAGTCAGCCAATAGCTGGCTGTACAGCGTCGAGGGGCTACAAAGATGCAAACGCGCATTAAAGCCAAAAGGTCTGCTGGCGGTATGGTCAGCCAGTATCGATCAGCGCTTCAGCGCTCGACTTCGTTCGGCCGGCTTCAAAGTTGAGGAAGTCCAGGTGTTCGCGCATGGCAACCGAGGCCCCAAACACACCATCTGGCTGGCGCAATAAAGCGCCAGAGACTCAGATGATCCGTGAAAAGCGCCCGGCATCGACCTGCTGATAGGCATCGAACACCATACAGATCGAGCGTACCAAAAGACGGCCTACCGGCAAAACTTCAAGCCCCTGGGGACCCAGGCGAATCAAGCCATCAGCCTGCATCTGGCCAAGCACCGGCCATTGCTCGGCAAACATCTCACGGAAGACGATCCCGAAACGACTTTCGATCTCGGTGAATGACAAACTGAAATGACATATCAGCTGAGAGATGATCGCCCGGCGCAGCCGATCTTCCTGCCCGCTGATCAAACCACGTGAGGTAGCCAGCCGCCCCTCTCCGAGCTCTTGCTGGTATGCTTTTATATCAGTGGTGTTCTGGCTGAAAAGATCACCTACCTGGCTGATGGAAGAGACCCCAAGTCCAATCAGATCACAGTGTCCATGAGTTGTGTAACCCTGGAAGTTACGATGCAATTGCGCATTTTCCTGCGCCAGACTAAGACTGTCATCGGGCAAGGCAAAATGATCCATACCGATATAGCGGTACCCCGCCTCGGTTAACTGACGAATGCTGTTTTCCAGCATCGCCAGCTTTGCCGGCGCGATCGGCAAATCCCCGGACATGATCCGGCGCTGCGGCAGGAAGCGCTCAGGCATGTGCGCATAGTTGAACAGGGACAACCGGTCCGGACGCAGTTCGATAATCGCCTCTACCGTCAGGGCAAAGCTGGCAGGAGTTTGTTTAGGCAGACCGTAGATAAGATCAATATTGATCGAGCGAAACTCCAGGGTCCGCGCAGCGTCCATGATCGCCTGTGTCTGCTCCAGGCTCTGCAGGCGATTGACTGCGCGCTGCACCGTGGGGTCAATGTCCTGCACGCCAAAGCTGACGCGGTTGAAACCCACTTCTCTGAGCATCCCCATGGTCGACCAGTCGGCCTCCCGCGGATCTATTTCGATGCTGTAGTCACCCTCATCGTCGTCATGCAGAGTGAAATGCTGCCTGAGCGTGCTTACCAACCCACGCATCTGCTCATGACTGAGAAAGGTTGGCGTCCCGCCGCCCAGATGCAACTGCTCAACCCGTTGCCCGCGGCTGGTATGTTTACTGACCAGTTCAATCTCACGGTAAAGGGCTTGCAGATAAGGCACCGCGCGGCTGCGATCCTTGGTAATGACCTTGTTGCAGGCGCAGTAGTAGCATATGTTCGCGCAAAACGGCACGTGCACATACAGGGACAGATCTTGGGAGCTGCGGCGGCTGTTATCCAGTGCGCGCGTCAGATCGGCAGGCCCAATGCCCGAATGAAACTGCACGGCGGTGGGGTAGGAGGTATAACGCGGGCCGGCTTGATCGTACCGCCGGATGAGGCCCACATCCCAGCGAATTGAATCAGTCATGATGCAGCGCTCCAAACTCATATCCAGGAGCTGCGAAGGTTAGTGCCTGCGTGCCTGTGGGTCCTTGATCCACATCAACAGCGCTGCGACTTCACCCACCGCTGGCATTCATAAAGCGAACTATCTGCACATCACCGTGGATGTTGAAGTCGTGGTGAGCGGGTTTGTGCTGTAATGCCTTGTCCAGTGCGGCAAGAATCGGGGCGTCACTGGTGGGGTGGCGGCGCAACAAAGCACGCATATCGATAGCGTTTTCCTGTCCCAGACACAACAACAACCGCCCTTCAGCTGTCATGCGCACGCGGTTGCAGGTGGCGCAGAAGTTATGTGAGTGAGGCGAGATAAAACCGATCCGCACCGACGAATAGCCTTCTACCCGCACGTATCGCGCGGGCCCGCCGCTGCTTTCAGTGCTGTCGATCAGGCGGTAGCTCTGGCTGATCAGGTCGCGGACTTCATCGCTGGAGCAAAAGGCTTCGCCGCGCGAGCGCCCCACATCACCCAGAGGCATTTCTTCGATAAAGGTGATGTCCAGATCACGGGCCAGAGCATAATCCACCAGCGCAGGCACCTCCTCAGCGTTGCGGCCCTTCATGACCACGGTATTGAGCTTTATACGCTTGAATCCAGCGCCCCGCGCCGCTTCAATCCCATCGAGAATCTGTTGCAGATCGCCCGTACGGGTAATGGCTTTGAATTTCTCGGGGTCGAGACTATCCAGGCTGATATTCAGGCGGCTGACGCCAGCATCGGCAAGCGGCTTGGCCAATCTGCTCAACTGCGAGCCGTTGGTGGTCATGACCAGCTCACGCAGGCCCGGCATTGCGCTGATGCGGCCGCACAAATCGACTATGCCGCGCCGGACCAGCGGCTCTCCACCAGTCAAGCGGATCTTGCTGACACCCTGCTGGACGAAAATGCCGGCCAGGCGTTCGATTTCTTCTAGGCTGAGCACCTGGGCTCGTGGCAGGAAGGTCATCTCTTCGGCCATGCAGTACACGCAGCGCAAATCGCAACGATCGGTCACCGACATGCGTACGTACTCTATCCGGCGGCCTTGACCGTCGATCAGGCGTGGTACATCGCTGCTATTGTCATCCGCCACTTTTGCCACCCCGCCGCTGCATTCGTGTGTATCTCATACTCGCATTCAATAATGAATGTACCTTAACACGGCTACGCGAGAGGCTTTCAATCAGGCCGTTGCCAACGCTGCAACGCGGCTTCATCGCTGGCGCGCGCCTCTACCCAGACTGAACCTGCCGGGGTGGCCTCCTTTTTCCAGAAAGGCGCACGTGTTTTCAGGTAATCGATAATAAAATGGCAGGCGTCAAAGGCTGCCTGACGGTGCGCCGCACTCACCCCGACAAATACAATCGGCTCGCCGGGCGCCAACTGCCCAACACGATGCAGCACTTCAACGCCCAACAGCGGCCAACGCTCAGCCGCTTCAGCAGCAATGCCCTGCAAGGCCTTTTCAGTCATGCCGGGATAATGCTCAAGCAACATGCCGGCAACGTCCTGGCCCAGATTGAAATCCCGCACATAACCGACAAAGGTCACCACTGCGCCAATACCCGCTTGCCTTGCATGCAACTGATTCAGCAACTGACCAGGATCAAAACACCCGCTCTGTACCACTATGCCAATATCAGCACTCCTGTGAGCAGTCATGTCAGCCACCCGTGACGGGGGGAAAGAACGCCACCTCGTCGCCATCGGCAAGGGGCTCATCCAGGTTGCACATGGTCTGGTTGCGCGCGCACATCAGTTGCGCCTCACCCAACACCTGCCAGGGATCACCACGCTGTATCAGCCAATCGCGCAATGCGCGCAAACTGGTCAGCTCCGGTTGCCAGTCGATATGTTCCTTGTCCATCCCCAGCACTTCACGATAACGGGCAAACAGCTGTAATTCGATCATGCCCCTTGCTCCGCTACAAAATCACCGCTCTTACCACCGGTCTTGCTGAGCAGGCGCGTCGCTTCGATAATCATCCCCTTGTCTACCGCTTTGCACATATCGTACAGCGTAAGCGCCGCAATACTGGCAGCGGTCAAGGCTTCCATCTCGACGCCCGTCTGACCCGCAAGTTTACAGCGCGCGGTAATACGGACACTGTCCAGGCCCTGCGGAACCAGCTCGACCTTGATGCTGGTCAGCAGCAACGGGTGACACAGCGGAATAAGCTCGTGAGTGCGCTTGGCCGCCATGATGCCGGCGATACGTGCAACGGCGAATACATCGCCCTTGGCATGGCCGCCGGACTGAATGAGCGCCAGCGTGGCGGGAAGCATGCGGACAATCGACTCAGCTATGGCTTCCCGTGAAGTCGAAGCCTTGGCGGTCACATCGACCATACTGGCCTGCCCCTGAGCGTCCAGGTGTGTCAACATAAAAGCTCCTGTGTTCCAAGTCTGAGATCGCGCGGCTACGCGTCAATACGCGCCCACTACGTACTGAAACACTATGTATGGCATAGATTAATACTATGATGGATCGGTCCAATCGACTGACAATTTCTGCGATGATGTGTTCATCAAAGATTAAATGAAAAGCCCGCCAGAGGCTATCATAGAGGGCAACAGCCCCAGCCTAGACAGCCAACATCGCAATTAGCCTGTACCCGCAGGCTCTGATCGGCTGCAACCCCCTTGAATTACTGCTTACCGCCCATAGATAGGTAAACTCTATGCATGGGTTAGTTGGAATTTATTTTTAAAATCGTGAGCCGGTCACTAACATGGCGGCTCCTTTCAACCACTCAATTCACTCAATCAACTCATTAAGGAGTTACTGATGTCTGTTATCAACACTCAAGTCAAACCTTTCAAGGCTCAAGCTTACAAGCACGGCGAATTCATTGAAGTGACCGAAGCCGATATCCAGGGCAAGTGGTCAGTATTCTTCTTCTACCCCGCTGACTTCACCTTTGTTTGCCCCACCGAGCTGGGCGACGTGGCCGACTACTACGACGAGTTCCAGAAGATGGGCGTGGAAATCTACTCTGTCTCCACTGACACCCACTTCACCCACAAAGCCTGGCACGACAGCTCCGAAACCATCGGCAAAATCCAGTACACCATGATCGGTGACCCGACTGGCGCCATTACCCGCAACTTCGACAACATGCGCGAAGATATGGGCCTGGCTGACCGCGGCACCTTCATCATCGACCCACAGGGCATCATTCAGGCCGTTGAAGTGACCGCTGAAGGCATCGGCCGTAACGCCGAAGACCTGATGCGCAAGGTCAAGGCTGCTCAGTACGTTGCTGCCCACCCTGGCGAAGTGTGCCCGGCCAAGTGGAAAGAAGGCGAAGCTACTCTGGCTCCCTCGCTTGACCTGGTAGGCAAGATCTAAGCATTGCCAGTAAACCCGTCCCGCCGGGGAGCTCTGCTCCCGGTAGGCGGGCCGGGTTTTTTATCGCCTGCATTTAACCAAATTTAAGGACGGACACGCTTATGTTGGACGCGAATCTGAAGAAGCAACTGGACACGTACCTGCAGAATATCGTTACCCCGATAGAACTCAGCGTGTCTGTTGATGACAGCCCCAAGAGCAAAGAGTTGAGCGAACTGGCCAGCGAAATCGCTGAAATGTCGCCCAAAATCGCCCTCAACTGGATCGAAGCCGAACGCACACCGAGCATGAGCATCGCTCAAAGTGGCGTGCCGCCCCGCATCAGCTTTGCCGGCTTGCCCATGGGTCACGAATTTACCTCGCTGGTGCTGGCGTTGCTGCAGTCGGGTGGCCACCCTTCAAAGGCGGACCCAGCACTGCAAGACCAGATCCGCCACCTGACCGGTGAGTATCACTTCGAGACTTACATTTCTCTGTCCTGTCAGAACTGCCCAGACGTGGTCCAGGCACTGAACCTGATGGCAACATTGAACCCGAACATCACCCATGTGATGGTTGACGGTGCGCTGTTCCAGGATGAAGTGGAAAAGCGTCAGATCATGGCAGTGCCCTCGGTTTATCTGAATGGCCAGCCCTTCGGTCAAGGCCGTATGACCCTGCCGGAAATCGTCAACAAGCTGGATGCCGGCGCTGGCAAGCGCAAGGCCGCCGAGCTGAGCAAGAAAGAGCCCTATGAAGTATTGATTATCGGCGGTGGCCCAGCCGGTGCCGCAGCCGCCATTTATGCTGCGCGCAAAGGCATTCGCACCGCACTGGTAGCTGAGCGTTTCGGCGGCCAAGTAATGGATACCATGGGTATCGAGAACTTTATTTCAGTCAACTACACCGAAGGCCCCAAGCTGGTTGCCAGCCTGGAAGAGCACGTCAAGGAATACGATATTGAAGTGTTTACCGAGCAGACTGCGGCCGGCCTGACCCAGGCTACAGAAGAAGGTGGATACGTTCAGGTGGAGCTGGAAAGCGGCGCTACGTTGTCTGGCCGTTCCGTGATTCTCGCCACCGGCGCACGCTGGAGAGAAATGAATGTACCGGGCGAGCAGCAGTATCGCAGCAAAGGCGTAGCTTATTGCCCGCATTGCGATGGCCCTCTGTTCAAAGGCAAGCGCGTAGCCGTGATCGGCGGCGGCAACTCGGGTATCGAGGCAGCAATCGATCTGGCGGGCATCGTCGAGCACGTCACCGTGCTGGAGTTTGCCGACACCCTGCGCGCCGATGAAGTACTGCAGCGCAAGGCGCGGTCCATGCCGAACATCAAGATCATCAAGAGCGCCCAGACCACAGAAGTACGTGGCGACGGCAACAAGGTGGTCGGCCTGACCTACACCGATCGCACCACGCAAGAAAGCAAGCAGGTCGATGTGGCCGGGATCTTCGTACAGATCGGTCTGATCCCCAACACCGATTGGCTCAAGGGCGGTCCGGTAACGCTGAGCAAGCATGGTGAAATCGAAATCGACAGCCGCGGCGCCACATCACTTCCTGGCGTATTTGCAGCAGGTGACGTGACCACCGTGCCGTTCAAGCAGATCATTATCGCCATGGGCGCCGGCTCTACTGCTGCCCTGGGTGCCTTCGATTATCTGATCCGCACGCCAGCACCACAGAATGCCGAGACTGAAACCGCAGCAACGCAGCAGAGCACTGAACCGGCTTGATATAGCTGGCAGGCACAAAAAAAGCCGCACCCGAATGGGGTGCCGCTTTTTTGCTTGTAGCTTGTAGCTAAGAACGCTTACAGCTTGAAGCGATTGACCAGATCGTTCAGATCCACCGCCAGGCGTGATAGTTCACGACTGGAACTGCTTGTCTGCTCGGCGCCCGCCGCGGACTGGGTAGACAGGTCGCGGATGTTGACCAGGTTGCGGTCCACTTCACGTGCTACCTGAGCCTGCTCCTCAGCCGCGCTGGCAATCACCAGGTTGCGCTCGTTGATCTGCAGGATGGCTGCGGTGATGACTTCCAATGCCTTACCCGCAGCATCAGCCTGCTCCAGCGTACTGCCAGCCATGGTCTTGCTCATGTTCATGGCTTCTACAGAGCGCTCGGTGCCCTGCTGAATAGTGCCAATCATTTCTTCGATTTCACTGGTCGACTGCTGGGTGCGATGCGCCAGTGCGCGCACCTCGTCAGCCACCACGGCAAAGCCACGGCCCTGCTCGCCAGCGCGCGCCGCCTCGATCGCTGCGTTGAGCGCCAGCAGATTGGTCTGCTCGGCGATTGCCCGAATCACATCCAGCACCCGGCTGATATTCTTGGCTTTTTCGGCGAGCTCTTGCACTTCATTGGCTGTGGCCTGGATGGTGCCGGACAGCTTGTCGATGCTCGCCACCGTACGCACTACCTGCTGCTGGCCTTCCACAGCGGTGTCGCTGGTGGCACGGGATTGCTCGGAAGTGGATACCGCATTGCTGGCAACTTCATCGACAGCTGCGCTCATCTCGTTAACAGCAGTGGCCGCCTGCTGTATCTCGTCATCCTGACGCTGCAAGCCACGGGTTGCATCTTCGGTCACCGCATTCAGCTCTTCGGCTGCTGAAGCCAGTTGTGTGGAAGAGCTAACAATACCTTGCAAGGTGTCACGTAACTGATCCTGCATCCTGGCCAAAGCAGTAAGTAAACGTGCGGGCTCGTCCTTGCCTGAAGCAGAAATCTGTTGAGTAAGGTCGCCTGTAGCAACACGCTCGGTGACTTCCATTGCCTCACGGATGGGACGAACAATGCTATTGGTGAGAATCCAGGCCAGCAGAATGGTTAACAGCGCTGCCAACACGATAAAGACGATCACCATGCGTTGCGCACTGGCGTAGCTGGCTCGTGACATATCGGCCGCTTGTGCCGCACCAGCCATATTAATTTCTTCAAGTCTCAATAAGCTTTCAACCATCCTGTCCGCCAGCGGGTTGAGTTCGCTATTGATCAGCGCCATTGCCTGCTCACCTTGGCCTTCAAGGCCAAAACGTGCAACGCGTGACTGAACCTGCATGTACTCAGCGCGCTGGCGAACGTAACTGTCAAATGCCTGCCGCTCCGCAGCGTCCCGAACCAGGCGCCCATAATCTGCTTCAGCCGCGTTGAGATGTGCGATCAATTGCACAATTCTGTTCTCTACATCCTGCCGCTGGCTCTGCTCAACCAGCAGCATGCGCAAGGTCAGGACCCCGACACGCAGAATATCCTGACTAAATTCACTTACGGCATGGATACTCGGCATCCAGACATTTTCCATCTCAGAGGCTTGATCACGCATGCCACCCATTTCTCGCATGGCCAGAGTACCAAGCAGCACCACCATCACCGCGATGATGGTAAAGCCGCCAGCCAGACGAGCAGCAATAGACAGGTTTCTGAGGTTCATTCAAAAGTCTCTCTTGAGATTATAGGTAGCAGCTATCTTCAGCGCAGATACTAACTTGTCGGCAGGGTGCTAACTATCTTGAAGGCTTATTTAGAACGCTGGCACAAAATTTCAAAGCTCGTTATTTAGTCCATTGATATCCATGACAGGCCAACAAGGCTTTTCCTGAGTCGACATGCGCAGCCAGATAATCCGACCAACACAGACTTGGCGGGAGCCGCCGTCACCTGGCAGATTCAGGAAGGCGTGTTATTGCTAGCTGTAGGTAGCAGAAGAGGGAAATCGACACCCGATGCTTCATTGAGCTCTTCGGGATCAAACCGAGCCAGGCAGCCTCCGCCAATTACACGTGGAGGCACTGCAGCAGCTTGCTCGAAGGGATTGAAGAGATCATCGTCCTCAGCCTCGGGGACCTTCACTTTGGCGCCCCATGCTCATTGTAGGCTTTGACCGCGCGCAGGATATCTCGCCGACTGATCTGCCCTACCAAACGGCCCGCGTCGACCACCGGCAAGCGCCGGCGTCCTCGGTGGATGAAGTGCTCCGCTGCCTTGACGATATCCGCGTCGGCATCGATGGTCTCGACGACCGCTGTCATGACCGTGCTGACGCTGCCGCCAACTTCCTCAAAATAACTGCCTGACAGAATACTGCGCAGGCAGTCACTTTCTGACAACAAGCCGATCAGGTGCCCCGATGCATCAATCACCGGCGCTCCGGAAATCCGATTGGTCAAGAGGATGTCAATGGCCTTGAACAGATCCGTATGCTCACTGAAGGTCACCAGATCACGGGTCATGTAATCCCGCACTTTCACTGACTTGAGCATGCTGCCTCCTTCCGCTGAAGTTGAGTTCACCGCGCCAGGTCAGTTCAGCCGAACACCACTGTCTTGTTATCGTGAACCAACACCCGGTCTTCCAAGTGATAGCGCAAACCGCGGGAAAGCACCATCTTTTCAACATCTTTTCCGAGCCGCACCATATCGTCGGCATTGTGCCTGTGGCTGATACGCACCACGTCCTGCTCGATGATCGGGCCTGCATCCAACTCATCGGTCACGTAATGGCAGGTTGCACCAATCAATTTGACACCCCGCTGGGCGGCCTGATGATAAGGACGAGCACCGACAAAGGATGGCAGAAAACTATGGTGAATATTGATTACCCGGTTGGCGAAACGCTGGCACAAATCCGGCGGTAGTATTTGCATATAGCGCGCCAAGACCACGCAATCCGCCTGTTGATCATCAATCAATTGTGCCACTTTGTTAAACGCAGGCACTTTATTCTGCGGGTCTACCGGCACGTGATGAAAAGGAATGCCGTGCCACTCGACCATACTGCGCAAATCATCGTGATTGGAAATAACACTGGTGATATCGCACTCCAACTCACCACTGTGCCAGCGGTGCAATAAGTCAGCCAGGCAATGGGACTCGCGACTGGCCATCAGCACGACTTTCTTGCGCACTTGCGAATCGCTGACATGCCAATCCATTTCAAACTCGTTGGCGATGGGCGTAAACGCCGTGCGCAAACCCTCCAGGTCAAAGGGCAGCGAGTCGGCTTTAATTTCATGGCGCATGAAAAACCAGCCTGACAGATTGTCCGAATGGTGGTTGGCTTCGGTGATCCAGCCATTATAAGTTGCCAGCACATTACTGACTTTGGCGACGATCCCCACCCGGTCAGGACAAGCAATCACCAATCGAAAAGTACGCATAACTAGACTCCGGGCAAGCGGGCAACGCCCGCGACAAAGGCGCTCATTCTATCTTTTCCCACGGACAATACCAGCGGGTCGTAGGCCGCTGCTCTGGGTAAATGATGTTGTTCCATGAAAACAAGTTTCAGCCCGGCTGACTGCAAGTCTCTTTAACTCAGGATAAACTAATCAACATATTGTATTAACAACTTGCTTGGCCTATTATCAACGCATCAAATTTAAACGCCCAACAAGGTAACTATTCATGTCCTCTTTACAAGAATATCGCAACCTGCAACACACCATTCGTGAACTTACTGACCGCATGAACTCTTTGTCGAATGACACCAAGCTCAAGCAGGAAATCGAGTTTGAGGAGAAAGTACGTTCGCTGATGGCGCAATACAACAAGTCATTGAAAGACGTTGTTGCCATTCTTGATCCCGATAACAAGCTGGGCTCGGGCGGTAAAACCAGCAAAACTTCAACTGGCACCAAGCGCGCGCGCAAGGTCAAGCAATACAAGAACCCCAAGACCGGTGAAGTGATTGAAACCAAAGGTGGCAATCACAAGGAACTCAAAGCCTGGAAAGAAAAGTACGGCGCTGACACTGTTGAGTCCTGGGTAACTATCCTCGGCTGATTGCCGGCGCAGCCAAACTGCACCTAAGAGCCCCCGCCCAGCAATGTGCGGGGGCTTTTTATTGCCAAGCTGGTCAGCTTTAACCAGGCAGCACCAGGCCAAGGCCCGCGCAGCGCTGAATAGCAAAGTGCTTCCAGGCCTCAAGCAAGGCTCGCTGCTGCGGATCCTCAGACTGTTTGAGCGCTTCTTCAGCCGCCGCAAGAAAACCCTCCAGGGTGACTGGCGCGCCCGGCACTGCGCCGCTCAAGCGCTCCTTGCAGTAGTGTTGCCATTGCGCTTGTTCCGACTCCGACAGCGTGGCAGGGAAGTTCCGTGCTCGATAGCGCGCGAGCATGTCCACCAGGCGCTGATCGCGCAGGGGCCACTGGGTCTTGGCCAGAATGCCGCCATCCGCCTCGCGGATCATCGGCAATATCCGCCGGTCTGCGTCACTGATAAAGCCGTCATACAACTGCAGCTCGGCATCCGACGGCGGCTTTTCAACCGCAATGGCCTGGCTGGCGTAGATCGCATGCAGCTTGGCGAGCCCCTGTCCACGCCAAGCCGCCAGGCGCTCGGCATTGGCTTGCAAGGCTGGCATATCCAGCTGCAGGCGTTGAATATCTTCGGCGCGCAACACTTTGGTATCGGCCAGAAATGGACACTTGTTGATATGCACCAGTTTCAAGCCCGGCCGTTGCTCACCCTCGGCCAGATCCTCGCGTCGGGTATAGAGACGCTCGCGTAACTGATCGGCCGTCAGGTCAATCAGCATCTCCGGATCAGCGGCCAGATCCCAGACAATCAGGGCGTTCTTGTTCTGCGGGTGCCAGGCTAGCGGTAGCACCAATGCCAAGCCTTGGCGTTCGCGGCCGAAGCGGCCGGAGATATGCACCAGGGGTCGTAGCTGCTGCAGATCAATCAAGGCGGTGACCCGTTGTTTACTGCGCAGATCCAGCAGGTAATCGAACAGCCGTGGTTGTGCCTGTTTCAGGCAACGTGCCATGGCGATGGTTGCGCGCACATCGGCCAGTGCATCGTGCGCCTGGCCGTGATCGATACCGTTGGCCTGGGTCAGCAATTCGAGCCGCAAGCTGGTGTAGCCATCCTGCTGCGGCCAGTGGATACCTTCTGGCCGCAGCGCATGGGCTGCGCGCAGGGCGTCCAACAGATCCCAGCGACTGTTTCCGGCCTGCCATTCACGCGCATAAGGATCATGGTAATTACGGTAGAGGGTGAACCGCGTCATCTCATCGTCATAGCGGAAGCTGTTATAGCCCACACTGCAGGTACCCGGCTCAGCCATCTGCGCATGCAGTTGCCCGATAAAATCAGCCTCGGGCAGGCCCTGGGAGGCCCGCTCAGGGCCGATACCGGTAATCAGACAGGCCATTGGGTGCGGCAGTACGTCCTCGGCCAGACGACAATCGATGCACAGTGGTTCGCCAATCTCGTTGAGGTCCTCATCGGTGCGCACACCGGCGACCTGCAAGGGGCGGTCACGCCGAGGATCGATGCCGGTGGCTTCGAAGTCATACCAGAAGAAGGTCTTGCCCATTGTCGCGCCCCTGTCCCTGTTCTCAGGGCCATGGCTCTGATGCCACAGCCCCATCAAGGCCGCAGGGTAACCCAATGTGCAGACTCAGGCATCTACCGGGTGGTAAAAACTGAAGTAGCGCTCCAGCACCTTGGCCAGGCTGGCAAAGGCTTGCTGGTTGTCGATGATACTGAAGCCACTGTCATAGTGACCTGGCGTGGCGTCCAGGCGGCACCAGTGGCTGCGCGCACTGAAATCCAGCAGCTCCACTTCCCCACCTGTTGTCGAGGGCAGTTTGAGGCGTAGTTCGTAGCACATACCCAGCATCACCGGCAGGTGGCTGATCAGCATCATTCCTTGCCTGGAAATATTGCCGATATACCCGATGGGCTTGTCAGTGTGACGGTTGTAGACCTGCAGAAAGCCGCTCAACTGGTGGCGGGAGATACGGCGCTGGTCATGCAAGGCCGCGCCGTCAGGGGTAATGGGCAGCATATAAGCACCGCTCCCGTATCTTTGCCGAAACCTTCATCAAAGGCTCGAACCCGGCGCTCTTCGACGCGCCGCTTGTCGACTGTCACCTTTTTAACGCCAGTAGCCTCAACATGCCAGTACATTCATTTGTCATAGCGTGCCAATTGCATTGCTGGGCGGGATTGCTGGCTTCTATTGCCGAATGGCGGCGGGCCGGTAATGCCCGAGCTGGCGCAGGGTCTCAAGCCGCGCGGCGGCGCGGTAACTGTACTCACTATGCGGGTAATGCTCCTGCAGATAGGTATAGGTCTGCACCGCATCCAGATACAGACCCTGGCGTTCCAGGCATAAACCGCGCAGCAGGGAGACTTCCGGCTGACGTTGATGGGCGCGGTAGCGCGAGCGGCGCTCGGCGCTGGAAAGGTGCTGGTACACCTGCTCGCAGCTGTCGCGAGCATAGGCCTTGTAGGCATTATTGATATCGGCATCGTGATTCTGGGACGCACAGCCGGCCAAGCCCAGCAACAACACTAGCAAACCTGAACGTTTCATATCGGGCACCTGGTTGGATATGACTACCTTTATCGGCCACAACGGGAATTTCTATAACGCCGAGCCTTGATCCAGATCAGTGCCGGCAGCCCGGCAGGTGGTCTACCTTTTACCCTGAGCTAAGACCACCAACGACTGCACCCATCCGAGACGCTGCGGCAGGAGATAAACCATGAATATCCAACACATGCTGGTAGTGATCGACCCCACAACCGAGGAAGCTCAGCCCTCCCTCGAGCGTGCCCGGCAGCTAGCAACCCACTTTCCACACGCACGTATCACCCTGCTCATCTGCGACTACAATTCGGCGCTGGATGGCGGTATCTACCTGCAGGACGCGGCGCTGCAAAAAGCCCGCGAGTCGCTGATGGAGTACCGTCGGCAAAGCCTGGAAAAACTGGCTGGCCCATTGCGCGACAGGGGCATTGCGGTGAGCCTGGAAGTGGTGTGGGGCAAACGGCTAGCCAAGCATATTCTTTCCGCCGTCAGCACGCTAAGGCCGGATCTGGTACTGAAAACCACACACCACCATAACCTTCTCAAGCGTTTGCTACTGAGCAACAGTGACTGGGATCTGATCCGCCACTGCGAAGTGCCTGTATGGCTGGTGAAAAAGGCCGATGATGCTCTCGCCCGCCTGGGCGTCAGCGTGGATCCGCTGCACGAAGCGGATAAACCCGCTGCGCTGGATCAGAAGTTGATCACCTGTGGACAATCGCTGGCCTCACACCTGACAGCGGAGCTTGACGTGCTGCATTGCTACAATCCACTGCCGCGAACACTGGTTTTCGATGCCAGTGTGATCAACGATTATGATGGTTACGCTAAAGATGTACGCCAGCGCCACGCTGAGGCTTTTGACAGCCTGACGGCCAGTAATGCCATCGCTGAGACTGACCGGCACCTTCTCCAGGGCTATCCCGAAGAGGCGATTCCAGGCTATGTCGCGCAACGCAGAATCAACCTGCTGATCATGGGCGCCATTTCACGTTCGAGGCTGGACAGCGCCCTGATCGGGCACACCGCAGAGCGCCTGCTGGACGAGTGCCCCTGCGATGTTCTGGTTATCAAACCCGATGGCTTTGTGGATCCCAGCAAACCCTGAGCCGTTCAGCACGCGAGCCCGTGAACAGTAAGAGGGAGGCCACGGGCTCGTTTAGCGCTTGAGCAAAGCAACCGAGGCGGCACTGAGGCGGCTGATAGTCTGCCAATCGGCCGTCTCGACGGCCGCACGCGGAGCCATCCAGGTGCCGCCCACGCCCATCACATTATCCAGCGCCAGATAGTCGGCAAGATTCTCCTGACGGACTCCTCCGGTGGGACAGAAACGCACTCCAGCAAAGGGGCCCGAAAAGGAGCGCAACGCCTGCACACCCCCACAGACCTCGGCAGGAAACAGCTTGAAACGCCGATAGCCAAACCGGTAACCCATCAGTATTTCCGACGCGGTAGCAATACCGGGCAGCAGCGGCACCGGGCTTTCCAATCCCAGGGTCAACAGCTCGTCGGTACAGCCTGGGGTAACAATAAACTGCGCGCCCGCATCCAGTACCGACTGAAACTGCCGCCCATCCAGCACCGTACCCGCGCCAATACATAAACCGGGGCGTTCGCGGCGCAGCAAAGCGATGGCGGTCATGCCCAGCGGCGTGCGCAAGGTTATTTCCAGCGTGGTAATCCCCCCGGCGGCCAGTGCATCTGCCAAGGGCAGGATATCCGACTCGCGCTGAATGCTGATAACCGGCAGCAGTGGCGACTTGGCAAACAGATCATCCAGAACAAGGGTGTTCTCAACTAAACTCATGCGCGTCCTTTTCAGCCGTCAGGGGCTGTAAAAAATCTCCAAAGGTGGCGCCAGAAAGGCCGCCACTGGCCAGCGCGTCGCCGGCCCATCAAAAGCCTCACACAGACGCTGATACTTGTTCGCGCCAGAGATACAAAGCAATTGCACCGCCGCCGTGCGCAGTGCGGACCCGGTCAAGGTGAGGCGTGGCACATCTTGCGGTCCGGCCACGGCCTCACAGACGGGTGTCGAAGCCAACTCCAGGCGCTGCTCCAGGCCTGGCTGGCCCGGGAATAACGAGGCGCAATGACCATCGTCCCCCATGCCCAGCACCACCACGTCCAATGGCAACCATGCGTCCAGATAGTCGCTGGCCGCGGCCGCATCTCGTTGCGGATCACGCTCGGGGTGAACGAGAGAGAAGCCCGAGCCTGCCGCCTGATACAGACCATACCATTGAGCCTGACGCAGCGCATTGGGCAGGCAGCGCTTGAGCATACCGGCATTGCTCTGGGCGTGGGATTCGGGCACCCAGCGCTCATCCACCAGCGTTATGCGTATTCTACTCCAATCGATCGGCAACATATCCAGAGCACGCAGGAAAGGCTCCGGGCTGCGCCCACCCGACAGCGCCAGGCTGGCCAGCTCCGCGTTGGCCAGGCGGGCATTCAATGCCTTTGCGACCCGGCCAGCGAGCATTTGTGCTTGCTCATCAGTGTTCTTTGCGGGCCAGTAGACCAGGCCGCGCTCACGCGCCAGATTGGCCAAACTCATTCGCATGGCCCTCCATCCGTCATGACCAGTGATGCGGTAAAAGTACTACCACCCTGCTCAGCCGGGCTGGCGGCAGCGCGCATAAAGCCGAAAAGCTCGCGGCCCCAGCCCCGGCGAACTGGCTGGCTATGGGTGGCGGCAGTTCGGCCAGCCCATTCGGCCTCGTCGATCAGCACCCGCACTACGCCCGTTTCTGCATCAACACATAACAAATCATCCTCTTGCAAAAGCGCCAAGCCCCCACCCGCAGCCGCTTCCGGACACAGGTGAATCACCGCTGGCACCTTGCCCGACGCACCCGACATGCGCCCGTCGGTGACCAGCGCAACCTTGAAGCCGCGATCTTGCAGCAGGCTGAGATAGGGGGTCAGTTTATGCAGCTCGGGCATGCCATTGGCTGCCGGCCCCTGAAAGCGCACCACGGCAATCAGATCCTGTTCCAACTCGCCAGCCTTGAACGCCTCGACAAAGGCCTCCTGGCTGTCGAATAGCCGACAGGGCGCAGTGACCTGACGGTGTTCGGGTGCCACCGCGGATACCTTGATGATGCCGCGACCCAGATTCCCGGATACAAGGCGCAAGCCGCCCTCTGCGGCAAAGGGCTTCTGCCAAGTCCGCAATATGCTGTCATCCAGACTCTGCTCGGGGCCTTCGCGCCATTGGAGCCGGTTATCGAGCAATACCGGTTCACGGGTATAGCGCTGCAGGCCAGGGCCCGCAATGGTCTGCACGTCTTCATGCAACAGGCCAGCTTCCAGCAGTTGGCGGAACAGCCATGCGGTGCCCCCCGCGGCCTGAAACTGGTTGATGTCCGCCTTGCCGTTGGGATACATGCGCGCAATACCCGGTACTACTCTGGACAAGGCGTCCATGTCTTCCCAGTGCAATTGCAGCCCGGCGCACTGCCCTATGGCCACCAGATGCAAGGTGAGATTGGTTGATCCGCCGGTGGCCAGCAGTAGCACCAGTGCGTTGATCAGCGCCTTTTCATCGAGGATAGACGCCATGCTGCCCTGCCCAGCTCGGGCCAGGCGAGCCGCCTGTTCTGCTGCATGCACAGTCAGCGCTTCGCGCAGCGGCGAATCGGGATGCACAAAGGACGCGCCTGGCAATTGCAACCCCATGGCCTCGAGCAGAATCTGGTTGGTGTTGGCCGTGCCGTAGAAAGTGCAGGTCCCGGCGCTATGGTAGGACTCACTCTCAGCCTGCAGAAGCTCCTCGCGGCTGGCCTTGCCTTCGGCGTAGCGTTCGCGCACCGCCGCTTTTTCACTGTTGGGCAGCCCAGAGGGCATGGGGCCCGCCGGCACGAAGACGACCGGCAGATGACCAAAGCGCAACGCACCCATCAGCAGCCCCGGGACGATCTTGTCACAAACACCAAGACACAAGGCCGCATCGAACATGTTGTGCGACAGCGCGACGGCTGTGCCCATGGCGATCACATCGCGGCTGACCAGCGAGAGCTCCATGCCCGGCTCACCCTGGGTCACCCCATCACACATCGCCGGCACGCCCCCCGCCACCTGCCCGGTCGCACCAAAGGCACGCAGGGCCTGACGAATTTGCTCGGGGAAGCGCTCATAGGGCTGATGCGCAGAAAGCATGTCGTTATAGGCTGTGACCATCCCCACGTTCACTTCGTCCATCATGCGTAACCGATCCTTGTCGGTGCTCTGACAGGCCGCCATACCGTGGGCCAGATTGCCGCATGACAGCTTGCGCCGGCCCCTCGGCAACTCGGCCGCGTCAGCCATCTGCTGCAGATAGGCCGCGCGGCTGACGCGACTGCGCTGGCGCAGACGCTCGGTAACTTCGAACAGGACCGGGTGCATGTTCCTTTCCTCGACTGTGACCTGACAATGCCTGACTGCCTGTCATGGTACCCGTTTATGATCTATTGTAATGCCCACATAACTGCAAACGACCTACATCAACAAGCCGTCTCAACGACTAATGGATCTGCCATGACTCTGCGTCGCACTAAAATTGTTGCCACTCTCGGACCCGCCACTTCCAGCCCGGAGCGCATTGCTGCGCTGATTGACGCCGGCATGAATGTTGCCCGCTTGAATTTTTCCCACGGCACCGCCGACGAGCACCGCGAACGCGCACGCCTGGTGCGTGAAATCGCCCGCGACAAGGGCACCCACGTCGCGCTCCTCGGCGACCTGCAAGGGCCGAAGATCCGGATTGCGCGTTTTTCCGAGGGCAAGATCCAGCTGGATGTAGGCGATCATTTCCGACTCTCGACCAGCCATCCGCTGGACGACGGCAACGCGGACATCGTCGGCATCGACTACCCCGAACTGGTCAACGATTGCCGCGCTGGCGACGAACTGCTGCTCGATGACGGCCGCGTGGTATTGCGCGTCGACAGCGTCGGCAAGGATGAAGTGCGCTGCACCGTGACCGCGGGTGGCCCGCTCTCCAACCACAAGGGCATCAACCGGCGGGGCGGTGGGCTGTCTGCCGCTGCGCTGACCGACAAGGACAGATTCGATATCACCGTCGCAGCCGATCTGCAGATGGAGTACGTCGCTGTCTCTTTCCCGCGCGATGCGGCGGATATGCATCTGGCCCGCAAACTGCTGAAGGACTCCAACTCCAGCGCCTGGCTGGTCGCCAAGATTGAGCGCGCCGAAGCGGTAGCGGACCAGGCCACGCTGGATGGTCTGATTCTCGCCAGCGACGCGGTCATGGTGGCACGGGGCGATCTGGGCGTGGAAATCGGCGATGCCGAACTGGTCGGCATCCAGAAGCTGATCATCAGCCGTGCCCGCAAGCAGAACAAGGTGGTGATCACCGCTACCCAGATGATGGAATCGATGATCAGCAGCCCGCTGCCAACGCGCGCCGAAGTCTCGGACGTTGCCAACGCGGCGCTGGACTACACCGATGCAGTGATGCTGTCCGCCGAAACCGCAGCCGGCTCATTCCCGGTCGAAGCCGTGCAGGCGATGGATCGCGTTTGCCGCGGCGCCGAGAAGCACCCGACCAGCCAGCACTCGGGGCACCGCATGGGTCAGGCCTTCGAGCGCTGTGACGAAAGCATTGCCCTGGCCGCGATGTATACCGGTAACCATTTCCCCGGCGTAACGGCGATCATCAGCCTGACTGAAAGCGGTTACACGCCGCTGATCATGTCGCGCATCCGCTCGCACCTGCCGATCTTCGCATTGTCGCCCAATGCCGAAACTCTCGGCCGGGTAGCGATGTTCCGAGGCGTGCAAGGTATCCAGTTCAACCCGGTGGAAATCACCTCCAGTGACGTCAATCAGGCGGCGGTCAATACGCTGCTGGAGCGCGGCCATGTCAAAGCAGGTGACTGGGTGATTCTGACCAAGGGTGATGTTTACAACTCTCGCGGCGGCACCAATTCAATGAAATTATTGCACGTGGGCGAACGTCTGGTCTGAACCAAAATTGCCTGCGCGCGGCCCTCGGCGCGCGGGCTACCGCTTGAATTGGCTCTTTTCCCAGATTTATCAAGCATCAAGCCAAACCGGCCACTGGTAGGACCAGTCAGAGCGGCTTATTCTTCATGTCAGTAATACCCCCTCCAACACTTGAATTATAAGTCTTTTAAGCAAAATATAATCTGATTGAAAATAAAGAACTGGTCCTACCAGCCAGATAACGCCTAGACCTGAATGGCACACCGGTAGCAGTATCCACTTGTCATAGAACAGCGCTCAACCTAAACGCGCAATCTCCATAAAAAAAACAAGGGAAATTCAGATGAGCCAAACACTCCTGTCTCTGATCGCATTTTTTCCTCTGGTTCTAGCGGGCATCCTGTTGATCGGGTTCCGTTGGCCAGCGAAACATGCGATGCCGGTCGTATTCGTGGTCACTGTCATTATCGCTCTGCTGGTGTGGGACATGACTGTTGTCCGTGTCATTGCGTCCAGTCTCCAAGGATTGGTGCTGACTGCTTCCATCCTGTGGATCATTTTTGGCGCGATTCTGCTGCTGAACACGCTAAAACATTCCGGCGGCATCCTGGCAATCCGCAAGGGCTTCTCGTCCATCAGCCCGGATCGCCGGGTTCAGGCGCTGATCGTTACCTGGCTGTTTGGCTGTTTCATTGAAGGCGCTTCCGGCTTCGGCACCCCGGCTGCTGTGGCGGCACCGCTGATGGTCGCGCTGGGCTTCCCTGCGGTGGCGGCTGTGGTCGTCGGCATGATGGTGCAATCTACTCCGGTATCCTTTGGCGCGGTAGGCACCCCCATGATTGTCGGCGTGGGTGCTGGTCTAGACCAAGCGTCAATTGGTGCGCAACTGGCCACCGTTGATTCCAACTGGGATGCTTTCTTTCAGTTGATCGTGTCGGAAGTGGTCATTCTGCACGGCATCGTCGGTCTGCTCATGCCGCTGTTCATGGTCGTGGTGTTGGTGCGCTTCTTCGGCAAGAACAAGTCCTGGAAAGAAGGCTTCGAAATCGCTCCGTTTGCGTTCTTTACGGCGATTGCCTTCGTGGTGCCCTACGTGCTGGCTGGCGTTTTCCTCGGTCCGGAATTCCCATCCATGATCGGTGGCCTGGTAGGTTTGGCTATCGTCATCCCGGCGGCCAAGGCCGGCTTCCTGATCCCAAAAAATACCTGGGACTTTGCTGACCCTAAAGAATGGCCTGCCGAATGGATGGGCACCATTCAAATGAAGCTGGACGATGTTGCAGGCAAGCGCCCTGTGGCTATCTGGATGGCCTGGTTACCCTACGTGCTGCTCGCCGCGCTGCTGGTACTCTCACGGACCAATGCCACAGTCAAGGCCGCACTTAATTCGATCAGCCTGCGCTTCACCGACATCATGGGCGAAACGGGCCTTTCCGCCAGCCTGGAGCCGCTTTACCTGCCTGGCGGCATTCTGGTGATGGTCGTGATCATGACCTACTTTCTCCATCGCATGTCGTTCAGCGAAATGAAGAAGGCTTTTGGCGAATCGACCAATACCATCATAGGTGCGGGCTTCGTGCTGATCTTCACCATCCCGATGGTGCGTATTCTGATCAACTCCGGGGTAAATATGTCGGACCTGTCTTCCATGCCAGTAGCCATGGCTGAAGCAGTGGCCTCTTCAGTAGGTGGGGTCTACCCATTGTTCGCACCAATGGTCGGTGCGCTGGGGGCCTTTATCGCCGGCTCCAACACCGCCTCCAACCTGATGCTTTCACAGTTCCAGTTCAATACCGCTGAACTGCTGGGCATCTCCGGTGCGCTGATCGTAGCAGCTCAATCGGTGGGCGCAGCAGCGGGCAACATGATTGCCATTCACAACGTGGTCGCTGCTTCCGCTACGGTAGGTCTGCTTGGGCGTGAAGGTATTACCCTGCGTAAGACCATCCTGCCGACCATCTACTACGTCACAGCAGCGGGTATTTTGACCATGCTCGCGGTCTATGTGTTTGGTGTAGGTGACCCTCTCTCCCTGGCGGGCCTCACGACAACCGGTAACTAACCGGGCGTGAAAGCTCACTGACAGGCACCAAGGCAAGGGCTGGCGGATCTACCGCCAGTTCTTGCCGAGACCGTCAGACCAAGCTAATCAGGCCGAACCTGTCAATGCCAGCCTTCCAGACGCATGGTGGCACGCTCCAACCGTTGTTCTTCCGTTTCGATGTCTCGCAAGTTATCTCTGATGCTGTGGATGTGATCCACTGCGGCTCGCTTGGCCTGGATCGGCAAGCGCTCCATTACCGCGTGGTAGAGCCGCGAATGCTGGCGATCAAGCTGACGTTTGTGTACCGGCCGGTGATAGAGGTTCTTGACCGATGCAAACACCGAACTCAGCAGCAAACTGGTAAGAGACTGCAACGTATGCACCAACACCGGATTATGCGACGCGTCACAGATGGCCAGATGAAAGGCATGGTCGAGTTTGGCCAGGGTCTCCGGATCACGTACCGGCCCTTCGGTATGCGCGGCAACCATTTCATCGTAGCGCCGCTGGATCAGCACGAAATCCGCATCGGTGCCGCGCAGAGCTGCCAGCCTGGCCGACTCGCCCTCCAGCAATGCACGCACCTCCAGCAGATCAAACAGCGTGCGCGGGTGGTTGTTGAAAAGATGCATCATCGGCGTTTCATCACGGTTGCCCATCAAGCTCGCCACATAAGAACCGCGACCCTGATCGGTCCGGATCAGCCCCCGTCCGCGCAGCACTTTCAAGCCTTCGCGCAGGGCGCTGCGGGAAATACCCAACTTTTCACACTGCAACCTTTCCGAAGGCAGCACCTGACCCATCTTCAAAACGCCGTCGGCAATCAATTTTTCAATGCGGTCAGCTACCACATCGCCGACCTGTCGACGTTCCGGAACTCTTTCAACCATAACCTCACCTCTGTTGGTACAACGGGCACTGGGATAACTGGTCATACCAGATTAAATGTAGCCGCCAAACTATTCCACTACAAAGTGCAGGCTCCCTGTATAGCTAGGCCGCAGAGAACAAGTTTAGAAATACCCTCAAAAAAACTGGTCATACCAGCAAGCCTTTCGCTGGACGATCCAGCGCCAAGGCCGCAATATTCATCGTATTTGCTGGTCCATGGGCCATCGACATAACAACAGGTGACACCCAATGAATCTTCTTTATGACGAAAAGCTCGACGGCCCCCTGCCCCCAGTGGACAGAACCGCGCTGATCGAGGAGCTACGCCAGACGCTGCCGGATATGACCCTGCTGCACGAGCGCGAAGATCTGCAGCCATTCGAATGCGATGGCCTGGCTGCCTACCGCATTCTGCCGTTACTGGTGGTGATTCCCGATACCGTCGATCAGGTCCAGGCATTCATGAAGATCTGCCACCAGCGCAAGGTGCCCGTGGTTGCACGCGGCGCTGGCACGGGCCTGTCCGGCGGCGCGCTGCCTTTGGAAGGCGGAGTGCTGCTGGTCCTGGCGCGGCTGAAAACCATCCTCGAGATCAACCCCGAAGGCCGCTACGCCCGCGTTCAACCCGGCGTTCGCAACCTGGCGATTTCAGAAGCGGCGGCGCCCTACCAGCTTTATTACGCGCCAGACCCATCCTCGCAAATTGCCTGCTCGATTGGCGGCAACGTAGCTGAGAACGCCGGTGGCGTGCACTGCCTGAAATACGGTCTGACCGTACACAACCTGTTGAAGCTGGAGATCATTACCGTTGAAGGCGAGCGCATGACGCTTGGTTCCGATGCGCTCGACAGTGCCGGCTTTGACCTGATGGCGCTGTTTACCGGCTCTGAAGGCATGCTCGGTATTGTCGTCGAGGTAACGGTGAAGCTGTTGCCGCGTCCGCAAGTGGCCAAGGTATTGATGGCGAGCTTTGATGATGTTGGCAAAGCCGGCAAGGCCGTGGGTGACATCATCTCCGCCGGCATCATCCCCGGTGGGCTGGAAATGATGGACAGCCTGGCGATTCAGGCAGCGGAAGACTTTATCCACGCCGGCTACCCGGTGGATGCCAAGGCGATTCTGCTGTGCGAACTCGATGGCGTTGAAGCCGACGTGAATGACGAATGCGAGCGTGTACGCGCCGTGCTGGAAAACAGCGGCGCCACCGCCATCAGCCTGGCCAAGGACGATGCCGAGCGCGCGCTGTTCTGGGCCGGGCGCAAGAACGCCTTCCCGGCGGTGGGCCGTATTTCCCCGGATTACTACTGCATGGACGGCACCATCCCCCGCCGTGAGCTGCCCCGCGTTTTGCAGGGCATTGCTGACCTGTCGGTGGAATACGATCTGCGCGTAGCCAACGTCTTCCACGCTGGCGATGGCAATATGCACCCGCTGATCCTGTTCGATGCCAACAAGCCCGGTGAACTCGAGCGCGCCGAAGCTATTGGCGGCAAGATTCTTGAGCTTTGCGTTGCCGTGGGCGGTTCCATCACCGGTGAACATGGCGTGGGCCGCGAGAAGATCAATCAGATGTGTTCGCAGTTCAACGATGACGAGTTGCTGACGTTCTTCGCGGTCAAGGCGGCCTTTGATCCCGACGGCCTGCTCAACCCGGGCAAGAATATCCCGACCCTGAACCGCTGCGCCGAATTCGGAGCCATGCATATTCATAATGGAAAGCTGCCTTTCCCTGAGCTGGAGCGTTTCTGATGACAGCGACCCACACCCATTCGGCCCGCCCCGGTGAGCGCCCCGCCTCTGCCGCAGAACTGCAATTGCAGCAGCAGGTACTGGATGCCCTCCGGAGTAAAACGCCGTTGGCCATTCAAGGCGCCAACAGCAAGGCTTTTCTTGGCCGACCTGCGACAGGGCAGGTGCTCGATACGCGCCAGCACAGCGGCATCGTCAATTACGACCCGACTGAACTGGTGGTTACTGTGCGCAGCGGTACGCCGCTGGTAGAACTGCTGGACGCGCTGGATCAGCAGGGTCAGATGTTGCCCTGCGAACCCCCTGTTTTCGGCGGTGCAGCCACCGTGGGCGGCATGGTCGCGGCCGGGCTGTCCGGCCCGCGTCGGCCCTGGTCCGGCTCGGTACGTGATTTCGTACTGGGCACCAAGGTGATCACCGGGCACGGCAAGCTGATGCGCTTTGGTGGCGAGGTGATGAAGAACGTCGCCGGCTATGACCTGTCTCGCTTGATCGCCGGCAGCCATGGCCTGCTCGGCGTGCTTACAGAAGTATCGATGAAAGTGCTGCCCAAGCCGGTATGTACCCACCATTTGAGCCTCGACCTGTCGGTGGAAAAGGCGCTGTTGAAGCTTGCCGAATGGGGCCAGCAGCCGATTCCGATTACCGCCGCCTGCCATATCGACGGGCAACTGCGTCTGCGGCTGGAAGGCGGTATCGGCTCGGTCCGCTCCGCCGCCGATCGGATTGGCGGTGAGGAGCTGGATCCCGAATTCTGGACCCAACTGAACGAACAGCAACTGCCGTTCTTCCAGGACCCACGCCCGCTGTGGCGCCTGTCGCTACCGGCGGTCACTCCAGAGATTGATCTGTCCGGCGATGCATTGCTGGACTGGGGCGGCAGCCAGCGCTGGCTGAAGAGTGATGCCTCCGGCATGGATATACAGGCGCTCGCCGCCCAGCATGGCGGCCATGCCACCTGCTATACCGCGGGCATCACCGACACGCCTTTTCAGCCGCTGGCCCCGCTGCTTGAGCACTATCATCGCCGGCTTAAAGCGCAGCTGGACCCACAGGGGATATTCAACCCGGGGCGCAGCTATGCAGCCATTTAACTCAGGCCACGCTTTGAGACTGGAGATTTAACCATGCAGACGAATTTAACCGAGAAGGCGCGCAAGCTGCCGCGCGCCGAAGAGGCGGAAAGCATTCTGCGCTCCTGCGTGCATTGCGGTTTCTGTAATGCCACCTGCCCGACCTATCAGTTGCTGGGTGACGAGCGCGATGGCCCGCGGGGGCGTATCTACCTGATCAAGGCCTTCCTTGAAGGCGAAGAAACCACCCGTGAAACCCAGATCCACCTGGATCAGTGCCTGAGCTGCCGCAACTGTGAAACCACTTGCCCATCTGGCGTGGAATATCACACCTTGCTGGATATCGGCCGTGAAGCCATGGCCGCTGAAATCGAACGGCCGTTGCAGGAGCGCGTATTACGCTCGGCACTGCGTACCGTGGTACCCAACGCGGGTACCTTCAAGACGCTGCTCAAAGCCGGGCAGATGGTCCGCCCGTTTATGCCGACAGCGCTGAAAGACAAGATTCCCGGCCAGATCACGCCAGCAAAACCGCGCCCGACGGCAACGCATGCGCGCCAGGTATTGATTCTGGAAGGCTGCGCCCAGGCTGGACTGTCGCCCAACACCAACGCCGCCGCCGCGCGCGTACTGGATCGTCTGGGCATTTCGCTTAAGCCGATCAGCGAAGCCGGTTGCTGTGGCGCTCTGGACTATCACCTGGACGCACAACAGGCAGGCCTGGAGCGGGCGCGCAACAATATCGACGCCTGGTGGCCCGCGATTGAGGCCGGCGCCGAGGCTATCGTACAGACCGCCAGCGGCTGCGGAGCCTTTATCAAGGAATACGCGCACCTGCTGAAGAACGACCCCGCCTACGCCGAGAAAGCCGCGAAGGTCAGCGCCCTGGCACTGGATCTGGTGCAGGTACTGGAAAAGGAAGATCTGCAGCCCTTGCAAGTCAAGACCAGTCAGCGCCTGGCTTTCCACTGCCCCTGCACATTGCAACATGCGCAGAAGCTTGGTGGCCGCGTGGAGCCGATCCTGAAAAAACTCGGTTTCAGCCTGACCTTCGTTGCCGACGGCCATTTGTGCTGCGGCTCGGCCGGCAGCTATTCGATCACCCAGCCGATGCTCGCCAAGCAACTGCGGGACAACCGCATGAACGCGCTGGAAGCCGGCAAGCCAGACACCATCGTCACCGCCAACATCGGCTGCCAGACCCATCTGGGCTCGGCAGACAGAACCCCCGTGCGCCATTGGATCGAAGTGGTCGAAGACGCACTCACCTGAATACTGGAGAAATATAATGCTGAGCAAATCCGTACTGACCCTCGACGAAGCCAATAGCATGATTGATGCCGCCTTCGCTGAAGCCGACAAGAATGGCTGGAAAGTCACCGTTGCCGTCGTCGATGACGGCGGCCACCTGCTGGCGATGCGCCGCATGGACGGCTGCGCGCCAGTAGCTGCCTATATCGCCCCGCAAAAGGCCCGCAGCGCTGCACTGGGTCGCCGCGAGACCAGCGAGTTCGAAGCCATGATCAATGGCGGCCGCACCGCGTTCCTGTCCGCACCCGAAATTACCGGCCTGCTGGAAGGCGGCGTGCCGTTGAAAGTGGAAGGCCAGGTGGTTGCTGCCATTGGTGTTTCCGGCGTCAAGCCAGACCAGGACGCTCAGGTTGCCAAAGCCGGCATCGCCGCGATCTAAACCAAGCTCTCAGGAGGATTACCGTATGACACAACGTATTGAAATCCAGGGCCTGCAGATTGATAGCGCCCTGCACCGTTTTATCGAGCAGAACGCACTACCGGGCACCGGCCTGGAAGCAGGTGCATTCTGGTCCGGCTTTAGCCAACTGGTGCACGACCTGGCGCCGAAGAACCGCGCCCTGCTGGCCGAGCGTGACCGCCTGCAGACCGAGCTGGACCAATGGCACGCCGCCAACCCTGGCCCGATCAAGGACATGCCCACTTACCGCGCGTTTCTGACCTCGATTGGCTACCTGAAAGCCGTGCCGGACGACTTCCGCATCAGCACCGCCAACACTGACAGCGAGCTGACCCAGCAGGCCGGCCCGCAACTGGTTGTCCCGGTGATGAATGGCCGCTACGCACTGAATGCCGCCAATGCCCGCTGGGGCAGCCTGTACGATGCGCTCTACGGTACCGACGCGATCTCCGACGAGAATGGCGCCGAGCGTGGCCACGGCTACAACCCGGTACGTGGCGACAAGGTTATTGCCTTTGCCCGCAAGTTCCTCAACGACACCATCCCATTGCAGCAGGGCGATCACACCCAGGCCCAGGCCTACCGTGTGGAAAATGGTCAGTTGCAGGTCACCCTGCAATCGGGCGAGCAGACTGGCCTGCAGTCGGCTGAGTTGTTTGTTGGCTATCAGGGCAACCCGGCCAACCCGGATGCGCTGCTGTTTTTGCACAATGGTTTGCACTTCGAAATCCAGATCGACCCCAGCCACCCTATCGGTCAGACCGATGCCGCCGGCGTCAAGGATCTGCTGATGGAGGCCGCTGTTTCCACCATCATGGATTGCGAAGACTCGATTGCCGCCGTTGATGCCGAAGACAAGATCGTCGTCTACAGCAACTGGCTGGGCCTGATGAAGGGTGACCTGGAAGAGCAGATGGACAAGGGCGGCAAGACCATCGTTCGCAAGCTCAACCCGGACCGCGAATACAGCACCGCTGACGGCAAGGGCCTGACCCTGCACGGCCGCTCGCTGCTATTCATCCGTAACGTCGGCCATTTGATGACCAATCCGGCGATTCTGCTGAAAGACGGCAGCGAGATTCCTGAGGGCATTCTCGACGCCGTGTGCACCAGCCTGATCGCGATGCACGATCTGCAACGCAAGGGCAATTCACGCACCGGCAGCATGTATATCGTCAAGCCGAAGATGCACGGCCCGGATGAAGTCGCCTTCGCCAGCGAGCTGTTCGGCCGTGTCGAGCAACTGCTTGGCCTGCCGCAGAACACCCTGAAAATGGGCATCATGGACGAGGAACGCCGCACCTCGGTCAACCTGAAAGCCTGTATCGCCGCGGCCAGCTCGCGGGTCGCCTTTATCAACACCGGCTTCCTCGACCGCACCGGAGACGAGATGCACACCGTGATGCAGGGTGGCCCAGTGCTGCGCAAGGGTGACATGAAGACCACCGAGTGGATTCAGGCCTACGAACGCAATAACGTGCTGGTCGGTCTGACCTGCGGGCTGCGCGGCAAGGCGCAGATCGGCAAGGGCATGTGGGCCATGCCCGATCTGATGGCAGCGATGCTCGAACAAAAGATCGGCCACCCCAAGGCCGGTGCCAACACTGCCTGGGTTCCCTCCCCGACTGCCGCAGTTCTGCACGCGCTGCATTACCACCAGGTCAGTGTTCAGGAAGTGCAGCAGGGCATGGAAAGCATCTCGCTGAAAGATGAGCAGGAGAAGCTGCTGAACGGCCTGCTGACCGCGCCCCTGGCCGCCGAGCCGAACTGGAGCGGGAGCGACAAGCAGCAGGAACTGGACAACAACGCTCAGGGCATTCTTGGTTATGTCGTACGCTGGGTTAACCAGGGCATTGGTTGCTCCAAGGTGCCGGACATCAACAACGTCGGCCTGATGGAAGACCGCGCAACCCTGCGAATTTCCAGCCAGCACATGGCCAACTGGTTGCACCACGGTGTGGTTACTGAAGCCCAGGTGACCGAAACCTTCCAGCGCATGGCCAAGGTGGTCGACCAGCAGAATGCCGGCGATCCGGAATACAGCCCCATGGCGACCGACTATAAAGCGTCTGTTGCCTATCAGGCGGCACTGGATTTGGTATTCAAAGGCCTGGCACAGCCCAGCGGTTATACCGAGCCGTTGTTGCACCATTGGCGGCAAGTGGCCAAGGCGGATTGATCAGGGCAACCGTGTGTTTTCACTAAAGCAACGCTTCTTGGAAATACCGGGATCATTCGATCCTGGTATTTTCAAGCACGCGGCCGACGGCTACAATTCGCGAGATCAACTGTATGCATTGTGTAGACGAACACGCGCACAATGCATCACAGCCTGTCTAACTTTACTCCTGTCATTGATTTAGAAATACCATCGTTGGCTGAGCCTCCAAGTATCGGCAAGCCGAACGCGGGCGCTGGTATAGATCTCCTGCAAGCAGACCACCGAAAATAGTCTCATAGCCCTTTTTCTACCAGCAAAGCTAGAGTTAAATTTAATCCTGAAGTCACTACTAATCTCTCTGCCCTCGGCATTCACGCAAATGCGGGAACCTTAAAGGATCTTCAGCCCCCATCACCTACAGCTATCAAAACCACGCAATTGCGCAAATTGTTGCGCACCTATCTCCTAGATCTAAAAGATCTCAGAACAGACACCCAACACCGTTTTGCCGACTAGCTCACATACCCCAGCACCTAGATCTGCGATAATTTAGATGCAGATAGCACAGCTTAAAGGTTCAGCCCTTTGAGGGCGCCGGACGAATCAACCGGTGCTAACGCTTCCACCTAGTGCTGGTCAGCAGCTGCCCGGAAATGCACATCGATAGCTTCCCGGAGTCGGACGGCCTCCAGGGAATTGGGGGATATACATACCCGATGCACAAGAGAATTAGAAGGAGTACGGCCTAGCTATAAAGCAGGATGAATGCGCTGAAGGGAGAAATCCACCATCCTGACGTGGGGTACCAAGCCAACATGGCCAGCGCGGGATTTCCTATCACTTCCGGCGACCCCACCACCGGTAATGCCTATATGCCCAAGCAACAACAACGGATGAAATTGCATGAGCAACCCTGTAAACATTATCAAATGCAAAAATATTTTGACAAGCACCTCGAAGCTTCTTGGACTCACTCTCATCGGGTTGCTTAGTGGCTGCGAGGCAATATTATGCAGCTCGATGGTCAATTGTTTTGATCCTCTCGGCCGAGCCCCTCACGCTCCAGACATAGCGTATCTTGAGCTCAAAACTCCTAACTACATGGATGCGCACGTATTCTTGGTCGATAAATACTACGGCAAAGGACATATCAGCACGTCGATAACATCAAAGATAATAAAAACGCATACGCCAGGGAAGCTGGCTGACGGCTGGTCACCTCCTGTGCCATCACAGAAGGCACCCCAATACACCAATTTTGATGGCCTGTCCAAGCTGCCAAGACAGCTGTCGGTAGAGTGGACATCCTTGCCGGAGAATAAAGCGTACCGCGCTACTATCTATCTTAACCACGGCATACACAGGCAGATAAAAAGCGTAGTGGAAACCTCATGCCTGCAAAACGGGGAACCAATACGCAGAAAAAGGAACATCATTACATTGGAGCTTGCTCCCCAAGGAAAAATAAGAGGCTGGCTCAGCGGAAGCTGTCTAGGTGCGTTGGAAATTGGGAAGAATCAAGGCGAATTGATTCTTCAAAGAGAAGTTACAGAGCACCTCAACTATTCCCTCTTAACCTACGACCGTGGGCCAATGGACAGGTATATACAAGCCCACGGCATCCCTTATAGCTCTTGGTAATGATATTCAGCGATGCGACCTAGCAGCCTTGGCTGGTTTCTAAGGTAGGTGAATGGAGGAGCCCCCTTTGACCGGATAGAGCATGGCTAAGAGGGCTATATTCAGGGCGCAATTTAAACCGCTTTACTTCCCATAGAGCTAATTTACAAAGATGCGAACGGGCAATTACAGCTGTACCAAAGACGCAAGTTAATCCACTTCTACTGCCAGGCTGTCGGCAATCTTTTTCTGCCAGATCGCCGGGCCGGTGATATGCACGGACTCGCCGTTGGTATCCACGGCCACGGTCACAGGCATGTCCTGTACCTCAAACTCGTAGATCGCTTCCATACCCATTTCCGGGAACGCCAGCACTTCGGCTTTCTTGATCGCCTGGGCCACCAGATAAGCGGCACCACCCACGGCCATCAGATACACCGCCTTGTAATCCTTGATCGCCTCGATCGCAATCGGGCCGCGCTCGGATTTGCCGATCATACCCAGCAGGCCGGTCTGATCGAGGATCTGCCGGGTGAACTTGTCCATCCGCGTTGCCGTAGTCGGGCCAGCTGGACCCACCACCTCTTCGCGCACGGGATCCACCGGGCCAACGTAATAGATAAAGCGGCCTTTCAGATCCACCGGCAGTTGCTCGCCGTTATTCAGCATCTCGACCATCCGCTTGTGCGCGGCATCGCGGCCGGTCAGCATTTTGCCGGACAGCAATACGGTTTCACCGGTCTTCCACTCCAGCACGTCGGCAGGCGTCAGGGTATCCAGATTCACCCGGCGTACGCCGGTACCCACTTCCCAGGTGATATCCGGGTAGGCATCCATCGGTGGCGGAGTAAGAATCGCCGGGCCGCTGCCATTCAGGGTGAAATGCGCATGGCGGGTCGCCGCGCAGTTGGGAATCATGCACACCGGCAGGCTGGCGGCGTGGGTCGGATAATCCTTGATCTTGATATCCAGCACCGTGGTCAGGCCGCCCAGACCCTGGGCACCAATGCCCAGCGCGTTGACCTTGTCCATAATCTCCAGACGCAGTTCTTCCACGCGGTTCTGCGGGCCACGC
The DNA here is from genome assembly GCA_963974865.1 of uncultured Pseudomonadaceae bacterium. Lineage (GTDB taxonomy): Bacteria > Pseudomonadota > Gammaproteobacteria > Pseudomonadales > Pseudomonadaceae > Halopseudomonas. The sequence continues at coordinate 108,588 of CAXBEU010000002.1, read as the reverse complement.
TTGCGCAGCTCGTGGATGTCGATGGAGTCCATCAGCGATTCCTTGGCCAGCACCGCGGCTTTTTCCGCAGTACCGCCAATGCCGATACCCAGCATGCCCGGCGGACACCAGCCGGCACCCATGGTCGGTACGGTCTTGACTACCCAATCGACAATCGAGTCGGACGGGTTGAGCATGACCATTTTCGATTTGTTCTCAGAGCCGCCACCCTTGGCCGCCACATGAAACTCGACGGTATCACCGGGGACCACCTGGTAGTGAATAACTGCCGGGGTATTGTCCTTGGTGTTGGTGCGTTTGCCGGCCGGATCGGCGAGGATCGAAGCCCGCAGCACGTTCTCAGGCAGGTTGTAAGCCTGGCGCACGCCCTGGTTGATCATGTCATCCAGGCCCATGGTGGCATCATCCCAACGCACATTCATGCCGATCTTGACGAAGATGGTGACGATGCCGGTGTCCTGGCAGATTGGCCGGTGGCCGGTCGCGCACATACGCGAGTTGATCAGGATTTGCGCCATCGCATCGCGGGCTGCGGGGGATTCTTCGCGCAGATAGGCCTCATGCACAGCCTGAATAAAATCCACGGGATGGTAGTAGGAAATATATTGCAGCGCGTCAGCCACGCTTTGAATCAGGTCGTCTTGCTTGATGGCAGTCATGCTCGGACTGGCTCCTCTTCTGGGGCGATTGGCTGAACGCTAAAAACACCAGCGCTGCCTGCTTCACGGAGATGACAACGGCACGGGGCGGGCCCGCCGTCGCTCGGGGTGCACGATTATACCCGAGCTTGGCCAAAGCGGCAGACCTATAGCAGCCGAATGAACGGTAAAATCAGACGAAAAAGCTAGGCAAAGCGCCCCGGCGAGGATAAATTGACGTCAAAGTGCCATCACTCAATAAGAAGAGGCCGGTGTGAAAGAAAAGGATGTCGACATCGCAAAGTTTCAGGCCATTCGCCTGCAACGCTTCTACCTTGCGCAACTCAACTATCTGATTACCTACGTGGTGATCGGTGCCGCCTGGTTGGTCGGGCAATACAATGCCAGCGGCGCCCTGGCTATCAGCCATGTGGTCCTGGGCGCCTCGTTGCAACTGGCGATTTTCTGCACCATCAAAAGTGGCTGGAACCTGCGCTTCAAAGACCCTAGCCTGACCAGCCCGCAGATTGTCATTGCGATGTTGCTGCTCACCTACCTGCTGGCTTTTTCCGGCGAGTTTCGCGGCAGCCTGATCATGATCTATCCGATCATCCTGCTGTTCGGTGTTTTCCAGTTATCCCGCCGCGCCTTCTTTGCCCATGCTGCACTGGCGTTGGCGTTGTATAGCGGTCTGATTCTATTCAACACGCTGAGCAACACCAGTACTCAACCGCTGACAGTGCATTTGCTCGAATGGTTCGTACTCGCCTGTTTTCTGGGCTGGCTGAGCTTCTTCTGTACCTACATTCGGGAGCTGCGCGAGCGCCTGCAGCGCCGCCACAGCACCCTGCAACTGCATCAGGAAACGCTCAAGGGCATGATGGGCCAGTTGCAGAACCTGGCCGACACCGACGGCCTGACCGGCCTTATCAACAGACGATTTTTTCTCCGCGAGGCGCAGCGGCGCATCAACTTGCTTGGCCCCCTGGATAAACTCGGTATCGCGCTGATAGACCTGGATCATTTCAAGAAGATCAACGACACCTATGGCCACGCCGTCGGCGACAACGTGTTGATTGCCTTTGCCGAGCTGGCCAGCAAAAGTCTGCGCGATGAAGACATGATCGCTCGTTTTGGCGGAGAGGAATTCATACTGCTACTGAACAAGACCGACCTGGCTACGCTGCACCAGTGTGTAGAGCGTTTGCGTATTGCCTTTGCCGAGATTCAGTTTGAAGGCCTGCCCTCTGGCACCCGCTGCACTTTTTCAGCCGGACTCAGCCTGATCGCTGCTGAACAGGAACTGGAAAAGCATATTCACCAGGCCGACCAAGCCCTGTATCGTGCCAAGGAAACCGGACGCAATCGTTCGGAAACCCACGAGATGGCCTATGCCTGATATTTATGTGGGCGGCATACCGCTGGCCGGCAATCCGGTGGCCGGCACACCGGTGGGCGGCACACCTTTAGCCGCCCAGCGGATCCCCGCCCGACACGGAGACAATCTGCTGGATACTCTGCTGCAAGCCGGGCAGAAGGTACCCTGGTCCTGCCGCTCCGGGCACTGCCAGAGCTGCCTGGTGCAAGCCGAGCCCGGGGAAGTACCCAGCCAGGCCAACAGCAGTCTGGACCCTGAACAGCAGCGCAACGGCTGGCTGCTGGCTTGCCAGTGCCGCATCCAGCAGGATATGCACATCCACCTGCATGACCCCGCCACAGACGGACTACGCGCACGGATCAGTCATCTGGAGCTGTTGGCCGAGGATATTCTGCTGCTGCGAGTAATGCCGGAAAAGCCACTGCGTTTTCGCCCCGGCCAGCATGTGGTGCTGTGGCTGGACGGGGCAACCGCCCGGCCCTACTCCATCGCCAGCCTGCCCGCTGACGGCTACCTGGAGTTTCACCTGAAGCTCGTCGCCAACGGTGCTTTCTCCAGCGCGATCAGCCAGTGTGAAACGGGCGACACCCTCTATTTGGGCAAAGCATCAGGGCATTTCCATTATGACCCGGCCTGGCAGGACACGCCCTTGCTGATGCTCGCCAGTGGCACAGGCCTGGCGCCGCTACAGGCAATTGCCCGCGAGGCACTTTCCAGTGGCCATGAAGCACCTATCATTCTCTGGCACTGGTCGAGCTCGGCTGCCGGCTGCTATCTGCAGGAGCCATTGCAGCAACTCGCAGATGCGCATCCCGAGCTGACCTTGCATCTACGCCCTAGGACTGAACTGACCGCTGATTTGACGCAACTGCGCCTTGCTTCACGCAAGACCCTGGCATTACTCTGCGGGCAACCCGCTTTTGTCGAGCAACTGCGCAAACCGCTGTTCATGGCTGGCCTGCCCGGCCGCCAGATTCTCGACGAAGCCTTTATCAGCCGGCAGCCCTGAGCTGCCAGCACTCTGAAGCCACTCAGGAGCTACCCGTGAGCCAACACCTGCTGGTCGACCGCAGCGATGCCGTTTTGACCCTGACCATGAATCGTGCCGACAAAAAGAATGCCCTGACCCGCGAGATGTACAGCGTGATGGCCGAGGCCATCAACAGCGCACAGGAGGATGACAGCCTGCGCGCGGTGATTATCCAGGGCAGCGAAAGCTGCTTTACCAGCGGCAATGACGTCAGCGACTTTATCAATGTGCCGCCGTCGGGCCCTAATAGCCCGGTGTACGACTTTCTCAAGGCCATCTGCCACGCCAGCAAGCCGCTGATCGCGGCGGTCAATGGCCCCGCTGTGGGCGTGGGCACCACCATGTTGTTGCACTGCGATCTGGTCTACGTGGCTGAAGATGCCAAACTGAAGATGCCCTTCGTGAACCTGGGCCTGTGCCCAGAGGCGGGCTCAAGTTTTCTGCTGCCACGCCTGCTGGGGCATCTGCGCGCGGCAGAACTGTTGCTGCTGGGCGAAATCGTGAGTGGTCAGCGCGCCGCCGAGATCGGCCTGGCCAACCATGCCCTGCCCGCGGGCCAGGCTGTATTGGATGCTGCCCGCGCCGCGGCTTTGCGTATCGCCGAGCTACCACCGAGCTCGATTCGCCTGAGCAAGCAACTGATCAAACAGGGTGTCACTCAGGTGGCCGATGAAGTAATGGAGCGGGAGGGCGAGCATTTTGCTTCATTGCTCAAAGGCCCGGAAGCCCGAGAGGCGCTGACGGCGTTTATGGAGAAGCGCAAGCCGGTTTTTGCCTGAGGCTAAGAGCTTCGAGGTAAAGCTCGCGTGGGGCTCGGAAGCCTACCGGGAAGTTGGGCAAGCCCCTTGCCGGACCGTCCGCGCCCAGGACGGGCGCGGATGAGCCCCCAGGGATGGGTTCACGGCGTGTCCGGCAAGGGGCTTGCCCAACTGCACGTAACACCTGTATCGCAGACGGCGGCAGCGCGGCCCGACCTCAGCGCTTGATATCAAACCACAGCATCACCAGACGGTTGATCTGGCCCCAGACTCGAATCTTCAGCCGGTGCTGCCAAGGCAGCTCGCGCCACTGGGCCAGAGTCCATTCCTTGCTTTGCTGAAAATCAGTATCGAAGCTCTCCGCCACTTCGCCCACCAGCTTGGCGTCGACCACCTGCTGGTTGGCCTCCAGATTCCAATGCAGGGTCCAGTGATCAAAGTTGCAGGAGCCGAGCGAGACCCAATCGTCTACCAACGCGGTTTTCAGGTGCAAAAAACGCGGCTGGTACTCGTAGATACGCACACCGGCCTTGAGCAAGCGGCTGTAATAGCGCTGACCTGCATAACGTACCTGGGGATGGTCAATACGCTGGCCACAGAGCAGCAGGCGCACATCCACGCCACGCCTGGCGGCACGTTGCAGCGCCCGGCGTATGCGCCAGGCGGGCAGAAAATAGGGCGTCGCCAGCCAGACTCGGGTATCGGCGCGGCGAATAGCGGCGAGAAGACAATTGAGCACCTCCTTGCCATGCCGCGAATCGATATAGGCCACTCGGCCATGGCCCGAACTAGAACCAGAGCCGCCCTGAGGCTGCGGCGGCACGCGGATCTTTCTACGCAGGTGGGGTAACTGCTGTCGCAGCGGCTGCGCCGCCTTCTCCCACTCGCGCTCAAACAGTTCTTGCCAGTCCGCTACCACAGGCCCCTCGATCAGCAGCATCTGCTCGTGCCACTCAGTCAGCCCCGCCGCATCAGCCTGGCAGAACGGATCGGTCAAACCCATGCCCCCGACCATCACCTTCTGGCGATCCACCACCACTATCTTGCGGTGATCCCGATGGAAATTGCGCGAGCCGCCCCGCCAGTGCAACGGATTGTAAAAGCGTAACTCAACGCCCGCCTGCCCCAATTGCTCGCGCTCGCTATCGGTAAACTCGCGGCTGCCGACCGCATCGAAAAGGCAGCGAACGCCAACACCACGCTCCACAGCCGCAGCCAGCACCTTGATCAGCCGCGCCGTTACCTGGCCGGAGGTCACCAGGTACATTTCGATATCGATGCTGTCGCGCGCCTGCTCAAGCACCTCAAGCAACTGCGGGAAAAAATGTTCGCCGTTGATCGTCAGTTGGTAACGATTGCCCTCGCGCCAGGGATAGGTTTTACCTGCCATGCCATGCCTTATTACATCAAGAATGCGGAAATCGGATGTGCGTCCGGTGCAGTCAGAGCCCAGGCCACTAACCCATCAGGGAGGCGTTGATCATATCAGGCCCATCTGCAGGGCGCCCAACGCTGTCACACAATAGCCACCAAAGTTTCATGGCACTGACACTCCGGTGCCATAGCCTCGATCTGGAAACAACCCGAGGCTGTCCCGACGGAGGTGCCCCATGTCACACGCTGCGCTTGCCATAGAAACAACCCAGGAACGCCACCTTAGCGTGGAACTGGTACAGGATAGACACTCCCTGAGAGCCGCACAGGCGCTGCGTTTTCAGGTGTTCAGCGAGGAGTGCGGAGCGCATCTGGCCAACAGCGAAAGCGGCCTGGATCAGGATCTGTTTGACCTGCACTGCGAGCACTTGATAGTACGCGATCGGCACACCGGCGCCGTGGTAGCCACCACCCGCCTGCTGGACAGCCAGCGCGCCCGTCAGGCTGGCGGCTTTTACAGCGAGAGCGAGTTCCAACTGGTCGGGCTGTCGCAGCTGCGTGGTGACATACTGGAAATTGGCCGCACCTGCGTGCATGCCGACTACCGGAATGGCGCGACCATTTCAGTGCTCTGGTCCGGCATCGCGCAATTGATGAACGAACGGCACTATAGTTATCTGATGGGTTGTGCCAGCGTTGGCATGGGGGATGGCGGCGTGCAAGCACATGCCGTCATGCAGCGCCTGCGCGAACGCTACCTGTGTCGTGACTGGCTGAACGCCATTCCGCGCCTGCCGATTCCGCCCATGGACCTGCCCGACAACGTGACTGCGCAGTTGCCACCTCTGCTCAAAGCCTATATGCGCCTGGGTGCAAAAATCTGCGGCGAGCCCTGCTGGGATCCTGAGTTCAATGTCGCTGACGTCTTTATTCTGTTGCGCCGCGAGCAGCTCTGCTCTCGCTACGCGCGTCATTTCAAGACCGCCTGACCATGGCCATGCCTGACTCAGCGTGGCGCCAACTGGCCAGACGCACTTGGCGCATACCCGCAGTCGCCCTGTGGATCGGTTGCGGCTTGATACTGAGTACTGGTGTAGCGCTATTGCCATCCTCCCGGTCAGCCCGCATCGGTTCTGCGCGTCAGCAGCTGACCCGCTGGTGGATGCGCGGGTTGCTGCACCTGCTGCCTCTGCAGATACACTGCCATGGCCAGCCTGCAGCCAGCACGCGGCTGCTGGTCAGCAACCATGTCTCCTGGCTGGATATCGTCCTGATTGGCGCCCACGCCCCCGTGCATTTTCTATCCAAGGCGGAAGTGCGTGACTGGCCAGTGATCGGCTGGCTGGCGAGTGCCGCCGGCACCTTGTTCATCCAGCGTGGCCAAGCCAGCGGCAGTGCCCTGCAAAGCCAGTTGGCCGGCGCACTTCAACAGGGTTGCAGCCTGGTGATTTTTGCCGAGGGTACCACCACGGCAGGGGATCAGGTGCGCACCTTTCATGGCCGGCTGATGAGCTGTGCCATAGACGCTGCCACGCAGATACAGCCAGTGGCCATTGCCTATCGCAAGAATGGCCAGCGCGATACCACCGCGCCCTTTATCAACGACGATGAATTCTCTACGCATTTGCTGCGGCTATTGGGTAGTTCGCGAATCGACGTGGATCTGCACTTTCTCGGAGATCTGTCGCCACAGGCGGGAAATCGCAACCATCTGGCCAGGTGTGCTCACTCGGCCGTCAGCCAGGCTCTGCAGCTGAATCAGGGCGCTGAGGACGTAGCCGTCGCGGCGCCGCTGAGATCAGCGGCCTGATCTGCGGCATAACCGATGGCCAGCGGCATATAGGCCATGAAATCGGCCTCAAAGCCTGCGTAATCAAACTCCAGTTCCTGCGCTGAGCCGGGTAGCGGATTGCTGCGTTTGAGGCGCAGAGAGATGTTGTCCAGTGCTCGATGCAAGCTGGTCAAGCGCGCATAACTGGACAGCCAGTCCTGCTCCGCCATGCGGCTGATCACCGGCCAGGCCTGCTCGGGAATCACTGCTTGCTGCTCAAGCAGCAGGCTGTATATATCGCGAGTAAAGTGCTCCAGCGGCTGATCTGAAAATGCCCGCCAATGTTTGGCCAGCAGGTGATCGTAGAACATATCGATCATGATGCCTGCGTAACGACGGCGCTCGGCGCTGACGCGCTCACGGCTCCTGCGCACCAGTGGATGGGCATCGGTGAAGGCGTCTATCCGCCGGTGCAACCAGATACCTTCACGCACCCCCTGGGGTAAATCAAGACTGTGCACCGGGCCTCTGACAAAATCACCCAGCAGACTGCCCAGCGCCTGCTCGGGATCTTTGGGGCCGAGGAACAGGTGCGCGAGGTAGTTCATCAGGGCGTTGTGACCTGTTGCTGCAGATTGGACATCTGGGTGCGCAGCGTATTGATCTCGCGGTTGACCTGAACGCGGAAGCTGTCGATCGACTGAAGCGCATCCTGGGTGCTGCTCAAGCGTTGATCGAGCTCAGAGCGCAGTACCAGCAGTTCCTGATCGAGATTCACCGACTGACGTTCTGTGGCCAGAATTTGCAGCTTCTTCTCCAGGCTTGTGGTTCTCGCCTCCTGGCGCTTCAACTGTTGCTCCAGCTGGGTCAGTTGCCCCACCTCGCTGTTCAGCGCGTTCAGGGTTTTTTCCACTTCAGCCGCCGCAGCGCGTGCCTCAGTAGCGCGCAGATCAAATGCCTCGAGTTGCTCCGCCTGCTGGACCAGTTGTTCGTCTACGGCTTGCGCCCTTTCGCTCTGCTGATCTACCTGGGCCAACAGTTCCCGCTCGCTGTTGCGGGCCGTCTCAAGGCTGGTGGCCTGGCCCTGTACCTGCTTGGTCAGCTCGGCCAGTTGAGCCTCAAGCCGCTGCAGCTGCGCGGCTCGGGACTGCTCCGCCTCACTACGAGACGACTCGGTAGCGCTGACCTTCCCGGTAATATCCTGAATGCGCCCGGCCGCATCTTCACTGATGCGAGCAAAACTGTTTTGCGTGGCGACCAATTGCTGGCGCAATTGGCTCTGCTGTTGGTGACTCCAATAGCCGAAGCCGACCAGGGCCAGGGTCAGCGCCGCACAGAGTGCCCAGAGCGCGCCATTGCCCGATGAGGACGGTTCAGGGCGCAAAGGCCCGCGGATGCCTTCGGAGCGCACCGCTGCGGCCCGCGTATCACCCACATAAGGGTCATCATCCCGCGCGGCCAAGGGCTCATGATCATCGGTTGCCCGGAAACTCGGCAGGTCGTCATTCTGGTCACGCCCTTTCATCTACTGCCCTCTCTTCAACGCTTGATTGTAAACTCGCCGACGTGCGCTTAAGGCCGCGCCAGAGCGGTGCAATGTTGCACCAGCAGATCGCAGCCGTACAGAGCAAGTCCAACCCATTCGGCCAATGCCTCTGCTACAGCGCCCATAAACGGGTGAAATCACAGAACTGGTACACATTCTGCTTGTTACACAAGCGCTTGGCCAGAAACCATGCCGTTCGCCAAGCCACCAGGGGGCATCATGTTTACCGAAGCACAATTCAATCGGAATACGCTTGAATGCATGACCGCGCTGCGTCGGCGTCTCAAACAAGAGCTCGGTGTGGTCGTGCGTCTCAGTGACACGGATGCGGTGGAGCACATGATCAACCTCAGCCGGGACAGCCAGCTGGAGGATATCCGTGAACTGGGGTCGCGCCTGGCTGACATGACCGCGCCAGAGGCCGACCCCGAACCTGAGCTACAACTGGGCCAGGGAGCTATCGCTTCCCGGCAGCGCCTGCTCCAACAAAAACCTGCCCCCAACTATGACCCGCCGCCTCGGCAGAGCGACTCAGCTCCCGTGCGCATCTACCGCGGGCAGATAGTCCGCTAATGCTGGCATACCTGCCTGCCACCAATCAGCAAACCGGCCAACACCCTCAGCGGTACTCACCTCGGGCACATAGCCCAGATAATCACGTGCAGCACTGATATCCAGGTTGAAGTCTCGTGCCATGACCGCCATGCCCAGACGGAACAGCGCCGGTTCAGGCCGGCCGGGTGTAAGGTGAGCCTTGAGCTCTGCCACACTCGCCAGCCCATAGGCCAGCGCATACGGCATGTGGCGTGTAAGCGGCGGCATTCCGAGGGTACCAAGCAATGCATTGAAGGTGGCCCAGAATGCTACCGGCTGCCCGTTGCTGATGTTGTAAGCACGCCCCAGAGCGCTGGCCGGTGCCTGCAAAGCCAGCATCATCGCCTGATTGACGTTCTCTACCGGGGTCAGATCCACCCGGTTCTCGCCACGACCGATAATGCGTAGCCTACCGCTCTGGTGAGCACGGAGCAAACGCGGAAAAACCGAGGTGTCGCCCGCGCCAATCACCAGACGTGGCCGCAAGGCAATCACCTCCAAACCCTGACGGCCGGCTGCAAATACCTTCTGATCCGCCAGATATTTTGTGGCCCCGTAGTGATCAAAAAACCGTGGCGGGCGAAAGTCCTCGCGGATATCCCTATGGTCGCGGCCATCAAAATAGATTGACGGCGAGGACAGGTGCACCAGCCGGGGAATCCGCCTCTGCTGCGCCGCAGCAATCACGTGTTCGGTGACCCGCACGTTGGCATCATGAAAATGCTGATAACTGCCCCAGGTCCCGACAGCACCTGCGCAGTGGACGATGGCATCACAACCGGCACTGGCCTGCAGAGCCACATCAACATCAAGCAGATCACCGGCAAAACATTCTGCACCACGTTCAACCAGCCACTGCATGGCCGCCGTTTGCCGCCCGCAACAGACAACTTGCAAGCCACGCTCCAACGCGTAGGCTGCAAACCGCCCGCCAATAAATCCACTCGCGCCTGTGACCAGAATACGCATAACCACTCCCTCTTTTTCTTGTCTTTGTTCGCAGTACCAAAGCATACACCCGCACGGCTGCTGGCGCTGCGCCCCTTGAGCCGTTAACCTCAAGGCTTTGTGGTGCCGGCGGCACCTAGCGAACGGGGACGAGCGATGCGCGAATGGATGATATACGGGGCCAACGGTTACACCGGCAACCTGCTGGCCAGAGAAGCCAGCAAACAGGGCCTCACGCCGGTACTGGCCGGCCGTAACAAGCAAGCCCTGGAAGCATTGGCCAGTGAGCTTGGCCTCCCTTGCCGTGTATTCGACCTGCGCGATCCGGTCAAAGCCAATGCAGGTTTGAAAGGCATGCAGGCTGTAGCCCACTGTGCAGGCCCTTTCTCGGCCACCAGCCAGCCAATGATAGATGCGTGCCTGGCCACTCACTGCCACTACCTGGATATTACCGGCGAGATCGAGGTATTTGTTGCTGCACAAAAGCGCCATGCTGAAGCGGAGGCGGCCGATATTGTGATCTGCTCGGGCGTCGGATTTGACGTTATACCTACCGATTGTATCGCCGCCACCCTGAAGACCGAGCTACCCGACGCCGACCGCCTGGCGCTGGGTTTCGACTCGCGCAGCGGCTTTTCTCCCGGCACGGCAAAAACCTCGGTGGAAGGCTTGAAATACGGCGGTAAAGTGAGGGAAAAGGACAAGATTCGTACCGTGCCTCTGGCCTGGCAAAGCCGCGAGATCGACTTTGGAAACGGTACCAAGCATGCGGTGACCATTCCCTGGGGTGATATCGCCACTGCCTGGTACTCGACCGGCATCGACAATATCGAGGTATTTATTCCAATGGCGCCCAGCGCTGCCACGCGCTTGCGGCGGCTGGACAAACTCAGGCCCTTGCTCGGCCTGCCGCCAGTGCAAGCGTTTCTCAAATATATGGTGGGGCGCAAGGTAACCGGGCCTGATAGCCAGCAGCGCCTTGATGCCAGAACCTTTGTCTGGGGCGAGGCGCAGAACCGCGCCGGCAAGAAAGTGACTGCCCGCATTGAAGTCGCCAACGGTTACGAGGTCACCGTGCATGGTGTGCTGATGGCCGTAGAACATGTGCTCAATGGCGTGCGTGCGCCAGGCTATTTCACGCCATCACGGCTGATGGGCGATCACTGTATCGAAGCCCTGCCGGACTCGGGAAAAATACAGATCAGCTAGCCAGTAATGCTGGGGCAGCCTGTGCCAGTTGACTGGTCAGTTGTTCCAGCAAACGCCCACCATTACGCCAGTAGTGCCAGTACAGCGCTACCTCAACCGCCTGGCCAGGCATTATCTCGCGCAACAGGCCGCTTTGCAGCTCCTCTCGGATCTGTAGCGCGGGCACCATACCCCAACCCATTCCCGCGCGAAGCATGCGCACAAAACCTTCTGACGAAGGACACAGGTGATAGGGGAATTCGCCCGCATAGCCGCATGCGGCAAGAAACCGGTGTTGCAGCTGATCGTCAGGCCCAAACACGATAGCCGGTGCTAGGGCCCAGGCCTGTGCATCCCAGCCAGGCGGGAAATGGCGCTCCAGCAGATCCGCCCTGGCGACCGCCAGATAACGCATATTTCCGAGCGGCAAAGAGCGCGCGCCCGCAACAGGCACCGGCGAGGCGCACACACAGGCGGCCACCTCACCTGAGCGCATTCGCCGCAAACCCACATCCTGATCTTCGGTCAGCAAGTCCAGCAGCAAGCCCTGCTGCTCACATAGGGGCGCTACTGCAGTTGCCCACCAGGTCGCCAGACTGTCGGCGTTCAGCGCTATGCGCAAACGTGTCCTGGCAACCCCCTCTTCATCCATTGGCAGCTCTTCGAGCAGATCCCGTTCAAGCAAGCGCACCTGCTGCATATGGTTGAGCAAGCGTTGGCCGGCTGGCGTAGGTGCAGGCGGCGCGGTGCGGAAGAGCACTGGCGCGCCCACGCGCGATTCGAGCAGCTTAATTCGCTGGGAAACCGCCGATTGCGAGAGCCCCAGTACCAGCGCTGCGCGCTCGAATCCGGCCTGTTCAACCACGGCGACCAGTGCCGCGAGCAGTTTATAGTCCATCAACCTATCCCTCCTGAATCGAGCTGATATTAATTCTACTAATACACCATAACCATTATTTGTTTTTCTTATTTCATGATTCGATCAAGACTGTCCACCCAAGCGCTGACCGTTAAACGATTCGCGCTGTCACCTCTCCCATCAGGATCTTCCGAAGCCATGCTGAATACCTATTTCACCGGACTCTTTATTGCCGCCGGCCTGATCATGGCGATCGGTGCGCAGAATGCCTTCGTATTGGGGCAGAGTCTCAAGCGCGAGTACCACCTGAGCGCCGCCTTGCTGTGCATGGTTTGCGACGCCCTACTGATCACCGCAGGTGTATTCGGGTTGGGGCGGTTGCTGCAAGAGCAGCCGCTCGCACTGGAGATTACGCGCTGGGCCGGCGTGCTGTTCCTGCTCGGTTATGCTTGCCTGGCACTGCGCCGCGCCTGGCGGCCAGCGGCCTTGACTGCCGAGCCAGTGGCAGCTCGCTCGCGCGGCGCGGTGATCCTGACTACCTTGGCGGTCACCTTGCTCAACCCTCATGTGTATCTGGACACCGTCGTGCTGATTGGTGCCATCGGTGCCCAACAGGATCAGCCCGGCCTCTTTGCCTTGGGTGCAGCCAGCGGTTCGGTGTTGTGGTTCAGCGCGCTGGCCCTGGGCGGCGCCTGGCTAGCTCCCTGGCTGAACAAACCCCACACCTGGCGCGTCATTGACCTGGTGGTCGCTATCATGATGCTCAGCGTCGCATGGGGCCTCGCCTTTGCATGAGCCGCTCTGCGCCGCCTATAACCACATGCTTGGTGCGTGGATAGAGCGCCGTGGTGATGCTATGATCAAAGCTTCCCGATCGCTTGGACGGGCAACGCCCAATTCACAAGAGGCGTCATCAGGCTGCTGGACGAAGAGCTGCCAGCCTGCCAGTCACAAAGCGGATTCGTGTCGATTTCATACCGTTTCCGGATCCTGATACCTGAAGATGGAGATACAACATGGCTTTTGAATTACCAGCACTGCCCTACGAGAAAACTGCCCTGCAGCCACATATTTCTGCTGAAACGCTGGAATACCATCACGACAAGCACCACAAGACCTACGTCGACAACCTGAACAACCTGGTACCCGGTACCGAGTTCGAAGGCAAGACACTGGAAGAGATCATCAAAACTTCCAAAGGTGGCGTATTCAACAACGCAGCCCAGGTCTGGAACCACACTTTCTACTGGAACTGCCTGAGCCCGAACGGCGGTGGCGAGCCTACTGGCGAGCTGGCTGAAGCCATCAACAAGGCATTTGGCTCGTTCGACAAGTTCAAGGAAGAGTTCAGCAAGACCTCCATCGGCACCTTTGGCTCTGGCTGGGGCTGGCTGGTCAAGCGTGCTGACGGATCCCTGGCCCTGGCCAGCACCATCGGCGCAGGCAACCCGATCACGTCGGGTGACACGCCTCTGCTGACCTGCGATGTATGGGAACATGCCTATTACATCGACTACCGCAATGCCCGTCCCAAGTACGTTGAAGCCTTCTGGAATCTGGTCAACTGGGACTTCGTAGCCAAGAATCTCGCTGCGTAAAAATACCCGTTGTTGCAGTTCAACACACCCCGCCACGGCGGGGTGTGTTGTTTGTGCCTAGTAAATGACGCTGGCACTTTGACGTTAATCGTTTTCTTGTCGATACTGAGCACACGCCGGAGCCAAACGCAAAGATTGCATTACCGCCCCGCAGCCCTGATTATGCGTTTGATGCTTCTAAACTAATTGGTGGAATAACAAGATCTTGAAACCGGAGCGCCGCCACAGTCTGTCAATCAAACTTCTACGTCTGGTATTGCTTTGGGCATTGCTGGTCGGCATCGTGCTCAGTTGCGCGCAGATACTCTACGACCTGCAGAAAGAACGCTCACTGATCGACAGCACTGCGACCCAGATTCTGGCCATGTCGCGGGACCCGGCCACCCAGGCCGTCTACAGTCTGGATCGAGAAATGGCGATGCAGGTGGTCGAGGGTCTGTTCCAGCACGAGGCGGTTCGCTTCGCCTCAATCGGTCATCCCGATGAGGCCGCCCTGGCCTATCGCGAAGAGCCGCTTACCGACTCGCGCTATCGCCCTATCACCGACCGGCTGTTTGGTGCCGAACAAAGCTACAGTATCGAGCTTCACGGACGCTCACCCTATAATGAATATTACGGTGACCTGCGCCTGACGCTGGACACCCTCCCCTACGGCAGTGCCTTCCTGCAGCGTTCGCTGATAATCATGCTCTCTGGCATCCTGCGCGCCATGGCGATGGCTTTTGTCCTGTTCCTGATTTATCACGTATTGCTGACCAAGCCACTGGCCCGGATTATCGGTCACATAGCAGACATCAACCCTGACCAACCCGGCAAGATGCACATCCCGATGCTGGCCGGGCAGGAAAAAAATGAGTTGGGGATCTGGATCAACAAGGCCAACGAACTGCTGGATTCCATTGAGCGCAACAGCCATCGACGCCGTGAAGCGGAAGCCAACCTCCTGCATATGGCCCAGCACGACACACTGACTGGCTTGCCTAATCGGAGCATGTTGCAGGAACAACTTGGCCGGATTCTGACCGATGCTGGCCGGCGTCAACGCGGTGTGGCCGTCCTGTGTTGCGGACTGGACGACTTCAAGGAAGTGAACGAACAGTTCAGCTATCACTCAGGTGACAGCCTGCTGGTGGCGGTAGCCGACCGGCTGCGCGCCAACAGCGGGCGGCTGGGTAGCCTGGCGCGCCTCGGCGGCGATCAGTTCGCGCTTATCCAGACCGGCATTAATGAGCCTTATGAAGCCGCCGAATTGGCACAGACCATCCTTGACGACTTGAATCGTCCGTTCGAGCTGGGCGGCCACAGCATCAGCCTGCGAGCGACCATCGGCATTACCCTCTTTCCCGATGACGGCGATGATGCGGAGAAGCTGCTGCAGAAGGCCGAGCAGACCATGATGTTGGCCAAGGCGCGCTCACGTAATCGTTACCAGTTCTACATTGCCAGCCTGGACAGCGAAATGCGCATCCGCCGAGAGCTGGAAAAAGACCTGCGCGGCGCACTGGCCAGGAATGAGTTTCATCTGGTGTATCAACCCCAGGTGAGCTATAGCAGCAACCGCGTGGTGGGTGTAGAGGCGCTGATTCGCTGGCAACATCCAGAGCGGGGCCTGGTCCCACCGGACCTGTTCATTCCCTTGGCCGAGCAGAACGGCAGCATTATCGGCATAGGCGAGTGGGTACTGGAGCAGGCCTGCCAGCAGCTCAGTCAGTGGCATAGGGATGGTTTCAGCGATCTGCGCATGGCCGTCAACCTGTCCACCGTGCAACTGCATCACAGCGAACTGTCGAAGCTGGTCACCAATTTGATGCAACGCTACAAGCTGCCAGCCTATAGCCTTGAGCTGGAGGTGACCGAAACGGGCTTGATGGAAGATATTTCCGCTGCAGCAAATCACCTCAGTAAGCTGAAAAAAGCCGGTGTGCTGATCGCCATTGACGATTTTGGTACCGGTTACTCATCGCTGAGTTATCTGCGCGGATTACCCCTGGACAAGATCAAGATCGACAAGAGCTTCGTGCTGGATGTGCTCGTGGATGAAGATGACGCAACCATTGTTCGCGCCATCATTCAGCTCGGCCGCAGCCTCAACATGCAGGTCATTGCCGAGGGTGTAGAGTCTGCAGCCCAGGAGGCCTACATTATTGACCAGGGCTGCAGCGAGGGTCAGGGCTACTACTACAGCAGACCGCTGTCAGCCCCCGCATTGGCCGACTGGCTGCGCAACTACGATGCTCGCAGTGCCGCTGATCAGCACGGAGCCAAACACCAGCTCTGATATCAGCTTGCCGACAATAGCGCCAGCCACAGGCTGCCGCTGAACAGGCCCGCAACGACCAGGCCGGCAAGGCTCCAGAGTGACTGGCGGCGCAGCCGCTGACTCAAATGCTCCTCATGATGGTCCGATAACAAAAAAGGCAAGCCGCTGTGCTGGGGCTTGGCCATCATATGTACCACTGGTGCCTGATCGGTTACCTGGATCTGCCGAGCAGCCTCCTGGGCGGCAGCCTCTCTGACCCGTTCCCACTCCTGCATATCCAGCTCGCCATCTCTGTTACGGTCAAAGCGCGAGAGCAGATCCGGATAATCTGCCTTCCATTGACTAAGCACCTTACGCGCTACCGACTGCCCGTCGGTAGCCTCTCGGCCGCCGCCGCGGCTCTGAAACCAGCCCAGCGCATAGAGTATTTCGCCGGTGGCGAACCACTCTTCGGTGTAGCGATAGCGGCTGCCAATCAGGCCGCCGAGCAGCCCTGTGCGCAGCGCATGGCCCGCAGGCCATCTACGCCGGCCTTCCCAACGCTTGCGCTGGCGGGGATGCACCTGCGCGCCCTTTGGATCGACCCAACAACTTCCGGTTTCATCCAACAGCAGAAATGGCCTTTCGGACACCCCCTGCTCCACCGTCTTCCACTTACTGGACTTTCCGCTGCGCCGGTACTCTTCCACACGAAAGCGATACCACAGACACTCGATTTCGGACAGCGGCGAGATCAGCGGTGCATGCCCGCCGGCATCGAGCGCACCTTTGAGCTCAACCAGCCCCTGCGCCGCAGAGCGGATACGCGAGGTGGGGGTATCCTCTATCCAGCGCGCACGACGCAATCGGGTGAACATGCGATACAGCGTATACAAGGTGAGTGCAGAGCTGAGGACCAGGAGCAGGAAAAAATGCGCCTGGGGCAACCACATCAGGCCGTGCACATTGATCATGAAAACAGCGCCCGTATATCCACATCCGCTTTGTCGGCCTCGGCAAACTGCAGCAGCTCGGCGTGCTTGAACCCGAACGCCTTGGCGATGATCACATCCGGAAACTGTTCGATGCGCACGTTGTTGATGTTGACGGCAGCGTTATACAACTCGCGCCGGTCGGCGATACCCGTCTCCAGACCGCTGATACGTTGCTGCAGATGCTGAAAGGACTCACTGGCCTTCAGGTCGGGATAATTCTCGGCCACCGCAAACAGCTGCCCAAGCCCCATCCGCAAAGCAGATTCAGCCTGCCCAACCCCTTTTACATCCGAGCGCTCCCGCGCCTGGGCCACCGCGCTGCGGGCCTGCACGACCTTCTCCAGCGTCTGCTGCTCATGCTGCATATACCGGCGACAGGCCTCCACCAGTTTGGGCAGTTCGTCGTGCCGCTGGCGCAGCAATACGTCGATATTGGCCCAGGCCTGGCTGACCGCATGCTTGACGTTGACCAGTTGGTTGTACAGCATCACAGCGTACAGCAGCGCCACAATGAGCACCGCAAGAACCGCTAAAACCAGGGGGTTGGTGAAATCCATGAGCTATATTCTCCATGCATCAATTGCGCCTGCTGCACCCGGTGTGCGGCAGCCTGCTGCTGTTATAGCGCAAGCCGCCAGTGGCTGGAACACCTCGCCGGCAAATTGGTTGGTCCGGCTGGTACAACCCTAGTCTCCGGCTTCAGCAGAATCTCCTTGCCAGGCCTGCGCTGCGCACCAGGCAATAAAAAACCCAGGTCAACGGACCTGGGTTATGGGCTCTGCTGGCAGCCTCTACTGAAAGATCGACTCACCCGACAGGCCATGCTGCTCAAGAATTTCACGTAGTCGCTTGAGCGCCTCTACCTGAATCTGCCTGACGCGTTCGCGGGTCAGGCCGATTTCGCGACCGACTTCCTCCAGGGTGCTGCTCTCGTGCCCGCGCAAACCAAAACGACGGGTAACCACCTCACGCTGCTTTTCCGTCAGCTCGGACAGCCAGTTATCAATACTGGTGTTCAGGTCGTCGTCCTGTAGCAGTTCACAGGGGTCGGTAACGTGATCATCGGTAAGCGTATCAAGCAACGTCTTGTCAGAGTCGGGACCAAATGCCATGTCGACCGATGCGACGCGCTCATTCAGACCCAGCATGCGCTTGACGTCTTCTACCGGGCGATCAAGCAGCTTGGAGATCTCTTCCGGAGAGGGTTCATGATCGAGTTTCTGCGTCAGCTCACGGGCCGCGCGCAGATAAATATTGAGCTCTTTGACCACATGAATCGGCAAACGGATGGTGCGGGTCTGGTTCATGATCGCCCGCTCGATGGTCTGCCGGATCCACCAGGTAGCGTAAGTGGAAAAACGGAAGCCGCGCTCGGGGTCGAATTTTTCCACCGCGCGAATCAACCCCAGGTTGCCCTCTTCAATCAGATCCAGCAGCGTCAGGCCGCGATTGACGTAACGCCGCGCGATCTTCACCACCAGGCGCAAATTGCTTTCGATCATGCGCTTGCGGCCAGCGGGATCGCCCTTCTGCGCCAGACGCGCAAAATGCACTTCTTCTTCAGGGGTCAACAGGGGGGAAAAACCGATTTCATTCAGATACAGCTGAGTCGCATCCAACTGCTTGGTAAACTCGAACGCATTTTCACGTTTGTGGGTGCGCGGAGTCACCACCTTGGCACGCGGTGCGTCCATGTCAACTTCCTCATCCCTGTCGTGACGTCCATCCACAACGATATCGTCATCGTTGTCCTGGCTGGGCTCTTTATTATTATTCAATCCCATGATGCATGCCCCATTACAATTCAATCAGGATTCAGCAACACCCTTGAGTCAGCACTACCCCTCGGGCAAGGCTCAGCAATCAAGGTTCGGCAATACGGTCAAGCCATGTGGAATCAGGATTTGGGCAAATAGCTCAAGGGATCGACCGGCTGGCCCTTGCGGCGTATTTCAAAATGCAGCTTAACCCTGTCCGTTCCACTACTGCCCATCTCTGCGATGACCTGGCCAACCTTGACCTGATCACCCTCACTGACCAGCAGCTTACTGTTATGAGCGTAAGCACTGAGATAGGTTTCATCATGCTTGACGATAATCATATCGCCATAGCCCAACAATCCCCGCCCGGCATACACCACAGCCCCGCTTGCTGCTGCCTTGACAGGCTGTCCCAATTGCCCGGCAATATCAATGCCTTTATTCAAACTCCCGTTTGACTGGAAGCGCGACAGCAATGGACCCTGCACGGGCCAAGCCCAGCCCGCCACATTCGCGGGCAGGCTGACGGTGCTGGCTGGCGCCGCGGGTCTTGCTGCTGGCGCGGCCACCTGAGAATTACTGCGCGCAGGTTGGCTGGTTCGCGGTGAGGCGCCAGCACTGCGTGTCGGTGCGGGTTGCGGTGCTGGGCGTGCCGCGGCCACGGCAGGGGCGCGGCCGGAGCCCAGGCTGATTTGCTGGCCGGGATAAATGGTAAAGGGCTCACGCAGCCTGTTGGCCGCGGCCAATTCCTTCCAGTCCCAGCCGTAGCGAAAAGCGATCTGATAGAGGGTTTCTCCGCGCTGCACCACGTGCTGCCCCGAGGTAGTCGCCGGAACCGCAGCGCCCTGCTGACCACCGCGGGCACGGTCATCGATTGGCGCCATTCCGCTAGGCCCGGCACAAGCGGCCAGCAGCGTCACCAGACCGAAAAGGCCAAGCTGTTTTATTCCGCACATGGCAGTTCTCAGGTCAGACACACACAGCCCCAAGGCAAGGATAGATGATTGATTTCACTACATTGAGTGGCCACAGGTCAATGCGCTGCACGGTTGCCCCACCATTCCAGCACCAACACTAATACCACGGCCAGCAACATCAACGCCAACCCGCCTTGCCAATAGGCAGGCTCGCCGGTAACCGCCTGATAATGCTGCGGCCACAGATTGGACTCCAACAAAGGGACCTGTTCACCCTGACTGTTCTGGCGCCAGGTAATGACTTCCTTCCACGGCCAGACCTTGTTCAGGGAACCCACCAGCAGCCCGGTAAGGAAAGCCAGCGTGATGTCGCGAGCATGGTTCAGCAACCAGGACAGCAGCCGCGAAAAGCTCAACAACCCGGCAACACATCCCAGTGCAAAAACACTGATCAAGCCCAGATTGAAGTCCTTAACGGCGCCCAGCACCACGCTGTAAAGCCCCAGCAGCAATAGAATAAAGCTGCCGGAAATGCCCGGTAGAATCATTGCGCAGATGGCAATGGCCCCAGCCAGAAAGATCATTACCGGCGTCGCCGGCCACTGCAACGGCACGGCCACGGTGATCAGATAGGCAAACAGCGTACCCAATACAAACAGGCTGATTGTCGCGATATGCCAGCGACTTATCTGCCGACCAACCAGCCACACCGAGACCAGAATAAGACCGAAGAAAAACGACCAGATCAGCTCCGCATGATTGTCCAGCAAGTAGGTAATCAGCCTTGCCAGGCTGGCAATACTGGTTAGAATGCCGGCTAACAGGGTGAATAAAAAGGCACCATCTATAGCTTCCCAGGTGTCACGAAACCGGCCCTTCAATAGCCACAGCAGCTTCCCAGGCGTGCAAGCTGCGATAGCTGCCAGCAGCCGGTCGTATATGCCGCTTATAAAAGCAATGGTCCCGCCTGACACACCGGGGACTACATCGGCGGCGCCCATGGCAATACCTTTGAGAAAAATCATCATGAAGGCCAGGGGCTGATTGTCTTTGTCGCTCAAGATCGAATGGCTCCTGCCAGAAGGGGTACAAATCGGACCGGTTCAACCTGCTGGTAAATGAAGTTCTCGCCCTCACGAATCACCAGCGTCAGAAACTGCTCTTTTTCACCAACCGGAATCACCATTCGCCCGCCATCGGCGAGCTGATTCAGCAACTCCTTGGGCACCTCGGCCGGCGCCGCCGCTACCAGAATGGCATCGTATGGCCCATATTGCGGCCAACCCCAATTGCCATCGGCATGGCGGAACACCACATTGCGGATATTGATGTCCTTGAGCACCGCCTTTGCGCGCTCCTGCAACGGATGGATTCGCTCGACGCTGAACACGCGCTCGACGACCTGGGCCAGAATCGCCGTCTGATAACCCGAGCCGGTACCCACTTCCATGACCTTGTCCAGCGGCCCACCGCCCAGCAGCAGCTCGGTCATTCGCGCGACTATATAAGGTTGGGAAATCGTCTGATTGTGGCCGATGGGCAGAGCGGTATCTTCATAGGCACGATGGGCCAGGGCTTCATCGACAAACAGATGGCGCGGCGTGCGGCGCATGGCCTCCAGCACATGCAGGTTACGCACGCCTTCCTCGAACAGCCGCTCGAGCAGCCGTTCGCGCGTGCGCTGCGAGGTCATCCCTATGCCCTGTCTGTCCATACCCTGCCTGTCCATACCTTCTCGCACCGCCATTCAGCCAAGCCCCTCAAGCCACTGTCCGAGATGATCGAACACCTCATAATGGGTTTTGTCGACACGCAGCGGCGTTACCGAGACATAACCCTGCATCACCGCGTGAAAATCAGTCCCTTCACCGCCATCTTCGGCGTCACCGGCCACCGATATCCAGTAGCCTTCCTTGCCGCGCGGATCTACCCACTTCACCGGCTTGGCCGCACGTGAACGATGCCCGAGCCGTGTCAGGCGGATGCCCTTGATATGGTCCATGGGCAGGTTGGGTATGTTCACATTGAGAATGGTCCGAGGCGGCAGGTCCAGCGCTTCGTGCGCCGCCACCATGCGCTGAGCTATCAGCGCTGCAGTGTTCATGTTATCGCCCTGCCGCCCGACCAGCGAAAATGCCATCGCTGGGCGTTGCAGAAAACGTCCTTCCAGTGCCGCGGCAACCGTGCCGGAATAAAGCACATCATCACCCAGGTTGGCGCCATGATTGATGCCTGCCACCACCATATCGATGCTGTCTTCGTAGAGCGCATTAAGACCAAGATGCACACAGTCGGTTGGTGTGCCATTGAGACCAATAAAGCCATTGGCCAGTTCAAAAGGGCGTAACGGCTTGTCCAGGCTGAGCGAGCTACTCGCCCCGCTGCGGTCCTCATGGGGAGCCACCACCACACACTCGGCATAGCCACTCAAGGCCGCATGCAAGGCCATCAGGCCGGGTGCCAGCACACCGTCATCATTGGCAATCAGAATACGCATCAGATTTCGCTTTCCAGTCCACCGCCCGGCTCGTCCGTCAAGGCAACAAGCTCACGGAGCACTGCTGTGGCGAAGCAGCCGGTCGGTAGGGTGAATTCAACTACAAGACTATCAGGAGAAGGATAATGCCACGTCAGCGCCCCGATGGGGAGGCGCAAGATGCGTCTGGCCTGTTCAACCTCGGCTGCCAACAGCCAGCCGACCAGTTGCGGCTCGGCCGCTGCTACCGCCTGCTCGAGGTCGGCGGTAGCAGCACTGACCGCTGATTCGCCCACACCCCAGAGTGGCCCGGTCGGATGTATATCCAACGCCGCCAGGCGCGGATCATTCTCGACAAGCCGGTCAGCAGAAAACTGGCTGCGGCTATGGGTAAAGGCCAGACAATCGCCGGCCAGCACGCTGTTCCAACTGCCGTCGGCGACCCTTTGAGCCAACACCCGATTGAACAACAGGCTACGCGCTGTGGAGAGCAATCGGGAGCGCGTACCTCTGGCGGGCGGCAGCGCGCCGCGCTCAGCCCAGGTACGCGCATCCTGCACATTGCCGCCGGCATAGCCAAAGCGCTGCGGCCCAAAATAATTCGGCACGCCCTGCGCGGCCACCTGCTGCAAGCGCACCTCAAGCGCAGCGGCGTCAGCATCAAGGTGCGTCAGGTGAATAACAAAATGATTGGCACTATGGGCGCCGCGCTGCAATTTGCGGCTGTGCCGCCGGCTTTCGATGCACTGCAGATTGGCGCCCCAGAGCGAGCTGAAATCCGGATCGGCACGTCCCGGCAGCTGCAGACTGAACCACTGCCGAGTCACCGCCTTGCGATCCTTGAGACCGGCATAGCTCACGTCAAGGATCTTGAGACCCGCCAGCCGGGCAAGCGACTTGGCGACCTCTTCGGTATTCAGGTTGCGCTTCTCGATCAGCAGCCACAAATGCTCGCCCTCGCCGCTCAGGGCGATATCCAGTACTTCGGTTACCCGGAAGTGCTCTGGCAGAGCCTTGAGTACTGCGCTGCCGCACGGCGGGCCCCAGGCAAAGGGCCCCAGACACTCAAGCGCAGGAGCGGTCATACCGGCATCAACAGGGCGACTGCATGCACCGCGATACCCTCTTCACGCCCGACAAAACCAAGTTTTTCGGTGGTGGTGGCCTTGACGTTGACCTGATCGAGGGTGACCTGTAAGTCCGCTGCAATGCGTTCGCGCATGGCGGGGATATGCGGCGCCATCTTCGGCGCCTGGGCGACGATGGTGGCATCCACATTGGCTACCTTCCAACCTTTTCCCTGCACCAGAGCAAGCGCATGGCGCAGCAGCGCCCGGCTATCAGCGCCTTTGAACTGGGGATCGGTATCGGGGAAGTGCTGACCAATGTCGCCCAGGGCAGCGGCGCCAAGCAAGGCATCGGTCAGAGCATGTAACAACACATCGCCGTCGGAGTGGGCAACCAACCCCTGAGTATGGGGGATCTGCACCCCCCCCAGGGTGATAAAGTTGCCCGCTCCAAACCGATGAACATCATAACCATGCCCGATACGCATACTGCCCCCTGCTAATGTCGATCGTCGGTGGTGCCGACGGCAAACGCAGATCTTACAGGCTCGGGCAGTCTGCTAGAAGCTCAGTTGTTCAACGCCTGGGCATGGTGGCGAAGATGATCTTCGATAAAGCTGGCGATAAAGTAGTAGCTATGATCATAGCCGGGCTGGCGACGCAGGGTCAGTGGATGCCCCGCCGACTGCGCTGCCGCCTCCAACGCCTCTGGGCGCAACTGAGCCAGGAAATCATCTCCTTCGCCCTGATCTACCAGCAGCGGCAGGCGCTCGCTCGCACCGGCCAGCAGCTCACAGGTGTCCCAGGCTTTCCAATCCGCCGGATTATCACCCAGATAACGGCCCAGAGCCTTTTGCCCCCAGGGCACCTGACTCGGATTGGTAATGGGTGCCAGCGCAGATACCGACTGATAGCGCCCGGGATTTTTCAAGGCGCAGATCAGCGCCCCATGGCCACCCATGGAATGCCCGCAGATGCTGCGTTTGGCAGAGACTGGGAAATTCGCCTCGACCAATTGCGGCAACTCGTCGACCACATAATCGTACATCTGATAGTGGCGGGCCCAGGGCTGTTCGGTCGCGTTGATATAAAAACCCGCGCCGGAGCCGAAGTCGTAGGCGCCGTCCGGATCATCGGGCACGCCTTCGCCTCTTGGACTGGTGTCCGGGGCGACTATCACCAGGCCGAGTTCGGCGGCAATGCGTTGCGCTCCGGCCTTCTGCATGAAATTTTCATCCGTGCAGGTCAGGCCAGACAACCAGTAAACAACCGGTAGCGGTTTGCCCTGATCGGCCTGCGGCGGCAGATAGACGGCGAACACCATATCGCAGTTGAGCGTGCTCGACCGATGCCGATAGCGTTTGTGCCAGCCGCCAAAGCTTTTGTTGGCGGCGACCAGTTCCAAAGAATCCTGCATAACATCTCCTGGCTCGGGTAGCCGCGTTTAGAAGTGGATAACCGTGCGAATACTCTTGCCTTCATGCATCAGATCAAAGGCCTTGTTGATATCTTCCAGACCCATGGTGTGAGTGATGAAAGTATCCAGCGGTATCTCACCACTCTGCGCCTTGGCCACGTAGCCCGGCAACTCGGTACGCCCTTTCACGCCGCCAAAAGCACTGCCGCGCCAGACCCGCCCGGTAACCAGCTGGAAAGGCCGGGTGCTGATTTCCTGCCCGGCACCGGCGACCCCGATGATGGTCGATTCGCCCCAGCCCTTGTGACAGCACTCCAGCGCTGCGCGCATCAGTTGCACATTGCCGACGCACTCGAAGGAGTAATCCACACCGCCATCGGTCATATCGACAATGACTTCCTGAATCGGCTTGTCATGGTCCTTGGGATTGACGAAATCCGTCGCGCCCAGCTCCTTGGCGATATCGAACTTGGCCGGATTCACATCAATGGCAATAATCCGGCTGGCCTTCGCCATGGTGGCGCCGATAATCGCCGCTAGGCCAATGCCACCCAGACCAAAGATGGCGACGGTCGCGCCCTCTTCCACCTTGGCGGTATTGAGTACCGCACCGATGCCGGTGGTCACACCGCAACCCAGCAGGCAGACTTTCTCCAGCGGCGCTTCCTTGGGGATCTTGGCCAGGGACACTTCCGGCAGCACGGTGTATTCGGAAAAGGTCGAGCAGCCCATATAGTGATAGATCGGCTTGCCCTGATAAGAGAAACGCGAAGTACCATCGGGCATCACGCCCTTGCCCTGCGTGGCACGCACTGACTGACAAAGGTTGGTCTTGCCCGACTTGCAGAATTTGCACTCACGGCACTCGGCCGTATAGAGCGGGATCACGTGATCGCCCACTTCCAAAGAGGTCACCCCCTCGCCTACCGCCTCGACAATACCGCCACCTTCGTGGCCCAGAATCGCCGGAAAGATACCTTCGGGATCTTCACCTGACAGGGTAAATGCATCGGTGTGGCACACACCACTGGCCACAATGCGCACCAGCACTTCGCCTTTTTGTGGCGGGGCCACATCCACTTCCACAATCTGTAATGGCTTGCCTGCTTCAAAAGCAACGGCGGCTCGGGATTTGATCATGACTTGCTCCACTGGTTGATGACGCGATGCCCACAGTGTAGTAGAACGTCGATTCGTGGATAATAAGCCACCAAACAAAACATTATTGCTCATCAGGGATAATCATGACCCCATGGGAAGGAATAGACGAGTTTGTCAGCGTCGCCGAGCTCGGGCATTTCAGCGGCGCGGCCAAGCGCCTGGGCGTGTCGTCTTCGCACGTCAGCCGTCAGGTAGCGCGGCTTGAAGACCGGCTGCAGACCCGTTTGCTCTATCGCAGTACACGCAAGGTCAGCCTGACCGAGGCGGGCATCACCTTCCTGGCCCATTGCCAGCGGCTGATCGACGCCCGCGATGAAGCCATGCAAGCGGTCAGTGACCTGGGCGGCACGCCCAAGGGGCTGTTGCGGGTCACCTGCGCGGTCGCCTATGGCGAGGACTTCATCATGCCGCTGCTCAATGACTTCATGCAGCAGCATCCGCAGTTGAAAATCGAGATGACGCTGACCAATCAGACGCTCGACCTGCTGCACGGCAGTTACGATCTGGCCATCCGCCTCGGACGCCTGCAGGATTCCAGCATGATCGCGACCCGGCTTGCGCCAAGGCATATGTATCTGTGTGCGGCGCCCGCCTACCTGGAGCGCCACGGCGCGCCGCACAGCCTTTCTGAGTTGCCCAGGCATAACTGTCTTGTTGGCAGTAGCGATACCTGGCAATTTCAGCAGAGCGGGCGCGAGATACCCCTGCGCATTCAGGGCAACTGGCAATGCAATAGTGGCAAAGCCGTACTGGAGGCAGCCCTGCGTGGCTTCGGCTTGTGTCAGCTACCCGATTACTACGTCCATGAGCACTTGCGCAGCGGCCGGTTACGCGCTCTTTTGCCCCAGCATCAGCCCCCGCACACCGCCGTATGGGCGCTTTATCCACAGCAAAGGCACCTGTCGCCTAAAGTGCGTCAGGTCGTGGAATTGCTCAGAGAAGGGCTTGCCAGCAGAGAGGAATACCGTCAGTAAGCCAAAGTGGCTAATGGCGCAGGCAAAACGAGCAGACACAAAAAGGCCGGAAGATTTAGATGGGATAACCTTCCGGCCTGTGCAGTACTACCTGATCAGATCAGGCGACTGTTCGTATAAACAACTGAGAAATACTGCTTAGTTGTATTCCTGAGCGCGCTGCTGCAGCTCTGGATCAGACTGGATGCGCGTAGCAATCTCATTGTAAACCGGTACTTCAATACCGACTTCGCCAACGGCTTCCATCATTTTCTCCTGAGCTTCCAGTTGCAGTGCCTGAGCCTGCTCCTGGTCTTCAGCTTCGTTCAGCTTCTGGGTGAACTCGTCACGGATTTCAGCCACTTTACCTTCGGCTTCAACGAACTTTTCCAGATCAGCATCCGAAATCGGCGCAGCAGCTTGCTGCTCCATCGGTGCCTGTGCCGGGGCACCTTCCTGCGCAACGGCAGCGGAGGTGGCAAAACCGAAGGTGGCAAGGCAAATAGCAGCTGTCAGTGTTTTCAGGTTAGTCATATCGTTTCTCCTTTGGTTGGAATCACTGGTATCAATCCATTTTGCGTGCCAAGTTCTTAAAAATAGATACAACTAATTGATTTAAATAGTTTTATATTGAATTTCAAAAACTTTATGGATTGTTCATCTAGCCAAATTAACGCTTTATGTGTATCTTTTTTTCACATGAGCAAAAAATACCCGTTCAAAACTGACACACAATGGTGGAAGCGACCCTGGACCAGCATCAGCGGCCTTCAGCGCACGCTATTGCTCTTCGTGGTGCTGCCTCTATTGCTGCTTACCGCGCTGGGCATTCGCTTTGGTCTGGGCCAGGCCAGTCAGTTTCAGGAACAGCGATTAAAGAATGATCTTGAGTTGATCGGCCGCGCCATCAGCATCCCGGTAGGCGCCGCATTAGGCCAGAACGACCAGGCGGCCATCGAGTTGGCACTCGGTTCAGTCTTTGTGCTGGGCGAAGTCTATGGCGCCTCGGTGTTCGACGTCACCGGTACCCGTATTGCAGCAGCGGGTATTACCGAGAGCGACCTGAGCCGTACCAGCATCCCTCAACGCATCGTGACTACCGGCGAGGGTCAGGAAGCCTATAGCCGAGTCGCCGGGCGCGATCTGTTTTCCCACTTTCTACCCCTGTTCGACCACACCGGACAAATCAAGGGGCTGATCCAGATTACCCGACGAGCGAGTGACTTTGGCCGCGCCCTGGATCAACTGACCATTATTGCCTGGTTGGTGTGGTCGCTACTGGGGCTGACCATCATCAGCGCGGTGATGCTAGGCCACTACGGCGGTGTGGGCCGTCATGTAGACAAGCTGCAAGCCCACATGCAACGCGTTGCCGCCGGCGACCATTCGCACCGCGCCGCGGCCGAAGGGCCCAGCGAGGTGGCCAGTCTGGCCGAGGGCTTGAACAGCATGCTCGACAGCATCGAGCAGGCGCAACGCGAGGTGGAGGCGCATCGCCAGGCGGAAACCGCGCTACTGGCGCGACTCAAGGACAACGAAAAAATGGTCGCCATCGGTGGCATGGCAAGGGGTATCGCCCATGAATTGGGCGCGCCCTTAAGCGTGATTGACGGGCGCGCCCGGCGCTTGCAAAAAACCGAGGGGCTCGACCCGCGCCAGCAGAAACAGCTTGAAGGAATACGCTCACAGGTCTGGCGCCTGACCCGCACGGTCAACCAATTATTGGACTATTGCCGCCCTGCGGCTACGCAGCATCGCAACATCGAACCCAAACTGCTCCTCAGTACCGTCTGTGACGCTATCCGGCCGGAGTTCGAGTCTGCGGGCAAACACCTGACTATCGCCCTACCCGACAAAGTGCCTGGTTTGTACGGCGATGCCGGGCGCCTCGAATTGGCATTACTCAACCTGCTACGCAATGGCCTGCAAGCGGCGCTTGGGCAGGTCAGCCTCAGCCTGACTGCGGAGGCCGAGAGTCTGCGCTTTTGCGTGGGCGACGATGGCGCCGGCCTCCCCGACGGCCCCGTCGATCATTTGCTCGAGCCTTTTTATACCACCAAGTCCCCAGGCGAAGGCACCGGTCTGGGCCTGGCTATCGTTCAGGCCGTCGCCGAAGAGCATCGGGGCGAATTGCAACTGGGCAGCAGCCCACTGGGAGGCTGCCAGGCGTGCCTGACCCTGCCGACATCCCGTCATCACGCACAACAATCAGCCAATCCAGCGGAGGATCGCCCTGATGTCCCAGACTGAACATGTATTACTGGTCGAGGACGACAGCGGCCTGCGCGAACTCCTCCAGGAAGAGCTTGAGAGTGAAGGCTACCGCGTAACGGCCTGCGGTGACGCCGAGCAAGGCCTGCAGATGCTGGAAACCGAGCAGATTGATCTGCTGATCAGCGACCTGCGCCTACCTGGCAAGAACGGCCTGAGCCTGCTGCCCAGTGCACAGAAAGCTGACCCGCCTCCGGCGGTGCTGATCATCACCGCCTTCGGCTCGGTGCAGCAGGCGGTAGAGTCGCTGAAGGCCGGTGCAGATGATTTTTTGACCAAACCGCTGGAGATGGACCACTTTCTTCTCACCGTCACCCGTCTGCTGGAAAACCGTCGGTTGCGCAACGAAGTCAGACATTACCGCTCCTTGTTGGCGGTCCGGCAATACAACGGCATCATTGGCCAGAGCCCGGCCATGCTGCAGCTGTTTGACCAGATCAGCCAGATCGCCCAGGCAGACGGTCCGGTGCTGGTTCAGGGCGAGAGCGGTACCGGCAAGGAATTGGTGGCTCGGGCGCTGCACGAGCAAAGTCCGCGCAAGGACAAGCCCTACATGATGGTCAACTGTGGTGGCATACCCGGGGAACTGATGGAAAGTGAGTTCTTCGGCCATGCGGCAGGCGCGTTCACCGGCGCGCGAACCCAGCGAGCCGGCCTGTTCCAGCAGGCCGATGGCGGCACCCTGCTGCTGGACGAACTGGGCGAAATGCCGCTGGCCCTGCAGGCCAAATTGCTGCGCGCTTTGCAGGATGGCCGTATTCGGCCGGTGGGCAGCGACCACGAGATTCAGGTAGATGTGCGAGTAGTCGCCGCGACAAACCGTAATCTTACTCAAGCCGTGGCCGACGGCAGCTTCCGCGAGGATCTGTTTTATCGCCTCGAAACCTTTGCCCTGCAGATACCCCCTTTACGGGCCCGGGGTGAAGACGTGCAGTTGCTGGCCGAATTCTTCCTGACCCGCTTCAACGCCCGCCAGCAGCGCGCAATCAAGGGCTTCAGCGACGACGCGCTCAAGGCTCTGCTCAGCTATAACTTCCCCGGTAACGTGCGGGAGCTGCAAAACGCCGTGGAACGCGCAGCAACCTTCTGCGACACCCGCATGATTGAGGCCCGCCACCTGCCGCTGCGCATTCTTGAACAACCTGCCGATGCTGATAATTTACCTTTACAGGACAACACCCAGCCGCTGATCACCAGCCTCGACCCCGGGGAAGATCCCGCCGGCATGCCGAGCCTGGAGAGCGTCCAACGGCGCTATATCCACCAGGTACTCAAGGCCACTCAGGGCAACAAGCGCAAGGCCGCCGACATCCTTGGCATCACCCGGCGGACGCTTTACCGCTGGCTGACCTGAGCAGCCAGCGCCTGATTCCGGACAGCGTGGATATCGCATCAGGGCATGCAGACATAGCCAGAACGGCTACACTCAAGCACAATGCCATTACCCGGCTAGGCTGCAAACGTCTGCACAGGACAAGAACATTGAATGGACTCTTCATCTGACACGACCGTCAATACCCGGCTGATACCAAGGGTGATTGATCTAACCCGCTGGGCTCTGTTGATCAGCCTGTCGCTGCTGGGTTGCACTGCTCTGAGCGAGGAAACCCTCAAGCTGGTCACCGGCGAGCAATACGCGCCTTTTACCGGAAGCGAGCTGCAGGACGGCGGCGTGCTGACCGCGCTGGTAACTCAGGCTTTTGCTCGCAACAGCATCGCCACCGAAGTGGCTTTCAGGCCCTGGACAAGAGGCTATGAAGACAGCCTCAAGCTTGAGTACGCTGCTGCCTTTCCCTATATCGCAACGCCAGAACGTGAAGCTGACTTCCTGTTTTCAGACCCATTGTACCTCTTGAAACTGCGCTTCTATGTCAAGCCTGATAGCCCATATAAAGAGGGTTCGTCTGGAGAATTGGCGAATGCCGTATTTTGTTTGCCCGCAGGATACGAATTCGCTGGATGGGCTTCGGATCGACGCGACGAGTTGACTTTCGTTCGCCCCCGCAGCATAGCGCAGTGTTATCAAATGATGGCCCGGGGTCGGGTTGACGTACTGATCAGCAATCCGGCGAATGTCGCCTACCTGACCAGCCGGCCTGGCAGCGAAGCAAGGCAGTGGGCAATGCGTGAGTTACCGCACCCATTGGCCGATATGACCCTGCACTTGATCGTCCCTGCGCACCACCCTGAAGCTCTCAAGCTATTGGATGATTTCAATACCGGCCTGCAGCAGTTACATGCCAGCGGTGAGTCAGCCAGGCTGTTCGCCGATCACCCCGACTACCAGGCGGTACTGCCAGCCCAGGCGCAATGACACGGGTCTTTACAGTCTCTTTACCCAGAACCGCCCCGCCCTGACATCCTCACCTGTAAACTCGTGCTCAATTACCCGTTCTGGATGCCGAATCATGCAGGCTGTACCTCCACGCTTTTCATTTCGCCTGATACTGTTGCTGGCTGCCATTGCTCTTGGCACTGCTGCGCTGGTCTGGTTCATGTGGTTGAGCCCACAGAACCGCGTTCCCGAGTACACCAGTGCCGAGGTAGGGCGCGGCACTATTGAAGACAACATCACCGCACTCGGCACCCTCGGCCCGCTGGACTATGTGGATGTCGGTACCCAGGTATCCGGTCAATTGCTGCGCTTGCACGTTGCATTGGGTGACAGCGTGGAAAAGGATCAACTGCTGGCAGAAATCGACCCCACAGTCTATCTGGCGCGGGTAGAGGCCAGCACCGCACAGTTGGCCAACCTGCAGGCGCAACTCGCTGATCGCGAGGCTCAACATACGCTGGCAAGACTTCAGGCCGAGCGACAAAACAACCTGCGTAAACTGGACGCGACCAGCCAGGAAGCACTGGAAAGTGCGCAAGCGACCCTGCGTTCGGCTAGTGCGCAGATTGCCGCGGTGAAGGCGCAGATTCGCCAGACCGAATCTTCGCTCAAAGGGGATCAGGCAGACCTGGACTACACGCGCATCTACGCGCCGATGTCCGGGACCGTGGTGCAGCAACTGGCCAATCAGGGCCAGACCTTGAACGCCAACCAGACCGCGCCGGTGGTGGTGCAGATTGCCGATCTGTCGACCATGACCGTGCGTACGCAGGTGTCCGAGGCCGACATCAGCCGCCTGCAACCAGGCATGTCGGCGTACTTTTCCACCCTTGGCCAGCCCAACCGTCGCTGGGAAGGCACCCTGCGGCAGATTCTGCCGACCCCCGAGGTGATCAACAACGTGGTGCTGTTCAACGCGCTCTTTGATGTACCCAACGAAGATGGCCAACTGCTGCCGCAGATGAGCGCTCAGGTATTTTTTGTCAACGAGTCGGCTGAAAATGTATTGACCGTTCCGGTGGCTGCATTGAGCAAGCCCTTGCGCAACGAGGCTGACGCCACCCTGGCACGCGGTAGCCGCCATGAGGTGCAGGTGCTTGATACCCAGGGCAGACCACAACTGCGTACCATAACGGTAGGCACGCGTAACCGCGTAGTGGCAGAAGTGATCGAAGGGCTTAACGAGGGCGACCGGGTGGTCACCAGCGGCTTGCCGAGCGACTCAAATGCTGATGGCGGCCGTGTGCCACGACGGTTCATGTAAATCATGACTGACTCTCTGATCCGCCTGGACAATATCACCCGCACCTATCGCAATGGTGAGCTGGCGACGACGGTTCTGCACAACGTCTCGCTGGATATTCACCAGGGCGAGTTTGTCGCGATCATGGGCGCCTCCGGTTCAGGCAAGTCGACACTGATGCACCTGCTCGGCTGCCTCGATCGCCCCACCAGCGGGCAGTACCTGTTTCGCGGCCAGAATATCGATAGCCTCAGCAACGATGAGCGTGCCAGCCTGCGCCGCGAAACCTTTGGCTTCATTTTCCAGAGCTACCACCTGATTTCATCCGCAAGCGCCACCGAAAATGTTGAAGTGCCGGCCATTTATGCGGGGCTGCCGCGCGCCGAGCGCCACCAGCGCGCGCAGGAATTACTCACCGGCCTGGGCCTGGGCGAGCGCCTTGGCAACAAGCCCAACCAGCTCTCCGGCGGGCAGCAACAACGGGTATCCATTGCCCGTGCTTTGATGAACGACGCCCAGATCATCCTTGCCGATGAGCCCACCGGTGCACTGGACAGTCAAAGTGGCAAGGACGTACTGGCACTGCTCAAGCAACTGCACCAGCGCGGCAAAACCGTCATCATCATTACCCATGATGCAGAGGTGGCCAGCCATGCCGAACGCCTGATTGAAATGCGCGACGGACGGATCATCAGCGACAGCGGCGGCACCCCGGCTACTGCGCCCGATCAGGCCGAGCCTTCAAGCAACACATCTGATGAACCGCTAAAGCCCCGTCAACCTTCCATCCTGCTGGCTGACAGCGCAGAAGCTGTGCGTATGGCCCTGCGGGCGCTGCGCGCTAATCTGTTTCGCACGGTACTGACGCTGCTGGGCATCGTTATTGGCGTGGCGTCGGTGGTAGTGATGCTGGCGGTGGGTAACGGCGCCCGCCAGGAAGTCATCGACCGCATCAGCTCGCTGGGTACCAACCTGCTGCTGGTCAGGCCCGGCGCGCCCAATATGCGTCGCTCGGCCGACGGCACTACCAACACCCTGATGCCACTGGACGCCGAACTGGCCGGTCAGCTTGATAACGTGCTGGCGTCCATGCCTGAAATGAGCGGGCGAGTTACCCTGCGCAGCGGCAACACCGATTACCAGACCCAGGTCACCGCGACCAGCCCGGACCTGCCGATGGCCCGCGACTGGGACGTTGCTCAAGGTGTTTTCCTCAATGAGGAGGACAATGCCCGCTATGCCGCTGTCGCGGTACTCGGCACCACCGTTGCCAATAACCTCTACGGCCCAAGCGCCAACCCGCTCGGCGAGTATGTACTGGTCAACAACGTCCCTTTCCAGGTCATTGGCGTAATGGAGGAAAAGGGCGCTACGCCCTGGGGTTCGGACCAGGATGACGTGATATTCGTACCACTGAATACCGGCAGCCTGCGGCTGATTGGCCAGCGCAGCTTGAACTCCATCACCATCATGATTGACGACCTTGGCCAGTCGCAACTCACCCAGGAGGCCGTTCGCCAGACCATTCTGCAGGCCCATGGCGGCGTCGAGGATTTTCAGATTCGCAATATGGCGTCGCTGCTCGAAGACGTTGCCGACACCCAGAATACCTTTACCGTGCTACTTGGCTCGATTGCGGCGATTTCCTTGCTGGTAGGCGGCATTGGCGTGATGAACATCATGCTGGTTAATGTCACCGAGCGGACTCGCGAGATCGGCATACGCGTGGCAACCGGGGCACGTACCCGGCATATTCTGCAGCAGTTCATTGTCGAGGCGCTGGTGGTCTCGGCCATCGGTGGCGCGCTCGGTGTTATCGGTGGGCTCGGTTTCGCTGCCGGTCTTCAGGCATTGGGCACGCCCATTCAATTTACCCCCGGCCCGGTGATGCTGGCCTTTGGTTGCGCCTTCGCCACCGGCCTGATTTTCGGTTACATGCCTGCCCACAAGGCAGCGCATCTTGATCCAGTGGTGGCTCTCAGTGCTGACTAAACAGAAAAATCTATTGAGCCTGCTCGCCGCCAGCCTGCTGCTAAGCGCTTGCAGCATCAACAGCCCGATGCCGCAAGCGCAGGTCACCGCGCCAGCAAACTGGACTCAGCCTGCCGATCAGTTGGCCTGGCCCAGTGCTGACTGGTGGCAGAACTACCAGAGCGAGCCGCTCGAAGCCCTGATTCTGCGTGCACGCAGCGGCAACCTCGACCTGGCCACCGCCGCGACACGGCTACTCCAAGCGGATGCCCAGTTGCGTCAGGCCGGTGCGGCATTGCCACCCCAGGTCGACGCCAGCATTTCAACCAATCGCAGTGGCAATGACAGCACTGATAGCGGCAGTAGCTATGGTGCAGGACTGACAACGCGCTACGAAGTGGATTTCTGGGGCCGAAACCAGTCGCTGCGTAGCGCTTCGCTAGCGAGCCTTCAGGCCACCCGATTTGACCAGGAAACGCTGGCCATCAGCATTGAAGCCGCCGTGGTTACCACCTGGCTGCAGATTCTGGAAAACGATCAACGCCTGCAGCTGGCCCAGGACAGTCTGAGCAGTGCCGAGCGTGTATTGGAGCTGGTCGAGGCGCGCTATCGCTTCGGCGCTGCGGACAGTCTGGAACTCAGCCAGCAACGCACCCTGGTCGCGCAGCTGCGTGCAGGTCTGCCGACACTGCAACAGCGGCAACTGCAGTTGCGCAACAGTCTGGCATTGCTGCTAGGCGACACGCCGGATAGCGTACTGCCTCCCAGCAGCCCGTTAACCGACGTCGCCATTCCCGCTGTTGTAGCCGGGCTCCCCTCCGAACTGCTTGAGCGCCGCCCGGATATTCGCGCCAGTGAAGCACGCTTGCAAGCCGCCAATGCCGATCTCGGCGCAGCCCGGGCCGCCCTCTTTCCAAGCATCCAGCTGACGGCGCAACTGGGCGCGCAGAGCCTGGCCCTTGGCAGCCTGGTGAGTAATCCGGCGACCAGTTGGAGTCTCGCCGCAGGGCTGGTGCAGCCGATCTTCCAGGGCGGACGCTTGCGTGCGCAGGTCGATGGGTCCGAAGCGCGCCAGGAAGAACTGCTGGTGGACTACCGGCGCACTCTGCTTACCGCACTTGGCGAGGTGGATACGGCGCTGGGCGCCGTACAACAGGCCGAACAGCGCTATGGATTTCTGTTGACTGCCAGCGAGCTGGCCGAGCAGGCCTTCCGGCTGGCCGAAGCGCGCTACCGTGAGGGCTCCATTACCCTGCAGACACTACTGGACACCCAGCGTACCTGGTACGGCAGCCTGGACAGCCTGACCCAGCAACGGGCGACCTGGCTGCTGGCCAGTATCGATCTATACCGCGCGCTCGGCGGTGGCTGGCAGGCGCCAGCGGGTGCATAGACGCAGTGCGCTGGGGTAAGCTGTAAACCTTTGCCCGGCTCACTGCGGAGTATCAAGTGCCCCACACCTTACGGCTGACCACCCTGCTGCAGCGTGACTATCGCCAGTACGACTTCCCCTTGCTACAGCTCAGGCAGCAACTCTCTGCCATAGACGAGATATGCAGAGCGCTGGGTGTCAGCCCCATAAGTCACTTTGTCGACATCAGCGCCATCGAATGGCAGGAGGCTGCTCAGTCAGCCAGCGCTGAGACATCAGAGCTGCAGATGGACCCAGAGACGGGTACCGCTCTGACTATTGAAGACTATATCTGGCACCCCTGCGCTCTTGGCATGGCTAGTCTGGACGCCTTGAACCTGCACTTGTTGCACGGCGACAATATTCGTTTGCAGACGGGTGATCTGCAGCCACTGCTGGCAGAACTGGCCTGGTGCATTGAGCATCTGGCGCCACTGGAAGCGGACGGCGGTCAGTTCCATCTAGCAGCTGTTTGAGTAGAGCCTGGCTAGCTCGCACACAGAAAGCCCGCCCTGGCGCGGACGTCTCTTGAAATATAAAGCTCGCCAACATACTGTCAGAAGGGCCTATGCTTCACGCATCGAATCAAGGATTTGCCAAGCACCCATGACCGACCTCATTCGCATCGTTTACATCAGCCGCGCCACCTTCCCCAGCGCCGACCCCGCCGACGGCGTGGAGCCAACGGTATCGAGAATCCTGTCGACTTCACGGGTAAATAATCGCAAGAACGGTTTGGTCGGCATGCTGTATTACGGCGATGGATGCTTCTTCCAGTGCCTGGAGGGTGAAACGTCGAAGGTCCAGACGCTGTACAAGACCCTGCTCAAAGACCCGCGTCACAAGGATTTGAAAATTCTGGCCAGCGAGCCGATCAAGCGCCTGTCGTTCCCCGACTGGTCAATGAAGTATGCGCCGGTGGATCAGCACATGCGCAATCTGCTGGAAGAGCATGGGTTTGACCATTTTGACCCCTATCGCTTTGATCACCACCTTGTTGAACGAGTCATGCAGTTGCTGCAAGGCGTGCCCGACCCCACCGTCCCCCCGGTAGAGGGCCGTGCCTCGGCACCGGCGCGTACGGTGCTGGCAGCCGAGCAGGCAGCCGAAGCTGAGCGAGCGCCTTCGGCCGGCGGTACCGCGCGATTGAGCTTGGTCATCAGTGTGATGGCCTTGGGCGTCAGCATAGCGGCCATGGCGCTGGTCCTCACTCAACTTTAGACCGGGCCAGCGGGGCGGACGATGCCCTTCAGTCTAGCAATGCAGGCAACGACATCCACGTCGTCCAACTGCTCTGGACGCAGAAAACGGCGGCCATATTCCCGATGAAGGCCCGATTCCAGAACCAGAATCAATAGCGACGCATCAACATGCTGGTCCATGGCCATCTGGCACAGGATGTTGACTGCCTCCGATAACGGCTTGGGCGTCTTGTAGGGGCGATCTGCTGCGGTCAATGCTTCAAATATATCGGCTATCGCCAGCACCCGATCCGGGACGCCCAAATGCTCAGCCGACAAGCCTCGCGGGTAACCTCTGCCGTCCAGCCTCTCGTGATGGTTCGCGGCAATATCCGGCACCGCCTGCAAGTGCTTCGGAAATGGCAGCGAACGCAGCATGATCAATGTCTGCACAATGTGATCGTTGATCTTGAACCGCTCTTCTGCGGTCAGTGTGCCTCGACGGATGGACAGGTTATACAGCTCGCCCAGATTCATTGAATGCTCGGGCAACTGCATAGCAAAACCCCAGCGGTTATTCGGGTCTGTCGCCTCCACGGGCGGGCGGCGTTTACCCCAGGGGATGACATGCTCGGGGCGGTCATCCAGCAAACGCTCCTGAACCGGCAACCGGTCCCGCGGCTGAGCAGCGTGCCGCAGAGCTTCCTCGGTCGACAAGCCGAGGCGATTGTCAAAATGACGCCACCAGGTTTGGCCGGCGATATCCTGCAACGCCTCAAGCGCTGCATCGGACATGAATTCTCCACCAATATTCGCTTGTGCGATCCGCGCGAAATCATCTTGCAACTGCATATGCCGCGCGTTCATCGCCACCATCAGCTCTGCCTCAGGCTGCCCCTCGGCCAGGCCTTGCCAGTATTCAATCTGCGCATCGCGCCACAGCACCTCGAACCGCGTTCTGATTTCATGTATGCGATTGTAGAGCGTCTCCAGCTTGGTCGCTTTATCCACCACATATTCCGGGCTGGTGATCTTGCCGCAATCATGCAACCAGGCAGCAATACTGAACGCATAACGCTGCTCCTCACTCATCTGAAATTCAGCGAAGGCGCCCGTGCGGCAATTGACCGCCTGATCAAGCAGCATCTGAGCCAACTGCGGTACACGCTCGCAATGGCCTGCGGTGTAGGGAGACTTGGCGTCGATGGCATCCGCCAGCAACTTGATGATCGCCTCCAGCAACAGTTGCTGGCCTTCAAATAATTGACGTGTTTCGATAGCTACCGCAAGGGAGCCGGACAGCCTCTGAACAAACTGCTTGAGGCTTGCCAATCTCGAGGCTGGAAGGCTTTCATGGAGTTCGATCAACATGACGCCTACCAGCGCCTCCTGGCGATCATGCAAGGCAAGCGACAAGTGCGGCTGACGGGTGTCGATCAGTTGATCGAGCAAATGCTCCGGCTGCTCGCCCAGCGACCCCTCAACCACCAGTTGCTCCGGGTAATCGGCGCCAGCAAGACTGGCAGCACGCTGCAGCCTGCCATCAGCCTGGTACAGATACACCACCGCGCTGCGACCGCCAGCAATATTCACCAACCGGGCCAGTACCGCTTCGAGCATATTGTCCAGCCGCGGTTCTTGACTGAGGCTCAGGGTAATCGCCTGAAATTGATCAATCGCCCTGGCCATGTCGCCGATCACCTCATTCAGATCGCGGACTTCCCGGATAGACGACCGGACACCAGGCGGGTGGCTGAAATCGTAATCACGCAATGCCTGAAGCTGGTCGGTCAATGCCTTGAGCGGCTGCCCCAGGCGCTGACCTAGCGCCCAGCCAATCAACACCAGCAGAGATGACAGAAGCACAATCCATAGCGCTTGCCGGAACAGAATGGCGCGGGCATCACTCAGCAACTCGTCCGCCGGTATGCTGATCAGCACCCGCGCCTGATTGGCGCTGAGCCGGCTCAAGGGCAGGTTCATGCCATACCATTCCCGTCCCGCCGCTTTGAACAGGACTGGCTGACCCGCGGCGGCCTCTATTGTCGCCTCGGTTATTGTCATCAGCTCAGTCAGCGGCGGAATATCCAGCTCATCGAGGGTCGCCAGGCGCGGCTCTCCCTGCTCATGAATAATGAGACGCTCCGCATCGGGGTAAACCATCACCCCCTGACTACCATCAATCACCACAATCTCGGTCCCGGGAGTCAATCGCAAGTCCTGGGCCTCACCACCCAACTCGCTGACCGACGCATCCAGGCCTATCACCGCATCGCCCGCCAGGCTATGAATGGCCATGGTCAATCCCACTTCCTGCGTGGTGAAGAACACATAGGGCCGCGTGAGGATCAAATTCTGAGATGCGGTAGCGCTTTGATACCAGCCGCGCGTGCGGGGATCGAATTGGTAGTCCGGTTTCGCCCGGGCCTGCTGCAACCTGAGCGCAACATCGTAAAACAGCCATTGCCCGACAAGCTCCCCGTCTGCATTCAGGCTGATGCTCTGCACCATATATTCGGCCAGTTCCGGGGCGTCATACTCACGCCTTACCTGTTCATCCAAATGCCGGACCAGTAAAAACTCACCTGTTGCATAGCCTACATAAGCTGCACCAAGCACTCTGTTGGCATTCAGGGTTTCAACCAGCAGGGGCAATCTGGAAAGGCGCGCTTGAACATTTTCTTCGGCACCCAGCGGGTCGTGAGCGAGCAGCCGGATAGTGCTTTCAACCGGGTTAAGCAAACGCCCGGCGCGCTCGTTCAGCGCCAGCCCCAGTTGCCGCGCTGAATCGTTCGCGGCCGACAGCATGGCCGCTTCAAGGCCGCGATAGCCTTGCACCACCACCAACAGCAGCATCAGCGCGAGACAGGAGACAATAGCGCTGGGCAGCAACCATTGCAGCGGGATTCCCTTGGCAGCTTTCATCCTGAGCCTCCAGCTCATAGGTCCTATTGCAGGCCTTATAGATGAACGATAGTTCAGACTCGCCTGTTCTGCCGCACGCGAGCCATGGCCAATCAGCCAAACACTCATAAACCCAACACAGCGATCTGCAAACAGGTCTATAACAGGGTTATAAACATAGTCGGCGTTGTAAACATAGTCGGCGCTCATAACGGAGCGTTCGTGAGATGAATAGAGACTCGCCCCAGGCGGGATTCGCATAATATTCACCCTGATCTTTCCGACAGCGACCACAGGAAATGCGCATGCCCTCGCCAGAGCACCAGACACTTGATATCAACGGTATCCAGCTCAGCCTGTACAGCAGCGGCCCACACGCAGGCCCGGTAGTCTGGCTGCTGCATGGCTTTCCCGAGTGCTGGTATTCCTGGCGCCATCAGATCACCGCACTGAGCGATGCCGGCTACCGGGTTTACGCCCCGGAAATGCGCGGCTACGGCGCCAGCAGCGCACCCGAAGATCCGGCGCAATACGATCTTATGACCCTGTGCGGCGACATTCAGGCAGCCATGGACGAGTTGGGACATACCCGGGTGGCAATGATCGGCCATGACTGGGGTGCCCCGGTGGCCTGGCATCTGGCGCTGCTGGAGCCCGAGCGTGTGCAGGTGGTCTCTGGCCTGTCTGTGCCGTTCGGTGGGCGACCGAAAAAGCCGGCGATCGGCATGATCCGCGAGCTCTATCAGGACCGCTTCCATTACATGCTGTATTTTCAGAAGCCGGGGCTGGCCGAAGCTGAAATGGCCGAGAATATCCCCCGCACCATGCGGGTGATGATGCACAGCATGTCTGGAACCGGCGGTGGCAGCACGCTGGTACAGGAAAAACCGGCCGATGCTCGCTGGCTGGATGACCGCGTCGACCCTGGCTTCCCGCCAGATTGGTGCTCCCCGGAAGCCTTTCAGGTCTATGTAGATACCTTCGAGCGCAGCGGTTTCCATGGCCCGGTCAATTGGTATCGCAACTTCGAACGTAACTGGGAACGCACCGAGCCCCT
Source organism: uncultured Pseudomonadaceae bacterium (assembly GCA_963974865.1). Classification (GTDB taxonomy): domain Bacteria; phylum Pseudomonadota; class Gammaproteobacteria; order Pseudomonadales; family Pseudomonadaceae; genus Halopseudomonas. Next base: position 67,548 of record CAXBEU010000002.1, on the reverse strand, counting down.
GGCTGGCAAGCAGATCAACCAGCCAGCCCTGTTCATCATTGGCGATGCTGATCCGGTGGGCGAGCTTGAGGCCTATACCATCAAGAAGATGCCCACTGTAGTGCCGCGAGTGGAGCAGCATGTAATTGCTAACTGCGGCCATTGGATCCAGTGTGAAAAGCCGGAAGCGGTCAACAGCTTGCTATTGACCTTCCTGGCCGAGCATTTCCAGCAGTGAAACAGCAGCCTTACGTGAACCTACGTGAACCACCCATGACAGGAGCCGCCATGCAACAGCAGCACATCACCATAGCCCAGCGTTTCTGCGGGCCACCTCAAAGCGGCAACGGTGGCTATGTCGCAGGACTGTTGGCGAAAGCCAAGGGCGGCCCTTGCCAGGTGACCCTGCATGCACCGCCCCCACTGGACAGAGCGCTGCAGTTGGTCAGCAGCGCTGACGACCTGCAACTCAAGGATGGCGACACGCTGCTCGCAACGGCCAAGGCCTATGCGCTGGACACGTCCGTACCACCCGCGCCTGACTTGCAATCAGCACTGACTGCTCAAACCGGCTTTGAAGGCTTTCAACAACATGGACTGCCGGGCTGCTTCGTCTGCGGCACGCTGCGCCAACCAGAGGACGGCCTGCGGATTTATGCCGGCCCGACTGATGCCAGTGCAAATCAGGTAGCAGCGGTGTGGCAGCCGGATATGACACTGGATGATGGGAAAGGAATGGTCGCCAGCGAATTTCTCTGGGCGGCGTTGGACTGCCCTGGCTTTTTTGCGGTCAAGAGGCAGTCTGGCACCGCGTTACTGGGGCGCTTTGCCGCTCGGCTGTTAGTACCGGTTGAGATAGGAGAAACCTTGATCGTCAGCGGCTGGGCAATCGGCCATGAGGGCCGCAAGCACCATGCCGGTACTGCGTTGTATCGCCAGGATGGCACACCCGTGGCGCATGCCGAAGCCACCTGGATCAGCCTGAAGCAGGGCTGACCCAGGAAGGCGCCACGCTATTCGGCAGTCAGATAGGATGAACGCGTCAGCCCCAAGCGCAAGGCGTCAACAAAACGCGCTCGCTCGGCAGGGCTGAGCCGTGCGCCAGCCACCTTGTCGCGGTACAGGGTAACCAGCTCGTCCGGCTCGAAGTGCACATAGCGCAACATGTCTTCGATGGTGTCGTGGGTTTCAATACCGCCGTGCACCACCCGGCCATCACTGCGCAGGTAGACGTTGACCGAATCGGTGTCGCCGAACAGGTTGTGCATATCCCCAAGAATTTCCTGGTAGGCGCCGACCAGGAAGATACCCAGTAGGTAGTCTTCACCCTCACGCAATTCATGCACTGGCAGACTGTTTTCGATGCTCTGCTCGTCGACGTAATGGCGGATCTTGCCATCGGAGTCACAGGTCAGGTCCTGCAACACGGCCCGGCGCAGGGGCTCTTCCTCCAGCCGGTTGATAGGCATGATCGGTAGCACCTGATCGATTGCCCAGGTGTCCGGCAGACTCTGGAATACCGAAAAGTTGCAGATGTACTTGTCGGCCATCTTGTCGTTCAGCTCGTCCAGCACCTGCCGGTGTGAGCGCTGGCGCGCCTTGAGCTGATCGTGCAGGCGCGAACAGAGGGCAAAGTAGCACTGTTCAGCCAACGCCTTCTCAGACAGGCTCAGCTTGCCTTCAGCGTACTGCGCCGCCACGTCAGTCATATAGTGCGTGGCACGCCAATAGGTTTCGGTGACCATCTCGATGTCGTTGTGATCCAGCAGACCGACCAGATTACGTACTACCTGCGGCAGGCTGTCGAGGTCATCAATGGGCGGCAAGGTATCGTTATGCCGCTCAACGTCAGTCACCTGCACAACCAGGACCGCGTGATGCGCGGTCATCGCCCGGCCGCTTTCGGAAAAGATGTGCGGGTGCGGCAGGCCCTGCTCGTTACAGAAGTCGCGCAGCATGGCGACGACCGTGTGGGCATACTCATTGACGTCGTAGTTGATCGAACTGGCGTTACGTGAGTGAGTGCCGTCGTAATCGACCCCCAGGCCGCCGCCCACGTCGATGTGATCCACCGGCAAGCCCAGCGCGCGCAGCTCGCCAAAGTAGCGGATGGCCTCGCGGAAACCGTGCTGATAATCCGCTAGATTGGCAATCTGCGAGCCCATATGGAAATGCAGCAGGCGCACGCCGTCCTGCAGACCGGCATTGCGAAATTGCTCGACTACCCGTAAAAGCTGCGCAGCCGACAAGCCAAATTTGGATTTCTCACCGCCGGTATCCGCCCATTTGCTGGAGGCCAGGGAGGACAAACGCACGCGCAAGCCCACCTGCGGCGTCAAACCCATCTTCGCCGCTTCCTCGATCACCAGGCGCACTTCCGACTCTTTTTCGATAACGATAAATACGTTATGCCCGAGCTTCTGGCCAATCAGCGCCAGATGAATGAACTCGCGGTCCTTGTAGCCGTTGCAGACGATAGTCCCGCCCTTGGGCGCCAGCGCCAACACGGCCATCAGTTCCGGCTTGGAGCCGGCTTCAAGCCCAATGGAGACATCTTCGGTGGCGATGATGTTCTCAACCACTGCCTCCTGCTGGTTCACCTTGATCGGATACAGCGCGGTATAACCGTTGGTGTATTCCAGCTCGGCAATATTGCTGTCAAAGGCACCCGTCAACTGACGGACGCGGTCCTGGAGGATATCCGGGAAGCGCACCAGCAACGGCAGGTCCAGCCCGCTTTCGCGTAACTGCGCGACCAGATCATGCAGATCAATTGCCTTGCCATCCGGCCCACGCGGCTTGACGTCCACATGGCCCTTTTCATTGACGTTGAAATAGCCCGCACCCCAATGGCGGATGCCAAACACGCTGCGGCTATCGGCAACCGTCCAGGCTGAAGCATCTTCCTTGCGTGAACGTCGCTGTAACGCCATCTGGTACACCCCTTCTCATATGCTGGAAAAAACTGGCTACAGGATAAAGCAAAAGCGCACGGCATGCCGCTTCGATGATCCGGCATTTGCCAGTTGGATAAGCGGGGTAAAGGCTTGGCCTGCCCCTGCCGGGCAACTACTGTAGTGCAACAATACCGAAACAGTAGTGCAACTGAATGACAAACCTGTAGGAGTAGAACCATGCAACAGTATTTCAGCCTCAAAGGCCGCACTGCCCTGGTCACCGGCGGCAGCCGAGGTATTGGCAGGATGATCGCCCAGGGCTTTCTTGAAGCGGGCGCCAGAGTGATTATCTGCAGCCGCAAAAAGGACGAATGCGAGGCGACCGCCCGCGAGCTGAGCCAGTACGGGGACTGCATTGCGGTCAGCGCCGACCTGTCATCCGAAGAAGGAGCCAAAGCGCTGTACGCTGACTTGCAGGCCCATACCCAGCATTTGGACATTCTGGTCAATAATGCTGGCACCAGTTGGGGTGCAACGCTGGAAGACTTTCCGGTCAAGGGCTGGGAAAAGGTCATGCAACTCAACGTCACGTCCGTTTTCAGCTGCATCCAGCAGTTGCTGCCCATGCTGCGCAAGGCCGGCAACGCCGACAACCCCGCGCGAGTGATCAATATCGGCTCGGTTGCCGGCATCAGCGCCTTTGGCGAACAGGCTTACTCCTACGGCCCGAGCAAGGCAGCTGTTCATCAGCTATCGCGCATGCTCGCCAAGGAGCTCGTCGGCGAACATATCAACGTCAACGTGATTGCCCCTGGGCGCTTCCCAAGCAAGATGACCAGCCATATACACACCGACCTCGCAGCTCTGGCAGAGGATTGCCGGCATATTCCGATGAAGCGCTGGGGTAAGGAAGAAGAGATGTCCGCTCTGGCGATCATGCTGGCCAGTACCGCAGGGGCCTACATGACCGGCAATATCATTCCGATCGACGGGGGCTTTACGCTGTAAAAAAGCTAACGGGCTGGCCGCTGCCAGCCCGTTAGCTATCCGAGGTAAAGACCGCCTGGTGCTTGCCGGAGGCCTTGGCCTTATAAAGCGCTTTATCCGCCCTGCCCAGCACCTCTTCAGGCGTTTGCCCATCAGCCGGCCAGAACGCACCACCGATACTACAACCCACCTTGACCTCGGTACCGGCGATCAGCATCGGCATACCCAGCGCACTCAGCGTTCGCTCAGCAATCTGACGCGCTGTAGCCTGCATCTCATCGGGCTTGATATTGAGTACCATGACGAACTCGTCACCTCCCAGGCGCACCAGCAAGTCTCCCTCGCGGACTTTGGAGCGCAAGCGCTCAGCTACCACTTTCAGCAATTCGTCCCCGGCGGCATGGCCGAGCTGGTCGTTGACCTGCTTGAAACCATCGAGATCGAGAAATAACAGTGCCATGGGATTGTTCAAGTCGTGCTTGCGCAAATAATTTTCAAATCCCGCCCGGTTGGACAAACCAGTAAGGCGATCGGTCAGGGCCAGGGTCGACATTTCACCCAGGCGATTTTCCTAATGTCCCAAGGCGTCCACCAAATGGCGGATGGAGCTGCTGAGCTTTTCCAGCTCTCTAATCCCAGTGATAACCGGAATCTCTGCCGCCTTACCCTCGGCCAATTTATCCGCCGCCCGCGCGATCTGCTGCAAGGGCCGGGTCAGGTAACTGCTGGCAAACCAGCCGGCAATGGCAAATACCACGGCCAGCACTGAGCCTGCAATGACGATGTCGCGCTGCAGAGCCTGCGCAGGCTCATCGGCCACCAGCAAAGGTTGCCGGGCAACGACCGTCCATCCGAGCCCGGGATAATCACCATGACCGTCAGCCCGGGCGATGCCGGTCAAATACTCCCCCGGCTGCGGACCCGTCCACTCCAGTACGCGACGATTGCTGCCCCGCCGCGGTGCCTTGCTCTCCAGAAGCGGTGCGAGCGACTCGCCTACCCAGCCCGGCGGCCCAAGCAGAACGGTGCCCTCGGCACTGAGTACAAAGAATTCCACACGGCGCCGCTGCTGGGTAGGATTGAGCAACGAGAGACTCACCTCCTCAGCCCAGGCCCAGGACAGGTGGGCAGCCAATACACCCACCAACAGCCCGTCATCAGTTTTGACCGGTAAGCTGATATCAACAAACTTCATGGTTTCGCCCGACGGATTGGGCAACAGACTAGCCAGCAGCACAGCCTCGTGCACATCCCCTATAAACAGACCATTTTTACCTTGCAGGTAAACCGGCCGCTGGGCGATGTTGACCCCTTCCAGAATGCGCTGACTGGCGACCTGAACGGTGCCTTCGGCATCCAGCAAGCCTAACCATGACAGCTCCGAAATATTGACCTGCAATTGATCGATGATCCGCTGCTGCTCCGCCCGACCGTTGGCCGCACGCATCACCCCGAGTTCGGCAACCACCTGCATGACCTTGGAGCGTTCGGCCATGTCCCGGTCCAGCCGGTCACCCATCTGATAGGCCAGCTCAGCCAATTCGAAACCAGCACTGGCGCGTAGTCGCGCGGAAAAATCCTTGCTGATGAATGCACCAAAAATCCAGCTCATCGACACGATAAGCAGAGCAATCAACAGCGCCAGGCGTGTTCGCAGGCTGGTAGAGGAGCGCATGCAGTAGGTGGATCCTGTCCGGGGGAACCTAAGCCAACAATAGCATCGTCAGCGCGCAAACGAATAGAACCGCCTCGCCAACGGCGCAAATACGAGGGTTGAAAAAACCTTGATGCAGCGGGGATAAAGAGCGCGCTTTTATAGTCATATAGAAACAATATGACAAATCTATTTAACAGCTGTAAATATTTCACAAGCAAGCAAATGACCCTGTAAATGCCAGCAATAGCGGGTTGAGATAATTTTCTGGATATGTTTATTATATAAATAGCATTTATGAGTAAAGATCAGGATCTAATGAAAAACATTCCAGTAACACTACGAAAACCAGAGACCACAGACGGTTTCGCGCTGAATGAGCTGGTTGCTCGCTGCGCCCCGCTGGATACCAATTCGGTGTACTGCAACCTGCTTCAGTGTGGTGATTTTGCCGACACGGCCATTACTGCGGTCACTGATGAAGGCGACATGGTCGGCTTTATCTCCGGGTACCGCCCGCCGAACAAGCCAAACACCTTGTTCGTCTGGCAGGTCGCAGTTGATAGCCGCATGCGTGGTCAGGGCCTGGCCTTGAAGATGCTGATGAGTCTGGTCGAACGCGTCGCCGCAGACGGCGTCACGCATCTGGAAACAACGATTTCACCCGGTAACGACGCATCGGAAGCGCTATTCAAAAAAGCCTTTCGTCAGCTTGGAGCCGACTACAGCACCCGGACGATTTTTTCCCGGGAGCAGCATTTCAATGGCCAGCACGATGATGAAGTGCTCTACAGCGCTGGCCCTTTTGCAACAACCTCGTTAGCTGCCCCTTCAGCTACACAGACTGCCTAATTTAGAAACAGGAGACACCATGACCAACTTCGAACAGTTCGAAAAACATGAATCCGGTATCCGTAGCTATTGCCGCTCGTTCCCCGTGATCTTCAAGCAAGCTCGCGGCGCGGAACTGATCACCAGCGAAGGCAAGCACTACATCGACTTTCTTGCCGGTGCCGGCACCCTGAACTACGGCCATAACCATCCGGTTCTGAAGCAGGCACTGATCGACTACATCGCTGACGACGGCATTACCCATGGTCTGGACATGTACTCCGGTGCCAAGGAAAACTTCCTGGAAGTCTTTCACCGGGTGATCCTTGAGCCGCGCGGATTTGGTGATTACGTGACTCAATTCAGCGGCCCTACCGGTACCAACTCGGTGGAAGCAGCCCTGAAGCTGGCCCGTAAAGTGACCGGCCGTAATAACGTGATCAGCTTCACCAACGGCTTCCATGGCTGCAGCATTGGCGCCTTGGCTGTCACGGGTAACCAGCATCACCGTGGCGCAGCTGGCGTAGCCTTGACTGACGTCAGCCGCATGCCCTATGCCAACTATTTTGGCGAAAGCGCCAATACCATCGCGATGATGGACAAGATGCTCAGCGACCCGAGCAGCGGCATCGACAAGCCCGCCGCCGTCATTGTTGAAGTAGTTCAGGGTGAAGGTGGTTTGAATACTGCATCTGCCGAATGGATGCGCAAACTTCAAAAGCTCTGCCGCAAGCACGGCATGCTAATGATTGCCGATGACATTCAGGCCGGTTGTGGCCGCACCGGCACCTTCTTCAGTTTTGAAGGCATGGGTATTCAGCCGGACATCATCACCCTGTCCAAGTCGCTCAGCGGGTATGGCCTGCCGTTCGCCGTCGTGGTCATGCGCCGCGAGCTGGACCAGTGGGAGCCAGGCGAGCATAACGGTACTTTCCGAGGCAACAACCTTGCCTTCGTTACCGCTGCTGCGGCCATGGAGCACTTCTGGACGACGGATGAATTCGCCAAGAGCGTTCAGGCCAAGGGCAAGATGGTCAAGGAACGCATGCAGAAGATCGTCCGCAAGCACGGCCCAGATTCGCTGTTCGTCAAGGGTCGCGGCATGATGGTCGGCATCAGTTGCCCCAATGGCGAGATTGCCTCAGCCATTTGCCAGGAAGCCTTCCAGCACGGTCTGGTGATCGAGACCAGCGGCAATCATAGCCAGGTCGTCAAGTGTCTGGCCCCGCTGATCATCAGCGATGAACAGATCGACCAAGCCATGACCATTCTGGATGCTGCTTTTGCCAAGGTCATGAACGAAGACACAACCGAACAGGCTTCCTGAGGAGAACGAATCATGATTGTACGTACACTGAAGGATTGCGAAGCGTCGGAACGTCGTGTGGTTTCACAAAACTGGGAAAGCACCCGCATGTTGTTGAAAGACGACAAGATGGGCTTTTCCTTTCACATCACCACCATCTACGCCAACACCGAGACGCACATCTGGTACAAGAACCATCTCGAGTCTGTGTATTGCATGAGCGGCAATGGTGAGATTGAAACCCTGTCGGACGGCAAGGTTTACAAGATCGAACCCGGTACGCTGTATATCCTCGATCAGCACGACGAGCACATGCTGCGTGGCGGTTCAGAGGACATGAAGATGGCCTGCGTATTCAACCCGCCACTGAGCGGCAAGGAAGTACACGACGCGGACGGCGTGTACCCCGCAGACGCTACCTGAGTACCAGCCTGCTGGCCGGGATTGCACCCAAAACCGGCCAGCATCAGCGGCTAAAGCCGTTGGACAGAAGTCATGCCGCCCCAGGAAAAGGATGGTCGGCAACATTCCACCAACGACAGAAAGTGATTATGCATACTGTAGAAAAGATCGGCGGCACTTCAATGAGCCGCTTCGACGAAGTACTGGAAACCCTCTTTATTGGCCATCGCAAACAGCACGAATTGTACAACCGCGTGTTTGTGGTGTCCGCGTATGGCGGCATGACCAATATGCTGCTTGAGCACAAGAAATCCGGCGACCCTGGCGTGTACGAGCGTTTTGCCGATGCGCAGAATGAAGATGCCTGGCTCGATGCCCTGGATGCGGTGCTGGCTAGCATGAAGGCCAAAAACGCTGAACTTTTCAGCGGCGACTACGAACGCCAGGCCGCAGACCGCTTTATTGAAGGTCGGATCAGCGATGTGCGTGATTGCATGTTGAGCCTGCAGCAGCTGTGCACCTACGGTCACTTTCAACTGACCGAGCACCTGATGAAGGTGCGCGAGATGTTGGCATCGCTTGGTGAGGCCCACAGTGCGTTCAATACCGTATTGGCACTGAAGAAACACGGCGCCAACGCTCGACTGGTGGATCTTACCGGCTGGAATCAACCCGAGCCGAAAGCTTTCCAGGATATGATCCGGGACAGCTTCGACGGTATCGATCTGAGCAAGGAATTGGTCGTCGCTACCGGTTACACGCATTGCAGCGAAGGGCTGATGAATACCTTTGATCGTGGCTACAGCGAGATTACCTTCGCTCAGATCGCCGCGACCACCAGCGCCCGCGAAGCCATCATCCACAAGGAATACCACCTTTCCAGTGCTGATCCGAATCTCGTCGGGCTGGAAAACGTGGTGACCATCGGCCGTACCAATTACGACGTAGCCGATCAACTGTCCAACCTGGGCATGGAAGCGATACATCCCAAGGCGGCGCGCACACTACGCAAGGCCGGCATTCAGTTGCGTATCAAGAATGCCTTCGAGCCGCACCACGCCGGCACCCTGATCAGTCAGGACTACTGCAGCGAGAAGCCCTGCGTCGAGATCATCGCGGGACGCAAGGATGTGTTCGGCCTGGAAGTCTTCGATCAGGAAATGCTTGGTGATGTGGGTTACGACATCGAAATCACCAAGTTGCTCAAGCAGCTCAAGCTGTATGTGGTGAACAAGGATTCGGATGCCAACAGCATCACCTACTACGCCTCGGGTTCACGCAAGATGATCAACCGCGCGGCGCGGTTGATCGAGGAAAAGTATCCGATGTCCGAGGTCAATGTGCATAACATTGCCATCGTCTCGGCTATTGGCTCAGACCTCAAGGTCAAGGGTATTCTGGCCAAGACCGTTGCCGCATTGGCCAGCGCCGGCATCAGCATTCAGGCTATTCACCAGTCGATCCGGCAGGTGGAAATGCAGTGCATCATCCAGGAAGAGGATTACGATGCCGCTGTGGCCGCGCTGCACCAGGCGTTGATCGAGCCGGAAAATCATGGCGATGTGATCGCCGCCGCCTGAGAGGGTTAGCCTTCGGGTAAATATCAGGCTCTATCAAAAGCCGGCACATCCATCAGGATGCGCCGGCTTTTTTATGCGGGTCAGGCGCTTAACAGAAAATCCCGAACGAGCTGCGCACTACGGGCTGAGTCTTCCTGCATAAAACAGTGCCCACCCGCTACCGAGGCGACACTGATCTGTGGGTTGATCGCGGCTGCTCGCTTGGCAGACTGTTGCACAAAGGGGTAGGTCTTCTCGCCATGCACGATAAGAGTCGGCGTTCTGATCCGCTTGAGCGCGGGCCAGAGCCGTTTGGGCATGCTCTCGAATACCTCGGCTTCACGGCTCGGGCGGCACTTGAGTTCAACCCCAAGCTCCTGGTGATCCTTGAGCGCATGATCAATATGCGCCTGGAAGGCAGCCTGCTCCCAGCCGCGAAAAATACCCCGATTGTGCAATGCACCAAAGGCCGTCTCCCGATCAGCCCAGTGATGACGCCGGGCCCGGGCCCCATCCGCCATCGGATTGCGCCGCACACCGATCAGGCTCAGGCTGGTACGCAACTGAATCAGGCTCATGGGGAAGAGCACCGGATCCAGCAATACTGCCCGCTCGAATAACCCGGGATGGGCCGCGAGCATCAGACTGGTGAGAACACCACCAAAACTGTGGCCGCAGGCATAATGGCGTGCATCGCCAAAACGCTCGCGCCCAGCGGAAAAGGCTTCCAGCGCCAGTTCCGCATTTCGGTTCCAGCCGAGAAAGGGCCCGCCGTGCTCACTCTCGCCATGCCCCTGCAGATCACATAGCCAGAGATCGAAATGCTCAGCCAGCAGCCGCAACATGGGTTCATAGGTGCGCGTACAAAACCCATTGCCGTGCAGAAAGTGCAGAACAGGTTTTCCCGAGGCGGGAGTATGCCAGCCGCCAAGCGCAAAGCCGGCGGAGGATTGATGATGCCAGGGCAGCAACTGCATGAAAGGCTACTCGTTCATATAAAGGCGCCATTCTAGAGTGCCGCTGCGCGCCTGTCAGCGCCAATCTGGCCCGGTACTGACAGGCTGATCATTCAATCAAGCCAGTCCAAGGTCAGAATCAGCCGGCGTTGACCAGCGCTCAAGGCTGGCGACCGGTGCACCAGGCCGCGTCCTTCATTGCCTTGCCAGCGCTCGCCTTTCATCAGCGCCACCTCACCACAGGCCATCACCTGTGCAGCCCCTTGATCTGAATAAGGGTCCACAGCCGGGCCGCCTAAGTGCTCGCGCGGCGAATACTGCTCTTCCAACCATTCCGACCCAGGCCCAGCGTAGCTGGTGATCAGCCTCACCGGCACCTTATCTACATGCCAGCGGGGGCACATGGGTTTATCCAGGGTCCGTAGCCGAATGCCGACACTGCGTGCATCAACGAGACAGGCGAACAGGCTCGTCAGATAAGCTACATCGGAGACAAACTCAGCATGACCGGGCATCTGCTGAGCGTTGCCCAGCAAGCCTGGCAGCCGCACATCGTCATCATCGCCCTTCTCGTTGCGGCTCCAGGTAAAGGTTTCCGCCAGAACCATGCCCGAGTCCAACACCGCTGTGGCAAATGTCTGAATCTGTGCGGAGCACTGCCGCTGCCACACCGCCAGGTTGACGTCATCGCGTAGTATGTCGAGCAGGCTGTCTACCGTCCCACCTGCGACCTGGCAAGGCGGCGCGACCAGTGCATGAGCCAACATCAGGCTGCCTCCTCCACCCAGGGACCGAAGGGGTCTGGCAAAGCATTCCAGGCAGCGGGGCCTGCCGCCATTTCCTCGTCAGTCAGCAGGCAGGCGTCCAGCTCCTGCGTCAGCAGAGCAAAATCGATGTGCTGGCCGATAAACACCAGTTCCTGGCGACAGTCGCCTGTTTCGGCATCCCAGTTGGCCAGAATTGCTTCCAACCCCTCGCCCTCGGCGGGCCAATGCTCCTTGGGCACTGAACGCCACCAACGACCAGCGTAGCTGTAGCGCATCAAGCCCCCGGCCTGCGACCAGCTGCCGGCCTCCTGAGGCCGCGTGGCCAACCAGAAAAAGCCTTTGGAACGTAGCAGTCGACCGTTTTCCCAGGTGCGGTTGAGAAAACTGAAAAAGCGTTGTGGATGAAAAGGTCTGCGCGCCTGGTAGGTATCGGCGGCAATGCCGTACTCCTCGGTTTCTGGCACATGCTCACCACGCATCTCTTTCAGCCAGCCCGGGGCCAGGGAGGCCCTGTCAAAATCGAACCGCCCGGTATTCAGCACCTTGCCCAGCGGCACCTGACCCATGACCATAGGGATAACCTCTGCCTCCGGGTTGAGCCCGCGCAGGATGGCGATCAACTCCTCGCGCTGATCGGCCGAGATCAGATCCATCTTGCTGACCAGAATCACATCGGCAAACTCGACCTGCTCGATCAGCAGATCGGTAATAGAGCGTTCATCTGTTTCGCCATCGGCGCCTTGCAGCACTTCGCCCCGGCTGGCCAGGCTGTCTGCGCCCTGAAAGTCGGTTAGAAAGTTCATCCCATCGACCACAGTCACCATGGTGTCCAGTCGCGCCAGGTCAGACAGGCTGCGGCCCTGCTCATCGCGAAAGGTAAAAGTCTCAGCCACGGGCATGGGTTCGGAAATGCCTGTTGACTCAATCAGCAGATAATCAAAGCGGCCCTCTTCGGCCAGACGCGCTACCTCCAGCAGCAAATCCTCGCGCAGGGTGCAGCAGATGCAGCCGTTACTCATTTCCACCAGACGCTCTTCGGCACGGTTTAGCGTAACGTCGCGCTGCACTTCACTGGCATCAATATTGATTTCGCTCATGTCGTTCACGATCACCGCGACGCGAAGATTATCGCGGTTGCGCAGGATCTGATTGAGCAGGGTGCTTTTGCCAGCACCGAGAAAGCCGGATAGCACGGTGACGGGCAACAAGGCTTGGGAGGAAGACATGGCAACTCCTATGACAGTAATGCGGGTGAGATCCGGGAAAGGGTTATGATATAACCGTTGTTATAACATAACAATAAAATAGATTTTTATGCCCTCTTCTGGTCACCCGCCAACTGCTAATATAAAGGCATCACTCCGTCACAATGGTCGACCATGAATCCAGATCTCGGCACCGTCTATCAACAGTCACTTGCAGCAGATAATGCCATCGAGTTTTTGCAAATCCGCTTCAGCGATATCGATTTCGTTAGTAACGAGCTGTGCACCACGCTGTTTGAAGTGCCCTGGGGCGAGGATCAGGAGCTGCATGCCCTGTCGCTGGACTTTGATCAGGAATTGCTGCTGCAACTCCTGGCGCGGCTGACGCCGGAGGCGCAGCAGCAATTCATTGCAGAGGTCAACGGCCAGCAGCCACCCTTCCATGTCAGCCTGCCAGAAGCGGTGCTGGTGGACCGGGTAAGCTGTGTATTGGGTGAGGAGCAGGAAGTCGAAGGGGAAGTATTTATCCCCTTCGTGATTCAATCGATAGATTAACGCAGGATGTAATCAACGCTGGTTACCACCCGCACGCGCTTGGTCTCTGGCGTAAAGGCATCCACATCTTCTATCGAGAAGTAGCCCTGAGACGCACGGCGGATACTGCCGACCTCGGCTTCAGCGTCGCGGGCGAACTGGTCGGCGGCGGCCCGCGCATCGCGGGTCGCATGCGCAATCATTTCCGGCTTGATCGACTCAAGCTGAGTAAATACAAAGCGCGGCTGGAACTCGTAGCTCTGGGTCAGAGCAACACCCGATTTAACCAGCTCACCGACCGTCTGCATGCTGGTCTTGACCCGCTCGACATCCTCGGTGCGAACCAATACGGTTACCTCTGCCCGGTAGCGGTCAGCCGGCAGCGTATTACCGTACATATTGGCGTGCTGGTCGGTGATCTTCGGCATCGATAACTGAATATCCTCCTCGACAAAGCCCTTGAGGAGCAGGAATGAGCGAATCAGGCTCTGCTGAGCTTCGATATCGGTCTGCAGTTGGTCGAGCGAATTGCCTACTACGGAAAAGTTGATAGGCCAGAGCGCGAGATCCGCGTCCACTATGCGCTCTGCCAGCCCCTTGACGCTGACGACCCTGTCCGCGTCGCGAAACTGCAACAGCCCGGCCTTGATGCTGATGGCCATGAATGCCAGGGACAGTGCAATCAGCGCGGCGGCAATAATCGAAAAACCGGTAAAGCGTGAACTGCGCATAGGGTGCTCCTGAAGCAGGAAGAAGGATTTCTACTGTAGCTCATTTTCAAACTAGTGAGGGGCCTGATAAGCGGAGGTTCGGCGCTGGCAGCAGGCCTTGGGGCCGTTTACTCATCCTTGCGCAGGTCCTCGGGAATATCCGGTTTGGGCATGGGCCCGGGCCGCTTGCCCTGCCCTGCCCGGTACTGACGAAGCTGGAAGACATAAGCCAGTACCTGGGCGACCGCCAGATACAGCCCTGAGGGAATCTGCTGGTCCAGCTCAGTACTGTAAAATACCGCCCGCGCCAGCGGAGGCGATTCCAGCACGATGATATCGTGCTCGGCGGCGACCTCACGGATGCGTAGCGCAGTAAAGTCCGCGCCCTTGGCGATAACGACAGGCGCGCCTGACTTGATCGGATCGTATTTCAGCGCCACGGCAAAGTGCGTCGGGTTGGTGATCACCACATCGGCCTTGGGCACTTCGCCCATCATGCGCCGCTCGGCCATTTCGCGCTGCAATTGTCGGATGCGGGATTTGACCTCTGGCTTGCCTTCCGAATCCTTGTACTCGTCCTTGACCTCCTGCTTGGTCATTTTCATCTTCTGCTTGTTATCCCAGAGCTGGAACGGGATATCCACCGCAGCAATCAGAATCAGCGAGCACGCCAGAAACAGCAGCGCCTTGCCCAGGATACGTGCACTGTGGGCGATAGCATCCGGCAAGGGTTGCCGATCCAAAGTGAGCATCTGATCCTGAAACAGATTGAGCACCGCCAGGGCGGTAATCAGCACCACCAGAAACTTGGCCAGCGCCTTGAGCAGCTCAACCAGCGCCTTGATGGAAAACATGCGCTTGAGACCCGCCAGGGGATTCATCCGTGAGAACTTGGGTGCCATCGACTTGGCACTGAGCAGCCACCCGCCGAGCAGAATGGGCCCTACTAGCGCGGCGATCAACAGCATGAAAAACAGCGGCCCTATCACTTCCAGGCCAATTCCGACCGAAGCCAATAGCTGCAAACCCATGGTATCGGTGGAATACAGCGCTTCGCGCTCGATGATGAAGTTGAAGCGCATCAAATCCAGCAGGCGCCCGGCCATTGCCGGCCCGAGCATGATCAGCCCGGCCGCCGCGACCATGACCACTGCCAGCGTATTGAGCTCCTTGGAGCGCGCTATCTGGCCCTTGTCACGGGACTCCTTGAGGCGTTTCTCTGTGGGGTCTTCGCTTTTATCCTGACCGCTGTCTGACTGCTCTGCCATCAGTCAGCTCCTACCAGGCCGCGCAGCCAGATCAGCGTCTCGGTGGTGACCACCTGATACTGTTCGCCCACGCTGCCCAACAATACCCACATGATGAAAAGACCAAAGACCAGCGTCAGCGGAAAGCCGATAGAGAAGATATTCAGTTGGGGTGCTGCGCGCATCATCACACCGAACGACAGGTTGACGATAAGCAGTGCGGTGATGGCTGGCAGACCGACCAGCAATGCAGCAGACATCACCCAGGAAAAACGCAGCACCAGCGCCATGAAGTCGTTGGGCACCAGCGTCTCACCGATAGGCAAGGTGTTGAAGCTCTCGACCATCACTTCGATCACCACCAAATGGCCGTTCATTGCCAGAAACAGCAAGGTGACCAACATGGTGAACACCTGGGCCACCACTGCCACGGAGATGCCCATGCTAGGGTCGTTCATCGACGCAAAACCCAGGCCCATCTGCATCGCAATGATCTGCCCGGCCAGTACGTGGATCTGAAACAGCAACTGCAGCGCAAAGCCCATTGCCGCGCCAATCAGTATCTGTTCGGCAATCAGCACCCAGGTGCCCAGCGATAGCACATCGATGATCGGCGCGGCGGGTACATGCGGGGCAATGACTGCAGTAATAGCCATGGCCAGGAACAGACGAATACGCACGGGTACCAGCTGCGTACCGATCACCGGCATGGTCATCATCACGCTGCCAATACGAAACAATACCCAGAGGTAGCTCATGACCCATTGGGTAATGACCTCGCTGGACAGCTCGATCATCAGCCGATCAGCCCGGGAATGTTCCGGTATAACCGATCAGTGAATTCAATAAGTTGCGTTACCAGCCAGGGGCCCAGCCAGATAAGCGTCAGAAAGGTAAACAACAGACGCGGCAAGAAGCTCAGCGTCTGCTCGTTGATCTGCGTAGCGGCCTGAAACATCGCCACGATCAGGCCCACAAACAGGCTCGGCAGCACGATAACGGCGACCATCACCGTGGTCAGCCACAACGCCTGGCGAAACAGGTCTACCGCTACTTCAGGTGTCATCGCTGCTCCTATACCACCGCAAAGCTGGCGGCCAATGTACCTATGATCAGCGCCCAGCCATCCACCAGAACAAACAACATGATCTTGAACGGCAACGAGATGATCAATGGCGAGAGCATCATCATACCCATGGCCATCAACACGCTGGCGACCACCAGATCAATCACCAGAAAGGGAATGAAGATCATGAAGCCTATCTGGAACGCCGTTTTCAATTCGGAGGTAACGAAGGCCGGCACCAGAATATGAAAAGGAACATCGTCCGGGCTGGCCAGGTCGGTACGCTGGGCCAGGCGCACGAACAGCTCCAGATCGGTTTCACGGGTCTGCGCCAGCATGAAGGCGCGCAGTGGTATGCTGGCCGCGTCCACCGCCTGTTGCGGCGTCAGTTCCTCGGCCAGATAGGGCTGCAACGCCGTTTCATTGATACGCTCGAATACCGGCGCCATGACAAACAACGTCAGAAACAGCGCCAGGCCGATCAGAATCTGGCTCGATGGCGTCTGCTGCAAACCCAGTGCCTGACGCAGAATCGAAAACACGATGATGATTCGGGTAAAGCTGGTCATCATCATCACGAACGCGGGGATAAAGGTCAGCGCCGACATCAGCAGCAGAATCTGCAGGCTGACCGAATAGGTCTGCTCGCCTTCCTGGTCGGTGCTTAATGTAATGGCCGGCATGCTCAAAGGATCCGCAGCCGTTTGTGCCATGACCGAGGGTGCAAGCAATATCAGAACCAACCATAACCAGCGCATCATGCCTTGGGCTCCCGTTTCAGCAAGCCACGCAAGGTGCGGGCGAAATCGGAGTTCATTGCACCGCTGGCCGTCACTTCGGCGACCGGCTCGTCGAACACATGCAGGGTATTGATGCGCCCTGCTGACGCACCGAGCAACATCTGCTTGCCACCCACATCAACCAGCAGAATACGGTCGCGCGGGCCAAGCGGCAGGCTGCTGACCAGTCGAATATGCTGACCACCCTGGGGTGCCAGCGGGCCAACGCGGCGCATCAGGTAGCCCATCAGAAAGATAAGCCCAACGACCAGGATCAGGCCACCGCCCAACTGCGCCAGTTGGCCTATCAATGAGGCCTGACTGGACACGGGTGCAGTGCCAGCCTGCGCCCAGGCCAGCGCCGGGAAGGCTGCGGCCAGTGTCGTTACAATGCTCGCTGCCGCCCTCATCAGCGCAGTTTCTTGATGCGTTCGGATGGGCTGATAACGTCGGTCAGGCGAATCCCGAATTTCTCGTTTACTACTACCACTTCGCCGTGGGCAATCAGCGTGCCGTTGACTTTCACATCCAGCGGCTCGCCGGCCAGACGATCCAGTTCTACCACCGAACCCTGGTTCAGCTGCAGCAGATTGCGGATGGTGATATCGGTATTCCCGACTTCCATTGAAATGGTCACCGGAATGTCCAGAATCACATCCAGGTTCGGGCTCTCGGTACCATCGAACTGGTCACCACCACCGGCGGAAGGTGAGTTGAATTCTTCCATCGGCATACGCGGCGAGCTGTTCGCTGTCGCCAGCATCGCGTCGATGTCGTCCTGATCGGCATCGCCTGCTTCATCCAGGGCAGCAGCCCACTCGTCTGCCAGCGCCTGCTCCTCGGGAGTGACTTCGTCGGACTTCTTGTCATCAGCCATCTTGTTCTTCCTCTACACGAATAAAGCGGTCCGCCGAGCCCTAGCGAGGGCGTACGATCGGTCCCAGAATTTGTAATGCCAGATTACCCTTGACCGAGCCGAGCTTGGCCTTGAACGTCGGCACGCCATTGGCACAGAGCACCATATGATCAGGTAGCTCTACCGGGATCACATCGCCGGGCTGCATGCTCAACAGGTCCTTCAATTTGAGCTGACGACGCACCACTGTGGCGCTCAGGGGTACCTTGGCAGCGGTAATTTCCTCACGCAGCGCTTTGACCCAGCGCTCGTCATGCTCATCGACATCCGATTGCACACCGGAGTCCAGCACTTCACGCAGGGGCTCGATCATCGAATAGGGGAAAGTGATGTGCATATCACCACCACCGCCATCCAGTTCGATGTGGAAGGTCGAGACCACCACTACCTCACTGGGGCTGACGATATTCGCCAGGGCAGGATTGACCTCGGAATTCACATATTCGAAATTGACTTCCTGCACCGCCTGCCAGGCTTCCTTGAGGTCCAGGAATGCCTGATCCAGCACCATCCGCACCACCCGCAGTTCCGTCGGGGTGAATTCACGGCCTTCGATCTTGGCATGCCGCCCATCACCGCCAAAAAAGTTGTCGACCAGTTTGAACACCAGCCGGGCATCAAGGATAAACAGCGCCGTACCGCGCAGCGGTTTCATCTTGACCAGGTTCAGGCTGGTGGGCACATAAAGCGAGTGCACGTATTCGCCAAATTTCATGACCTGAACACCGCCCACCGCCACATCAGCAGACCTGCGCAGCAAGTTGAAAATACTGATGCGGGTATAACGGGCAAAGCGTTCGTTGATCATCTCCAGCGTCGGCATCCGCCCACGCACGATGCGATCCTGGCTGGTCAGGTCATAGTTCTTGACCGCGCCGGGCGTACTATCGACTTCGGTTTCGACTGCCCCATCATCGACGCCATGCAGCAGCGCATCGATTTCATCCTGTGAGAGCAGATCCTGAACGGCCATGGTGGCTTCCTATTGCAAGACTATATTGGTAAAGAGTACCGACTCAATGACCGGATTGCCGAGTTCACGTTCGAGCAATGCCTTGATTGCCAAGGTGGCGCGCTCGCGCAACGCTTCCTTGCCCTCGGGCGAAAACAGCGTCTGAAATTCCTCGCTGCTGAACAACAGAACCAGCTCGTTGCGGATCAACGGCATGTGAGCCGCCACGCTAGCCATCCCCGTCGCATCGCGGCCCATCAATACCGCGCTGACCTGCATGTAGCGCCTGCGGCCTTCATGGGTATAGTTGACCACAAAGGCCGGATCCAGCGGCTGATAAAGTGCAGCCTCGCGAACCGGTTGGGCGGGGTCAGCCGTTTCAGCCACTTCATCATCCCCACCCATCAACATGTATGCTACGCCGCCTGCCGATAGCAGCACAGCAAGCAGGCCCACCCCCAGAAGGATAAACAGCTTTTTCCGGCTCTTGGCTGGCGGCCCTGCCGCTTCCGCTACGGGCTCTTCATCTCGTGCTTGTTTTGCCATGACAAATTTCCGTCACCAAAGCAGGTAATCCTGCCTTTTTGTGTCTTGGAGTAAAAGCTGTGCACCGTCCATGCCAACTCGTTGATGCGCGCTAAGGCGTAACGCAAGGATAAAGCCAAGCGCAGCAAATGTCTTTGTGCCCTGGAATAAAACCACTGCAAGAAAACGAAGGGGAAAAGGGGCTTTGGAAAAAGCTGAGGGTTGAAGCTGAAGGATGATTGCAACAAGACCGGTACGCGCTGGATCTACTGAGGTATGACCCAGGTGCCTGGTAGAGCCAGGCACCTGATTAGCGAACCTGTAAATGACCTCAGGCGTAGAAATCGACTAGCCTGTTGGACATCGCCTGGCTGGCCGCCTCTGCGGCCATCAGCATGCCGGCTTCATCACCCCCTGACACCGCAGCCCCGGAGCCCGCTACTTCCCCTTGGCCGGCGGAACGTCCATCGCTGTCCTGCCGGGCTTGCTGGCCGACCGCAGAATCACCGACAGAGACATCCACCAGATCCATACCCTGCTGCGAGAATGACTCGCGCAGGCGGAACATCTGTGCTTCCAGCGCCTCACGTACTGACGGGTTCTGGCTGACGAACTGAACCTGATGCTCCTGACCACGGGTTTGAATATGAATTTCCAATGGCCCCAGCTCGGCGGGATCCAGGCGTATTTCAACACTGCGCAGATTCTGGCTGGACATCCATTGCATCTTGTCGATGAGCGCATCTCCCCAGCCGGCCTGACCAAAGGGCACGCCCAGCGTCTGACTGGCTGCCAGCACCGGGCGAGCCGCCAGCGCGCCCTGTGCTGCTGCCTGACCTTGAATACCGGGGCGCTGCGCTGCATCAGCAGCGTCCAGTTCCGCACCGCCGCGCTTGCCAGAGAGTGACTCAAGCGCGTCGGCCAGCTTGCCGGTGAAGGCCACGCGCGTATCCGCACCTGACATTTCCTGCGTGCGTTGTTGCAGTTGGGTATCAAGCAGGCTGGCGCGCTCCGCCTTGGCCCCTGCGCCATTTTCCTGGCGCAGCTCGCGCTCCATCTGCGCCAGCTGCAACTGATCGGCCGTCTGACTTGAAGATTGAGCCTGGCCAGGGGCACCGCTCAAGCTGACCGATGACTGCGCCCCGGACAAGCCCGTGACCTGACCCTGCATGGACTGCAGCGCTAGCATAGCGCTGCCCGTTGGGTCTGACTCGGCTTCAGCAACCGCTTCCCCATCCAGTGATAAGCGCGCCTGGGCCAACCACTGCGCCCAATCGTCTGCCAAGCTCTTCAGCAGCGCCGGATCAGCCCCGACACCCGACACTTCTGACGCATCCAGGCTTCTATCCGCCAGTTGTTCCAGCAAGCCTTGCATAGCGTCCGGCAAATCCTTGCCGTCAGCGGCAAAATCCAGTTGCTGCAAGGTTTCCAGACCAGCGCCACCGTCGGCTTCATCCAGCATCGCCCAAAGGGCACCGAGCTGCTCGGACTGCTGCCCCGACAGGACGTCAGAAAAACTGCGCAACCCTTCTACCGCACCGGCTTGCACGGGCTCAAGAGCTGACGGCTGGCTACCACCAGGACGCGGGACGCTGGAAAAAACCGCCAGCATATTCTGACTGACTGACATTGAGGATAGCTCCATGGCTGCGGAGGTGAACTGCATTTATCAGTGCTTCTGCAAGCTATGGGCCACTTTTCTTGCGGAGTTAGATGATGGGGGTTGGCGAGGGCCGTTCAGGCCTGGAGTTGCAGTTGCACGCGCTGATAAAGCCGGCGAATTTCCAGATACGCCTGGCTGGCAGCCTCGGCATCCACGCGCAAAGCGGCCTGCTCTGCGCGCTCACAGGCCTGCTGCAGTGCTAGCGCCCCCATGTTTCCGCAACTGCCCTTGAAACTGTGAGCGGCGTGCCTGAATGTATCCCACTGCTGCTGTTCAAGGCCCAGAGCCAAGGCTTCAAGGCGCTTGTGTGCGTCCTGAACAAAGGTGTCGAGCAGCAGTGGATAATCGTCCTGCATCAATTCGCGCAAAGCGGATTGAACACCAGGGTCGAGGTCCTTGAGCGTCTCAGACATGCAATACCAATCTCCCATTCATCCTGAACTGTCATACGTGGCGTGGCTTTGCTGATGGGCCCAGTCAGGCCAAAGTATGCCGAAGCTGCCAGGCAAAGACCACTCGCACCTGATTACCGCTGACATTGAACGTCATTTCATCCGTCAGCGCCCTGACCAGCCCCAACCCCCGCCCGAAGTAACCCTCGGCACTGCCGCCATACTCGGACGCAAGGACCTGACTCTCGGGTTCTGCTACAGCGGGCCGGTCCTGCACACCAGCAAACCCTGGCCCGCTGTCTTCCACCTCGATAGTCAACAGGCCCCCAGCAGTGTCTGGCCGATGATCCAGCGCAACTTTTATCCAGCCGTCCTGCAACGTAGCCAGACGCTCCTTGCGCGCCTGATAATAGTGGGTAAAACCTTGATAATTAAGTTTGAGAGAGGAGTCCAGTTGCAGCAGCCCATGCTCCAGCGCGTTGCTATAAAGCTCGCTCAGAATGGTAAACAGGCTGCCGCCGTGCTCGCGTAACCCAGGCACCTCCATCAGCACCTTGAGCAGAAACGGCAGGGGATTGTGCTCGCGGATCGACGCAGCGCGAAAGGTGTAGGCCAGATGCCAATCCTGAGCGTCCAGTTGCCTGGCATCCGGCTGAAACAGTATCGCCGGCGGTACGCTAAGCGGCTGCATGACCACTTCCAGCAGGCTGACATCATCCTCGGGGCTGCCGTGGAAGGCCTCAAGCGCCTGTAGCAGTCCGTCAAACACCGCATCAGGCTGGCCGGCAAAACTCTCCACCAGCGCCATGACGCGTTGCTCTCCATATTGCTCACCCAGATGGTTGCGGCTTTCGATCACTCCGTCAGTCCAGCACAGCAGCCGTTCACCCGCCATTAGCGGCAGGACCACCGGCGTGGGATCAAAACGTTCGGCTTTCGCGACGGCCAGAGGCAAGTGGGTAGACGTCACGCGATGCAGTATCTCCCCCGCACTACCCAGCACCAGCACGTCAGGCAGGCCGCCGTTCCATATTTCGACCAGCCCCTTATCGGGATTGACCTCGATCAGCACTGCGCAGCAGAAAATCCCCACCGGAAGAATGCGCCTGAGCTTGCTATTGAGCTCAACCAGAATGTCGCGCAGATTGAAGCCTCGCGCGGTCATGGAATAGAACACCTCAGCCAGCGGCATAGCTCCAATCGCCGCCGACAGACCATGGCCAGTGAAGTCGCCCAGGAGGATATGCATGCCACCGGAAGGCTTGTAAGCCGCTACCAGAATATCGCCGTTGAACATCGCATAGGCTGACTGCAGATAGCGCAGATTGTCAGCGCCCAGACTACCGGCGTGGGCGACGCGGTCAAAGATGATTTTCGCCAACTGCTGTTCCTGCAGAAGGCGTTGATGCTGCAGGGAAATAAGATCGCGTTGCTGCTGCAGGGTCTGATGCATATCCTGCATGCGGTTGAATGCCTGGATCTTGGCCTGCAAAATGACCGGGTTGTAGGGCTTGGTCAGAAAGTCGTCACCGCCGGCTTCCAGGCACTGCACCAGCGCGCCGGTTTCGGTCAGGCTGGTAAGAAAGATGATCGGCACCAGATCCTCGCCGGAGGCCTGCTTGATCTGCCGCGCCGCTTCGAAGCCGTCCATCACCGGCATCAGCGCATCCAGCAGGACCAGATCCGGGCGCTGGGAAATGAAATGGTCGACAGCCTCAAGACCATTCTCCGCGCTGATGACCCGATGGCCCAACTGGGTTACCAGGCGGCCAAGAATCATCCGATCCGTCGGATTATCATCGGCAATCAGCACGTTCAGAGCATTGTCGGGCTGACCCGGCGCAAGCGAACCCGGCACAGAAGTGGGCATCGGTTACTCGATACTGAAAAGCTGTTCGAAGTTGGAGATATTCAATACTTTGCGTACATCGGCATTGCAACGCACGATGCGAATATCCGCAGCGTCACCGCCGGCATGGTCACGCAGTAACAACAGCATGCCCAGCGCAGAGCTATCAATGTAATCGGCGTCGTGCAGATCCACCGTGTAACGCTCTGGCGTCAGGCCGCCGCGTTCATACGCCTCTCGAAAGTCCTGATGAGCACTGAAGTCGAAACGCCCTACTACTCTGATGGTGAGCTCCTGACCGTCTGCAGATAAAGTCGCCTTGATCGGCATACTGGATTCCTTATTAGGCACGTGCGAAGGATGCAAAAAAAAGTCTAATAACCTTTCCTACCCTTTAACCTTTAGCACAGGGTATGCAACCTGTCAGGGAGTATTTCTGTTGCGGTCAAAAGCACGCTGGGACAACTCATCCAGTAGTTTCTGTTCCTGCTTGTCGGCGCGCACTCGAGCCTCCTGCTGATAGCGCTCGATCAACTTGCGCATGGCCTCCAGACGTTGATAGCGCTGGCGCCAGACTTCACGGGCCTTCTCGAGGCTCTTACCATGCCAGATAACGGTTTGATTCTGCTGTTCGATGGCGGTTTGCATCTGCGCCATGAAGCGTTGATAGTTGAGCATCCAGTCGCGCCCAACGCCCTGCTGGCCCCGCTGGGTCCAGCCGTTCTGATATTCCTTGCAATAAATTTCCAGATCCCGGAGCCGCGCCTGCGAGTCATCCAGTTGGCGCTGGCAATCACCGAGCATGCCTGCAGCCTTGCGCTCCTCATCCAGCGCGATATCCAGCACCGGGGTCAAGCGCCGGATACGGCTCTCACTCATGGCTGATCAACTGCACCAGCGAGGTTTGGCTATCGGGCAGGTTTACCTTGACCTGCAGGCCCTGACGCAGAAAAGCCTGCATCTCGGGCATCTTCTGCATGGCCTTGTCGGTCAGCGGATCGGACCCGGCAGAGTAGGCGCCGACACTGATCAGATCGCGGCTTTGCTGGTAGCGCGCATAGAGCTGTTTGAATTGTTGCGCCTTTTGCAGATAGTCCTCACTGACGATTTGCGGCATGGCGCGGCTGATCGACGCTTCGATATCGATGGCCGGGTAATGGCCTTCCTCCGCCAGCCGCCGCGACAGCACCACATGGCCGTCAAGAATCGCCCGTGAGGCGTCTGCAATCGGATCCTGCTGATCATCCCCTTCGGATAGGACCGTGTAGAACGCCGTGATCGAACCACCGCCCTGCTCGGCATTGCCGGCGCGCTCGACCAATTGCGGCAGTTTGGCAAACACCGAAGGCGGGTAGCCCTTGGTCGCCGGAGGCTCGCCAATGGCCAGGGCGATTTCCCGCTGCGCCTGGGCGAAACGGGTCAGCGAATCCATCAGCAACAGGACGTTCTTGCCCTGATCGCGAAAATACTCGGCAATGCGGGTGCAATACATCGCGGCGCGCAGACGCATCAAGGGCGCGTCATCCGCTGGAGATGCCACCACCACCGAGCGAGCCATACCCTTCTCGCCCAGAATCTGCTCGATAAACTCCTTGACCTCGCGGCCCCGTTCGCCGACCAGACCCACGATGGTGATGTCCGCATCGGTAAAACGCGTCATCATGCCCAGCAACATGCTCTTGCCCACACCGCTACCGGCAAACAAGCCCAAGCGCTGACCCCGGCCCACGGTCAGCAGGCTGTTGATGGTACGAATACCAACATCCAGCGGCTCTTCAATCGGGTGGCGCTTGAGCGGGTTGATCACCGGGCCATTGAGATCTACCCAGTCATCGGCTTTGAAATCGCCTTTGCCATCCAGCGGTCGACCAATGCCGTCCACCACGCGGCCAAGCATGGCATTGCCCATCGGCAGTTTACCGCCGCCCTTGGACGGCACTACCCGCGCACCAGGCTGCACGCCTTGCAAGCTGTCGACCGGCATCAGGTAAATCTTGCTGCCAGAAAACCCCATCACTTCCGCTTCTATCTGGGTACGGCCCTGCAGGGTTTCGCTGATGACCACGCAGCGGCTACCCACGGGCGCCTTGCAGCCTTCCGCCTCCAGGGTCAGCCCGACCATACGGATCAGCCGGCCTTCCACCACGGGTTCATGCGGCAGCGTCAGCGCCGCCGGATAACTGGCCAGGCGCTTGGCAAAACTGATGCGCTCAAGCCGGCTCATCAGGGCTCTCAGTCGGTTTCGCACCCACATCCACCGAGGTATCCGGCCCAGCATCCAGGCTTACTTCAGGCAGGGCAATATCCGGCTCTGGCGGACGTACCCGCTGCTCGCGCTGCTGCTCAAAGAGTTGTGTGGTGATCTGCTGCAGGCGCGTTTCCAGCGCGGCATCAAGCTGGCTATGTTCGGTTTCAACGCGACAGCCGCCGGGCATCAACTGGTCATCTTCGAGCAGACGCCATTTTTCCTCATGCCGCTCACGCAAGGCCTTGGCAGCATCGAAGTCGGCTGGATTAAGGTAGATACGAATATTGTCCGCGCCCATGGGCAGGGCCTTGAGCGCGCCACGCAGCACAGCAGTGATCTGGCTGGAATCGATCTTCAATTCGCGCTGAATGACTTCGCGGACCATGGTTTCGACCAGTTTGAGCAGCATGTCCTCGATCTGATCATCCTGCTCGCGCATGGGCTCAAGCAATTGCACCATGATTTTTTCCAGCTCGCCCAGGCGCGCTTCAAGCTTGGTGCGTGATTCCTGCTGGCCCTTGAGCTGGCCGGAATGGAAACCGTCTTTCTCGCCCGTGGCAAAGCCTTCGTTGTAGGCCTCTTCGCGGATCTGTTCGAGTTCTTCCACCGTATAAGGGCGGGGGCCTGGCTCCTGCAACTCTTCCTCGGCAGCCGCGTCTGCGTCGTCCGCCGGCGCATCGGCCTGCTCTTCCCGCTCAAGGGGCACATGGTGCGGGGCTGAGTCGAAGCTGGGCATATCCCACAGAGCAAATCCGGCCAGCTCGCCGCCGCGCAGCAGCTCGCTGTCCTTGGTTCGCTCGGCGGTGGGTGCTGGCCGCTTCATTGCGCTGACTCCACTAGATCATTTCCTCGCCACCCTTGCCGCCGAGTACAATTTCGCCAGCATCGGCCATACGGCGGGCAATGGTCAGGATTTCCTTCTGCGCCGACTCCACTTCACTGATACGCACCGGGCCTTTGGCCTCCAGGTCGTCCTGTAGCAGTTCCGAAGCACGCTTGGACATGTTCTTGAAGATCTTTTCCTTGATTGCCTCATCCGCGCCCTTGAGGGCGATGATCAGCACTTCCGAGGAGATTTCCCGCAGCAGCGCCTGGATGCCGCGATCGTCCACTTCAGCAAGGTTGTCGAAGACGAACATCAGATCCTCGATCTTGCCGGAGAGGTCTTCATCCATCTCCCGAATCGCTTCTATCAACTGCGATTCAGTACTCGACTCCAGATAGTTCATGATATCGGCGGTACGCTTGATGCCGCCCATATTGGCCCGCGTGGTATTGGAATTACCGGCGAACTGTTTTTCCAGAATTTCATTGAGTTCTTTCAGCGCGGAGGGCTGCACGGTATTCAGCGCGGCCACACGCAGCAGCACGTCCAGACGCACCTTGTGATCAAAATAGCCGATCACCTCGGCTGCCATATCCGGGTCCAGATAAGCAACGACGATAGCCTGGATCTGTGGGTGCTCAAAACGGATCACATCCGCCACCGCGCGCGGCTCCATCCACTTCAAGCTGTCCAGACCCGAGGTGCTGCCGCCAAGCAAGATGCGATCAACCAGACTATTGGCTTTGTCTTCGCCCAGGGCCTGGGTCAGCATTGAGCGAATATAGCCGTCGGCGCCCACACCCAACCCGGTCTGGTCGCCCACAGTGTCAATAAAATCACCCATGACCTGCTGTACCTGCTCGCGGTGCACGGTGCGCAGACCGGCCATGGCGCTGCCGACGCGTTGTACTTCCTTTGGGCCCATATGCTTGAGAATGGCGGCAGCGTCAGATTCGCCCAGGCTCAACAAAAAGATCGCGGCCTTGTCCAGCTTGGACAGTTTCGGGCGCTTGGCGACTTCTTCACTCATCGGCGTTAATCCACTCTTTGACGACCTGGGCCACCCGGCCGGTATCTTCGGCGAGCAAGCCCTTGATGGCATTCAATTGCTGTTCATAGCCTGCGCCGGGCGGTGGCAGCAACACGGCTGCACTGCCGGCAGGGCCCGAGAGGCTGACGCGATCATCGCGCAGATCCTCGTCCATTCCGCCCACACCGCCCAGCTCTGCCGGATAACCACCCGCCCCACGATTTTGCGGCTGGGTGGTCAGGTTTTTCAGTACCGGGCGCAACACACCGAATACCAGAACCAGTATAAAGAGTATTCCAAGAACCTGCTTGGCCAGATCCCAGAACCAGGTCTCGGACCAGAAAGGAATGGCTGGCAGGGGTTCAAGCTCGGCAGCCGCGACAAAAGGGCTGTTGATCACGCTGACGCTGTCTCCGCGGGCGGCGTCAAAGCCGACCGCATCCTGCACCAGGCGAGTGAGCTGAGCGATAGTTGCCTCGCTCAGGGGTTCGCTGACGCTTTCACCGGTTTCGGCATTCACTGTGACCGGATTATCCACCACCACGGCAACGGACAGGCGGCGTAGACGACCCTGCTGCTGACGGGTATAGCTGATCTGCCGATCAAGTTCATAGTTGCGGGTAGCCTGCTCGCGCGTATCCCGCGGCACCACTGGCACTATGGGTTCGCCGGTAACCGGATCCACCGCCACTTCAGGTACCGTGACCGCGCCAGGGGGCTGATTGGTCAATGCACCGGGAATGCCTTGCGGGCCCTGCCCAGCAGTACGCTCTTCCGACATGACCTGTTCGCTGCGCAGCGCCGACTCAGGGCTGTACATCTCTGCAGTGGATTCTACCGCACTGAAATCCACATCCGCGGACACTTCCGCCTTGTAGCGGCCAGCACCAACAATGGGTTGCAGAATGTTGTGCACGCGCCGGGTGAAGGTATCTTCCATACGGCGGGTGTAATCAAACTGACGGCCAGCGACAGTCAGCTCGCTCAACTCGTTCTGATCGGACAGCAGATTGCCATTCTGGTCGACGATCGTGACCTGATCCTTGCTCAGCTCGGGAACACTGGTGGCCACCAGATTGACGATGGCCATGACCTGCGCTGGCTCAAGATTGCGGCCGGCATACATTTCCAGCAATACCGAGGCGCTGGGTTTGCGATCATCGCGGACAAAAACTGTCGAGCGCGGCATCGCGATGTGCACGCGGGCCGACTTGATGTTGTAGAGGCTGGAAATGGTACGCGCCATCTCACCTTCCAGACCACGGCGGTAGCGCGTCGTTTCCATGAACTGACTGGTGCCCAGGCCCTGCTCGCGGTCGAGAATCTCGTAACCCAGATTGTTGTCGCGGGCACTGACGCCAGCGGCAGCCAGGCTCATGCGCGCATCTGCCAGATCGCTGGTGGCGACCAGCAAAGCACCGTTATTGGGATCGACCCGATACTTGATCCGCCGCTGGGTAAGAATGTCCACTACCTGGGCGGAGTCGTAGTTTTCCATATTGCTGTACAGCGTCTGATAGTCCGGCTCCTGGGACCAGAGCACCACAGCGAAACCGATGGCTACACTCGCCGCCAGCCCGATCAACAACGCAAACTGGCGCAGCATAGGCAACTGCGCCAGATTGTCGAGTACGTTCAAACCCATCAAAGGCTTGCGCTCACTCCCCAATGCTGGCCCAGGCCGGGTAGCAGGTGTGTTGGCGGTATTGGCGGTGTCCATGTTCTACCCTCGGTCAATCACGGCAAGACAACGATTATTATGCTCAGATGGGCATGTTCATGATGGATTCGTAAGCGCTGACCATCTTGTTACGCACTTGGGTCACCGCCTGGAATGCCACACTGGATTTCTGCGCCGCGATCATGACTTCGGTCAAATCCACGCCGGGTACGCCGCGCTCGTAGGCGCTCTGCAGATCACCGGTCGTGCGCTGCATCTCACTCACCTTGTCAACCGCCTGCTTGAGCACGTTCTCAAACGCCGGGCCGCTGACATTCTGCTCCAGCTCCGCCGGAGGCTGAGGGCGGCCCATGGCCTCCATCTGCATCGAGCGCATCTGCAACATCAGACGATTGAATTCAACACCTTGGGTCATGACTATCTCCGGGCCGCAGTTTTTTTGACGGCGTGGATTGCGTTGGAGTTAGTAAAGCAGGAATGATGCCAACATGCGGATATTGCAGAGGAGGTAGTGTGGTATTACCGGGGGGAGCGACAACCGGCGAGGGGTTCCGTGGGAGCGGCCGCTGTGGGAGCTGCAGCTGTGAGAGCGGTCGCCTGACCGCGAAGAGCCTATCGGTGCGGAGCCATCTAACCCCTTCGCGGCCAGGCGGCCGCTCCTACCAAAACCCAGCTTCACCTATCGAGGTAGGAGCGGCCACCGTGGGAGCGGCCGCCTGGCCGCGAAGGGTTTAAAAATCTAACTCGCGTACAAACTCGCCTCTACATCCAGACCCGCATCACGCATCTGCGCCAGCTTGTAACGCAGCGTGCGGGGGCTAATACCCAGCTTGTCCGCTGCTTCCTTGCGCTTGCCGCGCTCGGCGCGCAGCACGTCAATAATCAGTTGATACTCGCGCTGACGCACCCCTGATCCCAGATCGGTACCTGCCGGCTGAGACAGCGCCGGCGAAAAATGACCCTCCGTCAGATTCCCGACGCTAGCCGGCGCCCTACTCTCGAAAGCAGGATCAATGCTTGCTAACAGTGGCGCTTCGTCTCGTATCGGCGTACTAACGGGCATGATCATCGGACTGCCAGGCAACACCGCCAGACATAGGTCCTGGGCATGAATTACGCCACCGGACTGCAGAATCAAGGCCCGTTGCACGGCGTTATCCAATTCCCTGACGTTGCCTGGCCAGGCATGTTGCTGCAGTGCCAGGCAGGCGTCGGCGGCAAAGCGCACCGGCGTCTGATTCATTTTGCGCGTGTGTTTATCCAGCAAACGCTGGGCAATCGGCAATATATCGCCGGGGCGCGTGCGCAGCGGTTGCCACTGCAGCGGAAAAACCCCCAGGCGGTAATACAGATCTTCCCGGAAACGGCCCGCAGCCACTTCCGCGGGCAAATCCCGGTTGGTGGTGGCAATCACGCGGATATCCAGCTGGATTAACTTACGCCCGCCGACGCGCTCGACTTCGCGCTCCTGCAGCACACGCAGCAACTTGGCCTGCAAGCCCAGTGGCATCTCGGAAATCTCATCCAGCAGCAGAGTGCCGCCGTTGGCCTGTTCAAACTTGCCGGACTGGGAGGCCACTGCGCCGGTAAAGGAGCCCTTCTCGTGCCCGAACAACGTCGCTTCCAGCATGTTGTCCGGAATGGCGGCGCAGTTGATTGCAATAAACGGCTGCTCGGCGCGCGTCGACTGCTGGTGAATAAAGCGCGCCAGGACTTCCTTGCCGGTGCCCGACTCGCCGGAAATCAACACGGTAGAGTCACTGGCCGCAACCCGCGTGGCCAGGTGCAGTAACTGCTGACTCGAAGGCTCCATGGCGACCGGCCCTTCCAGCTTGCCGGCGCGCAACCTGCCCTGCCCATGCTGCGCCACCAACTCCAGAAGGGCGCGCGGCTCAAAGGGCTTGACCAGGTAATCCACGGCACCATCGCGCATCGCCTCAACAGCCTGCTGCACTGTGCCATAGGCGGTCATCAGCAGGACCGGCAGGTGCGGGTGCTGCTGACGCAGATTGCGCAGCAGGCGATGGCCATCCATGCCGGGCATATTCACATCGCTGACCACCATGCACACGGATTCACGCTGCAGGAGAGCCAGCGCCGCATTGCCATCGCCGGCCTCCAATGCGTCATAACCACCTAACGTCAAGGTATCGCACAATGCTTCACGTAGGGCGCGATCATCCTCAACCAACAGAATTCTTGGCCGTTGCTGACTCATGAACGGCCCTCCTGATCAATCATAGTCTGCGCCGGCATAGCCGCCTTGCGCCGGACCGGCAGCAACAGCTCGGCGCTGGTGCCCCAGCCTGCCTTGCTGCGCAGAAAAAACGCCCCGCCATGGGCGCGCGCCACTGATTTAACTACCGACACACCCAGGCCAGTACCTTGGGCACGGGTGGTGTAAAAGGGCTCGCCGATCTGGGCGCACTGCTCAGGCTGCATACCGCAACCGGCGTCCACCACACTCATGCTAAGCTGGCCTTCGATCAGGCGCGCGCAGACCTTCAGCCTGGCCGCCTGGCCGCCGGCCTGAATGGCGTTGTTGATCAGATTGGTCACCGCGCCCACCAGGGTGTCGCGATTACAGGTAAGCAGCAGATCGGTGGCGCAGCGATTATCCCAACGGCAGGTTGCACCGGCCAGCTCAAGCAGCGGATCAGCTTCGGCGCGCAAGGCGTCGAAGAGCTGCTCGGTATTGATGCTGTCTTCTAGCGGCAGATCACCCTTGGCGAACAACAACATATCGCGTACCTGGTGCTCCATGGCCTTGAGCCGCCCACTCAGGCGCTCGCCAAATCGCTGGCGCTGCGCAGATGGCAAATGCGGATCCTGCAGGTGACTGGCGTACAGCATCGCGGTGGACAGCGGTGTACGAATTTGATGGGCCAGCGAGGCGACCATACGGCCGAGGGCCGAGAGGCGCTCATGGCGGGCCAGTTGGCTTTGCAACTGGCGTGTTTCGGTCTGGTCATTGATCAGAATGATCTGACCGGGCTCACCCAGCAACGAACGGGTAGCCAGCGAAACCCGACGGCCGCTGCGCAGTGACACTTCATGGTAGTCGTCATCACGCGGAGCAAAGCGCTCACGGATCAGCTCGCGCCACAACTGCCCTTCAAGAGGTTCACCGAGCAGCTCACGGGCAGCCGGATTAGCCTCACGGACCACGCCATTGCCATCCAGTACCACTACGCCGCCGGGCAGCAGATCAAGCAGGTTCTGCAGCCGCGACGCCAGGCAGGCCTTCTCGGCCAGCTCACGATGGCGCTGGGCATGCACCTGATCCAGTTGCGCCTGCAGGGTAGACACCTGCTGCTGAAGTAGCGCATGGGAGCCCGACAATTGGCCCGACATCTGCCGGAACAGCTCATACGCCGCCGTCAGCTGCGCCTCATCACGGGGTGCAGTCTCCAGGGTGCGTTCTGACTGAGGCGCATTAGAGGTAAGCAGGTGCTGGGCGGTAGGTACCATCGGGAATCCCCTGAATCAAAAAGATAGCTTCAGGGGAGTCAAAGCAAAGGGCATGCCAGGAAGGGTTAATCCATTAAAAACAATAGATTAGATTTAAATGAATAAAAACGCGTCAGTCTTCTGACAGCTCGATACCCCGGTTGATACCGTACTTGCGCATCTTCTCCACCAGGGTAGTACGCCGAATACGCAAGCGCTCAGCGGCGCGCGCCACCACGCTATTACATTCATCCAACGCCTGTTGAATCAGCGTCTGCTCCAGGCCGCCAAGGTACTCTTTCAGATCCAGGCCGTCAGGCGGCAGGAACGCCGGGCTATCCAGCCCGACCAGCCCACTGAAGGCTTCATCTCGCTCATCTTCCGGCCCACGGGAGTTACGCAGTTCTTCCTGGTCATCTTCTACATAACGGAACTTGCGCGGCAGTTCGCCGACACCAATCACCCCATGCGGATGCATGATCGCCATGCGCTCTACCAGGTTGGCCAACTCACGGACGTTACCCGGCCAGTCATGCTGGCACAGCGACATGATCGCCGAGGTGCTGAAGCGGATTGAGCCGCGCTTTTCCCGTTCCAGCCGAGTAATCAATTCGTTGAGCAGTAAGGGCAGATCCTCGATCCGCTCGCGCATTGCCGGCATCTCGATCGGGAACACATGCAGCCGGTAATACAGATCTTCGCGAAAGCCACCCTGCTCGATCATCTGTTCAAGATTCTTGTGCGTGGCAGCGATCACGCGCACATCAGCCGTTTGCACCTTGTTGCTGCCAACGCGCTCGAAGGTCCGCTCTTGCAATACCCGCAGCAGCTTGACCTGCATCGGCAGCGGCATATCGCCAATCTCGTCAAGAAACAGCGTACCGCCCTGGGCCAGCTCGAAGCGCCCTGCCCGGCTGGTGATGGCGCCGGTAAAGGCACCTTTTTCATGGCCGAACAGCTCACTCTCAAGCAACTCGGCCGGAATCGCGCCACAGTTGACCGGCACAAAGGGCTGGTCCTTGCGCTTGGAGTGGTAGTGCAGGTTGCGCGCCACCACTTCCTTGCCGGTGCCCGACTCGCCCAGAATCAATACCGTGGCTTCGGTATCGGCTACCTGCTGCATCATCTGCCGAACGGAAAAGATGCTGCGGCTGGTGCCCACCAGGCTGCGGAACAGGTTGGGTTCGCGCTGGCGCTGACGGTCACGGTCATCGTAAACCTCGCGATAGACCTGGGCGCGGTGCAGGGAATCGAGCAGCTGGTTGTAACTCAGCGGTGGCGGCAATACGGCCAGCAGGCGCTGGCGCAGGTGCTCGGGCCAGCGGCTGGCCTGCTCGGCATCGAGCAGAATGGCCGGCAGGTTTTCATCCCACTTGTCCAGTTGCGCGAGCAAGCCTTGCATGCCATGCGCACACTCGCAATGGCCCAGAATCACGCACTTGAAGCTACCAGAGGAAGCGGCCTGCGCCTCCACGTCCTGCTGCCAGGTGGCCGAGGTGGTAATAACCGCTTCCTCGCCGAGAAACGACAGAATCACGCTCAAATCATGGCGGCTGGACGGTGCATCATCAATAAGGAGGATATGGCTGTTGGGCAGCATAGGAATGACGGGCGTCCTGTATACACGCAAACCGGGCAGTTAACGCTGATAGCGCTTTGCCACTCGAATAATCTAGGTGCCAACGTTAGTCAGATTCGGCGCCATAGTCAAATAGTTGGCGCAGTTAAACGGCATTTTTTCTTTCGACGTATTCGACTGCAACCAGCAACGCCGCAGCGCCACTGGTTGCCCAGGGAAAAGGCTCAATGCTCAGGTGAACATCTGATACACCTTGGCGCTCTGCTTGCCACGCTGCAGCTCCTGCAGCTCCGCCGCCAGCTTGCCCTGCACCGCCTGGCACAGCGCCACCACTTCACGGTAGGTGCTCAGCAGGTTATCCAGCGCATCGGCCAGTGCCTGATCCTCACGGCCCTCTTCCGCCATCGCCTGGGCGACCAGCTCACGGCATACATGATCCAGCTGACTGACCTGCTGCCAGTCCCCCGCATGCACCGCATCAACCAGTGCCTGATGGGTGTCTTGCAACTGTTTGACTGCAACGGTCATGGTCTGTCCTCGGTTTTAGCGAATGCCGTCCCAACCTTCCTTGACGTTACGCAGCAAGGCGGCGACTTCATCCAGAATGGCTGCGTCGTTTTTCAGGTTGGCGATGCTCAGGCGCTGGAGCATGAAAGCGTAAAGGCTATCCAGGTTGGCAGCCACCTCACCACCCTTGTCCAGATCCAGCCCGTCACGCAAGCCGCCAATAATACCCACGCACTTGCCAATCAACTCACCCTTGAGCGGGATATTATTGAACTGCATGGCGCCCTTGGCCTGGGCTAAACGCTGCAAACCGCCTTCCATCAGCATTTGAATCAAGCGATGCGGGTCGGCTTCGCTGACCTGGGCGTTGACGTTGACGGTCTGGTATTGCTTCATCGCAGCATAGGCGTTCATGGGCAGGTCCTGAGGTTAATGATACATGTTCAATGTATCGGCCTCACGCGGAAAACTTTAATCTTTATTTGCCAGGATGCTGATGCAACAAGGCCCGCCGGGTTTAATCGAGCGGGCCTCGGGTAATAGCCCTTTCGGGTCGGGCGGTATTTCAGGCGGGCTCTATACCGTCCCAGCCTGCCTTTATTTCCTGCAGCAACGCCAGCACTTCATCCAGCGAGCGTGGCGTATCATCCAGCGCCACCCCGGCAAGCTTGCGCGTCATATAGTCATAAAGCGCGTCCAGATTCTCGGCAATCTCGCCGCCCAGATCCTTGTCCAACGCCGCCTGCAATGCGCCGATAATACTGATGGTGCTGCTGACGGCCAGACCGCGCCGCTCGGGGTTACCAGTCGCCTGCGCATGCCGCGCCAGCTTCAGGCGCTCAATGGCCCCATCCAGCAGCAACTGCACCGCGCGGTACTGGGACACTTCCTGGGAAATGTTGACCTGCTTGTAGGTATCGATAGGGCTTTTCATTTAGTTTTTATCCTGTCTGACCGAGCCCGGGAGGCTGTCCAGAGCACTGGTCAGGAAGTTGCTGGTACTGGTTAACTGACCGACCAGTGAGTCCATCGCGTTAAATTGCGAGAACAAACGAGCTTCCAATTGTTCGAGCCGACGATTCAACTGTTCTCGCTGCTCATCAACCCCGCCTGGACCGTTCAGCGTATTCTGTAGCGCGGAAGTGCGACTCTCGAGGATGCCGCCGGTTTCCGCATACGGCTTGACCTTGCCCTCTAACCGACCCATCAGCCCGTCAGCCCCTGTCAAAAAACCGCCTAACTGGTCAAAGTTATCGTTAAGAGCATTACTCAGTCGAGCATCATCCACCGCCAGGGTGCCATCACGCTGGGTAGTGACACCCAGATCAGCCAAAATCCGGAAAGGTCCACCACTGCTGGACGCACTACCCAGCTCGCTACGCATGGACGCCATAAATGAGCGCACCGACGAGTCGCCAACCAGCGCTGCGGCCAATGGTTCGCCGTTCTCTCCACCCACGCTGGTGACCGAGGTCAGGGAGTCGATAGTGCCGATCAGTTTATTATATGCATCGACGAACTTCTTGACCGCTGATGTCACCCCGGCCTTATCTTCGCCCACGTTCAGATTGATGGTACTGGCACCCTCCAGCTCATCGGCGGTCTGAGCCTTTTGCAGGGTAATGGTGACGCCTTCAATGGCCTCGCTGATTTCATTGCTGGCACTGCTGATAGGAATGCCGTCGATCGCCACGTTGGCGTCGCGCGCGTAACTGATCACCCGGGGTTCCAGGGGCTTATCGGGGTCTATTGGTTGGGCCACGAAATCGGACGTTTGCGGCGCGGTGAAATTCAATACCGACAGATCACCCGAGGTCGAGGCCGAGCTGACACTGATATCATTACCCGTACCAGAGGAGGACGAGCTCAAAACCAGCCGCGCCCCCCCTTCTGCGCCAGGATCATTGACGATGGTCGCGCTGATACCGGCGGATTTGCCGGAGGCGTTAATCGCATCACGAATACCGGTAAGGTTATTGTTTTCAGCCGTTACATCGACATCAATGCTTTGATCGCCGGCACTGACGGTAAGGGTACCGGTACCAATTTGCGCCGAAGGATTTTCCACACCGCGCAAGGCCACCTTGCTGGTTTGGGCGAGGTTGAAAACCTGAACACTGTAATTGCCGGCAACAGCACCGGCATCGGCTTTCACCGTGAACACATCGGCTTTACCGGAAGAAGCACTGCGCTTCTCGAACAATGCGGGATTGTTCAGATCCTTCAAAACGGTCTGAAATTCCGACAGGGCATTCTTGAACTGACTCAGGCCAGAGAATTTGGCCGTCGTGGCCTTTTCCAGGCGGTTCAGCTGTGCAGTCTTGGGCGCGCTCTCGGCATTAACCAGCGCCTTGACGATATTATTGATATCGAGACCGGAACCGATACCTGACCCTAAACCTTGAATAGCCATACGACTTGCCCCTTCGACCGAAAATTGACGGTCTGGTTACCGAATAGAATGTTCCGGTCATGCAGGCAAGTTATGTGCCAGTCAAACCGGCCAACAGAAGCCTCAGGCTTCTGCCTTGAACAGCAAACTGCGAATTTCGGACAGGTTCTCCGACAACCGCAATGCTTCTTCCGAGGGGATCTGGCGAATCACATCGCCACTGCTGCCCTCGGTTACATTAACCACCACCCGGCCGCTGCTGTCATCAACATTGAAGTTGATATCACGCTTGACCGACTGGACAAAATTCTGCATATCGGACACCGCCGCCTCAAGTGTTTCACGGTCAGTACCGACAGGCTCTAGTGCGAGCGGGCCTGGTGTTCCAGCCTTTTCGCCTTGCGTCTTAGCAAGCTCCGTTTGCATACCAGCGCTGGCGCCAGCTATAGCCGCCTCAACCGCAACACCGGTGCGCGCACTGCTAGTGATTTCAAACGGTTTGAGAACGCCCATTTCCATGGTCTTTACCTCACAAAGGAAAAAGCGGAAGGAAGGCGCAAGCCCTCCCCCCGCAGTCTAGCTCCGCTTCGATCTTAGCCCAAGAGGCTCAGAACGGCCTGGGGCAGCTGGTTGGCCTGGGCCAACATCGCCGTACCGGCCTGCTGCATGATCTGGTTCTTGGCCAGATTGGCAGATTCAGCTGCGTAGTCAGTGTCAACGATCCGGCCGCGGGCGGCGGAGGCATTTTCGCTGATGTTCTGCAGGTTGCTGATGGTCGAATCAAAGCGGTTCTGCACCGCACCCAGCTTGGCGCGCTCGCTGTCGATCTGTTGCATGGCACCGTCCAGCACCGAAATGGCCTGCTGCGCGCCTTCTGCACTGGTGATATCCAGGTTGCTGACAGAAGATTCAACCACTACACCGGTTTGCGTGCCAGCAGCATCCGTCAGACCCAGGGCAGCCAAGCCAGTGCCAGCTGCGCCGTCAGCCAGTGTGAAAGACTCGTTACCCGAGAACAGATCAAGTCCACCCTCACTGTTGACACTGGCGCTGACGCCGGTGCTGGCAGTGTTGATCGCGGTGGCGACGGCATTCATGTCGCTACCGGCAGCCAGCCTGACTTCAGTACCGTTCAGGTTCAACGAGGTGGACTGCTGCAGTTTGGCTGCAGTGGTGCCGGAAGTCAGGCCCACAGTGCTCAGCGACCCGGCCACATCATCAGCCAGCTTGATGCTCTTGCCGTCGCCATTTTCCGAAGACAGCACCAGACGACCGTCCTTTTCCGAGGCGGTGACACCGGTATTAACGGTCTGATCGTTGATCGACTTCATTACTGCAGCGATATCATCGCCCTTGTTGAAGGAGATGCTGACGTCGTTCAACTTGAAGCTGCCATCTTTGGCTGCGCCGCCGTTGGAGGCTGCGCCAGCTTCGATCAAGCCAGGAGTAGTGGCACCAGCATCAACGAGGTTGAGCGCCTGAGATACTGCGTTACTTTGAATTTGGAAGTCAACTTTCGAACTCAGCGCGAGCCCGCCCTTATCGTTTACTGAAGCGGTCACACCAGTCGTAGCTGTTTCAGCATTGATCTTGGTAGCGACGTCGGCAAGAGTGTCACCAATAGCCAGCGTAATCGGTTTTTCGCCAATATTGAAGGAACCAATTGCAGCTGAACCCGCTTGAATAGCGGCGTCGCGCAGATTCTCAGTACCGGTTACGTTGGTTTGTGGAGCACCGCCAGCGACCAGTCCCAACCCAGCAAGAGCCGTACCGCCAGCTACAATGCTAAATGCAGAGGTTCCTTGCAGCTTCAGAGCACCCGTCTCAGAATCAACACTTGCGGTAACCCCTGTATTGGCAGTTTCCTCGTTGATTTGCTCAATGATACCGCCAGCGCCCTCTAACTTGCTGGTGGCATCCAAGGTGATAGTGGTGGTAGTACCGCCCACATTGAGCCCAAGAGTGCCCGCAGCAGTTGGCAGCGTGAAGGCGCTTTCTACGTTTCTAGCAGTGCTGGCATCTGCCGTCAGACCTAGCGCAAGGCTGTTCGCGTTTGCTGCCACCTCGAAGCTATTGGCAGAGCTCAACGTGATCTGGTTATCTGCAAACGAAGCAGTCACACCCGTAGTGTTAGTCTGGGCATTGATCTTATCGACCACACCTTGACGGCTATCATTTTCTGCCAGAATAATCGCAGTTCCGTTGATGCTCAAGCCAGCAGTCGCGGCAGCGCTAGTAAGTGCATCACTACCTACGCCGCCAAAGATTGCGGCAGTCGCATCAATGGCTGTACCTTCAAAGATGGCTCCAGCCGGAGACACGGAAGCACCGGTAGCAGTAGACGGAGCAAACTTGTTGGCAGCACCGGTGACCGCTGCACTCAGAGTACTGGCTTCGCCACTTACCTTGGCAGAGCTGTAAGAACCCTTCAGGGCCGCAGCGCTGACGCTGCTCAGGCCAAAGGACACGGTTTCGTTAGCTGCAGCGCCGATCTGAAAGCTGGTATTACCCATGCTGCCATCAAGCAGCTTCTTGCCACCGAAAGCAGTGGTTTCAGCAATACGGGTCAATTCACCGGACAGGGAGGAAAATTCCTGCTGCAGAGCGGCACGTTCGGTATCGCTGTTGGAACCGTTGGCCGATTGCAGAGCCAGGTCACGCATACGTTGCATGATGTTGGTTGATTCCTGCATCGCGCCTTCAGCAGTCTGGGCAATGGAGACGCCATCATTGGCGTTCTTCACCGCGACACTCAGACCGTTGATCTGGTTGGTCAGGCGGTTGGAGATCTGCAGGCCTGCAGCATCGTCCTTCGCGCTGTTGATCTTCGAACCCGTTGCCAGACGCTCCAGCGAGGTGGACAGATTGCTGGTGGACATACCCAGGTTACGCTGGGCGTTGAGTGACGCTACGTTCGTGCCGACTGTTAGAGCCATGATGTATTACCTCGTAGAGCGTTAGTTTGCCTGAGCTTGCGACTCGCGGGCCGGCTTTGCCCAGGCACCCAGTGAGTTCGCATTCAGTTACTGTATCGGCGTACTGGCCAGGAGCTTTAGGGTAAATTTCGAAAATAATTTTTTGTTTGCTTGACAAGCACTTAGCGAAACAAAAAAGCCCTTTCAAACACCTGGCGCAGTTTTGACGCCAACCAGATGCCATGCCGATGGTTGTGTATCGACAGGGGTGGCAATAACTTGAGCCACGGGAGCCAATGTGGCGGACATGCTTGGTAGGAGCGGCCGCCTGGCCGCGAAAAGGGGTCTGACGAGGCCCTGGCTTAATAGCCCGCTTCGCGCTGGTGTCGGAAAGCCAGCAAGTAAACCGCAGAGTCAGCTGCAATGTAACGGTAAAGTGCCACGTAGCCAGATTCCCCAAACTCTATAATCAGCTCACGCAGTTCGGGCGCAGCAGAAAATGGACGGCCTATTTCTGGATTAGCCTCTAACCTAGCGAGTTGTTGTTCAATAACCTGCGCCGCGCGCTTGGCTACCTGGGGGCCTTTTGCCGTGGCGAACTGACGGCAACATTCCAGCCCTTGACCTGCACCTGCGGTGATGATCAACCGTGGCACTTCGGAAGCTCCGTTTCCGCTTCGGTGCCCCAATTGCTTAGCCAGTTGCGCACCTCTTCGCCAGTCAGATGCTCACCCGTTTCCTGATAGGCAGACCATGAGGCTAAAGCTTCCTGCTTGAAGCTCTCTCGGGCCTCTTCCTTTACTACATATTGAGTAAGTGCTTCGCGCATTATCCAGTGAGCCGAGCGTTGCCGCTGTTCTGCCAGAGACTGAATGCGCGCTTTCAGTTCATCGTCAATTTTGATGGACGTCGCCATAACGAACCTCCTTTTATCACCAAGTATTACCTTTAGATAACCTAGCAGGAGGGCAGCGATCTTGTCTACCGGAAAGACGGGGGAACGCAGCCGGGGCCGAGTTGGAAACCGGGGGCGACTGATAATCTTAGCTACTGGAAAGGCCGAGTATCAACTAGGCCGCCGCGCTCGCGGAGACACCGGTGTATCGAGATGGAGCGCGACACTGCTGGCAGCCGCAGCTCAATTCTGGCTTGTATGACATAAGTATGAAAACTGACCGGCGGAGCTGGGATGCAACGCCCTTGTCATCTTAAGGGCGTTAGCTGGTGGGGAATTCAGTGGCGTAGTTTTGCCCGCCTGACCAATTCCCAAGAGGTGCCCCATGTACGCAGAAAAAGCCCTGATACGCGTGCACCGCGATTTGAAGGTGCACACCTGTTTTTACCCCAACCCACAGACCGCTGCGACCATCATCCTGGTCAAC
Source organism: uncultured Pseudomonadaceae bacterium (assembly GCA_963974865.1). Classification (GTDB taxonomy): domain Bacteria; phylum Pseudomonadota; class Gammaproteobacteria; order Pseudomonadales; family Pseudomonadaceae; genus Halopseudomonas. The sequence goes on along the minus strand of CAXBEU010000002.1, from coordinate 26,362 downwards.
GGCTCGCTGGCGACCAGCGTGTCATTCAATGCCAGCCTCAAATACCTCACACCCCTATTTAATGTGTTGGTGTATGACCAGCCCTATCAGGGCCAATCGCGCCTGCACAATCCGCATATGCCGATGATCGGGAAGGAAGACGAGGCGCTGATTCTGTTGGAGCTGATCGAGCATTTCCGAGCGGATCATCTGCTGGCTTTTTCCTGGGGTAGTGTAGCCGCGCTGCTGGCGTTGGCGCAGCGACCAGCGCGAATTGAAAAGGCGATCATCAACTCGTTCTCGCCGGTGCTGAACACGGCGATGCAGGATTATCTGCGCCGCGCGCGCACGGCATTGGCTGCAATCGACCGTCAGGCGATCGGCAACCTGCTCAATGACACTATTGGCGAGCATCTGCCGCCGCTGTTCAAGCGCTGCAACTTTCGGCATGTGAGCACCCTGGAAGAGTTCGAATATGCGCAGATGCTCTTTCATATTCGCCAGGTTGCGGAGCTGGACTGTGATCGCTTTATGGGTTGTGTAGAAAATGTCAGTGCGCGGCTGCTGTTTATCAACGGTGAGCTGGACCGTTATACCTCACCTGATGATGCGCGACTATTTGCTGGCATGGCGCCGGAGTCGGAATTCGTCAGAATTCGGCATACCGGGCATTTTCTGGAACTGGAGCACAAAACGGCGTGGCAGGAAGTAAAGCAGGCGGTCGAGCGGTTTGTGCTGGATGAGGGTGGCGCCGAGAGTCGGCAGCGATTGGCGATGGTGGGTTGAGTTGAGGTGATTGCTTGAGAGTTATTGGCGCTCTGGGAATCTGTTTTCGCGGTCAGGCGACCGCTCCCACCAGCGTCCGCTCCCACCAAGCTCGCTCTCGCGGTGTTCACCACGAACTGGTAGGAGCGGTCGCCTGACCGCGAAGGGGCCTGAACGAGCCCCCGCAACAAAACCTTTACGGATTCATCGAATCAAAAACGGTGCTCTCGGCATCCGCTGCAGCGGCGCGCATCGCAATCAACTGCTTGATCTTGCGGTGCGGGAAGACGTAGAACTGGTCGTCCTCGACCGCTTTGAGCGTCATTTCGGCGACGTCCTCAGCCTTGATGCGACCCTTTTCAACGGCGGCTTTCAAGGCCGCGGAACGCTCTTTGTCCAGCGCGCTGGGGGCGAGCGTATCGGCCATATCCGCTGGGCGATTACGAGCTGACTCATGAATGCCAGTAGGGAAAAACGCCGGGCAAAGCAAGGTAACGCCTACCTTCGCGCCCGCATCGCGCAGATCCAGCGCCAGGGTTTCAGAGATGGCCACGACTGAATGCTTGGTGGCGTTGTATACCGCCATGCTCGGGCCATTGACCCAGCCCGCCGCCGAGGCCACGTTAACCACGTGCCCTTCGCCCTGCTCGATCATCATGGGTACAAACGCCTTCAAGCCCCAGGCCACACCGTACATGTTCACACCAACAACCCATTCCCAGTCCGCTTGGGTATTCATCCACACCGGGCCGCCGACACTGACGCCGGCATTGTTGAACAGCAGGTGCGCACCGCCAAAGCGGCTCTTGGCCAGGTCGGCAAAGGCTTGAACCTGTTCCAGCTTGGACACGTCCAGGCGCATGGTGGCAGATTCAATACTGGCATCCAGCGCCTTGACCTGATTCAGGGTCTCCTGCATGCCGGCTTCATCTACATCGCCCAGCACCAGCTTCATACCACGTGCCGCACAGCGCAGCGCCAGCTCACGACCCAACCCACTACCGCCGCCTGTGATAACGGCGACCTTGCCTTGAAGATTCTGCATTAGTGTTCTCCTGAGGGCCGCCTTGGGGCATGACCCGAATACCAGCCAGCTCCGCAATCACGAATGCCAATGAAAGCGGTTCCTGTAAATGTGGCGGTAAGCATGCCTGCTGGAGCGGCACCCGAACAGATCTATCATTTGCAGTGATCAGTCTTTATCAGGTTTTATCTGGCCGGATCTGCGGGATGAGCTATACCTGATATAGCTCAATCAGGTATAGGAGAGGGACGACGATGAAACGCAAAGGGTATTGCGCATTGACTGGCATCTGGCTGGCTGCATGCCTTAGCGGCACGCCAGCCAGCGCAGAGGATACGCTGATACTCACCACAGACATTTTCCCACCCTACCAGGTGCGCGAAGGCGAAGAGCTGGGCGGGACCTCGGTGCAGGCATTGGACTGCATATTCAAGACCCTGCGCCAGCCATACAGTATCCGCGTGATGCCGTGGGAGCGGGCTATTTACGAGGTAAGCCAGGGCAAGGCTGACGGCTTTTTCTCCGCCACCAGCACGCGACGCGCTGATCGCTTCGCTGTGCTCTCTGCCCCACTGGCGTTGGAAAAGTGGTATTGGTACAGCAATCAGGATCGTGCGCCGGTGCGTCCTCAAGAAGGATCCGCTATCGAGGGGCCAGGCGCGGATAGCCAAGAGGCGCAGCGGGGTGCCGCCCAGCGGGAGGCCGCCCCACGGAGTGCCGGCCCACGCATAGGCGCCGTTCGTGGCAGCAACCAATTGGCATGGCTGCTGGACGGCGGATACGAGGTGGAACAGCAGGTTCGCAGCACGGAACAGTTGCTGCAGCTGTTGGAGCTAGGCCGGATTGATACCTTCCTCGCTGACCAAAGCACCCTGCGCACTACCCTGACCAAACTACCTCTGGCCCTGCGGCCGGAATATGAGCGGTTTCAGCAGTACTCGACACTGGGCGTTTATTATTCGAAACGCTATCTGGATACCCGAACCGACTTTATGCAGCAATTCAACAAGCAAATTTACGCCTGCCTGAAGGAAATCCCCGTTCTTACCGAGCAGGAGCGCGAGCAACTGCTCACGGCGCACCAGCAGTTGTTCCACGCATGGCCTGCTCGCCCGGACATTATTGCTGCAGTCCAGGCACAGAACCGCCGGCACCAGAACCTGACGATTCCAGACATCATGAAGCTCGATCAGCAATGGCTTGACGAGCGCGGCACTCAAGACAGCCCGCTGATTGACCAGGTCACCAGTACCGAACTATCTCAGCGGCTCGCTGAACAACAGCGCGATAGCAACGGCCTGATTACCGAAATTATTGTCACTGACCGCTTCGGCCTCAACGTCGGTGTCAGCGAAATTACCACGGACTACTGGCAGGGCGATGAAGCGAAGTTCTCCGAAGCTTTCTTTAACAGAACGAATGCGATATATGAGGGTCAGCTTGAGTATGATCAATCCACGCAGGGTTACCAGGTGCATATCAGCAGCCAGATACGTGACCCAGCCAGCGACGAGATTATTGGCGTACTGATTATCGGTCTGGATATTCAGCGCGTTCTGCAGGCTAACGGATCAATTGGAGTAAAATAATGCGCTGGATTGCTGTGCTTACCGCTACCTTGATGACTCTCGGCTGCGCGACCAATACCAATACCGTAAAGCCGCCCACTGCGCCCCCCTCCCAGGAACAGGCACGCGTGGAATTAGGCACGCAAAGACCCGCCGACCGTATCAGCGCTTACCGGCTTGATGGCGAACTGGTACGGGGCTTGCGCTTCCCGGATATTGAGGCTGGGGCGCACAATGTTCAGGTACGCTTTCACTATGAAGTCCCTGGCTCTGCCGGTGGCACCGGCATGCCGGGCGAAGCGCAAATGCGCACCTGCATTCTTGGCATTGAATACGCGGATTTCAGCCCTGGCGTTACCTACCGGTTTGTTGCTGACCGGCTCGGCATTCGCCCGGTGGGCTGGCTTGAATCAGCAGACAGTCAGCGCCTGGCCAGCGCCGAGATCCTCCGCTGCGGCCCCGGCGCCTGACTTCCATTGCGCATAACACCTCGCCCCATTACCAGCTGACCTGACCGCGCGCGCTGCCAAAGCGCGCTACGCTTCTCCCTCATCATGCTACTATCGGCGCCTGCCCTGACCGGATTCGACACCCGGTCGGGAGTCTTCCGCTATTGAACCGGAGAAACACATGTCGATGATCAAACGTCCGCTGGCCGTCATGGCTGGCTTGTGCCTGTCTGTTGCTACTGCTTTCATATCCGCCCCTGCCCTGGCCGAACAGGATGTGCTGCGCGTTTCTGCCATTCCTGATGAAGCCCCGACCGAACTGCTGCGCAAATTCGAACCGCTGGGTGCCTACCTGGAAAAAGAACTGGACATGAAAGTCAGCTTTCAACCGGTTTCCGATTACGCCGGTGTGGTTGAAGCCCTGGGCGCCAAGCGCTTGGATCTGGCCTGGCTGGGCGGTTTTACCTTTGTACAGGCGCGCATTCGCACCGGTGATGCCATCCCGTTGGTACAGCGCGAGCAGGATGCGGTATTTACCAGCACCTTTATTACTGCCGACCCCGACATCAACGAACACAAGGATCTGAAGGGCAAGAGCTTCGCCTTCGGTTCGGTGTCTTCGACATCCGGCCACCTGATGCCCCGCTATTTTATGCAGCAGGACGGGCTGGACGTGGACAATTACCTGGGCCGCGTAGGTTATTCCGGCGCACATGACGCCACTGTTGCCTGGGTTGAGTCTGGCCGCGTGGATGCCGGCGTACTGAATGCCTCGGTCTGGGAAAAGCTGGTTGAGGACGGCAAGGTCGACACCGACAAGGTCCGTGTATACACCACCACGCCGACCTACTTCGACTACAACTGGACCGTGCGTGGTGACATGGACCCAAAGCTGGTAGAACGCATCAAGCAAGCCTTCCTCAAGCTGGATCCGGAAAACCCCGAGCACAAGGTCATTCTGGACCTGCAACGCGCCAGCCGCTTTGTCGAAACCAAGCCAGAAAACTATGAAGGAATCGAAGAGGCAGCACGCGCCGCCGGCCTGCTGTAATTCAATATGGGCATTCGACTCGACGGGGCGAGCCTGACTCACCCCGGTGGCTTTACCGCTCTGCAACCGCTCGACCTGGCTATTCAGCCAGGTGAGCGGGTTGCGATTATTGGCTCTTCCGGAGCGGGCAAGACCACACTGCTGCGTCTGCTGTCGACTGGCCTATTGGCCAGCAGCGGCCGCGTGCAATTGCTTGACGCCGACCCCGCACAATTATCAGGTGGCGCGCTGCGACGCCTGCGCACCCGTATCGGGCTGATCCATCAAAGCCCACCCCTCCCGCCGCGCCAACGCGTTATTACAGCGGTACTGGCAGGCAGGCTTGGCCAATGGTCTCTGGCCCGCTCTTTACTTTCGCTGTGCTATCCGCTGGATATTCCAGGCGTGCGCGCGGCGCTGGAGCCACTGGATCTGGGCGAAAAGCTGTTCGCCCGCTGTGATCAGCTTTCCGGCGGCCAATTGCAACGTGTAGGCATTGCCCGGGTGCTCTATCAGGGCGCCGACTTGTTGCTGGCCGATGAGCCCGTATCAGCCATGGATCCACTCTTGGCTGACCACACCCTGGCGCTACTCAACCGGCTGGCCCAGGAGCACCAGAAAACCCTGGTTGCTAGCTTGCATGCGGTAGACCTGGCCTTGCGGCATTTTCCTCGGATTATCGGCTTGCGTGGCGGCGTAGTGTTGTTCGACCGCGACGCTGCGCAGGTAACCTCTGAAGATCTGCGTGAGCTGTACAGCAATGAAGGTTTGATTGAAGGCACTACTGCGACAGCTACAGCCAATCCTGCAGCCGGCCACTCAGCACCACGATGCCTGTAACCTCACTACAGCGCCGCGACCTACGCGACCCGGCCGGGTTGCCCCGCGCACTCTTCACGCTATTGGCCCTGATATTGCTCTGGCCTGGGCTAGTACTGACCGAGTTTCAACCAGCAACGCTGGTCGAACCCCGTAACCTCGACACCTTCGGCCGTTTTCTGGCCGGCTTCTGGCCACCGGATGTGTCGCCCGCCTTCCTCGCATTGTTGGGCAAGGCCACGCTGGAAACGCTCGCCATGGCTACCGCAGGGCTAGCGCTTGCGCTGGTGCTGGCGGTTCCACTGAGCCTGTTGTCCAGCCGCGCGCTGTCCGTTTCGGCGCTGCTGCGGGGCAGACCCAGCAAGCTCGCCAGCGTCGCACGCTACCCGGTGCGCTTGTTACTGATTCTGCTGCGCAGTATTCCGGAGATCGTCTGGGCGCTGCTGTTTGTTCGCGCTGTAGGCTTGGGGCCGACCGCCGGGGTGCTGGCGATTGCGATTACCTACAGCGGCATGCTCGGCAAGGTCTATGCGGAAATCTACGAATCGGTCGACCAACGCCCTGCCCGCGCACTGATGCAGGCCGGCAGTTCACGGCTTGCCGCGTTCTTCTACGGCATATTGCCGGCGGCCGCGCAGGAGCTGACCTCCTATACGCTGTACCGCTGGGAATGCGCGGTGCGCGCGTCGGTGATCATGGGCTTTGTCGGCGCTGGCGGCCTGGGGCAGATGATTGACCTGTCGATCCGCATGTTTGCTGGCGGTGAAGTGGTAAGCATCCTGCTGACCTTTCTGGTGCTGGTGCTGGCGGCCGATCAACTGAGCAGTCTGCTGCGCCGGAGGCTGGCATGAATCGGCGCTATGAAGCGCTGCTCTGGCTGGGCCTGATAGCGGCGGCACTGATCGCATCCTTCACCTACCTGGGTATGGATCTTGGCGGCTTGCTGCGCGGCGACAGCCCCTGCCAGATGGCCCGTTACGCGACCTCGTTTTTCCCACCGGACACTTCGCCCAACTGGTTACGGCAGATCAGCTGGGGCGCGATGGAAACCCTGGCGATCTCCGCGATAGGCACGCTGCTGGCCGCTATTGCCGGTGCCGCCCTCAGCCTGCTTGCCGCCGGGCGCCTGGGCCGTATTGCCAAAAGCCTGGCGCGCTTGCTGCTCAATACCCTGCGCTCGGTACCGGAACTGGTCTGGGCCGCACTGATGGTGCTGGCAGCCGGTCTCGGGCCCTTTGCCGGTACGCTGGCAATCGCGCTGCACACCACCGGCGTGCTCGGCAGGCTGTTTGCCGAAGCGCTGGAAAACGCCCCGACCCAGCCCGCCCAGGCACTGCGTGACCAGGGTAGTGGCGCGACTGCCGCGTTCTTCTACGGCACCCTGCCGCTGGTTTTCCCGCAGTGGCTGTCTTACAGCCTCTACCGTTGGGAAAACAATATTCGCATGGCCGCGGTGCTCGGCTTTGTTGGCGCTGGCGGTTTGGGGCAGATGCTGTATGTCACACTCAGCCTGTTTCAGCAGCCCAGAGCCCTGAGCGTGATCATGGCGATGATTGTCATGGTGCTGATTGTGGACGGGCTGAGTGCCTGGTGGCGGGCGCGGTTGGGCTAGTGTTCGTATCGCGTACTGTGGCGCAAAAAACCGACAATGGATCCCCGCGTTCGCGAGGATGACGACCCTGCTTACCCCGTCGTTCTTGCCTACCCCGTCATTCCCGCGTACGCGGGAATCCATTTTGACATTAGCGGCCGTCAAGGCCGCTGCGGCTGGTTAACAATAACCCCATCTCAATGCCGCACCGCCCGCTCCTGCACCAGCACCCACGGGCGAATCACCACGGCCCACAGGGTATCCGGATCGCGTTCATGCCAGTCGGCCGCTTGAGCATCCGGCGTCAACTGCACCAACCCCGCCTCCATCCAGCCCTTGACTGCAGCACTATCGTCCCGGGTAAAGGCTTCGGCTACGGTCACCAGATCCAGCTCCTGCGCCACGCTCAGCACCTGGCCCAGCGCAAAATGCGGCTCCAGCGCTTTCCACTCAATCGGTGCGGTGGCGCCCAGAATGGCGGCGTAGGTATCGGTTGCTTCAGCCATAAAACCACTCTCCAGATCAGAATCGATGCTGCGCATGTTACCCGGCGTGGTTGCCAGGTCAAAACCATCCAGCATAAAGAACCAGCAGGACAACCGGAATACACCTATTCTGCAGTGATGTATGTCGTCTTTCAGACAGAATATTGCAGTTTGAGGACATTGACTGACAATTTGCCAAGACGTGATTCCCTGTCATCACCGCCATTCGTAGACTGCTGCGGTACAGTTACCGGGAATGGGCGTGGTTTTTGCCAACACTACCCGAGCCTTCATGATGTCGGACAACAACAAGCGAGCATATGAAATGAAAATGGTCCATAAAAAAGCCCTGTCCCAGTTTATCGCCGTAGCCGCACTGGCCGGTGCGAGCAGCTTCGCGGTGGCGGCAGATACAATCAAGATCGCCCTGGCAGGCCCGGTAACCGGTCCAGTAGCCCAATATGGCGACATGCAGTTCATCGGCGCGAAAATGGCCATCGAGCAGATCAACAAGGCCGGCGGCGTTAACGGCAGCCAGCTCGAAGGCGTAGTATTTGATGATGCTTGTGATCCCAAGCAAGCCGTGGCCGTAGCCAACCGCATCGTCAACCAGGAAATCCAGTTTGTTGTGGGTCACCTTTGCTCAAGCTCGACGCAGCCGGCATCCGACATCTATGAGGATGAAGGCATCCTGATGGTGACTGCAGCCTCCACCAGCCCGGAAATCACCACCCGTGGTTATGAACTGGTATTCCGTACCATCGGCCTGGACAGCCTGCAGGGCCCGACTGCCGGCAAATATATTGCTGAGCAGGTCAAGCCGAAGAAAGTCGCTGTTATTCATGACAAGCAGCAGTACGGCGAAGGCATCGCAACTGCGGTACGTGATGTGCTGAAAGAAGCGGGCATTGACGTGCCGGTATTTGAAGGCGTCACCGCTGGCGACAAGGACTTCTCTGCCCTGATCGCCAAGCTGCGTCAGGAAGGTGTCGACTTTGTTTACTACGGTGGCTACCACCCCGAGCTGGGCCTGATTTTGCGTCAGTCCGCTGAACAGGGTCTGAAAGTCGACTTCATGGGTCCTGAAGGTGTGGGCAATAGCGACATTTCTGCCATTGCCGGTGAAGCCTCTGAAGGCCTGCTGGTTACTCTGCCAAAGGCATTTGACGAAGATCCACGCAACGCCGAACTGGTTGAAGCCTTCAAAGCCAAGAACGAAGATCCTTCAGGTCCCTTCGTGTTCCCAGCCTACGCAGCGGTACAGATCATTGCTGATGGCATCAAGCTGGCTGGCGATACCGATACGGCCAAGGTAGCTGAAGCCCTGCGCGCTAACGAGTTCGACACCCCAACAGGTGTGTTGAGCTTCGATGAGAAAGGCGATCTGCAAGACTTCAACTTTGTTGTCTACAAGTGGCACGCTGACGCAACCAAAACCGCACTGACCGAGTAATACCCCAGGTACAGGCCCTCCGGAGCACATCCGGAGGGCCTGATTTTTTTGATGCCCGTCTGTTCTGACCAGCATTGCCCATCCTGTCATCCCAGGTGTCGTGACCATGCCAGAGTCACTCTATTACTTTATCCAACAGTTGCTTAACGGTCTGACCGTTGGCAGCACCTATGCCCTGATCGCCATCGGGTACACCATGGTGTACGGCATCATCGGCATGATTAACTTCGCCCATGGCGAGGTGTACATGATCGGCAGCTATATCGCCTTTATGGCTATCGCTGCGCTCGCCCTGTTCGGGCTCGAATACGTACCATTGCTGATTATCGGCGCCTTCGTGGTCAGCATGATTGTCACCAGCGCCTATGGTTACAGCATAGAACGCGTCGCCTATCGCCCACTGCGCGGTGGCAACCGGCTGATTCCGCTGATCTCTGCTATCGGTATGTCGATCTTTTTGCAGAATCTGGTGCGCCTGGCCCAAGGCTCTCGGGATATCGCCATGCCCAGCCTGGTGACCGGAGGCGTCAGCATTGGCCCCGATGAGGGCTTCCAGGCCTCGCTGTCTTATATGCAGATGATTATTTTCGTGGTGACCCTGGTAACCATGACCCTGCTCACACTGTTCATCACCCGCTCGCGCATGGGCCGCGCCTGCCGCGCCTGCGCGGAAGACCTGAAGATGACCAACCTGCTGGGCATCAACACCAACGGCATCATCGCGCTGACCTTCATTATCGGCGCGGCACTGGCCGCCGTTGCTGGCGTACTGCTGAGCATGTACTACGGGGTGATCAATCCCTACATCGGCTTTATGGCCGGGCTCAAGGCCTTTACCGCCGCTGTACTGGGCGGCATTGGCAGCATTCCTGGCGCGGTACTGGGTGGTCTGTTGCTGGGTGTAACCGAAGCCATTACTGCCGGTTATTTCAGCAGTGAGTACAAGGACGTGGTCGCCTTCAGCCTGCTGATTCTGATCCTCCTGTTCCGCCCCAGCGGCATATTGGGCCGCCCAGAGGTGGAAAAAGTATGATCCGTGCCAATCTGAAATCGGCGGTCATTTCCGCCGCTGTAGTGGTCGTACTAACCGGCCTGCTGATGGGCGTGCGCCTGGGCCAATCCGGTACCGGCTTGACCGTAACCGGGATGGGCCCAGACGTGTGGTGGAAAATCGCCGCTGCTGCGACCTTTATCTTCTTCTTCAACCTGTTCCGCGATCACCTGACGCGCGCCTGGCAGGCCGTACCTGGCCTGCCAAAGACACCGCCGAAGCTCTCGGACATTCGTGACAAGCCGGCTATTCAGCGGTTGTTCTGGTGTTTTCTGATTGCTGCAGCGGTGGTCTGGCCGTTTTTTGCCAACCGCGGTGGAATCGACCTGGCCACTCTGGTGCTGATCTACATCATGCTCGGCCTGGGCCTGAATATCGTGGTCGGCTTGGCTGGCCTGCTCGATCTGGGCTATGTGGGCTTCTACGCCGTTGGCGCTTATACCTACGCGCTTTTGGCGATGTATTTCGGCATGGGTTTCTGGACCGGCTTGTTGGTCGCGGGGGCCATGGCGGCGCTGTTTGGCTTCCTGCTCGGCTTCCCGGTACTGCGCCTGCGCGGGGACTATCTAGCGATCGTGACCCTAGGCTTCGGCGAAATCATCCGCATTCTGCTGAACAACATGACCTGGTTGACCAATGGCCCGAACGGCATCGGCGGCATTCCCAAGCCGACCTTCTTCGGCCTGGAGTTCAGCCGCCGCGCTAGCGAGGGCATGCAGACCTTTCACGAGTTCTTCGGAATCGACTTCAACTCCAACCACCGGGTTATCTTCATCTACCTGCTGGCCCTGGCGCTGGTGCTCTTCACCCTGTTCGTGATCAACCGGCTGCTGCGCATGCCGATTGGCCGCGCCTGGGAAGCCCTGCGTGAAGATGAAATTGCCTGCCGCTCACTGGGCATCAATCCCACAGCGATCAAGCTCAACGCCTTTACCATAGGCGCGACCTTTGCCGGCTTCGCTGGTTGCTTCTTCGCCGCGCGCCAAGGCTTTATCAGCCCGGAATCCTTCACCTTTATCGAGTCGGCGATCATCCTCGCGATCGTGGTGCTGGGCGGCATGGGCTCGCAACTGGGCGTGATCCTGGCTGCGATTATCATGACCATTCTGCCGGAGCTGGCGCGTGAATTTAACGAGTACCGCATGCTGCTGTTCGGCTTGATGATGGTACTGATGATGATCTGGCGGCCACAAGGGCTGCTACCGATGAAACGCCCGCACATGGAGCTCCGGACATGACCGCCATGACACCCCTGCTCGATGTATCCGGGCTGACCATGCGCTTTGGCGGCCTGCTGGCGGTCAATGGCGTGGCGCTGCAGGTACACGAAAAACAGATCGTATCGATGATCGGCCCCAACGGTGCGGGCAAGACCACTGTATTCAACTGCCTGACCGGTTTCTACAAGCCCAGCGACGGCAAGATTGTCTTTCGCGGTGAAGAGATTCAGGGTCTGCCCGGCTTCAAGGTCGCCCGCAAGGGCATGATCCGTACCTTCCAGCATGTGCGCCTGTTCAAGGAAATGACGGTGGTCGAGAACCTGCTGGTTGCGCAGCACCAGAGCATGAACACCAACATGCTCGCCGGCCTGTTCAAGACGCCCGCCTACCGGCGCAGCGAGAAAGAAGCGATGGAACGCGCGGCCTATTGGCTGGAGCGGGTCAATCTGCACGAGTTTGCCAACCGCACCGCCAGTACCCTGGCCTACGGTCAGCAACGCCGGCTGGAGATTGCCCGCTGCATGGTCACCCAGCCCAGCCTGCTGATGCTGGATGAGCCTGCGGCGGGTCTCAACCCACGCGAAACGCATGACCTGAAAGAGCTGATTTCCGAGCTGCGCGATACGCATGACCTGACGGTACTGCTGATTGAGCACGATATGAAACTGGTGATGGATATCTCCGATCATATCGTCGTGATCAACCAGGGCAGCCCGCTGGCCGATGGCACACCGGAACAGGTGCGCAACAATCCCGACGTGATCAAGGCCTACCTGGGCGAAACCTGAGGCAAGACTCCATGCTGTACATGAAAAACGTCTCTACCCACTACGGCAAGATCCAGGCCCTGCATGATGTGAGCCTGGAAGTGGAACGTGGGGAAATTGTGACCCTGATCGGCGCCAATGGCGCCGGCAAGACCACCCTGCTGATGACCCTGTGCGGCGACCCACGCGCCACCACCGGCAGCATTCGTTATGAAGGGGAAGAACTGACCGGCCTGACCACGGCCGAGATCATGCGCAAGGATATCGCCATCGTGCCTGAAGGCCGCCGGGTGTTCTCACGCCTGACCGTGGAAGAAAACCTGAGCATGGGTGGCTTCTTTACCCACAAGGATGATTTCCAGCAGCAGCTCGATACCACACTGGGCCTATTCCCCCGTCTGAAGGAACGTTATCAGCAGCGCGCAGGCACCATGTCCGGCGGCGAGCAGCAGATGCTGGCGATTGGGCGCGCACTGATGAGCAAACCGCGCCTGCTGCTGCTTGACGAGCCCTCACTAGGCCTGGCCCCGATCATCATTCAGCAGATATTCGACATTATCGAGCAACTGCGTAGTCAGGGCGTGACCATCTTTCTGGTCGAGCAGAATGCCAACCAGGCGCTGAAACTGGCGGACCGTGGTTACGTGATGGAACACGGCCACATCGTTATGCAGGACAGCGGTGAAGCGCTGCTTTCCAACCCCCAGGTACGCAGCGCTTACCTGGGCGGCTGAAGATCAGGGCACCAAGCCCTGATAGGCGCAGCCTGTCAGGGTTTTACCCCCACGCACAAAACGCGCTGTGCGGTGATAATAGTCACCGCCGCTTTGCTCGAAACAGGCGTTGGGGTATATCCAGAGTTCCTGCGGATCGCCGCGTAGCGACTGAAAGCTGATCGCGCTGCCAGGCACCTCTTCGGTGATAACCGGTACGGGTGGGGCTACATTGTCCGTGCCCTGATCCAGCCACTGCATGCCCGTAGGCCCTGTTTGCACGCGCCACTCCAACCCATTGCCCACCACCGTCCACTGGCTACGTTCTGCTGACTGGTCAGCACAGCCGTCGAGCTCCTTTTGCAGACGAATGATCTCTACCGGCGCCACTGCCCCGCCGGTGAGCCTGCGCACCGTCATATCGACAAAAACACCCTGCTCCGGGGAGTCCGCTACCTGCTCGAACAACTGTTGAATACGCACCTCATCGGACACAGCAAGAGCGCTTTGCCCACTACAGGGTCGCAGCATAAGCTGACCGGCTTGCACAGCCAGGTTGCCCGCTATACGCTCGCTAGGCTCCTCCCGCGCACCGGGAAAAACCGCACACCCAGCCATGCCGATAACAACGAATAACGCGCCAAACCGGGATAAATTCACACACTTGGACGACATAAAGCACCCTTTGGGCAGAAAACCCTAAAAAAGGGCTTTGTACTTGATCACAAATTCAACAACTGATGGTACTCTCTCACATATTAAGGGGATACTCTTACACCAACTTCTTAACATTCGTACTCGGGCATCATGAAAACATTAAAAACTCTCTCCGCCGTATGCTTGTCTCTCGCACTCGCCGCCTGTGCTTCCAAAGCCCCTGTAGAGCCCACACCTCCGCCACCGCCACCGCCTTCCTGGGCTGAATCTCGCGTTGAGCCATTAACAGCCATTGCCGAGAAAGAAGGCTTTGAAGTTGTACGCGAAGGTGAGCAGATTCGTCTGATTATTCCGGTAGAAGGCAACTTCCATCCCAAGCGCACCTTGTTGCTGCCATCGGGTCTGGTGCCATTGAGCAAGATTGCCAAGGCGCTCAAGGAAGATACAGACAGCCATTATGCCGTAGTCGGCCATAGCGACAGCACCGGTGAAGAAGCGCAGAACGAGCAACTGAGCATGGAGCGCGCCCAGGCCGTTGCCAGCATCCTGATGCTCGGTGGTGTCAGCGGTAAGCGCATGAGCCTGACCAGCATGGGCGAGAACCAGCCGCGTGCTGACAATAGCACCTACACCGGCCGCATGCTCAACCGCCGCGTCGAGATTCTGATGACGCCCTACCCAACTCGGGTAGCCATGGTTACTAACTGAGTCAACTCAGTTTCGCTGTCAATCAAACCCTGCCTATTTCATCGGCAGGGTTTTTTTTGCCCGCTACTCCCTGTTTTCTATCAAGCCTGACTGCTTTGCTGAACCGTCTGCGCCTGCGGCAGGTTTTCACAGACCACACTGAATCCCGACACCCTTTTGGCTTGGTGCTTGGCATGCGAGGCCAGCTCAGCCAATTGGGCCGGATCGCTCACGCCATGCCCCTGTGCGGGTAGCACCAATACCCCGATCGAGAGTTGCAAAAGACCGTGATGACGCCACTGCCCATGCCTGTCCGGCGCGCTAAAGCCGGCTGCTTCAATATGCTCCGGACGATAGAAGCTGCCGCACAATTGCTGGAAGCGCCGATCCAGGAGCTGTAACCGCCGACGCCAATCCGGGCTACGCAATACCAGCATGAAATCATCGCCACCAATGTGCCCGACGAAGTCGCAGCGAGGGTCACAGAGGCTGCGTAGAATCTGCGCCAAACCGAGCAATACCTCATCCCCCTTGCCGTACCCGTAGATATCATTGAACGGCTTGAACGCATCCAGATCGACATAGCACAAGTGCGCCGCCTGCCCGTTCGCCAGCAGGCGCGCCAGACACTCCTGGATGGGAATATTGCCGGGCAGCAGGGTCAGGGGGTTGGCATGCCGCGCCTGAATGATCTTCAGCTCGGTGATGTGCCGGAGTACGTCGATTACCCGCCCCAGGCCCGCATACTTGCCATCGCGCAGGATAATGAAGTCTTCTTCCATACGCTGGCGAGCGCGGCTGGTCAGCAGGCGACTGACTCGCTCCAGACTCTGCTGTACATCCACGACCAGACAATCCCGATCCATCAGATGGGAAATGGGCTTGCGACCATGCAGCTCGACGGCAAAGGGTTTGAGCATGATCTGGCTGAGACTGTGGCAATGGACGGTGCCTACCGGCTCCAACGCTTCATTGAGCACAGCCAGGCTGTTGAGACTGGCCTGTTGATGAAAACGCGCCAGCACCTGATTGACCGTATCGTTCTGATCCACGCCGGGTACAGCCATCAGCAGTGAATCCAGTGCCTGCTCTGTTTCCAGCGTAGGCTGCGCGTCGCGGGTAGCGAGATGCGCTTGCATGGCTTTCTGACAAGATGCTGGCTCACTTTCCGGGCGGCCCAGCCAATAGCCCTGCACCCAATCCACACCCATTTCTTCCAGTACCTGCAGCTCCTCGGGGTGCTCTATACCTTCAGCAATGATGTGCGCCTGGGATGCCTTGGCTAGGTTGAGAATGGAACCAACAAACTCGCGCTTCAAGGCATCAAGATGAATACCGTCGATAAAGTGTCGGTCTATCTTGACGAAGTCCGGACGCAATTCCGACCACAGGCGCAGGCTGGAATAGCCCGCACCCAGGTCATCCAGCGCTATGCGGAAACCCATTTCCCGATAATGCACCAACGCGCTGTGCAGCAGGCCAAAGTTGTCAATCGGCGCCTGTTCAGTCAGCTCTATCACCACCTGATCCGGGGTCATGCCTGCTGCTTTCAACATGGCCAGCGTACGGCCCGGGTAATGCTGTTTTTCCAGCAGGCTTTCAGGCGACACGTTGAGAAATAGCTGGCCAGGAAGCTGCAAACGGCTGAAGGCCTCCACTGCCTTGCGCCGGCAAAGCATTTCCAGCTCAGTCAATAAACCGCACTGGCGCGCCGTGGCGAACAATGTCAGAGGTGAGTGAAGTGCGCTATTGGATGGCCCACGGCTGAGCGCCTCGTAGCCGACAATACGCTGTTGCAACATGGACACTATTGGTTGAAAGAGAACCGTTACCGCCTCCGTCTGGAGGATATTCAGCAGGGCCTGATGTTGTTGATTGAGGGTCATGGGATTACCGGCAGAATGATAACGGCCTGTTCAGCAACACCTCGAGAGCGAGACAAGTGCGAACTACCAAAGGCCACAAACAGCGCCTTCATGCTGACCGGCGACTATGACAATCCAATGACAAAGGTTACATAAAAGCGCTAATGGGTTAGGGCAATGGTAAAGCCACGATGGTGGAAACTGCCGGTGCTGGCCTGCCTGTCAAGCTCGGAGCTGCCATGTGCAGAAAAGTTGGCCACTTCCTTGCTGTATAAGTCGTGAACCGGCTGCGGCACACCAGGTCTCAGATTTACAGTGACTCCCGCGCTATACTGAACGCCAGTGACCTTGGCGCCAATACTTATCCCCTGGAGACCCATGACTCAATCCAGCAGCCCGCAATTCGACAATAGCTATCTGTTGTTGCCAGCGCATTTTTACAGCAAGCAGACGCTCGCGCCAGTAGAGGCTCCGGCATTGATACGCATCAATGAGGCACTCGCCGCACAGCTGGGCATATCAGCCGAGTGGCTGGCATCAGATCAGGGCCTGCAGGTATTGGCAGGTAATGAAGTGGCGCCCGGGTCCGAACCCATCGCCACGGCCTATGCCGGCCACCAGTTCGGTGGCTGGAATCCGCGCCTGGGTGACGGTCGCGCTACGCTTCTGGGTGAAGTGATAGGTAAAGACGGCAAGCGCTACGACTTCCAGCTCAAAGGTGCCGGGCGCACCGCCTATGCCCGCGGCGGTGATGGCCGCTCGCCTCTCGGGCCAGTGTTGCGCGAGTACGTTGTAAGCGAAGCGATGGCGACGTTGGGTGTGCCCACCTCACGCGCGCTCGCCGCCGTGACTACGGGTGAACCGGTCATGCGCGAGGGGTTGCTACCGGGCGGCATTCTGACCCGCATCTCCAGCAGCCACATTCGTATTGGCACTTTTCAGTTCTTCGCTGGGCAGAACGACCTTGAGGCGGTCAAGACCCTGGCCGACCATGTCATTGCCCGCCATTACCCCGCCGCAGCCGAGGCCGAACGGCCCTATGCCGCACTGCTGCGCGCCGTGATTGGCCGCCAGGCAGCGCTGATAGCGCAGTGGCAACAACTTGGCTTTATCCACGGGGTGATGAACACCGACAATATGCTGGTGTGTGGCGAGACCATCGATTACGGGCCCTGCGCCTTCATGGACAACTATCATCCCGACCGAGTCTACAGCTCGATCGACTCCGGCGGACGCTATGCGTACGCCAATCAACCCGGTATCGGGCAATGGAACCTGGCCTGGCTGGCCCGCGCCCTACTTCCCCTGATAGACAAGGATGAAAACCTTGCTGTGCAGGAGGCGCAACAATCCCTTGATGATTATGTGCCGCAATATCAGCACGCCTATGACAGCATCATGGCCGGGAAGATCGGCCTGAGCCAGGCAGATGCAGATAGCAAAGCGCTGATAGACGAGTTACTGCAGTTGATGGCGGCGGCAAATGCCGACTACACGCTGACTTTCCGCCGCCTGGCCGAGCTAGCCGAACCTAAAGGCGATTACGAGGGCGACAGCGTAGCCGAGCTGGTGGAACTGCCGGACAGCCTGACTGGCTGGATTGGACAGTGGCAAGAACGACTGACCCGTGATCCCGCCGATGCCCATGAGCGGCAGCAGCGCATGCTGCGCTTGAACCCTGCGTATATCCCGCGCAATCACCTGGTTGAAGAAGTGATCCGGGCAGCGGTGGATAACAATGACCTAAGACCCTTTCACCGTCTGGTGGAGCGTCTGGCAGAGCCGTTTCGCTATGATTCAGCAGATGCCCGTTATGCCACTCCCCCCACACGCGAACAAGTGGTAGCTCGCACCTTCTGCGGCACCTGACCCGGCGTGGGGCATGCTAGCGTCGCTTGCCCGGCCTCACGCTGAGGGGCCGGGGCCGTTTTGCAAATTGCCGAGCCAGGCAGGATCAAGCTGGTACTGATCAACAGCCAGCCCCCTCTCCAGCATGGCCTCCCGATGCCTGTCGACCTCCCCACCAAGATCATTCAATGCCTGGGGGTTGCCATCGAGCTTATGCATTTCCGCCAGTCCCAGATGATAGAAGCGTAATGCCTTCATGGCCTCTGGTGAGCCGACTTTTACGCCCGCCTCTACCTGGTGCATGACATTGGTGATACTCATCAGGCCACGCTTGAGCTGCCAGCCATACACCGCCGACGCCATCCAAGGTTGAGTCCAGAAGACCTTGCGCACCAGCATGATAGTGAAGGCCAGCCCCACCAGTACGCCCGCCAGATTCCACCGGAAATTGCTGCCTTCCTCGCTGCCGAACAGGGCCACCGCCAGCGTCGACAAGGACATCGCCAGCACAGCAAAGACCACCGCGACTATCAGCGTGCTCTTGCGCGTCTGCTGGCGATACTGCGCGGGGCTGACATGGCGGATCTCAAACATCCGCAGTTCCAGCCGCGATCTCGCGCAACGCGGAGACCAGACTGTCAGGCTCCTGCGCTCCTGAAATCAGATACTGCTCATTGATGATAAAGGCGGGTACAGCCGAGACGCCTGCTTGCTGATACCGCGACTCCTCCTCGCGAACAACGTCTGCGTAATCATCGGATTCCAGCACCGCGCGAGCCTGCTCGCGATCCAACCCCGCCGACTCGACACAACCGAGCAGTACCTCGGGCGCCGCGACATTCTCGGCCCGGCCGAAATAAGCCTCAAACAACGCCATCTTCAGTTCGGTCTGGCGCCCCTGCTCTCCCGCCCATTTCACCAGACGATGAGCGTCGAAGGTATTGGCGGTATAGCGCTCCTGCATCCGGGTAAAATCAAGCCCCAGATCCTTGGCGATGCCCATCATGTTTGCCTGTGCTGCCTCCATCTCCGCAGCGCTGCGGCCGTACTTCTTGCTCAACGCCTGCAATATCGGCTGAGGCTCAGACGCAGGATCGGGATTGAGTTCAAAGGCGCGCCACTGCACCGACACCGTCAATTCATCCGCCAGCGTTGCCATGGCCTTTTCCAGCCGCGCATAGCCAATGGCACACCACGGGCACGCGATGTCGGAAACGATGTCCACTTTCAAGGATTTCATGTCGGCAACCTCCAGTCTCTTTTCTGCGGGAAATGCAGTCAGTGACTAGTGTAACCGGCAAGGGGGTGGAGGTTCAGCCTATGCTTGCGGCTGGGCTGCCAGCGGATGTTTCCGAGCGCGAAGCCCAGCGGTTTATCCATGAGATAACCCTGGTCGCAGCTGAAAGCTACTCTCGAAGACATTGGGGAGGCGCCGGTAGAGAACACCTGACCGACGCTGGAAACACGCCAACAGAGCCAGCACCGGCTGGCTCTGCTACAAAGCTACTCCTGCGGCGTCAACTTCAGCAGCGTGCCGTTACCTTCACGCATACCGTCTTCCAACAGCCAGATCGCCCCGTCCGGACCTTGCTCGACCTCACGCACGCGGCGTTGGAGATCAAAACGTTCTGCCTCCTGAGCGCTTTCCCCGTCGAACTGGACACGCACCAAAGACTGGGACGAGAGGCCGCCAATAAAACCGCTGCCTTTCCAGTCCGGGAAAAGCTCGCCGTCATAAATAATGAAGCCAGCCGGTGAAATCACCGGAGTCCAGGTAATCACGGGGGCGTTGAATTCAGGGCGGGTATCGTGATCGGGAATCGGCCTGCCATCATAGTGCTCGCCATTGGATACCAGCGGGTAACCATAATTCGCGCCTTTTTCGATCAGATTCAGCTCATCGCCATTTTTTGGCCCCATTTCATGGGCCCACAACCTGCCATCCGCATCAAATGCCATGCCAAGAATATTACGATGCCCCAACGACCAGACCTGCGCTGCCACCTCGCCCTGATCGGTAAAAGGGTTATCCTCAGGCGCACTGCCATCGTCGTTCAGCCTGACTATCTTGCCCAGATTGCCGGTCATGTCCTGGGCCGGATCAAATTCCTGTCGCTCGCTGGAGCTGATCCACAGCATTCCGTCATCATCGAACGCCAGACGCTGGCCGAAATGGCCATTGCCGGACATCTTCGGCGTTTGCCGCCAGATAACCTCTAGATCCTCAAGCTCGCCGCCGCCCTCGTCGTCCAATACCAGCCGGGCCTTGGCTACCGCAGCACCGGACCCGCCGTCTCCCGCCTCAACATAGCTGAGATAGATCTGCTGGTTATCATCGAATTGCGGATGCAACAACACATCACCCAAGCCACCCTGCCCGGCATGAACGACCTCAGGCACACCCTCGATACTCCCGGTTTCGCCCGCTTCCAGATCATGCAAACGCAGGTTGCCCGCCATCTCTGTCACCAGAAGCCGGCCGTCTGGCAGGAATGTCATAGCCCAAGGTGCATCGAACGTTGTGACCTCCGTCAGCGAAAAAGGCATACCCGAGTCAATAGATCCCGCCTCACCCTGATCAGCTTCCGCCATAGCTTCAACTGAGTCTGTATCCGCAGCAGCAGAAGCCGATTCAGCCGGGGCCACCTCAGCTGTTGTCGAAGGCGCGGGGGGTGTATCCGGGTTACCGGGGTTGGATGAATTGTCGCAGGCTGCCAACAGCCCGAGGGTGGCGAGAAAAATCAGGGAATGTTTGAAAGGGACCATAAGCGCTCCTGAAGTTTGGAAGATCTAATCCATTATTCCGACGTGACGGCCGAAGTGTGATCGTGCAGCTATTCAATATAAGCGTTTTTTCTTTTGTCTATCCGAGCAATCTGAACCTGACCTGCTCCGAAATTATAAAATCGTTTTTCAGCGGAGACGGGCAGAGTCTATCCAGGCCTTGCTCTCATTGGGACCATTGGTTTTCGTAGTGGTTTCTTGAGGTCCTTGGATTTCGGCTGATTCGCAACGGAAACCATGATTGCGGTTTTTGGTTTGAGGCGGTTGAGCAATAGGGCGATTCACACCCAAAACTCAGTTGAGGAGAAAGACCTGTAGCTCATAAACAAATAATAGGAATGGCCATAGCAGCAACGACCAGCCCCATCCAGCCCGATAGGATGGGCGCGAACCGTATTTATTGTCCTGCTTCTGTCCTGGCCATATCAAAAGCAGAGGCCATATGAAATTGAGAAGAACACCATAGCCGCCACTCTTACCTAGGTCGTGCAAACGCCTAGCACTTGCTCCAAAGGTTCCCACCAACCAATACAGGATAGAGAACGTAAAAGTCAGAAAAAGTAAGGGCTGCGGGAGAGCCATCCATTCATGGATTATCACAATCAACACCAACGGCCAACAGACCAATAGCTGGACTGCAAGAAACTCCACGCGGCCGATACGCCCCCTGAAATGTAGCAAGTGATAAAACAAAAATAGCACTGCCGCCGCCAACAATTTCCTGAAGGGCCCTAATTGAGTTTTGAGCAACACTCCAGCATTCATAGTTTCTTTCCTGAGTACCCGTCTGGACTTACTTGGAATCGATTGGGTCGATGTTATTGTTTTTTTAAAATCAAACACTCTGACCCTATTGATTGGGCCATTGACTACCCGTTGATAGATAGCTCCTGTTCGCCCCAGGCTGGCACTCTGTTCACGGTTTGGCCTGCTCTAACTCAATATCCACCAGACGAGTGATGGGGCCGTTCGGGTCCAGACGTTCACGGATCAGCTTGGGCCATTGGCTGCGGGAACGGCGTTTGGCGATGGCGTAGGTGAAGTTTTGTGTTGCTCGCATGGGCAAAAACAACAGACTTCCAAAGAGAAGTGCAACATCTAGCCAGTTGAGGAAGTTGCGACCATTCTTGGCTTTGTATTCTTCCCTGATCAGTCCCCAGTACAGGCGCACTGACTGACCTTTACTATTACGTACCTCCATCAGGCTCTGGTTAAAATCGGGCGACTCACTGTGATTGCCCTGCTCATCAAACCAAGGGCCTTTGTCCATATAGGCACGCAGGTATTCCCAGAAGCCCAACTGCATCTCCAGACTCTTGCCCAGCGGAGAGCCCAGATTGAGCAGTACCTGCTCCTCGGGGTGACCATAACGATGCAGTAAAGCTTCCAGTGCCGCATGCCGCATCCCCCCGGTATAGGGACCAACAGTATCGAAACTGTAGGCCGCAGCAGCAATCTCGTCCCAGGGGGCATGGTAGATATGACCATCCTGCTCAAAATACACTTCGCGTGTGCGGCGATTGAACAGGATGGACAGCGGCATAGGGCGCAGGACTTCCCATAGAAAGGGGGCTATAAAACAGACCAGGGCTACTAGGAGAGCTTGCAATACGCCGTCATCATTTCCTGTGCGATAGGCAAGGAAGGCCATAATACTGAGCGAAACTCCCAGTACCCCCCCCAATGCCCCGGTCAACATTCCCCGGTCTGCGCTCTCACCGTTTTCAATAGACAGATAATGCTCCGTCTGCTCCTCCACATCGGGCATACACATCAGCGGAGCACCCGTTGGCTGATCGGCCTGTAACGGATGGCCGTCCACTGCCTGGGCCAGGCGTTGGGCAAGCGGGTGTGTGCTACTCATATTCAGCTCACATCAATATCGATGGACGGTAGATACAGCCCCTCGATGGGTTGGTAGGTCAGCTTGCCACGGACAGCAATCAGGCGGGCATCGTCGTCTGGATGGTAGGCGCGACGGAGGCGTAAGCCGTTGCTTTGAGGTGCCACGCGGTTATTTCTGAACAGCTCATGGGGAACCCTGCTGTTGCTGTCGGGCCGCACATGGGTTCCTGTATCAGGGTCAAAGGGTAACCGGTCGCCCTCGTCCCAGACCAGCGCTCTACAGTGCCTTGTGCTGCTAAAGAGACCGGTCTTTTGTTCCCACTCCTCCTCCCCATCAAAGCTGACCATGCCCTGGCGATACGCCCTTTGCCCAGGCAAACGCAGCACCAGCCGCACCTCCTGCATCACCTGGCCAGTACGGGGATTGGCTTCCTGCCAGCGCTCAAGCTTGAGGCTGACAGGCAGGACGACCTGGTACAGCTTTTCCAAGGTGCCTGACAGTTTATATGACCAGTCCGCGGGACGGGTGCCGTAGCGGGTCTGCTTGAGCCATTGCTCCAGCGGCTCGTCCTCGGTAAAGAACAGGGTTATCACACCCGCCACGATGGTCACAGCCAGCCCCACCAGGCTCAGACGCAAGGGTAATGACAGCACGCGCAGCCCGGTGGTCAGTGCGGATGCATCGCCAGCCAGTACAGCAGAGCGGGCAAGACGCAGTGCACGCACAGCTTCTACCGATAAGCGTGCATAGGCAAAGCTAGCTCCGGCCAGGCCCGCATTGACTGCTGCGCTGTCCAGATCGCCAGCACGATAGGCGTCCAGTGCTCGCCAGCCAAAGTAGAATACATCGATACCGGCGGTGATGGCCTGAAGCAGCATGGCGCCAGAGGCAAGGCCAAGTGCATCAGCCAGCAGTTTTTGAGCAGCAGGATTAACATTCCCAGCCCGAACCACATGTTGCTCCCAGCGCGTATCAGCCAAGTGTTGAAATATTGCGGCGGTGGCGGCAGCGGTGGTCACCGTCGCACTGCTTGCGGCAACAAGGTTCTGAGCGGAACGATCTTGAACCCATGCGCCCCCAACCTCACCCAAATTCCAAACCGACACTAACGCAATCAATGTTTTCAAAGGCGCTTCGTGGACCAAGTCCTTGATATTGCGCGGTAGCTCCAGCCCTGCTGCAGAGCCGCCGAGCGGGGGTAATGTTGGTGCTGCTCCGGGTATTGCCGATCTTTGGGGCAGATCACTGCGGTAGCCCGGCTTGGACATGCGCAAATCCGAGTTTGCATTGGAGCTCGGTACCAAATACATATGCAGTACATGCTTGCCGGTGTGAGTAGCAGGCGGGTTTTTATCGAGAGGGGGAGCTGTCTCAGGAATACGGGCTTCTCGCGTCAATTGACGCTCTAACCTGTCGCGATTGTCTTCCAGGCTGAGCCGACGATTATTATTTTTGACGCTATCATCAATCTGAGCGCTCGTCCACCGCAATGACTCTTCCGCTGATAGCGCGCCAACTTCAATCCTTTGGGCGCTACGCAATAGCATGGCTACCCATAATCCCCATGTCGGATGGCTCACCTGATCGGCAAGGTTGAACGGAGCAGGCCCTATAGCTGGTGATATGGCGGCGATCAGAGGCTCGCCACCCCCAACAAAGGGCAAGCTCTGCAGATTGGCTGCTCCGATGTTGAGAGCCGAGACGAATGCGGTGATCCGTGCCGCTCTGGCCGTGACCTGCCCGAGATCTTCTGCAACCTCTGCCGCGCTGTCCGGGATTTGCAGCAGCCGTTGCAGCTCCCCTGCGCTCACTCGCTGGGTAAAACCCATGAGGGCCCTAAGCAACCATGGCTCACCCGAGACGCGGTTAACATCGAGCGCTTCTTGAATGGCCTTGACCCCAGGCGAGGTCGCTGCCGGACCCATGCAGGCAGCAGCGAAGCTGGCTTCAAGCATGTCGCGTGCAGCGGGGTCACTTATATCAAAGTGCTGGCAGGCGCTTTCCATGCTGGACGCTGTAGTCCCACCAAAGGTGGTAAACCAGTTAGCCCAGATGTCGGCCAAGCGCAGACGGTCTGCCTCCACCGCCTGCGTTTCAAGTTTCTGCTCGTTCAATGTCTGCTGCAAGGCAGACACATCAATAATAGAGCGTATACGCCCCCGGACGTTTTCGTCGCTGTTGCCCATGGACTGAACTATCGTCGCTACGGCCCAATCATCCATACGATGCTTATGGAGCTTGTCGAATGCCTGTGCGCGAGCGCGCAACAGGCCAGCAAGGTCCAGGAGTACGCCCCAGGGGTCATCGACCAGCGCAAAATGCTGCTGCTCGCAGCGGCGCATGCGCTTGAGCGGCGGATCTTCCAGCAGCCAGTAACTCGGGTTTGGCGCGCAGCTCCAACGAAAGTTCTCCGGGCGGATGTCCGCTATCTCTGAATGCAATGTTTGAATCTGGCCACTGTGTGGCGCGCTCCCCGGGGTCAGTTCTCGCATCAGACTCTGACGCGATTCTGCGTGTCCTTCGACCTGAGCAAAAAATTCGTTACTCCAGCATACGGGAGACCATGTCAGCCGGATTGGCGCCCCAGCCTCAAGCAGCAAATACGCGAGCGGGGGTTGTTGTTGCAGTCCTCCGCCGCGTCCAGTCAGGGTAAGAATCGAGTCAGCGACTTTGTATTCACTGAGCTCCTGCACTGACTCTTCCCATAGGTACAGCCAGCCGTCGCGCAGCATGCGCGGAACATAGCCCAATGGCAGATCCTGATGTTGCGGATGATCTGGCCCCAGGTCCGGAAAGGCTCCGTCCAGCGCAGGTAAATCAAGCGCTGCGGCATCAAGACTGGAGGGGTTGCGCGGATCAATCGGCCCAATGGCGTAGCGAATAGGGAGGACCGCCGCGAGCAAGGGGCATGCGGCAGGTTGTAGGCGAGCTGGTGCCGATACAGATTGGTTCATAGAGCTGCTCCCTGCAGTGACGTGTTTTCTTGTGCCAGTGCTTCCAGCAGTGGCCAGTCGAGCATTACCAGTTTCTTTACGCCGTCAAAAGTGACCGCACAGTCGTAGTCGGGCGCCTCGTTTTTCCAAGCCATAAAGGCGTGGCGCTGGTCGTGTAGCCATACTTCCTTTACGCCGAACCAAAAGCCCTCAGGCCATTTTGTTGACGCTTGCCAGGCTCGCAGCATGGGTCGCGCATCTGCCAGCCGTAACCAGAACTCGCGACCGTCAGGGGAGAGAATACGCAAACGGTGGCTAAGGCTGGTGTAAAGCTCATTCTGGCTGGCACAGGTCTTAAGCCAAACAGCATGTCGTAAATCAGCCGAGCCCCTGAGCCAGGCTTGATGCAGAGGGCTGCCTTCATCTGCATCAAGCAGGATTGGACCCACATCACCCAGCGCCTCAAAAGGAGTACCGTACAACAAGGGGCTTGTGCTGTGTTGCGGATACGTCTGACTTAACCATATCAGCGCCCTTTTTCGCGAAGCGCCGTCAAATAGTAGTGCGCCAGTCTGGGTCATGACTTTTCGTCCCGATTCTTGGCTGACTCGCACACCTCACAAATGCCGCTGGTTGCTTGCAGGAAAACTCTGCGTTGTTTGACTATGGTTTCCTGCCCTGGTTGTGCGGTGTCCGCGGGCAGTACCTCCCCTGGCAGCACAGGCGCAGCACCCGACCCACTTCCCGGCGAGCCACCCGCATTCAGCTTGATAGAGGCGCCATTCAAGGTAACGCCGCTGGGATCGATCTTGATAAAGCTGCCGTTTG
>CAXBEU010000001.1:0-435623 GCA_963974865.1 uncultured Pseudomonadaceae bacterium | reverse complement strand
TGGCCATGGTGGCCTAACTCTACTTCTGAGCCCCGCTAAAAATGGGGGGATTACCCTCTCATCAGTCTGTAATAACCGCCGGCGGTATTCTGCTGACGGACTAACCCCGCTCCAGCCTGGCTAACAGCGCTCTCTAGAGTGCGCTGTTAGCCAGTAATCTGGATCCGTGTTTGCCTTGCGCTAAAACATACCCGTCAAACTAGCGTGACGAAGAATGCATGCCCGCCGGCAACTCGTGCGCAATCCCCTTGTGGCAATCAATACATGTACCGCCGCTGGCCAGTGCTGTCGAGTGGGCAGCGGCAGCCCTGGGCGCCTGCAGGGTAAAGTCCATCGAGTCGAACAGATGGCAATTGCGGCACTCAAGGGAGTCGTTGGCTTTGAGCCTGCGCCATTCCCGTTGCGCCATTGCCAGATGCTTGGCTTCGTATTTTTCCGGCGTATTGATAGTACCGAAAAGCCAGCCCCACACCTCTTTCGAGGCCTCCATCTTGCGGCCCATCTTGTCGGTCCAGTCATGTGGCACATGACAATCGGCACACATTGCGCGGACGCCTGAGCGATTGGAGTAGTGAATGGTGTTTTTCAATTGCTCATAGGGCGTGGCTTGCATCTCATGGCAACCGATACAGAACTGCTCGGTATTGGTCGCCTCCAGTGCGGTATTGAAGGCGCCCCAGAAGAGAATGCCCGCCAAAAAACCGCCCAACGTCAGAAAGCCAAGGCTGAAATGTACGCTGGGTCGGCTGAGTGTCTTCCAGAATCGGCTGAGGAAGCGCTTCATGGCTGACCTCCGTCGCCAGTACGTCGGACGGCTTCTTCCTGAATAACCTGATCAATGGAGCGAAAATCCGACTCCACCAGCGGCCTGGCGTCCGTTTGCGGCACATGACACTGGGTACAGAAGTAACGGCTGGGCACAACCGCCGCCCGGGTCTGGCCGTCCCGACCGACAAAATGCGTGACGCTGATCATGGGTGCGCCAACATCCGGTGCCACATTGCGGCTATGGCATTCCAGGCAGCGGTTATGCCGCCGATCAACCTGATAGTTGCGGATACTGTGGGGAATAACCGGCGGCTGCTCAGGATAGTTACGCACCTCCCGTCCGGAGTGACGCGGCTCACCTGCCATTGGCGGAGCCGGCAGATTCTGATAGAGCGTCCCGCCCTCGCGCAGCCCGTCAGGCGCGGAAATATCCTGGTCCTCGGCCAAGGCATTGAACGCCAGCAAACAGACCGCCATACACAACATATCTGCGATTTTCATCCCGGGCCTCCTCATGCCAAACTCACAAGTTCAAGGCGGACCGCGCATTTCTTGTAATCCGTCTGTTTGGAAATCGGGTCTGTCGCATCCAGGGTGAGCTTGTTGATCAAGCGATTGGCGTCGAAGAACGGCACGTAGACAAGGCCTTTCGGCACCTTGACCCGGCCACGGGTTTCAACCCGCATCTTGACCTCTCCGCGCCGGCTGATCACGTTGACCTCGCTACCGCGGCGCCAACCTTGCTCACGGGCGTCATCGGCGTGCATATACAGCAACGCTTCGGGCACCGCCTTGTGTAATTCCGGCACCCTGCGCGTCATCGAGCCGGTATGCCAATGCTCCAGCACCCGACCGGTACACAGCCAGAAAGGATACTCGGCGTCCGGTGTTTCGGCTGGCGGATCGAACGGGGCGGCGAAAATTCGCGCCCTTTTATCCTTGTTACCGTAGAACTGGAAGCCACTGCCCGCTTCGACATAAGGATCCGAACCCTCGCGGTAACGCCAGAGCGTTTCCTGCCCGTCGACCACTGGCCAGCGCAGACCGCGGGCCGCATGATAGCTGTCGAAAGAACCCAGATCCTTGCCCTTGCCGCGGCCAAACTCGGCATATTCCTCGAAGAGCCCCTTCTGTAGATAGAAACCAAAGTGGCGGGACTCGCTGTTCTCGTAATCCGGGTTAAGTTGATCAAGCGGAAACCGATCCACCTTGCCGTTGCGGTACAACAGGTCGTACAGCGTCTTGCCACGCATTTCAGGTGCTTTTGCCAGCAATTCGTCAGGCCATACATCATCTACCTTGATGCGCTGGGACAGGGCAACCAGTTGCCAGAGATCGGATCGAGCCTCCCCTGGCGCATTGACCAGCTGGTGCCAGAACTGGGTCCGACGTTCGGCATTGCCGAAGGCACCCTCCTTTTCCACCCAGCCCGCAGCGGGCAAGATCAGATCAGCCGCCTGCGCCGACACGGTCGGATAAATATCCGAAACGATGATGAAGGTCTCCGGGTTACGCCAACCGGGCAGAATCTCGCCGTCCACATTGGGCCCGGCCTGGACGTTGTTGCTGACCTGGGTCCAATAGACCTTCAGCTTGCCGTCCTTGAGCATGCGGCTTTGCAACACCGCGTGATAGCCCGGGGTGGTTGGCACCGTGCCTTCCGGCACCCGCCATATTCCCTCTGCCTTCGCCCGGTGCTCCGGATTAGCGACGAGCATGTCTGCTGGTAAGCGATGGGTAAAGGTGCCTACTTCGCGAGCCGTCCCACAGGCCGAGGGCTGGCCGGTCAACGAGAAAGGACTGTTGCCCGGCGTCGCAATTTTGCCCGTAAGCAAGTGCAGGTTGTAAATCAGATTATTGATCCAGACGCCGCGGGTGTGCTGATTGACACCCATGGTCCAGAAGGTCATGACCTTCTTCTGCGGATCGGCGTAAATGGCAGCCAGACGCTTCAGGCTGGCCTCGGACACCCCGGACTCGGAGACAGCCCGCTCCAGCGTATATGGCCGCACATAATCGGCGAACGCCTCGTAACTCATATCGGTCCAGGTGTTCGGGTCGGCCCAGTTCTTGGCATTGCGCTCGCGCGGATCATCAGGACGCAAGCCGTAACCGATGTCATCTATGGCCAGGTGGAAGCTGACGTGCTTGCCGACGAAATCCTGATTGACCGCCCCGGTGGAAATAATATGGTTGGCGATATAATTGAGAATGACGATATCTGCATTGGGCTTCATCACCATCGGCAGATCCGCCAGATCGAATGACCGGTGCTGGAATACCGACAGCACAGCCACTTCAGTGTCCGGATGGGAGAGGCGCCGGTCGGTTACGCGGGTCCAGAGTATGGGGTGCATCTCGGCCATGTTCGAGCCCCAGAGCACAAAGGCGTCGGCATGCTCTATATCATCGTAAACACCCATCGGCTCGTCTGAACCGAAGGTCCGCATGAAACCGGCGACCGCCGATGCCATGCAGTGGCGGGCGTTAGGGTCGATGTTATTGGTGCGCAGGCCGGCCTTGAACAACTTCAACGCAGCGTAGCCCTCCCAGATGGTCCATTGCCCTGAACCGAACATACCGACACTGTCAGGGCCATGCTCACGGATGGCTGTGGTGAATTTTTCCGCCATGACATCCAGCGCTTCATCCCAGCTGACTTCCTCGAATTCCCCGTCTTTGGCATACAGGCCGTTACGCTTGCGCAACAGCGGCTTGGTCAGCCGGTCACGGCCGTACAGGATTTTCGAGAGGAAATAACCCTTCACGCAGTTCAAACCACGGTTGACCTCCGACTGCATATCGCCATGGGTAGCGACTATCCGGTTGTCTCGCGTGGCGACCATGACACTGCAGCCAGTACCGCAAAACCGGCACGGGGCCTTGCTCCAGGTGAGCCGGGTGAGGTCGGCATTGGTAATCAGGTTGTTGGCGGCGGCAGGGAGCGCAAGACCTGCGGCAGCGGCGGCTGCGGCGGCTGCATTGGCTTTGACGAACTCACGTCGGGTCAGTTTCATGATTGATCCCTTTCTTGTGCATTGAATATCTTTTAGCGTAGGCGCACTCAGGCCCCAGGAGCGAGATGCAACAGCTCCTGATCACCTTCGGCGGGACTCATGACTTCATGGTAAATCAGGGTACAACTGAGAACGCCGGGCTGTTGCTCGGCGTCGTCTATTACACTCAGGATGTCCTGTTGATGGGGCTTTTCTATGACCACCACGACCTTGCCTTCGGGGCTCGAAGCACGAATCTCCAGATCCGACTGACCCTCCGCCCAAGCTGTAAGGTTTGGCAAATGCGCGGGCAGAACGTGGAGGATCATACTGGCGATATGCAGTTCTTCAGACATGGGAGCTCTCGAGTTTTATCGCGTCAGCGGGGCAGACCGTCACGCAGGCGCCGCAACCATTACAGGCGTCGGTTTCCAGTTCGGGCTGCGGCGCACGGCCCAGTGCGGGGCGAAAGCGTATAGCCTGGAGTTCGCAAGCATCCTGGCAACTTTGGCAATCGATATCGGAGAAAGCCAGACAGGACTCTGCCAGCGCGATCTTCCAGGGAAAGGCTTTGAGGCGCGTATCGAATACGGGTTCCGGGCAGGCCTGCACACATTCGCCGCAAAAATTGCAACCTTCATTCTTGAAGCTGATTTCCGGAAAGCCACCATCGCCTTTGTAAAGCAAAGCGTCAGGGCAGGCGTCAATGCAGGCATTGCAGCGGGTGCAGGCGTCGGTGAAGTTGCCGGCGGTCCAGGGTGGCCGTTGTACAGGGCTTCGGCTTGCACCACGCCACAATTGTCTTCTGGATTGGGAAACGCTCATCTGTGCACCTACAACGGCGGGCCCGGCGGCCCAATAAAGTGGTGGATCATCCACACCACGAAGCCGTAGCCGCCGACTATGGCAACAGCCAGCAACGGGAACAGAAACACCACCAGAAAAATGAAGACCAGGCTTTCATCACGCTTGCGGCTGCCTGATTCAGGGTGTTGTGCATCCTGCATACGTTTGCCTTTTTTAGATATTTTGTAACAGTCTAGTGCAATCAGCAGATCACTGCACACCCGAAGCCAAGACCGGCAATACTTGCCTCTGCGCTCAACTCTTGTCCCGGCGCTGAGCCCTTGCCAGGCGGTGCTCTTCCTCGCGGCGCTCTGCCAGCACGGTCTGTACATAACCAATGTGCCTGCTGGCACTGGCCCTTGCGTCATCGGCGCGATGTTCGGTGATGGCTTCAAACAACTCGCGGTGCTGGCTGATCAGCATCAAGCGCGTTTCAGGCCGCAGTTCATACATGCCACCGATATTGGTCACTACGTTACGCTTGAGTAGATCGAACAGCCCGCGGATGGTGTGCAGGAGTATGGTGTTATGGCTGGCTTCGGCGATAGCCAGGTGAAAGCGCGCATCAGCAGCGCCCTCCTCGGCCCGGCTGGCCGAGCTGGCGGGAGCGTAACAGGCTTGCAATGCGTCATAGGCGTGGCGCAGGTGCTGAAGATCCAGATCGGTAGGTAATTGGGGTCAGATGAGAATGGCACTAAGTTAAGCAGCTTTTGCACTGATTTTCAGCCCCAAATCGAGGCTGCAAATGCGACAATAATGCATGAAAAACAAGACCTTATTTCTACCAGGATTTCACTTGCCGACCCTGCGTCGCAAGCCGCGATCAGCGGCCCTCATCCTTGCCGACGAGAGAGCCCGATTGCGCCAGCATTCGATCACCCAGCTTGATGAGTGTTTTGGCGAGTTCATCCCTGCTAAACGCCTTGATCACAATCAGCAAGGCTTATTCAGCAGGCTAAGGTTATTCAGCAAATCCAATACCTTTTGGGCGTTTTTCTCTCAAGTGCTGGATGCTGATGGAGGCTGCCAGGAAGTAGTGCGTAAGTTCCAAGCATTCGCTGCAGACCGATCGCTAACCCTGCCTTCTGCCTCAACGTCAGCTTATTGCACTCAGACAGTTAACGCGATTTTCATGAACTAATTGGTTCGGGTCCATATACTGCCAGCTCACGCTTTTTGCGAGCTAATCCATGTATCTGCGCAAGCTGATCGTATCCCTCTGTATTCTGGTCGGCATAATCCTGCTGCTTTCCGGGATCGGTTTCTGGGCCCATCAGAATTCTGAGTTTCACACCCAGCGAAATCGCATCGCCAATCAGATGCTGACCGAATTCATATCCTTGCGAGCAGACAAGCAGCGCTTGAAGGTCTGGGTGGCCGAGTATCTGCTGACTGAGGATGCCAACACGGACTTTCGCGATCTGCTTTTCGACCGTATGCGGCAGCAGTTGCAGAATCTGGATCAGTTGGCTATTCGTGATCAGTTGTTCAGCACCAGTGAACAGGACCTGCAAGACATCATGGCGCAGGTCAAGGTCATCTCATTGCTGCAGTCGAACCTGTATACCCTCGAGCAGGCGCTCAAGACTCGAGAGATGGCTGCCAGACAAGACGACACCGAGCTTTGGCGCACCCTGATTGACCTCTTCGACAAATTTCAGGACACGGATCTGGCTGAGCTCCTGCAGGACGCTATCGCGGAGCAGAAGAAACGTGCGAGCAGCACGGAGGACGATGCGCTGAATGCCGTACAACGCATTCAGACAACCATGCTGTTGATCAGCCTGGCGGGCCTGTTTTTTGCCATCTTTATCGGCTGGTACTTATCAAGGGGCTTGAGTCGGCCGCTGCAGCATTTGCTCAGGGGAACCAAGCAATTGCAGCAAGGTAATTTCGCTCACCGCATCAATGAGCAGGGTCCGGAGGAGTTTGCTGAGCTTGCTCGCCAGTTCAACCTGATGTCAGGTTATATCGCTGACTTTGCGGAGCAGGAGAAGCTCAGTCAGCGAGCCACCGAGCAACGTGTTCAGGAAAGAACTGCTGAACTGCAGCAAACACTGGCGCGCCTGCATCAGACTGAAAGCCGACAGAATCAGCTGCTGGCCGATATCAGCCATGAGCTGCGTACGCCGGCGACGAGCATACAGGGTGAAGCTGAAATCAGTCTGCGCGGGAAGGACAAGGATAGCCCGGAATACAAGGAATCGTTCATGCGCATCCTGTCAGCCAGTCAGCAACTGAGCCGCAGGATTGACGATCTGCTGATGCTTGCCCGCGGTGAGGAGAGCTTACTGCAGGTGGCTTTGAAGCCGGTCGACCTGCAAGAGTTCATGGAGCTCGTTATAGGGGCCATCCGGCAGTACCTGACTCACCCTTATCAATTGGAGCAAGTGGCATCGGTACCACTCCCTGCTGACCAATGGTTGCTGATCGACTCGGAAAAGCTTGCCAGTGTGCTGCGCATCATTACAGACAACGCTCAGCACTACTCCCCCGCGGACCGGCCATTGAGGTTTGCAGTGAGCTTCACTGACAGCGAGTTGAGCCTGGAGCTGGCGGACGAGGGTATCGGTTTGGTCTCCGAAGATCATCAGCGCCTGTTTGAACGGCACTTCAGAGGCGAGTCTGCACGCAAGGTGCGGCCGGATGGGCTCGGGATAGGTCTGTGCATTGCAAAAGCGATAATGGCTGCGCACGACGGCACCATCGAATTGCATGACAATCATCCTACGGGCACCAAAGTACGTCTCAGCCTCCCACTGTTCAACGGAAGTCCGAATGAAAGTTCTGATTATTGAAGATGACGAAAAAGTAGGCAGCTTTCTGCTGCGAGGGCTGAAGGCTGAGGGTTATCTGACTCAGTTGGTAACGGACGGTCTGCATGCGCTGCAGATCGCCCGCCAATTCGAGCCCGATGTAATTGTGCTTGACCGAATGCTGCCCCAGGTGGACGGCCTGACGTTATGCCAGCAGATTCGAAGTCAGGAAATCCCCAGTCGTATCCTGATTCTGTCAGCCCTGTCCGAAGTGGATGAGCGCGTCAAGGGATTGCGCGCTGGTGCAGACGACTATCTGGGCAAGCCCTTTCACTTTGAAGAGCTGTTGGCCCGCATTGAAGCGCTGGCAAAGCGGGATTTTACTACTGCACACCAGCCTCGGTTGCAGATCGCGGATCTGACGCTGGACTTGGACAGTATGCATGCCCAGCGCGGCGACATAGCCCTGAACCTGACTGCCAAGGAGCTTGGTATTCTCGAACTGCTGATGAGCAATAGCGGCAAGGTCTTCAGCCGGGAGCGCATTCTTTCTAACGTTTGGGGATTGAATGAGGACCCGCTCACGAACATCGTGGATGTGTATGTGGCCAGGCTCAGGAAGAAGATTGACGACCCTCATCCGGTAAAGCTTCTGCATACCCGCCGAGGACTGGGTTATTACATGCAGGTTGAGTAAAAAGGCTGGTGCGGGGGGAGCCCGCCCAGCCATGTTTTCCCGTAAAGAGCGGGAGATTACTCGACACTGTAGGGCAATGATGAATGGTGCAGAACAATGCGCAGATCGCCTTGCTCGTCTTTCTTGAATCCCCAGGTTTTATCCACGGTGGTCACCTGCCCGCTGGCGTCTGTCAGCATCACCTGACCCATGGTCAGCGCCAGGTCGCCGTTGATGTAAATGCCGGCATTGGTGAACTCATAACCTTCCCAGCTTTTGAGGGCAAAGCCACTGTCGTTGCCAAACGCAGGGTTGCCACCGACGAAGTAGGCCAGCGCATCATCGTACTCGGTGCGGAAGGTCTGCTCACCGCTGGCTAGAGTGGGTTTGAACAGGACGGCGCCCTGTCCGTAGCCATAAGCAGCATCCAGCACCTTGCGGGCTTTCTGTTCAGCCTTTTCTCGCCCGTTCTCGGTGTAGGTCGTACTGATCGCAATCAGAGCCTCGCCCCAGGCTTGCTGAGCGTGCTTTATCTCTGCTTCAGTAATGTTGTTGTTTACCACAGGTTTGGCCATGGTCGGGCCGGCAGCAATTGCCAACGCCATCATTGAAATCACGGAAGCGACTCGCATACGCATAAAAATCTCCTTGGCTTGTTAGAGTACAAAACATGCTTGCCTTGCAGTACCCAAGGTACCCTGCGCGTATGAAAGGTGTGCGTTTGGGAAGATGAACAGAAACCGTCTCTACAATTAAAAACAGATGAACAGCTTGCGCTAGATTGCATCTTTTCCTCCGATTAGCACAGCTGAGGGTTTGATGCTTCCGGCGGGGAACTAACCCGCGGCTGTCTATCTCAATCGGGTGGTGTAACGGTAAATTCCATGATGCGCAGACAATAGGGGGAGTTCAGTGCTGAATCACTCAGGCGCCGGGTCCTCGGAGTGAACCTGGCACTCGTCAGTCTTGCCGCTCCGCTTGTGACCGCACTATTGATGCTTCTGATGCGATCGCGCTCTGGCGGATGGGTGATAGGCGCTAGCCTGGTCAGCCTGATGGCAGCGATAGGGGCCGGCCGCGAGGTGTCGAGGGAGGGTAGGTTGTCGCTCTCTCTGGGCGGATGGGATAGTGCTCTGGGCATCCGGTTCGAGCTGGGTGGCATCGGGGTGCTGATGTTGAGTTTCACTGCCCTGGTTCATCTTCTGGTGGCGCTCTACGCTACAAGAGAAGGCCATTCCCGAACGAACTCCACGGACTTCTGGCCACTTTCCTGTCTGCTGCATGCCAGCCTTGCAGCGCTGTGGTTGTCGCGGGATCTGTTCAACTGGTACGTGACTCTTGAGCTGCTCGGTCTGGTGTCTGTTGCGCTCATCCTTCTGTCGGGCAGCAAGGCTTACGCAGCAGCCTTTCGTTATCTCTTGCTGTCCCTCGCTGCCTCCATTTGCTATCTGCTTGGCGTAGCACTCCTGTACGGGCGTTACGGGGTGCTCGACGTAAGCGTGCTGGCGGAGTTGGCACAGAACGACACGGTGACAAACACGGCGCTTGTATTCATCAGTCTGGGACTGATGCTCAAGGGCGCCATGTGGCCGTTGCACCTCTGGTTGCCCGCAGCTCACGCGGCGGCGCCGACGGCGGTCAGCGCACTGCTGTCCGGGGTCGTGATCAAGGGACCGCTGTTTATTCTGATGATCATCTGGACCGAGATTGCGCCGGTCGAACCTGCGCGCTCTGCGGGTCTGGCGTTCGCCATTGCGGGCGTTATCGCCTCCTTGGCGGGCGGCTGGGCCGCGCTGCGTACGCCGTCGATCAAGACGCTGGTTGCTTATTCGACCATCTCTCAACTCGGCTATGCGCTGATGGCGTTAGGGTTGCTGCTCTATTGGCAGCAAAGTGAGCTATCCGTCGCCCTGTGGCTCTTCGTCGTATCGCACGGGCTGGCCAAGGTCTCCATGTTTCTTGCTGCCGGTGAAATGCAGACGACTCTGGGTAATCATCGTATAGCGACGCTCCGAGGCGCTGCGCAGACCATGCCCATCGCTGTATTTGCCTTTGCCGTGGCGGGCGGCAGTCTGGTGGGCCTGCCTCCTAGCGGTGGCTTTGTGGCTAAATGGGTGCTTCTAGGGGCGCTTCTGGAGGAGCCCGCCCACTGGCTGTGGGCAGTGATGGTGCTGGGGGCAACTCTGGTCAGTGCTGCATATGTTTTCCGCATTGTTGCGATCAGTTTCGACCACGTCGACCCTGCCGAACCCATTCGGCGGCCTGATCGCTGGGCACACGTAATTGGGGTCAGATGAAGGTTTTGCCCTAAATGTTTATCTGAACTAATACCGGTTTTACAATGGCTTTCGGCCGTTGGAGGCGTTTTATATCCAGGCCTACTTTGTAGGCAGCGGCAATCTGAAAGCTGAAAGCTAAACAAAAATCCGTTTTGGGAAGCCAGAGCGGATTTAAAATTTGACTGGGTGATCAGCTAAGTGGGCTCAACCAGCAAACGCCCAGACTCCAGCAGTTTAAAGGGCGCCTTGAGATTGGGCAGTTGCAAAAGCTGTTCCCTTAATTGCGGGTCAAGGCGATTGAACTCAGATTCAGATTTTAGTAGGGATATTTGTGTCTGGATAATCAGATGAGTTGCCTCCTGAATATCTGTCGCTGTTTCCGGCGCAACCGCCGACAAACTGGCGGCAGCAACCAGGAAGTCCTTCAAAGCACCTTCTGAACAACTAGCCAAGGCCCTGTCGTGAAAGTACTTGAGTGCAGTTCGGCGCTGCTCAGTTGTTATTTTGAATAGATCAAACAGATCTGCGGGTAATATCTGACGCTGAGTGTCACAGGCCGCCTCCTGGCTGTCGAGTTCAACAACGCTTTGATTGAAACGCAGTTGTGCCAATTCGATGGAGGTAGTATCCGCAGCAGCGGACGCACTTAACAACATCAAGATAGTGCTTAGGAGAGCCGTTAATATTTTTTTCATGGTTTGCACCCGTCTATAACGGCTTGCCAAAAAAGCCTTTCGTCTTGGCCTGATGCATAAAAAGCTGCTTCCTGCGCGATATTATTGATACGCCGCCGGGCAATGGATGGAACTGCTGCGAGCGCTTGAGCCATTGTTCTGAAGTCCGCCGCTGCTACGCTATAAGTCGTTTCTACAGGACCATTGCCCGCAAAAATATTTAACACAACGCCCCCGGCAGTGACACGCTGCAAGCTCAAGGAGAACCGATCGGTCTTACGTATCTCTTCGATGGCCACCTTGCTACGCACTGATAGCTTGAGTTGACTGATGGTTGAGCATTGCATGTGACATTCCTTTGCCAGTAAAAACAAGCGTTCAGGCTAGTTCTGCTGAATCTCATTCGCAACTCGTTCTGGTGAGATTTGAGAGGTTGTTCAAGTTTATAGAGGCTGGTCATGCTAGCGGTAATGGGGTCACAAGAACATTAATCTGGTGAGTTGTGGTTCTTCTGATTCCGTGGTGGTCGTCCTGGTTTTCCTGGGCTGACTGATTGCCCGCTCAGTGCTTCTATTTCTCGCTTGAACTTGTCGTTTCCCAGAGCTAGGCCGATGAGCGTAGTGGTGCGTATGGTTTCTACTAGGTCGTCTTGTAGTACTTCCTTGAACAGCTCGCGATAGGCCAATTGGCGCTCCGCTGGGGTACTGCCTAGTTGGTGGTAAAGAGCATGGGGCGAAACCAGCCGCGAAGCTTTGCCAAAGGCGTTGGTGCGGTAGCTGCTCCAGCGGTAATCGCCGGGGGCGGTCACCATGGCCGCCCGGACGGGATTCAGTTCTATATAGCGCTGGCATTGGAGAAGGTAGCCGTCGGAATCAACCAGGCAGGACCGATAGCGGCCTTCCCACAATGTGCCGGTGCGGCGATGGCGACTGTTGAAGTAGCGGACGTAACGTCGCCCGAGCGCCTGCATCATCAAGCCGATGCTCTCTGGGCCGGTGGGTGTAGCGAGAAGATGGATATGGTTGGTCATAAACACCCATGAGTGAATCGCCACGCCGTATTCGTCGGAGTAATCGCACAACCACTGTCCGAAGGTGAGCATGTCTTGCTCGTCTGCAAAGCAGACCTGCCGGTTGTTTCCTCGCTGAATCAGATGCTGCGGTATGCTTGGGTAACTAAGTCGCCGTCGCCTGGCCATGTTGATTCCTTTCCGGTGTTACGGGGGATCTTGGCAGGAGTGGTGGTGTAAGGGGAATAACGAAGGCGACTACCAGTTCACAGAATTTTGTAGAAATGATCTAAACGTTCATTTGACCCCGGTTTTGCACTAAGAACCGCTACAGCACGGCCAGCTTTGTTGGCAATAACCGGGTTGTTTTTAACATTGGCGGCAACAAGTACCGTTTAGTTGTTGAGGTTCAGTACCGAGCTCAAATTGTGTGGGTGAAATTCATAGGCACTCATGCTCAGTACGATCAGATAGACGTGGAGACAGTCAATGAATATTAAACCGATTCGCAATGATGACGATCTGACTGCTGCCTTTCAGCGCCTTGAGCATGTGTTTCAGGCGGAGGAGGGTACGCTGGAAGCCGATGAGATGGAGGTGCTGGTAACGCTGATCGAGGCTTATGAAAATAAGCACTACCCGATTCATGTTGCCGACCCGATTGCGGCGATCAAGTTTCGCATGGAGCAGGACGGCCTGACGGCGCGTGACCTGGAGCAATTCATTGGCCCTAGCGGCCGGGTTTCTGAAGTGCTGAGCGGAAACCGGAATCTCAGCATCCGCATGATCAAACGGCTGCATGAGGGGTTACGCATTCCCTATGAAAGCTTGATGAGTGGTGTGGCTGCGTAAGCCACAGCATTGTTGGATAAGGGACTTCAGTGGAGGACATGGATATCCCTGGTTTTCGGCTTCATCCATTGCAGGGCAAAGACAAAGGTCGGTGGTGATTAGGGTTAATGGAAATTGGCGCATGACGTTCGAGTTCCAGCACGGCAACGCCTACATTCTTGATTATGAGGATTATCACTAATGACTATGCATAATCCGCCGCAACCTAGTGAGTTCATTCGCGAGGTGTACCCACTGGCCCCAAAACGCCATACCCGCTAACCTCCCTGCAACAGCCCCGATCAAGATCACCATATGACGCTTACTCTGCTGCGCCCCCTGCGACTCACCTTGTCACTGACTACCGTCCTGCTGCTTGCTGCCTGCAACCCGGCAGAGATGTTGGCGCCGGATGCGCGGCTGCCGGATGGCAGTACCTATTCGGGGGATATTCGCGACGGCTTTTTTCATGGTGACGGCCTTCAGCAGTTTGCCAGTGGCATGGTCTATCGCGGCCAATTCCATGAGGGCTACTGGCACGGTCAGGGTGTGCTGGAGTCGGCCATGGGCTGGCGTTACGAAGGTGAGTTTCAGAAGGGCGTGATGGAAGGGCAGGGCGTGCTGGACAATGACGGCACCCGCTATGAAGGTGCCTTTGTGAACGGCAAGTTCAATGGCCCGGGCCGCTATGAAGTCGGTGATAGTGTTTATGTGGCGAAATTTGCCGAGGGTTTGCCGGTACGGGGTGAGCACACAACCGAATACGGCACCTATGCGGGGGAGTTTCTCGACTGGCAATACCACGGTCAGGGAACCTACACCCCGGCCAACGCCCCAGCGAATATGGAAAGCCTGAGTGGAACCTGGGAATACGGCATGCTTGTGGAGGGTAATGATTCTGCACAGCCAGAGCCCTCAGCCCGGCCTGCGCCACTTACCGAGCAAATTCTGGTCGAGGATCGCGAACGCTTGAACAGGCAGATTGAAAGCCTGGAGGCGGAGCGCCCTGGCGTGACGGACGTGTATTTTCTGGCGGTAGGCGGGGACGGTACCGAATCTGTTTTCATGCGCGACATCGAGGTAGCCAGAGCGGGCCTGCAGTCGCAGTTTGATCTGGAAAATCGCGCGATCATGCTGCTCAACCACCGGGACTACGAGACCTTGCCTCTGGCTACTCGCCCTTCCATCGCTACGGCGCTCAAGGCACTGGACGAGCAGATGAATCCGGAGGAAGACCTGCTGGTGGTGCACCTGGTAAGCCATGGCGGTGAAGACGGCGATCTGTTGCTGCGCCAGCCAGGGGTAGAACTGCCCAACCTGTCACCCCAGGCCTTTGCGAAAATGCTCGAACCGCTGAACGCGCGTCGAAAGGTGCTGGTGGTTTCTGCGTGTTATTCCGGTCAGTGGCTAGACGAATTGGCGGACAGTGACACCTTGATCCTGACCTCCGCCCGTGCGGATCGCACGTCTTTCGGCTGTGGCGATGACTCGGAAATGACCTGGTTCAGCAAGGCGCTGTATCAGAGCGTGGGTCTGTCACTGACAGAACCCGATGCCATGTTCGAGCAGATCACCACGCAGATACGCCTCTGGGAGGAAGACATCGGGATGGACGAAGAAAGCTGGTCTTACCCTCAATTCCATCTCGGCGATAACCTGCGGCAGTGGTTGGAGCAGGGCGCGTTCAGCAAGCAGTAAGGGTAGCTTGTGGCATTGATGTGAGCGGTTGCTTCCGGCAGAGGTCAATCAGCAGGTGCAGCAATGGTCGCAAACCGCTAGAATGCCGGCCGCGCGCAGCCATGCCGGTTGCGCCAATGGGTTCCCTAACCCCATTTCAGCCCAAAAAGGACATTCCATGCCGTTGATAGCCTCTTCGGTCGGCCGTGCTGTTGTAGCCGGTCTGATCGCGTTTCATATTCTTATCATTATCGTCAGTAATTACCTGGTGCAGCTGCCGATCACCTTATTTGGCTGGCACACCACCTGGGGTGCGTTTAGTTTCCCGTTCATCTTTCTGGCCACCGATCTGACGGTGCGGCTGATGGGCAAAAGCTCGGCGCGGCGGGTGATCGCGCGGGTCATGTTGCCGGCGTTAGTGGCCTCTTATGTGGTCTCGGTGCTGTTTCACGAGGCGCGTTTCAGCGGGCTGGCGGCGCTGGGCGACTTCAATCTGTTCGTGTTCCGCATCGCGGTGGCGAGTTTTCTGGCTTACGCCCTGGGCCAACTGCTGGATATCCAGGTGTTTGATCGCCTGCGGCAACTGCGCCAATGGTGGATCGCGCCCGCCGCTTCGACGGTGTTGGGTAATCTGCTGGATACCTATCTGTTTTTCTCGGTGGCGTTCTGGCAGAGCACAGATCCCTTTATGGCGGCCAACTGGGTTGAAATCGCCACTGTCGATTATCTGATCAAGCTGTTGATCAGCCTGATGCTCTTCGTGCCGCTGTACGGCATGCTGCTCAACTGGATTGTGCGCAAACTGCCCGCTGGGCGGCCGGCTAACGGTCTGCTCTGAGGCGACACCTGCCTGCCAAGTAGGCTCTACCGCCGCAGGCTTCCCTGGCCTACGGCCTCTCGCTAGCCATCTTTATTCGCGCGCCCCAGTGGCGCGATCCCCCTTGGGTGTTCTATAACTCAATACCACAGGCTCGGGTACGTTTTCGGACGCGCTCTTTGCTGACACAATAGCTTTTCTTACCGTTGCCGTTAGGAACAACTCTTATGACAAGTAAAACAGGCCACCACTGGCAGTTCTTCCGCGCAGGTGGCTTTGATCAGGTGCGGCTTGAGTCCGCCGCCGACCTGGCCGCACTGCGTAGTCTGGATCAGAAACTCTGGGCCACCTTGACCTGTCCTGTGGTCAATCTTGAACTCGATCCGCGCATGTTGAGCTACATCGACAGCAACGGTGATGGACGCATACGGGCGCCGGAAATTCTGGACGCGGTGGACTGGACGCTGGCCCATCTGGCCGATCCCGAGGCGCTGTTCCGAGAAGAGCCCGTTACCCTGAGCTCCTTCAATGACTCTGCCAAGGGTCAGCGTTTGACGCTCAGTGCCCGGCGCCTGTTACAGGTAATGGGGCGCGCCGAAACGGACAGCATCAGCATCAAGGATACCGAAGACCTGAGCGCACTCTTCCCGGCAGGGGAAGCCAACGGTGACGGGCTGGTGCCGGCCACCATGGTCGCGGATGCAGAGCTCAAGCAGGTCATCGGTGAAATCATCAGTTGCCTGGGTGGCGAAAAAGATCGAAGCGGTGAGCAGGCGGTTTCCGCAACCCTGATCAACGAGTTTTTTGCCCAGGCCAAGGCGGTGTTCGATTGGCACCAGGGCGCCAGTGTGGCGAGCCTGAAACCCTTCGGCGAACACAGCGCCAGCGCCATCGCGGTGATCAGCAAACTGCGTGACAAGGTCGATGATTACTTTACCCGGGTAGAGCTGGCCGCTTACGACCCGCGTGCCGCCGATATCATGAATGCCGGTAAGGCCGAGCTGGAAAGGTTGTCGGCGCTGAGCCTGGCGGATACCACCGAGCTGGCTGAACTGCCGCTGGCCAACTTGCAGCACGGTGCCTTTCTGCCGTTGCGTGAAGGCGTCAACCCGGCCTGGCAGAGCGCTGTCGAGGATTTGCGCGAGTGGGCGGTGAAGCCGCTGTTCGGCGATCAGGATGGGATTGATCGCGAGCAGTGGCGCGAGATGGTCGCCCGCGGTAATGACTATTTTGCCTGGTGGTCGCAGCGCCCGGATCTGGCGATTATGGGCCAACTGTCGGTCGAACGTATTGTTAGTCTGGTTGAACAGAATGCCCAGGAGCTGTTGTTGGCTGAAGTGGCTCGCGATATGGAGCAGGCGGGCGCTGCTGAAGGCTTGGTCGACCTGGACAAGCTGTTGCGCTTCAAGCGTGGCCTGCTGGAGCTGCTACGCAACTTCGTATCCTTCTACGACTTTTACAGCCCTGATCGCAAGGCGGTGTTCCAGGCTGGCCGGTTGTATATCGATGGCAAGAGCTGTGATCTGGTGGTGCAGGTGGCCGATGCCAATGCCCACGCGGCTATCGCAGCCAAGAGCGAAAGCTTTCTGTTGTATTGCAACTGTGTGCGCAAGGGCCAGCCAGTGCGCGGGCGCGAGAGCATGACCATTGTCGCGGCGGTTACTGCCGGGGCCGAGCACGAGCTGATGGTTGGGCGTAACGGTCTGTTCTACGACCGGGATGGCAATGACTGGGACGCGACTGTGATCAAGGTGGTCGAAAATGCGATCAGTGTGCGGCTGGCGTTCTGGTCGCCTTACCGCCGCGTGGCCGGGATGGTGTCTGATCAGATCCAGAAGATGGCCTCCAGCCGCGACAATGCCCTGGTTACAGATGCGGCCAGCAAGGTCGGGCCAGGGGCAGTTGTGCCTGCCGCGGCGGCACCGGCGCCAGCTTCTGCTGCGGCCAAAACCTTCGATATAGCCAAGTTCGCCGGGATCTTTGCCGCCATCGGGCTGGCGCTTGGCGCCCTGGGTGCGGCCCTGGCGGCGGTGTTTACGGGCTTGCTGTCACTGCAATGGTGGCAGTGGCCGCTGGTATTGGTCGGGATTATTGCAGCGATATCCGGGCCATCGATGCTGATGGCCTGGTTCAAGTTGCGCCGTCGCAGTTTGGGGCCGATTCTTGATGCCAACGGCTGGGCGGTGAATACCCGGGCGAAAATCAGCATTCCCTTTGGCACTACCTTGACCCAACTGCCGCATCTGCCGGAAGGCTCTGCCCGCTCCCTGCGCGACCCCTATGCAGAGAAGCGCCCGGTATGGCCGGCCCTGTTGGCGGTGGTGATCGTGCTGGTGCTGGGCTGGACGGCCTGGGAGCGCAACTGGTTGGGCTCTGCAGCGGCACCAGCCGAAACGCCCGCAGTTGAAACCGCGCCAGAGGCGGTAATCAGCGAGTGAAGTGATAACGTGCGGAAAGGGGCAGGCGGCTGTGCGCCTGCCCTGGTCATGCGATCAGATCAGTTCGATCGCCACGGCGGTGGCTTCGCCGCCGCCAATACACAATGAC
Organism: uncultured Pseudomonadaceae bacterium; assembly: GCA_963974865.1. Classification (GTDB taxonomy): domain Bacteria; phylum Pseudomonadota; class Gammaproteobacteria; order Pseudomonadales; family Pseudomonadaceae; genus Halopseudomonas. Next base: position 417,747 of record CAXBEU010000001.1, on the reverse strand, counting down.
GCTACCCCACGCTTGCCGCCGGTTTTCTGCAGCGCGTTGATCAGTGTGACTATGATCCGCGAGCCAGTAGAGCCGACCGGATGGCCCTGGGCGCAGGCGCCGCCGTAGATGTTCACTTTGGCGTGGTCCAGGCCGTGTTCGCGCATGGCCAGCATGGTGACCATGGCGAAGGCTTCGTTGATTTCAAACAAGTCGACTTCGTCCTTGCTCCAGCCAGTCTTGTTGAACAGGTTGGTCATGGCGCCGATGGGAGCGATGGTAAATTCGCTGGGGTCCTGGCTCTGGGTGGCGTGGTCGACGATACGGGCCAATGGCTTGAGGCCGCGTTTTTCCGCTTCAGCTGCGGTCATCAGTACCAGCGCGCTGGCGCCGTCAGAGATGGAGCTGGCATTGGCGGCGGTAATGCTGCCGTCCTTGCGAAAGGCCGGCTTGAGGCCGGGGATCTTTTCCAGGTTGGCGTTGTGCGGCTGCTCGTCGTCTTTGACTACCGTTTCGCCCTTGCGGGTGGTGACGGTGACCGGCGCGATTTCGCTATCCAGCGCACCGCTTTCAATGGCTTTCTTCGCGCGGGTCAAGGACTCGATAGCGTAGGCGTCCATGTCTTCACGGCTGATGCCGTACTTGTCTGCGGTTTCCTGGGCGAAGGAGCCCATCAAGCGTCCGGTGCGGGCGTCTTCCAGACCATCGAGAAACATGTGGTCCTTGATTTCACCGTGGCCCATGCGCAGGCCGCCGCGGGCTTTTTCCATCAGATAGGGCGCGTTGGACATGCTTTCCATGCCGCCAGCCACCATCACCTGATTGGTGCCGGCCTTGAGCAGGTCGTGGGCCAGCATCACGGCTTTCATGCCGGAGCCGCACAGCTTGTTGATGGTGGTGCAGCCGGTGGCCGCAGGCAGGCCGGCATTCAGGCTGGCCTGGCGAGCCGGGCCCTGCTTCAGGCCGGCGGGCAATACGCAGCCCATGATCACTTCCTGCACGTCGCCCACGGCGATGCCAGCACGCTTGACCGCTTCGGCGATGGCCAGTGCGCCAAGGTCGACCGCAGGGACGCTGGACAGGCTGCCCTGAAATCCGCCCATCGGGGTGCGTGCGCCGCTGACGATAACAATGCTGTTGTCGGACATGTTTGACTCCTGAGAATGACTGATGAAGGTTAAGTGGTCATAAAGCGACATTTCCCTGAATTATACGCGTAAAAATGCGCTGCATCGCGGGTGTGAACCGGTTCATACTTTGGAGTGATAGGTCGCCGATCCCGCGCTTGGCTATAGTGCTGCACAGCGACAGGCCTTGATGCCTGCGACCGGACCATACAAGCCCAACAAAACAGGTCATACATTATGCTCAATACCCGCGTGATCAAACCGACACCAGGCGCCCATTCGACGCCCCTGCTGATCAAGAACATTCTGTTGTCCGGCCAGCGCTACGAGCGCAGTCAGGAAATCGTCTACCGCGATATCAGCCGCTATGACTATGCAACCTTCAACCAGCGTATCTGCCGCCTTGCCAATGCTCTGACCGCCGCTGGCGTCAAGGCCGGTGATACCGTGGCGGTGATGGACTGGGATAGCCACCGCTATCTGGAATGCATGTTCGCCATCCCGATGCTGGGTGCGGTGCTGCACACCATCAACATCCGCCTGTCGCCTGATCAGATCCTCTACACCATGAACCACGCCGAAGACATCTTCGTACTGGTGAATGCCGAGTTTCTGCCGATTTACAAGGCGATTGAAGGCGATCTGACCACCGTTACCAATACCATTCTGCTGACCGATGGCGCTGATAAAACCGCCGATCTGCCAGGCCTGGTGGGTGAGTATGAAGAGCTGCTGGCGGCGGCCGAGCCGACCTTCGAGTTCGCCGACTTCGACGAGAATTCGGTCGCTACTACCTTTTACACTACCGGCACCACGGGTAACCCCAAGGGCGTTTACTTCACCCATCGGCAACTTGTGCTGCACACCATGACCCAGGCCGCGCTGATGGGTGGGCTGGACAGCCTGCGGCTGTTCGGCAACCGCGATGTGTATATGCCGATCACCCCGATGTTCCACGTGCATGCCTGGGGTATCCCGTATACCGCCACGCTGCTGGGCACCAAGCAGGTGTATCCGGGCCGCTACGAGCCGGAAATGCTGTGCAAGCTGATCAAGGATGAGAAGGTCACCTTCTCCCACTGCGTACCGACCATTCTGCAGATGGTGCTCAATGCCGAAGGCGCGCAGAACCATGATTTTGGTGGCATGAAGATCATCATCGGCGGCAGCGCGCTGAATCGCAGCCTGTACGATACGGCCAAGGCCAAGGGCATGAAACTGTCTGCGGCGTATGGCATGTCCGAGACCTGCCCGCTGATCTCCAGTGGTTATATCAATCTGGAGCTGGAGCAGGGTAGTGAAGACGAGCAGGCCGCCTACAGCATCAAGGCCGGCATACCGGTACCGCTGGCCGAAGCGCGCCTGATGGACCCCGAAGGCAACTTCCTGGCCCACGACGGCAAGACCCAGGGCGAACTGGTACTGCGCTCGCCCTGGTTGACCCAGGGGTATTACAAGGAGCCGGAGAAGAGCGACGAGCTGTGGGCGCATGGCTGGATGCACACTGGTGATGTGGCCTCTATCGACGAGATGGGCTTTATCGATATCCGCGACCGTATCAAGGACGTGATCAAGACCGGCGGCGAGTGGATCTCTTCGCTGGAACTGGAAGATCTGATCAGCAAGTGCGCCGCCGTGAAGGAAGTCGCCGTGGTCGGTGTGCCTGATCCGCAGTGGGGCGAACGTCCATTCGCACTGATCGTACCGCACGCTGGTAAAGAGATGGACGCGCGCATTCTGCGTGATCACCTCAAGGGTTATGCGGATGAAGGGCGCATCAACAAGTGGGCCATCCCGACGCAGATCGCTTGTGTTACCGAAATACCCAAAACCAGTGTTGGCAAACTGGACAAGAAAGTCATTCGCGGTGAGATTGCCCAGTGGCAAGAGGCTGAAGCGCCCTTTCTGTCCACTATCTGAAGGCTTTGAAGGATTATTGGCGCGGTAGCATTTAGCGCCAAGCCTTTGTCAGAAACTGCAGGCAGATGGCCGTTCTGGTCCTCTGCCTGCTGGTTTCAGCTGGTTTTTCCTCGGTATTTTCTCGTTTTAACCCTCTCTGACCTTTGTCGCCTCTGAGACAAATTCATACTTTGGATGGATCACCTGCGGGTGGCGCTTGGCTATAGTGCGCCGCTGCCGTTCTGTGTGCGGGTAACCCGCGAGCACTGTGACGGCCACCCTCCACTGAGCCGGCGTGCACCAATCCGGCTCCAGCAAGTAGAGCAGGATTATGAAACTGAACTTTGTATCTTCCGCCTTGATGGCCTCGGTCATGGCCTTCAGTGCGTCCAGCATGGCTGCGACAGCAGAACAGGTTGCCGAGTTGGGTAAAAGCCTGACGCCGATCGGCGCCGAGAAAGCCGGTAATGCGTCCGGTACCATTCCCGAGTGGACTGGTGGCCTGGCTACCGATGCAGCCGCTGTTGACGCCAACCGCTTCAGCGCTGACCCCTATGCCGATGACAAGCCGCTGTTTGTGATCACCGCCGACAACTACGAAGAGTATCAGGACAATCTGGCCCCCGGTCAGATCGCCATGTTCAAACGCTACCCTGAAACCTTCAAGATGCCCGTGTATGAAAGCCGCCGCAGCGTGGCCATGCCCGATGCGGTCTACGAAGCAGCCAAGCGCAACGCCGCCAACTCCGAGCTGGTTCAGGGTGGCAACGGTGTGACGGGTTATGATCTGGCGATTGCTTTCCCGATTCCGTCCAACGGCCTGGAAGTGATCTGGAACCACATCACCCGCTACCGTGGTGACGCGCTGCAGCGCATCGTGACCCAGGCAACCCCGCAAACCAACGGCAACTTCACTATCGTCCGCTTTGTGGAAGAGTATGTGGTTCCCCAGGGGCTGACGGATTACAACCCAGAGACCATGGGCAACATCCTTTACTACTTCAAGCAGCAGGTTACTGATCCAGGCCGTCTGGCCGGTAACGTTCTGCTAGTACACGAGACCGTTGACCAGGTTGCCACGCCGCGTATGGCCTGGATCTACAACGCCGGTCAGCGTCGTGTGCGTCGTGCTCCGCAGGTGTCCTATGACGGCCCGGGCACTGCAGCAGACGGTATGCGTACTTCCGACAACCTGGACATGTACAACGGCGCACCTGACCGTTACAACTGGGAACTGGTTGGCAAGAAAGAACAGTACATTGCCTACAACAGCTACCGCATGGGTTCGCCTGATGTGAAGTACAACGACCTGATCCAGGCCGGCCACCTCAACCCTGACTATGCGCGCTATGAACTGCACCGCACCTGGGAAGTGGTTGCGACCGTCAAGGAAGGCGAGCGTCACATCTATGCCAAGCGTCACTTCTTCATTGACGAGGATTCCTGGCAGGCTGGCCATATCGATCACTACGATGGCCGTGGCGAACTCTGGCGCGTAGCTGAAGCTCATGGTCTGCACCGCTTCCAGGCGCAGGTTCCGGGCTTTGCTGCTGAAACCCTGTATGACCTGGTTGCTGGCCGTTACCTGGCCATGGGCATGAACAACGAAGAGTCTGGCGACTACAACTACCAGCACAAAGCCAGCTCCACTGACTTCACCCCAGCGGCACTGCGTCAGTCCGGCGTACGTTAATATCCGCGCTGCATGATGTCGATCAGTCTCCTCCGGCGTCCTGCTGGAGGGGATCTGTTACAAATCGACAAGACACCCCGAGGACCATGCCGATACACTTGTCGGCATGGTCACCTCCCTCGCACCCATCCCCGGCAAGATCTTCCGTCCGCCGCTTCCGCCGGACCATTTGCCTCGCCCCGCACTTGTCGCTCTGTTACAGCAATCCGCCCTGCGTCGTTTGATTCTGGTCTGTGCACCTGCCGGTTTTGGCAAGAGCACGCTGGCCATCGAGTATTCCGAGCAGTTGGCAGCGCACTGGCGCAGCGTCTGGCTGTCGCTGGATAGCCACGATGGTGATCCTGGGCAATTGTTGCGCAGCCTGATTCAGGGCCTGCGCACGCTTTACCCCGCGCTGGGCACCAAGGAGTTGTTGCTGCTCGAGCAACGCCACAGCCATCAGCCGCTGGGTATCGAACAGTTGACCCTGTCACTGCTTGAGGACCTGCGCGCCCAACACGACAGCAACTCGCCGGCGCTTTTGGTACTCGACGATTACCACCTGATCCGAGGGCCGCAGACCGACCGTTTGTGTGCGCTACTGCTCGAGCAACTGCCCCCTGGCTTTCAGTTATTGATTACCGGCAGGCAGCGCCCGGATTGGCACCTCGCCAGGCTACGGCTGGGCAATCAGGTGCTGGAAATCGGTGAAAAGCATTTGCGGCTTAGCCGCGAGGCGGCGGCGATCTTTCTGCAAAGCGCTGGCGTGGCCCAGGCAGAAGCCCAGTGGCTGCGGCATATTCTGCAGCGCAATGAAGGCTGGATCGCCGGTTTGCGCCTGCTGGCGATGACCGCTGCGCAGGCACAGGGTACCAGCCTGGCGCACCCGCGAGATGGCGCAGACGCGCCGCCGGAACAACTGATTGGCGAGTATCTGCTGGAAGAAGTGATTGTGCATCAGCCGCCTGAGGTGCAGGCGTTCCTGTATCAGATCGCCTGGTTCGACCGCTTCACTGTGGAGCTGTGCGACCACGTGCGCGGGGCGCAGGACAGCCAGCAGATCATCCAGCACCTGACCCGCCACCAGCTTTTTCTGGTGCCGCTGGACCGTGAGGGCAAGTGGTACCGTTTTCACCATCTGTTTTCTGATGTGCTGCGCGAGCGCGGCGCCAGTGCGGACCCGCATGAGCGGCTGCAAAGGCATCTGCGTGCCTGTGACTGGTTTCGCCAGCAGGGCCGGATTGCCGACGCGGTGGAGCAGGCTCTGGCTGCTGAAAGGCCAGATGAAGCCGCTCGCCTGGTCCAGCATCTACCGCTGGATCGCCTGCTTGCCGAGCAGCATGTAGGCACGCTGCTGCGTTGGAAGGCTGAGCTGCCGGGCGTGCTGCAAGGCAGTTCGGCACGGCTGGTGCTGGTACATGCCTGGACCCTGGCGCTGGCCTGTCAGCTGGAAGACGCGCAGGTCATGCTGCAGCGGCTGGCGCATTTTCTGCCGCAGCCCAGTGCCTACCAGCAGCGCTGCCTGATCGGTCAGGCATTGGCACTCAAGGGCTTTCTGGCACGCTCCGCCGGGCGGCTTGAAGAGGCTATGCTCTGTTGCCATCAGGCATTGGCCTGCCTGGATGATCGTGAGGCCGGTAGCCGGGTGATGGCGATGCTGACCCTGGCTGATTGCGAACTCTGTGGCCGGGATATCGAGGGCGCCCGGCAATGGGCACGCTCGGCGCTGGAGTTGGCCCAGCGCGTGGCTGATCCGCTGCTGGAAGCACAGGCAGTGATGATGCGCGCACGCCTGCTGCAGGCCCGCGGGCAGATTGCCCGAGCCCTGAAAGCGGTTATCGGCCAGCGCCGGTTGCTGGCGGGTATGGTCTATCCCCAGGGCCTGCCGGTGCGGGCGCGCTTGACCATCTACCACGGTTATCTGCTCGGCCAGTTGGGCGAGCAGGACGAGGCCACTGAGCTGCTGCTCCAGGGGATAGAAGAAGCACGCGATTGCCGAGATGTGCACGTGTTGCCCGGCTACTGCCTGCTGGCCGGTATTCAGGCGCAAATACGTGGCGGTGATAGCGTGGCCTTTGAAACCCTGACCGAAGCCGAGCGCCTGATGCATCAGTGGGATATTCCGCCGGTGTACTACCTGGGCTGGGGCACCGCGCTGAAAAGCGACCTGTGGCTGACCTCGGGCAGGCAGGATCTGGCCGAGCACTGGTTGCCGCGGTTGCGCCAGACCTATTGCCTGGATAACCCCGCCGCGCCGCCGGTGTATTTCCATGCGCTGCCGACCTTGATCGAACGTGTGTATGCCCGTTTGCTCTGGTCGCGCGGCGAGCAGGTAGCGGCGGAAAGCGTGTTGCGTGCGCTGTTGAGCCAGTTGCAGCATGCCGGCCAGCATCTGCAGGCGTTGGCGGTCATGGCTTTGCTGGTGCGCATGTTGTATCGCATGCAGCGGCCGCTGGAGGCGGAAAAGATCCTGTTGGCGGCGCTGGCGTTGGCGGTGGAGGACGAGATCTGCGGGCCTTTTCAACCGCTGCTGCATCAGCCGCCGCCTGGGCTGGTCGAGTCACTCGCGCGCGCGCCGGCGTCGCGCTTGCGTGATCGATTGCTAGCCATGCTGCCAACCATTGACCGCCCCGATGGGCAGACGGTGGCCGCCACGCTGCAGGATCCGCTCAGCGCGCGCGAGCTGGATGTGTTGCGCTGCATTGCTCGCGGCTACTCGAATCAGCAGATCAGTGAGGCGCTGTTTATCTCGTTGCACACCGTAAAAAGCCATGCCCGGCGCATCAACAACAAGCTGGGCGTAGAGCGTCGCACCCAGGCCGTCGCCCAGGCCAAGGTGCTGGGGTTGCTCAGCTAGCCCCAGGCCAGGATTGCGCAACGGCGCTGCAGGCGTTATAAAGCATCGCCTCAAGTTCATTGCAGGCGCTTAGAAGGTCATGTTGGCTAGTCACTCCGTATCCGAATCCGCTGTACCCCGTCCCGCTGGCCGCCGCGAATGGTGGGGGCTGGCCGTATTGATTTTACCCACGCTATTGCTGGCGCTGGACATGACCGTGCTGCATCTGGCGGCCCCGCACCTGAGCGCCGACTTGCAGCCCACCAGCTCGCAGCTGTTATGGATTCTGGATATCTACGGCTTCATGATTGCCGGCTTTCTCATCACTATGGGCACCCTGGGTGATCGCATAGGCCGGCGCAAGCTGCTGCTGATCGGCGCGGCGGCATTTGGGGTGGCCTCGGTGCTGGCCGCGTTTTCCACTTCCGCCAATATGCTGATTCTGACCCGTGCGTTGCTGGGCATCTCTGGCGCAACGCTGATGCCGTCGACGCTGTCATTGATCCGTGAGCTGTTCGAGGTGCCGGCCGAGCGCACCTTCGCGATCACGCTGTGGATTACCGGTTTTCTGGTGGGCAGCGCCATCGGCCCGCTGGTCGGCGGTGCCCTGCTGGAGTTCTTCTGGTGGGGTTCGGTATTTCTGCTGGGTGTGCCGGTGATGTTGCTGCTGTTGATCGTAGGCCCGCTTTTGCTGCCTGAATGTCGGGACGAGAAGGCCGGGCGGCTGGACATAGCCAGCGCAATACTTTGCATCACGACTTTTCTATCACTGGTATACGGCATCAAGGAGTTGGCGCGCGACGGCATCAGCCTAGGGGTCTGTGTCGCAGTGGCGGCGGGGCTGCTGATTGGCTGGATATTCATTCGCCGTCAGCGGGCACTGGCTCAGCCCATGTTCGATCTGCAGCTGTTTGCCAATCGCGGTTTCAGCACCTCCGTCGGTGCGATGATGCTGACGATCCTTGCGCTGTCAGGCTCCTGGTTGATGATCTTTCAGTATCTGCAGGGCGTACTCGGCCTATCGCCGCTGTGGGCCGGTGTGATGATGGTGCCTTCGGCCATGATTCAGGTGTTGGTGTCGCTGTTGGTGCCGCGCATGGCCCGGTATATCAAGCCCTCGCTGCTGGTCAGCGGCGGTTTGCTGCTGGCCGTGGTTGGGTTTGTCTGCCTGATGCTGGTCAACGGCATGGCGACCCTGTGGTTGCTGGTGCTGGGGTCCGTCATCATGGGCGTGGGCATTATGCCGATGATGATTCTTGGCACCGATCTGGTGGTCAGTTCGGCGCCTGCCGAGAAAACCGGCGCGGCCTCGGCGACGTCCGAGACGGCCACCGAGCTGGGCATGGCCATGGGCATTGCGGTAATCGGCAGCATAGGCACGGCGGTGTATCGCCGGCAGATGGCTGACAGCATTCCCGCTGGCGTCTCAGTGGAGCAGGCCGAGATCGCCATCGATACCATCGGCGGTGCCCTGGGCCTGATTGCCCGGCTACCGGCTGGCCCGGCGGCCGAGTTGTTGCTCGCGGTGCAGAACGCCTTCAGCGCGGCGCTGCATACCAATGCGATTATCGGCGCGCTGATTATGTTCGGCGCCGCGCTGCTCACCGGCCTTTTTCTTCGGCACCTGCCGGTATTGAGCGCCGGGCATGGGGCGGACCACGGCAATTGATGTATTCTTCAGGGCTGATGCCAGCCCGATAGCGCCATAGATCTGCGGAGAGGATGCCCATGCCCAGTTTGAATCGTCAGATACTCATTGCCGCGTGCCTGGGCGTGTTGATTGGTTGGGCTATCGGTCTGCTGCCTGCCGATCAGGATGCTCGTAGCGGGGTGCTCTACGTTAGTACGCTGGTCGGCAGTATCTTTATCGGCATGCTGAAGATGGTGCTGGTGCCACTGATCTTTACCTCGATTGTGGTCGGTGTAGCCAATCTGCAGGCGCACCATCAGGTCAATCGGGTGTGGATGACGACCTTGGTCTACTTCGTCATCACCGCTTCCCTGGCCATGCTGGTCGCGTTGATCGCAGCGAATATTTTCAAGCCCGGTGCTGATCTGCCGATCGCATTGTTTGCCGATGCCATGGACGCCTTTGAAGCCCGGCAACTGACCATGCCGGAATTTTTCCTGCATTTCTTCGCCAACCTGTTCCAGAACCCCTTCGCCGCCTTTGCCAACGGCAGCATCCTGGCGATTGTGGTATTTGCGCTCTTTATCGGTATTGCCCTGGTGGCGGGTGGTGAGCGGTATCAGGGCATCCTGCGGCTGATGCAGGAGTTTCTCGAATTGCTGCTGCAGATCATCGGCTGGATCATGCGCCTGGCGCCGCTGGGAATCATGGCGCTGCTGATCAGACTGGTGGCCGAGCAGGACGTGTCCCTGCTGGTAACCATGCTCGGCTTTATTGTGCTGGTGTTCGCTACCACCCTGTTCCACGGTATCGTCATCCTGCCGGGTATTCTCTTTCTGGTTACTGGCAAATCCCCGCTGTGGTTCTGGCGTGGCTCGCGTGAAGCGCTGATCACCGCTTTTGCTACCAGCTCCAGCGCCGCGACGCTGCCAATCACTCTGCGTTGCACCGAGCACAACCTGGGTGTGCGGCGCAGTATCGCCGGCTTTGTGCTGCCGCTCGGGGCGACAGTGAATATGGATGGCACTGCGCTCTATGAAGCGGCCGCAGCGCTTTTTGTTGCCAATCTGGTCGGCATTGAACTGAGTTTTGCCCAGCAGATGGTGGTGTTCTTTACCGCGATGATTGCTTCTACGGGTGCGCCGGGCATTCCCAGCGCCGGCATGGTCACCATGGTCATGGTGCTGCAGGCGGTAGGTTTGCCCGCCGAAGCCATTGCCATCCTGTTGCCCATCGACCGGCTACTGGATACGGTGCGCACGGCGGTCAACGTGGAGGGCGATATGGTTGGTAGCCTGGTGGTGGATAAGCTGGTGCATCGGGTTTGACAGCGCAGACGAGAGCTTAATCCGCCGACAGAAGCTGATTCAGCATTACCTGTTCATCGTTGTCTGATGCGGAAATAATTGTCCGCTTTGTGGTCTGTATATCAGCGGGCCAGGTAATTGGCGTGCTAATCTCCGGACACGAGTAATTAAAAAACAAAGGATCCACTCATGAAATTCAACGCCACGAAAACCCACGGTTTGATCGTTGCCGGCTTGTGCTCTGTGCTGCTGGTCGGGTGTACTACCAACCCCTATACCGGTGAGCGCGAGACCGGCCGTTCGACGCTCTACGGTCTGGGCGGTGCCGCTGCTGGCGCCATAGTGGGCGCTGCTACGTCCAGTAGCAGTGACCGTACCAAGGGCGCGCTGATCGGTGCGACTGTGGGCGGTGCTGCCGGTGCGGGTTATGGCTACTATGCGGATCAGCAGGAAGCGCGTTTGCGTCAGGAGCTGACGGGTACCGGTGTTCAGGTCAGCCGTAATGGCGATAACCTGCAACTGATCATGCCGGGCAACATCACCTTTGCCAGCAACTCTTCGGATGTTTCCAGCAGCTTCTACCCAACGCTGAATTCGCTGGTCAAGGTGTTCAAGGAATTCGACAAGAACGGCATTGATATTGTCGGTCACACCGACAGCACGGGCGGCATGGAGCTGAATCGTCGCTTGTCTCAGGAGCGCGCCAGCAGCGTTGCTTCCTACCTGACCGGGCAGGGCGTGGCAGGTTCGCGTATCAGCAGCCGTGGTGTGGGTCCTGATCAGCCGATTGCCAGCAATGATACTCAGGCCGGTCGTGCTCAGAACCGCCGTGTGGAAATCAATCTGCGTCCGCTGTAAGGCGTAGGGATTACCGCAGGTCTTCTGCGGTAATCCCGATTAGCGTCAGTCCTGCTTTTTATTAGTGGCCAGGCGGATAGTCCTGGTGCAACTGGTCCAGCAATAAATCCTTCTCTTCCCAAAGACTGTTTACCCAACGCTGAAAATTGGCGCGGAATACCTCGTCCTGCTGATAGTCGCCGCCGAGCATTTCGGTAGGGATGGGCTTGATCTGGCAGCGCACGACCACCTTCCTCACCCGCCCGCTCAGCAGGTCCCAGAAGGTCGGGCTACCATCGGGGTAGTGGATGGTGATGTCCACCAGGGAGCGCAACTGTTCACCCATTGCATCCAGCACAAAAGCAACGCCGCCCGACTTGGGTTTCAGCAGATGGCGGTAGGGTGATTGCTGTTCGGCGTGCTTGGCCGAGGTCAGCCGCGTGCCTTCCAGAAAGTTGAATACGGCCACCGGCGTGGTTTTGAATTTCTCGCAGGCCTTGCGCGTGGTTTCCACATCCTGCCCGGCTTTCTCCGGGTGGCGGGCCAGGTAAGCCTTGGTGTAACGCTTCATGAACGGGAAGTCCAACGCCCACCAGCAGATGCCGATGATCGGCACCCAGATCAGCTCCTGCTTGAGGAAGAACTTGAGCATCGGCATGCGCAGGTTGAAATTGTGCTGCAGCACCAGAATGTCGACCCAGGTCTGGTGGTTGCTGGTGACCAGGTACCAGCCATCGTAGTCCAGCCGCTCGCGGCCCTGAATATCCCACTGGATATTGCCGGTGAGCGCCATCCAGCCGCTATTGCAACTGATCCAGAATTCGGCGATACGGATGATCAGCCGGGTGCAGAGCACCTGCAGCGGCTTGATCGGCAGGAGTTTGATCAGCGACAGGGGAAACAGCACGCTGAAACAGAGCAGTGTATTGATCACCAGCAGAAAGCCGGCGAGAACGCCTCGCAGGCTATGGGGTAAGAAACTCAGCATTCAAAAAGCTCGCGTAATGGCCAGCATGCTGCTGGCGCGGGTCTAGTTGTTCATGTCGGCCTGAATGGCGGTCAGGGCGATGGTGTAGACAATGTCGTCCACCAGGGCGCCTCGGGACAAATCATTTACCGGTTTGCGCAGGCCCTGCAGCATAGGCCCGACGCTCACTACGTTGGCACTGCGCTGCACGGCCTTGTAGGTGGTATTGCCAGTATTCAGGTCTGGAAACACGAATACAGTGGCCTTGCCGGCCACAGGGCTGTCTGGCGCCTTTTGTGCGCCGACGCTGGCAATGGCGGCAGCATCATACTGAAGTGGGCCGTCTATCAACAATGCCGGCTCGCGCTCTTTGGCAATGTGCGTCGCCTCGCGCACCTTCTCCACATCCAGCCCCGTGCCGGACTCGCCCGTGGAATAGCTGATCATAGCCACTCGCGCGGGAATGCCGAAGGCTTCGGCAGACCGGGCGCTCTGGATGGCAATTTCGGCCAGCTCTTCCGCATTCGGGTCGGGATTGACGGCGCAGTCGCCGTACACCAGTACCTGTTCAGGCAGCAGCATGAAGAAGATCGATGACACCAGGCTGTAGCCTGGGGCTGTCTTGATCAACTGGAAGGCCGGGCGGATGGTATTGGCAGTGGTGTGAATGGCACCGGAAACCAGCCCATCCACCTCATCCAGTGCCAGCATCATGGTACCCAGCACCACGTTGTCTTCCAGCTGTTGCAGCGCCATGGGCGCGTTCAGGCCCTTGCCTTTGCGCAGCTCCATCATGGGTTGTACGTAACGCTCGCGGACCTCATCCGGATCAACGATCTGCAAGCCTTCGGGCAAGGTGATGTGCTGCGCGCGGGCAACCGCTTCGACCGATTCGCGTTTGGCCAGCAGAATGCACTGGGCAATGCCACGGCGCTGGCAAATGGCGGCGGCTTGTACGGTGCGCGGCTCGTCGCCTTCAGGCAGAACGATGCGCTTGGCCGCTTCCTGGGCGCGGCGCATCAACTGATAGCGGAACGCCGGTGGCGACATGCGGGATTCACGCGGCGTGCCGCAGCGCAGTTGCAGCCAGGCATGGTCGATATGCGAGGCGGCGTATTCGGTAACCATTTCCGCGCGCTCATGGTCGTCAACCGGGATCTCGCGGTTCATTCGATCCAGGCTGGTCGCGGTATTGAAGGTGTTGGTATGGGTGCTCAACAAGGGTAGCCCGCCGTCCAGGGCTGGCTGGCACAGCTGCACCACTCGGGGATCGGGCTCAAAATCACTTGTCAGCAGTAATCCGGCCAGCGGGGTGCCGGCCAGCGCCGCCAGGCTGGCGGCAATGATCACGTCGTCACGATCACCCGGGGTGACGATCAAGGTGCCGGGTTTCAAACGGTCGACAATGTTTGGGACGGTGCGCGCGCACAGCGCAATATCGAGTACGCGGCGGTGCTGCATATCACCGGGGTGCAGGATTTTTGCCTCAAGCAGCGCTGCAACGTCGGACGTGCGCGGCGCATTCAGCTCGGCCTGCCAGGGAATGCAGCCGATCAGGCGAAAGTCATCCGTGTTGAGCACCGCTGACTCCTGCTTCAACGCCAATGCATACTCCTTGAGCGTCTGCTTCAGTGCGTCACGGTCGGCGGGCGGGTCTTCGCGCATATCCAGATTGCGTACCTTGTTGACGATGACGCCCAGCACCTTGGGGTGCCTTGGGCCGCCAAAGCCCTGCGCGTGAATCTCGATGCGGTCGGCCAGGCTGGCCATGTTCTGGTCATCCGGCGCGGTGACCAGAATCACATCGGCGTCCAGGCTGCGCGCCAGGTGCTGATTGATGCGCGCGGCGTAGCTGGCCTGACGAGTCGGTACCATGCCTTCAACGATGACCACATCGGCGTCAATGGCGGTCTGCTGGTACAGGCTGACGATATCTTCCAGCACTTCATCCAGTTGCCCATTGGCCAGCCGATGCTCGACCTCCGGGAGGGTCAGGGGCGTGGGCGGCGTCAGGCCCAGGGTGCGGCTGATGAGTTCGCTGGAGCGTTCCGGGCCGGTGTCACCCGGATGCGGCTGGGCGATCGGCTTGAGAAAATGCACGCGCAAGCCGGTGCGTTGCAGCGCGCGGATCAGGCCCAGGCTGATGGAGGTCAGGCCGACACCAAAACCAGTAGGGGCGATAAAGAAAGTATGCATGTGAACGTCCTGTCAGATGTGACTAATCAGTGCGGCAGCAAGGCCAGGCTTTCATCCGCGATCTGGCGCTCTTCATCGGTTGGGATCACCATGATCGCAACCGAGCCCGGGTGGTTGAGCATACAGGACTGGCCTCGCGGGGCAGCGGCATTGCGGTCTTTGTCGAGTTTGAGCCCAAGCACCGCCAGATGTTCCACCGTCTGCGCGCGAATCAGGCTGGAATTTTCACCAATGCCGCCGGTAAAGATCAGCCCGTCCAGCCGTGGCAATGCCGCAGCGAGCCCCATCAGGGAGCGGGCCAGCCGATAACAGAATACGTCGATGGCCAGCCGGGCGCCCACATGGCCCTCGTCGCGCGCCTGCTCAAGCTGGCGCATATCGTTGGTCAGGCCGGACAGCCCGAGCAAGCCACTTTCGCGATTCAGCAGGGTTTCGATACGCGGCAGATCCCAGTTCAGGGTGCGCGCCAGATGCGCATGCAGATTGGGGTCAACGTCGCCGCTGCGGGTGCCCATCACCAGACCCTCCAGCGGGGTGAGGCCCATGCTGGTGTCCTGGCTGCGCCCATCCAGTACGGCGCAGCTGGAGCAGCCATTACCCAGGTGGGCACTGAGCCAGGCACCCTGGCCGGGTTGCAGCCCGGCGAGCTGGCTGGCCTGCTGGGTCACATACTGATGGCTGGTGCCATGGAAGCCATAACGGCGAATGCCGTGCTCGGCATAGAGCGCTTCAGGTAGCGCGTAGCGGTAGGCGTGGGCAGGCATGCTCTGGTGAAAGGCGGTATCGAAGATCGCCATATGCGCAATGCGGTCGAATACCTGCATGGCGGCTTCGATGCCGGTCAGGTTGGCCGGGTTGTGCAGCGGGGCGAGGGGGGCGTTGGCGCGGATGGCGTCCAGCACGTCCTCATCAATGATCTGTGCGCCGGTAAAGTGTTCGCCGCCGTGTACTACCCGGTGACCCACGGCGCTCAGTGGCCGGTCAGCGTATTGATCGATCAGTGGCAGCAGGGCAGTCATGGCGGTAGCGTGTGCGCCGTCCGCCAGGGCGATGCTGTGTTTCTGGTTGTCGAATTGCCAGTTCAAGGTGGCTTGATCACTGCCCAGCCGATCCGCCAGCCCACTTAGCAAGGCCTTGCTTTGCGACTCGCTGCGCAGTGCAAACTTGATTGATGAACTGCCGCAGTTGATGACCAGAGCCAGTCGGTCTGACATGCGTTACCCCCTTGTTTCAGCCGGCCTGAGCACCCGTTGGTGCACATGATGCATCATCTTCTAGGGTGGCCGTGCATCGGTCAACCCGTGCGTTATGGGCGCAACTGGCGTAAACTGGCGCGCTTCACGCAAAAAGACAGGTATGAAATTATGCAGATTGCTGCCAACAAAGCCGTATCGATTGAATACACCTTGACCAATGATGCAGGCGAAGTACTGGACTCTTCCGATGGTGGTGGTCCGCTGGTTTACCTGCATGGCGCGGGCAATATTATCCCCGGTCTCGAGCAAGCGCTCGATGGCAAGCAGGTTGGTGATGAGCTGAAAGTGACGGTAGAGCCTGAAAATGCCTACGGTGAATTCAGTGCCGAACTGGTCGCAGTCCTGGGCCGTAACATGTTCGAAGGCGTCGACGAGCTGGAAGTGGGCATGCAGTTCCACGCCTCCGGTCCGGACGGCGGCATGCAGATTGTGACCATCTCTGCAGTGGAAGGTGATGAAGTCACCGTCGACGGTAACCACCCGTTGGCTGGCCAGCGTCTGACCTTTGAAGTCAAGGTGGCTGACGTGCGCGAAGCGAGTGAAGACGAGCTGGCGCATGGTCATATCCATGGCGAAGGCGGCGTAGAGCACTAAGTTGCAGCACTTAAGTTGCAACATAGAGTTGCTTGGCTAGCTCAAGCGACAGAAAGAACCGGGCTCAGGCCCGGTTTTTTTGCGCCTGATTTTAGTGTTCACAGCCGGATTGACGCACTGCCAATTATTCTCCCTTATCAATCCAATCAATGAAGCATCATGGGCGTATAAAAAAAAGATGACCGGTCGTATAGTAATCGGCATGAACGCTATTCAAGACAAACGCGCACGTATTCTCTCCGCCGGCACTGAAGTGATGCTGCTCAAGGGCTATAACGGCACCGGGGTACAGGAAATCACTCAGAGCGCCGGTGTGCCCAAGGGCTCCTTCTATCATTACTTCGAGAGCAAGGAAGACTTTGCCATCCAGGCGTTGCATTACTACTACACGCCCAGGCTGGAACGCTTTGCCGCCGCCTTGCAGGCGCAGGATGCCTCGCCGCGCGAAAGAGTGCTGTGTTTTTATCGCGATCTGGTGGGCTATTTTGCCAACCAGGCGGAGCCGACTCACCAGTGCTTTATCGGTAGTCTGTGTCACGAGAAAGCCGGCGACAGTCAGCCGATAGGCTATGCCGCCAGTGCCATTCTCAACCGCTCCAGCCAACTGCTGGCTGACTGCCTGGCGCAGGCAAAAGAGGCGGGTGAATTGGCGGCTGATCAGGACCCACAAGCCCTGGGCGCCTTTATTGGCGCGGCCTGGGAAGGCGCCTTGTTGCGCATGAAGGTGGATCGGCAGATTGCCCCCTTGCGGGTCTTTATCGGCCAACTGGAAAGGCTGCTGTGCCCCTGAACAATTACATCATTCAACCAAGACGACCGGTCAACCATGCCCGGTTCGCACTAACTATCTACGGAGTAATCTGATGTCTGCTGATACCAGCCCCCTGTTCGCGTCCTTTGAACTTGGCCCATTGAGCCTGAGCAACCGTATCGTCATGGCACCCATGACCCGTAACTTCTCGCCCAACGGCGTGCCGACCGAACAGGTCGTTGAGTACTATCGCCGCCGTGCTGAATCCGGTGTTGGCCTGATCATCACCGAGGGCACTACCGTTGGCCATCAGGCGGCTAATGGTTATCCGGATGTGCCGGCTTTTCACGGTGAAGAGGCGCTGGCCGGCTGGAAGAAAGTCGTGGATGCGGTGCACGCGGTCGGTGGCAAGATCGCCCCGCAGCTGTGGCACGTGGGCAATGTGCGCCGCCTGGGTACGCCGCCTGACGGCGATGTGCCTGGCTATGGTCCGATGGAAAAGGTCAAGGAAGGCAAGACGCTGGTCCATGGCATGACCCATGACGATATTCAGGACGTGGTCAAGGCCTTTGCTCAGGCCGCCAAGGATGCCAAGGCCATTGGTTTTGATGCCATCGAGCTGCACGGCGCGCACGGCTACCTGATCGACCAGTTTTTCTGGGAAGGAACCAACCAGCGCACGGACGAATACGGCGGCAGCATGGAAAATCGTGCGCGCTTTGCGGTCGAAATCATCAGCGCCGTGCGTGATGCGGTGGGCCCTGATTACCCGGTTATTTTCCGTTTCTCGCAGTGGAAGCAGCAGGATTACAGTGCTCGCTTGGCGCCTACGCCAGATTTGCTGGAAGCCTTTCTGATGCCGCTGTCCGACGCCGGAGTGGATATTTTCCATTGCTCGCAGCGCCGTTTCTGGGAACCCGAGTTCGATGGTTCGCCGCTGAACCTGGCTGGCTGGACGCGCAAGATTACCGGCAAGCCCTGCATCACCGTGGGTAGCGTTGGGCTGGATGGCGAGTTTCTGGAATTTATGGTCAAGACCGACAAGGTCGCGGAAACCGCCAATATCGATGGGCTGCTTGAGCGCCTGGGTGATGGCGAGTTTGATCTGGTGGCTGTTGGTCGCGCGCTGATCGTCGATCCGCAGTGGGCTGACAAGGTGCGTGAAGGCCGTTTCGGCGACATCCTGCCGTTCAGCCGCGAAGCCTTGAAAACCCTCGCCTGAGTTATCTGACCGGTTTGCCTGCGCGGCTGTGCGTTAGCGCGGGCAAACTGGCTGGTTGCGCCTCTGCAGCCTTGAGCAAATAACCCTCAAACCGCTTTATAACCGCGTCCCAGCCAATCTGGCAGGCGTGGTGCCGTGCGTGCAGGCGTATGCTGCGGCGACCTTCCGAATCCCTGATCAGCCACTCCAGATTGTCCATGAACAGACTCTCATGCCCCTCGGCGGCCAGACAGCCACTGAAGCGGTCGCGGATATGCTGATGTGCTGCAGCCAGATCAAAGGCGCAAACGGCCAGGCCGGAGGCCATGGCTTCGGTCACCACATTGCCGAAAGTTTCGGTCACGCTCGGAAACAGAAAGATGTCAGCGCTGGCATACGCCGCGGACAGGGCTTCGCCGGTCAGTGCGCCGGTAAATATCGCGCTGGGCAATTGCCGCTGTAACTCAGTGCGCGAAGGCCCGTCACCGACGATAACCAGATGCAGTTTTCCGCCTCCCGGTATCTGGGTTTGCTGCAGGCGCTCCCATGCCTGTACCAGCAGGGACAGATTCTTTTCTGCCGCCAGGCGGCCAACGTGAAGCAATACCAGATCCTTCTCCGCCGCCTGCCATTCCTGGCGCAATGCGGTTTTGCGATGGGTCGGATGAAATTGCTCGCAGTCGACCCCGCGCCCCAGTTGCGCCAGGTTGCGCATGCCCGCACGCAGCAGCGCCCGCTGCTGGCCGGGGCCGGCGGTGAGCGTCAGCAGGGTGTTGTTATGAAACCAGCGCAGGTAACTCATCATCGGCTGGTGAAAAAGGCTCAAGCCGTAATGATCACTATATTGCTGGAAATTGGTGTGAAAGCCGCTGATAACAGGGATGCCCAGGCGCCGAGCCACGCGCAGCGCGGCCCAACCCAGCGGGCCCTCGGTAGCCAGGTAGATGGCGTCGGGTCGCTCTTTGCTCCACAGGCGTCGCAGTCTGCTGGATGCAGGCAAGCCCCACTGCAACTCCGGGTAGCCAGGGATCGGCATACCGCGCACGCGCAGCTCACTGAAGGCGCCAAGGCTGTGCGCTCCCAGGGATTCACCAGCCTGGGCAGGGCGAATCAATTGCAGCGCGTAGTGCCGCTGCAACAGGCCCTCGACAAGATGACCCAGGGTGTTGGCAACGCCATTGATCTGTGGCGCGAAGGTTTCGGTAACCAGCGCAAAGCGCCGGTTTGCAGCAGTCGTTATCGTCATGCGGCCATTGTCATGTTGCATTGGTGATGCCTGTATGACAAAGCCGTGACGGATTTATGGCAGCCGGCGGGGGCGCTCGCGAATCCACAGCAGGGTCGAACCCGCTACCGCGGCAGGCATGACCAGCAGATTGACCAGGGGGATCAGCATGCCGACATACACCGGCAGCCCAAAACCCAGTGCCAGGGTACGTCTGCCGCGCATCCAGCGCAGCAGGTCAATAAAGCTGACCTGATCGTTGTCTGCCTGGTAGTCGATGTATTGCACCGCCATCATCCAGATGCCAAAGAGCACCAACAGCGGAGAGGCGACCAGATTCACCACCGGAATCAGCGTCAGCAGCAGCAGCCCTATAAGGCGCGGCAGGTAGTAGCCGATCTTGCGCAGCTCGCGGCCCAAGCTGCGCGGCACTACCAGCAGGATATCGCGGTAGCTCGTGGGCGGGCTGACCAGGCCGCGTTCCTGTTCGGCAATTTTTTCTGCCAGAAAACCGTAGAAGGGTGAGGCAATCAGGTTCGCCACCACACTGAAGCCGAAAAACAGCACCACCAGTACTACCAGCGCGAACAGCGGCCACAGCAGCCATTCCACGAAGCCCAACCAATCGGGCAGGCTGGCCATCAACCTGGTCATCAGCAGATTGAATTGCCGGACGCCCCAGCCGATCAAGGCGGCAAACACCCCCAGGTTGAGAATCAGCGGTATGACCAGAAAGCGCTTGAGCCCCGGTTGACGAATCTTTTGCCAGCCCTCCTTGAGGTAATCGGGTCCGCGCATGGGAATAAGCATTTCTGCCATGAATATCGTCCTTATCAAAATCGCATGTTGAGCAACTGGCGGGCTTCGCGCTACCGGAGTCGGCGTGCCCTTGGTCGTACTATAGGGGTAAACTATCCGGCTGATACAGTGAATGGGATTTTCAAAGCCTGGGCGCTGCCATAACATGCACGCAGTCAAAATCCAGGCCTGCTGATACGCAGTGTGCCTTTTCTGATTTTTGTTTGCGTGTGAGCCGCTTGTGTCCGCTGCGGTGGGCTGGCAAGCCGTTCCGATAAATATGTCGCACCGCCGCTGCGGTGTTCTGGAGGCAGTATGTCTGAAGTACGTCACACCCGGTTGATCATCCTGGGTTCCGGCCCGGCGGGTTACAGCGCGGCAGTTTACGCGGCGCGGGCCAACCTCAAGCCGGTGCTGATCACCGGCATGCAGATGGGCGGCCAGCTGACCACCACCACCGAGGTCGATAACTGGCCGGGTGACGTCGAAGGCTTGCAGGGCCCCGCGCTGATGGAGCGCATGCGTCAGCATGCCGAGCGCTTCGAGACCGAAATCATCTTCGACCATATCAACAAGGTCGATCTGACCAAGCGACCTTTCAGCCTGTGGGGCGATCAGGGTGAATATCAGTGTGATGCGCTGATCATCGCTACAGGTGCATCGGCACGTTATATCGGGCTGCCCTCCGAAGAAGCCTTCATGGGCAAGGGCGTATCTGCCTGTGCGACCTGTGACGGTTTTTTCTATCGCAACCAGGATGTCGCCGTAGTCGGTGGTGGTAATACCGCCGTGGAAGAGGCGCTGTATCTGGCCAATATCGCCAGGAAAGTCACGCTGGTGCATCGCCGTGAAACCTTCCGCGCGGAAAAGATCCTGATCGACAAGCTGATGGCGCGCGTGGCTGAAGGCAAGATCGAGCTCAAACTCAATGCGACGCTGGACGAAGTGCTCGGCGATGCCAGCGGTGTGACCGGTATGCGTTTGGCGTTGAATGCAGGCGGCACCGAAGAGGTGAAATTGGCGGGCGTCTTCATCGCCATCGGCCACACGCCGAATACCAGCCTGTTCGAAGGCCAACTGAACATGAAAGACGGCTACCTGAAGATTCACAGCGGCACCGAGGGCAATGCCACCGCCACCAATGTGCCGGGTGTCTTCGCCGCAGGTGACGTGGCTGACCATATCTACCGCCAGGCCATTACCTCTGCTGGCGCTGGTTGTATGGCAGCGTTGGATGCAGAGCGTTATCTCGACGAACTTTAAGCTCAAATCGAGGGTCATAAATCAGGACCGGGGGTTGGCGTTGTGTTGCTGACGACGCTCGCCTGCCGGACCAATTACGTTGCCAGCCTCGAGATATTCGTGGTTGTTTGCAGATTAGGGTTAGACTGATAATCAGTTTGCCGGCCCCTGTGCGGCATACGTTGGCCACAAGGCCTTGATCTTTCTTGAGGAGTTTTCATGAAAATTCGTTCTGTCGTTCTTGCTGCAGGTTTGATCGGTCTTTCCACACTGGCCTCCGCTTCCAGTTTTGTTGGTACCACCAACGCAATTGGTTCAATTTTGGCCAATACGGCTCAAGCGCTAGGTGATAGCACTGCCGCCACTTTCGGTTCGGACAAAGTGGTATTGCAAGCCCGTGAAGACGCAGCCAGCTTTGTTGGTAGTAATGGCGATGTGCGCGGCGTTAATCTGGAGGCGGCCCTTGGCCACATCCGTCACGAGATGCCGGAGCTGCAAGCTAGCGATATGCAGCTTGCTGAGGCTATTCTGGCTCTGTGATCGCCGCGCTAGACGCCCGTCTTGCCATGGGCAGTTGTTCCATTGTGCTGTAAGTCACGCCCCGCCTTATGGCGGGGCGTTAGCTTGTGGACCTTTGCGCTGAGCTTGGTGGTATGGCTATGGTCGCCTGCGGCCCACTCGGCATTAACCGTGCAATGGGATCAGGCTGGGCTAGATGTTGAGCAGAGCGAAGCCAGTCAGCAGTTGCTGGATGCGGCGTTAAAAAAACTGCCTCCGCAATGGTTGGCGCAGTTGGATCGCGAAATCGGTGTGCGCTGGTCGTCCCGTTTACCAGAAAGTGTCATGGGCCGGGCTCGTTTTGACGGTCAAATACTGCTTAATCGTCGTTGGCTCGATCCGTTGGTGCAGGCTGATGATGATGCGCTTCCTGCAGGTCGTCAGCACGCCACGCTAGAACGAGAACTGCAGGCAACATTGATTCATGAGTTGGCTCATTTTTACGATCGGGGCCAGTTCTGGACTGATGAGGAGCGTCGGCTAGAGCGCTTTTGTGGCCAGCAGCATAGTAGCTTAGGCCCGGTGGGGTTGCCCGCCGAGTGTCAGGGCAACTCCCAGCGTCGTTTTACCCTCAGTGACGACCCCAGGCTACTGGAACTTGCCGGCTGGCCTGCGCGTATCGGGGGCCGGGGCGAGGTGGAGCCGCAAAATGATCAGTATCTGCGTACACCGGATGCTTACGAACTGACCAATCCCCGCGAGTTTGTCGCAGTCAATCTGGAATATTTTCTTCTCGATCCCGAATATCGCTGCCGGCGACCGGCATTGCACGATTTCTTCAGTCAGCATTTTGGCTGGGCACCTGATAACGCCGCCGACTGCGCGCCAGGCTTGTCCTTCGTCAATGGCGGCCTGGACCTCGACCGGCCGGCATTGGGACAGCTTGATCCAGACCGCATCTACCAGGTTCATTACCTGTTGGCCGAGCCAGATGGCGCCTTGGTCAGTCGCTGGGGGCACAGCATGCTGCGAGTGGTCATGTGTGCGCCCGGCCGGCCGCTCGGGCCTGAGTGCCTGATGGACCTGGAACATCATCTGGTGTTGTCATTTCGCGCGTTTGTCGACGACGTTCAGCTGTCCAGTTGGGATGGGCTGACGGGTGCCTATCCTTCGCGCTTGTTCATGCTGCCGCTGAATCAGGTGGTCGATGAGTACACCAAAGTCGAGCTGAGATCGCTGCAATCGCTGCCGCTGCGCTTGACCCGTGAACAGCAGATCAGCCTTGTGCAGCGGGCCGCCGAAATGCACTGGGCCTACGATGGTACCTATTACTTTGTCAGCAACAACTGCGCTGTAGAGACGCTGAAATTGCTGCGCAGTGGAACGGATCGCCTCGATATTCGAAGCATGGAAACCGTTACGCCCACCGGCTTGCGTGCGCTTCTGCGGCATGCTGGTCTGCTGGACCAGTCGGTGGTAGAGAATCAGGCTGAAGCCCTGCGTCAGGGGTATTACTTTGATTCCTACCGTGAGCGTTATCAATTGATGTTCAGCGTGGCTCAAGAGCGCCTGAATCTGCCGCAGCAACAAGTTGAGGATTGGCTCGGACTAGCGCCGCAGGAGCGGCAATCCTGGTTCAATCGTGCAGACTATCGCACTGCCGCAGCACTGCTGTTGCTGGAGCAGGCCGCGTTACGGCGCCAGATATCCTTGATCAAGCACGAATTGAAGGACCGCTATGTTTCTGGCCGGCGCCTGGACGATGCGGCCCTGAATGAAACTGGCGAGTTGATGAGCCAGTTATTGCGGGAAAGTGGCTTTCTCAGCCGTCCTGCTGAATTGTTAAAAACTGGCTACGGCTTACCGCAGCGCCAGGAGCGCCTTGAGTTGAAGCAGGTTACTGATGAGCGTCAGCAGGGGTTGCACGGGCTGGCTGTTTTGCTGGATGAGCAAGCGCTCGAGATGATCAGTGTTGAGCACCGCGACGCGGTGGAATCTAACCAGCAGAATATTACTCAGCTTGGTGCGCGATTGCGCCAGTTGCACCTTGAATCGGGCGGACTGGTATTGCCCTAAAACGGGCATAAAAAAACCAGCGCAGGGGCTGGTTCTGATTATCAGTGCTGCCTTGCAGCCATCTGCACACTGCAGATGGTGCCTCGAGGGAGAATCGAACTCCCACTCTGTCACCAGAAACGGATTTTGAATCCGCCGCGTCTACCAATTCCGCCATCGAGGCCTGTGCTTTCCAACAGACGGCGCGGAGTATACGAATCACTGGGCCGCCTGGTCAATGCTGTTGAGTGAATAAGACCGCTTTCTTTGGCTCGTCGCCCGCATTTCCGCTACTATATGCCACCTTTTTTGCCATCCGGAACCGCCGCTCGCATGCGTGTCAGTGACTTTCAATTCGAACTGCCTGATCAACTGATCGCCCGCCATCCCCTGCCGGAGCGTCGTGCCAGCCGTCTGTTGTGTCTGGACGGCCCCAGCGGCGAGCTGACGCATCGGCATTTTGCCGACCTGCTGGAGTATCTGCGCCCCGGCGATCTAATGGTGTTCAACAATACCCGGGTTATCCCCGCGCGCCTGTTTGGCCGCAAGGAAACCGGGGGCCAGTTGGAGGTGCTGGTTGAGCGGGTGCTGGATAACCGTCGCGTGCTGGCCCATGTTCGCTCGAGCAAGTCGCCCAAGCCAGGCAGCCGGATCATCCTTGATGGCGGTGCGGTAGCGGTGATGCTGGCACGCCATGATGCCTTGTTCGAGCTGAGCGTTGATGAGGATGTGCTGGCGCTGCTGGAGCGCGTAGGGCATATGCCCTTGCCGCCGTATATTGATCGCGTTGATGAAGCGGCAGACCGTGAGCGCTATCAGACGGTCTACGCTGCTGCCCCCGGCGCAGTGGCAGCGCCCACGGCCGGCCTGCATTTTGATCAGGCGATGTTGCAGGCGATAACGGATATGGGCGTGCATAGCGCTCAGGTCACCTTGCATGTGGGTGCGGGCACTTTCCAGCCGGTCCGCGTGGAGCGCATTGAAGACCATCACATGCACCGTGAATGGTTGGAAGTCACCCAGGATGTGGTGGATGCGGTACTGGCGTGCAAGGAGCGCGGCGGCAGGGTGATCGCCGTGGGTACCACCAGCGTGCGTTCGCTGGAGAGCGCGGCGCGTGACGGGCAGATCAAGCCGTTCAGCGGCGATACCGATATTTTCATCTACCCCGGCAAGCCCTTCCATGTGGTAGATGCCTTGGTAACCAATTTCCATCTGCCGGAATCGACCTTGCTGATGCTGGTGTCGGCGTTTGCCGGCTATAGGCAAACCATGGCGGCCTATCGGGCTGCGGTGGACAATGAATACCGTTTTTTCAGTTACGGTGATGCGATGTTCATCACCCGCAATCCGGCTGCGGCCGGCCCCGAGGATGTCGCATGAGTCATATGAGTTTTGAGTTGCTCGCCACTGACGGCAAGGCTCGTCGTGGGCGTCTGACGTTCCCGCGGGGCGTGGTGGAGACGCCGGCGTTCATGCCGGTTGGCACCTACGGTACGGTCAAGGGCATGTTGCCGCGCGATGTGGAAGCCATTGGTGCGCAGATCGTGCTTGGCAATACCTTTCACCTTTGGCTGCGCCCCGGTACGGAAGTGATCAAGGCCCATGGCGACCTGCATGACTTCATGCAGTGGCAGGGGCCGATCCTGACCGACTCGGGTGGCTTTCAGGTGTTCAGCCTGGGCGCCATGCGCAAGATCAAGGAGGAGGGCGTGTATTTCTCCTCGCCGGTGGACGGCGCCAAGGTGTTTATGGGGCCGGAAGAGTCAATGCAGGTGCAGCGTGACCTGGGCTCGGATATCGTCATGATCTTTGACGAGTGCACACCCTATCCCGCCGACGAGGACACCGCTCAGCGCTCCATGGAGCTCTCGCTGCGTTGGGCCAAGCGTTCCAAGGATGCGCATGGCGACAACCCCTCGGCGCTCTTCGGTATCGTTCAGGGCGGCATGCATGAAAATCTGCGCCTGCGTTCCCTTGAGGGTTTGAATGAGATTGGCTTTGATGGCCTGGCCATCGGCGGCCTTTCGGTAGGCGAGCCCAAGGAAGAGATGATCAAGGTGCTGGATTATCTGCCGGGGCATATGCCAGCGGACAAACCCCGTTACCTGATGGGTGTTGGCAAGCCCCAGGACCTGGTTGAGGGCGTGCGCCGTGGTGTTGATATGTTCGATTGCGTGATGCCAACGCGCAATGCCCGTAACGGCTATCTGTTTGTCGACAGCGGCGTGATCAAGATCCGCAATGCGGTGCACAAGCACGACAACAGCACTCTGGACCCTACCTGTGACTGCTACACCTGCCAGAATTTTTCCCGCGCCTACCTGCACCATCTGGACAAGTGCGACGAGATGCTCGGCAGCATGCTCAATACCATCCATAACCTGCGGCACTATCAGCGGCTCATGGCTGGTTTGCGCGGTGCCATTCAAACAGGTACATTGAGCGCCTTTGTGGATGACTTCTATGCTCGCATCGGCCTCCCTGTACCCGAGTTGAGGCAATGAAGCGCGCCCGGAAAGCCCCATTAACCTGTCTTTGCCGTTTCTTATAATAGGAGTTACACATGAGCTTTTTCATCCCTGCCGCCGTGGCCCAAACCGCTGAAGGTGCTGCACCTATGGGTGGTGGTTTTGAATGGATTTTCCTGGTCGGCTTTCTGGTCATTTTCTATCTGATGATCTGGCGTCCCCAGGCCAAGCGCGCCAAGGAACACAAGAATCTGATTGGCGGCCTGACGGTGGGCGACGAAGTCGTGACCGGCGGCGGCATTCTGGGCAAGGTCCGGAAAGTGACTGACGAATTCATCGTGCTGGAAGTGGGTGACGGCCAGGAACTGAAGTTCCAGAAGGGCTCTGTTGTTGCTGCGCTGCCCAAAGGCACGCTGAAAGCCATCTGATTCTTATTTATCACCCCACCCGGGCGCCTGTTGGCGCCCGGGTTGTTATTGGTCGCTGATATGCTCAACCGCTATCCCCTCTGGAAATACATATTGATCGTGGCTGTGCTCGCACTGGGCATTATCTACGCCATGCCGAATCTCTACCCTGATGACCCGGCCATTCAGATCTCCGGTGCCAGCTCTACCCAGACAATCGGTCAACAGGACCTCGATCGCATCGAGGGTGCGTTGTCTGAAGCCGGCATTGCTACCAAGGGTACCGATGTGGGTAACCAGGGGCGCTCGGGTCTGGTGCGGTTGGTCAATCGTGCTGACCAGCTGCCGGCTCAGGATGTGGTGCGGCGTGAGCTGGGTCAGGAGTTTGTGGTGGCACAGAATCTTGCCCCGACCACGCCCGATTGGCTGATCAATATCGGCGCAGGCCCGATGAAACTGGGTCTGGACTTGTCCGGTGGGGTGCACTTCCTGTTGGAAGTGGATATGGATAAAGCCATTGAAGCGCGGGTGAATGTGTATGAAAGCGAACTGCGCAACCTGTTGCGTGGTGAGCGTATTCGTTATCGCAGCATGCCCAACCAGGGTAACGTACTGCAGTTCGGGTTTACCGATGCGGATCAGTTGAGTGAAGCGCAACGGCTGATCTCCCGCCAGTACACCCAGTTTCAGCTGGCCACCACGAGCCGCGATGAGTTGCAGGTGCTGCGTCTGACCCTGACCGATGCCGAGATGGGCCAGATCCGTGAATATGCGGTCAGTCAGAACTTGACCACCGTACGTAACCGGGTGAACGAGTTGGGTGTGGCTGAGCCGCTGGTACAGCGTCAGGGCGCCAACCGTATCGTTGTGGAGCTGCCGGGCGTGCAGGACACGGCCGAGGCCAAACGGATCCTCGGCAAGACTGCCAACCTGGAGTTCCGCCTTGCTGCCGAGCCCAACGCGGCACGCGCGACTGTCGAGTCGTTCGAGTATCGCAGTGAAGGCCGGCCGCCAGCGGACGTAGAACGCAGCATTATTCTGACCGGTGATCAGGTTACTGATGCGCAGTCGAATTTTGACGAAAATGGTCGGCCACAGGTGAATATTCGCCTGGACGGTCACGGCGGCGAATTGATGACCCGCGCTACGCGGAACAATATCGGTCGCGGCATGGCGGTGATCTTTATCGAGCAGCGTCAGATTACTCGCCAGGTAATGCAGGAAGTGGATGGCCTAATGCAGGAAGTCGAAGTGCCGGCTTTCGTTGAAGAAAAAGCCATTATCAGCCTGGCGACCATCCAGAGCACATTGGGCAATCAGTTCCGTATTACCGGGCTGGACTCCCCGGGTGAGGCCTCCGAACTGGCGCTGCTGCTGCGTGCTGGTGGTTTGGCAGCCCCCATGTATTTCGTAGAGGAGCGGACCATCGGGCCGAGCCTGGGTGCCGAGAACATTGCCAAGGGTGTTACTGCGACCCAGGTCGGTTTTGTTCTGGTACTGATTTTCATGATTCTGGTCTACAAGGGCTTTGGCGTGTTTGCCGGCGTGGCTTTGACCTTCAACCTGGTGCTGCTGTTGGCGCTGATGTCCCTGCTCGGCGCCACGCTGACGTTGCCAGGTATCGCCGGTATTGTTCTGACCCTAGGTATGGCGGTGGATGCCAACGTACTGATCTTCTCGCGGATGAAAGAGGAGGTCGCCGCAGGTATGTCAGCCCAAAGGGCGATTCACGAAGGCTACGACAAGGCGTTCTCGGCGATTATCGACGGCAGTTTGACTACCTTGCTGGTCGGCGTGATCCTGTTTGCGATGGGCTCCGGTCCGATCAAGGGTTTTGCGGTGACGCTCTCGCTGGGCATTCTCACTTCAATGTTCAGCGCCATCATGGTCACCCGGGCAATGGTCAATCTGTCCATTGGCGGGCGTGACATCAAGAAGTTGTGGCTGTGAGGAGCGCATCATGATCTTTAACAAAACCATCAAATTCATGGCACTGCGCAAGTTCTTTTTTGCCGTTGCCATTGTGCTCATGGTTGGCTCCATTGCCAGCCTGGTGATCAAGCAGCTGAATCTGGGGCTGGATTTTACCGGTGGCGCGCTGATCGAGCTCAACTACGATAGCGCAGCTGATCTGGAAGGCATTCGTGGCATCCTTCGCAACGAGGGCTGGGGCGATGCCGTGGTGCAGAATTTTGGCGCCTCGACCGATGTGCTGATTCGTTTGCCGAGCGATGATCCTAACCTGGGCAGCCAGATTGCGCGGCTGATTCAGAATGAGGATGGCAGTGAGGTCACCATCAAGCGTATCGAGTTTATCGGTCCGCAGGTGGGTGAGGAGCTACGCGACCAGGGTGGTCTGGGCATGCTGCTGGCCATGGCCGGTATCCTGCTGTACGTGTCGCTGCGCTTCCAGATGAAGTTCGCCGTGGGCGCCATTGTTGCCATCGTGCATGACGTGGTGTTCGTGCTGGGCTTCTTTGCCCTGTTCGGCCTGTCGTTCGACCTGACGGTGCTAGCAGCGATTCTGGCGGTGATTGGTTACTCGCTCAACGATACCATCGTGGTATTTGACCGGGTGCGGGAGAACTTGCGAATCATGCGCAAGGCTGATCTGGAAGAGATCATTAACGTTTCCACGACTCAGACCCTGGCGCGGACCTTGGCTACCTCGTTCTCGACCGTTCTGGTATTGCTCGCCCTGTTCTACTTTGGTGGCGAAAATATCCATGGTTTTGCCACGGCATTGCTGATCGGTGTGGGCATTGGTACCTATTCCTCCATCTACATCTCCAATGGTTTGTTGATGACCATGAACCTGACCCGTGAGGACCTTATTCCCACACAGGTCGAACAAGAAGTAGACGATCGGCCCTGATCCATCGATCAGGGTTGATGGCTGCATTTTTCAACGTTGAGTCAGGCGCAAGCCTGATGTAAGGAAATTTCAACGCCTATGATGCTGCTGGTGCTGCTGTTTTTGCCCTTTCTCGGCAGCCTTGTAGCGGCGTTGATGTCCTCCGATGCGCGCAACCGCGAGGCCTGGCTGGCGGGGTCCATCATGCTCACCGGCCTGGTGCTCGTCGGTCTGCAGTTTCCGCAGATGCAGGCCGGTGAGGTAGTGCGTTTTCAGGTGGCCTGGCTGCCTGAATACGGTCTGAATTTTGTCTTGCGCATGGACGGCCTGACCTGGCTGTTCGCGTTGCTGGTGCAGGGTATCGGCTTTCTGGTGGTGCTCTACGCGCGCTACTACATGTCGCCCAAAGATCCCGTGCCGCGCTTCTTCTCCTTCTTTCTGGCCTTCACTGGCGCAATGCTGGGGGTGATTCTCTCCGGAAACCTCATTCAACTGGTGGTGTTCTGGGAGCTGACCAGCCTCACTTCCTTTCTGCTGATTGGTTACTGGCATCACCGCCTGGATGCGCGTCGCGGGGCGCGGATGGCCTTTACGGTCACGGCCGGTGGCGGGCTTTGTCTGCTGGCGGGCATGCTGATGGTCGGGCATATCGTCGGCAGCTACGACCTGGATACAGTACTGGCATCCGGCGATATGATTCGCGAGCACCCGCTGTATCTGCCCACCCTGATCCTGATCGCTTTGGGTGCGCTAACGAAAAGTGCCCAGTTTCCGTTTCATTTCTGGCTGCCGCACGCGATGGCTGCGCCCACGCCGGTGTCATCTTTCCTGCATTCGGCCACCATGGTCAAGGCAGGCATCTTCCTGTTGATACGTTTCTGGCCGGTGCTATCAGGCACGCCCGAATGGTTCTGGCTGATTGCCGGGGCCGGGGCCTGTACGCTGTTGATAGGCTCGTTCTTCGCCATTTTTCAGCACGATCTCAAGGGGCTGCTGGCCTATTCCACGATCAGCCATCTGGGTCTGATCACGGTACTGCTGGGCATGGGTACCACCTTGGGCGTAGTTGCGGCCGTTTTCCACACGCTCAATCATGCGATTTTCAAGGCGTCGTTGTTTATGGCGGCGGGGATCATCGATCATGAGACCGGCAGCCGCGATATGCGTGTCCTCCGAGGCCTCAGACACAGTCTGCCGATCACTGCCACTCTGGCTATCGTCGCCAGCGCTTCAATGGCGGGCGTGCCCTTGCTTAACGGCTTTCTGTCCAAGGAAATGTTCTTTGCCGAAACGGTGTGGATAGGCGGCAACGACAACTGGTGGATGTCGATACTGGCGGTGGCAATGGGTATTTTCAGCGTGGTCTATTCGCTGCGTTTTATCAGCGTGTTTTTTGGCAAGCCAGCCACAGACTTGCCCCGCGAGCCTCATGAACCGCCACGCTGGATGCGGTTTCCGGTGGAGACGCTGGTGTTTCTGTGTCTGATCGTCGGCATGATTCCGGCGATCAGTGTTGGGCCGTTGCTTTTCAATGCCCTGAGTTCGGTATTGGTCGAGCAGACCCCCGAGTACAGTCTGGCGTTGTGGCATGGGTTCAATCTGCCGCTGCTGATGAGTCTGGTCGCGTTAGTCGGCGGCATCGTGTTGTATTGGCTGTTGCGCCGGTATTTCAATCTCGCTCAGAGCCAGCAGGTGCCGGTGCTGCACCGAATCAACGGGGCCAGGTTGTACGAGCGCTTCATGCTTGGGCTTTTCCTCGCCAGCAGTTGGTTGGTCAAAGTGCTGGGCACTGTCCGCCTGCAACCCCAGCTGTTGTGTATCTTGCTGGCGATGATTGCGGTCATTGCTGTGCTGGTGCGCCTGCCCGGCGAGCTGGATATCAAACCGCTGATTGGGGCTGACTGGCTGTTTGGCGGGATGTGGTTAGTGGGTTGCCTGTGCGCCGTCATGACTGCCTGGCAAGCCAAGTATCACCGCTTTGCTGCATTGATTCTGGTCGGCGGCACTGGGGTGATCACGGCGTTGACCTTTCTCTGGCTGTCCGCGCCGGATCTCGCGTTGACGCAGTTGATGGTCGAGACGGTGACGACGGTGCTGATTCTGCTGGGGCTGCGTTGGCTGCCGTCGCGCCTGCCGCCGAAGAAGCTCAATCTGAGTATCCCCCGTTCGGTATGGTTGCACCGCTCACGCGACTTCAGCGTGGCGGTGATCGGCGGTATTGCGATGGCCGCGCTTAGCTACGTGGTGCTGATGGCCCCGGCCAACGAAACTATTTCCGACTTCTTCCTGCTCAAGGCCCGTGCCGAGGGTGGCGGGACCAACGTGGTGAACGTGCTGCTGGTCGATTTCCGCGCCTTCGATACCCTGGGCGAAATCACCGTGCTGGCGATCGTTGCGTTGACGGTGTACGCGCTGTTGCGTCGTTTCAGGCCCGCGCCGGAGAGTACTGAGCTGCCTATTCAGCAGCGGCATCTTGCCGATCCGGCAGCTCAGCAGACCCCGTTGCAGCAGGTCACCAGAGGGTATTTGATGGTTCCAGGTGTCTATTTACGCTTTTTGCTGCCCTTCATGATGCTGGTTGCCGTGTATTTCTTCTTGCGCGGGCACAACCTGCCAGGCGGTGGATTTGTTGCTGGCCTGTTGTTTTCGGTGGCCCTGATCGTCCAGTACATGCTGGCCGGTACGGACTGGGTGGAATCCAACTATCCGCTGCAGCCGCACAAGTGGATCGCCTGGGGCTTGGTGCTCGCTACACTGACCGGGCTCGGTGCCCTGGCAATTGGATTCCCGTTCCTGACTTCGCACACCGCTCATGTGACCCTGCCTTTGCTTGGTGAGATCCACCTGCCCAGCGCCTTTGCATTCGATCTGGGTGTCTTTGCCGTTGTGGTGGGCGCGACCATGCTGATTCTTGTGGCTCTCTCGCACCAGTCTGTGCGCAGCCACCGCTTGCCCAGAACCCCTGCCGAGTCGGCCAAACCCGCACCAGAAGGAGAGAGCTGATGG
The DNA here is from genome assembly GCA_963974865.1 of uncultured Pseudomonadaceae bacterium. Classification (GTDB taxonomy): domain Bacteria; phylum Pseudomonadota; class Gammaproteobacteria; order Pseudomonadales; family Pseudomonadaceae; genus Halopseudomonas. The sequence goes on along the minus strand of CAXBEU010000001.1, from coordinate 384,939 downwards.
AATTGATTCTGGCATTATCCATCGGTGTTCTGTTTGGCTCGGGGATCTGGCTGGTGCTCCGGCCGCGGACCTTTCAGCTGCTGATGGGGCTGATGCTGATGTCCTACGCGGTCAATCTGTTCATCTTTGCCATGGGCCGCCTGTGGACCGATAAACCGCCTCTGGTTGCCGGTGACGGCTTGCCGGATCCGGCGCTCTTCGCCGATCCCTTGCCCCAGGCGCTGGTATTGACCGCCATCGTGATCGGTTTTGCGACCACCGCGCTGTTTCTGGTGTTGATGCTGGGCTCCCGCGGGGTGACCGGTACGGACCACGTTGATGGCAAGGAACCACCCGCATGAACTGGACGCATAACCTGATCCTGGTGCCGGTGTTACTGCCTTTGCTCTGTGGTGCGCTGCTGGTACTGATCAACGAAACCCGACATCAGCTGAAATTTGCGATCAACATGGCGTCGGTTCTGCTGATGCTGGCCAGCGCAGTCGTCTTGTTGATCCAGGCAGATGGCGACACCTGGGCGGACAATATTGGCGTCTACCTCGCCGGGAACTGGATGGCGCCATTTGGTATTGCGCTGGTGGTCGACCGTCTGGCTGCACTGATGCTGTTGATGACGGCGAGCATGGGTGCGATCGCGCTGCTCTATTCGGTGCTGCGCTGGAGCCGCATCGGGGTGCATTTCCATTCATTGTTCCAATTCCTTCTGATGGGGCTCAATGGCGCCTTTCTGACCCACGATCTGTTCAATCTCTTCGTGTTCTTCGAGGTCATGCTGGCAGCGTCCTACGGGCTGCTGTTGCACGGTTACAACCTCAGCCGCATCCGCGCCGGGATGCAGTTCATCGCAGTCAATCTGGTAGCCTCGTTGCTGTTTCTGATCGGCGTAGCCTTGATCTACGCTGCGGCCGGCACCCTGAATATGGCTGACCTGGCCGCTAGGTTGGAGGGGCTTGATCCGGATGATCTGATGTTGCTGAAGATCGGCGCGTCGGTGTTGGCGATCGCCTTTCTGATCAAAAGCGCCATGTGGCCTTTGGGTTTCTGGTTGCCAACCACCTATTCGGCAGCATCGCCGCCAGTAGCCGCGATGCTGGTATTGATGACCAAGGTGGGGGTCTATGTACTGCTGCGTTTATGGCTGCTGTTGTTTGGCGAAGACGGCGCCGAGCCTGGTTTTGGGTTTGACGTACTCTACTGGGGCGGGATGTTTACCCTGTTCTTTGGCGCCGCCGGCATGCTGGCAACCGACCAGCACGGCCGCCTGGCCGGCTACGCGGCGATTGTCTCGTCGGGCACGCTATTGGCCCTGTTAGGCCTGAACCAACCACAGTTGCTGGCTTCTGCACTTTACTACCTGGTCAGTTCCACGCTGGCAGTGGCAGCTTACCTGCTGCTGATCGAGCTGTTGGAGCGCAGCCGTAACCCCCTTGAAGCGATGCTGGCAATTACCAAAGAGGCTTTCGATTTCGAGGAAGCGCCTGATCAACCGGTTGGGGTGGGTATTCCTGGGGCTTTGGCGTTTGTTGGGTTGGCGTTCTTTGTATGCGCAGTGATTATCGCTGGGCTACCGCCGTTGTCCGGTTTTATCGCCAAATTCAGTCTGCTCCATGGCCTGCTGGCGGGACCAGGGCTGGGCCTTAACGGCTGGCTTTTTGGCGTGTTGCTGCTGGTGGCAGGTTTCGCCGCGATCATTTCGCTGATGCGTAATGGAGTCCGTACGCTGTGGGCGTCCGATGCCAAGCCAGCCAAGTTGCAACCCAGTGAAGTGGCAGCCGTGAGTCTTTTTTTGCTGCTATCGGTGGTCATCACTGTAAAAGCCGGACCTGCTATCGATTTTCTGCAGCGCGCCAGCACTGATCTGCAACAGCCCGGCAACTACATAGAGCGTGTGCTCAATGCTCCGGTGTTGCCAGGCGTAGCGGAGAAGACGCCATGACGACGCGTTGGCTACCCTCGCCGGTACTGAGCCTGTTACTGCTCGTCACCTGGCTGCTGATCAGTCAGTCCCTGGAGCTTGCCCACTGGCTGCTGGGCATTGTGCTGGGCGTGGCCATCCCCTATCTGATGCGCAGGCTCCAGCCGCGCGCCGGCGCGCGCATGCGCAATCCGCTGTTGTTACTGCGACTTTTGAGCATGGCGCTGGTAGAAATTATCCGCTCTTGCCTGAATCTCGCGCGCATTATTCTGTTCGCGCGCTCCGATGGTCTGCGCTCCGAGTTCATCCGGGTTCCGCTGGATCTGCGTGATCCTTATGGTCTGGCAGTACTGTCGTGTCTGATCAACTCCACCCCGGGCACGGTCTGGGTCGAAATCACCGAAGATGATCATCATTTGATCCTGCATGTGTTCGACCTGCAGGACGAGCAATGGTGGGTGGACACCATCAAGCGTCGCTATGAACGGCCCTTGATAGAGATCTTTGAAGGAGGGCGGCAGCCATGACCCTGATTGGCTTTGCGATCGGTTTTCTGCTGGTCTGTATCCTGCTGGCCATGTTATTCACCGCAGTGCGGCTGGTCCTGGGGCCCCGTGCGCAGGACCGGATACTGGCGCTGGATACCCTGTGGATGTGCGGGATGTTGCTGGCGTTGGCGATGGGTATGCGTTTCGGCAGTCTGGTGTACTTCGAGGTGGCCATGCTGATTGCGCTGATTGGCTTTGTCTCGACCGTGGCGCTGACCAAGTTTCTGATGCGCGGGGAGATTATCGAGTGACGACAGCAAAGGTTCTGTCGATCTGGATCACCCTGCCGGTCAGCCTGCTGCTGATCCTCGGCGGTATCCTGATTCTGGTCGGTGCACTGGGGCTGATGCGGCTGCCGAACTTCTACCAGCGTATCCACGGGCCGGCGATCACCGTCACGCTGGGGGCGGGCTGTGTACTGCTGGCGTCGATGATCTACTTCACCGCGCTGCAGGCTCGCCCGGTGATCCACGAATTGGCGATCAGCGCCTTTATTCTGATGACCACGCCGGTGGTCGCAATGCTGATCATGCGGGCTGCGGTCTACCGCGATCTGCGAGCAGGCAGGTCGCGCTCGAAAACCGAATTCGGCAAAGCCTATCGTTACCCTCAGGAAGAGGACGACACCAAGCCCCATTGAACGGGTGAGAGTGCTTTAGGCTGTGAAGAGGGTGAAGAGCGAAAAGATGGGTGAAGCGCTGAGCAGAGGGCGCGGCAACTATGCTCACTCGACTGACCCTTGGGCAGTCGAGTGAGCTGGCGTTATCAGCGCTTCATCGCCGCCGTCAGGTGCGGCTGGATCGCGGTGAGTACCGCCTTGAAACACTTGGGGTTGCCCGCGACCAGGTGGCCCTTGTCGAGGAACTGATGACCCCCGGTAAAATCGCTGACCAGTCCACCCGCTTCCTGAATCAGCAGGCTGCCGGCTGCCATATCCCATTCGGCCAGGCCAAATTCCCAGAATGCGTCATAGCGGCCAGCAGCTACATAGGCCAGATCAAGGCTAGCGGCGCCACAGCGGCGGATGCCGGCTGTCTGGCCGACCAGGCTTTTGAACATGCCCAGGTAGTTGTCCAGTGACTCGGTCTGATCGGCGCGGAACGGGAAACCAGTACCAAGCAAGGCGCCATCCAGTGTCTTGCGCGGGCTAACCCTCAGGCGCTTGCCGTTCAGCGCAGCGCCACGGCCACGGCTGGCGGTGAACTCTTCCTGCCGCACCGGATCCAGAACCACTGCGTGCTCGATCTTGCCCTTGATGCGGCAAGCGATGCTGACCGCATAGTGCGGCACGCCACGGATAAAGTTGGTGGTGCCGTCCAGCGGATCGATAATCCAGACGATATCCGCACCGTCGCCCTGGCCTGGCTGGAAGCCGGATTCTTCGGCATGAATGCCGTGGTCCGGGAATGCCTTGCGCAGGTGAGAGATGATGGTTTGCTCTGCAGCCCGATCAACTTCGGTTACATAATCGTTGGCTTCCTTTTCGTTGACGGTCAGAACGTCAAGCCGCTCCACGGAGCGATAGATCTGTTCTCCAGCGCTGCGAGCGGCGCGCAGGGCAATGTTCAACATGGGCTGCATACGGGTGTCTCTGAATTGGGATTGAGAAAAGCCGGAAATTGTAGCAGATAAGCGGGCGAACATGAATGCATCATGGTCTTTGCCCTTGGGCTTTTGTAAGATGTTGGGTTCCTTGCCTGCTGGCAAAGCCGTTCTGGGAGTCTTCTGTGCTGGATAATGTGCGTGTGGTTCTGGTCAATACCAGTCATCCCGGTAATATTGGTGGCGCAGCCCGGGCCATGAAAAATATGGGCATCAGCCAACTGGTGCTGGTTGATCCGCGGCGCTTCCCCGATCAACAGGCAAGTGCGCGAGCCGCTGGCGCGGACGATATATTACAGAACGCGCGAGTGGTCGCCACCCTGGAAGAGGCGTTGGCAGACTGCGTATTGGTCATGGGCACCAGCGCCCGGGACCGGCGCATACCCTGGCCGGTGGTCGATCCGCGTGAGGCGGCCGACAAGGTGCTGGATCAGCTCGCCGAACTGCCTGACTGCCAGGTTGCATTGGTCTTCGGACGTGAGGACGCGGGTCTGACCAGCGACGAACTGCAGCGCTGCCAGTTCCATGTGCATATTCCCTCCAACCCGGATTTCAGCTCATTGAACCTGGGCGCCGCTGTCCAGGTGCTCAGCTATGAACTGCGCATGCAGAGTCTGCAGCGCCAGGGTCAGCCGACCAGCCTGCAAAAGGTCGAAGCTACCTCGTCGCAAAACGAGATGCCGACCACCGGCGAAGAGATGGAGCAGTATTTCGTGCATTTGCAGCAGGTGCTGGTTGAAATCGGCTTCCTTGACCCTCAACAACCAAGACACCTGATGCCGCGGTTGCGGCGTCTGTACGGGCGAATCCGCCTGAACCGCATGGAAATGAACATCCTGCGCGGTATCCTGACCGAAACCCAGAAAGCCATCGGCGTGAAGTCTGCCGGTGAGCGGAGACGTTAAGCATGATCAAGCGCATGAAGGAAGATATCGCCAGTGTGTTCCATCGCGACCCGGCTGCGCGCTCGACGCTGGAAGTGCTGTTCTGCTATCCGGGCCTGCATGCCATCTGGCTGCATCGAGTGGCTCATGTGCTTTGGGCTCGTAACGCCCACTTGTTGGCGCGGATGGTCTCCAACTTTGCCCGCTGGGCTACCGGTATCGAGATTCACCCGGGTGCCAGGCTCGGTCGGCGCTTCTTTATCGATCACGGCATGGGTGTGGTAATCGGCGAGACGGCGGAGATAGGCGACGACGTCACCTTGTATCAAGGCGTCACGCTCGGCGGCACCAGTTGGGACAAGGGCAAGCGTCACCCCACGCTGGAAGACGGTGTTGTGGTGGGTGCCGGTGCCAAGGTGCTTGGGCCTTTTACCGTGGGTGCGGGCGCCAAGATTGGCTCCAACGCGGTGGTTACCAAAGCGGTGCCGCCCGGTGCCACGGCCGTCGGCATTCCTGGCCGCATCATTCTCAAGGAAACCGATCGTGCCGCTGATGACCAGTGCGCCAAACGCCAGGCCATGGCCGAGAAGCTCGGGTTTGATGCCTATGGCGTGACGCGCGATACGCCAGATCCGGTGGCCCGGGCCATTGAGCAGATGCTTGATCATCTGCACGCGGTTGACGGGCGGCTGGAGGGCATGTGCGAGGCGCTCAAGGAACTCGGCAGTGATTACTGCGCCAAGGACCTGCCGGTTCTGGATCCTGAGGCCTTCGAGCCGCTGCAGGGTGGGTCAGTTGTGCGGCGTAAAGTCGATGAGGTCATTGACCCTGATCACGGCGCCAAACACTGAGGTGTCTGCGATGAAACTGCCTATCTACCTGGATTACGCTGCCACCACGCCGGTTGACCCTCGCGTGGCGGAGAAGATGGTTGCCTGTCTGACGCTGGACGGCAATTTCGCCAACCCCGCCTCCCGGTCCCATGTCTATGGCTGGCGGGCAGAGGAGGCGGTGGAGCATGCGCGCAGGCAGGTGGCTGATCTGGTCGGCGCCGACCCGCGCGAGATCGTCTGGACCTCCGGTGCTACCGAATCGGACAATCTGGCCATCAAGGGTATTGCGCACGCCCGCGCCCAGCGCGGCCGCCACATCATTACCTCCCAGATAGAACACAAGGCCGTGCTCGACAGTTGTCAGCAACTGGAGCGCGAGGGGTTTGAGGTCACCTATCTCAAGCCCGGGCTGAATGGGTTGATTACCCCGGAACAATTGCGCGCAGCACTGCGCGAGGACACCATTCTGGTGTCGCTCATGCACGTCAATAATGAAATTGGCACCATCAATGATATCGCCGCCCTGGGCGCGGTGGCGCGGGCGGGCGGGGCATTGATGCATGTGGACGCGGCTCAGTCGACCGGCAAATTGCCGATTGACCTGCGGCAACTGCCGGTGGATCTGATGTCGTTCTGCGCGCACAAGACTTATGGCCCCAAGGGCATAGGTGCGCTGTTCGTGCGCCGCGATCCGCAGCTCAAACTGGAGGCGCTGATCCATGGAGGCGGCCATGAGCGAGGTATGCGCTCCGGCACGCTGGCGACCCATCAGATCGTCGGCATGGGTGAGTGCTTTGCTCTCGCAGGCAAAGAGCAGGAAGAAGACAACCTACGTATTAGCCAATTGCGTGATCAGTTGCTGCGCGGTCTGGAATCGTTGCCGGATGTGACGCTCAACGGCTGTGCCCAGCAGCGTGTCCCGCATAACCTGAATCTGGCCTTTGCCGGGGTGGATGGTGAGCTGCTGCTACTGGCGCTCAAGGACCTAGCGCTGTCGTCCGGCTCGGCATGCAATTCGGCGTCAGTCGAACCGTCCTTCGTATTGCGTGCCATCGGGACTCCCGATGCGCTCGCGCATGCCTCGTTGCGTGTGTCGCTGGGGCGTTTCAGCCGTGCTGAAGAGGTTGATCAGGCCGCGCAGATTCTTTGTCAGGTAGTGGCCAGGCTCCGTCAGGCGGCCTGAGCCGTAGTCCTCGAATGCCTGGTCCCCGTGATTTCCGCTTGCTGTTATGTATTTGCAACTAACCTGCGTATAATCCGCAGGTTAACAATTCCTTTTTTAACCCTGAATCCATCCCCTGATTTTTCTGGAGAATTTTTATGGCTGTAGAACGCACCCTGTCCATCATCAAGCCCGACGCCGTTGCCAAGAACGTTGTGGGTCAGATCATCGGCCGTTTCGAGAAAGCCGGTCTGAGCGTTATCGCCGCCAAGATGGTGCAACTGTCCCAGTCCGACGCTGAAGGCTTCTACGCTGAGCACAGCGCACGTCCTTTCTTCAAGGATCTGGTCAGCTTCATGACGTCTGGCCCGGTTGTTGTACAGGTGCTGGAAGGCGAAGGCGCAGTACTGAAGAACCGCGACCTGATGGGCGCTACCAACCCCAAGGAAGCAGAAGCCGGTACCATCCGTGCCGATTTCGCTGAATCCATCGACGCCAACGCGGTTCATGGTTCAGACTCGACCACTTCTGCTGCCCGCGAAGTAGCTTACTTCTTCGCTGAAACCGAGCTGTGCCCCCGCGCCTGATCTGTTTTTCAACACCAACCAAGTGATGTGACCGATATGACCAATGCTACCGGCAAGATCAATCTGCTGGGACTGACACAGCCGAAAATGGAAGCCTTCTTCGAGAGTCTCGGGGAAAAGCGTTTCCGTGCGGGTCAGGTCATGAAATGGATCCATCACTTTGGTGTTGATCGCTTTGAAGATATGACCAATGTCGGCAAGGTGTTGCGTGAAAAACTCGACGCCTGTGCCGAGATTCGGCCACCGGAAGTGGTCAGTGAAGATATTTCCAAGGATGGCACCCGCAAGTGGGTGATTCGCGTTGCCTCTGGCAGCTGCGTAGAAACCGTTTATATCCCGCAAAATGGCAGGGGCACCCTGTGCGTTTCCTCCCAGGCGGGCTGCGCGCTGGATTGCAGTTTCTGCTCTACCGGCAAGCAAGGATTCAATAGCGATCTGACCGTGGCGGAAATCATTGGCCAGGTCTGGATCGCCAACAAGTCGTTCGGGACTATCCCGGGCAAGTCTGACCGCGCCATTACCAACGTGGTGATGATGGGTATGGGCGAGCCGTTGCTGAATTTCGACAATGTGGTCGATTCCATGCTGCTGATGATGGACGACCTGGGTTACGGCATCTCCAAGCGCAAGGTGACCTTGTCTACCTCGGGCGTGGTGCCGATGATCGACAAACTCGGCGAAATTACCGATGTGGCCCTGGCGTTGTCGCTGCATGCGCCAAACAATGCGCTGCGTAATGAACTGGTGCCGATCAACAAGAAGTACCCGCTGGAAGTCTTGTTGCCGGCCTGTAATCGCTATATCGCCAGGCTGGGTGACAAACGCGTACTGACCATCGAATACACCATGCTCAAGGACATTAATGATCAGCCTGAGCACGCCGAAGAAATGATCGAATTGCTGCGCGAAACACCGTGCAAGATCAACCTGATTCCGTTCAATCCCTTCCCGCATTCGGGCTATGAGCGGCCCAGCAACAACAGCATTCGCCGCTTCCAGGACCTGCTGCACAAGGCTGGTTATCAGGTAACGGTGCGCACCACTCGTGGGGAGGATATCGATGCGGCTTGTGGCCAATTGGTCGGCCAGGTAATGGATCGAACGCGCCGCAGTGAACGCTACATAGCGCTGCGCGAGTTAAGTGCCGAGGAGCCGGTTGCCGTTCAGATTCAGGCTTCAGAACGCTAAACATCCAACCGAGGATCGATTGTGATGACCAGACCCAAGCTTGCAGTAACGCTTTTACTCGGCCTGATGCTGAGTGCCTGCGTGACCACGTCGGACCAGCCGCAGCGCGCTAAGGATCCCAACGCCGCGCGGGACGCGTATATCCAGCTCGGCCTGGGTTATCTACAGGAAGGCGAGACCGAAAGCGCCAAGGCACCTCTGAGCGAGGCGCTGAAAATCGATCCACGTTCGTCTTCAGCCAATATTGCGCTGGCGATGGTGTTTCAGCGCGAGGGCGAGTATGACTCGGCAGACAAGCACTTCCGCGCGGCGCAGGCAGCAGATCCGAACAATCCACGGATTCTCAACAACTACGGCGTGTTCCTGCTCAACCGCGAGCGTTATCCCGAAGCCCTGAGTGCGTTTCAGAAGGCCGCCGAAGACAATCTTTACGGCGAGCGCTCACGCGTTTTTGAGAACCTGGGTCTGACCTATGCGCGCATGGGGCGCCCGGAAGAAGCCAAGAGCAGTTTCGAGCGGGCGCTACGGCTGAACAGTCGCCAGCCGCTGGCGCTGCTGGAAATGGCCAAGATCGAGTTCGCCGCGCAGAACTATGTGCCAGCGTGGGAATATTACCGCAGTTTCACTGAGTACTCCGGACAGGACGCCGAGAGTTTGTGGTTGGGCGTACAGTTAGCCCGCCGCTTTGAAGATCATAACCGTGCAGCAAGTTATGCTCTGCAATTACGTCGACTTTACCCGGCCAGTGCGCAAGCCAAGGCTCTTGAGGCTTCAGAATAGCTATGACTACACAACAGCGTGACATACCAGAGGAGCCGCTCCCCGAGCTGCACAAGCACAACCCTGGTGCCACCCTGCGTCTGGAACGTGAAAAGCAGGGCATGACCACCGCATCTGCTGCGGCTACCCTACGGCTGCCAGAAAAGATTCTGCTGCACCTGGAGGCAGGGCGTTTCGATCAACTGCCGGGCGACACTTTCGCCCGGGGATACGTGCGCAGCTACGCGAGCATGCTGGGGCTGGACCCGCAGCGGCTAGTGCTGGAATACGATGGCTACGTTGGCGTTGTGGTACGTGAGCGCAGTGTCAGCGCCATCGACAAGCTCTCGCCGCCCAACAAGACCGGCCACCTGCTGGTGACCTGGTCGTCGGTCGTCATCGCATTGGTGATCCTCGCGTCCGTTCTGGTCTGGTGGTATGACAGCCAGCCGGTTCAGGGCCCAGCGGACGATGTCAGCGAGGCAGGCGAGTTGATCGACGAAGTGGAAGTCGATGCTCTCTCGCTGCCTGGTAACATGGCTGAAGATGTTCAGCGTCAGGCAGATGCCGCCGCTGAGCGCGAACAACTCGCCCTGGTGCCCGACGGGGCTGGCTTGGCGGCTGCGCCGGAAACCGGTGCTGCAGCCACGGCGGCTGATGCAGCCACAGCTACGGAGGCACCTCTCGCGTCAGCGCCTGCATCAGCCTCTGCACCAGACCCTGCGGCCGAGGCTGTTGTGGATCCGGCGCAACAATCAGGTACCTCGGTATCGGCCAGCGAAGGTTTGCAGATGCGCTTCAGCGCCAACTGCTGGTTGCAGGTAACCGCTGTTGGCGGTCAGGTGCTGCATAGCAGTCTGATGCAGCAGGGGCAGTCGCTGAATATTGATCACGATGGTCCGGTGGATCTGGTGATCGGCGCCGTGGAAGCGGTATCGCAGATCGAGTTCCGCGGTCAGCCGGTGGATATGCAATCGTATAACCGCGCGGGCGTGGTTCGCCTGCGTCTCGGCCAGTAAGGGGAAGGCATATGCATCAGGAGTCCCCCATCAAACGTCGGGTGTCCCGGCAGATTCGCGTGGGTTCGGTTCTGGTAGGCGGTGATGCACCGATTTCGGTGCAGAGCATGACCAATACCGAAACCTGCGATGTGGCGGCTACCGTTGGGCAGATCAACCAGTTGCAGGCCGTGGGCGCCGATATCGTGCGGGTGTCTGTGCCCAGCATGGAAGCCGCTGAAGCTTTTGGCGAGATACGCAAGCGGGTATCGCTGCCATTGGTTGCCGACATCCACTTCGACTACAAGATAGCGCTGCGGGTTGCCGAGCTGGGCGTTGATTGCCTGCGCATCAACCCGGGCAACATCGGCCGCGAAGATCGCGTCCGCGCGGTGGTTGATGCCGCTCGTCATCACGGTATTCCAATTCGTATTGGCGTGAATGCCGGCTCGCTGGAAAAGGACTTGCAGAAGAAGTATGGCGAGCCGACGCCTCAGGCGCTGGTGGAGTCGGCGCTGCGCCATGTGGATTATCTGGACAAGCTCGATTTCCAGGATTTCAAGGTCAGCGTCAAAGCCTCGGATGTGTTCATGGCCGTAGGTGCCTACCGCTTGCTCGCCGCGCAGATCGAACAACCGCTGCACCTGGGCATCACCGAAGCAGGTGCTTTGCGTTCGGGGACGGTGAAGTCCGCCGTCGGGCTCGGCATGCTGCTCGCCGAAGGTATCGGCGATACCATCCGTATTTCCCTGGCAGCGGACCCGGTTGAGGAGATCAAAGTTGGATTTGATTTGCTCAAATCACTGCGCCTGCGCTCGCGTGGTATCAATTTTATCGCGTGCCCGAGTTGTTCCAGACAGAATTTCGATGTGATCAAGACCATGAACGAGCTTGAGGCTCGCCTGGAAGACGTAGTGGTTCCGCTTGATGTGGCCGTCATTGGCTGTGTGGTCAATGGCCCCGGTGAAGCCAAGGAGGCCGATATTGGCCTGACCGGCGGTACGCCGAACAATTTGCTCTATGTCGGTGGCGTACCTGACCAGAAAGTGGACAATGCGCACCTGGTCGACACGCTGGAAAAAATGATTCGCGACAAGATTGCTGCCAAACAGGCGCTGGAAGCCAATACCATCGCCCGTGGCTGATAAAGGAAAGATGCTTTGAAGACCTTGCAAGCCGTGCGCGGCATGAATGATATCCTGCCCGCCGACACGGCCCTGTGGCAGTATTTTGAACGCTCGGTAGCGCAGTTGCTGGGCGGATACGGTTACCAACAGATTCGTCTGCCGATTGTCGAGTCCACCGAGCTGTTCAAGCGCACCATCGGCGAAGTGACCGATATCGTCGAGAAGGAAATGTATACCTTCGATGATCGCAACGGTGATTCTCTTACCCTGCGCCCGGAAGGGACCGCCGGCTGCGTGCGCGCGATGCTCGAGCACGGCTTGCTCGGCGGCGGCGTCAGCCAGAAAGTCTGGTATAACGGCCCGATGTTTCGCCACGAACGGCCACAGAAGGGGCGCTATCGCCAGTTCAATCAGATTGGAGTAGAGACATTCAATCTGAGTGGTCCGGATATTGATGCCGAACTGATCATCCTGAGCTGGCGGCTCTGGAAGCAGCTGGGTTTGCAGGATGTGGTCAAGCTGCAACTGAACAGCCTGGGCAGCAGTAGCGATCGCGCGGCCTACCGGCAGGATCTGGTGAGCTATCTGCGCGAGCGTTATGAGCAGTTGGACGAGGACAGCCAGCGTCGCCTGGAAACCAATCCGCTGCGCGTGCTCGACAGTAAGAATCCGGATACCCAGGCCTTGCTGGGCGCCGCACCGAAACTGGCTGATTATCTGAATGAAGAAGCGCGCGAGCATTTTTCCGGCTTGTGTGCGCTGCTTGATGCGGCAGGCCTGCCCTATGAAATCAATCCGCGCCTGGTGCGGGGGCTGGACTACTACGGCCTGACAGTGTTCGAATGGGTGACCGATCAGTTGGGCTCCCAGGGTACGGTATGTGCCGGTGGGCGTTATGATGGGCTGGTCGAACAGTTGGGCGGCAAGCCGGCTCCGGCGGTAGGCTTTGCTATGGGAATCGAGCGGCTGTTGCTGTTGATCCAGACGCTGGATAAAGTGCCTGCTGAACTGGCCCGGCAGGTTGATGTCTACCTCGTTACTGTGGGCGCCGAGGCGGCCAAGGCCGGATTCCAGTTGGCGGAACAAGTACGCGATGCGGTGCCCGGCATCAGGTTGATAGTGCATTGCGGTGGTGGCAGTTTCAAAAGCCAGTTTAAAAAGGCCGACAAGTCAGGCGCATTGTTGGCGCTGATTCTCGGTGAAGATGAAGTGGCTGTTCAGCGGGTCGGGATCAAATCCCTGCGCGTTGAGGCTGAGCAGGAAAATATAGCCTGGCAGGATGTGCCAGCACGTCTAAAACAATTGTTGTAAGCGGCTTCGTGTCGTTTTTGCGCAGGTAAGGAGACAAGGGTGAGTTACCAGACAGAAGAAGAACAGGTAGAGAAAATCAGAGAGCTCTGGAACCGCCACGGTATTCCTTTGCTGACAGGTGTGGCTATTGCCTTGGTGGGTGTATTCGGCTGGCAAGGCTGGACCAACTACCAGGAAAATAAGGCCGCCAATGCCTCGGCGCTTTACCAGAATATGCTGGAAACCGTTCTGGCGGGCGAAAGTGAGGAGGCCCGCACCCGCGGTGCTGAGCTGGCCGAGCAGATTCGTAGTGAGTACGCGGGTACCCGCTATGCCCAGTTTGCTGCGTTGATGCAGGCGCGGCTGGCAGTAGAAGCCGGTGACATGGAAAGCGCTGAAGCGGCGTTGCGTGAGGTTATTGACAAGGCGGGCGACGATACTCTGCAGGAAGTGGCTCGGCAGCGTCTGGCCCGCGTGCTGGCTGACCAGGAGCGCGGCGAGGAAGGCCTTGAGTTGTTCTCCGGTGAAGTCAACGGCGCCCTGTTGGCCGGGCGTGAAGAGGTTCGCGGCGATCTGCTGCTGGGCCTGGGCCGAGTAGATGAGGCGCGTCAGGCTTATCTGGCCGCTATAGAGGCGATTGCTGATCCCCGTGATCGCCCACAATTACAGTTGAAGCTGGATGATCTGGCGGAGGAAGCATAGTGAACCTGAAGTTCCGATATCTTGCCATAGCTCTGGCTGCCACTTTGGTGGTCGGCTGCAGTAGCTCCGGCAAGAAAGAATTGCCTCCCGCCGAGCTGGAAAAATTCGACGCAGAACAGACTTTCGAGCGCAGCTGGAAGCGCAATGTTGGCGCCGGGCAAGGCAAGCTGTTCACCCAGCTCAGTCCGGTACTTGATGGCTTGACGCTTTATGCCGCCGATGTTCGAGGCCGTATCCTCTCCATGGATCGCGATACCGGCGAAGTCAACTGGCAGGTCAAGCTCGACGAGCCGCTGTCAGGCGCGGTCGGCGCTGGTGGCGGCCGGGTCATGGTTGGTACCATGAACGGCGAGGTTATCGTACTGGCCGAGGAAGATGGTGCGGAGCTCTGGCGTGCACAGGTATCCAGCGAAGTGCTGGCTCCGCCGCAAACCAATGGGGACGTGGTGGTGGTACAGACCCAGGATGACAAGCTGACTGCGCTGGATATCGGCACCGGCGAGCAGCGCTGGATCTATGAATCCAGCCTGCCGGTACTGACGGTACGTGGCCACAGCACGCCTGTTGCCAGTTTGCGCCGGGTTTATGCCGGGCTCGCCAGTGGCCGTGTTGTGGCCTTGGCCGCGGATACCGGGCTGCCTCTCTGGGATCAGCGCGTCGCGCAGCCCCAGGGCCGCTCCGAGCTGGAGCGCATGGTCGATATCGACGGCGATCTGTTGCTTGAGGACGACACCCTGTACGTCGTCAGCTTCCAGGGCGTCATGGCTGCGCTGAATGCCGAAACCGGCACGCCGCTCTGGCAATATCCGGCTTCCAGCCATGTTGGCCTGGCCGCTGGCTTTGGCAGCCTGTACGTCAGCCATGCTGACGGTCGTGTTGAAGCGGTTGACCGTAACCGCGCAGAGCCGCTCTGGACTAACGAGGATCTGCTGCGCCGCAACCTGACGGCGCCAGTAGCCTTCAGCAGTTTTGTCGCCGTGGCCGATTTTGAAGGTTATGTGCACCTGTTGGCGCAGACCGACGGCCGGCTGGTCGCGCGTATTCGCGTTGATCGCAAGGGCGTGCGTGCTACGCCGATTGCGATTGGCGATACGCTCTACGTGTACGGCAACAGCGGCGATCTGGTGGCTCTGAAGCTGCAATAAGGTAAAACCGCTATACTGTTCCGGCCGCTGCCCGACTTCTCTGGCGCAGCGGCCTTTTTGTTTATTGCGCGGTGATCCGTGCGCGGAGTGATCATGGTTCCTGTTATTGCCCTGGTGGGGCGGCCGAACGTCGGCAAATCCACTCTTTTCAATCGTCTGACCAAAAGTCGTGACGCGATTGTAGCCGACGTGGCCGGCCTGACCCGTGACCGGCAATACGGTGAGGCGAGATGGCAGGGCAAGCCCTATATTCTGATCGACACCGGCGGTATCACCGGTGAAGAGAGTGGCATCGACATGGAAATGGCCGGGCAATCGCTGCAGGCGATTGAAGAGGCCGACGCGGTGCTGTTTCTGGTCGACTCCCAGGCGGGCAGAACGCCGGGCGACGAGCTTATCGCCGAGCATTTGCGCAAGCGCAACAAGCACACCTATCTGATCGCCAACAAGATTGACGGTTCCGATCCGGATTCCATTCTGGGCGAGTTTTCCGCGTTGGGGCTAGGTGCGCCTATCGGTATCGCTGCATCGCACGGCCGTAATATCAATCCGATGCTTGAACAGGTGATGGGCGAGCACGGTATTTCCGCGCTGATGGCTGAGCGTGCGGTCGAAGGTGAGGATGTCGAAGGGCGCCGCATCGTCGAAGCCATTGGCACCAAGATCGCAGTGATCGGCCGTCCGAACGTGGGCAAGTCGACATTGGTCAATCGCATGCTCGGTGAAGATCGCGTCATCGTTTTTGACCAGGCCGGCACCACGCGCGACAGTATCTATATTCCCTATGAGCGCCACGAGAAGCCTTACACCCTGATCGACACGGCTGGCGTACGCCGGCGCGGCAAGGTGTTCGAGGCGGTCGAAAAGTTCTCCGTGGTCAAGACTCTGCAGGCCATCCAGGATGCCAACGTGGTGATCTTCGTCGTCGATGCCCGCGATGGTATCGTCGATCAGGATCTGCACCTGCTGGGCTTTGCGCTGGAAGCCGGGCGAGCGCTGGTGATTGCGGTAAACAAGTGGGACGGGATGGACGAGCGCGAGAAGGATTACGTCAAGATCGAGCTCAAGCGTCGTCTGTTCTTCGCCGAGTTTGCCGATCTGCACTTTATCTCAGCGCTGCATGGCAGTGGTGTGGGCCTTCTCTACAAATCGGTCGACAAGGCCTATGCCAGTGCGATGACCAAAGTGCCGACCAACCGCATGACGCAGATCCTGGAAGATGCGGTCAGCGAGCATCAGCCGCCCATGGTCAACGGCCGACGCATCAAGATGCGCTATGCCCACCTGGGTGGCTCCAATCCGCCGATTATTATCGTGCACGGCAACCAGTTGGAGAAGGTTCCAGGGTCTTATACCCGTTATCTGGAAAACACTTTCCGCAAGGTGCTGAAGCTGTCCGGTACGCCGATTCGGGTCGAGTACAAGTCCGGTGAGAACCCCTATGAAGATCGCAAGAACACCCTGACCGATCGGCAGGTGAACAAGAAGCGTCGCCTGATGAGCCATCACAAGACGGCGGAGAAGAAGCGCAGGGATAAGCGTTGATCAGCTACTCACTCCCGGCTTTGAGGGCTTATAAAGACGTTTATTGGACTTACGCCGAACCTGGGTGTCATCCATGCGTACCTGTCATCGTGGAGGCTCTATCGTGATTTAACACAGGACCCGAATTTCCAACCCCACGACAAAGAGCCTCAAAAAAGAGCTCAAAAATAGATGGCCATTGACATGGACCATACAAAATGGCGAATTAAGTTTACAATAACTGTTCTTAGATGATCGTAATCTCGTGTAGCCGGCCTAAGCACGAATTAGATATGGTTGCGTCTTCGGGTTGAGAGGTCAGTGCATCACGGAGCTAGTTTGATGACGATTAGAAACAGCTAACCATCAATCTCCAATAACCATACAATTTGATATTCTGACCGACTCTATGGACCGGTCGTATCTTTCGCAGATAAGGGATTCAATGGGCACCCCGGTCAATTTGTCGGTCATCAAGGCATTTAAAATACTGAACTCTTTTCGATATGCGGGGGAGAAGCTCACCCTTTCACAGCTGACGCGTCGACTTGAAATGAACGTCGCAACGGCGCACCGTTTTTTGATCACGCTGCAATCGGTTGGGGCTCTGGTGAAGACCAAAGATGGCGCTTTCGAGTTAGGCCTTTTACTTGCCGATCTTGGTGGCCGTGTTTCGATCATGGACGTTATGAACAGTGAATGTGAGCCACATGTCCGTAGCTTGGCAGAGCAGTTTGGTGAAACCATTCATGCCGCTGTGCTCGACAACGGAATGGTTTGCTATGTGGCAAAAGGTGAAGGCTCCCGAAGCCTTAAAATCACGACGCATATAGGCAAACGATTGCCAGCCTACTGTACTGGCCTAGGTAAAGCTTTGATGTCAATGCTTGATAGCCAAGATCTTGAACATTGCATCAGCCAGCAGTCCTTCGAGCGCTATACCGAGAAAACCATAGTCGATCCCGCAGCGCTGATGGATGAGCTTCAATTGACCCGTGCACGTGGCTATGCTCTGGACGATGAGCAAGTGGAGATGGGTCTGAGGTGCGTGGCGGTTCCGATCAACTGCGTCAGCAATGGGATAAAGGCAGCTATCTCATTGTCTGCCCCTACCAGCCGCCTAGATGACGTCAAAATTAAAGAAGTAGCCCAGGCACTCACTAAGCAGGCCGGTGAGATTAGGCAAAAACTCGTTATCAGTCAGATTTGACTCGCCTTTGGGTGAAGCGATCCAGGAAAAGGGCGTGCCGCAGGAGTGAGGCAGTCGTGTATCACACCAGCCGAGCTCCTCCATCTACAACCACGATGGTGCCGGTGCGGTAACTAGACATCATGAGTTCGATATAAGCAGGAGCGACGTCATTAGGGGAGGCCAGTCGGCGTTGAGGAAAGTCGCGTGCCCGTCTTTCTAATGGCTCGGGCTTAGGCGCAACGAAGCCGGGGCTCACTGCATTTATTCGTATTGGGGCTAGCTCGACTGCCAATTGGCGGCAGAGGGTTTCGGTGGCGCTATTGATTGCAGCCATGGAGGAGGCGCCGGGAATTATTTTTTCGCCTGTAATCCCACTGGTCAACGTGATGCTGCTCTGTGCTGCCATACAGGGGTAAATCGCCTGTATAAAGCTATAGACCCCCCAGAATTTGACTTCAAATGCTTCCTTTGCTTGTTCTTGTGTGGTTTGTAGAAACGGGGCTGAGGATCCAGCACTTCGGACCGCGAAGACGAGGTGATCTATGGTCTCCGACCGTTTCGCCAAGCTCTTGCGGTCTGCCTCCTGAGTGATATCCATGTGGTGGTATCGGATTCGCTTTGAAGATGGTTCGCCGTCATCGAAACGGCTGGCCTGGCGTGAAACAATGACGACGCTGGCTCCGTGGGAGGCAGCTCGCTGTGCGACTGCGGAGCCGATACCCGAACTGCCCCCCACTACCATAACTGTTTGGCCTTCTAACGGATGTGATGCGCCTAAGAAGGTCTCGTCGGAAGTACGCAGCCGCTGTTTATGGGCCATAGCGCTGTTTTTTTCGCCGGAGGTTTTCATATTCTTGTTTGCCTTTTAGACATTGATTTTGGTCTTTCCGGTACAGCTAGCCTGGATTCAATGTGTCCTACGGATAAAACGACGGCTGGACAATCGTCAAGAGGCTCATCCTCGACCTTCGTACTCACATAAACAGCCAGCCGCGTTGAGCATGCCCATTTCATGGTCGTCAATACCGAGCTTCGGGGCGTCGGCTGTCTGTTTACGTATGTTGATCCGAATCCCGGTCACGTGATATTAAACCGCACCGGCATCCGCGAGGTTTTGTACGACTCCCAGCAGCGCCCGCTGAACTGTTTTGAGCTCACTTTCGGACAGCCCGCGAAATGCCACTTCATTGAGCTCCTCAGCGATGGGGATCAGAACATGTTTAAGGTCGCGGCTTTTGGGTGTGAGGTAGATATAGACTTTCTTCCGATTGCCGTTTTGGAAGCGCCGCTCGATTAATCCCAGAGACTCCATGACCTTCAGCGCAGTGAAGGTCGTCGGTTCCATTAGACCAGCCTGTTCGCTTAGCTCCCGCTGGGTCAACCCTTCAGTAACCCACAGGACGCGAAGAAAGGCCCAGTGCCCGAAACTGACTTTGTGATCAGCCAAGCGTAATTGCAAGCTTTTGGTAAGTACCCGCGCTGCGTCCCGGACCAGGTGGGCTAGGCGATCATCGGGCACCTCCTCGCGCCAGTGACGAAGAACCTGCTCTGCTGTATGTTCGTTTTTCTGTTTCATTCGTTATCCAATTTCAACCAGATGTAATGTGCTGTTCGAACGATCGAAGCGATGTACTGAAGCGTTGATGTCATTCGTCAGATGGAAAGTCGCATTGATAGATCGACAGCTTTAACGTCTTTGGTTAGCGTTCCGAGGGAGATGTAGTCCACCCCTGTCTCGGCGAGAATACGGAGATTTTTTTCGTTAATTCCGCCCGACGCCTCCAGTTTGGCCTTGCCGCCATTGATCTTAACCGCATGGCGTATGTCTGCAACGCTTAGATTGTCTAGCATGATCATTTCGGCATCCGTTGCTAACGCCGTCCGTAGCTCCGCTAACGTCTCAACCTCAACCTCTATGACTTTTTTCGGATGCAGAGAACGGGCAGTTGCGACGGCTTGTGCGATCCCGCCGCACGCTATTATGTGGTTCTCCTTAATCAGGAAGGCGTCGTATAAACCGATTCTGTGATTATGGCAGCCACCGCACGACACGGCATATTTTTCTGCCATGCGCAAGCCAGGTAGTGTCTTGCGGGTGTCAAGCAGTTTCACCTTGGTATCGGCCACCAGCTTCTGAAAGATGTCACAACGCGATGCAATACCTGAGAGAAGCTGAAGAAAATTGAGCGCAGTGCGTTCGGCGCTCAGCAAGGCCCGGGCCGGACCTTTCACCTGAAACAGTGGCTGTCCAGGTACGACTTCGGTGCCGTCACTGACCATCCAGTCGACTCTGATGGTAGGGGATATCTGGCGGAATGTCTCATCCACCCAAGCGGAGCCACAGATGATGGCTTTTTCTCGGCAGACGACTTCTGCGCTGGCGCTCCGCCCTTGCGCAATCAGCTGTGCCGTGATGTCGCCAATACCTATATCTTCGGCGAGCGCCGCCCGCACATTCGCCCGGATGACCGGCGCCAGCTGTTCTCTACGGAGGTTGTACATGATGAAACTCCTGATGAAAAAGTATTTATCGTTCACAAGTCCTTGCCAGAGCAAATGGGTCAGCGTGGGCCGAGCCGCCTGAGGATTTTTGGCCTTGAAAGTACTTGACAGACTATTTTTGCGTAGTATCTTATATATCTAACTTAGATACAAAAGTTAATTTGCTAAAGCCAGGAAGCATCCGAAGCCAAGATGAATCTCGATCAGTGACCATCCCTCCCGGCTTGCGTTTGTACTCATAGGATTTTGGAGAGGCGATCTGATCCGTTCGTTGCGTCAGAATCATTTATAAAGATTGATTCTTCATAAATGATAACAAAAACAATGATTTTAGAAACGGAGTGGGAATGCGCGAAATCAAGCACTTTATTAATGGGGTATATACCGGTTCGCAGAGCGGTCGAGTATTTGAGGACAGAAACCCTGCTAATGGTGAGGTAATCGCTACGGTCCATGAGGCGGGATTGGCCGAAGTAGATGCTGCGGTGAAAGCCGCTCGTGCCGCCTTGTCAGGAGAGTGGGGTTACATGCCGGTGACCGAACGTATGGCATTGCTGCATAAGGTGGCCGATGGCATTACTGCCCGTTTCGACGAGTTTCTCGAAGCCGAATGTCTAGATACAGGCAAGCCCAAATCTCTGGCGTCTCATGTCGACATTCCCCGTGGTGCCGCCAATTTTAAGGTCTTCGCTGACCTGATGAAGAACGTTCCTGCCGAAAGTTTTCAGATGGATACACCGGACGGGAGTGGTGCCCTTAACTATGCCGTGCGTCGCCCGCGAGGAGTCGTTGCCGTTATTGCGCCATGGAACCTGCCGTTGCTGCTTATGACCTGGAAGGTAGGGCCGGCACTGGCCTGCGGTAACACTGTGGTTGTCAAGCCGTCTGAGGAGACCCCACACACTGCCGCATTACTCGGCGAGGTGATGAACGCAGCCGGCATTCCTAAAGGCGTTTACAACGTGGTACACGGATTTGGTCCTAATTCGGCTGGTGAGTACCTTACCCGTCATCCAGGTATCAGCGGTATTACGTTTACCGGCGAAACACGTACCGGGACGGCGATCATGAAGGCGGCCTCCGAGTCCATGTTGCCTGTGTCTTTCGAGTTGGGCGGCAAGAATGCTGCGGTGGTATTCGCTGACGCTGACCTAGATAAGGCAATCGAAGGCACGATGCGATCGGCTTTTGCCAATTGTGGTCAGGTCTGCCTAGGTACTGAACGCATTTATGTCGAACGCCCCCTCTTTGAAGCCTTCGTCCAGCGGCTTAAGGAGGGTGCCGAACAACTGCAGATGGGATGGTGGGAAGACGAAAGCGTGAGTTTCGGTCCGTTAATTAGCCAGGAGCACCGGGAAAAAGTTCTTTCCTATTACAGCAGAGCAATTGCCGACGGCGCCATCGTTGTGACGGGTGGGGGCGTTCCTGATGTACCGGAAGACCTGGTCAATGGCGCCTGGGTCCAGCCCACAATCTGGACAGGGCTGCCGGACAGTTCCGCAGTGATTCGTGAGGAGATTTTCGGGCCTTGCTGTCACATACGACCATTTGATAGCGAAGAAGAAGTGATTCAGTTGGTAAATGACACGCCCTACGGCTTGGCAGCTGCCCTATGGACAGAAAACCTCTCCCGCGCTCATCGCGTGGCTCCGCAGATTGAGGTCGGGTTGTGTTGGGTCAATAGCTGGTTTTTGCGGGATTTGCGCACACCGTTCGGCGGAAGCAAAAAATCTGGCATCGGCCGCGAGGGCGGTGTTCACGGGCTCGACTTCTACAGCGAACTCTCAAATATCTGCATTAAGTTATAAGTCTGTGACTTATCCCAAGCTTAAGGAAACGGTGATGGAAAAAATCAAAATTAAACAGCTTGGCGATGAGTTGTATCAAGCCATGCTCCAGCGCGAGATGGTCAGCCCCCTGACCAGCCGTGGCTTCGACATCAGCCTTGATGACGCTTACCACATTTCTTTGCGCATGCTGCAGCGCCGCCTTGACGCTGGTGAGCGGGTAATCGGCAAGAAAATCGGTGTTACCAGCAAAGCAGTGCAGAACATGCTGAACGTGCACCAGCCGGACTTCGGTTACCTGACCGATAGCATGGTTTACAACAGTGGTGAAGCGGTGCCCATCAGTGAGCGGCTCATTCAGCCTCGCGCCGAGGGCGAGATCGCTTTCATCCTGAAAAAAGATCTGACCGGTCCGGGTGTAACCAATGCTGACGTCTTGGCTGCCACCGAGTGCGTGATGCCTTGTTTCGAGATTGTCGATTCACGCATCCAGGATTGGAAGATCGCGATTGAAGACACCGTAGCGGATAACGCGTCTTGCGGTCTTTTTGTATTGGGCGACCAGGCGATTTCCCCGCGCAAAGTCGATCTGGTCACCTGCGGCATGGTGGTCGAGAAGAACGGCCAGGTGATCAGCACCGGCGCTGGTGCAGCGGCGCTGGGCTCGCCAGTCAATTGCGTGGCTTGGCTGGCGAACACCCTTGGCCGATTCGGCATTTCACTGAAAGCCGGAGAGGTCATCCTGTCGGGTTCGCTGGTTCCGCTTGAACCGGTCAAGGCCGGTGACTTCATGCGCGTGGATATCGGCGGAATGGGCAGCGCCAGCGTGAGATTCATTTGACCTGAATTCCAGGTCATTGGAACAGACAGCATTTCCCCTAGAGGGTAATACATCATGAGCAAGAAACTGAAAGCCGCGATCATCGGCTCAGGCAATATCGGCACCGATCTGATGATCAAGATTTTGCGTAACAGCCAGCATATCGCCATGGGCGCCATGGTCGGCATCGACCCGGAGTCCGATGGCCTGGCGCGCGCCGTGCGCATGGGTGTGGCTACCACCCACGAAGGAGTGGATGGCCTGGTCAAAATGCCGGAATTCGCTGACATAGACTTCATTTTTGATGCCACCTCGGCCGGTGCCCACAGGCACAACGAGGTGCTTCTGCGCGGCCACAAGCCGAGTTTGCGGATCATCGACCTGACGCCGGCTGCCATCGGCCCTTACTGTGTGCCGGTAGTTAATCTGGAGCAGAACCTGCATGAGACTAACGTCAATATGGTCACCTGCGGTGGCCAGGCAACCATACCCATGGTCGCGGCGGTCTCGCGCGTAGCCAAGGTGCACTATGGCGAGATCGTCGCCTCGATCAGCAGCAAATCTGCGGGACCTGGCACCCGCGCCAATATCGACGAATTCACCGAAACCACTTCCAAGGCGATTGAGGTGATTGGTGGTGCAACACGTGGCAAGGCGATCATCATCATGAATCCTGCCGAGCCGCCACTGATCATGCGCGACACCGTGTATGTACTCAGCGAGTTGGCAGATCAGGCCGCAGTCGAGGCTTCTGTTGAAGAAATGGTCCAGGCGGTGAACAGCTACGTGCCGGGCTATCGGCTTAAGCAGAAGGTGCAGTTCGACATCATCCCCGAAGATCAGCCGCTGAACATTCCCGGCCTCGGCCATCTGAGTGGCTTGAAAACCTCAATCTTCCTCGAAGTCGAAGGTGCCGCCCATTACCTGCCGGCCTACGCCGGTAACCTCGACATCATGACCTCCGCAGCGCTGGCGACCGCCGAGCGCATGGCGCAGTCGATGAATCAGGCCTGAGGAGGACAAGACCATGACATTCAATCCTGGCAAGAAACTTTATATTTCCGACGTGACCCTGCGTGATGGCAGCCATGCCATTCGCCACCAGTATTCAATCAAGAATGTGCAGGACATTGCTCGCGCGCTGGACAAGGCCAAAGTCGACTCCATCGAAGTCGCCCACGGTGACGGTCTGCAGGGCTCCAGTTTCAACTATGGCTTTGGCGCTCATACCGATCTGGAGTGGATCGAAGCCGTCGCTGAAGTTATCAGCCATGCCAAGATTGCCACGCTACTGCTGCCTGGGATCGGCACTATCCATGATCTGGATAACGCCTATCAGGCGGGCGCGCGCATTGTGCGTGTGGCCACCCACTGCACCGAAGCTGACGTATCCAAGCAGCATATCGAACACGCCCGGAAACTGGGTATGGACACCGTCGGTTTCCTGATGATGAGCCACATGCAAACTCCGCAGGGTCTCGCGCAACAGGCGAAGATGATGGAGGACTACGGCGCTACCTGCCTGTACGTGGTCGACTCCGGTGGCGCAATGAGCATGCAGGATATTCGTGATCGCTTTCGTGCCTTGAAAGATGTGCTCGAGCCGGAAACCCACACCGGTATGCACGCTCACCACAACCTCAGCCTGGGTGTGGCCAACTCCATCGTCGCGGTGGAAGAGGGCTGCGACCGCATCGACGCCAGCCTGGCCGGCATGGGCGCGGGTGCTGGCAACGCGCCGCTGGAAGTCTTTATTGCTGCCGCTGAACGGCTGGGCTGGGAGCACGGTACTGATCTGTACACCTTGATGGATGCCGCGGACGACATCGTGCGCCCGCTGCAGGACCGACCGGTGCGGGTCGACCGCGAAACCCTGGCGCTGGGTTATGCCGGGGTTTACTCCAGCTTCCTGCGCCACTCTGAAGTAGCCGCACAAAAGTACGGTCTCAAGGCCGTGGATATTCTCGTCGAGCTGGGCAAACGCCGCATGGTCGGTGGCCAGGAGGACATGATCGTCGACGTGGCGCTGGACCTGCTGGCCGCCCGCAAGGAGCAATCCGCATGACAGAACAACAACGTACTCTGACCCGTGAGCAGGTGCTTGCGCTAGCCGAACACGTGGAGAACGCCGAGCTGAATCGGCAGGACATCACTAAGGTCACCAACGATTACCCGAGCATGACTTTTGCCGATGCTTATGACGTGCAGTGGGAAATCCGTAGGCGCAAGGAAGCCCGAGGCAACAAGACTGTTGGGCTGAAAATGGGCCTGACATCCTGGGCCAAAATGGCGCAGATGGGCGTAGAAACACCTATTTACGGCTTTCTCGCGGACTATTTCAGCGTGCCGGACGGCGGTGTGGTTGATACCGCTGAGCTGATTCACCCCAAAATTGAAGCGGAGATATCCTTTGTTACCAAGGCTCCATTGAGGGGGCCTGGCTGCCACATTGGCGATGTGCTGGCTGCCACGGACTATGTGGTGCCGACGGTCGAAGTCATTGATTCGCGCTACGAGAACTTCAAGTTCGATTTGATCAGCGTAGTGGCAGACAATGCCTCTTCTACACGTTTTATTACCGGTGGCCAGATGGCCAGCGTTGAAGATGTTGATCTGAAGAACTTCGGTGTGGTGGTCGAGAAGAATGGCGAGGTAGTGGATGTGGGGGCTGGCGCTGCGGTACTCGGCCACCCGGCCTCCAGCGTGGCCATGTTGGCCAATCTGCTAGCCGAACGTGGCGAACATATCCCGGCCGGCACTTTCATCATGACTGGCGGCATTACTGCGGCGATATCGGTACAGGCTGGTGACAATATCACCGTGCGTTATCAAGGGCTGGGTTCTGTCAGCGCGCGTTTCATCTAATTAGAAGAAGGGGGCTGGTCATGCCGCTGTTGCAGGTAACGATTGTCGAGGGTCGCTCGGCCGAATTGAAAGAACGACTGATTCACGATCTGACGGCGACAGTCGTCGAGACGTTGGCGGTGAGGCCCGAAGCGGTTCGGGTATTGATTCAGGAACTGCCCAAGACCCATTGGGGTACTGCTGGGCAATCAATGGCACAACGCGATAAGGATAACAAATGAGCGTGGAGAATCCTGAGATCGGCCTGCGTATCAATGCTGGCGGAATCGACACTAACTACCACGATGCCGGTCAGGGCAAGGCGACACCCTTGCTGCTACTGCACGGTTCCGGTCCCGGCGTTACCGCTTGGGCCAATTGGCGCCTGAATATTCCGCTGCTTGCCGAAAGCCGCCGTGTGGTGGCCCCGGACATGCTCGGCTTTGGCTATACCGAGCGCCCCGACGGCATCCAGTACAACTTGGAGATCTGGGTCAAGCACGCCATCGACTTCCTTGACGCGCTAGGCATCGAGCAGGCCGATGTAGTGGGCAATTCCTACGGTGGTGCGCTGGCGCTGGCCATGGCGATTAGGCATCCCCAGCGTGTACGGCGCCTGGTGTTGATGGGGGCTGCCGGCGTTGACTTCGAACTGACCCAAGGACTGGACGACGTATGGGGTTACACCCCGTCGGTCGAGGGCATGCGCCATCTGATGGACAGCTTCGCCTACGACAAGACGCTGATCAGCGACGAACTGGCCGAACTGCGTTACCGCGCCAGCATTCGCCCCGGCTACCAGGAGGCGTTCGCGCAGATGTTTCCAGCGCCGCGCCAACGCTGGGTCGATGCCCTGACGAGTGCGGAAGCGGACATTCGCGCGCTGGATAAAGAAACCCTGATCATCCATGGCCGGGAAGACCGCATCGTGCCGCCGGTGACGTCGAAGACGCTGTTTGACCTGATAGATCGGGCGCAGCTGCATATGTTCGGTCGTTGTGGGCATTGGACCCAGATCGAGCAAGCCGCACGCTTTAACAGACTGGTCACCGATTTTCTCAACGAATAGACAGTGCAGGCCACTGAAATCCATGCCGCACCGTTAGCGGCTAAGACATGTAGTGATGAGGGCATAACAATGACAACGCTGATTGCATCAAGTCGTGACTATGGTGCGCTGGTCAAAGAAGACCGTGTGCATAGTTCTATTTTCACCGATGAGCAGATATTCCAGGATGAGATGGAACGAATATTCCATCGCACTTGGTTATTCGCTCTGCACGAAAGCGAAATTCCCAAATTTGGAGATTTCAAACGTATTCAATTGGGGCGTTTTCCCGTTATCGCTACGCGTGACGAAAACAACCAGGTCCAGCTATTGATTAACCGCTGCCGTCACCGCGGCGCGCAGGTATGCGAGGCACCGCGAGGCAATGCCAAACGTTTTCAGTGCTGGTATCACGGATGGACCTACGACTCCAAGGGCGAATTGGTCGGTGTTACCGGGCCAGAAGCCTACGACAAGGACTTCGATGCAGAGCAACATGCCTTGCCGAAGGTCCCGCGTGTCGGCAGCTATCGAGGTTTCGTTTTCGCCAGCCTGGCCGAGGAGGGCATGAGCCTTGATGAGTATCTGGGTGCGACCAAGAAATTCTTCGACATCATGATTGACTCCTCACCCATCGGCGAAATCGAGATCAAGCCTGGTGTGGTCAACAAAACCATGTACCGTGGCAACTGGAAACAGATCGGCATGGACGGCTACCACCCGCACTACGTGCATATGTCGGTGTTCAAGATATTCAGCAAGCGCGAAAGCACCATCGGCTCTGCCGTAGGTGCGTTGCATCTGGAAGATCCGTTTGCCGATGTGTCGCAGAGCCGTACTCGTGGCTTTGCCAATGGCCACGCTTGCCTGGACTTTCGCGAGCAGCGCCGTTCCCATGCAGCCATGGCGATTGAGGATCTGCAGCGCAGCGAAGACGGTCGTCAGTACGTGGCAGACATGATTGCCCGTTATGGCCAGGAGCACGCCGAGGAACTTCTGGCTTGGCATGGCGACCCGCATCTGGGGCTATTCCCCAACCTGCAACTGATTCACGACCATGTACGCGTGGTGCTGCCGATCGGCCCAGGGGAAACCGAGGTGCTGATGTACCCGGTATTTCTCAAAGGCGTCGGATCGAGCATCAACGAGAAACGTTTGCGTGCCCACGAGGCTTTCTATGGTCCGGCGGCGGCTGGCTCGCCAGATGATGCTGAAATTTTCGAGCGTACTCAGCGTGGCCTGCTGGCCGATGCCGAGCCTTGGGTGCTGCTGGCGCGTGGCTTGAACCGCGAGCAAGTCGATACGGATGGCAGTGTAACGGCCTGTATCAGCGATGAGATCACCCAACGAGCGCAAATGCAGGAATGGAAGCGCCTGATGACCGCCGCTAATTAGCGGACACATCCAACGCGGAGAAAAACGATGGCAAAGCAAATTGTAAATGCGAGTCCGGCGGCCTTGGGCGCCGGTATCCTGGACATCGAAACACAACTGCGTCTTGAGCGGTTTCTGGCTTATGAAGCGGCACTGATGGACGAACATGAATACGATCGCTGGATGGAGCTGTGGTCGGGTGACGACATCATTTACTGGGTACCGTGCAATCACGACGACCAGGATCCAAGCACAGGCATCGCAATTATCTATGACAATCGCTCGAACCTGAGCGAACGAATCATGCGTTTGAAAGACAAGACCGCGCACGCCTATCGACCGCAGGCCAAGCTGGTTCGTACTGTCTCCGGGATAGTGCCAATCAAGTTTGAGGACGGTGATCTGGAAGTCGCTACCTCCTTCGTGCTCGGCGAGATTCGGGTCGGCGTTCAGAACATCTGGTTTGGAAAGTGCTTGTATCGATTGCGAAGCTCGCCTGACGGGTTTTGCATCCGCAGCAAGAAAGTGATGTTGCTGAACAACGATGAGGCGATGCCGAATCTGACCTTTCTGGTTTGACAAAAAAGTTTGCTGTGGTTTGGGACGTTGTACAGCGTTAGTTGTAAGTAACACGACGATATAAATACAAAAACAATTGGAGATTTAGTCATGTTAAACGTAATGGTGCGGCTAGGCCGCATATTCAACCGCCGGATACTGGGAACGGGCCTAGCGGCTGTTTTGCTCAATGCAGGCGCGGCTGGTGCCGCTACGCCTCAGGTTTCTGAAGGTCCTGTCAACGTAACCATCGCTGGTTATTCCTCGGGCGGCCAGGTGGCTATATTTGGTGAAGGGGTGGTTGATGCTGTGCGCCGAAGCTACCCCAACTCCAGCATCATCTATGAACCGGGCAATCCCGCCGGTGCCCTTGAATTTTTGCGCACAGGGCGGCGTCCTTTCGCACTTGAGAGTGTGGTTGAGCCGCGCATGGCGTATGAGGGCCGCGCGCCCTTTCGCAATGCCTATCCGGAAGGCACTATCACCGGTGTGCTGAATGGCGCCCCCGATGTCTTTGCACTCAAAGTGTATGCACGCAAACGTTTTCTCGATCAGCACGGCATAACCAGCTTCGACGATCTGATCAAGAAAGAAATCCCTATGCGTGTGTCAGTTAATCAGCCGGGCAATCTCTGGGCGCGCGAGCACGTTCGGGCGCTATTGTCTTATTACGGCAAGACCATGAAAGACCTTGAAAGCTGGGGCAGTAGCCTGGTACCGCAACCTACAGGTTCTTCCAATGACCTGATGCGCGACAGTCGTCTGGACGTAATCATCACCGGCGGGGCTATCCCTGCGGGAGCGATTGTCGAACTGGGAAGTGTCCATGAGATCGCCTTCATACCTCTTTCCAAGGAGCTCGTCGAGCATGTGGCTCAAGAGCTGGGTATAGAGGCCGGCATCATTCCAGCCAATTCCTATGGTTTCCAGAAAGAAGACCTGCATGTGCCCTTCACCAGCTTCCTCATAGTCGCTGGTCCAGAGGCAAGCTTCGATGACGCCTACAAGCTGGCGAAGGCTATGTACGACCAAATGGAGCGTTACCGCTCCTTGCATCCAGCATTGTCACAGGCCAGTCATGAGCGACTGCCTGATGTCGGTGGTCTGGAGCTGCATCCCGGAGCAGAGGCATTCTACCGTGAAGTCGGGCTGATCAAATAAACGTCGCCCTGCGAGCGTGTGCCACATTGGCAAAGCTCCGCAATCCCGCAGATTGCCGTACCGCCGTTAACGAACGGTTGCGGTGGGGAAGGACTGACCACCGCTGATTGGTATCTCATGATGGAAAGCGTCTGCGTTACATAATAAGAATTATTCTTCATAATAAAGATAATAAGGTGAGTAACTATGAGAAATCATGACAAGAAAAATCCCAGCTCAGCCACGAGAAATGCCTTAGCTATGGGTAGCGTATTACTATTGCTTAGCATCCATGCAGCCCAAGCGGACGAGCAGGACCTTGCAGAGCGTGTACGAGTTCTTGAGGAAGCCCTGACCTCAGTCAAAGCGGAAGAGCAGGCAGCCCAAGCAAGAAATAGCGCTAATGCCAACAACCTTGTCTCGGCCCAGGAACGTGGCGGCCGTATGCTGTTTGCTTCAGCGGACGGCGATTTTACCTTTCATATAGGCGGTCGCCTGCAGCTGGATACAGCCTGGTACGACGCGGATATCACTCCGATGGGCAGTGGAACAAAGTTTCGCCGGGCTCGATTGGAAGCCAGCGGAACTATGTATCAAGACTGGTCATACGTGTTCCGGTATGAGTTCACCGAGAACGGCGAGAACGGCATTAAAGATGCCTATTTGGGCTACCATGGCTTCAAGCCGGTAGATAAGCAGCTCAGCCTGTATTTGGGAAATCAGTTCCAAGCGTTCGGTTTCCAGGGCCAGCAGACCCCGAAATACACGCTGTTCATGGAGCAGCCCACTTCGAGCCTGTTGCTTGGTGCAGGTCAGCGGCGTCTGGGCGCTCGGAGCGACCTGATTGGTTCAAACTGGCGATGGAGTTTCGGCGCGGCCCAAGCAGCGCTTGGTACCAGGGCTTCGGAAGATAACCGCAACGATCCTGTCGATCTAGCCACCCAGTTCATTTTTAATCCGATCCAGGAAAGAGGTCATGTCCTGAGCGTCGGTGCGTCGTTGCGTCACCATTCTGCTAATGGTTCTAACGTGCACCGTCAGCGCACTCGTCCGCAGACCCATATCAGTTCGTTCCGCCCAGTGGATACTGGCACTTTTAACTCCGACGGCTTTATTGGTGCGGGTATACAGGCCGTCTACCAACGGGGGCCATTTGAACTGGAATCCGAATACTTCCAACAGAAGTATGATCGGATTCAAGGAGGCATTGCCGACGGCGAAAAGCCGGAATTTAACGGTGGTTATGTACAGGCTGGCTACTTTTTGACCGGCGAATCGCGGGCCTATAATCCGGGTCGTTCGGTTTTTGGCCCCCCAACGCCGGCGCGGCGCTTAAGTCAGGGTGGACCTGGAGCTTGGCAGTTGGCGGCCGGTTACAGCACCGTGGATCTTACTGATGGCAGCATCGACGGCGGCAAAATCGACATGCTCATGCTAGGCATCAACTGGTATCCAGAACAGCGGCTGCGCCTCACCCTCGAGTACGGCAATGCGCTCAAGGTCGATGGTGGACCGAGCAACGGTGATGAACCCAGCTTCGTGCAGGCTCGCGCGCAGATCGAGTGGTAGCCACTGCAGCTACGTGGGCACCCCGCCGAGGGATGTGTCTCTGAGATCATCATCAGCCACGACGCCCACGTGATTGCTGGCTCCACCAAGTAGAGGTACTTATGTACTACATAAAAAGATCATTCTGGCTGTTGTTCCAGATGGGTAACAAATTACCGCTGGATCGTAAGAAATACGCTTTCTTTGCTCTGCTAGCGGTACCACTAACAGTTTTTGAAGTTTGGTATGCGCTAGCCGGCCAATTCGGGCGGCTTGAGCTGGCCATTGTCTTCGTCGTACCAATGTACGTGATCTCGTTTTTGGCGATCAGCTATGCACCGGACGTCCACCGTAGCACTATCGGCGATTATATTCTGTCCGCGTTGAGCCTGGTGGGGGGGCTTTACCTGATTTCGCAGATGGGTCGCTATCACGACTGGATCAGCGGCCTGAGCGAGTTTCTGCCGATGGATCTGGCGGTGGCGGGGCTGTATCTGTTTCTCACTCTGGAATTATTGCGCCGTTGCGTCGGTCCAGGTATTTCCGTAGTGGTCTGGCTGGTGATCGCCTATTGCTTGTACGGTGATTACTTACCTGGGTTTTTTGGTCATCGTGGTCTGGAGTGGGATTACCTGCTTGAGGGATTGATGGTCTCGCCACAGGACGGCGGCCTGTTCTCGGCTCCGGTACAGGTGGCGGCGGTTTATGCCTTCCTGTTCGTTTCATTCGGAAAATTCCTCGAGAAGAGCGGCGGTGGCGAATTCTTTTTTAATCTGGCCGCGCTGCTGGCAGGTCGAGCCGCTGGTGGTTCAGCCAAGATATCGGTTACCTCCAGTGGCCTGTTTGGCATGATTTCCGGGAGCCCGGCCGCCGATGTCATGACCACCGGGCCTATCACTATTCCGATGATGAAGCGTTCTGGCTTCACCGGCCGTTACGCCGCCGCAGTGGAAGCGGTGGCAGCGACTGGCGGCGCCTTGCTTCCCCCCATAATGGGCGCGGTTGTGTTTCTGATGGTGGAGTTCACCGGCATTGCCTATGGTGAGATCTGCGTCGCCATTCTGGCTTCCGCGCTGCTCTATTACGCGGCTATCTACACCCAGGTCCATTGCCACTCATGCCACCACGATGTCGGCAAGATCGACAGCAGTCTGATTCCAACGTTGTGGACAGTGGTTCGCACCGGCTGGGTCTTCGTGGTGCCGATGAGCATCCTGGTTTACTACATGCTCAAGGGGTATACCCCTGCGCTTGCGGCGACGGCGGGTCTGTTAGCGGTGATCGTAGCGAGCTGGACGACGGCAAAAACGCGTATCAACCCGCGTCGATTCATTGAGGGGTGCGTCGAGGTTTGTACCGCTTTGGCACCGCTAATTGCTGCAGTGGCGGGGGCCGGTATTCTCCTGCTGGGTTTGAACATCACAGGGCTGGCGTCAAAACTGGCCGCATTGATCTTCGGTATCGCCGAGATCAACCTGTTCCTTGCTCTGCTACTGGCTGCAGTGGTGACTATCATCTGCGGGTTGGGCATGCCGGTCGTCGCGGTGTACTCGCTGGTGGCGGTAATGGTGGCGCCGGCGCTGGTTGAAGCAGGCCTAACCGTGATGCAGGCACACCTATTTCTGATCTTCTATGCGGTGGCCTCGTATATCACTCCCCCCGTCGCGGTATCGGCTTACGTCGCTAGTACTATCGCCGACGAACGCCCGATGGAGGTTTCGGTGACGGCGGCAAAGATCGGAGTGGTCGCCTTCCTGCTGCCCTTCGCCTTTATCTACAACCCCGGCATGTTGCTGATCGGCGGGTGGGAAGCTGCTTTGTTTGACATTGCTAAGGTGACTGTGGGCGTGCTGATTCTCGCCTCGGCGGCAGAAGGCTGGTATCACGGGGTGCTCAGCCGCTGGGCTCGTGCCGCCATGTTTGCAGCTGGGCTGCTGTCGATGTCGGCCTGGGACATGGCCGGCGTAGCGTGTCTGATCGTCGTCGGAGGCTACCTACTGTCCAGGCGGTTCTTTCCACAATTGCACCGCCGTGCTCGTGCGCACGAGCACGGCGGGCTGACAAAGACGCCAATTGAAACCACGAGTGGAGACTAATCAATGATCAATCTGCACGATATTTGTTATCTGCGCCTCGGCTGCCGAGATATTGAGGAAATGGTGGGCTTCGCCACCAACATTCTTGGTCTTGAGTTGCGAGAAAGAACCGCCACCCATGCTTACCTGCGGGGTGACAGTAGCGCATTCAACATTTGCTACATTGAGGGTGATCCCTCTTATGACGCTTCCGCATTCGAAGTGCGCCACTTGGCAGACCTGAAAACGGCGCAAAGTGAGCTTGCAGATCAAGGAATTGAGGTCCGTTGGGGTAGTTTAACTGAATGCGATGAACGCCGAGTAGAGGCATTTGTAGCCTTTACTGATCCCAACGACAACCGCATCGAATTGGTTTACCGGCCGCACCAAACCGGTGTGCGTTACTTCCCTGCGCGCGATGCCGGAATTACTGAGTTTGGGCATTTCGGTTTGCACAGTCGCGAGATCGAGCGTGATCTACTCTTTTGGACCTCAGTGCTCAGTGCCCGGGTAAGCGACAGGATTGGCGACGGTGCTTTGCTGCGCATCGATGAGGTTCATCACAAAATCGCGTTGTTTCCTTCGGACAAGGTCGGCGTACAGCATGTCAACTTTCAGGTAGCGAGTATCGACGATGTGATGCGCTCCTGGTACTTCCTGCAGGAGCATGAGGTCCCCATCGTTTTTGGGCCGGGTCGGCATCCTACGTCAACGGCGATGTTTATCTACTTTCTCGGGCCGGACGGGCGCGTTTATGAGTATTCATCGGGCGTGAAGCGAATAACCGATGAGGCATTCTACACTCCGCGCCAGTTCGAGATGAAGCCGTCTTCGTTTTGCATGTGGGGCGCCAAGCCCAATGTAGAAGAGTTCAGCGAATAACCGGGACGGCCTACCTATGTGCTGGCCAATAGACCATGAACTGAAGAATGGATGGGATTATGAGTGAACAGGGCTGCAGAAGATTTGTAGGTAAGGTTGCGCTAGTCACCGGTGCGGGGCAGGGCATTGGACTGGCGACAGCTTGGCGCTTGGCGCGTGAGGGTGCAAAGGTGATGTT
This sequence comes from uncultured Pseudomonadaceae bacterium, assembly GCA_963974865.1. Classification (GTDB taxonomy): domain Bacteria; phylum Pseudomonadota; class Gammaproteobacteria; order Pseudomonadales; family Pseudomonadaceae; genus Halopseudomonas. The sequence goes on along the minus strand of CAXBEU010000001.1, from coordinate 350,727 downwards.
GGCTGACAAGTCCGCAGCGCCGACTCGTGAGGCCGCAGAGGCCATGCTTGCCGAGGGTTTGGAGGTGGCAGTTGCCATCGCCGATTTGGCAACTTATGCCGGGGCACAAAGCGTTATGTCTGCGGCTGAGTCTACCTTTGGGTGTATCGACGTACTGGTTAACAATGTCGGCGGCACCATCTGGAAAAAACCGTTCTGGCATTACAGCGAAGACGAAATCAAGGCTGAGGTGGAGCGCTCTTTCTGGCCGCCCTTATGGTGCTGCCGTGCGGCGGTGCCTTATATGCAAGCGCGGGGCGGTTCTATCGTTAACGTTGGCTCCAACGCCACCATGGGGATCTTCCGCATTCCCTATTCTGCGTCGAAGGGCGGTGTGGTGGGATTGACTACGGCGTTGGCGGTTGAGCTGGCGGACTTCAATATCCGCGTCAACTGTGTTGCGCCGGGCAATACCTCGGTCAAGGAGCGGCCTACACCACGTCTGGAGCGTGAGTTGAATGATCAGGAAAAGCGGTGGAATCAACAGTTCTATGACTACGTCACCAAAGAGGGGCTGTTTGATCGACCTGCTTCCATTGAAGAGCAGGCCGCAGTGATTGTTTTCCTGGCTTCCGATGATGCGTCCTATATTACCGGCGAGGTTCTGGATACTGGTAAGCGGGGCATGCGCATTTCGTCCGTGAACCGCTAACAGCCGTCGTTCAAGTCCCAGGTGTGGCGAATTGATCGCCACATCCGAGCTCGAATGTGTTCTGCATTATGCCGCGTAGCAGTTTCGAACAACCGAGCGCCGCCGCATGGAAAGGAGTGAGTGAAGTATGACCGACGTGTCAGGAATGCTTCCTATTGGCATGGCATTGCTTTCGGCTTTCATGTTCGCGCTTACCTTCGTATTCGTACGGGTCGGGGTGAAAAACGCATCGACCGCGACCGCGTTGTGGGTGACGTTATTCATCAACGTGATTTTTCTTTGGGGCTGGAGTTTGTCGGTTTATGGCTGGCAGTTCGAGCAATGGTGGGAGTGGCGCTATTTCTTCCTTTCCGGCGTCTTCGCCCCCCTGCTTGGCCGACTATTTCAATTCCAGGGAATGGCTAAACTCGGGGCGAATATCACCACGCCGCTTACCTTGACGCATCCTGTCATCTCCGTGGTTCTGGCGATTTTGTTCTTGGGAGAGGAAGTCACTAATCTGGGATTGCTGGGAGCGTTGATGGTGGTGTTGGGCAGTGTGGTGGTCGGCGCACAGGGCGGGCAGAACTCGACCCGGAGTCTGCAGAACGTATCACGCATTTATTTGCTGCTGCCGTTGATTGCCTCGTTGTCTTACGGCATATCCATCGTCTTTCGCAAAATCGGTATCGATATTGGCTCGGATGCTGTGACCGCAGCGGCAGTCACCTGCACCTCTTCCTGGCTCTTTTCCACGCTGTATGTAGTGATCACCGGTTCTATTGGCGAGATCCGTTGTAGCCGACGCGAATTCGGTTTCTTCGTACTTGCCGGGATTTTTTCCAGCCTCGGCCCGGTACTGCTGTATGCGGCGCTGCAGTTTGAAGATCTGGTGGTCATCGCACCATTGGCAGCCACCACCCCACTATTCGTCCTGCTGGTCTCATACGTATTTATCCGAGCGGACGAGATTTTTACACCCCAGGTCATTACTGGAACGGTCGCCACCGTTACGGGCGTGATCTTGGTGACGACCTATGGGTTGGCATAAAGTTTTGATAAGGAGCAACTATGGATAACGTAATCAATATCTCTCACTTTTATGTCTGCGAGGTAGAAGCGTTGGGCAACGGTGAAATCCGTCAAGTAGCCCCCCCAGGACAAGGTCCGGTAGCCGTGTATCGTGTAGGCGATGCTTTCTACGCGACCGATGACGTTTGTTCGCATGGCCAGGCATTACTGTCCGAAGGCGAAGTCGATGAGGACTGCGTGGTCGAGTGTCCGTGGCACGGGGGCTCCTTCGATGTGCGTACCGGTGAGGCTTTATCGTTTCCTTGCGTGTTACCGATCAAGGTTTACCCGGTCAAGATCGAGGAAGGCAAAGTTTATCTTGATCTCGGAGTTGGTGAAGTCAGGCTCTAACGAAGAGCAGGACACGTATTGACTTGCTTATAACGTCGGCCATGTACCTGAGGGGAGGTCGGCGCAGGAGAAGAACATGATAGATATGCACACCCATATTGTCCCAGCCGATTTCCCTGTTTACCCTGGCCGGGAGAAAAATCATGGTTGGCCTTGCATGCAATGTGGCGGAGGTCACCGCACGGTGATGATCGGCAACAAACCATTTCGAGAAGTGACAGACAATACCTGGAACATCTCCCGAAGGCTGGAGGATATGGCCAAGGAGGGCGTTGATCGGCAGGTACTTTCACCGATGCCGGAATTGCTGTCCTACTGGTTCAGCGTCGATGATGCTCTGGCCTTCGGTCGCCATATTAATGGCACTATTGCCGAGATGGTCGTCGCCGCTCCACAGAAGTTTTATGGCTTGGGCATGGTGCCTTTGCAGGACCCCGAACGGGCTGCCCGCGAAGTACGTAGCCTCAAGTACGAATATGGTCTGGTTGGGGTCGAAGTGGGCTCGAATATTAACGGTGTCGCAATGGGCGATCACCGTTTCGACCCTTTCTTCGCCGCCCTGCAGGAAGAAGACATGTGTCTGTTCGTGCATGCGCTGCACCCAACCAGGGAGCGGCTTTACGGGCCGCCTTTGATGGAAGCATTAGTCGCCTTTCCTAACGAGAACGGTTTGGGTATCGCGGCCTTTATCGCCAATGGCGTACTTGATCGCTTTCCCCGCCTCCGCATCGCTTTCAGTCATGGCGGCGGCTCTTTTCCGATGATCCTGCCGCGTCTTCAGCACGGCTGGAATACTAGCAAGCCGTTGCGCGAGTCAATTCCCCGTTCACCGACGGAAGTCGCGCGACAGTTCTGGTATGACACCTTGGTCTACAGCGAGCCAGCAGTAGCTTATTTGATGGAAGTCTACGGGAAGAGCCAGTTGATGATCGGCACGGATTATCCCTTCGTCATTCGTGACAGTCACCCCGGTAGTCAGCTGGATGGCTTAGGGCTCAGTGCGGTAGACCGTGAAGCCTTATTGGTAGGCAACTGTCACCGTTTTCTGGGCCTGTAGCTCAATATAATTTCAATAACTCAAGAGTAGCTATTTATGCCGATAGTACAGATTCATAATAGCGGAGAATCTTTCGAGCAGTCCGACGAGCATGTCTCCATTCTGAGTGCAGGGCTTGGGGCGGGTTTCGGTCTTTCCTATGAATGCAACTCCGGTGGGTGCGGGAGCTGTAAGTTCGAGCTCATCAAGGGCGAGGTCGAGGAGCTCTGGCCCGAGGCGCACGGTCTTACTTCTCGTGACCTTAAGAAAGGACGCAAGTTAGCCTGCCAATGCCGGGCCAAGACAGACTTGGTAATCAGCATGCGTACAGACGATAGCTTCCGCCCGTTGAACGCGCCGCAGCGTTTCTCTGCTCGGCTGGCAAGTCGTCGGGAACTCACCCCCGATATCACTGAGTTTCGCTTCATTGGACAGGCCCCGGCACGCTTCCTTCCGGGTCAATACGCGATGCTCAGTCTGCCAGGCTCGCATCATTCCCGCGCCTATTCGATGAGCAACCTCGCTAATGACGATGGAATTTGGGATTTCTGGATTCGTCGCAAGCCTGCGGGTCAAATGACTGAACAACTGTTCGCCAGCCTCCAAGTGGGCAATGAAGTAGAGCTGGAAAGTCCCTTTGGTCTGGCGTATCTGAAAACTTCCGCACCTCGTGACGTGGTGTGCATTGCTGGTGGTTCCGGCATCTCACCGGTGCTGTCGATCGCCCGTGGTGTACTCAGTGATCCTGCGATGGCAGGCCGAAAGGTCCATTTCTTTTTCGGAGGTCGTACTCCAGCTGATATCTGTGGTTTAGAAGAACTCAAAGCGCTGCCCGGCTTCGCACAACGCATCCACTTTCATGCAGCGATATCCGAGCCTCAGCCGGAAGGCGACTGGAAGGGGGCGGTTGGTTATATTCACGAGACTGTGAAGCAAGTGCTAAAAGGCTCTTGGACGGACTATGAATACTATTTGGCAGGGCCGCCGTCCATGGTGCAGGCGGCGACCAAAATGCTTCTGCTCGACCAATGCGTTCCGGCTGGGCAGGTTCATTTTGACCGTTTTTTTTAAATAGGAGTAGGCTAATGAACAGAGGCTGCAGAGTCGCTTCAAGCCGTTAAAGAAGAATTATTTAGAAGCCGATGAGTAAACTGGGCGGATGTTATGGCAGCAAACAACACCATCGGCTGGAGATAATACATGCGGAAGCGCACCACTGAAATCCTTTACCAGCGTCTCAGCTGTCTAGGTGGAGAGGTGCCACCAAAGATAGATCCTGGGTCGACAAAGGCAGCTGCGGTGCTGGTGCCTCTGCTCGTTACAGAGCCCGGTTGCCCAGTGGTGTTCACTCGCAGGACAAACCAAATGCGCCGGCACGCCGGAGAAATTTGTTTGCCTGGCGGGCTTCTGGAGCTGTTAGATGAAGGCTCTGTGACAAATGCGGCAGTGCGTGAGGCACAGGAGGAACTCGGGCTTCTGCCGACTGAAGTGCAGGTCCGGATGGTGTTGCCGCATTGTCTTAACAGTCGGGGGATCATTATCTACCCAGTGGTGGGCTTTGTGATGCGTCCGCTACAGTGGCAGTTACAGGTCGAGGAGGTGGCTGAAGTGATTGAGGTTCCGCTATCATATTTTCTTCAGGTCGAACATTACCGCCGGGAGCTTAGAAGTTATGACGGACAAAAAAAAGAAAGCTTGGTGATTGATTACGGCTCCGAGCAAATCTGGGGCCTGACAGCACGGATTATGAACAGTGTGAGATTGATTTTGAACGGGAGTGATTGGAGTTCTTGCACTGATCCAGCTACAGAAAGTTGAGTGTTGCTTCTTTTTCTTTGTCCTCTGCTGAGTATTATTTTGACGGCACGTCTAGTGGCCTGTTATCAGGCGTTTTTAACGCCCTTAAAGCGAAGCACAGCCATTGTCGGAGCAGAACCTAAGTAGTAATTATATGCCTGGCCTGACCCCCTGAGCTTCCCGCTAGATCCGCCCAGAGTTGGAAGAAAACGGCTTGAAGAACTGCTATTTTATCTACGAAATAGTGTGGTTTCGTGCGCAAGTCAGAACAGGGCAGCGACCCGCAGTCGCGCCAGATCGTCCTACTCGGCGAAGTTGAAAGCTTGCTGTTGTGACATGGCGGTCTCAGGGACCAAGTGCAACACATGAGATAGAGTGTTGCCATGAAAACCTACACGCATTTAACCACTGATGAACGCATCGTTCTGATGCTGATGCAAGACCAGGGATTGAGCCTGCGTTCAATCAGTCGCCATCTGGGCCGACATCCGAGCACGCTCAGCAGAGAGCTCAGGCGCAATGGCTCGGCCCGCCACTACGATGTCATCCAGGCCTGCGCTTTGGCGCGGGATAGACGCACAAAGTCCAGACGACCTCCGCGCTTGCTGCCAGGTAGCGAGCTTTTCCAAGTCGTGAATGAAATGCTCAAACGGGGCTGGTCTCCCCAACAAATCGCGTCCAGACTGAAGCTTCAATGGCCTGACAGACCCGAGTTTCATGTGAGTCACGAGAGTATTTATCTGGCGATCTATGCCTACCCACGCGGCGAGTTGAAGCGGCAACTGATCAGCTATCTGCGCCAAGGCCACGGTAAGCGTCGCCGCCGCACGGTAAGCCCTGGACGGCGTGAGCGCTATCCGGCAGACCTGAGCATTCACTTGCGGCCACCAGAGGTCGAGGATCGCCTTGTTCCGGGACACTGGGAGAGCGATCTGATCATGGGTGCCAGCAATAGATCGGCGGTGGCTACCATGGTCGAGCGCACCAGCCGCTTTGTTGTGCTAGCCAAGCTGGATGAGCCCACAGCTGAGTGCGCCGCTCAGGCGATCACCCGAGAGATGTCGCGTATGGCGCCCTCTCTACTGAAAACCATGACGCACGATCAAGGCAGTGAAATGGCCCGTCACCAAGATATAACGGCGAGCACTGGGCTGAAGATCTACTTCGCCGACCCTCATAGCCCTTGGCAGCGCGGCAGTAACGAAAATACCAATGGTTTACTGCGCCAATACTTGCCAAAGGGTACTGATCTATCGGTGGTCAGCCAAGAGCGCCTTGATGAGATTGCCGAGCTGTTGAATACTCGTCCACGTCAGACTTTAGGCTGGAGATTCCCGGTAGAAGTGCTTGTTGACCACCTCCAGCTTTCGGTGAGCAACAGCCTTGAGACCATTAACTGAGTGTTGCACTTCGATCCTGAGACCGCCCATCCTCAGAAGGCGACGAAGAACTGTTGCGACTGTGCCAATGAAAAATACGGTAAACGCCAATTTTTCCAGTAAATTGCCCCGCGTCGACGTTATCCACAAGCCGCAACAACAAGCACCTCTACTGGAAATCGCTAGCCCGGTGACCGGGGGCAAGCTCCTCAAGCTCGGGTGGCCTTAGATGGATGCTCAAGTCCGCAGGGTAGCGCTCACGCTGGTTAGCGCTGATTGTGCGACGGTGACGTTTGCCGTGGGCCTGCCGTAGATAGCTGATCAACTGACATTTGAGCTCACGACGAGGGTAGCCATAGATAGCCAGATAAATTGTTTCATGACTCACATGATGCGGTTGTCCGGCCAATCAGCTTCATTCTGCCGCAATCTGTTGTGATGACCAACCTGTCAATGGCCATTAATTTTGGCCCACTTGAGGCTCACTTTAATTGGCCATTAACACACCCGATTGAAGCATTTTCGGGATTACCTGCAAGAACTCGCTACCAGGCCTCAGACAAGACATGTGCGGGAGCGTGACCCGTCGCATCCGTGCTAACGATACAGGTAAAGACCTTGGGCTTCTCTCTGATCGACAAGTATCACATCTGACCCGCTTTCAGCCAAAGCGCTTCAAAGAAGTGCCCTGCCTGCTTACAGTGATAGTGGTCAAGGGTGAGGCCTACAACCCGTGGCGGCGCTAACTCGCTGGATTCTTTCCATTTGACGGTTCGCATGCCGGTTGAGGTGATGTGCCTGTTGGGGCTTGAGTTCCGTTTTAAGCTGCTTGCAAGCTGGACTGGCGCAGAGCTCGGTTCAATGCGCTGAACAGCGCCCGGAAACTGGCCGTAGTCAGGTTCTCGTCGATACCGATGCCGTGCAGCGGGCGACCGTTGTCCAGGCGGATCTCGATATAGGCGGCGGCCCTGGCGTTGCTGCCCGAGCCGATGGCGTGCTCATGGTAATCCATGATCTCGACCTTCACCGGCAGGCCGGCGACCAGCGCTTCCAGCGGCCCCTTGCCGAGTCCACGCCAGTGCTGCGTTTCGCCTTTGCTCAGCACTTCGACATCTACCGCACTGGTGCCATTCTCTTCCTGCAGGCGGTGGCGAATCAGCGTGTACGGATTGCTCGCCTGCAGGTACTCGCGGTCCAGCAGGTCATGAATCTGCTTGGCGCTCATTTCCAGACCCAGGCGGTCGGTCTCACCCTGTACCACCTGGCTGAACTCGATCTGCATGCGCCGGGGCAGGCTGATGCCGTATTCCTGTTCCAGCAGATAGGCGATACCGCCTTTGCCCGACTGGCTGTTGACCCGGATGACGGCCTCATAGCTGCGGCCGATATCGGCAGGGTCAATCGGCAAATAAGGTACTTCCCAGAGCGCATCGCGCTTTTGCTGGGTGAAACCCTTGCGAATGGCATCCTGATGCGACCCGGAAAAGGCCGTGTGCACCAGATCGCCGACATAAGGATGGCGTGGGTGCACAGGGAGCTGATTGCACTCTTCAACTACCTTGCGCACGGCGTCGATATCGGAGAAATCCAGCTGCGGATGAATGCCCTGGGTATAGAAGTTCAGTGCCAGGGTGACCAGGTCGACGTTGCCGGTGCGCTCGCCGTTCCCAAACAGGCAGCCTTCCACGCGATCAGCACCGGCCAGCAGGCCGAGTTCGGTAGCGGCCACACCCGTACCTCGGTCGTTATGCGTGTGCAGGCTGATCAGCACGCTATCGCGGCGGCTGATATGCCGGCCAAACCATTCGATCTGGTCGGCGTAATGATTGGGCGTTGCCACTTCAACCGTGGCGGGCAGGTTAAGGATGACCTTGTTGTCCGGCGTGGGCTGCCAGACGTCCAGCACGGCGTCGCAGACCTCAATGGCAAAATCCAGCTCGGTGGACGTGAAAATCTCCGGTGAATACTGGAATGTCCATTGTGTGTCGGGTTGCTGCTCGGCGTGCTCCCGGATCAACTTGGCGGCATTCACGGCGATATCCACCACGCCCTTCTTGTCCTGATTGAAAACGATCCGGCGGAAGCTCGGGGCAGTGGCGTTATACACGTGAACGATAGCTTTCTTGGCGCCGCGCACGGACTCGAAGGTGCGTGCGATCAGGTCGGCACGGGCCTGGGTCAGTACCTGAATGGTGACATCATCCGGAATATGGCCCTGCTCGATCAGTGTGCGAACGAAGTCGAAATCGGTTTGCGAAGCGGAGGGGAAAGCCACTTCGATCTGTTTGACGCCGACCTTGACCAGCGTTTGGAAGAACCGCAGTTTGCGTGCGGGATCCATCGGCTCGATCAGCGACTGATTACCATCACGCAGGTCGGAGCTGCACCAGATTGGCACTTCGGTCAGGCTCTTCGACGGCCAGGTGCGGTCGGGGATGTCGACTGGCTGGAAGGCTCTGTATTTGCTTGATGGGTCTTTGAGCATGCTCATGACAAATTCCTGTGGCGATCGGTGCGCATCTTCGCGCACGGTGATATCAATTGGGTGTTGTTGCAGAGAATGTAGTTGTTTGATGCTTTTCTTGCAATAAGCTAAAAAAGATTGGTAGTGGCTATCTTATTATTGGATTTTAAGGCAATAAAATCTTATTGAGGGGCGTAAGGGGCAATATTATTGCGTAGTTTTGGCGGATGGCCGGCGGGAAGCCGACACCCTGTGATGGGGTGCCGGCTTATGGTTATCAGGCTTGCTGAGGGGTGTCGGGTGTCAGCAGGGCTTCTGGCTTGAGGGAGCGCAGATCCATGCCGCTGGGGTGTTGGTAAACCCGCAGGCCAAATTCTGGCAGTATCGACAGCATATGATCGAACAGGTCGGACTGAATGGCCTCGTAGGCGTTCCAGGAAACCGTGTTGGTAAAACAGTAAATTTGCAGCGGCAAACCTTCTGCACCTGGGGCAAGTTGGCGGACAATCAGCGTCATGTTCTGGTGAATGCCGGAGTGGCTTTTTATGTAGCGCTCAACATAGGCGCGGAAGGTGCCTATGTTGGTGATGCGGCGGGTATTGACCGGCTCTTTGCCCTGTTCTTCGAGCTGCTCATTCCACTCGTCAATTTCGGTCTGTTTCTCTTTCAGGTAATCCTGCAGCAGACCAAAGCGCTGCAAGCGCTGGCGCTCCTCTGCGTCGAGAAAATGCACTGTCTGCTGATCGAGCATGATGCTGCGCATGATTCTGCGCCCACCGGATTCCTGCATGCCGCGCCAGTTCTTGAATGGGTCGGTCATGAATTTCTTGGTTGGGATGCTGGTGATGGTGTTGTCCCAATTGCGGACCTTGACGGTATGCAGGGCGATGTCGATCACGTCCCCGTCAGCGCTCAATTGCGGCATCTCCACCCAGTCGCCAACACGCACAACGTCGTTGGAGGAGATTTGCACACTGGCCACCAGGGACAGGATGGTGTCCTGGAAGATCAACATCAGTACCGCGGCCATCGCACCCAGGCCAGACAGCAGAATCAGGGGTGAGCGGTCAATCAGCGTGGCGATGATGAGAATGGTCGCCAGGGCATAGATCACAATCTTGATGACCTGGGTATAGCCCTTGATCGGCTTTGTACGTGAATTCGGACGGCGTTCGTAGATGCTGTTGATCAGCGTCAGCACATTGCCGATAGCCAGGGCGACCGTGAGTATCACGAAGGCGCCGCAGACATTCTCTACAATGGCCACCAGCGCGTCGGAAAGCCCCGGCACTAGCTTGATGCCGGAGGCCAGTATCAGTGCCGGCACCACGTTCGCCAGGCGTCTTATGACACCTGAATTGCTCAGTACGTCGTCGCGCCCGATGGCGGTAGTTTTCAGTGCCCGGTGCAGGCCGCGCACCAGGATCTTCTTGACCACCCAGTTACTTATCCAGGCGAGAAGAATCAGGCCTGTCAACGCGATCAGTGTTTGCAGTTCCGGGTAAAGTTCGAGCCAGCTTACGCTGCCCTCGTATAGCTCCAGCATGCATAGTCCTCTTGTGTTGGGCGGTAGGTGGGCACCCTAACAAAAAAACTGGATGTCTGCAGAGTTACCGTCAAGGTATGAAAGCGCCAATAAAAATGGACGGATCGACCCGCGCGTTGTTCAGACTTACATTCCAGTGCAGGTGCGGACCGGTGGCGCGGCCGGTAGCCCCTACTTTGCCGAGTACCTCACCTCTGCCCAGTTCATCGCCTACCTTGACGTCTATGCTGGACAGGTGACAGAACATGCTGATCAGCCCCTGGCCGTGATCGACAAACACCGTCTTACCATTGAAGAAGTAGTCGCCCACCAGAATCACTTCGCCAGCGGCGGGGGATTTGATCGGCGTGCCAGTGGGTGCAGCAAAATCCAGGCCTGAATGCGGGTTGCGCTCCTCACCGTTGAAAATACGGCGCAGGCCAAAGGCGCTCGACAAACGGCCGTCTACCGGGCGATCCAGCATCAAATTGCTGGGCTGGCGTGAGCTGAAGGTCTTGTAGGCGTTGATCTGTTCGTCCAGCTCGCGTTGGATACGTTTGAGATGCTCGGGGTCAGGCGTAACGTGTTGCTGGTTGCTCAGCTTGATATGTTGGGCCGGATAGTTGCGGTTGCCGACGTTGAAAGACAGCTTCTGGCCATTGTCGAGCAGCAACTGTTCGGTGCCGGGTTTGACGGTCAGCGGAATGCCGGCAATCGCGATCCAGCGCTGGTTGTCCTCGCGGATCACCAGCACCGGTTGATCCTGATAGCGTACGCGCGGCGCGCTGTCCTGCTCTGGCAGGGTCACAACGGCTACGCCGCCGGGCACCGGCTTGTTCAGCAGGCGGGTAATAAAGCCGTCGGCCTGGACCGGCAGGCTCAGGCAAGCCATTAACAACAGAGCTAAAGCAGCTTTCATCAAGGTTCAATCCAGAAGCGAGAGTGTGTGAGGTTGGTCCAGGTCATTCTCGACCCGCAGGGCAAGGCGTCCGTCGGCGAGGCGGGCCTCGAGCCGCTGCCCTGGTTTGACTTGCGCACGGCTGCGTACAGCCCTGCCGTGATGGTCTATAAGAATGCTGTAGCCACGGCCTAGCGTGGCCAGTGGGCTGACCAGATTCAAGGTCTGCGCCAGGTTTTCGAGCTTTTGCCGGCGCTGCTGCATCCCCAGCGCTACGGCCCTGGGCAGGCGCTGATCAAACTGGTCGAGGCGTTGACGCAGTAGCGCCAGATGCTTGCCGGGATGCTGCGCCTGCAGGCGTGCGAGCAAGCGCTCATGGCGTTGGCCCAGGAGCGCCAGTTGCTGGCGCAGCGCGCGTTTGAGGCGCAATTCCAGATCATCGAGCCGCTGCGCCTGCTGCGCCAGGCGCTCACCCGGATGTCGCAGCCGCCGACGCAGGCTGTCCAGGCGCAGGTGGTCGCGCATCAGCCGGTCGCGCATGCGTTGCTGCAACTGGCGGTGGGCGCGTTCAACCTGTTGCAGCATGGCTTGCTGGTCAGGGCTGAGCAGCTCCGCCGCTGCCGAAGGCGTAGGTGCGCGTATGTCCGCAACAAAATCACTGATGGAGACATCCGTCTCATGGCCGACGGCGCTGATGGTCGGGGTGCTACAGGCGGCCAGGGCGCGGGCAACCATCTCCTCGTTGAAGGGCCAGAGATCTTCCAGCGAGCCACCGCCACGGGCCAGTATCAAGGCATCGAACCTGGCGCGGTCGGCCAGTTGCAAGGCTTTGACAATCAGCGGTGCGGCCTCCCGGCCCTGTACCGGGGTAGGTACGATAACCAGCTCTATAAAAGGCGCGCGGCGACCAAACACGCTGATGATATCGCGCACCGCAGCGCCACTCGGCGACGTGATCACGCCAATGCGCTTGGGGTGAGCGGGCATCGGCCGTTTGCGCTCGGTGGCGAACAGGCCTTCGGCGGCCAGTTGCGCTTTCAACGCATCGAAGGCCTGGCGCAGCGCGCCATCACCAGCGCTTTCCATGCTGTCGACAATCAACTGGTAGTCGCCGCGGCCTTCATACAGGCTCACGCGGCCACGCACCCGCACCTGCAAGCCATCGCGCATATCCATCCGAACGCGGCTGGCGTGCTGGCGGAAGAAGGCACAGCGAATCTGCGCCTTGCTGTCCTTGAGGCTGAAATACAGGTGCCCGGAGGAGGGCTTGGCCAGGTTGGAGAGCTCGCCCTCAACCCATATCTGCGGGAATACATCCTCCAGCAGGCTGCGGGCGCGGGCATTGAGTTGACTGACGCTGAGCACGTCGCGCTCGGCAGTCAGGCGTTTAAACAGGGCGTCATCGGTCATGCGTGCATCTTAACGTGCCTGGCACCTGCAGAGAATAATTCCGTTACAGGACTTATAGCGATTGAGAGACATGCCCCTGATAGGTATAATGCCCTGCTTCCATTTTCCCGCTCGGGAGCCCTGCTATGCTACGTGTAAGCCAAGAAGCACTTACCTTTGATGATGTTCTGCTGGTGCCCGGATATTCCGAGGTCATGCCCAAGGACGTCAGCCTCAAGTCCCGGCTCACCCGGCGCATCGAACTCAATATCCCCCTGCTGTCCGCCGCAATGGACACTGTTACCGAAGCGCGCCTGGCGATTGCCATGGCCCAGGAAGGTGGCATGGGGATTATTCACAAGAACATGACTGTCGAGCAGCAGGCTGCCGAAGTCCGCAAGGTGAAGAAGTTTGAATCCGGTGTGGTCAAGGATCCGATCACCATCGACGCCGATGCCACCGTCGGTGAGCTGGTCGAGTTGACCCGTGTAAACAATATTTCCGGGGTGCCGGTACTGTCTGGCGGCGACCTGGTGGGTATTGTCACCGCCCGCGACATTCGTTTTGAAACCCGCATGAACGCCAAGGTGCGTGATGTGATGACCGGCAAGGACAAGCTGGTGACGGTCAAGGAAGGCGTCAGCGCCGCGGCAGTACGCGAGTTGCTGCACCGTCATCGGATCGAGAAAGTGCTGATCGTTGACGACCAGTTCGGCCTGCAGGGCATGATGACCGTCAAGGATATCGAAAAGGCCCGTGCCTACCCCAACGCCACCAAGGATGACCAGGGTCGTCTGCTGGTGGGCGCTGCCGTGGGTACCGGCGCCGATACGCCTGAGCGGATCGCTGCCTTGGCGGCTGCGGGTGTCGATGTGGTGGTGGTAGACACCGCGCATGGTCACTCCCGTGGGGTGATCGATCGCGTTCGCTGGGTAAAGGAAAACTATCCCGATATTCAGGTGGTTGGCGGCAATATTGCCACCGCCGATGCGGCCATCGCACTGGCTGAAGCGGGCGCTGATGCGGTCAAGGTGGGTATTGGCCCGGGCTCAATCTGCACCACGCGCATCGTCGCCGGTGTGGGTGTTCCACAAATTTCCGCGATTGCTGACGTAGCCGCTGCGCTGAAGGACCTGGACGTGCCTGTCATCGCCGATGGTGGTATCCGCTTCTCCGGTGATCTGGCCAAGGCGATTGCAGCGGGTGCCTCTGTGGTGATGATGGGCTCGATGTTTGCTGGTACCGAAGAGGCGCCAGGCGAAGTCGAGTTGTTCCAGGGTCGCTCTTACAAGGCGTACCGCGGCATGGGCTCCATGGGTGCCATGGCGCAGAGTCAGGGCTCCTCGGACCGTTATTTCCAGGATTCCAGCGCCGGTGCGGAAAAGCTGGTCCCCGAAGGTATTGAAGGCCGTGTGCCTTACAAGGGTTCGCTGGCAGCGATTATCCATCAGTTGATGGGCGGTCTGCGGGCATCCATGGGTTACACCGGCAGCAGCAATATCCAGGAAATGCGTACCAAGCCCCAGTTTGTGCGCATCACCAGTGCCGGTATGAGCGAATCACACGTGCACGACGTGCAGATCACCAAGGAATCGCCGAACTATCGCGTCGGTTGATACAAGAATGAATCAGGCGCTGGAAGCCTGATGCTGAAGCCGGTCACTGTGCCGGCTTCAGACTTTTGGCTTCCAGCTTTCAGCTTCAAGCTCTTTCCGAAGGAAAGCCTCCATGCTTCAGCAAGACATCCACGCCCATCGCATCCTGATTCTCGATTTCGGCTCCCAGTACACCCAGTTGATTGCCCGCCGCGTGCGTGAAATTGGCGTTTACTGCGAGATCCGCGCCTGGGATATGGACGAAGCCGAAATCAGTGCCTTCGCTCCCAAGGGCATTATCCTGGCTGGCGGTCCCGAGTCGGTCCCCGCCGCGGGTTCGCCGCGAGCACCGGGGATTGTCTATGAGCTGGGTGTGCCGGTACTGGGTATCTGCTATGGCATGCAAACCATGGCGGAGCAACTGGGCGGCAAGGTGCAGGGCTCGGACAAGCATGAATTTGGTTATGCGCGGGTGGATATTGTCGGCAAGAGCGACTTCCTGTCCGGTATTGAAGACCATGTCGACGAAGACGGTGTGCTGGGGCTGGATGTGTGGATGAGTCACGGTGACAAGGTGATCTCCCTGCCGGACGGATTCCATATCCTCGCCAGCACCCCTAGCTGCGCTATCGCGGCGATGGGCGATGAGAGCCGACACTTCTACGGCGTGCAATTTCACCCGGAAGTGACCCACACCCGTCAGGGTCAGCGCATCCTGTCGCGCTTTATTCTCGATCTGTGTGGCTGTGAAGCGCTGTGGACGCCGTCGAACATCGTTGAAGATGCGGTGGCCAACGTACGCGCGCAGGTGGGTGATGCGAACGTGCTCCTGGGCCTCTCCGGCGGTGTGGATTCGTCCGTGGTCGCGGCGCTGCTGCACCAGGCCATCGGCGATCAATTGACCTGCGTCTTTGTCGACAACGGCCTGCTGCGCCTGCATGAAGGTGAGCAGGTGATGGCCATGTTCGCCGAGAACATGGGCGTCAAGGTGATTCGCGTCAACGCCGAAGACAAGTTCCTCTCGCGCCTGCTGGGTGTGACTGATCCTGAGGAGAAGCGCAAGATCATCGGCCGCACCTTTATCGAAGTCTTCGACGAAGAAGCGACCAAGCTCAAGGGCGTGAAATACCTGGCCCAGGGCACCATCTACCCCGACGTGATTGAATCCGCGGGTTCCAAGAACGGCAAGGCGCACGTGATCAAATCGCACCATAACGTCGGTGGTTTGCCGGACGATATGGCTTTTGAGCTGGTCGAGCCGCTACGCGAACTGTTCAAGGATGAAGTGCGCAAGATCGGCCTGGAGCTGGGCTTGCCGTACAACATGGTCTACCGCCATCCATTCCCCGGCCCGGGCCTGGGCGTGCGGATTCTGGCTGAAGTGCGCAAGGAGTACGCCGACATTCTGCGCCGGGCTGATTACATCTTTATCGAAGAGCTGCATCGCGCCGACCTCTATCAGAAAACCAGCCAGGCCTTCGCGGTATTTTTGCCGGTCAAATCGGTAGGTGTGGTCGGCGACGGCCGCCGCTACGAGTGGGTGATTGCGCTGCGGGCAGTAGAAACTATCGACTTCATGACCGCACGCTGGGCACACTTGCCCTATGAGTTCCTGGAGACAGTCTCCAACCGCATCATCAACGAAATTACCGGTATTTCGCGGGTTACCTACGACATTTCCAGTAAGCCGCCAGCGACTATCGAGTGGGAATGATCGAAGTTGATGCACAATAAAAAACCGCCCTCGGGCGGTTTTTTATTGCCTGAAGGTTTATTTTACCTCGTAGCCCTGCAAACTGTCGGTGGTCCAGCGGATCATTTGTTCGGCCAGTTCGTCAGCCGCCAACTTGAAGCCATCCACTACCCCGGCCACTTGCGGGTTGTCGAGGCGCTGCTCGACCAAAAAGTGCTGGGCGGCAATCACGTCACGCGAGTTTGGATTGATCAGCCTTGCGTTCAGCTCGATCACTGCGCTGGGTGCAGAGCCGTTATAGCGCACCTGGAACTGACGCAGATCGCTGCCCAGGTGAACATCCGAATGCAGCGCATGTTCGTCCGTGGTGATGCCGGTCGCTGATACTTGCTGGGTAAAGGCCTTTGCCAGGTGCTCGCGTAGCAATGCCGGAACCGGATCGGTCCAGCGTGCGCCCTTGTAGGTGCTGACCTGATCACCGCTAGGATTGACCAGCATCCGTGGGCTGCTTAGCGCAAAACCCGCCTGCGGCGTGTTGATACGCAATGAGGGGAGTGATTGTGCTGCAGCCAGGGGTTGCATCTGTGGTGGCGCTAGCTGAAAGACCGTAAGCGGCTCTGTTTCAGGCAAGATGGTGCAGGCTGACAGCGCTATTGCGGTCATGGCGGCCAGTGCGGTGCGCGTCAGGTAATGTCGCTTGTTCACGGTTCAAACTCCTCGATGCTGTCACGGCCGAGCAAAAAGCGCGTTGGGTTGTCTTCCAGGCGGCGGGTGATGCTGCGCAGTGAACCCAGACTGCCGCGCAATTCGTTGATGGCGGGCTCCAGTTGACCCAGGCCCTGCATGCCGCTGGCGAAGGCTTCGCTGTTGTCGGTCAGCATCTCCTCAAGCACCGCGCTGGTGCGCGCAATGGATTCCAGCGCCTGTTCAGCGCCATCCAGCGTGCGGCTACCCTGGTCGTTCAATAGAGCATCGGCGCTGCCCATAAGTTGGGAGGTTTGCTCGAGTGTCTGGCCTGCCTGTCGGCTGACGGTGGTCAACTCGTCAATCAGCACGGCCAGATCATCACCCTGGTTGGCAATGCTGGTGGTGGCTTTTTCTATGGACTCCATGGTGCGGCTGAAGCTGTCAACGTTCTCTTCTGAGAGAATGTTGCGCGCGCTGGACATGAGTTGGTTGATATTGGTCATCAGGTCTTCGCCGTCAGCCAGCAGGGCCGAGATGGGCGATGGCGAGGCGACAATGATCGGATCGTTGTCACCCTCACCAACCAGCGGTGGGCTGGACGGCTCGCCGTGGCTCAGTTCGATGACCGAGGTGCCAGTGATGCCGGTGAAAGACAATCTGGCCCGGGTGTCTTCCTTGATTGGGATATTGGCCTCAACGCGAATACGCGCCAATACCCGGCGGGGATCTTCAGGATCCAGGCTCAGGGAGCTGATGTCGCCGATCTTGATGCCGCTGTACTGTACGGCGCTACCGCGCGACAGACCAGTCACGGCCTGATTGAATACGACGGTGTAGTCCTTGTATTCCCTGCTGGTGCTGGTGTTGCTCAGCCAGATGGCAAAGAATATGGCCGCCCCTGCGGCAATCAGGGTGAACAGGCCAATCAGAACGTGATGGGCTCGGGTTTCCATTAGCTGCGGGACTCCAAGGGATGTTGATGGTGGGCGGCTTGCGCCGCGGCACGGCCGCGAGGGCCGTGGAAATATTCCTGAATCCACTGGTTGTCCGTGGCGGCAACTTTTTCCAGCGTATCGGCAATCAGCACGCGGCGATCCGATAATACGGCGATCCGGTCGCAAATGGCATACAGGGTGTCCAGATCGTGGGTGACCAGGAACACAGTCAGCCCCATGGCATCACGCAGCGTCTTGATCAGATCATCAAAGGCAGCGGCGCCAATCGGGTCAAGCCCGGCAGTCGGCTCGTCAAGAAACAGAATATCGGGGTCGAGCGCCAGGGCTCTGGCCAGGGCGGCGCGCTTGATCATGCCACCTGAGAGCTCCGAGGGGTACTTGTCTCCGGCCAAGGCGGGCAGACCGGCCAGCGCGAGCTTCATCTTGGCCAGGTGCTCGGCGTCTTCACGGCTCAGGCCGGTGTGCTCAATCAACGGCAGCGCAATATTCTCGGCCACGGTCAATGAGGAGAACAGCGCGCCTTGCTGGAACAACACGCCAAAGCGCCGTTCATAGCGAGAGCGTTCTTCGGTGCTGAGTGCCTGTAGGTCCTCGCCAAACAGGCGAACACTGCCGGCGTCGGGCCGGTGCAGACCGACGATGGAGCGCAGCAATACGGATTTGCCAGTGCCTGAGCCGCCGACCACACCGAGAATTTCCCCGCGCTGGATATCCAGATCAAGGTCCTCATGCACAGTCTGAGTGCCAAAACGGTTCAGCAGGCCTCTGACCTGAACCAGCGGTTCGGATGTGTCGGTTAAGCTGTTCACCAGCCCATCTCCATGTAGAACATCGCTGCCATGGCATCCACCAGAATGACCACGAATATGGACTGCACCACGCTGGAGGTGGTGTGCTCACCCACTGATTCCGCGCTACCGCTGACCTTGAGACCCTCAAGGCAGCCGATAATCGCAATCAGTAGGGCAAAGATCGGCGCTTTGGCGATGCCGAGAAAGAAATGTCGGGCCTCGACGTTCTGCTGCAACATGCTGAGGAACATGGTCGGCGATATATCCAGGGCCAGGGCGCAGACCAGTGCGCCGCCAAACAGGCCCGAAAGCATCGCCACCAGCGTCAGGATGGGCAAGGCAATCAGCATGGCCAGCACTCTGGGGAGCACCAGAATCTCCATCGGATTCAGGCCCAGTGCGCGGATGGCGTCGATTTCTTCGTTGGCTTTCATCGAGCCGATCTGCGCGGTGAAGGCGCTGGCGGTGCGGCCGGCCATCAGAATGGCGGTGAGCAATACCGCAAATTCACGCAGAAACGAGAAGGCCACCAGATCGACGGTGTAAATGCTGGCGCCAAAACTGTCCAGCACAGTCGCACCGAGAAACGCGATCACCGCGCCGACCATAAAGGTCAGGAGCGCCACAATGGGTACCGCGTTCAAGGCGGTCTGCTCGACCTGAGCGACAACGGCAGTCACTCGCCATCTTTTCGGGCGCAAAAGGTTCGACGCGAGGCTTGCCAGTGTCAGCCCAGTAAAGCCCAGCAGTTCTACCAGATGACCCCAGAAAATGGCGGTTGCCTTGCCTGTGCGTTCCAGCAACTCAACCAGAAGTGAGCAGCGCGCTGGTGCAGGCGGGTCTTCCAGGTCAAGACTCTGCGCGACCCTGCGCAATAATATGCGGCGCTCTTCAGGAAGCTGTCCGGATTGTTCCGTCAACTGCTCCAGGCGCGCCTGGCCGAGCAGTTCTGCCAGTAATTGTGCGCCGGCGGTATCCAGTTTGTTCAACCCGGCGATGTCCACCTGCGTAACCTCACCGGCGTGCTGCTGGGCGGCCGTGGTCAGACGGCGGAGCTGGCTATAATGTTCGAGCAGCCAATCCCCGGAAATGACCAGCAGTCCCGGGTTGTCATTGGCGAAGGAGAAGAACGGGTTCTGGTCAGTGACCGGCATGCTGAGTGGTGTCCGGGCAGGGTATCCGCGACGCTGTCGCGGACCAGGCGGCATCAGGGCTTGCGCTTGATGCCATAATTTTCAGACAAGGTGCCGGGCATGTCCTGCATTTTGGGTGCGTAGTCACGCGGCGGCTCCAGGCTGTCGAAAACCGGCTCGGATGTGCTGTGCGAGCTTGCGGAAGGGGCGGCCTGCTCTTCCAGGGCAGCCAGAAGCCGCTGGCGAGTCATGTCATCCGGCGACAGATCCATCGCGCCCTGGGCCATATGTTCCTGTATGTCCTGATAGCTGCGATTGAGTCGGGAGACCAGGCTGGCAGTGGTTTTGAAGTGGCTCGAAACTTCCTGCTGATATTCCTCGAACCGCAATTGCAGGCTCTCAAGCTGAGCCTGAGTGCCCGTTGAGCTACCACCGCTAACGCGCCGGGCCAATTGAGTAAGAACGATGCCAATGACGATGCCCAATGCCAGGGCGATCGCGGCTGCAATCCAGATGTTTTCGCTTGCTTGCACCTTGGGTCCCTCGATGAGTTCTGGGTGGTCGGCTACTTTGATATAGACGATACGCTTTAGTTCTAACGGTAACGACATTTCACGGCCAAGGCTAGTGCCCTGCGCGGCGCTTTAGCCAAAATGACCGCGCTGCCGCCCACGCCCATGTCGTATCTGCTACCCTTTTGCGACGACAGCCATAACGCCTTAGTCACGGGAGACGCCGTAATGAGTAGTAGTACCGAGGAACGTCTGGCGATTGAAGGGCCAGCAGGATCACTGGAGCTGCTGGTGACCCGCGTGGATAACCCGGTTGCCGTGGTGGTGATCTGCCATCCCAATCCCGTGCAGGGTGGGACCATGCATAACAAGGTGGTGCACACGCTGATGCGTGCAGCGCGGGACCGGCAGGCCAGTGTGGTGCGTTTCAACTTTCGCGGGGTTGGCAAGAGTGAGGGAGAGCATGCCGATGGGCGTGGTGAGGTCGACGACTGCCTCGCTGTCATCGCCTGGGCGCTGGCCGAGTTCGAGTTGCCGCTATGGTTGATGGGTTTTTCCTTTGGCGGCTATGTTGCTGCCGCCGCAGCGGCGCAACTGGACGCGCCGCCGGAGCATTTGTTACTGGTTGCGCCCTCAGTGGAGAAGTTGCCCTTTGCCGAGCTGCTGCCACTGGCCTGCCCGGCTACGGTGCTGATGGGCGAGGCGGATGACGTCGTGGCTTCCGCTTCAGTGTTCAACATGCTGGAAGGTCAGCCTGGTATTGAGGTTATCCGCTTTGCAGAGACCGGGCATTTCTTCCATGGGCGGCTGGTGGAGTTGAAAGAGAAGGTCGAAAACCTGCTGCTTTAGGTTGATTGCCAAGCGCCATGGGTGGCGTTAAAGTACCGCCCCCCATGATCTGGCCAGGGTTACCCGCCTATGACACCCCTTGAACGCTATAAGGCTGATCTCCAGCGCCCGGATTTTGTTCGTGATCCTGCCCAGGAACAGGCTGTGCGCCATCTTCAGCGTCTATTTGACGAGCTGGTGGCGGCCGAGTCGGCACGCTCCAGCCTGTTTGGCAGGTTGCTGAAGAGAAAGGTAGAGCCGGTCAAGGGCCTGTATTTCTGGGGCGGAGTAGGGCGCGGCAAAACCTATCTGGTCGATACCTTCTTTGATGCTCTACCCTTCAAGCGCAAGATGCGTACGCATTTTCACCGCTTCATGCAGCGTGTTCACCATGAGCTGCAAGGGCTCAAAGGCGAAAAGAACCCGCTGACCCTGATTGCGGCGCAGTTTGCCGAAGAAGCGCGGGTGATCTGTTTCGACGAGTTTTTCGTGTCGGATATCACCGATGCGATGATCCTCGGCACCCTGATGGAAGAGCTGTTCAAGAATGGCGTAACCCTGGTGGCCACCTCCAACATCGTACCCGATGGCCTCTATAGGGACGGTTTGCAGAGGGCGCGTTTTCTGCCGGCCATTGCCTTGCTCAACAGCCATACCGACGTGGTTAATGTGGACAACGGCGTCGACTATCGGCTGCGCGCGCTGGAACAGGCCGAACTGTATTATTGGCCGTTGGATGCAGGCGCCAATGCGAGTCTGCAGCGCAGTTTCGAGAGCCTGGTGCCGGACATGAACGAATCGGTAGAGGCGGAGCTGCTGACCGTCGAAAATCGTCCGGTACGCTCCATTCGGGTCTGCGAAGACGTTGGCTGGTTCGAGTTCCGCGAGCTCTGTGACGGGCCGCGTAGCCAGAACGATTACATCGAGCTGGCCAAGGTGTTTCACGCGGTGCTAGTGGCCAATGTCGAGCAGATGGATACCAGCAAGGACGATATGGCCCGGCGCTTTATCAATCTGGTCGACGAGTTCTACGATCGCAACGTCAAGCTGATCCTCTCGGCCGAAGTCGAGCTGAAGGATCTGTACACCGGCGGGCGTCTGAGCTTCGAGTTTCAGCGCACCCTAAGCCGCCTGCTGGAAATGCAGTCCCACGAATTTCTGGCTCGCGCGCACAAGCCTTGATGCCGTGCGCTAGTATCGCCCGCGCGCTTCAGTGGCTGGACTGCTGGAACTGTCTGCGATACTGATTGGGTGACAGGTCGGTATGTTGCCTGAACAGTCGGGCGAAGAAGCTCGCATCGTCATAACCGACATCGTAGCTGATGGTCTTGATGCTCCGGCGCGTGGTGCTCAGCAGATTCTTCGCTGTTTCGATACGTAACCGCTGCAGGTAATGCAGCGGTTTGTCGCCGGTGGCAGCCTGGAAGCGGCGCATGAAGTTACGAATGCTCATGCCGTGCTGGCTGGCGACATCCTCAAAGCGAAACTTCTCGGCAAAATGCTCCTCCAGCCATTGCTGAATCTGCAATATGGCCACGTCCTGATGCAGTTTCTGACCGCCGAAGCCAATAATGCCGGGGGTATAGCTGCGCTGTACTTCGTACAGGGTATCGCGTGCGACCGCCTGGGCTACCTGGCTTCCGCAGAGCTTTTCGATCAGGTGGATGGCCAGATCGCAGCCGGAGGTGACGCCTGCGGCGCAATAGATGTTGTCCGCATCGGTGATGTGTTTGTCCTTGCACAAAATTACTTCGGGAAAGCGCTCGCTGAATTCCTCGAAAAACCGCCAGTAGGTGGTCGCTTCCCGGCCATTCAGCAAGCCTGCCGCAGCTATCCAGAATACTCCGGTCGCTTCGGCGCTGATCAGCGTACCGCGTGCATGCTCGGCCTGAAGCCAGGGGATGACGTCCGGATAGCGCTCGAGCATCTGGTCAAAATCGCCCCAGAAGGCCGGGAGCATGATCAGCTGTGGGCGGAGTGCACTGAGCGTGGCGTCGGTAGCGATGCGATCCTGGCTGAAGCTGGTCACGGGCAAGGTATCAGGGGCAACGATCGAGGTGCGAAAGCCGGGGGTCAGTCCTTGGCCTCGGCGCCTGCCGTCGCGCAGACTGGCCATATGGAAAAAATCCTTGGCCTGCATCAGGGTAGAGGCGATGACGCCGTCAGTGGCAAGTATGGCTACCTGGCGCAGGGGCGTCAGGGAGGGGTTGATAAGGGGCATGGTCAAACTCATTTTTATAGGTTGTATCGGCCACTATATGACTAAAGCATCTTCAGGTATGGCGCAAGTGTCTTGTTTGTTGGAATAAAGGCAGCGAATGGGGCTGGATAAAAGAAGCTGCCACCAAAGACCCGGGAGTATTTGGTGGCAGTCAGGCGGCTCAGGGCGCGGGGTTGGGCTGGCTCTGGTGAATCTCGGCGATAGCTTCGAGAATCGCGTCGGTCAGGCCCATATTGACGCTGCTCAAATTACGGTTGAGCTGGTCCATATTGGTAGCGCCAATGATGTTGCTGGTCACGAACGGCTGGCGGGTTACAAACGCCAAGGCCATCTGCGCCGGGTCCATGCCGTGGTCGCGGGCCAGTTGCACGTAGCGCGCACAGGCTTTTTGCGCCTGGGGGTTGGTATAGCGGTTGAAGCGGCTGAATAGCGTCAGACGGCCTTTCTCCGGCCGCAGGCCGTTCAGGTATTTGCCGGTCAACGTGCCGAACGCCAGGGGCGAGTAGGCCAGCAGGCCAGTCTGCTCACGCAAGGACATCTCCGCCATGCCGATCTCATAGCTGCGGTTGAGCAGGTTATAGGGGTTCTGAATGGACGCAATGCGCGGCCAGCCGCGGCTTTCGGCCAGGTGCAGAAAACGGCTGACACCCCAGGGCGTTTCGTTGGATAGCCCGATATGGCGGATCTTGCCTGCCTTGACCATCTCATCAAGCACTTCCAGCGTATCTTCCACCGGGGTGATCAGTTCGTCGGGGTCGTGTTTGTAGCCCAGCTTGCCAAAAAAGTTGGTACTGCGATCCGGCCAGTGCAATTGATACAGATCGATGTAGTCGGTCTGCAGCCGCTTGAGGCTGGCGTCCAGTGCTGCGGTCAGGTGCTCGCGGTTGAAGCGCGTTTTGCCCTCGCGTATGTGTGGCAGCCAGTCGCCAGGTCCGGCGACCTTGCTAGCCACTATCCAGTTTTCGCGGTTGCCGCGCTCGGCAAAGTACTGGCCGAGGATGCGCTCTGTTTCACCGTAGGTGTCGGCTACTGGCGGCACCGGATACATCTCCGCGGCATCGATAAAGTTGACGCCGGCATCCTTGGCCCGATCAATCTGGGCAAAGGCGTCTTTCTGGGTGTTCTGCTCGCCCCAGGTCATGGTGCCCAGGCAAAGGGCGCTGACTTTGAGTTTGCTGCGGCCGAGTGGGCGGTATTGCATGAAGGTGCTCCATGTGGGTCATCGATGGTCTCATTATTGAGCATAAGCTGCGCTAAAGTAGCCGTAAATGTAAATAAGGGTTGTAATTTTTAGCTCCCTTGGCATAATGCCCGCCACTTTCGACAGGATGCCTAGCCTGTCGTTGTTGTTTACAGCGCAGATGCCACCCAGACCCACGCAGCCCCCACTGAGTGTCTGTTCTAGGCTTTGTTGTCTTGTAAAAACACATTTCATTCTGTAAGATTCGCCCTCTTCTAAACAAGAGTGGCCTCTGAGGCTAGGATTAATGAAAACCTTCAGCGCCAAACCTGAAACCGTAAAACGCGATTGGTACATTGTAGATGCTACCGGTCTGACCCTGGGTCGCCTTGCTACCGAAGTGGCTTCACGCCTGCGCGGTAAGCACAAGCCCGAGTACACGCCTCACGTGGATACTGGCGATTATATCGTCATCGTCAACGCGGAAAAGATTCATGTGACGGGCAACAAGGCTCAGGACAAGATCTACTACAGCCACTCCGGTTTCCCGGGCGGTATCAAGTCGATCAACTTCGAAAAGCTCGTTGTACGCGCTCCTGAGCGCATCATCGAGTCAGCCGTCAAAGGCATGTTGCCGAAAAACCCCTTGGGTCGTGCAATGTACCGCAAGATGAAAGTGTACAAAGGTGCAGTTCATCCCCATGCGGCTCAGCAACCCCAAGAATTGAAGGTCTAAGGAGCATACTATGTCGGCGACACAAAACTACGGTACTGGCCGTCGTAAAACTGCCACCGCTCGGGTGTTCCTGCGTCCGGGTAATGGCAACATCCAGATCAACAACCGCACCATCGAAAACTTCTTCGGTCGTGAAACAGCTCGCATGGTTGTTCGCCAGCCGCTGGAACTGACTGAAAACGTTTCCAAGTTTGACGTCTTCGTCACCGTCAAGGGTGGTGGTACTACGGGTCAGGCCGGTGCGATCCGCCACGGTATCACTCGCGCACTGATGGAATATGATGAGACTCTGCGCGGCGTATTGCGCAAGGCAGGCTTCGTTACACGTGACGCTCGTGAAGTTGAACGTAAGAAAGTGGGTCTGCGTAAAGCGCGTAAGCGTCCTCAGTACTCCAAGCGTTAAGTCGCAAGACTTTTCCGCCAAGCGCCCGGCTTCCTATTGGACTCCGGGCGTTTTTGTATCTGCGGCAAAATGCCGCTCGCGCTCTAGCGCGCTGCAAAGCCCCGCAATTCAGTGTGTTCGGCCTGGCGGCTGAGGTAAATGATGAATACTTCACCTTGTCAAAAATGGGGTTTTTCATTACCATCGGATTCATTTTGTGCATGCGGATTAAAACTCTTAAAAGGGCTTATAAAAGGCCTGAATTAGCAGATGGGAGACGACTGGATGAGTAATGACGGCGTTAATAACGGCCGGCGTCGCTTCCTGGTAGCAGCCACAGGTGTTGTGGGTGCTGCCGGAGCCGTAGGGGTGGCGGTACCCTTCGTGGGATCATGGTTCCCGAGCGCCAGGGCCAAGGCAGCTGGTGCGCCGGTCCGGGTAAATATAAGCAAGCTGGAAGCAGGTCAGCAGATCGTTGCTGAATGGCGTGGCCAGCCGGTATTTATTTCCCGCCGCACTCCCGAGGCTCTTGAGATCCTCGAGGAAAACGTCGGCATTCTGGCCGATCCGGAATCCGAGTCTTCCAGCCAGCCCGAGTATGTCGATCTGCACACCCGCGCCATTCGCCCGGAAGTGCTGGTCGTCATGGGTATCTGTACGCACCTGGGCTGCTCGCCCCTGTTCCGTCCGGAAGTGGCCTCTGCTGATATGGGTAATGAGTGGAAGGGTGGGTATTTCTGCCCATGCCATAGCTCCCGTTACGATATGGCTGGACGCGTCCATCGTGGGCAGCCCGCCCCGTTGAACCTGCCGGTCCCACCCCATTCCTATGAGACCGATGACATTATTGTTGTCGGCCTGGATGAGGAGTCTGCCTGATGAGCAAGCTGAACAACTGGATCAACGAGCGGATGTCCGTCAATCGGGTGGTCGAAGATCACCTGACCAAGTATTACGCTCCCAAGAACTTCAACTTCTTCTACTTCTTCGGCTCGCTGGCGATGCTGGTGCTGGTCAACCAGATCATCACCGGCGTGTGGCTGACCATGAGCTATGAGCCCTCGGGTGATGGTGCATTCGCCTCGATCGAATACATCATGCGCGATGTGGAATATGGCTGGCTGCTGCGTTACATGCACTCCACGGGTGCATCTGCGTTCTTCGTGGTGATCTACCTGCACATGCTGCGTGGCATCATGTACGGCTCCTATCAGAAGCCGCGTGAGCTGATCTGGCTGTTTGGTATGACTATCTACCTGGTGCTGATGGCTGAGGCCTTCATGGGTTATCTGCTGCCCTGGGGTCAGATGTCCTACTGGGGGGCGCAGGTGATTATTTCCCTGTTTGGCGCGATTCCGTTTATCGGGCCCGATCTGCAGCAGTGGATCCGCGGGGATTATCTGATTTCCGGCATTACGCTGAACCGCTTCTTTGCGCTTCATGTCGTCGCTCTGCCGATCGTGCTGCTTGGCCTTGTGGTTCTGCACATCATTGCCCTGCACGAAGTGGGTTCCAACAACCCCGATGGTGTGGATATCAAGAAGTACAAGGATGAGAACGGCAAGCCGCTGGACGGCATCGCCTTCCACCCGTACTACACGGTCAAGGATATCGTCGGCGTCGTCGTGTTCCTGTTCGTGTTCTGCATCGTGGTGTTCTTCTTCCCCGAAATGGGCGGCTTCTTCCTGGAAAAGCCGAACTTTGAAATTGCCAACCAGCTGAAGACCCCTGATCACATCGCTCCGGTGTGGTACTTCACGCCCTTCTACGCGATCTTGCGCGCAGTACCGGCGATTGGTGGCTCGGCCTTCCCGGGTGTATTGGCGATGGGTGCTGCGATTGCGGTGCTGTTCGTGCTGCCCTGGCTGGATCGCAGCCCGGTACGTTCGATTCGCTATAAGGGTTGGATGAGCAAGGTTGCCCTGGTGGTGTTCTGCATCTCCTTCGTGATCCTCGGTATTCTGGGTGCAATCCCCGGTAACGACTTCCGTACGCTGGTATCGCAGATTTGTACCGTACTGTATTTCGCCTTCTTCATACTCATGCCGTTCTACACCCGCATGGAGAAGACTAAACCCGTTCCGGAGAGGGTTACTGGCTAATGAAAAAGCAATTGATTGCACTGTTGTTCGCGCTCGTCCCTGCTGTGGCTCTGGCCGCACCCAGTGGCGTGCCGCTGGAGTCCGCCAATATCGACCTGCGTGACAAGGCGTCCCTGCAGGATGGCGCGCGTACCTTCGTCAACTACTGTATGGGCTGCCATTCTGCTCAGTATCAGCGTTACGAGCGTGTCGCTACCGATCTGGATATTCCGGAAGAGCTGATGATGGACAATCTGGTGTTCTCCGAGGGCACTATGATCGGTGATCATATGAAGATCGGCATGCGTCAGGCCGACTCCAAGGCCTGGTTTGGTGCGGCGCCGCCGGATCTGACCAACGTGGCTCGAGTGCGTGGTGAAGACTGGTTGTACACCTACCTGAAGACCTTCTACGAAGATCCTTC
Organism: uncultured Pseudomonadaceae bacterium; assembly: GCA_963974865.1. GTDB lineage: Bacteria > Pseudomonadota > Gammaproteobacteria > Pseudomonadales > Pseudomonadaceae > Halopseudomonas. Next base: position 322,928 of record CAXBEU010000001.1, on the reverse strand, counting down.
ACGTCCTTATGGTGTCAACAACAAGGTGTTTGCCAACGTGGGCATGCCCAACGTGCTGATGGAGTTGCAGGGTCGTCAGGTAATTGGCTGCAAAGGTATGCCAGTGACTGACGAGAGCGGCCGCGTTCAGCGCGACACCTTGACCGGCGAGACAGTCAAGGATGAGCAGTGCGACGTACTGACCATCGTCGAAGGTACGGGTACCCAGACCGAGGAAGAGTTCGATACCACGGTGCGTAACCTGGTGAATTTCCTCGCTTACTCGGCTGATCCGATCAAACTGGAGCGCCATCGCATCGGGACCTATGTGCTGCTGTATCTGGCCTTCCTGTTCGTATTTGCCTACCTGCTCAAGCGGGAGTACTGGAAAGACGTTCATTAACGAACGCTTTTTCAGGAATCAATTGCGCGCCCTTAGGGGCGCGCTCTTGTTTCTGGGGTATAATGCGTCACTACTAATTGGGGCGGACCCTATTGCGAGTCTGTCTTGCGTACCTGCGCAGCAGCGCGATCTGTTGTTTACCGCAATCCGCTAATGGATGAGGGTTGATTTATGGGCGTTACCGCCAACAAGCGTTCTTCGATGGCTTTTTTCTCTGATCCACGTGACCACTATTGTCATCGTGTCCGTATTGTTCTGGCGGAGAAAGGCGTTACCGTTGACGTCATCAACGTTGAGCCCGACAACCATCCTGAAGAGTTGGCGGAGAACAACCCGTACAACAGCGTACCGACCTTGCTGGATCGTGATCTGGTGCTCTATGAGCCCAATATCATGATGGAGTATCTGGACGAGCGCTTCCCGCATCCACCGTTGTTGCCGGTTTACCCGGTGGCCCGTGCCAATACCCGGCTGCTGATGTTCCGTGTACAGCGTGACTGGTGTGGCCTGGTGGACGCGATCACCAATCCGAAGACGCCTGCGGCCGCTGTGACCAAGGCGCGCAAGGAATTGCGTGAAAGCCTTATCGGGGTGGCGCCGGTGTTCGCCGAGATGCCGTTCTTCATGAGCGAGGAGTTCAGCCTGGTCGATTGCTGTATCGCTCCTATCCTCTGGCGTTTGCCCATGCTGGGGGTCGAGCTGCCCAAGCAGGCCAAGCCGTTGCAGGATTACATGGACAAGATCTTCCAGCGTGAAGGTTTTCTTGGCAGCCTGTCGGCCGCCGAGAAGGAAATGCAGTAAGCAATTCACCAAAAATAGGAGGCCCGCATGGCTCAGATGAGCTCAAGCCGACCCTACCTGATTCGTTCACTTTATGAGTGGATACTGGATAATGACTGCACGCCTTATGTGCTGGTTAATGCGCATTATCCAGATACAGTGGTTCCCGAGTCATTCGTAGAGGCAGGTCAGATTGTGCTGAACCTGTCACCCAGCGCCATCCGCCACCTCGAAATGGATAATGAGAAAATCTGCTTTGATGGTCGTTTCGGTGGTGTAGCCCAGCAGGTCTGGTTGCCTGCTCAGGCGGTCATGGCCATTTACGCGCGTGAGAATGGCCAGGGCATGGTCTTTGAGGTTGAGCCGGCCCCTGCGCCGCCTCCAGCCGACAAGGCGCCGCTTCCTGTCAAGGGGGCAGCGCCGGCCAAGCCTGCCAGGCCAGCGTTGAAAGTCGTCAAGTAAGCGTTTCTGCTGCATTAAAAAGCCCCGCTCGGAGATCCGAAGCGGGGCTTTTTGTGTTGCTACAGGCTTCAGTCGATATATTCGAAGAGCTTCACAATGCGCTGCACACCACCAATCTGCTGCACGGCATTGACCGCTAGATCCGCTTCCTGACGGTTGACAAGGCCCAGCAGGTAGACGACGCCGGCTTCCGTGGTGACCTTGATGCGTCGCCCGGGGATGGCGCTGTCACTAAGCATGCGCGCCTTGGCGTTGGTAGTAATCAGCGCGTCGTTATTGCGTGCCAGTAATGGCAGGTTCTCGCCCACGGTCAGTTCGTTATGGACGACCTTGACCCGTTGCACATTCTTGGCGACCTGTTCGGCCAGGTCCTTCAGTTCCTGGCGGGGCACTTGACCTGCGAGCAGCACAATACCGTTGTAGCTGGTCACCGACACGCGCGAGGCGCTTTCAAGGTCCAGATGCGCCTTGGCGATATTGACGCCGGCTCGGGTTTCAATCAGTTGATCATCGAGGGTGCTTCCCAGGGTGCGAGTGCCCTGATTGCCTTCCATCGGTGTGTCACGTGTGGCGGTCAACACCGAGCTGCAGCCAGCCAGGAGCAGGGTGGCGATAACCAGAGTTGCAAGACGCTTCATTCTTCGCTCCCAAACAGTTGACGGTCAATAAGGTCACATAGGCAATGGATAGCCAGCAAATGGACTTCCTGAATGCGTGCGGTAGAGCGAGCTGGCACGCGAATCTCTGCGTCTTCAGGCAGCAGCAGAGAGGCCATGGCGCCCCCATCTCGACCGCTCAGGCACACTACTAGCATATCGCGGTCGTGAGCGGCCTGAATGGCCTGGAGGACGTTGCCGGAATTGCCGCTGGTGGAGATCGCCAGCAGTACGTCGCCGGGCTGCCCCAGGGCGCGGATTTGCTTGGAGAAGATCTCGTCGTAGCTGTAATCATTGGCGATCGAGGTAATGGTCGAGCTATCCGTGGTCAATGCCAGCGCGGGCAGGCTGGGGCGCTCACGCTCGAAGCGGTTCAGCAATTCGGAGGAGAAATGCTGGGCATCACCGGCCGAGCCGCCATTGCCGCAGGTCAGAATCTTGCCTTCATTCAGCAAGCAGTTGACCATCAACTGGCTGGCTTGCTCGATGCTTGGCCCAAGCACGTCCATTGCGCGGGTCTTGGTTTCAATACTGTCGGTAAAGAGCTGCCTGATTCGGTGTTGCATATCCATAGGGATCGTGACTCGCTAGCAGGTGAATGCTTCTCGGATCCATTGGTAAGAAGCCGGATCCGCTGGGTTGCCTTGCGCCGTGATGACGTCGAATCGGCAAGGCTGGTTGGCCAGATGGGGGTGGGTAAGCAGGTAGTGCTGTGCTGCCGCGATAACGCGCTTCTGTTTGCGCCAGTCGATCGTTTCCGCCGCATTGCCCCATCGGGTACTTCGTCTGTAACGTACTTCCACAAATACTACTGTATCTGCATCGCGCATGACCAGATCAAGCTCGCCCTGCTTGCAGCGATAATTGCGCGCCATCAATCGCAAGCCCGCACGCAGGAGCATCTGTTCGGACTGGCGCTCGGCCTGATTGCCAAGCACCTGTTTGTCGGTCAGCGAACTCACGGTGCCGGTAGTAGCGCCGGCGAGGGGGCAAGCGTGCCGTCCTGAATCACGCCCCAGCTCAACTGGCGGCGAATGCGCCCGTCATTGGACAACGACAATACCCCGGTAGCGCCATTCACTGTGGTTTCAGGGTATTGCTGCATCTGCGGCAGGCGGGCAAAGATGCGCTGGGCATCAATGCCCATCGCGTACAGACGCCCAAGGGCACCGCCGGCTTGCGGCCAGTTTTGTGTCACCGAATCGTAGAGGCTGTCTGAGCGGTCCAGTAGCCAGGGTGTTTCCGCTACAAAGATGCCGTCCAGGTCATTGTTCTGGCTGTCGCCAACCTGATACACGTGTGAGGTCGCGTATACAGGCAGGTCTCCTGCGTACTGGAACGCCAGCGTGGGCATGATCTGCCTGGCCTGTAGGGGGCCGGCGGTAATAAACAGCGCATCCAGATCCTGGCGGGGTGTTGGCTGAACTACCAGGCTGCTGCCCAGCACACTCTGCATCCGTTGGCCGCGCTGTTCGCTTTGACTGATACGCAGCATGTCGCCTATCTGGCCGGCCATTGCCGCGGGCTCGTCGACCACTTCGCGCGCGACCAGTACACCACCGAGCTCCTGCCAGGATTGTTGGAAGGCCTGGTAAGCGCGCTCACCCCATTCGGTTCTGGCGGTCAGCGCGGCCATGCGGCGGTGGCCCTGGGCCCAGGCCTGGGTCGCGGCGGAGCGTGCTTCATCCTCTGGCGCCAGGCCGAACTGCACCAGTGCCGTGCCTTGCGGCATCGAGCTCTCTGCATAGTTCAGGGCCAGCGTGGGCAGGGGTAGTTCAGGCATTGCTGCCAGACGGCTGACCTGCTCCCGTTCCAGCGGCCCGATCACCCATTCCACGCCATCTGCAATGGCCTGGCGATAAAAAGCGTTCAGGTCGGTATAGGCGGTGGAGTCGTAGAGACTGACTTCCGGTTGCGGCAGGCCTTCGCTGTACGCCTGGTACTGGGCTGCCATGAAGCCATCACGCAGCGCTTGGCCGGCGTTCGCCAGTTGGCCCTGAAAAGGCAGCAGCAGGGCGATATGCTGGGGGCGACTACCGTGCAGCTCTACGATTTGAGACAGCGAAGCGGGCAACTGCTGCGCAGCTGGGTGGCCAGGGTTGTCCTGTTGCCATTGCTTGAGTGCGCGGACCTGCAGATCCAGGTTGTTAGATTGCTGGTCGATCAGCGCCAGTTCCAGCCAGGCGGCCAACTCGCCGGTGCTGGTGGCCGCCGCGGCCTGTAGATCAGCTACAGGCATCTGGCTGATACCGTCCCAGATAGCTTGCCGGTTGGCAGCTTGTTCGTCGCCAGCTAGCAACCCATCGATAAAGATGCGTTGTTCGGCGGCCTTCAGGTGATCGCCCACGCCGTCGTTGGCTTGTGCCTGAAGCTGCTGAATCTGCAGCTGTTCATCCATGGGCAGGCCGTCGATCTGGCTGATGGACGGGTGCCGCAGGGCGCGAAGTGCGATCTTGGGTTCGCCCAACGCCATTGCGCTAATAGCTTGCAGCTTGCTGAAGCGGATCTGCTGGTCAGTGGGCAGATCGCTTTGCGGAATGCGCTCGAGAATGCTCAGGGTCTGTTCATGTGCTCCTGCATCATTGGCCGCCTGGGCGGCGTAAAGACGCAGCAGGTTGGCCTCGGCGCCCGAGCGGCGGTCGGCATCGCTCAGCAGCTTTTCAGCGGACGCCTGGGGCGTGCGCGGCAGATCCCCCAGCTGTTGGGGGGCAGACGAGCAACCGGCGATCAGCACAGCCAGGGTCAATGGTAAAAATGGCAGGCGTTTGCTGAGCAGCATGCGGCGGTATCCTTGCGCTGGGGACGCTGATGGGCGCGACCCGTGGGATTCAAAGAGGTCACAAAGAGGTCATTGTAACCAAGGGGGGCGGCAATCGCCATGCGCTGCATCACGTCCTGTACAATGGTCGTAACCTCCATTCCAGGAACACAGCCCAGGAACACTCATGTCCGGTACTCTGTATGTCGTCGCAACGCCCATCGGTAACCTGCAGGATATGTCGCCCCGGGCGCTGGAAGTGTTGCGCACGGTGGCGCTGATTGCCGCCGAAGACACGCGTCACAGTGCGCGTTTGTTGCAGCATTTTGGCGTGTCGACGCCGACCACGGCCTGCCATGATCACAATGAACGGGACAAGAGCATCCGTCTGGTCGAGCGCATGCTGGCTGGTGAGGACATGGCGCTGATTTCCGACGCGGGCACGCCGCTGATTTCCGATCCGGGTTATCACCTGGTACGCCAGGCACGTGAGGCCGGCGTGCGGGTGTGCCCCATTCCCGGTGCCTGTGCCCTGATTGCCGCGTTGAGTGCGGCGGGCCTGCCGTCGGACCGCTTTGCCTTTGAAGGTTTTTTGCCGGCCAAGGCGCACGGTCGGCGCCTGCGTTTGCAGGCGCTGGCCGTCGAGCCGCGCACCTGGATGCTCTATGAAGCGCCGCACCGGTTGCTCGAATGCCTGGAGGACATGCTTGATATTCTCGGCCCCGAGCGTCAGGTCGTACTGGCGCGGGAACTGACCAAGACCTTTGAAACCATCAAGGGTGCGCCAGTAGCCGAGTTGGTCGAGTGGGTGCGGGCAGATTCTGATCAACAGCGCGGAGAGTGTGTGCTGGTGGTCGAGGCGATGCCCGAGCGGGAGGAGTCCGATGGCCTGGATCCGGAAGCGCAGCGGGTGCTGGATATTCTGCTGGCCGAACTTCCGGTCAAGCAGGCCGCCGCGCTGGCGGCGCAGATTACCGGGGAAAAGAAGAACCGCCTGTATCAGGTGGCGCTGGGTAAGGGGTGAGGTAGCGGGCCACTGTGGAGCGGCCTTGCTGAGTGCCCCTTAACCCCTTTTCGCGACGGGGCCGTCGCTCCCACAGGGCCGTCGCCGCTCTCACGGTTGCTTCTACAAAGTGCTGGTCATTGTTGTAATACCAGTACGCGTTGCCCGGCGCGCACGGCGGAGCCGGGTTGCACGTGGATTGAGGCGACCACGCCATCGCAGGGCGCTACCAGCGGTATCTCCATTTTCATCGACTCCAGAATCACCAGCACATCACCCGCCTTGACCTGCGCGCCCTCGGCGACCTGTACCTGCCACAGATTGCCGGCGATATGGCTTTCGATGCTTTGCTGGCCAGCCAGCAGGGGAGCGTCTTCAACCGATTCGGCGACGGCTTCTTCACTTTCGTAATTGGCTTGCCCGTTGGCAATCCAGCGTTCGCGCTCGGCCTTGAACGCGGCCTGCTGCTGCTGGCGGAACGCCTGGATGCCGTCCGCCTCCTGTTCGAGGAAAGCCTGGTAGTCATTCAGACGCAGTTCGGTTTCTTCAATGCGCAGTGCGTAGCGCCCGAGGGGGAATTCCTTGCGGATGACTTGCAGCTCATCTGCGCTCACCGGATAGAACCGGATCTGATCGAAGAAACGCAGCAGCCAGGGCATTCCGCCGAAGGCCTCGACCTCGCGGTAGCGATTCCACATTTGCAGAGTGCGGCCGACAAACTGGTAACCGCCAGGGCCCTCCATGCCGTAGACGCACATATAAGCGCCACCGATGCCCACCGAATTCTCCGCGGTCCAGGTGCGAGCCGGATTGTATTTGGTGGTTACCAGGCGATGGCGGGGGTCCAGCGGCGTGGCAACCGGCGCGCCCAGATACACGTCGCCCAGCCCCATGACCAGATAGCTGGCGTCGAACACGGTGCGGTAGACCTCATCCAGATTGGGCAGGTCATTGATGCGACGGATAAACTCCAGGTTGCTCGGGCACCAGGGAGCGTCCTTTCTGACCGTGGTCATGTATTTGTCGATGGCCAGTTGGCAGGCCGGATCGTCCCACGACAGCGGCAGATGTACGATGCGCGAGGGCACCTTGAGGTCGCGAGCGGTGCAGACCGCTTCCCAGGCATCCTCGACGATGCGCAGCAGCCGGTCGATCGGCAATGTTTCTGGCTGGTAGTGCACCTGCAGCGAGCGAATGCCGGGGGTCAGGTCATTCACGCCTGGCAACTGCATGGCCTCCAGTGACTGCATCAGCGCATGGCCCCGAAAACGCAGGACCAGGTTCAGTTCCGGCTGACCGATTTCCAGTAGCAGATGAGTATCACCGGACAGTCGCGCGACCAGGCGTGTGTCGTCTTCGCCGATATCCAGCACTATGGGTGATTCCGGTGCGACAGCGGGACTGCTGGCAGGGCAGAGCGGGCTCAGTTGCAGCACTTCCTGTTGGCGCAGTATCGCCAGTTCGCGGGCGGTCTCCAGTGCCACTGGAATAAAGCGCACTCGATCGCCGGCCTTGAGCTGGCCCATCTGCCACAGGTCGGCTTCGATAATGCTCACCGGGCAGACGAAGCCGCCCAGGCTTGGGCCGTCAGGCCCGAGGATGACTGGCATGTCACCGGTAAAGTCAACCGCGCCAATCGCGTAGGGATTGTCGTGAATGTTTGATGGGTGCAGCCCGGCTTCGCCGCCGTCTTCGCGTACCCATTCGGGTTTGGGACCGATCAGACGCACACCGGTGCGGCTGGAGTTGAAGTGCACTTCCCAGTCGGTATCCAGAAAGCGCTGCATATAGGCTTCGGTAAAGTATTCAGGCGCCGCATGCGGGCCGTAGATTACCCGTAGCGTTCTCACGGCGGGCAATGCGGTGCGCAGGCTTTCTGCTAGGCTGGCACCTACGTGGGTATCGGTAAGCGCTGGCAGATGCAGCACATCGCCCGCGCGCAGCGCGCGTCCGGCATGGCCGCCAAACTGGCCGAGAGTAAAGGTGCTTTTGCTGCCGAGATAGTCTGGTACCTGCACGCCGCCGCGCAGGGCGATATAGCTGCGTGCCCCAGCCCCGGCAATGGTACCGAGCGTCAGTTGGCTGCCGGCCTTGATCAGCAGGCTGGTATGCATGGGCTGGGTTTCGCCGTCGATGTGTACGGGAATCTGTGCCCCGGTGATCGCCACTACCGCGTCGGTGTTGAACTTCAGTATCGGGCCGCTCATGGTGATTTCCAGGCCGGCGGCGTCAGTCGGGTTGTCCAGCAGACGGTTGCCCAGCTGCAGGGCCAGGTTGTCCATTGGGCCCGAAGGCGGTACGCCCACCGCCCAGTAGCCGAGGCGGCCGGGCACGTCCTGGACGGTGGTTTGAGTGCCGCCACTGAGTACTTCAAAGGTGCTGGCGTGGTAGGTCAGGCCTTCCAGGCAGCGCGTCCAGGGCTCGCCGCTGGCAAAGGGCGTGTCCAACAGGATCTGGCGGATATAGTCGATATTGGTTTCAACACCATACAGCTGCGTTGCGCCCAGAGTGCGGTGCAATGCATTGCTGGCTGCCTCGCGCGTGGGTTCCCAGCAGATGATCTTGGCGATCATGGGGTCGAAGTAGGGCGGGATCTCGCAACCAGCTTCTACCCAGGTATCAATGCGCAGGGCTTGGCCATTGGCAGGGGGGAAGTTGACGGCCGTCAGCAGGCCAGGGCAGGGCTGAAAGTCGCGGCCTGGGTCTTCGGCATAAACGCGGGCCTGAATCGCATGACCGGTCGCTTTCAGATCCTTGCCCAGCTCGCTGAGCGGGGCCAGATCGCCCGCGGCCAGCTCGATCATCCAGCGCACCAGATCCACGCCCCAGACCTGCTCGGTAACGCCGTGTTCCACTTGCAGGCGGGTATTGACCTCCAGGAAATAGAATTGGGCCGCTTCGCTGTCGTAAACGAACTCGACGGTGCCGGCGCTACGGTATTGAACGGCGCTGGCCAGGCGAATGGCGGCCTCGCACAGAGCATCAGCCATGCCCTCAGGCAGGTTGGGTGCGGGTGTTTCTTCGACCACTTTCTGATTGCGCCGCTGCACCGAGCAGTCCCGTACACCGAGCGCCAGAACGCCGCCTAGGCCATCGCCGAATACCTGTACTTCCAGATGCCGCGCGCGCTCAATGTACTTTTCAATAAAGACACCGGCGTCGCTGAAGTTGTTTTGCCCCAGGCGTTTTACCGTCTCGAAGGCTTCGCTCAACTCGCTGGCGCTCCAGCACACGCGCATGCCGATCCCGCCGCCGCCGGCGGTGCTTTTCAGCATCACCGGGTAGCCGACCTGTTCGGCAGCGGTGAGCGCCGTAGCCAGGCTGTCCAGCAGTTCGGTGCCTTCGAGCATGGGCACGCCGTGCTGCTTGGCTAGCGCGCGCGCGGTGTGCTTGAGGCCGAAAACGCGCAACTGCTCCGGGGTCGGACCGACAAAGGCAATACCCGCCGCCTCGCAGGCTTCAGCGAAGGCGGCATTCTCCGAGAGAAAGCCGTAGCCAGGATGAATCGCCTGCGCGCCACTTTGCTTTGCAGCGTCGAGGATCTTCTGCACGTCCAGATAGGTGCCAGTGGCGGCGCCTTCGCCGAGGGAGATTGCCTCATCGGCTTGCTGGATATGCAGGCTGGCCGCATCCGCCTCGGAATAAACGGCTACGCCGCGCACATCAAGGTCTTTCAGCGTACGCAAAATGCGGCAGGCAATGGCGCCACGGTTGGCAATCAACAAGGTATCGAACATGGTAATTCCTCGGCCAGGTCGTCCTGGTTCGCTACTCAATGCTCCCCGGGCCGTCCCGGCAGGAGCTGCAAGCTGCAAGCGACAAGCCAAAAACGGCGAGCTTCTCAGCCTGGCAATTCAGTTGGGTACTGCACGGCCAGCTTCAAGCTTGCCGCTTACGGCTTGAGGCTTGTTTATCCCCAGACCAGTATTTCTGCAGGCGTCGGGTTATAGCCGTTGCATGGGTTGTTCAACTGCGGGCAATTGGAAATCAGAATGATGATGTCCATATGCGCGATCAGCTCGACGTATTTGCCCGCGCCGGAGATGCCGTCTTCGAAGGTCAGGCCACCCTCGGGGGTGACGGGCACGTTCATGAAGAAGTTGATATTGGCGCTGATGTCGGCCTTGGTCAGGCGGCCGTCATGCAGACTGGCGCGCAGGAAGTTGTCGCGGCAGCTGTGCATGTAACGGGTGCTCAGGGCGTAGCGCACGGTATTGCTTTCCTGAGCGCAGGCGCCGCCGAGGGTGTCGTGGCGGCCGCAGGTGTCAGCGCTGATAGTCAGCATCGGGTTGCCCATATTGCTGTAGAGCACGCTACCGGTTGTCAGGTACACGCTGTTCTGGCGGCGCAGGGTACGTTGCACGTCATAGCGCTCACGTGGATTGCTGGCGCTGTAGAACAGGGTGTCGACTGCCTGATTGCCTTCCAGGTCGAGCAGACGCACGGTCTGGCCGGCCTTGATGTCGAGCATGAAGGGTTCGCCGGCGGCGATGTTGCCGCGAAAGCTGGCGGTGTCTGGCTGCTTATCGCTGTGGGTCAGTGTCTGGGTCAGTGTCATGTGCGCGGCCCTCAGAGGTGAATGCGATCGGTGTTGTACAGACCGCGCGCATTTTCTGCGCGGGTGTTGCGACACAGCACGGTGATGCCGTCATCGGCGACCTGATGCCAACTGAGCTGCACCGGCTTGGGTGCGTACTGCGGATTCGGGTCCATGGGATGCTGCAATGCGGTCAGCACCACCAGGGTATCCATGGGTGCGTAGAGTTCGATCACATCCCCCGCAGCAGAGTTGTCTGCTTGGAACTGGAAGCGCCCCTCGGCATCAATGGTCACCTTGCTGAACAGGTTCAGCGTCATCAGCAGGTCGGCCAGGTTCATGTTCCACTTGCCCATCTCGACCAGCAGGTTGTCCACGCCGTTGCGGAAAAATCCGTTGCGCAGCTCCTGGTAGCGGCCCTGGCCGTATTTCTCCTGAACCTCCTCGGCATTCAGCACACCACCGAAGCTGTCACTCCAGCCGCAGCTGTCGGTAACGATGGCGGCGAGCACGCGGCCCATGTCCGAATACAGGCAGTGGCCCGCGGTGAGTTTGGCGGTGTGCTGGCATTTGAGGCTGTCCGGCAGGTTCAGGCGCTCACTTTTCTCGTGGGCGTTGAACAGCATCAGGCTGACATTGGCGCCGCCTTCAATATCGGTCAGGCGCAGCAGTTGGCCGCGCTTGAGCACGAACGAGGTGTGGCCGCCGCCGGGCAGCGTTTCTTCAAACAGGGTGGTGCGCAGGGGTGCTGGAACAGTCATGCGGAAGCTCCTTGCTGTTCAGGTGTCGCCAGTTGACCAGTGATGCGCTCAGGCAGCGCATCCAGTGCAGCGCGCGCTGCCAGTCGGTCACTGTTCAGGGGAATGTCGTAAGTGATACGTGCGCCATAAGCGCCGGGGGCCTGAGGATCGATGCGGGTTTTATCGAACACCATCAGGCGCGTGCCCAAGGTGAAGCCTTCAGTCAGATCATGGGTGACCATGAATACCGTCAATCCGGATTGTTTCCAGAGTGACAGCAGCAGTTCATGCATATCCTTGCGGATGCCCGGGTCCAGCGCGCCGAAGGGTTCGTCCAGCAGCAGGATGCGCGGTGTCTTGACCAGCGCCTGGGCAATTGCCAGGCGCTGCTGCATGCCGCCGGACAGCGCATGCGGGTACTTGTCCAGTGCATGGCCCAGGCCGACGGATTCCAGAATGGCAACGCTGCGGTCCCGCGCCTCGCGGCGTGCAGTACCGAGCAGCCGGCCGAGTAGAGGTGAGGCTTGTAGTTCCAGGCCGAGCATCACATTGCCCAGTACCGTCAGATGCGGGAATACCGAGTAACGCTGGAAGACCACGCCGCGCTCGGGGCCGGGCTCGGCGGCCAGCGGTTCGCCGTCCAGCAGGATCTGCCCCTTGCTGGGTTTTTCCTGGCCCAGCAGCAGGCGCAGAAAGGTAGACTTGCCGCAGCCCGAAGCGCCGACCATGGTGATGAACTCACCGCTGGCAACTTCCAGGTTGAGGTTTTCCAGTACCACGTTGTCGTCGTATTGCTGCCAGACGTTACGAATCGAGATAGCACTCATATCAATGCGCTCCCTTGGGTTCGAACCAGGGGAACAGCCCCCGGCAAATGCCTTTCAGTGCGCGGTCCATGATGAAGGCCAGCAGGGTGATCCAGGCCACGTAGGGCAGGATCACGTCCATCGCCAGGTAGCGGCGAACGAGAAAGATGCGGTAACCCAGGCCGTCGGTCGAGGCGATGGCTTCGGCGGCAATCAGAAACAGCCAGGCTGGGCCCAGCGCCAGACACAGGCCTTGCAGAAGTCGTGGGAGCAACTGTGGCAGCACCACGCGGATCAGCACCTGCCAGGTATTGGCCCCGAGGGTTTGTGCCTTGATCAGCAGTTCACTGGGGATTTCGCTGACCCGTTGTTGCATGTCGCGTATCAGCACCGGGGTAATGCCGATCACAATCAGCATGACCTTGGACAGCTCGCCCAGGCCCATGACAATAAACAGAATGGGCAGAATCGATAGCGGTGGGATCATCGAGATCACCGTTACCAGCGGGGACAGGGGGGTGCGCAGCAGCGGAATCAGCATCGCCAGGCCGAGGACCAGACTGGCCGCCGCTGCAATGCCCAGCCCGGTACCCAGGCGTTTAAGGCTGGCGCTGGTGTCATCCCACCAGAGATAGGCGCCGGTGCGCCGGTCCGGGGTAAATGCCATCCGGTCCACCGCATCCGCCATCTGGGTGAAGCTGGGCAGCAGTTTGTCGTTGGGGTTTTCTGCCAGCCGGGCCTGCGAGCTGGAGAGATACAGCAACAGCAGCAGGGCGAAAGGCAGGAGGACCAGACCCAGGTGCAACACGCGCCCAGGTTTGCGATTCATCAGGCGCGACATAGGCGGCTCCCGTTGGGATGGTGGCGACGCAGCGATGGGGCGAGGCAAAACAGAAAGGCAGCGGGCATGGCAGTCTCCACGGGTTACAGGTAACGAGATCTCAGCTGTCTGAGGCTCTCCCGGGCTTTTATCCCGCCGTGTAACCCCCTGCCGGAGGTCGACAACTCTCGGACCAGCCACCTGCAATGCAGGTCGGAACCCTAGTTGTCCATTGGTACCAAGTTGTATCAAGCCCTGAGGCTCGGCTACGTGGTTGGGGTCAGACAGACCCGGATCTCGTATGCACGGATAACCAATGCAGAGGTCGTGCCAACCTGCTGATTGCGCGGTTTGATGCGGGCTGCACCGTAATGGAGCATGCCCTTTTGATGCTCATCATCAAAGATATGCGCCAGTATGGTGCGCTACGCGCCCTTGCATAGTGCGCGCAGACGGAGCTTGCCGCTGGCGCTGAACCCGGCTAATCTTGCGCCCAAGAGTTGGCTGGACAGTCGCCGTATCGCGTCGCGGTAGGGAGGAAAGTCCGGGCTCCATAGGGCAGGGTGCCAGGTAATCCCTGGGGGGCGTGAGCCTACGGAAAGTGCAGCAGAGAGCAGACCGCCGATGGCCCCGCAAGGGGATCAGGTAAGGGTGAAAGGGTGCGGTAAGAGCGCACCGCGCGACTGGCAACAGTTCGTGGCATGGTAAACCCCACTCGGAGCAAGACCAAATAGGAACCCTTGGGTGTGGCCCGCACTGGGTTCGGGTAGGTTGCTAGAGGCAGTCAGTGATGGCTGTCGTAGAGGAATGACTGTTCACGACAGAACCCGGCTTACAGGCCAACTCTTACTTTTTATCTACCGCTGTGAAAATCCCCGCTTTTAGATCAAAAAAATCTTAATCGTGATAATTCACTTTAACTATGGATGGCATGCATCTGTAGCCTATGAGGTTGATGTGTCCTACTTAAGGTCATATCTCTCGAATACCCCTGTTTTTGCTACTAAACCCCCGCCACATAACACTTTTTTCGTGAACTCCTCACTTGACGGTGGGTGCGTGGGGTTCCTATAGTGTGCCGAAGTGGTAGGAAGTGGGTAAAAGTGGGTCGTTTTGGAAGAAGCGCCCGATAAGTAGCACCGTCATCAGGGGAAGTGAACATCGTGTTCCGAGGAGCCAACGCCATCAATCTGGACGCCAAAGGGCGACTGGCGATGCCTGCGCGTTATCGCGACCGGCTCCTGGGCGCCTGCGGTGGACAGTTGGTCGCGACCATCGCCCTTGAAGATCGCTGCCTCTGGATTTACCCCCAGGCGGAGTGGGATGAGATCGAGGAAACCCTCGGCAACCTGCCCAACATCAATCCGCAGGTCAAGCGCATGCAGCGCCTGCTGATCGGTAACGCCAATGATATCGAGCTGGACAGCAATGGCCGTTTCGTCGTCCCACCGCTGCTGCGTGAATACGCAGGGCTGGACAAGAAAGTCATGCTGGTCGGCCAAGTGAACAAGTTCGAGCTCTGGAGTGAAGATGCCTGGGAGGCTACCACCAGTGCCTACCTCAACGAAGTGCAGGACGTCGGCAGCATGCCGGCTGAGCTGCATACCTTGAGGCTCTGATTATGGAAACGCTGTACGGACACGTCAGTGTATTGCTTGAAGAAGCCCTTGATGGGCTGGCAGTGCGCCCGGGCGGCTTATATATAGATGGCACCTTCGGACGCGGCGGTCATAGCCGCGCAGTGCTCGCCCGGCTCTCCGACGAGGGCAGGCTGATTGGCTTCGACAAGGATCCGGAAGCTATCCGGGTCGGTGCACAGCTGGCGGCCGAAGACGGCCGCTTTGTCGTTATACAAAGCTCATTCGCCGACATGGCGCAGGCGCTGCGTCAGCGCGGGCTGCATGGCCAGGTCGACGGTGTGTTGCTGGATCTGGGTGTTTCATCGCCGCAGCTGGATGATGCCGAGCGCGGTTTCAGCTTCATGCACGACGGCCCGCTGGATATGCGCATGGACCCGACCAGTGGTCAGAGCGCTGCCGAGTGGATCAATAGCGCCGCCGAAGAAGATATTGCGACCGTGCTCAAGGAGTACGGCGAGGAGCGCTTTGCCAAACGCATGGCCCGTGCAGTAACGACTCGCCGCGCGCAGCAACCCTTCACCCGCACCGGCGATCTGGCCGAAGTGCTGAAGGAAGCCAATCCAGCCTGGGAAAAGCACAAGCATCCGGCGACACGGGCTTTTCAGGGTATCCGTATTTTCATCAACCGCGAACTGGACGATCTAGCAGATGGCCTCAAGGTTGCGCTGGAGGTGCTGGCACCCGGTGGTCGTCTGGCGGTGATCAGCTTCCATTCACTGGAAGACCGCATGGTCAAACTCTTCATGCGCCAAGAGGCCAAAGGCGCTCCGCTGCCCCGTGATTTGCCGATCCGCGCGGCCGACATTCAAGTGAGTATCAATCTGGTAGGCAAGGCGATCAAGCCATCAGCGGCTGAAGTGGCCGCCAATCCACGCGCCCGCAGCGCAGTATTGCGTATAGCGGAGAAACGCTGATGAGCGACCAGTTACCGCTTCTGGTGGAACGTCATCGCTTGCCGCGCAGCAGTGGCTGGCTGGCGATCGTCTGGGTTCTGGTTGTAGTCAGTGCCCTAGCCGTGGCCTACAGCACCCACTGGAGCCGGGTCATGCTCAATGATCTGGCCGCAGAAATGAATCAGCGAGAAAAGGCCCAGGCCGAATGGGGTCGTCTGATCCTTGAGCAAAGCACCTGGACCGCGCACAACCGTGTCGAGACCCTGGCGGCCAGCCAGTTGAACATGCGCGTGCCCGAAGCCAACGAAGTCATCCTGGTGAAACCATGATGAAGCTCAAGCCCAACATGACGCTTCCGCCCTGGCGCTTTTCGGTCGTCATAGGGCTTTTGGCTGTATGTTGCCTGGCGATTACCTGGCGGATCGTGGAGCTGCACGTGCTCGATGACGGCTTCCTCAAGGGCGAGGGCGACAAACGCAGCGTACGCCACACGGTTATTCCCGCTCACCGGGGTTTGATCAGCGATCGCAATGGCGAGCCGATGGCCGTCAGTACCCCGGTTTTGACCCTGTGGGCCAACCCCACCCAGTTGATTGGCCATGAAGCGCGCTGGACTGAGCTTGCCCGCGCACTGGGTACCGATCCGGGCACCTTCGCAGAGCGGTTGAAGGCGAACGCCTCCCGCGAATTCATCTATCTGCGCCGCCACATGACCCCGCAGGATGGCGAAAAGGTCATCGCCCTGAAGGTGCCAGGTGTCTACAGCATTGAAGAGTACCGGCGTTTCTACCCCACCGGCGAAGTAGCTGCGCACCTGGTGGGCTTTACCAATGTCGATGAAGCCGGGCAGGAAGGGCTGGAGCTGACCTATAACGACTGGTTGCAAGGCGTGCCCGGCAAGCGTCAGGTGCTGCAGGACCGCCGTGGCCGGTTGATCAAGGATGTGCAGGTGGTCAGCAATGCTCGCCCGGGCAATGACCTGAATCTGTCGCTGGATCTGCGCCTGCAATATATTGCCCACCGCGAATTGCGCGAGGCTCTCAAGCAATTCGGCGCCAAGGCCGGTTCCGCGGTATTGGTGGATATTCGCAGTGGTGAAATTCTGGCCATGGCCAACCACCCCAGCTACAACCCGAACAATCGCTCCAACCTGAAGCCCGACATGATGCGCAACCGGGCGCTGATCGACGTGTTCGAGCCTGGCTCCCCTATCAAGACCTTCACCGTCGCGGCCGGGCTGATGAGCGGTCGCTATCAGCCGACCACTGTTATGGATACCCGCCCGGGCACCATGCGCGTTGCAACCCTGACCGTCAGGGATTTTCGCAATTACGGCATGCTGGATCTGTCCGGTGTGATCATGAAATCGAGCAACGTGGGCGTGGTGAAGATCGCGTTGGATATCGGCGCAGAGAGCATCTATACGCTGCTGCAACAACTGGGCCTGGGCGAATACACCGGCCTGGGTTTCCCTGGCGAGAGCACTGGTAGCCTGCCGAATCACCGCCGCTGGCCGCAGGTTGAGACAGCCACGCTTTCCTACGGCTATGGCCTGTCTGTCACGGCCACTCAATTGGCGCATGCTTACGCCACGCTGGCCAACGGCGGGCGCAGCTTGCCGCTGTCACTGCTGAAAGTGGATCAGCCACCGACAGGCGAACAGATTATCCCTGAAGACGTCAGCAAGCAGTTGCTGACCATGCTGCGCGGCACGGTAGACGGTGAAGGTGGCACGGGTTCCCGCGCCCGTGTGCCGGGCTATCAGATTGGCGGCAAGACCGGCACAGTGCACAAGGCTGAGGCTGGTGGTTATGCCAAAGACCGCTATCGCTCGGTGTTTGCCGGCGTTGCGCCGATCAGCAATCCGCGCTTCGCGGCCGTGGTCGTGATCGATGAGCCGAGCAAGGGTGAGTATTACGGCGGCCTGGTTGCCGCACCGGTGTTTGGCCACATCATGTCAGGGGCGTTACGCCTGATGAATGTGACGCCGGACGATCTGCCTGCGTTGCAGCAGGTCGAGCTGCCGCCGGTCAAGAAAGAAACGGGAGAGCGCGGATGATGCCTCTCCAGCAGCTATTTCCGCAGTGGCAAGGTGAGTCGGTGATGATCGACAACCTGACCCTGGATAGCCGTCAGGTTCGTTCTGGCAGTCTTTTTCTGGCAGTACCCGGTTTGAAGCACGATGGCCGCGATCATATCGCGCAGGCTGCGGCCGCAGGCGCCGCCGCAGTTGCTTTTGAGGCGCAAGGCGCTGAAAAAAAGGCCCTCACAGTGCCCTCATTGGCGATCACCGGTCTGGCTGAGCAGCTTTCAGCTATTGCCGGGCGCTTTTATGGTCACCCCAGCCAGCAGTTGCGCGTAATCGGCATCACCGGCACCAACGGCAAGACCAGCGTCAGCCAGATGTTGGCCCAGGCGCTCGCGGCCCTGGGCCAGCAGTGCGGCATTATCGGCACCCTGGGTAGCGGGCTACCCGGCGCGCTGCTGGATCACGGTATGACCACGCCTGACGCGTTGCGCGTGCAGGAGCAGTTGGCGCAGATGCTTGCTCAAGGCGCTGCATTGGTCAGCATGGAGGTCTCATCCCACGCACTGCAGCAGGATCGGGTCGCGGCCGTCAACTTTGACCTGGCGATCTTCACCAATCTCAGCCGCGATCACCTGGATTACCACGGCGACATGGCCCGCTACGGAGCAGCCAAGGCCAGGCTGTTCGAGCGCCCCCTGCGCGCAGCGGTGATCAATCTGGATGATGGCTTTGCTCCGGAATTGATTCGCCGTGTGAGCGGCAACGTACTTACTTACAGCCTGAGCAACACTCAGGCTGATATCTATTGTTCACAGATTCGCTATGACCAGCAGGGCATAACCGCACAGGTTCATGTAGCTGGGGAAGCGTTCAATCTGAGCACGCCACTGCTTGGCGCATTCAATCTGGCGAACCTGCTGGCGGTCCTGGGTGGGTTGGTTGCGCTGGATATTACCCCGCAGCTGGCACTGGCCGAGTTGGGCAAATTGCAGGCCCCGACCGGTCGCATGCAGCGTTTGGGTGGCCACGGCCAGCCGCTGGTGGTAGTGGATTATGCGCACACCCCCGATGCGCTGGAAAAGGCCCTTGCCGCTCTACGCGCCCATGCCGCGGGCAACCTGACCTGTGTGTTCGGCTGCGGTGGCGATCGTGATGCAGGCAAGCGTGCGTTGATGGGCCGGGTCGCCGAGCAGGGCGCGGATCAGCTGGTGATTACCGATGACAACCCGCGCACCGAAAATTCCGCCAGCATTATCGAGCAGATTCTGCAGGGCATCGAGCAGCCGCAAGCCATCCGCGTGATTGCCAACCGGGCGCAAGCTATCAACAGCAGCATCACCCAGGCTCAGGCCGGTGATCTGATTTTACTGGCCGGCAAGGGCCACGAGACTTATCAGGAGATCAACGGGGTGCGTCAACCTTTCAGCGACATCGAACAGGCCGAACGTGCCTTGCAGCAGTGGGAGGCAGCCCATGCTTGAAGCCATGCGATTGTCACAGCTCGTCAAGCCACTGGGCGCCAGCCTGGCAGGCGCGGATGCGCAGTTCGACAGCGTCAGTATTGACGCTCGCAAGGTGCGTGCCGGCGGTTTGTTTGTCGCCCTGCCCGGTGAGCGTGTGGATGGCCATGACTATCTGGCTCAGGCGCGGGCCAATGGCGCCGTGGCGGCCATTGTTGCCCATGAAGTGGCCGATCCGCTGCCGCAGCTGCTGGTTCACGATTGCCGCTATGCGCTGGGCCAGCTCGGCGCGCTGGCGCGCAAGGCGTTTACTGGCCCGCTGGTGGCGATAACTGGCTCCAGCGGCAAAACCACGGTTAAAGAAATGCTCGCCGCTATTCTGCGCGAGCGCGTATCGGATCCAGCCCAGGTACTGGCGACCCGCGGCAATCTGAATAACGAGCTGGGCGTACCGCTGACTCTGCTGGAACTGAGCACTGAGCATCAGTTCGCGGTGATTGAAATGGGCGCCGCTGCATTGGGCGACATCAGCTACAGCATGGCGTTGGCCAAGCCCGCAGTCAGCGTGCTGACCAATGCCGGCATGGCGCATGTGGGTCGTTTTGGCAGCCCTGAAGCGATCGCCCGCGCCAAGGGCGAGATCATTACTGACCTGGCCCAAGAAGGGCAGGCGGTGATCAATCTGGATAGCCCCTGGTTTGAGCAGTGGTATCAGCAGTTGGGCAAGCGCAAGTCATTGGCCTTCAGCCTGGCCAACCCTACCGCCGAACTGCGTGCGGAATCGATTGAGCTGGATGAGCGTGGCTGCCCAGGCTTTCTGCTGGTCACTCCGCAAGGCGCGATTACCGTGCAGTTGAATCTGCTGGGTCATCACAATATCGCCAATGCTCTGGCCGCAGCGGGTGCCGCGCAGCTGCTGGGTACGGATCTTGAGACGATTCGCCGTGGCCTGGCGCGGGTCACACCGGTAGCTGGCCGGGTATCGCCCTTGGCCGGTGAGGCGGGTTCGCTGATCATTGATGACAGCTACAACGCCAACCCGACTTCGGTAAAAGCGGCCATCGACATTCTGGCGGGGCTCAAAGGCCGGCGCATCCTGGTACTGGGTGATATGGGCGAGTTGGGCGAGTGGGAACAGGACAGTCACCGGGAAGTGGGCACCTACGCCCGTGAGCAGGGCCTTGACGCACTCTATGCGGTCGGTCGTCTGTCTGCGCTGGCAGTAGAAAGTTTTGGCGCCAACGGCTTGCTGTTCGGCAGCCGTGCCGATCTGGTTGACGCCTTGCGTCCAGAGCTGGATGCCACCACCCGGGTGCTGGTCAAGGGCTCGCGCAGTGCGGGTATGGAAGAGGTGGTGGCTGGTTTGCAAGCCGCGCATGAATCCGACAATAACAACGATAAGGCCCACTGACATGTTGCTGCTGCTGACTCAATACCTGCAACAGTTCTACACCGGCTTCTCGGTATTTCAGTACCTGACCCTGCGCGGCATTCTGGGCGTATTGACGGCGTTGGGGCTGGCGCTGTTTCTGGGCCCCTGGATGATTCGCACCCTGAGCTTTCGGCAAATTGGTCAGTCAGTGCGTAACGATGGCCCGCAGTCGCATCTGTCCAAGGCCGGTACGCCGACCATGGGCGGCGCGCTTATTCTGGTCGCCATCGGCGTCAGCACCTTGCTCTGGGCCGACCTGAGCAACCTGTATGTATGGGTGGTATTGGGTGTGACCTTCGCCTTTGGCGCTGTTGGCTGGGTGGATGACTACCGCAAGGTCGTGGAAAAGAACTCCCGCGGTCTGCCCTCGCGCTGGAAGTATTTCTGGCAATCGGTGTTCGGCCTGACCGCCGCCGTGGTCTTGTACCTGGCTGCTGATACGCCAGTGGAAACCACTCTGATCGTGCCCTTCTTCAAGCAGGTCGAATTCCAGTTGGGCATCCTGTTTATCGTGCTCACCTATTTTGTGATCGTCGGCTCCAGTAACGCAGTGAATCTGACTGACGGCCTTGACGGCCTGGCGATCATGCCCACGGTGATGGTCGGTGGTGCACTGGGTATCTTTGCTTACCTGTCGGGTAACGCGCGTTTCGCCGAGTACCTGCTGATTCCCTATGTGCCGGGCGCAGGCGAGCTGATCATTTTCTGCGGCGCGCTGGTCGGCGCCGGTCTTGGTTTTCTCTGGTTCAACACCTATCCCGCCCAGGTCTTTATGGGCGACGTCGGCGCGCTGGCGCTGGGTGCGGCATTGGGCGTTATCGCGGTGATCGTTCGCCAGGAAATAGTGCTGTTTATCATGGGCGGCATCTTTGTTGTTGAAACCCTCTCGGTGATTGTCCAGGTCGCGTCATTCAAACTGACCGGGCGCCGGGTGTTTCGCATGGCGCCCATTCACCACCATTTTGAGCTCAAAGGTTGGCCGGAACCGCGCGTGATCGTGCGCTTCTGGATTATTACCGTGATCCTGGTCCTGATCGGCCTGGCCACCCTGAAACTGCGTTGAGGAATACTTTGTGTCACTGATTACCACGGACAAACAGCGGATCATCGTCGGCCTCGGGAAGACCGGGCTGTCGGTCGCCCGTCATTTGGCTGGCCGTGGTCTGCCCTTTGCCGTTGCCGATACCCGCGAGAATCCCCCGGGGCTGGATCAACTCAAGCGCTTTGCGCCCATGGCTGACCTGCACCTGGGTGAACTTGACGCCGAGCTATTGTGCCGGGCCTCGGAACTGGTGGTCAGTCCGGGCATTGCACTGTCTACGCCCGCACTGGTCAAGGCCAAGGCGGCAGGTGTGAGTCTGATTGGCGATATCGAGCTGTTCGCTCGCGAAGCCCGGGCGCCGATAATCGCTATCACCGGCTCTAATGCCAAAAGCACCGTGACCACACTGGTCGGCGAGATGGCAGCGGCGGCCGGCAAGCGCGTCTCAGTCGGCGGTAATCTGGGTACACCAGCGCTGGATCTGCTGGATGAGAAGGCCGATCTCTACGTCATGGAGCTGTCCAGCTTCCAACTGGAAACCACTGACCGGCTGAACGCTGAAGTGGCGACCGTGCTGAATGTCAGTGAAGATCATATGGACCGGTATCCGAGCATGGTTGCTTACCATCAAGCCAAGCATCGGATCTTCCGCGGTGCACGGCAGGTGGTCGTGAACCGTGACGATAGCCTGTCGTGCCCGCTGGTGGCCGATCAGTTGCCAAGCTGGAGCTTTGGCCTGTCGCGCCCTGACTTCAAAGGTTTTGGCCTGATGCAGCACGAAGGCCAGACCTGGCTGGCCTTCGAGTTCAAGGCGCTGCTGCCTGTCAGCGAGCTGAAAATTCGTGGCGCTCACAACCAGGCCAATGCGCTCGCTGCCTTGGCGCTGGGCCATGCCGTTGGCCTGCCGATGGAGGCGATGCTGGAGGCGCTGCGTCAGTTCGCCGGCTTGCCGCACCGCTGCCAGTGGGTAGGGCAGCGCAACGGCGTGGACTATTACAACGATTCTAAAGCCACCAATGTGGGCGCTGCACTGGCCGCCATCAATGGCTTCGCCGCAGACATCCAGGGCAAGCAGGTATTGATTGCGGGTGGTGATGGCAAGGGCGCTGATTTCGCACCGCTACGTCAGGCCGTGCAGCAGCACTGCCGCGCTGTCGTGCTGCTTGGGCGCGACGCACAACGGCTGGAAGAGTCCATTGCCGGCAGCGTGCCGGTGCTGCGGGTCGACAGCCTGGATGCCGCTGTCGTGGCTGCGGCGGAACAAGCCGCTCCCGGCGATATCGTGCTGCTATCTCCGGCCTGTGCCAGCCTGGACATGTTCCGCCACTTTGAAGAGCGCGGTGATGTATTCACTGCTGCCGTAGGGAGGTTGCCGGCATGATCGGGCTCTCTACCATTATGCAGTCCGCTGCACCGCTGGTTGGCCAGCGCCGTTTCGATATGGATATGCCGCTGCTGGTCGCGGCCATGTGTCTGCTGGGCTTGGGTTTGGTCATGGTGTCCTCCGCGTCGATGGAAGTTGCCGCCGGGCAGTTGGGCAACCCGCTGTTCTATATGATCCGCCAGGTGGTTTACCTGTTTATAGGGCTAGGCGCGCTGATCTGTGTACTCTCCGTGCCTATCCGCCTGTGGGAGCAGTTTCGCTTCCCGCTTTTGTTCCTGGGCTTTGCCCTGCTGATCGCCGTGTTGATTCCCGGTATCGGCCGTGAGGTTAACGGCAGCTGGCGCTGGATTGCGGTCGGCCCCATCAACGTGCAGCCCTCTGAATTGGCCAAACTGTTCGCCGTGGTGTTCCTGGCAGGTTATCTGGTGCACCGTCAGGCCGAAGTGAAAGAGAGCCTGTGGGGGTTCGTCAAACCCTTCATGGTGCTTTTCCCGATGGCTGGGCTGCTGATCGTCGAGCCCGATTTCGGCGCCACTGTGGTGTTGATGGGGGCAGCGATTGGCATGCTGTTCTTGGGTGGGGTTGGCCTGTTCCGCTTTATTACGCTGTTTGGCTCCCTGGCGGCGGCCGGTGGTTTGCTGATTCTCAGCGCACCTTATCGCTTGCAGCGTCTGACTGGCTTCCTGAATCCCTGGGAAGACCCCTTCGGTACCGGTTATCAGCTGACCCAGGCGCTGATTGCCTTTGGTCGTGGTCACTGGCTGGGCGTTGGGCTGGGCAACAGCGTGCAGAAGCAGTTTTATCTGCCCGAAGCGCATACCGACTTTGTGTTTGCCGTGCTGGCTGAAGAGCTGGGTATGATCGGCGCGCTGGGCGCCTTTGCTCTGCTGGTCTTCGTCGCCGTGCGCAGCCTGTATATAGGCCTCTGGGCTGAGCGCGCCGGCCGGCTTTTCCCTGCGTACCTGGCCTACGGGCTGTCGATCATGTGGATCGGCCAGATTCTGATTAACGTAGGCGTGAACGTCGGCTTGTTGCCTACCAAGGGCCTGACCCTGCCGTTCCTGAGTTACGGCGGTAGTTCGCTGGTGGTCTGTTGTATCAGCCTGGGTATTTTGCTGCGTATCGACTGGGAGCGCCGTCAAGCGCTACGGGAGGCCGGCAGTGGTCAATAATCCAGCGAGCAACAAAGTGCTGATCATGGCCGGCGGCACCGGCGGGCATGTGTTCCCGGCGCTGGCCTGTGCGCGGCTATTCGCGGAACAAGGCTATGAAGTGCACTGGCTAGGAACGCGCCGGGGCATCGAAGCCGAATTGATTCCTGCTGCCGGTATAACCATCCACTACATCGATGTGCAGGGGCTGCGTGGCAAAAGCAAGCTTGGCTTGCTCAAGGCGCCGTTCCAGCTACTGCGCGCGCTGGGCCAATCGTTGCGTGTGGTGGCTCAGATCAATCCGGTCTGTGTACTGGGCGCGGGCGGCTATGTAACTGGCCCCGGCGGTTTGGCTGCCTGGTTAAAGCGCATTCCGCTGGTAATTCACGAGCAGAATGCCGTGGTCGGCACCGCCAACCGTTTGCTGGCCCACCTGGCCGCGCGCCGCTGTGAAGGCTTTCCCGGCAGCTTCGCCGATGATGCCAAGCGTCGCAGCACCGGCAACCCGGTGCGCGAAGAGATCGCCCAGGTGCAGGCCATGCGCTGGAACGGCGATCGGCGCCCCCGGCTGTTGGTCTTGGGCGGTAGCCTAGGTGCCTTGCCGTTGAACAAGTTACTGCCCGAAGCCGTGGCCTTGCTGCCCAGCGAGCAGCAACCCGAAGTCTGGCACCAGTGCGGCAAGCAGCACGTGGAAATGACCACAGCCGGCTATCAGTCAACGGGTATCGCTGCCCGCGTTGAACCCTTTATTGCCGATATGGCCAGCGCCTACGCATGGGCGGACCTGGTGGTCTGCCGTGCTGGTGCCCTGACCGTTTGCGAGTTGGCCGCAGCCGGCCGGCCGTCATTGTTGATTCCGCTGCCGCATGCGATCGACGATCACCAGACTGCCAATGCACGCTATCTGGCCAGCCGCGAGGCGGCGGTATTGATGCCGCAAGCCACCTTGACCGGTGCGCTGCTGGCAGACCAGATGAACACCCTATTTTCCCAGCCGGAGACGCTGCAAGCGATGGCTCAGAACGCCCGCCGCCAAGCCACACCCAACGCTACCGTAGACGTCATTCGTGCTTGCCTGGAGGTCGCCCGTGACCACTAAAACCCGTCAGAAAGCGACTTTCAGCCTGCCGGAAATGCGCCGCATTCGCCGCATCCACTTTGTTGGTATCGGTGGCGCGGGCATGTGCGGCATCGCCGAGGTGTTGTTGAACCTCGGTTACGAAGTCTCAGGCTCGGACCTCAAGCGTTCTGCGGTCACCGACCGGCTGGAAAGCTTTGGTGCCCGTGTCGATATCGGCCACCGCCCGGAAAACCTGCAGAACGCCGATGTTCTCGTGGTCTCCAGCGCGATCAATACCAGCAACCCGGAAGTGGCTGCGGCCATGGAAAAGCGCGTTCCGGTTGTACCGCGTGCCGAGATGCTCGCCGAGCTGATGCGTTATCGGCATGGCATCGCGGTCGCCGGCACGCACGGCAAGACCACCACCACCAGCCTGATTGCCTCGGTATTGGCGGCAGAGGGCATGAGCCCGACATTCGTGATCGGCGGTCGTTTGACCAGTGCCGGCACCAATGCGCAGTTGGGTGAAAGCCGCTATCTGGTTGCCGAAGCGGACGAGAGCGATGCGTCCTTCCTGCACCTGCAGCCGATGGTCGCCATCGTGACCAACATCGATGCGGACCACATGGCCACCTATGAAGGCGACTTCAGCCGCCTCAAGCGCACCTTTGTCGAATTCCTGCACAACCTGCCGTTCTACGGCCTGGCTGTGCTGTGCATTGATGATCCGGTGGTGCGCGAGATCCTGCCGCAGATCAATCGTCAGGTGATTACCTACGGGCAGTCCGAAGACGCTGACGTGCGTGCCATCAACATTCACCAGCAGGGCATGCAGACGCATTTCACTGCTGTGCGTCATGGCCATGATGATCTGACCGTGTCAGTCAACATGCCTGGCGTACACAACGTATTGAACGCCCTGGCAACTATTGCCGTGGCGACGGACGAACTGGTCAGCGATGCCGCCATCATCAAGGGCCTGACCGGCTTTGAAGGGGTGGGTCGGCGCTTCCAGGTGTATGGCAATTATCCGCTGAACGATGGCGAGATCATGCTGGTTGATGACTACGGCCATCATCCGCGTGAAGTGGCCGCCGTGATCAAGGCTGTGCGGGCCGGTTGGCCGGAGCGCCGTCTGGTGATGATCTATCAGCCGCACCGCTTCAGCCGTACCCATGATCTGTATGAGGATTTTGTCCAGGTACTGGCCGAGACCAACGTCCTGCTGTTGATGGAGGTTTACCCTGCGGGCGAAGAACCTATCCCCGGTGCCGACAGCAAGCACCTGTGCCGCAGCATCCGTCAGCGCGGCCATCTGGATCCGATCTATGTCGAGCGTGATGCCGACGTGATGCCGCTGCTGGAAGCCGTGTTGCAGCCCGGCGACATTCTGCTGACCCAGGGCGCCGGTGACATCGGCGGGCTGGCTGTGCAGTTGGCCGAAGCACTTCATCAGCTCAATGGCCGGGAGGCAGCAGTATGACCATCGATGTAAATGCCTTTGGCAAAGTAGCGGTGCTGTATGGCGGCAGTTCGGCTGAACGTGCCGTTTCCCTGAAATCCGGCGCGGCGGTACTGGAAGCCCTGCGCGGCGCGGGTGTGGATGCCTATGGCATTGACGCCGGTACCGATCTGGCTGAACAACTGATCAAGCAACGCCCGGACCGAGTCTTTATCGCGCTGCACGGCCGCGGTGGTGAAGACGGTAGCCTGCAAGGCCTATTGGAAAGCCTGCGTCTGCCCTATACCGGCAGCGGCGTGATGGCATCGGCACTGGGCATGGACAAGCTGCGGACCAAACTGGTGTGGCAAAGCCTGGGCCTGCCGACGCCGGCCTACGGCGTGCTACGTGACAAGGGTGACTGCCAGGCCATTGTCGACGCTCTGGCAACCCCGTTGATCGTCAAGCCTATTCACGAAGGTTCCAGCATCGGCATGGCCAAGGTAGAAAACCTGGCACAACTGGAGAAAGCCTGGGCAGACGCGCAGCAGTACGACGATGTCGCCCTGGTCGAGCAGTGGATCACCGGCGCGGAATTTACCGTGGCCATTCTCGATGGCAAGGCGCTGCCGGCTATCCGCTTGCGTACACCGCACACGTTCTACGATTACGACGCCAAGTACCTGACCAACGATACCCAGTACATCTGCCCATGCGGGCTGACCGAAGAGCGGGAAGCCGAGTTGGGCGAGCTGTGTCTGCAAGCCTTCAATGCGGTGGCCTGCCGTGGCTGGGGCCGGGTTGATGTAATGCAGGATGAAGCGGGTCAGTTCTATCTGCTGGAGGTCAATACCGTTCCGGGTATGACGGACCACAGCCTGGTGCCCATGGCGGCTGCGGCCGCCGGCATGACATTCACCGATCTGGTGCTGGCGATCCTCGCCAGTGCCCGTTACTGAGGAATACCCGATGCTCGGGGCGTTGATCAGAGACCCACGTGCCAGCAAGGCCACGACCCGGCGCCCTGCGTCCAGTCGTGGCGCGGTGCGTGTGGCTCAGCCTACCCCGCGTACCTGGCCCAGCCTGTCACTGCGCTGGCCGTCGATTGATGGCGCCTTTACCCGCGCGCAGCAATTGCTCTGGCCGGTTTTGCTGCTGGCCTTGGGAATCGGCTTGTACGAACTGGGCAGCCGCCTGTGGCCATTGGCTGATCGGCCGATTGATCTGGTCAGTGTGCAGGGCGAGCTGCAGTACATCGACCCGACGTCGGTACAGGCGGTGATTCAGCCGTACCTGCACGAAAGTTTTCTGGGTATTGATCTGGGCGCCATGCGTGGCGATCTGGCAGCGATGCCCTGGGTCGCCAGCGTGTCGGTAACCCGGGTCTGGCCGGATCAGTTGATTGTGCATCTGGATGAGCAGATGCCGATTGCGCGTTGGGGCGACTCCGCGCTGTTGAACAACGAGGGCAAGGAATTCAGCCCAGAGGACATCAGCCGGTTCTCTGACTTGCCGCAACTGTCTGGTCCGCAGCGCGCGCAGCGCCGGGTCATGCAGTACTACCAGCAGTTCAACCGCTTGCTGCGGCCCTATGGTCTGGGCGTCGCCGAGCTGGAACTGCGTGAACGCGGCAGCTGGTTTCTGACCACCCAGGACGGCATTCAAGTGCTGCTCGGGCGCGACAAACTGGTAGACAAGATGCAACGGTTTCTGACCATCGACCAGCACATGCTGTCGGAGTATCGGGAACAGATAGCGCGGGTTGACCTGCGCTACAGCAATGCAATGGCAGTGGCCTGGCGTGAGCCGGTCGCACAAGCTTCAACGGGGGAGTAACCGGATCTTATGGCAAGCAAGCAGGGTAGCAGAATGATTGTCGGGCTCGACATCGGCACATCCAAGGTCGTGGCACTGGTCGGCGAGATCGGCGCAGACGGCGAGCTGGAGATTGTCGGTATCGGCTCGCACCCTTCACGCGGCTTGAAGAAGGGTGTGGTGGTGAATATCGAATCCACCGTGCAATCCATTCAGCGCGCTATCGAAGAAGCCGAACTCATGGCTGGCTGCCAGATTCATTCGGTGTTTGCCGGTATTGCGGGCAATCACATTCGCAGCCTGAACTCGCACGGCATCGTCGCCATCCGCGACCGTGAAGTGGCGCAGGCGGATATCGAACGGGTGCTGGACGCCGGTCAGGCCGTGGCTATCCCGGCTGATCAGAAGGTGCTGCACATTCTGCCGCAGGAGTACGTGATCGATAACCAGGAAGGCGTGCGTGAGCCGCTGGGCATGTCGGGTGTACGGCTGGAAGCCAAGGTGCATCTGGTCACCTGTGCATTGAACGCAGTACAGAACATCGAAAAATGTATCCGTCGCTGCGGTCTGGAAGTCGAGGACGTGATCCTCGAGCAACTCGCTTCCAGCTACGCGGTGTTGACCGAAGACGAGAAAGAGCTGGGCGTGTGCATGGTCGATATCGGCGGTGGCACTACTGATATCGCGATCTTCACCGAAGGCGCGATTCGCCACACGGCAGTGATTCCGATTGCCGGTGATCAGGTCACCAATGACATCGCCATGGCGTTGCGTACCCCGACTCAGTATGCCGAAGAGATCAAGATTCGCTACGCCTGTGCGCTGGCAAAACTGGCCGGCCCGGAAGAAACCATCAAGGTCCCAAGCGTTGGCGAACGGCCACCGCGGGATCTGTCCCGGCAAGCGCTGGCTGAAGTGGTCGAGCCACGCTACGACGAGCTTTTCACGCTAATCCAGGCTGAACTGCGCCGCTCCGGTTTCGAAGACATGATTCCGGCCGGCATCGTGCTGACAGGCGGCACCTCGAAGATGGAAGGCGCGGTCGAATTGGCTGAGGAAATTTTCCACATGCCGGTCCGCCTGGGTATGCCGCAGGAATTCAAAGGGCTGACGGATGTGGTTCGTAACCCCATTTACGCCACCAGCGTGGGCCTGCTGCATTACGGCAACCGGCATCAGGCGTCCGGAGCGAGCAGCTCCGAGCAGAACAGGGAATCAACGCTGGTCAAGGTAAAGCGCTGGTTCAAGGGCAATTTTTAATAGACCCGCTTCAAAGCGGGCAGGGCCTCGCGCAAGCGAGCAAACGTGCAGTAACCGAAACGAAACGAGTCAGTTCTCAAGGAGATGGGCCATGTTTGAATTAATCGATAACGTTCCGCAAAACGCGGTAATCAAGGTCGTCGGTGTGGGCGGTGGTGGCGGTAATGCGCTGCAGCACATGGTGATCAACAATGTGGAAGGCGTTGAATTCATTTGCGCCAATACCGATGCGCAGGCACTGAAGAACATCAGCGCCCGCACCGTGCTGCAACTGGGTCCGAATGTCACCAAGGGTCTGGGTGCCGGCGCCAACCCGCTGATCGGCCGTGAAGCTGCGATGGAAGATCGCGAGCGCATTGCTGAAGTACTGCGTGGCGCCGACATGGTGTTCATCACCGCCGGCATGGGTGGTGGTACTGGTACGGGCGCTGCTCCTATCGTCGCTGAAGTCGCGCGCGAAATGGGTATCCTGACCGTTGCCGTAGTGACCAAGCCGTTCCCGTTCGAAGGCCGCAAGCGCATGCAGATTGCCGAGGAAGGTATTCGCGAGCTGAGCCAGCACGTTGACTCACTGATCACCATCCCGAATGAAAAGCTGCTGACCGTGCTGGGCAAAGACGCCAGCCTGCTGGCTGCATTCAGCAAGGCCAACGATGTACTGCTTGGCGCAGTGCAGGGTATTGCTGACCTGATCATGCGTCCGGGCATGATCAACGTCGACTTCGCCGACGTGAAAACCGTCATGAGTGAAATGGGTATGGCGATGATGGGTACTGGCCACGCCAGCGGCCCGAACCGTGCGCGTGAAGCAGCTGAAGCGGCTATCCGCAGCCCGCTGCTGGAAGATGTGAACCTGATGGGTGCCCGCGGTATTCTGGTCAACATCACCGCTGGCCCGGACCTGTCCCTGGGTGAGTTCTCTGAAGTGGGTAATACCGTCGAAGAGTTCGCGTCCGACACCGCTACCGTGGTGGTAGGTACCGTGATCGATCCCGAGCTGCGTGATGAACTGCGCGTGACCGTGGTCGCCACCGGCCTGGGCGCCAAGACCGACAAGCCAGTCAAGGTTGTGGATAACACCACTACCAATGCGGCGCCAAGCCGTCAGCAACCCGCTGAAAGCTCTACCCCGAATTACCGCGATCTGGACCGTCCTACGGTCATGCGTAACACCGGGCAGGGCAACAGTGCAGCGGCAGCTCGGCTGAACCAGCCGGCAGAAGATCTGGATTATCTGGATATTCCAGCATTTTTGCGGCGTCAGGCTGACTGATCCCTGATAGGGTCAGTCAATTGATTGTATAGGGCTGATTGGTGTTCAACGGGGGCGTACTTTGTTATGATGCACGCCACTTTGTTGAAAATAATTCGCAACTAGAGCGGAAGCCATGTCAAGCATGATCAGACAACGCACACTGAAAAATATCATTCGGGCCACCGGTGTTGGCCTGCATTCGGGTGAGAAGGTTTACCTCACCCTGAAGCCAGCGCCGGTCGGTACGGGCATCGTCTTCGTCCGGGTTGATCTCGACCCCGTGGTCGAGATTCCCGCACGGGCCGAGTTCGTGGGTGAAACCACCATGTCCACCACCCTGGTTAACCAGGGTGCCAAGGTAGACACGGTCGAACACCTTCTGTCCGCCATGGCGGGTCTGGGTATCGACAACGCCTATGTGGAACTCAGTGCGCCGGAAGTGCCGATCATGGATGGCAGTGCCGGTCCGTTCGTGTTCCTGATCCAGTCCGCTGGTATCGAGGAGCAGGATGCAGCCAAACAGTTTATTCGCATCAAACGCGAAGTGACCGTCGAAGAAGACGGCAAGACGGCCAGCTTTCTTCCCTTTGAAGGGTTCAAAGTGTCCTTTGCCATCGATTTCGACCATCCGGTCTTTCGTGGACGCAGCCAGTTTGCCAGCGTGGATTTCTCAAGCACCTCCTTCGTCAAGGAAGTGAGCCGAGCACGGACCTTCGGGTTCATGCGCGACATTGAACATCTGCGCTCACAGAATCTGGCCCTGGGCGGTAGCGTGGACAACGCAATCGTGGTGGACGAGTACCGTGTACTGAATGAAGACGGCCTGCGTTACGAGGACGAATTCGTCAAACACAAGATTCTCGATGCCATCGGCGATTTGTATCTACTGGGCAAAAGCCTGGTGGGTGAGTTCCGCGGCAACAAATCCGGTCATGGCTTGAACAACAAGCTGTTGCGTGCCCTGCTTGCCAACAAGGAAGCTTGGGAAGTGGTTACCTTTGACGACGCTGGCACTGCGCCCATCTCCTTCATGCGCCCGGCAGCCGCCGTCTGATAGTGGTTTTCTGATTTAGAGTTTCGTTTCGATTTGAATGGCCACTTCGGTGGCCATTTTTTTTGCTCGATTTTTCTCTTGAAACCCCTTTCAACCACCTTCGTGGTGCTTGGCCAAACGGGCCAGGGCAGCCTTCAATGCAGGGTCTTTGATCTGTTCTGCAGTCTCATTCAAGCTCTGCGCAGCCACGGCAGATTTTTTCATTTTGTGAACCGGTGGTGCTTTTTTGACCAACGGCGGTTGTACCTTGCAGTGTATTTTAGTTAAGGTTGCGAATTCGTTGAAAGCCTGCAACTGGCGAACAAGCCGTTTTTGCTGATATCGCATCCGTGTAGCCCAATGGCTATCGGTGACAATCAGCTTGAGCACGCCCTCGCGCAGTGCCGCTATGTGGCAATGTTCACGGGCGGCCGGCTCGAGCAGCGTATCCAGCAGAATTTGCAGGCGCTCCACAGCATGAGCTTTGGCATACAACCCCTTGAGGGTTGCATGGGTGCGTATCAGGTCGCCGGGGCGACGGGCATCCAGTGGATGAAAAGACATGGCATATGCCGATTGACGTAATTGGACAGCGGTCATCCTATCAGAACCGCCAGTTTGGTTGCTTGGGGAATCGTGGTTTGGGGGTTTTTGCTTGAATATCATTATTTTGACGGACCGGCACGGCGCGGCCCGAGCCTTGACGCTCAGCCTGCCAGTGCTGCTCGCTGCAGGCGCTGCCTTGATTGCAGTGCCGGTGATGGTCGCGGTACTGACCTGGTCAGTGTTAAGCGATGCACCGCAGCCAGTCACCGCGTTGGACTCCGATGTCACCTGGGAAGAAACCCTGGCCGACATCGATACCGAAAGCTCGGCGGGCAGTGAATCACAGGCCCAGTTGGAGCACATGACTCAGCAGTTGGCCCGGCTGCAGACCCGCCTGATGCGTCTTGATGCCTTGGGTGAGCGTTTGACCGAGCTGGCGGACATGTCCGATGGCGAGTTTGATTTCGGCGCTGACCCTGGGATGGGTGGCCCGGAAATGCTGAACAGCAGCGAGCGGCATGAGGGCCCGGATGTGCAGACGGTCCTGGACAAACTGGCAGACCGTATCGACAGTCGCACCCAGCAGCTCAAATTGCTTGAGGAGATGATGGTCAGCCGCAGTGTCGACAGCAACGCGCTGCTCGATTTCAAACCGGTGCATCAGGGCCATATTTCGTCAGGCTTCGGCCGGCGTAGCGATCCCCTGACCGGCCGCATCGCGATGCACACTGGGCTGGATTTTGCTGCCCCGCGTGGTACGCCGATTTTTGCCGTTGGCGCGGGCGTTGTGACCTTCGCTGGGCGCAACGGCGCCTATGGCAATGTCGTCGAGATCGCCCATGGTGATGGTTACAAGACGCGCTATGCGCATGCACATACGCTGGATATCAAGAAGGGTGATCTGGTCAGCAAAGGCCAGCAGATTGCCACAGTAGGGTCCACTGGTCGCTCGACCGGCCCGCATTTGCACCTTGAGGTGCTTCGCAATGGTATGGCGGTTAACCCGGCCCGCTATATCGCTCTCAAGTAATTCGTCAGCGCAGCGCAGTCTGCGCCACTTCGGTGGCCCCTAGGTCACCTGCCTGCGCCCATTCTGCTGCGCCGCGCGGTTATGCCGCGGGCTCCCGGCATGATAAAAACCCGCACGGTTTATTGTCTCTGCTGATTCAGAGTAGAATGATCGTTTTGCGGTAATGGCCGAATGACCACAGCCAGACCTGTCAACCCTCAAACGGATATCAAAGTCGACTATGTTTGCGCCTTTATTGAAGAAACTGTTTGGTAGCAAGAACGAGCGTGAGTTGAAGCGCATGGGTCGGATCGTTGCGACGATCAGCTCCCACGAAGAAAAACTGAACGCTCTGAGCGACGAGCAGCTAAAGGCCAAGACTGCCGAATACAAAGAGCGTGTTGCCAAGGGGGAAAGCCTGGATGCCATTCTCCCTGAAGCTTTTGCGCTGGTACGTGAAGCGAGTAAGCGGGTGATGGGTATGCGCCACTTTGACTCGCAGATGATCGGCGGCATGACCCTGCACGAGGGGCACATTGCCGAGATGAAAACCGGTGAGGGCAAGACCCTTGTCGCGACTCTGGCGGCCTACCTGAATGCGTTGTCCGGCAAGGGTGTTCACGTCATTACCGTCAACGACTACCTTGCCCGCCGTGATGCCGGCTGGATGCGGCCACTGTACGAATTTCTGGGTTTGAGCGTTGGCGTCGTGGTGCCATTTCAGGATCCGCAGGACAAGCGTGACGCCTACCGCTGCGATATCACCTACGGTACCAACAACGAATTCGGCTTTGATTACCTGCGCGACAATATGGCGTTCAGCATCGAAGACAAATTCCAGCGCGAACTGAATTTCGCCATCATCGACGAAGTCGACTCGATTCTGATCGACGAAGCGCGTACCCCGTTGATTATCTCCGGCCCGTCGAATGACAGCTCGCAGCTGTATGAAGCCATCAACAAGCTTATTCCCCAGCTCACGCGCGGCTACCTTGCTGAAGAAGGCCAGGATGAAGTCGAAGGGCATTATTACATTGACGAGAAAACCCGTCAGGTCGAACTGAACGAATCAGGTCACCAGTTCGTTGAAGGTTTGCTGAGCAAGGAAGGTCTGCTGCCAGAAGGCGACAGCCTGTATGCAGCGCAGAACCTGAACCTGTTGCACCACGTGCATTCGGGGCTGCGTGCTCACGTACTTTTCCACCGTAACGTTGAATACATCGTGCAGAACAATCAGGTCATCCTGGTTGACGAACACACCGGCCGTACCATGCCCGGGCGCCGTCTGTCCGAGGGCCTGCACCAGGCCATCGAAGCGAAGGAGGGCCTGAAGATCCAGGCCGAGAGCCAGACATTGGCCTCCACCACCTTCCAGAATTATTTCCGTCTCTACACCAAGCTGGCCGGCATGACCGGGACCGCCGATACCGAAGCCTTCGAATTCCGCCAGATTTACGGCCTGGATGTGGTGGTTATCCCCACCAACAAGCCGATGGCACGCAAGGACTACAACGATCTGGTCTACCTGACGATCGATGAGAAGTTCGCCGCCATTACCGCTGATATCAAACACAGCATGGGTGAAGGTCGGCCGATTCTGGTAGGTACTGCGTCGATTGAATCCTCCGAGGCCGTTTCGCGTCTGCTGGATGCCGAGAAGATTCCGCACAAGGTGTTGAACGCCAAACACCACGAGAAAGAAGCCGAAATCATTTCCCAGGCTGGTCGTCCCGGTGCGGTGACTATTGCCACCAACATGGCCGGCCGTGGTACCGATATTATCCTCGGCGGTAGCTGGGAGGCCGAAGTGGCCAGCCTGGAAGGCGCCACCGAAGAGCAGATTGCCCAGATCAAGGCCGAATGGCAGCAGCGCCATCAGCAGGTGCTGGAGTCCGGCGGTCTGCACATTATCGCTTGTGAACGTCACGAGTCGCGTCGTATCGATAACCAGTTGCGCGGCCGTGCCGGTCGTCAGGGTGACCCGGGTTCAAGCCGGTTCTACCTGTCGCTGGAAGATAACCTCATGCGCATTTTCGCCTCTGACCGGGTGAAGAACTTCATGAAGGCGCTGGGCATGGAGAAAGGCGAGGCCATTGAGCACCGCATGGTCACCAATGCCATCGAGAAGGCGCAGCGCAAGGTAGAAGGCCGCAACTTCGATATCCGCAAGCAGTTGCTGGAATACGATGACGTTGCCAACGAACAGCGTAAGGTGATTTACGGTCAGCGCAACTCAGTGCTGGCGGCCAAGGATGTGTCTGAAACTATCCAGGCCATTCGCGAAGACGTGGTTGCCGATGCCATCAGTCAATACATACCACCGCAAAGCCTGCCCGAGCAGTGGGATGTGCCTGGCTTGGAGCAGCACCTGAATGCCGAGCTGGGCCTCAAGGCGCCCGTGCAGGAATGGCTGGATGCCGACGACACGCTGCATGAAGAAGGGCTGCGTACGCGCATTCTGGATGAGCTAATCAAGGCCTATGCCGAGAAGGAAGAACTGACCGGTGCTGAAGCACTGCGCACCTTTGAAAAGCAGATGCTGCTGCGCGTGCTGGACGACCTGTGGAAAGAGCACTTGGCGACCATGGATCACCTGCGCCAGGGCATTCACTTGCGTGGCTACGCGCAGAAGAACCCCAAGCAGGAATACAAGCGTGAAGCCTTCAACCTGTTCGAGGAAATGCTCGAATCGGTCAAGCGCGACACCATCCGCATTCTCAGTCACGTCAAAGTGCGCCGCGAAGATCCGGTTGAAGAGGAAGCCCGCGCCCGTCGCCAGGCCGAAGAAATGGCCCAGCGCATGCAGTTCAAGCATGAAGAAGTAGCGCCTGTCGGTGCTGATGATGGGCAAGAGTCTGCGGAACAAGCCTCCGCTGCCCCCACTGCACCCATTACCCGTGACGGCCCTAAGGTCGGCCGCAACGACCCTTGCCCCTGTGGGTCCGGCAAGAAGTACAAGCAGTGCCACGGTAAGATCGACTGAGCTGACGCCCACAAGCCTCCCACCCGCACCGGCCGAGTTCCATCTTGGCCAGCGGGCTCCGGCTGGCGCCGTGGTTACGACTGGTGGTTATCGAGCAGTCGACCCTCCCAGGGCGGCATCGATTTTGGTAGGAGCGCCGGCCTCGGCGCGATGGGGTTGGCCGTTCCGGGACGGCCGTGTTCCCTCTCGGGTGGCGGATTCCAGATTACCCTGCACTCCGAACAGAAAATCCCACGCTCCTGGCAGTCCCCATTCCACGCACCACCGCCCGCCAAACTGCTGCTACAATCACGCTCTATTAATCATCTAGCGGAGATCTACCATGCCCGTCGGCCTTGGCCCCTTGCCTGTATTGCACCCTGTTCCCGGTTTTCGTTTGGGTATTGCTTCAGCGGGTATCAAGCGAGCAGGCCGCAAGGACATCGTAGTGATGGAACTCGCTGAGGGTGCAAGCGTGGCTGGCGTCTTTACCTTGAATGCCTTCTGCGCCGCACCAGTGACCCTGTGCCGCGAGCATATCCAGCACGCGCCACGTTACCTGCTGGTCAACACTGGCAATGCCAACGCCGGTACCGGCAAGCCGGGCATGCAGACGGCGCTTAGCACCTGTGAGGCGCTGGCGTCATTGACTGGGGTGCAAACCAAGCAGGTGCTGCCGTTCAGCACCGGTGTTATCGGTGAGTTGTTGCCTTCCGCCAAAGTCATCGGCGCCTTGCCCGCAGCGCTTGAGAACCTGAGCGCCGACCATTGGGCACAGGCTGCTGAAGGCATCATGACCACCGACACCTTGCCCAAGGGCGCAAGTCGGCAGATTACGCTGGCCGGCCAGACAATCACGGTGACCGGGATCTCCAAGGGAGCGGGCATGATCAGGCCGAACATGGCCACGATGCTGGGTTATATCGCCACCGACGCCAAGATCGCGCAGCCGGTACTTCAGGCACTACTGCGCGAAGCCGCTGACCTGTCGTTTAACCGCATTACCATCGACGGCGACACCTCCACCAACGACTGCTGCATGCTGGTCGCGACCGGTCAGGCCTCTATGGATGAAATTACCGTCGCCAATGGCGCTGATTACCAGCAGCTCGCGGCTGCAGTCAAATCCATCATGCTTGAGTTGGCGCAAGCCATCGTGCGCGACGGGGAAGGGGCCACCAAGTTCGTCACCATTCAGGTCAATGGCGGTGGCAATCGCGATGAATGCCTGGACGTAGGTTATGCTGTAGCGCATTCACCCCTGATCAAAACCGCCCTGTTTGCCTCCGATCCCAATTGGGGGCGAATACTCGCCGCCGTAGGCCGCGCTGGCGTGCCGGAGCTGGACGTAGAACGAATTGACGTTTATCTCGACGACCTATGCATCACCCGCAGCGGCGGCCGTGCCGAGGACTATACCGAAGAGCAGGGCGCACGCATCATGGCCCAGGCAGAAATCACCATACGCATCGATCTAGCCCGCGGTGATTACCAGGAAACGCTCTGGACCACGGATTTGTCCCACGAGTACGTGCGCATCAACGCCGAATACCGTACCTGAAACCGCCGCAGTGACGCAGTCTAACTGCGTCACTCGCGCTCGCTTCCAGCGGTTAAGCTGCTCGGCACTCCCGCGAACGCGGGAGCCCATCCCAACCATCAAAACTCACAGTACTCAGCTTCAATAACACCCCGCTCAACCCGCCAACGCCCCACCTGATTGATCGTCACCCGCCGCCCTTCATCGCTAGCGGCGAGCGGACAGAAGCGAAAGGTTCCCGCCTGAAACCCCCCGTTAAGCAACTGGCTTTCACCGCGGCCATTGAAGCGTACATATCGCGCTACCGGCGTATTGGCGTGGATGCGGATTGCCGCGTCAGGCGCTATCTCACGCAGCAGCGGTTCGCCTGCGTCGTATTGGCCGTTGTGATTGGTATCCAGAAACATCAACCAGCCGTTGCCCCAGTCGCCCTCTATCGCAGCCAAGGTCACAGGCCGGTTGCGTCTTACTGCTTCCAGCCGGGCCATATTCAGGCTGCCGGTGAGGCTGCTCAGGCCAGAATCCATGCGCTGTTGATCGATGATCTTGCCGAAGGCCGGCATGCCGATACTGAGGAGTATGCCCAATACTACTAAGGCCACCAGCAACTCAATCAGAGTAAATCCGCGTGAGTTCATATTCGATCCTCCTTGACGTGTTGATAGAGGGGCTACTTCCTGTATGCCCTGAAAGGTAAAAGTACCTGTCGTCCTGAAGATAGTACCGGTTATCGCACATCGGAAGACGTGGACGGCGTCGTTTTTCAAAGTACAGGCACTGATAAAAGGGAGGTTTTGATGAAAAGTGTGAACGGTTTCACTCTGATTGAGTTGATGGAGTGATAGAGGCTGATTTCGGATTGAATCGCCTCGAGTATTCTTGGAGTCCGTCAGCCTATGAAGTTACCAGTGTTCGTGCCTCGCCTGTGACAGGCCGCTTCTGGTGCGTGCTTCTTATAGTCAGATTGAAGTGCTATCAAATATTTTCCCTGAATGGGCTTGGCTTTTAGAAGAAAATGGCAACCGGTCAGCGGGTTATGACCGTCTATCTGTCGGAGCGAGCATTTACGAACGGCGGGTTCTAGGATCCGGATATGAAAAAAGCGGAGATTTATAGTATGCAGCGCATTCGCGGCTTCACTTTGCTTGAGTTGATGATAACTCTGGTAATAGCAGCGGTTATCCTCAGCATAGCTGTGCCATCTTTTCAGCGTACATCGGCTAACAACGCAGTGAAGTCAACTTCGCGTGACCTGGTTGCCACCATCAATACCGCACGTATGCAAGCAATGAGCGTACGTGCAAACGTTATCGTTTCGCCGGCTGCAGGTGGATGGGGTAATGGTTGGCTCTTGGACTATCCCGCTGTAGCCAATGAAGAGGATCAGGCTTTTACTCCCCAATCATCAGTCTCGGTTAGCCGAACCGGGGGAGGCGGCCAGCTTACTTTCTTGGCGCGTGGTGGGCTCGATGGCGGCTCGGCGACTTTTGAAGTCTGTCACTCAGACACCAGTATTTCCGGTCGGGAAATCAGCGTGTCTTTTCTTGGCAAGGTAACGACCGAAATCAAGGAATGCAGCTGATGAAGACATTGGGTGTAAAGCTTTCAGCGACCAGCTTCAAGTCACCGTTATTTCAGCGCGGGGTAGGCATGCTTGAGGTGTTGATTGCGGTGTTGGTTATAGCGATCGGTGCGCTCGGCTTTGCTGGTATCCAATTGACAGCGTTAAAGAGTTCGGAAGATGCCAATTACCGAGCGCATGCCACCTTGATTGCCCAAGACGCTATTGAACGATTTTTAGCCAATCCAACCGAGCTTGATCTGTATACGAATCTAGGCAATTGGCAGTCAGGTGCGGTCGCTCCTGGAAATCAACCAGTAAATTGGAAGCAGTGCATTGACAATGCCTGTAGCTCGGCGGAAATGGCACGCTGGGATATTGAGCAGCTTCGTTGGGCAACAGCGAACTCCTTGCCTTCCGGTCAACTAGTGACACGTGCGTGCGGATTTAACGGATTAGACTGCGTAGTCGTTAGTTGGTCAGAGCAAATCCCGGCTGACTGCATAACAGCAGTTGGCATCAATGTTGCCCAAGACACGAGTTGTCTGGTTATGGAGGTCATCCGATGAACAAGACCTCAGCCGGTTTTACTTTGGTTGAGCTGATGGTTGCTCTGGCTTTGGGAGTGCTGCTATCACTCGCAGCGGTGCAGCTATTCGCCACTAATCAACGCACCTTCACTTTGCAGGAGGTAGTGTCTGGCCTGCAGGAAGATGGGCAGTCAGTCATCCGATATTTGTCTACTGACCTCAGGCAAGCAGGTAGAGGTGCAGCATTGCAAGGTGCTATAGACGGCATAGTTATCTCCGGGGCACCCGTTTCCGTTGAAGGAGCGTTAGGTGCAAATGATGAGCTGGTTATTACCTATTTTGGTGACAGGGATTGTCAAGGAACTGTACTGGCTGGTGAAGTGGAAATCATTAACCGTTACTTTGTTGATGGAACTGGCGACTTCAGTTGCTCCGGTAATCAAACCGCCGGTTCTGTCGTGCTGCTTCCCGGTGTTGAAAGCTTCCAGGTGCTTTATGGCATTGACGGTGACGCTGATGGGAATCTCGGCGTCACTCAATTTATAAAAGCAAATGCATTGGGTGGAGATCCTGTTGTAGCAATCAGATTTGCGATTTTGCTGGCCAGCCCGCAACCGATTTCCGTGCAGCCTAGTAGTCAAACTTATTACGTTTTGGACGAAGCTGTTGTTTCGCCTTCAGATCGCTTGGTACGTCGCGTATTTACCAAAACAGTGCAGCTGAGAAACTTTGATTGGGATGGTGTGTAATGACGAAAGGAAAAGCTTCTTCGGCAAATCAACAAGGTGTTGCGTTGATAGTTGCCCTGATCATCCTGTTGTTGGTCTCGGTGCTTGGTTTGAGTGCAATGCGTTCTAGCATCTTTTCTGCCAAGGTGGCGACCGGCGTACAGGCTGACGCGATGACCTTTGAAGTTGCCGAGTCTGGGTTGGCTATCGGTTATAGGCTGGTTGAGTCTTTAGATCGGGACGCATTTTATCTGGAAATAATAGAGAGTTCTGGCACCTTGGGCTGTTTGACGGCGACAGGTCAATTGCAAAATGGTTCTTGCACTGCCGGTCAATCGATTGACACTCGTGGGCTGCTACAGGCTGAAGTTTTGAGCTCTTTCGCGGGTAATGAACCACGGTCAGATGTAGCGCAACAGGTCAGCTATACCGGCGGTGGCGGAACACTTTTGCTGGTGAATCACCGTGTAGATATCCTGGCTGAGTCTACTATGCAAAGTTACAGCCTGGAAAGTTTGCATGTGCAAGAAGTTACAAAGCCTGGCGTGGCTCAGGCTGGTATAACTGATTGATTAATTGGAGAAAAAAATGAAACCCTTTACTCATGTTATACCGGCTGCAGCGTTGACATTTGCCGTTTGTATGTCTCCACTCAGTGTTGTGGCTGACGACACAGAGATCTATTTTGCACGTGCAACTGCAGATAATGATGAAAACCAGTTGGCAGCTAATGTTTTAATCTTGGTGGATACGTCGGGCAGTATGTGCGATCCGCCGAGTGGGTCTCGTAATTGTGCTAACGCAAGTACCCCGATGGCTGCTTTGCGCACTGCCTTTTCAGCAATGGTGGATGAACTGTCTGAAGAAGTAAAACTGGGTCTGTCAAAGTTTAATGGTGGTCATGATAGTTCTGGTTATGGCGGTTACGTCTTCTATGACGTTCAAGAGATGAATGATACCACCAAGCCAGAAGTTGTTGGTATTGTTAACCAGCTTTTGGGTACTTCAAATACGCCGACAATGGAGGCCTATTCCGAATCTGCGCGATATATGCTGGGATTGAGTCCCACAAATTATGCAAAAATTGGCGAAGCGACTCAGAATGTTCCATCGCCAGCAGTCAATATGAATTACGTATGCACGCGATATAGGAGTAACGGATCTTGCAGGGATTGGGGGTGGGTTAGTGACTCATTATACGATAGTCCGGTGACGCCTAATAACCAGTGTGAGACCAATCACATTATTGTTATGACGGATGGGGCACCTACGCAAGACGCCGACGTTACGTCAGTAAATAACATTACAGGTGGTTCCTGCAGTACTACGTCAGGCTTTGTTGGTGCCGACAGTGAGAAAAGAAGTTTTGCTTGTCAAAGAGACTTGGCCGCATATTTGTATGATGAGGAAAAAAACAGCAAGGCTTCAATCAAGACGTGGCAAATTGCCTTTGGCGTTGGGGAGGGTTCTAACGAAGTAAGTAATATGCGGCAGGTTGCTAAAGCGGGTGGTACTGAAGATGTTTTTTACGCTGACGACGCTGATGACCTTGCGAAAGCTTTTGTTGATATTCTTAACCTTATAGACCGCGATTCTAGGGCCATCACTGCTCCAGCTGTTGCGGTTAACACTCTCAGCCGAGCATTCCATCTTGACGAGCTTTACTATGCTGTTTTTCAACCCGTTGAATTAAGTACTTGGGAAGGCAATCTCAAGCGTTACAAACTGGTTGGTGCTGAAATTCATGGCCAAAACGGCAATGCGGTTGATGGGGCGACTGGATTTTTTCGTGAAGATGCACGTAGCTTCTGGAGCACCGAAAATGACGGTCGAGATGTAGTCAAAGGTGGTGCCCGTGGGGAGTTGAATAACCGCCGCCTGTTCTTTACTAATGCAGCTGGCGCAACCCAGTCTCTTAACTGGTCGGGGACTGTGCCTGGTAATACATTCTTTGGTTTGGACTCGGATGCTTCTTCTGAGGAGCGTGCAGCTTTCATGACCAAGCTTCAGTCCGTGTGGGGTGACCCGCTTCACAGTCAGCCGTTGATGGTTAACTATGGCGGTACGGAAGACAATAATGTCGTTTTTGTAGCAACTAACGCTGGAATGCTGCATGCGATCAATAGTGATGATGGTCGTGAGTTGTCAGCGTTTATGCCCTACGAAATGATTAGTCAAGCTAATCATCTGGTTAATGATGTTTTGCCTCTGAATGAAGATAACAGCCGTCAGATTTATGGTCTGGACGGCTCATGGATTGCCTGGCGGCAATCAGGTGCTACGACATTGGCTGAGCCAGAGTCAGTCTATCTTTATGGCGGTATGCGTCGGGGCGGTCGAACTTATTACTCTGTCGATGTGTCTGACCCCCGCAACCCGGAGCTAAGGTGGAAAATAAGTAATGAAACTCCTGGTTTTGAACGACTTGGTCAGACTTGGTCCACACCTACCTTGACCAGTATCCAATACAACGGCACACAACAGCCCGTGTTGATATTTGGAGGCGGTTACAGCCCCCTAGATCACGATGGTCACGCTGGGCGTCAAGATGCGGATGCCATGGGTAATGGTGTCTATATTGTCAATGCAGAATCAGGTGAGCTCATCTGGTCAGCAGGTAGTGGGGATGGCTTTACTCATGACGTTGGCACGATGAACTGGGCAGTGCCGAGCAGTGTCGCAGTGGTTGACATCAATTTTGATGGCAAGGCTGACTACCTATTTTTTGGTGACCTTGGCGGGCAGGTATTCCGGGTAAACGTCGACGTTTATGGTAATAACAATCACACGGTTACGCGGATTGCTGAGTTAGGCGGCACGGGCGCCGACCATCGCCGTTTCTATGAAGCTCCCGCAGTCGCTTATAGTCGCTCGGGTGCAAACCGGATTTTCAATGTTGTGATTGCCTCGGGTTACCGTGCTCACCCCTTGGATGAGTTAACCAATGAAGCTTTGTTTATGATCAAGGATGATTCAGCATTGCAACCAAAATCAACGGAGGTTGCTACCACTACGAATATGACTGATGTTACTGCCGGGGGGGCTCCTGCGAGTGGTTCCAGAGGTTGGTATTATCTGCTCGATCAGGCTGGTGAGAAAGCGTTAGCTTCTCCGATCATTTTCAATAATCGTATCTTGATGACGACTTACTCACCG
The DNA here is from genome assembly GCA_963974865.1 of uncultured Pseudomonadaceae bacterium. Classification (GTDB taxonomy): domain Bacteria; phylum Pseudomonadota; class Gammaproteobacteria; order Pseudomonadales; family Pseudomonadaceae; genus Halopseudomonas. The sequence goes on along the minus strand of CAXBEU010000001.1, from coordinate 279,057 downwards.
GAAGCTTCAGATACGCAAGAAAACCCTTGTGCAGTAACCTATGGACGCACTTTTTTGCACACTGTCGATCTTGCGACTGCTGCTCCGAGAGGGTTGACTGATGATGTGGATCCGCCGTTAACACGGAGTCAGGCCCTCTCGCTGACCAGCCCTGCCCCAAGTCCTACAATTCTGGTTGACCGGGACGGTGATGTTATTATTGTTACTGGATCGGAAGTTGTCGGCGAGGGTGGTAGCGTTTGGGATAATAAATTGCCCAAGCGCCGATGGAAACAGTTAACGCGTGATGAGGCTAATGTAATACGGAATCGTGTTGTAGATTTTGAGGACAATGATGGTGACTAAACTACCAGTAAGTCTGCATAAGCGGAGTCAGCTTGGCTTTACTCTGATCGAGGTGATGATCGTGGTGGTGATCGTAGCTATATTGGCCGCGATCGCATACCCCTCATATACACGATTCGTACAAGATAGCCGCCAAGTTGAAGCCCAAGGTCAGCTCATGGACTATGCGAGCCAGCTAGAAGCTTTTCGGGCGAAGAACTTTCAGTACCCAGCCAATGACGCGGCGGCGCAGGTGTTGGCGCCCGAATTATATGCCAGTGACTTTTACAACACTGTTTACGTTAGGCCTAACGCGCAAGCGTACACAATTACATCAACCCCTAGGGGCATGATGATTGGCACTGATACCCTCAGTTACACTAGTGCTGGAGCCGCTTCTTGGGATTGATTTAGCAGGTGATGAGGGCCCGGGTGATGGGGTTCGGATCTTGCCTTTTGCCCCATTTAGTTGGGTCAATGTAAATATGCTAGGGCATTGTTTTTGCGTTCCGGCTCGAATGCTGATCAAACAATATTCCGCATTGGCGGTTACAGAATCACAGCAAGGGGCCCCGCAGATAGGCATCGCCGACGGGATAGCTGTCGATTTAGCTAGATGCATAGCTAGCTACGTTGTGTCGCAAGCTTATAGGGTTTCATAACGGCTAGAAGAACCTGCGGTGCGGCAGACACACGCCGCACCGCAGACTTTATCAACCCTGCGGCCGGCCCTGATCCGCCTGGCTGTAATCACAGACTCCCTGTGGAAAGATCGCCTGTAGTTCTTCGATCTGATCACTGGTCGGCATCCAGGTACCGTAAGTGCCGTCACTAACGGCCGTGTTCACTGGCTTTAGCGAACATTTGAAAATACTCCCTTCAATCGGTCCGCCCGCGACCATTCTTGAGGTTGTATAGGTGGGGAACAGTTGGGTGCAGGCACCTTGTACGTTGTTGTCAAGAATGCCGTCCCATACGTTGTCACCCGCGGCGATCAGCTCGCCATTGGTCTCGAAGCAGCTATCCACTGCGGCAGCAGGCTTGTTGTCTGCAATGCTCTGGTCAGGATTTTCTCGAATATTGGTAATCCAGTCGTGGAGCACGTCCAGTGCTTGCCAGGTTTGATCAAAGTTATCCTGGGGCCGGGGGCGGCTTGGGTCGCTGGTATCGGTGGGACGTGCGTCGGTGAACCAGATCACCTGATTGTCCGAGTGGCCCATCTGGTTGCGAATACGCTGCCTGCCGGAGAACGACTGATGGCTGTTGTGCATATCCAGTACTTCTTCCAGATAATGCCGCCAGTCGATGACCGGTATGTTCAGCTCGCCATCAAACACCATCCCTGAGCTGTAAGCGGCATTGATCGCTTGCAGGTCGCCCTCGGTGCGTGGGGCGGGGGCAGTGCCGTCCGGGCTCAGACGCATATTCCGCCGGCTCCAGGGATCGAATTTGCTGGGGTCAGCGAGAGCGTCTTCTGGTTCTCCAATAAAGGGCACGCCCTCTTGCACCATATCCTTGGGATGCTTCCAGCCACCGATCTGCGAGTTGAGTTTGAGGAATTCTGCAGGGGTGATGTTGCCATCGTTGAGCGCCTGCAGGCCGTATTGGACACCGACATTATCGTACAACGTACGCGGTTGACCGTTTTCATCCACACCATAGATATTGCGCAGGTCATCGTAGTGGGTCCACTGCACGCTATCCATGATGCCCGGTGGTTGCATCAATTGCTGATTGCGCGCCTCGCCGTAATGCGGGTTCATGACCAGCGGTGTCAGCCCTCGCCACGCTGGAATGCATTCGCTCATGCCTGGCGCTGTGTTGTAACCGAACAGGGGTTTGTATGGGGCGAAGGGGTCTGGGTAGTCGTCGGTTGAATTGAGCCCTACCAGCCAACTGCGATTGGCAGTCGTGGTCCACAGGTTGTTGTCACTGTCGGTGACATCCATATAGTGCTCAAGCAGCTCACAGTCACCCACGTGGATGGTCTGGGTGACCATGTCGGGGTAGGAGTATTGCGGTACGCCGCCGTCCAGCAGGCCGGGGTGATTCTGGGCGTAGACGTACTGTTGAATGCCGCCACCGGAGCCGCCGATGGCAACGGTGTATTCCGGTGTACCGAAGCGTTTGACGAAGTGCTCCTTGACCATGAGCGCGGTCTCGCCGCCCACCTGCAGATTGTAATGCGAGTTGGTACGGGTGCCTGTTGAAAAGAGCACGGCATAACCTTTGCCGAGCACCTCTGGCACCATGGAGCGATTGTCCATACGCCCCTGGGTGTGGCCGATGGCGACGCCGCCAAGGAAGTGGAACATGGCTCGGCCGTTCCAGAGATCGGTCGAGGCCGTGTCGGCAGCGTCGTTGAGGCTGGCCAGTGTGGCGAAGCTGTAGATGAAGCGGTTAATGGTGCCGACTTCGCGGCGCACGATAAAGTCGACCACGCGGCCGTCAGTCAGCGTGGTGGTGGCCATGTCCGCAGGGCGAACGCGGTTGTCCGGCAGGGGTTTGTAGGTGTCGTCGGTGGCGCGGTAGAAGAATTCCACATAAGACTCGATAGAGCAGTCCTTGCTGAGACCAATCTGGGTATTGTTGGCATCCAAGACCGGAAAACCCATGCCCTCGTCGGTATCTACTATCGGCTGCTTGTTCAGCTCGGTACTCACAGTGCAGACAAAGGGATACTGCTGAGGCCCGGAGAAAATAGGCCCGGTAATCGGGTGGTTGGTCAGCGTCATTTCATACAGCGGGCCGTGCGCGGCGTGGTGCAATTGCAAAGTATTTTCACCTTCTGCAAGCCCTTCTACCAGCACCTCCAGGCGACCATTGCGCCGTGTTATCCGGGTCGCTTCGATCTCCTGATCGTTCAGCCACAGCTCCAGTTGATCCAGCTCGCTGTCGACCAGATCCATGTCACCGTCCACCGACAGCAATACATCGCCGCCGCTGACCTGGTCGGGTGCGCTGGAGAGCACGCTAAGGGTGAGGTCGGGCTGTGGCCCGCCCGCATCTGAACCTGAGTTGGAGCTGGAACCACCAGAGCTAAGGCAACCGGTGAGCGCCAGCGTGAGCAGGCTGACTGCGAAAGGTGTTGCGTACCGCTGTAGGCTGGACATGGTGTATCCCTCGTATGGCCTTGTTGTTGTGATTGTCGGGCTTGCCCATGCTACGGCGGCGCGCGGCAGGTAAAACAGGTACAGATTCGACTAAAGCATTGGTACAGATTCAGGACCAGCCTCTGATTTGCCCCTGCTCAGCAGTGCTATCTGTGTCAGCCGTTTAGCTGAATCTGTACCTGTTTTGCCTGGCTGCCAGCGCTTAGGCTGGGGAGGCATACCAACAACAATAAGAGGAGATGGCCATGCAATCGAAGTTGACACTAGTAGCGCTGGCGTGTGGTTCCTTGCTGCTGCAGGGCTGCCTGAGTTCTGGTTCCAGTTCCCGCTCTAACGCGCCTGCGGCCCCTGAGACGGTTGATTTATCGCAATTTGATCAGGCCAGCGCCGGCTATTGTGATCACACGGTAAATACCCATTGCCTGTATCCGTTCCCGAGTAATTTTTTCACCCGCGAAGATGCCAGTACCGAAACCGGCTTTCGGGTGAGCTTCGATGTGGCGGGCATGCCGGTGGCGCAGCCAGTGTCCATCGCGCCGAGTCAATTGGCGCCTCAAGGTGTGACCACCACGGTTACCGCGCCTGTGGACCCGCAGGAATGGAATCGCAATGACGGTTTCTCACCCGGCTCGATGCTGCTTGCCCATTTGCCAGGCATTGATCTGACGCAGACAGGCGCTGTTGCGATTGGCGATATTGAAGATGCACTGGATGCGGATGCGCCCATTCTGGTGATTAACGCCGATACCGGTGAGCGGCATTTGATCTGGGCCGAGCTGGATGCCAATGCACCGGATGCCAACCGGCAAGCGCTGATTATCAGGCCTGCGGTGAACTTCAAGGAGGGTCAGCGTTATATCGCCGCCATTCGTAGCGCGCGCAACGCCGACGGCGAGTTGCTGGAGCCCAACGAGCTATTCCGGGCATACCGCGACGGAATCGATACCGGGGTAGCGGTCTACGAAGACCGTCGAGCCGCGATGGAGAATATATTTGATGATTTGCAGGCGGTGGGGGTAGCTCGCGACAACTTGAATCTGGCCTGGGATTTTACTATCGCCAGTCAGGAATCCATTACCGCGCGGATGTTGCGTATCAGGGATGATGCCTTCGCCCGGCTGGGTAACAGTGCGCCGGTATTTACCGTCGATCAGGTCGGCCCGCTTATCGACGGATCTGCGCGCGATGGCTTGAGTCGCGGGATCACCGGCACCTTTGAGGTGCCCAATTATCTGAACGTGCAGGGCGGGCCACCGGGTTCGAGCTTCAACTATGCCAGCGACGACCCCGACGCCTTGCCCTCTGTATTGAATGGCTCGGATGTCTTCACTGCGCGCTATCGTTGTCAGGTGCCAGTCACAGCCGTTGCGGATTTTGCCGATAGCAACAGCCCGGTCACCCCCGCGCGTGCAGCCTTGTATGGCCACGGGTTGTTTGGCGAGGGGCCAGGCGGGGAATTTCGTGCGGGTAACGTGCGTGCGATGCAAACCGAGCATAACGTCATGTTTTGCGCCACCGACTGGGTGGGCATGGCCACCGAAGATTTCATCGCGGGTGTTATTCACCGGATACTGGCCAATATCAGTCTGTTACCGCAGCAACTGGACCGTAGTCAGCAGGGCTTGCTGAATGCGATGTTCCTTGCCGAACTGTTGAAGCACCCCCAGGGGTTCCAGGCCGACCCGGCATTCCGACACGGGCCAGCAGATACGCTGGTATATGACCCCAGCGAGGTCTTCTACGACGGTAACAGCCAGGGCGGGATTCTTGGTGGCGCTCTGGTGGCGACTGCGCCAAATATTGATCGTGGCGTATTGGGCGTGCCGGGCAGCAATTACAGCCTGTTGCTGCGCCGCTATGGTCCGTTCAATCAGCGCTTCGGGTCGGTTCTGTATGAGGCCTATGAGGATAGCCTGGATCGCTCGCTGACCTTTGCCATGATGCAGATGCTCTGGGACAGGGCCGAGAATAACGGTTATCTCAGTCATCTGGCTGGGGATTATCTGCCCAATACCGGGACTGACAAGCGCGTGCTGTTGCATGTCGGCCTGGGTGATTATCAGGTCACGCAATGGAGCGCGGAGATCATGGCCAGGACTATTGGTGCGGCTATTCATGAGCCTACTGTACGATTGGGTGAGCATCCAGACAGCAATCCGTACCATGCTATTCGACTGATCGAGCAGTACCCCTATGACGGCCACGCGCTGATGATCTGGGATTCGGGGGCAGTGAGCGCGGACGGTACTCGCGGCAACCCATTCCCGCCGACCAACAATACGGGGCCCGATGGTTCGGTAGGTAACGACCCGCATGAATCGCCACGTAACACGGTGGCGGCAAGGTTGCAGAAGTCGGAGTTCATGAAGAGCGGCGGGGCGGTGGTAGACGTCTGTGGTGCTGGCCCCTGTTACAGCGATGATTACACCGGTATTGCTCGCGAGCCTTGAGCTGCGCTGGCGCGGGTGCTCAGATGCTCCGCGCCAGCTCCCCTAGCCGGCTTATTGCCTGCCGGAGCTTGGGGTTGGTAGGTGTGCCAGCATTCAGGCGCAGGTAATTGAAATGCCTTGGACCTGCGGAAAACACGGTGCCAGGGAAGATATGAATGCCCCCGGCCAGCGCCCGATCGAAGAGTGTTCTGGAGTCGATTCGATTTGGCAGCCCAACCCAGAGCACGCATCCACCGGTGGGGATATCAATGCGTGTCCCTGGCGGGAAGGCATCCAGCACGGCTGCGGCGGTCTCCTTTGTTTGCGCCTCAAGCTGCTGGCGCAGTTGCTGCACGTGCTGCGCGTAAAAGCCGCTTTCCATCAGGCGGCCCATCAGCAGTTGCGGGGCGGAGGCGGTGGTGATGCTGCTGATCTGTTTGAGCTCGCGCAGGCGATGGTGAAAACGCCCCGGCGCCACCCAACCCAACCGCATACCAGGCATCAGGGATTTGGAGAACGAATTGCAGTAGATCACCATCCCGGCTTCATCATAAGCCTTGGCGGGTGGGGAATCTCCGGCATACACGGTATCGCCCCATATATCGTTTTCAATCAGTGGCACAGCGTAGTGCGTCGCTAACGCCACCAGCTTCTGCTTGCGCTCTGCCGACATGGTAAAGCCCAACGGGTTCTGCGCATTGCAGGAGACCAGGCAGGCGCTGACCTGGCCCCGTTTGAATGCCTGCTCAAGGGAGTAAAGGCACATGCCATCGCGGTAATGCGTGGGGATTTCCAGTGCTTTGCGCTGCATGACTTCCAACGCCACCAGTGCGCCGTAGTAAGTGGGCGTTTCCACCGCCACTATGTCGCCGCGGCGGGTGACGGTTCTCAGCGCCAGCTCGATAGCTTCCATGCAGCCGTTGGTGATGATCAGATCTTCTGGGGTGAATGGCACAGGATAATTCAGGCTGCGCCGCGCCAGTTGGTGGGTGAATCGGGCGTGGCCATGCGGGTGCATGTAATCCCAGGTGTCCATCGGCTGTCTGCGGGTGACTTCACGCAAGGTACGTAAAATACGTTCGATGGGCATGATTTCGCGGGCGGGCAGGGCGATGCCCAGATGCACCAGGTGCTCCTCCACATGCGGTTCCATATAGTGGAGGATGTCTTCGCTCAGGGACACTTCGACTGGCAGCAGTGGAAAATGCGCCACGACGGGGCTGTCGGGATTGGCGGGTTGGTTGCTGGCGACGAACACGCCCGAGCGCGGACGAATGTCGATAAAACCATCCATTTCCAGTTGCCGGAAACACTGCACAACGGTGTTGATGCTCACACCGAAGATCTGGCTCAGACGCCGGACCGAGGGCAGCCGCTCGCCCGCCTGGTAACTGCCCCCGCGGATCTGGCTGCGCAACTGCTGACTGATGCTCTCGTAGAGAAAGCCTTCATGTGCCATGCGTTATTGCCTCGACTGCCAGCGCGGAATCCGGCTGGGTTATTGTTTTAAGGTCGATCGAGGCAGTATAGGGTAGAACAGGTGGTGCGCCAAAATGGTGCCGACGAGAGGCATGGGGTGAGTCAGCATGCCCTCAAGAACCCCTAAAAAAGTGGGTTTGCAGTTCTGTGATTCTGCACCGTATGGGACCTTCGCTAACAGTGCGATTGTTATGGGGTGATTCGATCATGCCAGTAGCCCGGCTTTCGGGAGTGATGTGCGAAAGCGAGGACCGTGATCATCCGGCTATTCGCTATGATTATCAGGGAGAAGGGAAATTTTTGAAGAATCAGTCTTTTTGCTCCCAGCTTGGCTGAATCGCCGATAACTGGGATAAGTGGTGGGTTTGGTTCGCTGAGCATTGCCGTTGCCTGCTCAAAGGTATTGATGAGTTGCTCCCCCAAGCCTGGCACCTCCAATTCGTACCAAGTAGCGGCCCTGATCAGTTCTTCGGTAGCTTCCGTGCTAACCTTTACCTTCAAAATCAGCCCCTTATCTGAGCCCTGGCGTGCGAAATTGCTTCATCTGCGTCCAAAAGTTCTGTTTTGCCTGACTCGATGTCATTGATTCTACGGCAAACTTCAGCGTCCCAGGCCTCGGCCACACTCATATCGGCAGGGCCATCTAAACTTGCTACCAAATCACGAGCAAGTTTGGCACGCTCCCGCTCAGGCAGGGTCATTGCCGCGCTCGTGATACTTTCAAGCTGGACTGTATTCATCACATCTACCAAATTGGAAGGTGGCATCGATTAAATGATGCAGCAAAGTACACTCCATAACAAGGCGCTACTGTCGCGCGCCAAAGCTTGTCGATTATGCGTCTGCACCTGGCTTCAGAGCTAATCACGCCGCTCCAGCAACACGCCGCTCTCCATATGATGCGTATAAGGAAACTGATCAAATAACGCGCAGCGTGTGACCTGGTGTGTACTGCTCAGGGCAGCGAGGTTGTCGGCCAGGGTTTGCGGGTTGCAGGAAATATACAGGATGCGCTGGTAGCCTCTCACCAGCTCCAGCGTTGCAGGGTCGAGCCCGGCGCGCGGGGGGTCGACAAATACTGTGCCGAAGTTGTATTCGCTCAGATTGATGCCCTGCAAGCGCCGGAATTCCCGCACCCCGGTCAGCGCCTCGGTGACTTCTTCACTGGCCAGGCGAATCAGAGTGACATTCTCGACCTGGTTCATTTCCAGATTGGCGATGGCTGATTTGACCGAGCTTTTCGACAATTCAGTAGCCATGACCTTGCGGAAGCGGGTGGACAGCGGCAGGGTAAAATTGCCGTTGCCGCAGTAGAGCTCCAGCAGGTCGTCGCTATTCTCGCCAGCGGCGTCCAGCGCCCAGCTGAGCATATGCTGGTTCACATGGCCGTTTGGCTGGGTAAAACCGCCTTCCACTTGCTGATAGCGCCAGGTACGCCCGGCGACTTGCAGCTCTTCAATCACATGGTCGCGCTGCAAGACCCGTTTGCGTCCGCGGCTACGGCCTATCAGCATGATGCCCAGCTGCTCGGCCATGGCGAGTGCCGGGGCATCCCAGGCCTCATCTATCGGCCTGTGGTAGCACAGGCTGACCAGTGCTTCGCCTGACAGGGTCGTCAGAAACTCGATCTGAAAGAGTTTGCGGCCCAACTGCGGGTCGGCTTTGCAGGCCTCCAGCAGCGGGCCCATCAGCTCATTGATGCGGCGGCTGGCAATTGGCAACTGATCAATCAAGACCGCCTTGTACTTCTCGCCGGGCTCAAACATGGCGTAGTGCGCTTGGCCGTCCTGGTACCACAGACGGAATTCGGCGCGCAGGCGAAAATGTTCTTTTGGTGATGAGAACACCTGCGGCTCTGGCGCCTGATACGGCGCGAGCAGGTCTATCAGGCGCTGGCGCTTGGCAGCCAGCTCCTGGTCGTAATCAGCGGGGTTGAAGGACAGGCCCATTAGTTGAACAACGCAAGTTTGATGACGAATAGGCCAGCCAGAATATACAGGCTGGGGTTAAGGTCCTGCCAACGGCCGGCGAAAACCTTTATCACCGTCCAGGCAATAAAGCCCAGGGCAATGCCGTTGGCGATGGAGAAGGTCAGCGGCATCATGATTGCGGTAATGACCACGGGCGCGGCTTCGGTCAGATCGTCCCAGTTGACCTGGATCAGCCCGCCGGTCATCAGCACGGCGACAAACATCAGTGCTGGTGCGGTGGCGAAGGCGGGCACAGCTCCGGCCAGTGGCGAGAAAAACAGTGCCAACAGAAACAGCAGTGCCACCACGCAGGCTGTCAGGCCGGTGCGGCCCCCAGCTGCGGTGCCAGCGGCAGATTCGATATAGCTGGTGGTTGTCGAGGTGCCTAGTGCTGCACCGGCCATGGTGGCGGTGCTGTCAGCCATCAGGGCGCGGCCCAGGCGCGGCATCTTGCCGTTTTCATCTACCAGGTTGGCCCTTTGCGCAACGCCGATCAGCGTGCCTGAGGTATCAAACAGATCCACGAACAGGAACGCGAAGATCACACTGAGCATGCCGATTTCCAGCGCACCGCGGATATCCAGTTGCAGATAGGTCGGTGCCAGGCTCGGTGGTGCAGAGACAATGCCATTGGCCTGGCTGAGACCAGCGATCAGGCTGATGCCGGTAATCACCAGAATGCCAATCATTACCGCGCCGGTTACCTGGCGGTAGGCGAGGGCGACGATGATTGCAAAGCCCAATGCGGCGAGTATGGGCGCGGGTTGGGTCAGGTCGCCCAGCGCGACCAGGGTCGCCGGGTGATCGACCACAAAGCCGGCGTTCTTAAGTGCAATCAGCGCCAGGAAAAGGCCAATGCCGGCAGCAATCGCCGAGCGCAGCGCCATGGGAATGCTGTTGATGATCCATTCGCGAATCTTGAAGATGCTCAGCAGGAAGAACATGAAACCGGAGATAAACACAGCGCCCAGCGCCACTTCCCAGCTATATCCCATGGAGCCAACGACTGTGTAGCTGAAAAAGGCGTTCAGACCCATGCCCGGGGCCAGTGCAATGGGGTAATTCGCCCACAGCCCCATGATCAACGAGCCTATGGCCGCTGCCAGGCAGGTGGCGACAAAGGCCGCGCCAGGATCAATACCCGCGTCCGCCATCATCATCGGGTTGACGAAGATGATATAGGCCATGGTCAGGAAGGTTGTCAGGCCGGCGATAATCTCGGTGCGCACGTTGGTACCGTGGGCCGAGAGTTGAAACAACTTTTCCAGCATGGTCGGATCTCTGCTTGATAGGCCTGAAAAGCCGGGCATTGTAACGGAGTCACTGGCGTTGGTGAATTCTTCCTGACTTTATGTCAGGCTTGACGGCCATTTTTTTAGCGGAGTACCGCCATGAGCAGCACCTTCGAGAACGACGAGCAGCGCGTAAGTTACGGTATTGGCCGGCAGATGGGCGACCAACTGGCGAGCAGCAATATTCCTGATCTGAGCATTGATCTGGTGGTCGCTGGTCTGCGCGATGCCTTTGGCCAGCAACCCAGCCAGGTTGAAGAAGCTGCCTTGCAGCAAGCCTTCGCCGGTTTGCAGGCAAAGATGCAGGCGGCCGCCGAGGCCTCTGCGCGTGAAGCGGGTCAGGCGGGTGTCGAGTTTCTGACCAAGAATGCTCAGCGCGATGGTGTCGTTACCCTGGCATCAGGTCTGCAGTACGAAGTCGTCAACGCAGGCACTGGTGCGACGCCGCAGGCCAGCTCCACGGTGCAGACTCATTACGAAGGCACCTTGATCACAGGTGAAGTTTTCGACAGTTCCTACAAACGCGGCCAGCCTGCTGAGTTCCCGGTCGGTGGCGTAATCGCGGGTTGGACTGAAGCACTGCAACTGATGAAGGAAGGCGCAAAATGGCGTTTGTATATTCCTTCCGAGCTGGCTTATGGCGCACGCGCGGCCGGCAGCATTCCGCCGCACAGCACGCTGGTGTTTGATATTGAGTTGTTGAAGGTGCTCTAAAACCTTTTCGCGGCGGGCCGCCGCTCCTACCACTACAGGCTATGCGCTTTTAGCTTCTGGTAGGAGCGGCGGCCTCGCCGCGAAGGGTTCGCGTGAAGGCAGGGATTCAGTAAGCCCGCTCTACCGCAAAGCGCGCCAGTTGCTCCAGCGAGTCCCGGTAAATGGACGGTGGCAGGCTCTGCAATAGCCGAATGGCTTCTTCCGACTGCTCTCGAGCCAGCCTCGAGGTGTATTCCAGGCCGCCGCAATCACGCACTGCCTGCTGGATAGCTTCTATATCGTCGATCCCGCCCTTTTGAATCGCCTTGCGCACCAGCGCTGCCTGCTCGGCATTGCCTTCGCGCATGGTAAAGATCAGCGGCAGCGTGGGTTTGCCCTCGGCCAGATCATCGCCCACGTTTTTGCCCATCGCCTGGGCATCGCCGGTGTAATCCAGTACGTCATCGACCAGTTGGAAGGCTATGCCCAGCGCGTTGCCGTAGCCGCGCAGAGCTTCGGTCTGGGCGGGTTCGGCTTTGGCCAGCAATCCTGCGCTATGGGTCGAGGCTTCAAACAGCATCGCCGTTTTGCTACGGATCACTTCCATATAGGTCGCTTCGTCGGTGCTGGCGTCGCGCACCTTGGAGAGTTGCAGTACCTCGCCCTCGGCAATCACGTTGGTCGCGTTGGCCAGCACCTGCATGATCTGCATGTCGCCCAGCTCGACCATCATTTCGAAAGCGCGGGAATAAAGGAAGTCGCCAACCAGCACGCTAGGAGCATTGCCCCACAGGGAGTTGGCGGTGCTGCGGCCACGACGCTGGTCGGAAATATCGACCACATCATCGTGCAGCAAAGTAGCGGTGTGCAGAAACTCGATTATCGCCGCCAGGCTGTGCTGGCGCGGATCTTCCAGGCCGCAGGCGCGGGCGCTCAGCAGCACTACCAGTGGGCGTAGGCGCTTGCCGCCTGCACTGATAATATAGTGGCCGATCTTTTCGACCAGAGGCACGCGGGAGTGAAGCTGGCGCATGATCAGCGCATTCACTTCATCGAAGTCCCGGGTGACAGCGTCATAAAAAGGCAGGCTGGACATTAACTGCAGATTCCTAAAAGGTTGCGCGGCATGCTATGTGGCGGGCCCCGCGCTGTCAAGAAAACGGCCGTTTTCAGGCGCTTGCAGTGCCTTTTGGCCCGGTAATTGTTCGGTATTGATCAGTGCCGGTTAAAGCTTGCGTGAGCTTGAATCTTTGCGTAGAATTTCCGCCCCTGAAAACCGTATTTACGTGTGTACGTATTTACGTATAAACAGATTTACAGCATCCCTGTTTTGACAATGGCAAGGTAGGGCCCGATAGGCGGGTCCACTTGCAGCCATGCCGGCCACTAACCATTATACCTAAGCGCCGGGTGAGCAGGATTACGGAGAAAGCATCATGTACGCAGTGATTGTTACCGGTGGTAAGCAGTACAAGGTCACCGAAGGTGAATACCTGAGAGTAGAGAAGCTGGACGTGGAAACCGGTGCCAGCATCGATTTCGACCGCGTTCTGCTGATTGGCAATGGCGACGACATCAGCATCGGCGCGCCGATCGTTGAAGGCGCCAAGGTGACTGCTGAAATCAGCGCTCATGGCCGTGGCGACAAGATCCGGATCATCAAATTCCGTCGTCGTAAGCACCACATGAAGCGTCAGGGCCACCGTCAGTGGTACACCGAAATCAAGATTACCGGCATCTCTGCCTAAGCCCATTGAGGAGATAAAAACCCATGGCACACAAAAAAGCAGGCGGTTCCACGCGCAACGGTCGCGATTCAGAATCCAAACGCCTTGGCGTTAAAATGTACGGCGGTCAGACCATCATTCCGGGCAACATCATTGTCCGTCAGCGTGGTACTGAATTCCATCCCGGCAAAAACGTCGGCATGGGCAAGGATCACACCCTGTTCGCCAAGGCGGCCGGTGTAGTCAAGTTCGAAGTGAAGGGCAAGTTCGGTCGTCGCTACGTGAATGTCGTAGAAGCCTGATACTACCCTGGTTCGAAAAAGCCCTGTCTGACGACGGGGCTTTTTTGTTTGTCCTTTTTGTAGCAACCTCAATCCATCCCGTAGCGGGAGGGAGCTAGATGAAATTCGTTGATGAAGTATCCATTACGGTCAAGGCCGGCGATGGTGGCAATGGCTGCATGAGCTTTCGCCGGGAAAAATTCATTCCCAAAGGCGGACCTGACGGTGGTGATGGTGGTGATGGTGGTTCGATCTACCTTGAGGTAGCCGACAACTACAACACCCTGGTGGATTACCGCTACACGCGCCGGTTCAATGCCAAGCGCGGTGAAAACGGCAGCGGCAAGGATTGCACAGGCAGCAAGGGCGAAGATCTGATTCTGCCGGTACCCATAGGTACAACGGTAATCGACGCTGGCACCCAGGAAATCATTGGTGATCTGACTGAGCCGGGCCAGCGTCTGCTGGTAGCGCAGGGCGGCTTCCATGGCTTGGGTAACACGCGTTACAAGTCCAGTGTTAACCGCGCACCGCGCCAGACGTCCAATGGCAGTCTGGGTGAGCAGCGCGATCTGAAGCTGGAGTTGAAAGTACTGGCCGATGTGGGTTTGCTGGGGTTGCCGAATGCCGGCAAGAGCACCTTCATTCGTGCGGTGTCTGCAGCCAAGCCGAAAGTGGCTGACTACCCGTTCACTACCATGGTGCCGAACCTGGGTGTGGTGGACGTAGGTCAGTTGCGTAGCTTCGTGATTGCCGATATTCCTGGCGTGATCGCGGGGGCGGCTGAGGGCGCTGGCTTGGGTACGCGGTTCCTCAAGCATTTGTCGCGCACGCGTCTGTTGCTGCACCTGGTCGATATGGTGCCGCCGGACAGCAGTGATCCGGTTGAGGCAATCGAAACCATTATCCACGAGCTGGGTAAATTCAGCCCGGCGCTGACCTTGCGTGAGCGCTGGTTGGTGCTGAACAAGTGCGACCAGTTGCTGGAAGATGAGCAGCAGGCGATGCTGGATGATGTGGTCGAGCGTCTGGAGTGGGAAGGTCCGGTATTCGTGATTTCTGCTTCCGAGCGCCAGGGTACCGAAGAGCTGGCCAAAGCCGTCATGAACTGGCTGGACGAGCGCAAGCAGCGCATGCTGGATGATGAAGCCTATGCGGCCGAAGTGACTGATCTTGATCAGCGTATTGAGGAAGAGGCTCGCGCGCACATCCAGGAGCTGGACGATCGCAAGGCACTGCGCAAGCAGGGTCTGCTGACTGACGACGAAGATGAGGACGATGACGACGAAGATGACGAAGACGGTCCAGAGATCTTCTACGTGCATTGATGTGTTGTTTGATTCCGTTTCGCGCCGAGGCCGGCGCTCCTACCCTGACACTCGTCCCGGTAGGAGCGCCGGCCTCGGCGTTTGTAGCTCAAGATTGTAAGGTAGGAGCGCGGCGAGGCCGCCGCTCCTACCTGGCTGGCGTCTTGCGCTGGTTGTGGGTGGGAGCGGTTTTTCCTGGTGGGAGCGGCGGCCTCGCCGCGAAAGCCTTTCCAGAAACTTGAAGTTTCACCTCCCAGCACAATCACCTTCCCGCCGAAGCTCATTTGCCCACGCCTCGATTCAGGTAGAATGCAGCGATTCAACTGACACTTTGCTTCTGGATCGAATATGCGTGACAAGGTAACCAATGCCCGTCGTTGGGTAGTCAAGATTGGGAGTGCGCTGCTCACTGGGGATGGTCGCGGCCTGGATAAAGACGCCATGGCTGTCTGGGTCGAGCAGCTGGTCGCGCTGCGCAAGAGCGGTGCCGAGCTGGTGCTGGTATCGTCCGGCGCCGTAGCAGCGGGCATGAGCCGCCTGGGCTGGACCGAGCGCCCCAAGACTATCCATCAGATGCAGGCTGCTGCTGCCATCGGTCAGATGGGTCTGGTGCAGGCATGGGAGTCCAGCTTCCAGGCGCATGGCCTGTCTACTGCTCAGGTACTGCTCACTCACGATGATCTGTCCGACCGCAAACGCTACCTGAATGCGCGTAGTACGCTGCGGGCACTGCTTGATCTGGGCGTGATCCCGGTGATCAACGAAAACGATACCGTGGTGACCGACGAGATCCGCTTTGGCGACAACGACACCCTGGGCGCGCTGGTGACCAATCTGGTCGAGGGTGATCTCTTGGTCATCCTCACCGACCGTGATGGCCTCTACACCGCTGACCCGCGCAACAACCCGGATGCTGAGCTGGTCAAGCAGGCTATGGCGGATGATTCCGCGCTGGATGCCATGGCCGGCGGCAGTGCGGGTGCTCTTGGGCGTGGCGGCATGCTCACCAAACTGCGTGCAGCGCGCCTGGCAGCACGTTCCGGTGCGGGTACTGTGATTGTCGGTGGGCGCATCGAGCGAGTTATAGAGCGACTGCAGGCGGGCGAGGAGCTGGGTACGTTATTGCTGCCTGAAAAAGGCATGCTGGCTGCGCGCAAGCAGTGGCTGGCTGGGCACTTGCAGACGCGTGGCCGGTTGCTGATTGACGAGGGCGCGGTGAAAGCATTGGCGTCTGGGCGGCGGAGTCTGTTGCCGGTGGGTATCAAGGCGGTTGAAGGCAGCTTCCGGCGTGGTGAGATGGTCGTGTGTGTGGGGCCGGATGGGCGAGAAGTAGCGCGGGGGCTGGTCAATTACAGTGCTCAGGACGCTGCGCGCATTCTTGGGCAGCCGACGGATGCGGTGGTGAAGATCCTCGGCTACCTGGACGAGCCGGAGATGGTGCATCGGGATAATCTGGTTTTGGTTTGAATGGACATGCCGGTGATTGTGGTTAGCCCGTGTGGCCCATTAGTACCAAGTCAAAATGGATCCCCGCTTTCGCGAGGATGACGAGGTGTGGTGGTGGTTTGATGGTTTAGGCTGGACTTGGCGTGATACGGGTTAGATGGTTGGTGGCAGAATTTAGTCTCCGCTTGGATTGCTTGGATTGCTTGGGTAGTGGCGGTCACTCATCTGGCATCCGCCCATTCTCGCCCATCTCGTCATCCTCGCGAAAGCGGGGATCCATTTTTGCCAGCAAAGACCGCGGTAGCATCGCCAAGCCACAAATCAGCGTTAGCCCAGTCCGCGCCAAGCACTAAATCCCAACGTAAAATCAATCCCGCCAGAGCTCTCACCTCGTCATCGTCGCGAACGCGGGGATCCATTTTTGCCTGCAAAGACTGCCGTAGCATCGCCAAGCCACAAATCAGTGTTAGCCCAGTCTGCGCCAAGCACTAAATCCCAGCGTAAAATCAATCCCGCCAGAGCTCTCACCTCGTCATCCTCGCGAAAGCGGGGATCCATTTTCTCTCTCAGATAACTCCATGGTATTGCCAATCTTCGGGTCTACGGCAATCCTTGTCTTGCGCCTCCCCCAAATCCCAGGCACAAAAAAACCGGCTCGTAAGCCGGTTTTTTCTACCACAAGAGAATGCGATCAGGCGGCGGTAGCCAGTGCCTTGATGTGTGCATTCAGGCGGCTCTTATGACGAGCAGCCTTGTTCTTGGGGATAATGCCCTTGTCAGCCATGCGGTCGATGACCGGCACTGCTGCAGTGTAGGCGGACTGTGCTTTCTCGAGGTCTTTGGCTTCGATAGCCTTGACTACGTTCTTGATATAGGTACGAACCATGGAGCGCAGGCTTGCATTGTGATTGCGGCGCTTCTCGGCCTGCTTGGCGCGTTTCTTGGCTTGAGGTGAGTTGGCCACCGTCGTGCTCCTCAGAAAAATCGTAATGAATAAGGTACAAATAAGGCCGCGTACTATGCCGCCGAGATACCCTAATGTCAAGGGTTGATAACAGTTCCGGGCGGTAGAGTTGAGAAGGGTCTATAGCCACAGGCTGATGGCCGGAAGCTTGAGGCTTTTGCCTTCACAGTACAAGTCTTTGCTGCGTCTGGGCCTCGCCACGCGGTAGTCGCGGAGGCTATCATCGCGGTTTTACCCGGCGGCCTGATGCATGAGTGATTCAACACCCCCCGTAGCACCCGAACCCAAAGCCCCTACGCTGCTGCGCTCGGGCATGGTGGTCAGCATCATGACCATGCTGTCGCGGGTGCTGGGCATGGTGCGCGATGTGGTGGTGGCTGCGTATTTTGGCTCTCAGTCCGAGGCGGATGCGTTTTTTATCGCCTTCAAGATTCCCAACTTCCTGCGCCGTCTATTCGCCGAAGGCGCTTTTGCCCAGGCGTTTGTGCCGGTGCTGTCGGAGTACCGGGCCAAGCGCACGCTTGCGGAGGTCAAGCAACTGGTAGACCGGGTCACCGGCACACTGGGGCTGACATTGGTGGGTATTACGGCGTTGGGTGTGGCTGGTGCGCCGGTGTTGATCACGTTGTTTGCGCCAGGCTTCCACGGCGAGACAGAAAAACTGGCGCTGGCAACCGATATGCTGCGCATCACCTTTCCTTATCTGCTGCTGATTTCACTGACAGCGCTCTGCGGCTCCATCCTTAACAGCTACGGCCGCTTTGCGGTGCCGGCATTCACCCCGGTGCTATTGAACCTGTGCATGATTGGCGCCACGGTGCTGATGACCCCGTATTTTGACCAGCCGATCATGGCGCTGGCCTGGGGTGTCTTTATCGCGGGCGTTTTGCAATTGCTGTTTCAGTTGCCGTTTCTGGCTCAGATCAAGCTGTTGCCGATACCGCGCCCGGACCGTAAGCACGAAGGCGTCAAGCGCATCATGACCTTGATGCTGCCGGCGCTCTTTGGTGTGTCGGTCAGCCAGATCAACTTGCTGCTGGATACCGTGCTGGCCTCGTTCCTGGAGACCGGCAGTATCTCCTGGCTTTACTACGCCGACAGATTATCCGAGCTGCCGTTGGGCGCCTTTGGTATCGCCATTGGCACCGTGATTCTGCCGGCGCTGTCTCGTCAGCATGCTGGCGAGGACCCCAAGGCGTTCTCCGCCACGCTGGACTGGGCGATACGTATGGTCATGCTGGTGGGTGTGCCTGCGGCGCTTGCCTTGTTGTTGCTGGCTGAGCCGCTGATTGCCACTCTGTTCCATTACGGCGCGATGACCGAGCGCGATGTGGTGCAAGCGGCGGCGGCGCTGCGCGCGTATTCAGTAGGCGTCATGATCTTTATGTTGATCAAGGTGCTCGCGCCCGGTTACTTCGCCCGTCAGGACATCAAGACCCCGGTCAAGATCGCGATCATCTGCATGGTCGTCAATATGGTCCTCAACCTGATCTTTATCTGGCCGCTCGCGCATGTTGGCTTGGCGCTGGCGACATCCATGGCTGCGGTATTGAATGCGGGTCTGCTGTGGTGGGGGCTGAAGAAAATGGGTGTTTACCAGGCTCAGCCAGGTTGGCCGATGTTCGCTTTCAGGTTGATAGCCGCCTGTGTGGCAATGTCCGCCGTGGTGATGTGGATGGTGCCGGACACGCAGCAGTGGTTTGCCTGGGGTTGGCAGAACAAGGTGTGGGAGATGACACTGCTGGTAGTAGCAGGTATCGGTGTTTTCGCCGCTACCCTGGTTGCTACCGGTATGCGTATGCGGCATTTGCGTCAGGGTTGATGCGCAGGGCTTCGCGGCCAGGCGGCCGCTCCTACCAGGCTGTCAACAGGTTGCAGCTGGTAGCATAGGCGGTCTGCCTTTGGCTCTAGTGCCTTGTGCCAACTCGGTGCCTGCGCATGACGCGTGGGCGGCTAACCCTGTATACTTGCGCGTTTCGACCCTTTAAGCCAAGCATCGAGCATTATGGAACTGGTCCGCGGGATACAGAATCTGCGGCCCCGGCATCGGGGCTGTGTGGCGACAATTGGTAACTTCGATGGCGTACATGCCGGGCATCAGGCGATTCTCAAGCGCCTGCGCGCTCACTCTGCGCGCATGAATCTGCCCGGCTGTGTGGTCATATTCGAACCCCAGCCGCGTGAGTACTTTGCGCCGGGAGATGCGCCGCCGCGTCTGACGCGTTTGCGTGACAAGTTGGCGTTGCTGGAAGAGCAGGGCGTTGACCGCGTGCTCTGCCTGGCCTTCAATCGCCGTTTGCGTGAGATGAGTGCCGAACAGTTTGTGCAGGAAATCCTGATTGATGGTCTGGGCGTAAAGCATCTGGAGGTCGGCGACGATTTCCGCTTCGGTTGCGACCGTTCCGGTGATTTTGCCTTTCTGCAGGGCAGTGGCGAGCGCCATGGTTTTACCGTGGAGGCGGCCAATACGGTAGCTGAAAGCGGTGAGCGCATCAGCAGCACACGCTTGCGTCAGGTGCTGGCCGAAGGCGACTTCAGCCTTGCCGAGCGACTGCTGGGCCGGCCGTTCAGTATCAGCGGGCGTGTACTGCATGGTCAGAAACTTGGGCGGCAGTTGGGTGCGCCTACCGCCAATGTGCAGTTGAAGCGTGTGCGTGCGCCCTTGCAGGGTGTGTATCGCGTGAGCGTCGAACTGGATGGCGTGACGCAAAAAGGTGTGGCCAATATTGGCTCGCGCCCTACCGTTCAGGGTGATGGTCAGCCGCACCTGGAAGTGCATTTGCTGGATTTTGACGGCGACCTTTATGGTCGGCGAATAACCGTGGTATTCCACGAAAAGTTGCGTGATGAACAGCGATTCGATTCGCTGGACGCCCTGAAGGCGGCAATCAAGGCAGATTTCGCTGCCGCCCGAGCCCAATGGGGCCTGTGACTCCAATCAAGTGAGCCTGGAAAGAAGATGACTGATTACAAAGCGACGCTGAACCTGCCGGACACCGCCTTCCCGATGAAGGCCGGTCTGCCCACCCGTGAACCGGAAACACTCAAGCGCCTGGACAGCATCAACCTCTACCAGAAAATTCGCGAGATCAGCCGGGGCCGCCCGAGCTTTGTGCTGCATGATGGCCCGCCTTACGCCAACGGCGATATCCACATCGGCCACGCGGTGAACAAGATCCTCAAGGACATGATCACCCGCTCCAAGACGTTGTCTGGTTTCGACGCCCCCTATGTGCCGGGCTGGGACTGCCACGGTCTGCCGATCGAACACAAGATTGAAGTGACCCATGGCAAGCACCTGGAGCCCGCCAAGACCCGGGAGCTCAGCCGCGCTTATGCGACCAAGCAGATTGAAGGGCAGAAAGCGGACTTTATCCGACTGGGTGTGCTTGGTGAGTGGGACAACCCCTACAAGACCATGGATTTTGCCAACGAAGCGGGCGAGATTCGTGTGCTCGGCAAGCTGATCGAGAAGGGTTTTGTGTTCAAGGGCCTGAAGCCGGTCAACTGGTGCTTTGACTGTGGCTCGGCGCTGGCTGAAGCCGAAGTGGAATACGCCGACAAGCAATCGCCGACCATCGACGTGGGCTTCCCCTGTGCGGAGCCCGAAAAGCTCGCGGCAGCATTCGATTTGACCGAGCTGCCCAAGCCAGCTCAGATGGTTATCTGGACCACCACGCCTTGGACCATCCCGGCCAACCAGGCGCTGAACGTCCACCCTGAATTCAATTACGCCCTGGTAGATGTCGGCGATCGTTTGCTGGTGCTGGCCGAAGAGCTGGTTGAGAGCTGTCTTGCGCGCTATGGCCGGACCGGCGAGATCATTGCCCGCACCACCGGCGACCGCCTGGAGCTGATCAATTTCCGTCATCCGTTCTATGATCGGTTGTCGCCGGTTTATCTGGCTGACTACGTTGAACTGGGGGCGGGTACCGGCATTGTTCACTCGGCCCCAGCCTACGGCGTGGACGACTTTCATACCTGCAAGCGTTACGGCATGGTCAATGACGACATCTTGAGCCCGGTCCAAGGCAATGGCGTCTACGCCGAGACGCTGGAGTTTTTTGGCGGTCAGTTTATCTGGAAGGCCAACCCCAACGTGGTGGCCAAGCTGGAGGAGGCCGGGTGCCTGCTGGCCCATGAGCAGGTCAGTCACA
Source organism: uncultured Pseudomonadaceae bacterium (assembly GCA_963974865.1). Taxonomy (GTDB): domain Bacteria; phylum Pseudomonadota; class Gammaproteobacteria; order Pseudomonadales; family Pseudomonadaceae; genus Halopseudomonas. Next base: position 257,875 of record CAXBEU010000001.1, on the reverse strand, counting down.
GTTACATGCATTGCTGGCGCCACAAGACGCCGGTGATCTACCGTGCCACTGCCCAATGGTTTATCGGCATGGACACCCAGCCGCACGAAGGCTTGCCGCTGCGTCAGCGTGCGCTGGCAGCGATTGAAGAAACCGAATTCGTCCCGGCCTGGGGGAAGCAGCGCCTGCACAACATGATTGCCGGCCGCCCGGACTGGTGTATCTCGCGTCAGCGTACCTGGGGCGTGCCGATCCCGCTGTTTCTGCACAAGCAGACCGGCGAACTGCATCCGCGCACGGCCGAACTGGTCGAGCAGGTAGCGCTGCGCGTGGAGCAGGGCGGTATTGAGGCCTGGTCCGCGATGGACGCCAGCGAACTGCTGGGCGCCGAAGCCGATCAGTACGACAAGATCAGCGACACCCTGGACGTGTGGTTCGATTCCGGTACCACTCACCTGCACGTTATGCGCGGCTCGCACCCTATGGGCCATGAGCAAGGTCCGCGCGCTGATCTGTACCTGGAAGGCTCTGACCAGCATCGTGGCTGGTTCCACTCGTCGCTGTTGACTGGCGCCGCTATCGACGGCCACGCGCCTTACAAGGGGCTGCTGACCCACGGATTTGTGGTCGATGAAAACGGCCGCAAGATGTCCAAGTCGCTGGGTAACGTGGTCGCGCCGCAGGAAATCAACAACAGCCTGGGGGCTGACATCCTGCGTTTGTGGGTGTCTTCTACCGACTATTCCGGCGAAATGGCCGTCTCCAAGGTCATTCTGCAGCGCAGCGCCGATGCCTACCGGCGTATCCGTAATACCGCGCGCTTTTTGCTCTCGAACTTGAACGGGTTCGACCCCAAGGTGCATTCGCTGGCACCTGAGCAGATGCTGGATCTGGACCGCTGGGCAGTCGACCGCGCGCTGCTGCTGCAGCAGGAAATCATTGAAGCCTATGACACCTACAAGTTCTGGAACGTGTATCAGAAGGTGCATAACTTCTGTGTGCAGGAGCTTGGCGGTTTCTATCTGGATATCATCAAGGACCGCCAGTACACCACCGGGGCGGATAGCACTGCCCGGCGCTCCTGTCAGACCGCGATGTATCATATCGCCGAGGCGCTGACGCGCTGGATCGCGCCGATCCTGTCGTTTACCGCCGAAGAGCTTTGGCAGTACTTGCCGGGCGAGCGCACCGATTCCGTGATGCTGACCACCTGGTATGAAGGGCTGAGCGCATTGCCAGAGGGCATCGAGCTGGATCGCGCCTACTGGGACGAGGTCATGGCGGTTAAAGTTGCAGTCAACCGCGAGCTGGAAAATCAACGTAACGCCAAGGTCATCGGTGGCAACCTGCAGGCCGAAGTCACCTTGCATGCGGATGAATCCCTGACCAATACGCTGGCCAAGCTGGGCGACGAGTTGCGGTTTGTATTGATTACTTCACAGGCAGGTCTTGCTCCGTTGGCGCAGGCCGGTTCAGACTGCGTAGAGACAGAGTTGCCAGGCTTGAAGCTGAAGATCGTCAAGTCGACTCACACCAAGTGCGCCCGTTGCTGGCACTTCCGTGCCGATGTGGGCTCGCATCCTGAGCACCCGGAGATTTGCGGTCGCTGTGTAGACAACATCCAGGGGCCGGGCGAGGTGCGCAAGCATGCCTGATCTGCGTAACGGCAGCTTGCGCTGGCTGGCTTTGTCGGCCCTGATCATCGCTCTGGATCTGCTGAGCAAATGGTTTGCCGATACCAATTTGCAGATGTATCAGCAGGTGCCGGTCATCGACGGGTTGTTCAGCTTTACGCTGGCCTACAACCCTGGCGCGGCCTTCAGCTTCCTGGCCAATGCCGGCGGCTGGCAACGCTGGTTCTTTGTTGCCATCGCGGTCGGTGTCAGTGGCATGCTGGTGGTCTGGCTCGCGCGGCTGCCGCGCGACAAGATAATGGAGCCGCTGGCGCTGGCGCTGATTCTGGGTGGTGCGCTGGGCAATCTGTATGATCGGATCGTGCATGGGCATGTGGTGGATTTTATTCTGGTGCACTGGCAGCAAAGCTGGTTTTTCCCGGCCTTCAATATCGCCGACAGCGCCATTACTGTTGGTGCTGCGCTGTTGATTCTGGACATGTTTTTTGGTGGCAAGAAAAAGGCTGTGGCCAGCTAGCCCTGCGCGGCCATACGGGTAGGAGCGGCGGCCCCGCCGCGAACACGGTCGGCCCGATCAAAACCAACACTGATTACACAAGAGACACCCACCATGACCGATATCCGCATCAACCATGACACGGAAGTGACCCTGCACTTCACCCTGAAGCTGCCCAACGGTGACGTGATCGACACCACCACCGACAAAACCCCAGCCACTTTCAAGGTCGGCGATGGCAGCCTGCTGCCAGGTTTTGAGCAAAGCCTGTTCGGCCTCAAAGCCGGCGATCAGCGCAGTTTCGACATCGAGCCTGAACGTGGCTTCGGTCCCGGCAACCCGCAGAATATGCAAACCGTGCCGCGTGACCAGTTCAATGAAATGGACCTGGAACCAGGTCTGCTCGTAATCTTCCGCGACGCCGCTGGCGGCGAGCTGCCGGGCGTAGTCAAGACGATTCACGACACTACAGTGGAGGTGGACTTCAATCACCCGCTGGCGGGTAAAGTGATCACCTTTGATGTGGAAATTATCGAAGTCAAAGCCGCCTGAGTCTCGGCCTCGCTTCACCCCCGTCATTCCCGCACACCCCGTCATTCGCCTCCCTTTTCATTCCCGCCCTCCTCGTCATTCCCGCGAAGGCGGGAATCCAAGCGGTCTATACCCAACCCCCCAATGGTATACCTGGACCCCGCCTAGCTATCGTCCAGCCAACCCACTGCTAAGTATCGTCACCCTCGCAAACGCTTGGGGCTATGCTCGGGTTTGGGGCAGCAGGTTTGAATCCTTTGTTTCGCTAGGCGACCTCCGCCAAAGTCAAAATGGATTCCCGCCTTCGCGGGAATGACGAGGTGAGGGGCAATTCCGTCACGCCAGCACCAAAGGTGTACTTAAACTCCGCGTAGCCATAGCCCAACCAACCCAGCGCAAAGCATTCCCCGTCACTCAGCACTGTCATTCTCGCCCACGTGGGAATCCAAGAGCCTGCTCAGCCTCACCCCTGACAGACAATCCCGTCATTCCCGCGCACGCGGGAATCCATCTTGACCTTAAATCCAACAAACCGCCCCAGCCGTCGATTTACCCACCCACATCATGGATAATGGCAACCAATATTCATCCGTAAGCCACAACCAACCGAGGCTCCCATGCAGATCAAACTGGCCAACCCCCGCGGCTTTTGTGCCGGCGTCGACCGCGCCATCGAGATCGTCAATCGCGCACTGGAAGTGTTCGGCCCGCCGATCTACGTACGGCACGAGGTGGTGCATAACAAATTTGTGGTCGAAGACCTGCGCAACCGTGGCGCCATCTTCGTTGAAGAAATCGAACAAGTGCCCGATGACGTTATCGTCATCTTCAGCGCCCACGGCGTTTCCCAGGCCGTGCGCAAGGAAGCCGAAGATCGCGGCCTGAAAATTTTCGACGCGACCTGCCCCCTGGTCACGAAAGTCCACATGGAAGTCGCTCGCTACAGCCGTGATGGCAGGGAGTGCGTGTTGATCGGTCACGCCGGCCACCCCGAGGTAGAGGGCACCATGGGCCAGTACGACAACCGCAACGGCGGCGCCATCTACCTGGTCGAAGACGAAAAGGACGTCGCCACGCTGCAGGTCGAGCAGCCTGAACGCCTGGCCTTCGTCACCCAGACCACGTTGTCCATGGACGACACTGCCCGGGTCATAGACGCCCTCAGAGCGCGTTTCCCGGCGATTGACGGGCCGCGCAAGGATGACATCTGCTATGCCACCCAAAACCGTCAGGACGCCGTCAAGCAGCTTGCCAGCGCCTGTGACCTAGTGCTGGTGGTCGGCAGCCCGAACAGTTCCAATTCCAACCGTCTGCGCGAGCTATCCGAGCGCATGGGCACGCCCGCCTACCTTATTGACGGTGCAGATGAAATCCTCCCGCAGTGGCTGGAAGGCGTAAAGCATATCGGCATCACTGCAGGGGCTTCTGCGCCAGACATTCTGGTGCGCCAGGTGATTCGGCATCTACATGGGCTGGGCGCCCAAGGTGAGGAAGAGCTGGCCGGGCAGGAAGAGAACATCGTTTTCAGCATGCCCAAGGAATTGCGGGTGGTCTCGCTGGACTAAGCCTTGTCGCCGTTTCGGCTGCTAGCTTGGACTGCCTTGAGGCCATAGCCCTGAAATCCCAGCAATGCCTTGCGCGCCAATGGCGCGGGCTTTTTTCAGATGGTCGGCAGTCATCCCGCCCAGCAGGTAAACCGGCATCGTTGCTTGCGCGATCAGCTCCTCAGCTAGTTCCCAGCCGAGATGCGCTGCACCAGGGTGGCTTCGGGTAGGCAAAACCGGCGAGAGGGTGACAAAGTCCGCCCCAATCTGATGAGCCATCTGTAATTCTTCCGCATTGTGGCAGGAGGCCGCCAGCAATCCGCTTCCAACCTCTTCGCGTTCCGGCGACCGGCGACCCGGCAACCGCTCACCCTTGATAACATCCGCTGGTGCAGCATCCGGTAGGAGCGACGGCCCCGTCGCGAAAGGCTCCCCCTTACCCCACCCAACCCCATGCAGCTCCCGCAATTGCCGCGCACTCAGATGCCAACCCGCTCCACTCAAAAGCGGCCGGTCCCCCTTGAGCATCCAGATAAAATCACCGCCAAAACGCCCCATCAATGAAGCTGCAAGCTGACCATATTCTTTCCTGCCCAATCCCGTCTGCCGTAACTGCACTATCCTCGTACCCGAGGCACTAGCAGCGTCCAACCCGGCAACCAAGTCATCAATGTCCAGACCATCAGGCGTAACCAGATAACGCTCAGGCAGCGTAGCCGCCAACACAATGGGCTTGTTCGCGGCAGGAAAGTCATATTCCCCAAGGTCGCCAGGCGCGACCCAGCGCACCTGCTGGCCTTCGGCGCCATGCGCTTCTCCCGAAAACGCAGAAACGCTCCAGACATCCAGTCGTATGGATTTGTCTGGATAGTCATGGCGTATATCGATTAGAGGTTCAGCGTTGGTGACATGAATGCCCAGCTCCTCAAGGAGCTCACGGGCAAGCCCGTTCAGGCGAGACTCGCCATCCTCAAGCTTGCCGCCCGGGAACTCCCACAACCCGCCTTGATGGGCAGTATCAGGTCGTTTGGCGATCAGAATGCAGCCATCCGCGCGGCGGATGACGGCGGCCATCACATGTATACGACGCACGGGATCAGCAGCTCATTGCTGGGGCAGGTCCCCGGAGTACAGATCCTGCTCCAGTTCTTCACCCGGCACCACGTGCTCTTCAGAGGCCCAGGCACCCAGATCAATCAAGCGGCAACGGTGTGAACAGAAGGGGCGGTCTGGAAAGCTGTCATCCCAGGTCACCGGGGCTTTGCAGGTAGGGCATTCGACGCTCAGGGTCATGGCGTGGCTCCTGTAGTCATGACCAGGTAGCGTTCATGCAGCGCGTCAACTTGCGCGTGCAGCGTCGCGAGATCCTGGTCATTGAGAATAATGTCATGGGCATGCCGCAGGCGGTCTTCACGCTTGGCCTGGGCCTGCATGATAGCCTTGATCTGCGCCTCAGGCACGCCGTCACGTTGGCTGGTACGCAATATCTGCGTCGCCTCGGGCACATCCACAACGATGATGCGCTCAGTCATGGCATGCTGGCCGGATTCGACCAGCAGCGGCGAGACCAGCAACGCGTAAGGCGAGGTGGCAGAGGCCAGGTCGCTGGTGATCTCTTCGCGGATTAGCGGATGCAGTAGCGCTTCCAGCCAGAGCCGCTGAGCCACATCCTGGAACACGCGTTGGCGCAGCGCGGCCCGGTTAAGGCTACCGTTCTCAAGCAGTATGTCAGAACCAAATCGGTCCACAATATGCTGCAGTGCGGGCCGGCCTGGTTCCACGACGACGCGAGACTTGAGGTCGGCATCCACTACATGAATGCCGTGCGCGGTGGCAAAGCGGTCAGCCGCAGCACTCTTGCCGCTGCCGATACCGCCGGTCAAACCTATGATCATGCTTAGAATCCGGCAAATTGAAGGTATGTGCCGGTAATTGTGTCACCCCAGATCAATGCAATCCACCCGGCAATCGCCAGATAGGGCCCGAAGGGCAGGGGAGTGGCATTGGATTGGCCGCGGGTCTTCAGGATGATGATGCCCAGAATGGCACCCACCAGCGAAGAGAGCAGAATGGTCAGCGGCAGTATCTGCCAGCCGCCCCAGGCACCCAGCATCGCCAGCAGCTTGAAATCACCGTAGCCCATGCCTTCCTTGCCGGTGATCAGCTTGAATACCCAGAACACCAGCCACAGGCTCAGGTAACCGACCACAGCACCCCACAGCGCCGTATTAAGATCCGTAAACATACCAAAACTGTTTACGATCAGGCCTAGCCATAGAAGCGGTAAAACAATTGAATCCGGCAGCAACTGCGTGTCAGCGTCGATCAGGCTCAAACTGATCAAGCCCCAGGTCAGCACCAGCATAGCGCCTGCAGCCCAGCCAAAACCGAACTGCCACGCAACAATCATGGAGAGGACAGCGGTCAGCAACTCCACTAGGGGATAGCGTGGGCTGATTCGCGCCTTGCACTGGCCGCAGCGGCCGCGCAGCAGGAGATAACTCAAAATCGGGAGGTTCTGCCAGGCTTTGATTTCCGCATTGCAGTGCGGGCAGTGGGAGTGGGGTAGGATCAGGTTATAGGTAGGTTCCTTGGGCTGTTCAGCATCAGGATTCAGCATTTCCCGTGCCTGACGCAGCCAGTCGCGTTCCATCATCTTGGGTACGCGGTGGATTACTACGTTGAGGAAGCTGCCGACCACGAGGCCGATCAGGCCAGCGATCAAAATAAAGGCCAGCGAGTGGCTGGCCAGGTATTCGATGATGGGCATGGGTTAGACGACAGCGCCCAGTTGGAAGATCGGCAGGTACATGGCGATGATCAGGCCGCCGACTAGTGTACCGAGTACAACCATAATCATTGGTTCAAGTAGCGTGGTGAGGTTGTCTACCGCGTTGTCTACTTCACTTTCGTAATAATCGGCAACTTTATCGAGCATTCCGTCCAAGTTGCCTGACTCTTCACCGATGCCTGCCATCTGCACAGCCAAAGAGGGGAATACATTTGTAGTCCTCATTGAGAAATTCAGCTGCGAGCCTGCAGATACGTCTTCTTTGATCTGCATCACAGCATTGTAAAATACCACATTCCCTGCTGCGCCCGCGACTGAATCCAAGGCGTCCACCAGCGGTACGCCCGCGGCGAATGTGGTAGAGAGCGTTCGCGCATATCTCGCTACTGCAGCTTTGTAAAGAATGTTGCCGATTACTGGTGCTTTGAGTAGCAAACGATCTTCGTTATCCCTGAAGGTTTTCGATTTTAATCGGGCTTTACCGTAAAGATAACCTATGGTAATGAGCCCGATCAAAATAATAAACCACCAGGACTGGAGCCACTCTGATAAGGCAATAACCATCAAGGTAAACGCGGGAAGCTCCGCTCCAAAGCCTGCAAATACTTCTTTGAACTGCGGTACTACCTTTAGCAGGAGAATTGCTGTAACTACGATAGCTACCGCTAAAACTGCAATCGGGTAAGTCATGGCTTTCTTGATCTTAGCCTTCAATGCCTCTGTCTTCTCCTTGTAAGTGGCGATACGGTCTAATAGGGACTCTAGTCGACCCGACTGCTCGCCGGACTCGACTAGATTGCAAAATAAGTCGTCAAAATATTTTGGATGCTGCCTTAATGAGTCGGCTAATGTGTTCCCAGCAGCGACGTCGACCTTGATTTCATTAACTAGTTTTTGAAGGTTTGGGTTTTCTGTTCCTTCGGCAATGATGTCAAACGCTTGGATGATGGGTACGCCCGAAGCCATCATTGTGGCTAGCTGGCGAGTAAAGAAAGCGATATCCAGAGGTGTTATTTTCTTGCCTTTGCTGCTAAACAAGCTCGATTTTTTACTTATTTTTGTGATTAACACGCCTTGCTTGCGCAGCTGCGCTTTGACCAGCGCAGCGTTTGATCCCTGCGTTTCACCAGCAACCTTGGTGCCTTTGCGATCCTTGCCTTCCCATTTATAAGAAGCGCTTTTTGGCGCTTTTTTAGGAACAGCTTTTTTGATAAGGGCTGCTTTCCTTTTTACAGCTGCTTGTTGCGCCATGACTTAATCCTTGGTCACTCGGTTAACTTCCGCCAAGCTGGTTACGCCCTGTTCGACTTTTAATAGTGCGGACTGACGCAAGCTCCTGAAACCTTCACTTTGGGCCACATCTGCAATCTCGATGGAATTGCCGTCCTCCATGATGATGCGCTGCATCGCCTGGGTGATGCGTACCACTTCGTAGATTCCCACTCGACCTTTATATCCATCTTTACAGTTTTCGCAACCCACCGGGCCATATATTGTGATGCCGGCTGCTATTTTTTCCTCGCTGAAGCCCTCTTCGCGCATCACTTCATTGGGCACATCCATCGGTTGCTTGCACTGTTTACAAAGTTTGCGTGCCAGGCGCTGGGCTATGATGAGGTTGACCGAGGTGGCGATATTGAACGAAGGCACACCCATATTGCGCAGGCGGGTCAAGGTTTCGGCCGCGCTGTTGGTGTGGAGAGTCGAAAGCACCATGTGGCCGGTTTGTGCGGCTTTAATGGCAATTTCTGCGGTTTCCAGGTCACGGATTTCGCCCACCATAATAATGTCTGGATCCTGGCGGAGGAATGCCCTCAGTGCTTTTGCGAAATCAAGCCCCTGCTTGATATTGACGTTGACCTGGTTCACCCCTTCAAGGTTAATTTCGACAGGGTCCTCTGCTGTGGAGATATTGCGCTCAACTGTGTTGAGAATATTCAGGCCTGTGTACAGAGAAACGGTCTTACCGGAACCCGTCGGGCCAGTAACCAGAATCATGCCCTGAGGCTTGGATAGTGCGCTAAGATACATCTCTTTTTGATCCGGTTCGTATCCTAGCGCATCAATCCCCATTTTTGCGCTTTCAGAATCTAGAATACGCAGCACTACCTTCTCCCCCCACAGTGTGGGCAAGGTATTTACGCGGAAGTCGATGGCCTTGCTCTTGGAAATCTTCATCTTGATGCGTCCATCTTGCGGCTTACGCCGCTCGGCCATGTCCATTGCAGACATTACCTTCAGGCGAGCAGCAATTCGCACACCTAGCTGAACCGGAGGCTTGGCAATTTCATGTAAGATGCCGTCAGTGCGGAAGCGTACGCGATAAACCTTTTCGTAGGGCTCAAAATGCAGGTCAGACGAACCCATTCGAACGGCATCAAGTAGCATCTTGTTAACGAAGCGAACAATGGGCGCGTCATCGGCGTCTCCTCCCGTCATTCCTTCTGGTTTGTCGTCATCTCTGACCGTCTGGACATCCAGATCATCCAGATCGGCATCGCTCATATCTCCCAAGCCGCCCGTAGGGCTGTCTAGAAACTTATCTATGAGTGTGTGTAGTTTGTCGTCCTCTACAATCACCGCGTCCGTCATCAGTCCGGTGCTGAACTGAACATCGCTAAGCGCTTGCTGGTTGGTAGGGTCCGATATTCCGAGAAAAAGCCTAGAGCCACGTTTGTAGAGGGGCAATACGGAGTGCTGTCGAATCAGCTTCTCGCTGACCAGATCATGTGGTTGCAGCTCTTTGTCGATTGCAGACAGGTCGCAGTAGGGATAACCGAACTCTTCTGCGCAGAGCATTGCCAAATCACGGGCGTTTGCAAGCTTGTTTTGCACGAGGTATGTGATGAATGGAATTTTATCTTGCGTAGCTTGCTTGCTGGCCTTGCTGGCGGCCTGCGCGTCCAGTAGCTTGTCATGGACGATACGCCGGGCCAAGCCGGAGAGCGCGGGGGTATCCATAGGCTGAGTTTGTCTCGATACGTTTTATTTGTACGTCAGAATACGCCGACTATAGTACAGAGTGTTCCTCTTGACATCAGCTAGCGCTCAAAACATGTCTCTCATGTAGCTGATGTGAAGACATAAGGTGATTTTCTAGACCAACTCATAGCCTACGGTGGGGCATGAATATAGCTCTGATCCAAAATCATTAGTGTAGACGACGTTGCAAGAGGTAGTAGCATTAAGAGGTTGACGACCTCTGAAAATGACAGCCCCGGGAAAGGTCCGGGGTTGTCATCAGCTTAAGTGCGATTTGAAGAGTAAAAACTTATCTCAGCGCATCGTTAAATTAAGCTTACGGCTTGCAGGCAGTCGGTACATATTTTGCTTGCAAAGTGCCTCGCCGGCATACATATGCAAAGGCTTGGCCGCCGCTTGCTGCAGCGCTGAGATCCAAAGCTGTAATTGTTGCAGAGTTAGCAGTAGCTGCTGTAGCGGGGGTGAGCAGAAGGGTTGCGCCGTTGTCAACCGAGTTATCATAAGTAATAGTGATAACGCCGGCGGCATCAGATTGAACGGTGGCCACATTTTTGGTCGCAACTGGTGGAGTGGCATTAATAGCATCGCAATCTGTATTTGTCGTAGTACCACACAACATGGAGCGCGGGCCTTGAGTTGTAAATGACTCGGAGATTGATGTGCGAAGCCCGCTTGCTAGCGACAAGCCTTCTGTTACTCGAGCGCGAACGGTATAATCCTGATATGCAGGCAGAGCGATTGCAGCCAAAATGCCGATGATGGCAACCACAATCATCAGTTCGATTAGTGTAAAACCTTTTTGTGCTTTCATTATAAGCTCCTGTAATTAAATAGCCGGTAGGCTGATGTTATACAAGCAGGAACCGTGCCATTTCTATAATCCCATAAATTGGCGTCTTGTTGGGGGGCTGGCCTCCAGAGCGAGCTTCCATAGATGCTATAAGTGGCACAAGGTGACGAAAGTGGTCACCTTTGCCAATTTGTGAGTATATGCCGCTTCTTCAATTCTTAATCACTGTACTGGGCCACCCTAGGATCGATAGGTGATTTCAGGGATATTGATCATTGGTTTTCTCGTTATCAAAATTAAGCTGGCACGCATATATAGTGCTGGATCGAGGGTGGCAACACTGTGAAGGGTTATTTGTGTTGGTTCGAAGATATTGGTACTTCTCAGGTTTATTCCTCTAGACCACGAGGCAGCTCATATTGAGGGGACGTGAAAAAACCAAGTCTGGGCCTGCCCCATTGTAGAGCCCAGTTTTAGTGAGTGTTTGTCATATTCGCATCTCTAAGCACCACCACCCCTATTCTGCCCGAAACCTCTCCAGTAGACTGACCCAAAACAATACCTGGGAGGGAATATGCGGCATCGTCCATGGCTTCTGCTGAGTATTTTGGTAGTGGCGCTGGCATGGTTTGCCAGCGAGGAGATACAGCATTCCTACTACCAGTCCCGGTTTGTCAGTGACTATGCTGCGCAGCTGTCCCATGAACTGTTGGACGGCCCCAGTGACCGCGTTATCTACCCTGAATACGGTCCATTCGACCAGCGCTATGGCTACACAGCGCTGCCTGTTCTATTGCCACGTTTGCAGTCTTTAGGCTATTCGATTGTCTCCCAGGCGCAGTTTTCCGATCCGCTGATGCGCTATGTGGAGGAGGGTTTTTATCCGCCCTTTGATGAAAAGACCCAATCTGGCCTGACTATTGAGGATTGCCGGGGCGAGCCGGTTTTTTCCTTTCATTATCCTGAGCGCTACTACTCCGATTTTGAGCAAGTGCCGCCGTTGTTGGCCGAGGCGCTGCTGTTTATTGAGGATCGTGAGCTGCTCAGCGAATCAATGGGGTCAGAGTCATTAAGTTTCGCTTCCCAAGGACCTCTGGTCGCCTCTTGCTCAGCACTTAATACCAGAATCTGATAATGCGCTCAGCAGCCAAGGTTCCTGGGGCTGGAGCCTTACACGCCTCCAATCGTTAATTGACAAGGCGTGCAGATGCGCGAAGCGCCATCAGGTCAACTGCCAGTTGCTATATTGCGGGAAATAGCGCTGGCGAATTCGTTGAAGTCGCTCATGTGGCGTGTCGCTATGGCATGCACGATGGCCCAGTCGAGTGCGTCGTAGTTGTGGACTGCCATATTGCGGAAGCCAACGGACTTTTTCATGCGGTCTGCCAGCTTCTCATCAATCAGTTGGGCTACAGCCATACGATCAAAGACCTCTCCCATGGTATTGGGCGGCGGTTGGTTGAGTCCTGAAACCAGGTGCGCCCCAAGATCAACGCATAGCTGTACGGCGCGGCTCAGATTGAGAACAATCACGTCCTGCAGATCAGCGTCATTGGCGAGTGTGGTGATATCGGGTGGGCACTTGAGTCTGACTCGGGCAAGGCAACGGTGAAGGGAGTCCAGCTTGCGTTCAACTATCAGTGTGTCCATGCTTTTCTGCGCTCTGCCAGTATTCTGCGTAAGTAGGGAAGAAAGTCTTCAGTATTAAAAACGTGGCGGCTGACCAGCTCCGCGTGCAGCGCATCAGAACCTTTCAGGCGGATACCATGTTGCAGTATCTGGCCCAGCAGCGGCTCGCCAGCCTTGCGTAGGTCTATTAAATCAATCGCTCGTCCGCTGGCTTGAGCGAGTGCTTCGATCAGTTGCATTTTGTCATTGATGCTCAACGGCACGGCCATTTGCACGGCCACATCGGCATCGCTGTCGGGTCGTTCCTGGCCGCTGGCCAGAGAGCCGAAAAGGTAAGCCAACTGTACCTGGGGATGGTCTGCCAGTATCTTTTCGATTTGGGCGTATGACATGGCTGGTACCCTGGATGATATTGGTGTAACGAGTGTACAACAACATGCCACCAGGCTGCCCTTGTTGGCCATTTCCTTTTGCCAGAACTGCCCAGTTGGCATTTTTGCGTTGTCGGCTGGCAACATGGCTAGTGCGCTTACTACCTCTCCAGTAGACTGACCCAAAACAATACCGGGGAGGGAATATGCGGCATCGTCCATGGCTTCTGCTGGGTATTTTGGTAGTGGCGCTGGCATGGTTGGCCAGCGAGGAGATACAGCATTCCTACTACCAGTCCCGGTTTGTCAGTGACTATGCTGCGCAGCTGTCCCATGAACTGTTGGACGGCCCCAGTGACCGCGTTATCTACCCTGAATACGGTCCATTCGACCAGCGCTATGGCTACACAGCGCTGCCTGTTCTATTGCCACGTTTGCAGTCTTTAGGCTATTCGATTGTCTCCCAGGCGCAGTTTTCCGATCCGCTGATGCGCTATGTGGAGGAGGGTTTTTATCCGCCCTTTGATGAAAAGACCCAATCTGGCCTGACTATTGAGGATTGCCGGGGCGAGCCGGTTTTTTCCTTTCATTATCCTGAGCGCTACTACTCCGATTTTGAGCAAGTGCCGCCGTTGTTGGCCGAAGCGCTGCTGTTTATCGAGGATCGTGAGCTGCTCAGCGACGAACACCCCAATGCCAACCCTGCAGTGAACTGGTTACGCCTGGCGAGTGCGTCCGTTTCTCTGGCGAGTAGCCAGTTTAATCCCGATAGCTCTACCCCTGGGGCGAGTACGTTGGCGACTCAGATCGAGAAGTTTCGGCATTCCCGTGAGGGGCGTACCCAGGGCCTGCAAGACAAGTTGATGCAAATGGGCTCTGCCAGTGTGCGCGCTTACAAGAATGGCCCTAATACCATGGCGGTTCGCCAGCAACTGGTATTGGACTATATCAACACGGTGCCCTTGGCTGCGGCGCCGGGGCATGGTGAGGTGAATGGTGTTGGTGATGGACTTTGGGTTTGGTTTTCCGAAGATATAGATAACTTCAGTCGGCGCCTGGCGGGTGACGAGGATCTTGCAGGCCAAGCGGTGGCCTTGCGTCAGGCGTTGGCGTTGATGATCGCGCAGCGTCGGCCGTCCTATTATTTGCTGCAGGGGCGTGATGATCTGAATGCGTTGGTGGACAGCCATTTGCGCCTGCTCACGCGTGAGGGCGTGATTGAGGCGGCGCTGCGTGATGAAGCCTTGGCGCAGCCTCTGGTATTCCGTAACTGGGCTCAGAATCCTTTGCGCCAGCGCTTCGCCGCTGACAAGGCGATTACCGTGGCACGTGCACGGCTCTCCAGTTTGCTTGGCCAATCGCAATACGCGGTAGACCGTTTTGATCTGCAGGCCGCCACCAGCCTGCACGGTGAGTTGCAGGAGCAGGTCAGTGCCTATCTGGAAAGCTTGTCTACACCGGAGATGGCAGGGCAGATAGGCCTTCTTGGCGAGCGCCTGCTGTCGCCGGAGAAGGTGGGTGACGTGCGTTACAGTTTTACGCTGATGCAACACGGTACTAACGGCAACCAGGTGCGGGTACAGACCGATAATACTGGCTTGCCGTTTGATCTTAACGAGGGCAGCAAACTTGAGCTGGGGTCCACGGCCAAACTGCGGGTGCTGGCGACTTACCTGGAGATCATTGCCGAGCTGCACGAACAGTTGAGTCAGGCCGATCAGCAAACACTGGCGAAACTGCGCGCGGATAATGAAAACGTATTGGCAGTCTGGGCCGCAGGCTATCTCAGTGCCAATCCGCAGGCGACGCTCGCACAGACGCTGGAGGCAGCCCTGGAGCGGCGTTATTCGGCAAACCCGGATGAACGGTTTTTCACCGGTGGCGGCGTGCAGCGTTTTGGTAACTTCCGCCGCGAAGATAATGGCCGCTTTCCAACCCTGCGCGAGTCTCTGCGCGAGTCTATCAACCTGCCGTTTGTGCGGTTGATGCGCGATATTCTTCGTTATGCCATTTACCAGTCGCCTGAAAGCAGCATGAATGTGATGCGCGACGACAACGACCCTGCACGGAAAATCTATCTGGAGCGTTTTGCCGACAAGGAAGGGCAGACCTTTCTTCTGCGCTTCTGGCGCAAATACGCGGGCATGACCGAGGCGCAGCGACTGGATGCGTTTCTTGATGGCCTGAGGCCTACTGCGACGCGATTGGCTGCAGTGCATCGTTACCTGCACCCGGACGCAGATGAGGAGGTCTTCAAGACCTTTATGCTAGCGCGGCCCGGTATGGGCGAGCTGGGCAACGCGCGGCTTGAGAGCCTTTACCGTGATTACGGCCCGGGCAAATACGATTTGCCGGATCAGGGCTACATTGCCCGAGTGCATCCGCTAGAGTTGTGGTTGTTGGGCCATTTGCGCAGCCACCCGCAGAGTAGTTTCAGCGATGCTGTTCTGGCCAGTCAGGCCGAGCGGCAGGAAGTCTATGGCTGGTTGTTCCGCACTCGGCATCGCAGCGCGCGCGACTCGCGCATTCGTACCATGCTGGAGGTCGAAGCCTTTCTGGAAGTGCACCGGCGCTGGAAGCGTCTGGGTTACCCCTTTGAGCATCTGGTGCCCTCACTGGGCACTGCCCTGGGCAGCTCGGGTGATCGGCCTGCGGCTCTGGCCGAACTGATGGGGGTGATCCAGAACGATGGCCTGCGCTTCGCCAGCCGTCGCATCAACGATCTGCATTTTGCTGCCGGCACGCCGTATGAGGTGCGTTTGGAACGGCCGGATGAAGTGGGCGTGCAGGTGATGCATGCTGATGTGGCTGGGGCGCTGAAGGGTGTGCTTTCCGAGGTGGTCGACGGCGGTACAGCACGGCGCTTGCAAGGCACCTTCGTCGATGCGGACGGCGCTGCTATTGCGCTGGGTGGCAAGACGGGAACGGGAGATAACCGTATTCACAGCATGACCGCCAGCGGTCGCTCGACCAGTAGCCAGGTAATGAACCGCACTGCGACCTTCGTGTTTTTTCTCGGCGACGATCATTTTGGTACTTTGACGGCCTTTGTGCCGGGCAAGGCGGCGGACGGTTTCCGCTTTACGTCGGCATTGCCTGTGCAGGTGCTCAAGGGTATGGCGCCGATACTGCAAAATTATTTGCAGCAGGGTTCGTCGGCCTGTGAGGTCGCGCAGTAACGCGCCATCTCCCGTCCACCCCCGCGCCCCTCGTCATTCCCGCGCAGGCGGGAATCCATTTTGACGTGATCGTTGCAGCTTTGACGTGACTATACGGCTTAGGTGTGTGACCCGTTAAAATGGATCCCCGCGTTCGCGAGGATGACTGGGGGGAATAGAGTCAATCAAAATGCTAGAATTCCGCCGCCCTCGAGATAGCTGGATATTTCCAAGGGCAACAGTGATGTCGCGACGCCCTGGGCGATACGGCAAATAGACCAGATGGGTCGCAGGCGTGTTTGAGGGTTGAGTCGTGGCAGAAGGATCAGCATGGATTAAATGGAGGGGGCCTTTACTTGGGCTGCTGATAGCTTGCCTGTCCGTAGCCTGTACGGACGCCCCTGAGTACAGGTTGGAGCAGGCCGCTGTGGCCGCTACCCAGACCTACGACTATCAGCGCGATATTGCCCCCATTCTTGAACATAAATGCATGGCTTGCCACGGCTGCTATGACGCTCCTTGCCAGTTGAAATTGACCAGCGCCGATGGTCTGGAGCGGGGTGCGTCATTGTTGCCGGTCTACGACGGTACCCGCGTTGAAGACATGATGCCCACTCGGCTGGGTGTGGATGCAGGCTCGACGGCGGAGTGGCGTGGCAAGGGGTTCTTCTCGGTACTGCATGATACCGATGGCGGTGAACTGGGCGGGCTGGAGGCGTCGGTGTTGTACCGGATGATCGAGCTGGGCAGGTCCAATCCTTTTACACCCAATAGCCGTCTGCCTGAGGATGTGACCGTGGGGATAACCCGCAGCAACACTTGCCCTTCGGTCAGCGAGTTTGACGATTATGCTGCTGAACACCCCCATGGCGGCATGCCTTACGGCACCACGGGCCTGACCGATGACGAGTTTGCCCGGGTTTCCCAGTGGATAACCGAGGGTGCGGTGCTCAAGCCTATAGAGTACCGGCCGGATGAGGCCGAGCAGGTAGCCATAGCGCAGTGGGAGACCTTTTTTAATCAATCAGGCGATCGCGAGCAGTTGGTCGCCCGCTACCTGTTCGAGCACTTGTTTGCTGCCCATCTGCACTTTTCCGATGTGACCGGCAGCCAGTTCTATGAACTGGTGCGCTCCACCACTGGCCCGGGCGAGCGCGTGAATCCACTGCGAACGGTGCGGCCCAATGATGATCCTGGCCAGGCGTTCTACTACCGCCTGCAACCGCTGCGGCAGGTCATCGTGGAAAAGAACCACATTACCTATGCGCTGGATGACGCGCGCCTGGAGCGTTACCAAACGCTGTTTTTCCAGCCGCAATGGCAGGTCGAGGCGTTGCCCGGTTATCGCTATGAAGACCGTGCCAACCCGTTCCTGACCTTTGCGGCAATTCCTGCGAGCGCGCGTTATCAGTTTCTGCTCGATAATGCGGAGTTTTTTGTGCGCAATTTTATCCGCGGGCCGGTGTGCCGGGGGCAGATTGCCACGGACGTGATTCGTGATCAGTTCTGGGTGGTGTTTGAAGATCCCGAGCAGGAGGCCTACGTCAACGATGCCGATTATCGTGCCAAGGTTAGCCCACTGCTGGGTTTGCCGGGGCTGAAAAGCGATCTGTTGTCCATGGGCTCGGAGTGGCTGGAGTACAAGGCGCAGCGCAATGACTATCTGAAGCTGCGCCGAGAGCACTACAGCGCCCGCAAACCAAAGGGGGCGACGCTGGACGAACTATGGGATGGCGACGGTTCCAATCAGGACGCCTTGCTGACCATCTTCCGCCATCACGATAGTGCCTCGGTCATGCGTGGGCTGCAGGGTCGCATACCGCGCACCGCGTGGGTGATGGACTATCCACTGCTGGAGCGCACCTATTACGAGCTGGTGACCAATTTCAATGTATTTGGCAGCGTCTCCCACCAGGGCCAGACGCGCTTGTATTTTGACCTGATTCGCAATGGCGCCGAGCAGAATATGCTGCGATTTATACCGCCGGCCTCGCGCGAAGCGCTATACGCCCATTGGTACCAGGGCGGGGCGAAGCTCAAGCATGAGATAACCTATGTCGATCCGGATCTCAGCACGCCAGTGGCGATGCCCTATGCTGAGGCGTCGGATAATACTGCCGTGATGGCGCGCTTCAGTGAGTTGTTGATGCAGCACACGGCGCAGGTCAGTGGCCCAGCCGATACGCTGAACCGTTGCCCATCCGGCGATTGCCCTCGGCCGAATATCAGTGACGCGCAGCAGCAACTCGAGTCGCTGCTGCAACCGCTCGCGCGTGCCGACGGTGCCAGTTTGCCGGTGATTCCACTGCTGCCAGAAGTTACTTTTTTGCGAGTGACCGAAGGCGAGCAGCGCTGGGTTTACACGCTACTGCACAACCGGGCGCATGCCAGTGTGGCTTTTATGTACGGTGAGGAGTCGCGATTCCTGCCGGAAGAAGACACCCTGACGCTGCTTGAAGGTACGCAGGGCAGTTATCCCAACTTCAGTTTTGATGTGCGTTTGTCTGAATTGTCAGACTTTATAGCCGCGCTTTCTGCTGTGAAGGAGCAGGAGGCTTTGCATGCTGTGGCTGACCGCTGGGGTGTGCGCCGCACCCATCCACAGTTCTGGGAGATCATGGCGGACTTGCGTCGCAGTAATGAGCAAGCCAAGCCAGTCGAGGCTGGCTTGCTGGATCTGAACCGTTATCAGAACCTTTGAGGGCAGGTGGCCCGGCGCCGCTACATCTTGAGTATCAGGCCCTGATCAGGCTGCACCTTGCCCTGCAAGGTATCCTTGTAAGCCTGCTCGACCGCCTCGCCACCCTGTACTGCGGTGATCTTCATCCACTGCTGTACCGAGGCGACCAGGGGCGCCCATAGCTGGGCGAAGTTCTGCATCAACTGGGCGTTGCCCAGTTCCTTGCCGCGCTTTTCCCAGTAACCGGGGGCGAAGAAGACCTCAGGCTTGGCACCGGGCAGGTTTTTCTCGCCACCGCGTGAATCCCAATGTGCAGCGCCAACCAGCGAGCTGAACAGCATATTCTCGGCAAAGTGTTTGTGCAAGCTGGCGAGCACTTCGCCGTTGCCGGCAAAATCTACCGATACGCTGGTTTGATTGGCATCCAACTGGTCTATGTCTGTATAGCTGACCACCCGATCATAATATCCCAGGCTCTCGACAAAGGCGGTGTTGCCGGGCGAGGTCAGTGCGGTGATCGTCAGCGGCTTGCCACGTTGGCTGCGCTGGTGCTGAAGCATAAAGGCCAGGCCCAGCGCCGTTTTGCTGGAGGCGCTGGTCAGTATGATCTGCTCGGCATTGAAGAAATTCTCCACAGCCAGAAAATCATCCAGCAGGAACGAGGTGATCAGCAATGGGCGCAACAGCATTTGCAGCGCTTCGTGCTCCGGCTGGTAGGCTGGGTCACTGTGGGTGAACAGGTACTGATTGTAAGCCAGGGCCAGGTGCTGACGGTGTTCAGCGGTGTCGACAAAACTGCTCTTGCTTACCTTGCCGGGCTTCACGAGCAACTGCTGGGCCATCGGCAAGTAACCATACAGGCGCTTGCCCGCGGCTACCTCTGGGTGCCTGGAGGCAATAACGTCGGAAAAACCCCACACAGGTATCTGCCCCCAAGGCGCCGGAGCCGGGAAGAAGTCCCAATACTTGAAGCGCTTGCCCAGAGCCGCGTAGGTGATGTTGTTGGCGGTGAAGGCAAACTGATCAACTGCGAGCAGCACCTCGCCGTCCTCCAGATCGTCCGCGCTGGTGGCTGGCAGAGGCATTGTTGAGCAGAGGTCCAGATTGGCCTGATCGACCACAAAAGTGGGATTGGTGTTGTTCATGATGTACCGGCTCCGGCGAATGGGGTTTTCAGTCTAGCTTGCCTGAGTGCGCCCGGACGGTCTGCGTTAAACCATCTGCCAAATATCAGCTGATAACACCAGGCGAGATGTGCGCTGTGATGGCGGTTATGAGCAGCGTAATATTTTGTATCCGCACCAATACATGCCCAGCCTTATGCTAGATTGACATGCCTGCATCTGCTGGCGCTGCCGCCCCGTAAGGAGGGGTTTTAATCATGAGTTTGATGGTCATTGTCCTGTTTGTCGTGGGACTTGTTTTGCTGGTTGCGGGTGCCGAGGTGCTGGTCAAGGGCGCCTCGCGGTTGGCCGCCGGTTTCCGAATTTCACCTCTGGTTATCGGCCTCACCGTGGTCGCTTTTGGCACCAGCGCGCCTGAGCTGGCCGTCAGCACTGGCGCCGCCTTGAATGGGCAGGGTGATATTGCACTCGGTAACGTGCTGGGCAGCAACATCTTCAACGTGCTGTTCATTCTGGGCTTGTCTGCGCTGATCGCACCGCTGGTTGTTTCGCGGCAACTGATTCGCCTGGATGTGCCGATCATGATTGGTGCCAGCCTGCTGGTGATTCTGCTGTCGCTGGACGGTCGCCTGGGTCGCTTTGATGGCATCCTGCTGTTCGCGCTGGTGGTCAGCTACACGCTGTTCTTGATTATCAGCAGCCGGCGTGCGAATACGCCTACCGATGCCGCTGATCTGGGTGTGCCGGACGCAGCCCATAGTGGGTCTGCGCTGGTCAATCTGCTGTTCGTTCTCGGTGGTTTGGTGATGCTGGTGCTGGGTGCCCGCTGGTTGGTAAACGGCGCTGTTGTCATGGCGACCAGCTTGGGTGTGTCGGAGCGCGTGGTGGCGCTGACTATCGTAGCGGCGGGTACCTCGTTGCCCGAAGTGGCGACTTCGGTGATCGCCAGTATCCGTGGCCAGCGCGATATTGCGGTGGGCAACGTGGTGGGCAGTAATATTTTCAACCTGCTGGCGGTGTTGGGCGTGGCGTCATTTTTGGCTCCCGCGGGTATCGCTGTGTCCGAAGCGGTGTTGCGTTTCGACATGCTGGTGATGTTCGTTGTGGCGCTGGCCTGCTTGCCGATTTTCATCAGCGGGATGCGTATCAACCGCTGGGAAGGTCTGCTGTTTATGGCCTACTTCGTGGTGTACAACGTGCACGTTGTGACCACCGACGCGGGTGCCAGCGGCATCCCGGGTTTGCAAAGTGCAATGCTGTTTTATGTCATGCCGCTCACGGCGGTGACGCTGCTGGTCATTCTGGTGCGCGGTGCTCCACAGCGGCATTGAGGCGAACACGTTATCCAGATCGCTGTAGTCGAGAAGGGCAGCCGTTAACCGGGCTGCCCTTTTTTGCGCCGTTGTGGTGCATATGTTGATGGTCCTGTCGCTTGCCCCTCTGCTGATTACTTCAAACCGTTTATTTCTGCTGGGTCGCTGAGCCTTTTCCTAGAGCGCTGCAATGCCCATTGCGAGGTCGCTGGCATCGTTTGTGTGGATTCTTTTTTTCTTCCTGTGACTGTGTGGTCATATAATTGCATTATTCAATACTGTGTCATGTTCGGTTTTGCTTAAAGCCGCTTTTTTGTCTAAAGGGCTTTCTGCTATTGGGTTATATGGTTGATCAGGGTCTATCCCGTATTTTAATCCGAGCCATTTATCCGAAGTGTTCGTGAGGTCAATACACTCCGTTGAAGCTAAGGCACCGAGGAAGATTGCAATGAAGCAACTGACACCCATGGATTCGCATTTCTACTACTTTGAAGGCCCCAATCAGCCAATGATGATCGGTAGCCTGTGGTTGTGCGATCAGACCACCGCACCGGATGGCCTTGTGCGGCATAAGGATATCCTGCAATACGTTTCCGACCGCCTGAATACCACATCGTATTTCCGCCGCCGGCTGGAGCAGGCCCCCTTTCAGCTTGATGATCCCTATTGGCTGGAGGACGAGAATTTTGACCTGGAATATCACGTCCGCCATGTCGGTTTGCCGCAGCCGGGCGACTGGCGCCAGTTGTGCATTTTCACCGCTCGCACCATGTCGCGGAGTGTGGACATGGAGCGTGCGCCCTGGGAGATTTATATCATTGAAGGCGTTAACAATGTGGAAGGGGTGCCGCCGAACAGCTTTGCCGTGCTGATACGCTTTCATCATGCCTATGTTGATGGCAAGTCAAGCCTCGAGCTGAGTACGGCGATGATGGAAGAGACCGCCGATCATGAATATGGCCGGCGCGATCGGGTCGAAGTCGCCGAACGCGCGCCGACACGTCTGGAAATGTGGGCGCGCACGGCACCGCGGATGCTCGGGCAGTCGGTACGCAGTGTGCGCGCAGGCTTGTTGTTCGGGCGCAAAAGTCTTGAGCTTGCGCGCCGCATGCGAAAGGACGGATTACCTGAACAGCGCCGAGTGCCGCGCACCATCTTCAATGCCCCGGTCACCCCGCACCGTTCCTACGGCGGGCATGTCTGGCAGATTCCCGAACTCAAGCGGATGCGCCAGGTGCACCCCGGTGCCAGCCTCAACGATGTGATTCTGGCGGTGATCGCAGGGGGGATGCGTCGCTACCTGGCTGAGCACAAACAGCTGCCGATGGATCATTCGCTGGTATCCATGTGCCCGGTGTCCATCAGGCCTGAGGACGCCATGTCCGAAACCGGGAATCTTATATCGGCCATGTACATTGCTATCGGTACCAATATCGAAGACCCCGCCAAGCGCCTCGCCGCGATCCAAGGGCGCACCAGTCGAGGTATACCACTGGCCCGCGAGGTGCTCTGTGATCTGGCCAATGCCGCCGGAGATATGGTGCCGCCAGCTATTCGTGCTTTCGGTGCCTGGTTGCAGAACCGCACCCACATGGCCGGCAGCCTGCCACTGATCAATACGGTTATCACCAATGTGCCGGGCATCCCTGGCATGAATACCCGCTATTTTGCCGGGGCCGCTATCCGGGATGTGTTTCCCCTGGTACCCGTTTGCGATGGCATGGCCATCAGTCACGGCATTACCGGAATCTATGATCGCCTTAACCTGGGTGTAGTCGCTGACCGCAAGGTAGTGCCGGATATGGACTTCTATATTGCCTGCATGGAGGCCTCGACCCAGGAATACCTGGATTGCGTGGCTGTGCTGGAGGCCGCGCAGGCCAGCGCAGCGCAGCAGGCGCTCGTCGCTTCTGACGAGCCGCTAAACAAGACTCCAGACAAGCCGCAAGGCAAGAAAAACACGAAACCGCGGACTAGCAAGACCGCCACCAAATCCGTGCGCAACAGCCGTTCACTCGCCAAGGCTGACGCTGGCCCGAGCACCCCCCTCTGAGGAATAGCCCATGAAACTCTTTGAACGCCCACGAAGTAAGCAACTGGTGAAGGGTATGGAGCAGGCCGAGCATTATCAGGATTGGGCCGAGCTGGCGGCTGCCTGGGATGAGGAGCACGGGCTGGACGAATGGAAGCAGAATGACGCCTGCGAAAGCTATGACTACCGCTCGATTCGCCAGCGGCTGGACAGAATACGTGACCTGCGTTTTCGCCGTGAGTATCACGACCTGCTGTTCGTGCTGAATGAAGGTTTGCACGGGAATCTGGGCGGCATGGGCAAGCCGGCTTTGTATAACAAAGCAAAGCTGGGCACCAAGAATCTGATTACCCGTTACGTAGAAGAAGTCTGTGGCGCGCTGGACGATCTGAACGAGGTGGATGACAGCGTCATTTCGCTGGAGGAAAAGCAGGACTTTTTTTTGCGCGCCAGCCATTGTTATGGCCGCTCGGCGCTGATGCTCAGTGGCGGCGCGGTGCTCGGGTTTTTCCATGCGGGGGTGGTCAAGGCACTGTTTGATCATGGCCTGTTGCCGGAGATCATTTCCGGCTCCAGTGCCGGCTCTATTATCGCGGCCACCGCCTGCACCCATGTGGATGATGAACTGCAGCACCGCCTTAGCCTGGACAACCTGCATCACGAGGTAGAGCAAACCACCGCCATCCGCCCGGCACTGTCACTGTTCGGCAATCCCAGGCCGCGGATGGATTCTGACAATCTGCGTGATTATTTGGCCAAGATCATTCCTGATCTGACCTTTCAGGAGGCGTTTGAACTGACCGGGCGCAAGCTGAATATCACGGTGACGGGCCTGTCTCCGCGCCAGGCGCCAAGGCTGCTGAATGCCATCACCTCGCCCAATGTGCTGATCCGCTCTGCGGTTACCGCGTCCTGCGCGATTTACGGTATTTACCCGCCGGTCACCTTGCTGTGTCGCAATGCGGCGGGTGAGACTGTGCCCTATCTGCCTGATCTAAAATGGATAGACGGCTCCTTTGCCGATGACCTGCCCGCCAAGCGCCTCGCCAGGCTGTTCGGCGTAAACCATTTTATTTCCAGCATGACCAATCCAGCGGTGTTGGCGATGACGCCGGACCCGGACGCACCGAGCAATCCATTGCGCACGCTGATGTCCTATCAGGCGCGCTTTCTGAAGATCACCACCGCCGAGGCCATGCGCTTCAGCCGCGACCATATTCGCATCAAATCCCCGGTGATCAGCCTGATGCAACATCTGACCTACGGTGTATTGCGTCAGGAATATACCGCCGATATCAATATCTTCCTGCGCAACCGTTGGGATCATCCTTTGCGTTTGCTGGCTGCCCCGTCACGCGAGGCCATGCATCGGCTGTTGCATGAGGGCGAGCGCTCGACCTGGGAAAAGGTCGAGATGGTCCGCAATTGCACGGCGATCAGCCGTAAGCTGGATACCATCGTGCATGGGCGAGGCTGGGAAAAGTAACTCGGCTTCAGGTGCGGCAAGGCTTTTCAATAGTCTTGCTGCGCCGCACAATGGCAGTCCATTTGATTGCCGAGCCGCCCCATGACCGACCAGACACTACCTCTCACCGGCCGCTATATAGCGCTGCCTGAAAGCCGCGAACTGGACCTGTTTGCCGCGATGCTGGTCAAGCGCGGTGCTGAGGTGCTGCGATGCCCGCTGGTGTCCATTCACGATGCGCCTGACCAGCAACCGGTACTGGACTGGATCGCGGATTTTATTGCGCAGCCCTACGATGATCTTATTCTGTTGACCGGTGAAGGCTTGCGCCGCCTGCTCGGCACCGCAGAGCGCGCTGGTGGCAGCTTGCGGGACGAGTTTATTGCCCGGCTTGGCGAGGTACGCAAGCTGACGCGTGGGCCGAAACCGGGTGCTGCATTGCGGCAGATTGGCTTGAAGGCTGACCTGGTCGCGCTGGAGCCCACCACCGAAGGTGTGATCAAAACCCTGGAAGCCGGCGATCTGGCGGGCCGGCGAATCGCTGTGCAGCTCTATGGCACCGAACCGAATCGGCTGTTGGTGGATTTTCTGACCCAGGCTGGCGCCCATGTCAGTACGGTCGCACCTTATGTCTATGCCGATGATGTAGAAGATGCGCGCGTGGAAGAGCTGGTCAGCGCGATTCTGGCTGGGCAACTGGATGCGGTGGCTTTCACCAGTGCGACTCAGGTGCGCCGTCTGTTCCAGATTGGCCGCAAACAGTGCGGCGAGCCCGCGCTGATCGCGGCATTGGCCGCGCTCAAGGTAGCGGCGGTCGGGCCTGTGGTGGCGGATGAGCTTCGTGAGCGTGGGGTGCAGGTTGATCTGATGCCCGAAAGCAGTTTCTTCATGAAGCCTTTGGTGCGCGAGCTGGTCAAGTCGCTCGGCGCGCCCGGCGTTGAGGATAGCGATACTGAGTGAGGTGGGTGCAGCCCATCATTCCCCTCTTGGTGGGAGCGCCGGCCTCGGCGCGAAGGGTCGGTTGTGCTTTCGCGGCCAGGCGGCCGCTCCTACAGTAGCTCCGTGGTATGGCTGGCTATGAGGCTCTCTTGAGGTGGGTGCAGCACGCCGTACCTATCTTGGTGGGAGCGCCGGCCTCGGCGCGAAGGGTCGGTTGTGCTTTCGCGGCCAGGCGGCCGCTCCTACAGTAGCTCCGTGGTATGGCTGGCTATGAGGCTCTCTTGAGGTGGGTGCAGCACGCCGTACCTATCTTGGTGGGAGCGCCGGCCTCGGCGCGAAGGGTCGGTTTTGCTTTCGCGGCCAGGCGGCCGCTCCTACGGCAGCTCTGTGGTGTGGCTGGCTATGAGGCTCTCTTGAGAGGGTTTCCCCTGATCGCATCTGCGTTCAGGCAGGATTAGGCTTGTCACCCGCAGCAGCGGCGGCAACAATGGGCGTTACACAAGCCAACCCCGTTTCCAAGGATGTTTGATGAGCAATAAAGCCGCCGCACTGCGCCTGACCCCGGATCAACTGACCGTTCCCATCAATCTGGATAGTCTCGGCTTTGTCACCACCGATGAGTTGGAGCCGTTCCGCGGCATTCTCGGCCAGGACCGTGCGGTGGAAGCAATGCAGTTCGGGGTGGCCATGCATCGGCCCGGGTATAACGTGTTTGTCATGGGCGAGCCGGGCACCGGGCGTTTTTCCTACGTGATGCGTTACCTGAAGGCCGAGGCCAAGCGCCAGATCACGCCGCAGGACTGCGTCTATGTAAACAACTTCGATGAGCCGCGGGAGCCCCGCGTTCTGAGCCTGTCACCTGGCACCGCAGGTGAGCTGCTCGCGGCGGTGGACAAGCTGATCGACAATCTGCTGGCGACCTTTCCTGCGGTATTCGAACATCCGGCGTTCCAGCAGAAAAAAAGTGCGATAGATCGTGGCTTCAATCAGCGCTATGACCGCGCGATCGACTCGGTGGAACGCAAGGCGCTGGAAAAGAACATTGCGGTGTACCGCGACGCGCAGAATATCGCCTTTACGCCGATGAAGGATGGCAAAGCGCTGGACGAGGCCGAGTTCGCCCAGTTGCCCGAGGAGGAGCGTGAACGCTTCCACGTGGATATTTCCGCGCTTGAGGAAGTTTTGAATGAGGCGCTCTCCAGCTTGCCGCAGTGGAAAAGGGAAACCAGCAATCAACTGCGCGAACTGAACGAGCTGACCATTACCGAAGCGATCAAACCCATTCTGGATCCGCTGATTGAGCAGTACGCCGGTAACGAAGCGATCTGTGATTATCTGCATGCGATGCGCCAGAACCTGCTGAAGACGGTGATTGATCAACTGGTCGAGGAGCGCGCCATTGAGGCGCGGCCCGAGGCCTACAAGAAGCAGATGTTGATCGACCAGTATTCCCCAAGCCTGGTGGTAGGCCATCCGGACAATGGTGGCGCACCGGTAGTGCATGAGCCGCATCCGTCCTACGACAACCTGTTCGGGCGAATCGAATACAGCTCCGAGCAAGGCGCATTGATCACCAACTACCGGTATATCCGCCCTGGTGCGTTGCACCGTGCCAACGGGGGCTATCTGGTGCTGGAGGCCGAGAAACTGCTGGGCGAGCCTTTTGTCTGGGAAGCCTTGAAGCGCGCCTTGCATTCACGCCAGTTGAAGATGGAATCGCCGTGGGCGGATATGGGCCGGCTGACCACTGTCACGCTGACGCCGGAGGTGATTCCTCTGGCGGTGAAGATCGTCATCATTGGTTCGCGCCACTTGTACTACACGCTGCAGGACATGGATCCTGACTTTCAGGAGATGTTCCGGGTATTGGTGGATTTCGACGAGGATCTGCCGCGCACCCTCGACAGCATCGAGAGCATGGCGCAGTTGCTCAAGACCCGTACCTCCGAGGAAGGCCTTGCGCCGCTTACCGTGGCGGCCGTCGCCCGGGTGCTGACCCATAGCGCACGATTGGCCGAGCATCAACAACGTCTGTCGGCACGCATCAGTGATATTTTCCAGCTGGTCGCCGAGGCGGACTTTACTCGCCAACTGGCTAACGATCCGCTGATTGATACTGCGCATATCGAGCGCGCACTGCAGGCCAAGGAGACCCGTACCGGGCGCGTCAGCGCGCGCATTCGCGAGGACATGCTGTCGGGCGTCATTCTGATTGATACCCAGGGAGCTGAAGTGGGCAAGTGTAATGGCCTGACCGTACTGGAAGTGGGTGACTCGGTATTTGGCGTGCCGGCGCGCATCAGTGCCACGGTCTACCCTGGCGGCAGCGGCATTGTCGATATCGAGCGGGAGGTCAACCTGGGTCAGCCGATTCACTCCAAGGGTGTGATGATCCTGACCGGTTATATGGGTAGCCGCTATGCTCAGCACTTCCCCCTGGAAATCTCCGCCAGCATCGCGCTCGAGCAATCCTATGGTTATGTGGACGGCGACAGCGCCTCGCTCGGTGAAGTCTGCGCCCTGATTTCAGCGTTGTCTCGCATTCCGCTCAAGCAGGGCTTTGCCATTACCGGTTCGATCAACCAGTTTGGTGAAGTGCAGGCCGTTGGTGGGGTCAATGAAAAGATCGAGGGCTTTTTCCGGTTGTGTCAGGCGCGTGGCTTGACTGGTGAGCAGGGTGCGATCATTCCCCGCTCCAACGTCCCCAATCTGATGCTCGACGAAACGGTTCTGGAGGCGGTGCGCGCAGGGCAGTTCAATATCTACGCGGTCAGCCACGTGGATCAGGCCCTGGGCTTGCTGGCGGGTGCCGAGCCGGGCGCGGCGGATGAAGAAGGGCACTTCCCTGACGGCACCATCAATGCACGGGTCGTTGACCGGCTGCGGGAGATTGCCGAGCGCGATGCCGAAGAGGAAGAAAGTGAAGAGCCTGGCAAAGCCGAGGCGAAACCGGACAGTCTACTTTGATCAACGCGTGATCAATGTCCGCCGAGCCCAGAGTTGCAGGCCTTGGGCGTAGCTCTCCTGAATCTATCTACAGAGTTATCCACAGATTTTGTGGGTAGTTCTTCAGGGCAGCGATTTTTCTGACATTGTCAATAAGCGATTACCGTTAAAAAATAGTTACGCCAACTGATCGTTATTTTTGCTATAAGGTTGCGCTGTAAGCGCCACATGCCGCCGCTTTGTACAGGTTATGTTCAATTTAGCGAAGGCGACTGGTTGTTTTTTGCTCGTTGCCAGCCAGGCCCTGCGTACTATGGGCTCGGATGGCTTGTCAGCTGACTGCCCACAGAGTTATCCACAGATACTGTGAACAAGTGCTGCTGTTGTTTCCGGACGTCAATTTGATATGGGGTGGCAGTGGTATAGAAAGGTTTTTTGAAAATATGTTGTATTCGGCGCGTTGGATTCTGGCGCCCATTTACCTTGGGCTTTCCCTCGCGCTGTTTGCGCTGGCGGTAAAGTTCTTCCAGGAAGTGGTTCACCTGATCCCCAATCTGTTTGCTATCGCTGAAGCGGATCTGATTCTGGTGGTTCTGTCACTGGTGGACATGGCCCTGGTGGGCGGGCTGCTGGTAATGGTGATGATCTCCGGCTACGAGAACTTCGTATCCCAACTGAATATCGATGAGGGCCAGGAAAAGCTCAGTTGGCTCGGCAAGATGGATTCTGGCTCGCTGAAAATGAAAGTGGCAGCCTCCATCGTGGCTATCTCGTCCATTCATTTGCTGAAGGTGTTCATGAATGCGCAGAACATCCCCAACGACAAGATGATGTGGTACGTGATTATCCACATGACCTTTGTTATCTCGGCATTTGGCATGGGTATTCTCGACAAGTTTGCCAAGGTAGAAAGCCCGGCAAAGTTGGACAAGCTCTAAGCCTTGCAAGGTCTGGTTACAGAGCCCAGGCCCGGCCGGCCGCCGAGCTGAGGTAAAGTTGCCGTCCGGTTCGAGCGTTGGGGCTGATAGAGATGCTACGTATTGTCTTGCGGGTACTGGTATGAAAGTCCGCCATTTGATTCTGATCCTGGGCGATCAGTTAAGTGGTGCGATAGGCTCGCTGCGCGACGCGGATCCGCAGCGCGACCGGATCCTGATGGCCGAGGTGCAGGAAGAGGGCCGTTATGTAGCCCATCATCCGCAGAAAATCCTGTTTATCCTCTCGGCCATGCGCCACTTTGCCGAGCAGTTACGCGCCGATGGTTTTACGGTGGATTACATCCAGCTTGATGATGCCGACAACAGCGGCTCGCTGCAGGGTGAGCTGGCACGCGCTAGAGCGCGGCACCAGCCAGAGCGTATGGTGTTGTGCAAACCTGGTGAGTGGCGGCTACTGTCGATTTTCCAAAAGGCGCAGCAGGATTGGCCCGAGCTGGAGCTGCGCGACGATGACCGTTTTTTCTGCTCCCAGGCGCGTTTCGAGGCCTGGGCCAAGGGTCGCAAGCAGCTGCGCATGGAGCTGTTCTACCGCGAGATGCGCAAACACACCCAGTTGTTGATGGACCCCGATGGCGGGCCGGCCGGGGGCGCCTGGAACTATGACGCGGATAACCGCAAGGCCCTGCCAGCGTCGGTGCAAATCCCCAAACAACCGCATTTTCCCCCGGACAGCATCACGCTTGAGGTACAGGCGCTGGTGGCCGAGCACTTTGCCGACCATTACGGCACGCTGGAGGGCTTTGACTATCCGGTAACGCAGGCTGACGCCGAGTCGCTCTGGGAGCATTTTCTGGCTTTGGGTATGCCATCCTTTGGTGATTATCAGGATGCCATGGCGGACAACCAGCCATACCTGTTCCATGCGCGCATTGCTGCGGCGATGAACATCGGATTGCTGGATCCGCAGCGGGTATGTCTGGATGTTCAGGCGGCCTGGCAGGCCGGCGATATTCCGTTGAATGCCGCCGAAGGGTTTATCCGCCAGATACTCGGCTGGCGCGAGTATGTGCGCGGCATCTACTGGCTGATGATGCCGGATTACGCCGAACGTAACGCGCTGGGTAATCAGCGCAACCTGCCGGAGTTCTACTGGACGGGCAAAACCCGCATGAACTGCATGAGCCAGGCCATCGGCCAGACGCTGGAACATGCCTATGCCCATCATATTCAACGCTTGATGGTCACCGGCAACTTTGCCTTGCTGGCCGGCATTCAGCCCAAGCAGATCTGTGACTGGTATCTGGCTGTGTATATGGATGCCTTTGACTGGGTTGAGCTGCCCAATACCCTGGGCATGGTGATGCATGCTGACGGGGGTTATCTGGGTTCCAAGCCCTATTGCGCCAGCGGCCAGTACATCAAGCGCATGTCCAACCACTGCAAGGGCTGCAGTTACAAAGTGACCGAGCAGACCGGTGAGAAGGCTTGCCCGTTCAATTCCCTGTATTGGCACTTCCTGATGCGCCATCGTGATCAGTTGGGTGGCAATCACCGGCTGTCGATGGTCTATAAGAATCTGGACCGCATGCCAGAGGCCAAACAGCAGGCGCTCTGGCAATGGGGTGAGAAACTGCTAGCCCGGCTGGATGCCGGTGAGGCGCTATGAAGAGCAAGCAGGACTTGCCGGCCAAAGACTGCGCCACCTGCGGGTTACCCTTTCGCTGGCGCAAGAAGTGGGCCCGCTGCTGGGATGAGGTCAAATACTGCTCTGAGCGTTGTCGCCGCAACAAACCCGGTTGAGAGCGGGTTTTGCTGCGGACGCTTTAGTTGCTGGCCTTGAGCACCACAAACTTGGGATTGCCAGACAACTGCTCAACCTTCTCAAACCAGCTGCGCAGTTTGACGTGATAACCCAGATGCCGGTTGCCTACGACCATCAGGCTGCCAGTGGTGCCAAGCGCTTTGTGGCTTTGCTCGAAAAGCCGCTTGGCCATCTCGTCTCCCACCGCCTGCTGCTGGTGGAAAGGGGGGTTGCACAGGATAAGGTCCGCGCTGCCTTCGGCGATCTCGGTCAAACCATCACTGACGATAAATTCAGCCGAGCGCTCAGGGAAAGCCGCAGTGAAGTTGTGCCGGGCGGAGGCGACAGCGGCATGGGATTCGTCGATAAACACCAACTGCGCGTCCGGGTTGAGCTGCGCCGCCATGATGCCCAAGGCGCCATTGCCGCAGCCCAGATCAACAATTCGGCCGTTTTCCTGGCCGGTGGGCAGGCTGGCGAGCAGCGCGCGTGTGCCGTTATCCAGCTTCTCTCGCGAGAACACGCCGGGCTTGTTGTGTAACTGAAACTCGGTGGCGGGCAGCGGATAGACCGTGTCCAGACTCGGTTCAGCCGGTGTCAGGCTTTGATCCAGCGTGCTGGTCAGCAGCCGGGCTTTTTTCCAGGCAAGCGATGCCTGGTACGGCCCGATATATTTCGCGAGCAGATCACCGGCTGCGTGCGGCAAGTGCTTGACCATGGCACCCGCGATCACCTGTGCCTGCTCGCCCAGCGCCGGGCGCAGGCGAGACAGTTGATCCTGCATCAGCGTCAGGCTTTTTGGCACGCGGATCAGCACGCACTGGTAAGGGCCGCTCGGAGTTTGCTGGCTGTCGATAAAGTGCACCGCATCTGCGGGCAGGTCATTGGCTGTCAGGTTGCATTGCAGGGCCAGCAGGGCCAACTGCGAATCGCTCCAGCTGTGCACCGTCCGCTTGGATTCAGCCTTGGCCAGCGCGCAGGCCAGGGTGCCGAAGTTGTCATTGATCACCAGTATCGGCAAGTCTGAAGCGGGCATCTCAGCAACGCTTTGCAGCAGATACAGGTCGGCTGTATCGAAGGCTTGCAGCGTGGGGTTCTGAGTGGCTGGGTAGCGCTCGAGGTTCAGAGTGCCGTACGGGGTGTCACATGATTGCATGATGGCTGCCGGGTAGAGTTGCGGGTGGGCAGTATAACTCAGTTGTGGGCAGGTGCTTCGGGCAATACGGCTGCTGGCGCGCGGACAGCAGCACGGGCGGTTGCGTCGAGATACCGGCTATTTCAGGGCCTTTTGCAGTGTTTCGCACAGGGTCCTGATGACCTCAATGCGCGCGTGGCGTTTATCTTCGGCGGCAATGACGTGCCAGGGCGCGCCCCGTGAGTCGGTAAATTCCAGCATATCGTTGATGGCTTTCTGATAGGCGGGCCATTGCTTGCGATTGCGCCAGTCCTCCTCGGTCAGCTTGTGGCGTTTCAGCGCTGAGGCTTCGCGGGCCTGGAAGCGGGCTAGCTGCTCCTCCTCAGTGATGGCCAGCCAGAACTTGATCACCAGCGTGTTGGACTGCTGCAACTGCTGCTCGAAATCGTTGATCTCACCATAGGCGCGCTGCCATTCGGCGGCACTGCAGAAGCCTTCAACGCGCTCGACCAGGACGCGGCCATAGTAACTACGATCAAACACCACCACGGTGCCGGGGGCCGGAATGCGTCTCCAGAAGCGCATCAGGTAAGGCTGGGTGCGTTCCTCCTCGGTCGGTGCGCGGGTGCCGTGCACCCGCAGATAACGCGGATCCAGGCACTGGGTTATGCGGCGGATTGCGCCGCCTTTGCCCGCCGCATCGGACCCTTCGAATACCAGCAGCAGGCTGCGTCTGGCAAAGCGCGGGTGGCGGATCAGTTCACGCAGCATTTGCTGATAATGCTCAAGCTGTGTCTGGTAGTCGTCCTTTTCCAGTTTGGCGCTGTAGTCGAGCGTGCTCAATCGGTCGATGCTGCCCGGAAGATAGCTCTGGTGCTGAGCGGGGGAGGCTTCCTGTTCCAGGTGTCGGCGCATGGCCTTGAGCAACAGTTGGCCAATCTGAATATCCCGATAGTGCGGGTCATGGCTGGGTATGCGTATCCACGGAGCGTGCTCGGTCGACGTCAGCTCGATCATCTGCGCCGCGGCGCTGCGGACTTTCTCGTAGTCCGCCTGGCTGAAATCGCCCCATTCGCGCATTGCGACGGTGTCCTGGTAGTGCGATTGATCCGGCGACTTGGTGACTGACTTGCCGTCTGGGCTGATATGCAACCAGACCTTGAGTACCACCGCGCCCTCGTCATCAAGCAGTTGCTCAAAGCGCAGTATGTCGTCCATCTGCCGTTGGAATGCGCTGATAGAGAGGGTGCCTCGGCTGAGGCCCATTAATGGCTGGTGATACCAGGAGCCCAGGTAAAATCCCAGTTCGCCGGCGGGAGGCAGTGAGCGCCAATACCGCCACATCCGCGGCATGCGCTTTTCGAGCGTGTGTGGCAGTACGAAGGCGCGGGTGTTTAAAAAACGGGTATCTAGCCAGGCATAAAAAGTATGAATGACCTCGGCCTTGCCGCCCAGGTCGTTACCGCTGATCAGCAGCAACACCGGTCCTTTTCCCGCTTTGCGCAATTCAAACTGGGCTTCCAGCAGCGCCTCGGTCAGCTCGGCGCTCTGCTGTTTGTATTGCTTCTTGCTGAGGCTGAAGCTGGTCATCAGCGCGGCGGCTCATCCACAGGCCAGGTGACGGCAGGCAACTGCTCGAAGGCGGGCTTGGCAAACAGGTAGCCCTGGAACAGATGGACTCCCATACCTTGCAACAAGCGCAGTTCGGCAAGGCTTTCAATGCCTTCGGCAATCACATCGATATTCAATGCCTTGCACACCCCGAGGATGCCCTGGACGATCGCTTGACGCACCGGGTCTCTGTCAATGTCGCGTACCATGGCCATATCCAGCTTGATGATGTCAGGCTGAAATTCGGCGAGCAAATTCAGGCCTGAATAACCCGCGCCGAAATCGTCGATAGCCGTTTTGAAGCCCTGACGCTTGTACTCTGTAATAATGCTCTTGAGATGCGCCTTGTCGACCAGCTCTTCGTTCTCGGTGATTTCGAAGATCAGCCGCGAGGTCGGGAAATTGTAGCGCCGCGCTGCTTCCAGCGTTGCGCGGATGCAGGTCGCTGCTTGATATACCGCGTTGGGCAGAAAGTTGATGCTGATGAAGCAGGGAATCTGCAGCCGCGATGCCAGCTCTACCGCCTTGACCCGGCAGGATTGGTCAAAGATGTAACGGTTATCTTCGTTGACCTTGGACAACATCTCCAGAGCGCCTTCGCCAGCGAGGCCACGAATCAGCGCTTCGTAGGCAAAAATGCTGTTGTCGCGGGTATCCACGATGGGCTGAAACGCCATGCTGAAATCGAAACTCAGTGGGGTATTGTCCTGACATGATTTGCAGGGTTTGGGGATGTCTACGCTAATGCTCATACAGGTATCCGTTTCACCGAGGCTGTAAAATGCTGTGCATGGGAATGTTCTGACCTATGGCCAGTGGCTATAAAAGCAAAATAGCACCTAACTATTCCTCTGGGGGGAATTAATGGCAAAAAACAAGCGAATCTATGGCTGCACCGAATGCGGCGCGACCTTCTCCAAATGGGCCGGCCAGTGCGCTGAGTGTCAGGCCTGGAATACGCTTGTGGAAACGGTGGTGGATACTACCCCGACCGGTGGTAGCGGCGTTTCCCCCAGCCGCACCGGCCACTGGGCCGGGCAGGCGGCTCAGGTGCGAACTCTGGCCGAAGTATCTACTGAAGAGGTGCCGCGTCAGTCCAGCGGCTCTTCGGAGCTGGACCGGGTGCTGGGTGGCGGGCTGGTGGCAGGCTCGGTGGTGTTGATGGGCGGTGATCCCGGTATCGGCAAGTCGACCATTCTGCTGCAGACCCTGTGCCAGTTGGCGCAGAGCATGCCTGCGTTATATGTGACCGGGGAGGAGTCCCAGCAACAGGTAGCGATGCGCGCCAGGCGGCTGGGTTTGCCGGAAGACAAGCTCAAGGTCATGACCGAAACCTGCATCGAAAGCATCATCGCCACCGCCCGGCATGAACAGCCCAAGGTGATGGTGGTCGATTCGATTCAGACGATCTTTACCGAGCAACTGCAATCGGCCCCCGGTGGCGTAGCGCAGGTCAGGGAAAGTGCCGCGCTCCTGGTGCGCTATGCCAAGCAAAGTGGTACGGCGATCTTCCTGGTCGGCCATGTGACCAAGGAAGGCTCGCTGGCCGGGCCGCGCGTGCTGGAGCACATGGTCGATACGGTATTGTATTTCGAGGGCGAATCCGACGGTCGTTTGCGTATGTTGCGTGCGGTGAAGAACCGCTTTGGTGCGGTGAACGAGCTGGGCGTGTTCTCGATGACCGACAAGGGCCTTAAGGAAGTCTCCAACCCCTCGGCCATTTTTCTTTCGCGCTACGATACCCCCATCCCCGGGAGTGTGGTGATGTCGACCTGGGAAGGTTCGCGGCCGATGCTGGTGGAAGTGCAGGCGCTGGTGGATACCAGCCATCTGGGCAACCCACGGCGCGTGACCCTGGGCCTGGATCAGAATCGCCTGGCCATGTTGTTGGCAGTACTGCATCGGCATGGGGGTGTGCCGACCTATGACCAGGATGTCTTCGTCAACGTGGTGGGCGGCGTCAAGGTACTGGAAACGGCAGTGGATCTGGCGCTCTTGGCAGCGGTCATGTCCAGCTTGCGCAACCGGCCATTGCCGATGGACCTGATGGTGTTTGGCGAGCTGGGTTTGTCCGGCGAGATTCGCCCGGTACCCAGCGGTCAGGAACGCCTGAAGGAGGCGGCCAAGCACGGCTTCACCCGCGCTATTGTACCCAAGGCCAACGCGCCCAAGGAGTCGCCCAAGGGTATGCAGGTGATTCCGGTAATGCGACTGGATCAGGCATTGGCGGCGATTTTCGAATAGCTGAGACTCACAGCCCTTCGGCATCCCGCCAGCCGCAAAATCAGAGCAGCCCGCCCAGTTCGCGTTCGAGCAGGCTCTCATCACCCGTATTCAGCGCCATCAGGCGTTTCAGATGGCTGATGGAGTCCAGGTCGATATGCTCGCACTCGAAGCCAAGCAAGCCCTCTTCGGCATGCGCTAGATGCACATCCATGCAGATCTGGCTGCCTTCTGCCAGACGAATAACTGCATTGAAGGGCGCTTTCAGGTTAGCGCTTGCCCAATCTGCCGGCTGCAGTACCAACAGCCCGCGCAGCGAAACATCAACCAATTGCACGCTGATACTCCATTCATCCTGATGCAAACTGGTCTGCGCATCGAAAGGAATGCGGGTAAAGCGGCGTCTTTCATCATTCATAGATCAGCCCCCCGGCATTGTGGTACTGCATTCACTATAGCTGCTTTTACGCGGTTCAAATGACCCCCTGGGCCAGCATGGCGTCCGCTACGCGAACAAAGCCGGCAATGTTCGCGCCGGCCACGTAATCGATATAGTCATCCTCTTGCCTACCGTATTGCTCACAGGCCTCATGGATCGATTGCATGATTTCGCGCAGGCGCAGGTCGACCTTGTCAGCACTCCAGTGCAGACGCGTGGCATTCTGCGACATTTCCAGGCCGCTGACGGCCACACCGCCCGCGTTGGCTGCCTTGCCCGGGGCGAAAAGGACGCGTGCCTGCTGAAACAGGTCGATGGCTTCAAGCGTACAAGGCATGTTGGCGCCTTCGGCCACGCACTGGCAGCCGTTATCCAGCAGTTTCTGTGCGGCGCTGGCGTCGAGCTCATTCTGGGTGGCGCAGGGCATGGCCAGGTCACATTGAAGATGCCAGGGGCTGCTATTGGCAATAAACACCAGCCCAGGTTGATCAGCCAGCTCGGCCAGGCGCCCGCGCTGTTCGGTCTTGAGCGTATAAATCGCTTCCCATTGCTCCAGATTGAAGCCAGCGTCGCAATGCAGAGTGCCACCTGAGTCGGATAGTGAAATAACCTTGGCTTTCAGCTCGATCAGTTTACGTGCGGCAAATTGTGCAACATTACCTGAGCCGGACACGCAAACGCGCTTGCCGGCGATCTCCATCTGCCGCTGCTTGAGCATCTGTTCGGCGAAATACACGCAGCCGTAGCCGGTCGCCTCCGGGCGCACCAGGCTGCCGCCGTAGGACAGCCCCTTGCCAGTCAACACTGAGGTGAACTCATTGCGCATGCGCCGGTACTGGCCATACAGATAGCCGATTTCGCGTGCGCCCACGCCGATGTCGCCGGCGGGAACATCCACGCTTTCACCAATGTGCCGGGCCAGCTCGGTCATGAACGACTGGCAGAAGCGCATCACCTCGGCGTCGCTCTTGGCTTTGGGGTCAAAGTCCGAGCCACCCTTGCCGCCGCCCATCGGCAGCGTGGTCAGCGCGTTCTTGAATACCTGTTCAAAGGCGAGAAACTTGAGCACGCCCAGATTGACTGTGGGATGAAAGCGCAGGCCGCCCTTGTAGGGGCCGATAGCGCTGTTCATCTGTATGCGATAACCGCGGTTGACCCGCACCTGACCGCGATCGTCGACCCAGGGCACCCGAAACATGATGACTCGCTCGGGCTCCATCAGGCGCTCGATAATACCGTTGTTAAGGTATTTGGGGTGCTTCTGCATGAACGGCCAAAGCGTGCTCAGCACTTCTTCGGCCGCTTGATGGAATTCGGGTTGATCAGGGTCGCGCAAACGCAAGTGGGCCAGGCAGGCCTGCAGGGAGTCGGTCATGATGGGCTCGTACTGTATTGGACCGCAGACCCTATCAGACTTGCCTGTTCGCAGCAAAGCCCCCCTGTTGCAGACGGTAACGAAGTGATGGAGCAACAGAAAAGAAAAACGGCGGACTGGAAACCAGCCCGCCGTGTGACGTGTCGCTAGAGTGCTGCCTGTTGGTCAGGCAAGTTTCTTGTAACGTACCCGGTGAGGTTGGGCCGCTGCTTCGCCAAGGCGCTTCTTGCGATCCGCTTCGAACTCGGTGTAGTTGCCCTCGAAGAAGTTCACCTTGCCGTCATCCTCGTAGGACAGGATGTGCGTGGCGATACGGTCGAGGAACCAGCGATCGTGCGAGATCACGATGGCTGAACCGGGGAAGTCCAGCAGTGCTTCTTCCAGGGCTCGCAGGGTTTCCA
Source organism: uncultured Pseudomonadaceae bacterium (assembly GCA_963974865.1). Classification (GTDB taxonomy): domain Bacteria; phylum Pseudomonadota; class Gammaproteobacteria; order Pseudomonadales; family Pseudomonadaceae; genus Halopseudomonas. The sequence continues at coordinate 219,548 of CAXBEU010000001.1, read as the reverse complement.
CATCCAGGTCGTTGGAGGGTTCGTCGAGCAGCAGAACGTTGGCGCCCTGTTTCAGCGTCAAGGCCATATGCAGACGCCCGCGCTCACCACCGGAGAGATCCTTGACGAACTTCTGCTGGTCCGCGCCCTTGAAGTTGAAGCGGCCAACGTAACCGCGTGACGGCACCTCATAGTTGCCGACCTTGATCATGTCGAAGCCGTCGGATACTTGCTCCCAGACGGTCTTGTTGCCATCCAGCTCATCGCGGCTCTGGTCGACGCTGGCAATCTTCACCGTGTCGCCGATGACGATGCTGCCGCTATCGGGTTGTTCCTTGCCAGTAATCATGCGGAACAAGGTGGACTTACCCGCCCCGTTACCGCCGATCACACCGATAATCGCGCCCTTGGGCACGGCAAAGCTCAGATCGTCGATCAATACGCGGTCGCCATAACCCTTGCCGACGTTGTTGAACTCGATGACCTTGTCGCCCAGGCGAGGGCCGGCCGGGATATAGATCTCGTTGGTTTCGCTGCGCTTCTGGAACTCCTGGGATTGCAGTTCTTCAAAACGCTGCAGGCGGGCCTTGGATTTGGATTGACGACCTTTGGCGCCCTGGCGGACCCATTCCAGTTCGGCTTTCATCGCCTTGGAGTGTGAGGACTCCTGCTTGGCCTCTTGAGCCAGACGGTTGGCCTTGGATTCCAGCCACTGCGAGTAGTTGCCCTCGAAGGGGATGCCGTGGCCACGGTCCAGTTCCAGAATCCAGCCAGCGACGTTATCAAGGAAGTAACGATCGTGGGTAATGGCCACCACTGTGCCGGGGAAGTCGTGCAGGAAATGCTCCAGCCAGGCGACGGAATCGGCGTCCAAGTGGTTGGTGGGTTCATCGAGCAACAACATGTCGGGAGCAGACAGCAGCAGGCGGCAAAGCGCGACGCGGCGCTTTTCACCACCAGACAGATGTTCGATGCTGGCATCCCACGGCGGCAGACGCAGTGCGTCGGCGGCAACCTCCAGTTGGCGTTCCAGGTTGTGACCGTCGCCGGCCTGAAGGATCGCCTCGAGCTTGGCCTGTTCAGCGGCCAGCGCATCAAAGTCGGCATCGGGCTCGGCGTAGGCAGCATAGACTTCATCGAGTCGCGATTGCGCTTGCTTAATTTCGCCTACGGCTTCTTCAACGATGTCGCGGACGGTCTTGCTCGGGTCAAGTTCCGGCTCTTGCGGCAGATAACCTATCTTGATGCCAGGCATCGGCCGGGCTTCGCCTTCGATCTCGGTATCAACGCCGGCCATGATGCGCAGCAGCGTGGATTTACCCGAACCGTTCAGACCGAGAACGCCAATTTTGGCGCCAGGGAAGAAGGACAGGGAGATGTCCTTGAGGATCTTGTTCTTCGGCGGTACAACCTTGCCGACCCGGTGCATACTGTAGACAAACTGAGCCATGTGCAGAGACCTGATAATAAGGAAGTGAAAGCTGCCCTGATCGTGGTAGTTCACGCTGGGTCTTGGATTGCCCGCAAGGCTAGCCCAACTGGGCGTACAGGGCAAATCTGCCTTGGTATTTGTTCGGCTCGCCGGGTGTGGCATGCTTGGCAATCGAATCGCCCTTTTGCAAGTGAGCAGCTTGAATAACAATAATAAGATCGATACACCGCAGCCGCTGAATCGCGTCGAGGCCATGGCAGACTGGCGTCCGGCGGGCGCAGGCTTTCTATTGGTCGCTATTGCCGGCTTGCTGCTGACTTGCCTGATGATCTGGCAGGCAACCGAGGATTATCGGTTGCTGCGCCTGCAGCATCAGATCCATGTTGAAGAGTCGGTCTGGCTGACGGCGGGTCAGATGGCGCTCAACCTGGAGGTCAAGTCGGCTGCGCTCTCCCAGTTGCTGGACCGGCTTTATGCCGAATCACCTGAGGCGGCTCTGCACGCCGCGGGCGCGTTGGTCCCGGGGCTGCGCAATCTAAGCCTGGTTACCCCTGAAACCCCCTATTCGAGCAGTTCGTCCCCAACCTGGATGCCTTCGGCACGTGGCTTCAGCCTCAGCGGCCAGCCCTACGCTATGGACTCCGATCCGCTGAGTGGCTCGCTACTTTGGCTGGTTAACAGTGCCAGCGAAGGCCGGGCCTGGATACTGGAAGTGGATGATCGGGATATTTCCGGTCTGGTTTCTGCGCATCCGGCTCAGGGCTATATCTGGCTATTGGAAGACGCAGGCCATGCCCGGGTACTGGCCCGCCAGCAAGGCGACCAGTTGGTTTACCTGGATAACAAGGCGATGACCGCCCAGGAGCGCGATCAGGTGGTGGTCAGTGCGCCGGTCAGTGGCAGCTTGTGGCAGGTGCGCGGCCTGGTTGAGCCTGACTACTATGTGCAGCAGCTCGGGCAGGTGATCCGCTTCAAGGCGCTGCTGGTTATCGGGTTCGTACTGGTGTTGCTGTCGGTGGCGCTGATTCTGGCCAGGCTGCGGAACTCCAATCGCGATCTGCTGGCGCGCACTCAGCAGTCTTTCCGCGCCGTTGAAGATACCGAACGCCGTTATCAGGATGTATTCCAGGGCGTGGGTATCGCCTTGTGCCAGTTGAACCTCGCCGGCCTGCGTGACCGGCTGATACAGGAGGGTATAACCAGTCAGCAGTCGCTGGACGCCTGGTTGGAGCGGTATCCGGCCCAGCATAGCGAACTGCTTGAATGCGTCACGGTGGTGGATGCCAACCAGATTACCCTTGATCTGTTGGTGCTCGACTCAATGCAGGGGCTGGAGCGCATGCTGCATAGGTCTGATCGCATTCGCCCTGATACCGCACGCTACAAGCTGATTCTGGCCGTGCTGGAGCGTCAGCCGCGCCTGGAGATGGAAACGCCGCTGCGCTCTTCCACCGGTGCCGCACGTTATGTCTGGGTCATCATGCGCCTGCCCGAGCGGGTGGAGGATTACCATGCGGTGACCATGAGTATTTCCGACATCACCAGCCGCCGCCGGGTCGAGCTATCGATGGTCGAGCGAGAGCGGTTCTGGGCGGGGGTGGTCAAGGCGGTACCGGATGTGGTCTTTATCAAGGACATGCGCCGGCAGAAATTTGTCTACAGCAACCGCTCGCTGGCGCAGATGCTCGGCTATGCCGATGACGACCCGGCGGTTCAGGCGGAGGACTACCGTGACCGGTTGCTGCACCCGGATGATGTCGAGTCCATGTTGATCAATCGAAACCTGCAGCAGGTGCTTCCCGATGACAAGGTCCAGGAAAGCCGAGTGCGCTGGCGGCACCGTGATGGCAGTTGGCATTGGTTCAGCCTGCGGGTCAAAGTGCTGTCGCGCTTGCCGAATGGGCGCGTCAGGCAACTGATTGGCGTGATCCGCGATATCACCGTGCAAAGCGCGTCCAATGAGCAACTGAAGACCAGCGAGCAACGCTACCGTCTGCTGGCAGAGAATATAAGTGATGTGATCTGGTCGACTGATCCGGGCTTTCGCTTGAATTACATCAGCCCGTCGGTCAAGCCCTTGCTCGGCTATGATCCCGAAGAGCTCATCCGCCGCGGCTTCACGGATATCGTTGCCGGTGACGAGTACCACCAGTTCATGGGGCAGGTGCTCAAATACCTGGCGCCGCTGGTAGGCGATCCCGTTGAGGCCCAGCGGCTGCAGAAAGACGGCTTCTACCGGGAAATTACTTTTGACTGTATCACCGCCGAGGGCCGCAAGTGCCCGACCGAGTTGCGTCTGTCTTTGATGTGGGGTGCCCAGCGGGAGTTTCTGGGCTTGCTGGGCATCGCCCGGGATATCACCGAGCAGCGGCGCACGGAGAATCGGCTGCGTATGGCCGCTACGGTGTTCGAAAATACCACGGGCGCCATTCTGGTCACTGATCCTGCGGGTTACGTGGTGCAGGTCAACGAGAACTTTTCGCAGATCACCGGCTACAGCGCAGAGGAGATATTGGACGAGACGCCACGGCTGCTGGAATCCAATGTGCATGATGAGCGTTTTTATCCGGGCATATTACGCACCCTGCGCGAGCAGGGGCGTTGGGAAGGGGAGATATGGCAAAGGCGCAAGGATGGCGAGCAGTTTCCTGCCTGGGCGGGTATTACCGCAGTACACGATAATGAAGGCGACCTGGTCAGCTACGTGTGCTTTTTCGTTGATATCAGCGAACGCAAGGCTAGCGAAGCGCGCATTGAAAGTCTTGCGTATTACGACTCCCTGACCGGGCTGGCCAACCGAACACTTTTTCAGGATCGGCTGCGTACCGCACTGCAGTTGGCGGAAAAGCGTGATGAATGGGTGGCGGTGCTGTTCCTTGATCTGGATCGCTTCAAACCGATCAACGACACCCTGGGCCATGCTGCGGGTGATGCGATGCTCAAGGAGGTGGCGCGGCGCCTGCGTGAATGCGTTCGCGACAGTGATACCGTGGCGCGCATGGGTGGCGACGAGTTCACCATGTTGTTGCCGGGGCTGGTTGACCGTGAAGCCGCGTTGAACTCTGGCATCCATGTGGCGGAAAAGATCCTTGCCGCATTGGCGCCTGCTTTTACCTTGCAAGAGCGGGAGTTCTTTATCAGCGCCAGTATTGGCCTGGCACTTTACCCGCAGGACGGCGTTGAGGTCAGTTCGCTGCTAAAAAACGCCGATACGGCGATGTATCACGCAAAGGCCGCCGGCAAGGATACCTTCCAGTTCTACCAGGCCGACATGAACGCCCGCGCTCTTGAGCGTTTGAGCCTGGAAGGTGATCTGCGCAGAGCATTGCAGGACGACGCGCTGACGCTGCACTACCAGCCACAGTTCGATTGCGCCAGCCGCCGCCTGACGGGCGCCGAAGCCTTGCTACGTTGGCAGCATCCGGTGCATGGCGCCATCTCCCCGGCGGTGTTTATTCCGATGGCCGAAGAGATAGGGTTGGTGGGCATACTGGGTGAATGGGTGCTGGATCGTGCCTGTCGGCAGATGGCCGAGTGGCGTGACGCGGGTCACCATCTGCCGCGGCTGGCCATTAACCTGTCAGCGCGCCAGTTCACTGAAGGTCGGCTTGCCGATCAGGTCGGGACAATCATGGCGCGCTATGCGATCAACCCGGCGACTATCGAGCTGGAGCTGACCGAAAGCGTGCTGTTGCAGGATGTGGAAGAAACCATGCAAACGCTGGCCGCACTCAAGGCCCTGGGGGTTGAAATTGCAGTGGATGACTTTGGTACCGGCTATTCGTCGCTCAATTACCTGAAAGACTTCCCGATTGATACGTTGAAGATCGACCGCAGCTTTATTCAGGCTATGCACGCAGGCAACCGCGACTCGCGTCTGGCCAAAGCCATTGTGGCGCTGGGGCGCAGCCTGCAGTTGCGGGTGATTGCCGAGGGCGTGGAAACCCTGGAGCAACTGGGCCTGTTGGTAGGCTTTGGTTGCGACGAAGTGCAGGGGTTTCTGTTAGGCCATCCGATACCGGCCGAAACCTTCCTGTCAGACCATCTGCTACCGCGCTCATGAGCCTGAGAAACCTCAGTTGAAATGATTTTGTGCAAGGCGTGAGCGCTTTTCATGTGCCAGATGCGGCCGCTTGCGTTAAAATGCCCGGCTTAATTTGAACGTCCTTGCAGGGGGCCGCGACATGTTTAGCCGTTCCAACGATATAGCTACCTTTGATGCCGAACTCTGGGCTGCCATGCAGCAGGAGTCGGTACGTCAGGAAGACCACATCGAACTCATCGCTTCGGAGAACTACACCAGCCCCGCAGTGATGCAGGCGCAAGGCTCGGTGCTGACCAACAAGTACGCGGAAGGTTACCCCGGCAAGCGTTACTACGGCGGTTGCGAATTCGTCGATATTGCCGAGCAACTGGCTATCGACCGCGCCAAGGAATTGTTTGGTGCCGATTACGCCAACGTTCAGCCCCACGCCGGCTCGCAGGCTAACAGCGCGGTTTTCCAGGCGCTGCTGACGCCCGGTGATACCGTGCTGGGCATGAGCCTGGCGCACGGTGGGCATTTGACCCATGGCGCTTCGGTCAACTTTTCCGGCAAGCATTACAACGCGGTGCAATACGGTATCAATACCGATACCGGTCTGATCGACTATGACGAAGTCGAGGCCCTGGCGGTTGAGCACAAGCCTAAAATGATCATCGCGGGTTTCTCCGCCTATTCACAGATTCTCGACTTCCCGCGTTTTCGTGAAATCGCTGACAAAGTGGGCGCCTATCTGTTTGTTGATATGGCGCACGTGGCAGGCTTGGTCGCTGCGGGTGTTTATCCGAATCCGGTGCCTTACGCCGATGTGGTCACCACCACAACGCATAAAACCCTGCGCGGCCCGCGTGGTGGTCTGATTCTGGCTCGTGCTAACGAGGCGCTGGAGAAGAAACTTAACTCCGCCGTATTCCCTGGCGGCCAGGGCGGCCCGTTGATGCATGTGATCGCAGCCAAGGCGATCTGCTTCAAGGAGGCCATGAGCCCCGAGTTCAAGACCTACCAGCAGCAGGTAGTCAAGAACGCTCAGGCCATGGCCGAAGTCTTTATCGAACGCGGTTTTGACGTGGTCTCTGGTGGTACCCAGAACCACCTGTTCCTGCTGTCGCTGATCAAGCAGGACATCACTGGCAAAGACGCTGATGCTGCTTTGGGTCGTGCGCACATCACAGTTAACAAGAACGCGGTGCCTAATGATCCGCGCTCACCCTTTGTCACCTCCGGTCTGCGAATTGGCACGCCAGCAGTGACCACTCGTGGCTTTGGTGAAGCGGATTGTCGCGATCTGGCAGGCTGGATTTGCGATATTCTGGATAACATGGGTGACGAGTCAGTGATCGAGCGTGTTCGTGGCCAGGTGCAAGGCATCTGTTCGCGTCTGCCGGTATATACCGACTAAGCTGATTAAGCAGTGCAAGGACCCCCGTTAGCGTTGAGCTGACGGGGGTTTTTTATTGGCCAATTTACCGGCGTTGATAAGTTGACGCATTTTGTTACCATTGTGCACCTTTTTTGTGCGGCCAGACTCTAGGCTGCCAACAACCGTGGAGCACCTGGTGCGAGGATTTACGCTGCGCCTAGCCGTTTGTGCAACCCTGATGATGAGCCTGCTCTTCGGCGTTGCCGCAGTGGCTGATGAGCGGGACGCAGCGGCGGGCAGACCTCTGGTAGAAGTGGGCTTTATGGCATTTCCCGACTATTCCTATATAGATGCCCAGGGAAAGCCGGCGGGCGCGATGGTAGAGCTGACTCGGATGCTGATTGAGCGCGCAGGCTACCGTGCCAATATCCGGATACTGCCCAGTGCGCGTATATGGCGTGGGCTGGAAAGCGGTGAAGTGCATCTGTGGCCTGGGATCGTCAACAAGCCTGGATTGGATAAGATCACCTTGGTGACCGAGCGGGACCTGGCCCATGTGGCGATCAACCTCTATTACCGCCCAGGCCAGCTACAACCTCTTTGGCCAGAGGGGCTGGTAGGCAAGCGCGTCATTCTCATCACCAACTATACCTATATCAACTCATTGCTTGAGCGTCTGCGGGACCCGGCGCTGGCATTGAGCTTCGATTCAAGTATTTCCCATGTCGGCGCGGTAGAAATGTTGCTGCGGGGCAGGGCAGACTTCTTGCTCAATTATCGTGTTCAGGTCGATCCAATAGTCGCCGGTATGGGGTTGGAGCCGTTGCCTTATATCGAGATTGCCGAGCACCCGATGCGTTTTGTGCTATCGCTGCAGTCAGGGTTTGCAGAGCAACTGAAAGATGATCTTGATCGTGCCTACGATGCACTCGCGGCGGAAGGGGTAGAGCTAGACGCTGCCAAGCGTTTGCAGCTTCAGCAGCAGGCAGGCCAGGAGCCGGAAAACCCGACCCCTGCTGCCGGCAAATCAGCGCCGTAGTTGCAAGGTGCTGAGGGTACGGCTACGAACCTGCTTGAGCAGTTCCGCGTCGTTGATCAGCGACTGGCCATAGGAGGGCACCAGATCCTTCATGCGCGCTTGCCATTCAGGGGTGCTGATACGGTCCTTGAAGCAGCGTTCGAGCACATCAATCATCGCCTGAACCGCCGTGGATGCCCCGGGCGAAGCGCCCAGAAGTGCCGCTAGCGTCCCGTCCTTGGCCGCGACTATCTCGGTGCCAAATTCCAGCTTGCCGTGGCCTTTTGCGTCCTTCTTGATGATCTGTACGCGCATGCCGGCATCCTGCAGCTTCCAGTTCTTTTCATCCGCCTGCGGAAAGAAGTTGCGCAATGACGCCACGCGGTCTTTATGGGACTGGAAGGATTCGGCAATCAGATAGCGGGTCAGATCCATATTGTCCCGGCCCACCGCCATCATCGGCGCAACGTTATAGGTTTTGACCGACGAGAACAGATCGAATACCGAGCCCTTTTTCAGAAACTTGGTGGTAAAGCCGGCAAAGGGCCCGAACAATAGCGCAGGTTTGCCGTTGATGATGCGCGTATCCAGGTGGGGTACCGACATGGGTGGTGCGCCCGTCGGCGCTTTGCCGTACACCTTGGAGTTATGCTGGCTGACGATGGCCGGGTTTTCACAGACCAGCCATTGGCCGCTGACCGGGAAGCCGCCATAGCCAACGCTTTCGTCAATGTGCGATTTCTGCAGCAAGGGTAGCGAACCACCGCCAGCGCCAAGAAATACGAACTTGGCGTTGAGCATCTTTTCTTCGCCAGTTTTCTCGTCCTGCACCGCTACGCGCCAGTGGCCGCGCTTGCTCTTTTTCAAAGAGTTGACCGAGTGACTCAGCCACAGATCAAAATTCTCTTTGGTTTCAAGATGCTTGATCATGCTGCGCGTCAGAGAGCCGAAATCCACGTCGGAACCAAAATCGACCCGAGTGGCGGCCACTTTCTGATTTGCGTCACGCTGATTCATGACCAACGGCATCCAGTCATTGATCTGCGCGGACGAGTCGCTGAATTGCATGTCGGCAAACAGGTGGTGCGCGCTGAGCAATGCGTGGCGGCGGCGCAGGAAATCCGCATCCTTGTCGCCCCAGACGAAGCTTTGGTGGGGGGTCGGGTTGATAAAGGAAGGGGGCTCCGGGAGGATTTTTTGTTCCACCAGGTAGGACCAGAACTGCAGGGTCACCTCGAATGAAGCATTGATGGCCAATGCCCGATCGATGGTGATGTTGCCGTCGGTATCTTCAGGAGTGTAGTTCAGCTCACAGTAGCCAGCATGGCCAGTTCCCGCGTTGTTCCAGCCATCCGTGCTCTCGTGGGCAACGTGGTCCAGGCGCTCGACCAGGGTAATGGTCATAGCCGGATCCAACTGTTTGAGCAACATTCCAAGGGTGGCGCTCATGACGCCCCCACCGACAAGCAATACGTCTATGTTCTTTGCTGTCATTAACATGTCGCCTTTTGCATGAAAATCCCGGTCAATAATACCGGTTTATCTGCGTAAGTGACATATGCCCGGCCTAGGCAGAAGGTCTAACTTTCGGGTTTCACCGTTGCAATGAACGTGGCTGCAAATGGCGGTGGCGCATGACCGAGCTTGACCAACTGGTTTAAGCTGACGGGCTATCCACAGGCCATGAGCACAATGGGGGAAGTCCTTTGCAGCAGGTGATTGTGATTGGCGGCGGCGTAGTAGGCTGCCTGAGTGCGCTGAATTTGCTGGAGCAGGGCGTTGGCGTCTGCCTGATGGAGCGCAGGCAGACCGGGCAGGAAGCGTCCTGGGCGGGCGGCGGTATTGTTTCCCCGCTGTACCCCTGGCGCTATAGCGATCCAGTCAGTGAGTTGGCGAACTGGTCGCAGGGGTTTTATCCACAGTTGGCCGAAACTTTGGATCAGGCAACCGGCATTGATCCCGAGGTCAGCCCCTGTGGGCTGCTCTGGCTGGATCATGCCGAGCAAGCAGATGCATTGCGCTGGGCTGGTGCCCAGCGCAAACCGCTCAGTGCCGTGGGCGCGGATTTTATCTATCAGCAGGTGCCGCAATTGGCCGCCGGCTTTCAGCAGGCGCTATGGCAGCCGCAGGTTGCCAATGTGCGCAATCCGCGGCTGATGGCTGCGTTACGCGCCCGTTTGCAGCAGTACGATGCATTTACCCTGTTGGAAAACACCCCGGTTACTCAGCTCTGGATGGAGCAGGGCAAGGTTTCAGGGGTGATTGCGGGCGCGCAGCGCCATGCAGCCGACGCGGTAGTGCTGGCCGCAGGGGCCTGGAGCGGCGAGTGGCTGGCGCAAGTGGGTCTGGCGCTACCGGTGCAGCCGGTCAAGGGCCAGATGATCCTGTACAAGACCGCGCCCGGCTGGTTGCCGAGCATGGTGCTGTTTGAAGGGCGTTATGCCATTCCACGGCGTGACGGACATATCCTGTTTGGCAGTACTCTGGAGCATGCGGGCTTCAACAAGCAGACCACAGCCGAAGCGCTGGCGTCCTTGCAGGCTTCAGCGCATGCAATGCTGCCTGCGCTGGCAGAACTTCAGCCGGTGGCGCAGTGGGCGGGTCTGCGGCCGGGGTCGCCGGAGGGTGTGCCCTATATCGGCCAGGTGCCAGGTTATGATGGTCTGTGGCTGAATACCGGGCATTATCGCAATGGTTTGGTGCTGGCACCGGCGTCATGTCGTCTGTTGGTGGACCTGATGACCGGGGCCGCGCCGATCATTGATCCGCGGCCCTATGCACCTGCTGATAGGCTAGGCAGAGCGTCTTAGTCTTCCATCCCCAGCTTTTTCAGCCGGTAGCGCAGCGAACGGAAGGTCAGGCCCAGGCGCTTGGCCGCTGCGGTCTTGTTCCAGCGTGTTTCTTCCAGTGCCTGGGTGATCGCGGTGCGCTCGATATTGTCCAGGTAATCTTCCAGCGAATCGATCTGGGTCAGCGAGGGATGCTGATCCTGGCTGCTGGCGCAGGGCGCGATATGAATGTCATGGCTCTTGATCAATTGCCCGTCGCATAGGGTGAAGGCGCGTTCGAGAATGTTCTCCAGCTCGCGGACATTGCCAGGAAAGCGGTAATTGCTCAGACGCTCGAGGGTTTCCGGGCTGACCGTCGACGCCGGCATCTCGTTGCGCGCGGCTAGCCGAGCGAGGATGTGGCTAGTCAGCAGCGGAATATCCTCGCGTCGTTCACGTAACGGCGGCACACGCAACTCAATGACATTGATGCGGTAGAACAGATCCTGGCGGAACCGCCCTGCGGCCACCTCGGCGGCCAGATCCTTGTGCGTGGCACACAGCAGCCTGACATCCACAGCGTCTTCCTGTTGCGTGCCCAGTGGGCGCACCGCTTTTTCCTGAATAGCGCGCAGCAGTTTCACCTGCATGGCCATGGGCAGGTCGGCGACCTCATCCAGAAACAGGGTGCCGCCCGAGGCGGCTTGAAAGAGACCCGGCTTGTCAGCCACGGCACCGGTAAAGCTGCCGCGCTTGTGACCGAAAAATTCGCTCTCCATCAACTCCGAGGGGATGGCACCGCAGTTGACCGGCACGAAGGCTTCCATGGCCCGTGCACCCAGTGCGTGAATACGCCGCGCGACCAGTTCCTTGCCACTGCCGGATTCGCCGCTGATATAGAGCGGGGCCTGGCTGCGAGCCAGCTTGGCGATCTGCGAGCGCAGTTGCACGATGGGCGGTGAAATACCCAGGATCGGATCAGCATCGTCCTGCGGCGCTATGGGTTTTTCAGATTGATTCAGACGCAGCGCAGTGCTGACCAGCTCACGCAGGCGCTTGAGATCCACAGGTTTGGTCAGGAAGTCGAATGCGCCGGCCTTGAGAGCGTTGATGGCGGTATCCAGGCTACCGTAGGCGGTAATCATCGCCACGGGTGTTTGCGGACATTGCTGCTGAATATGCCGCACAATCGCCAGTCCGTCGCCGTCGGGCAGGCGCATGTCGGTCAGGCACAGGGCGAACCGCTGTTTGCCCAGCTTTTCAAAGGCCTGGGTCATGGTGGTCGCGCTACAGGTGTTTACCTGCATGCGCTGCAAGGTCATCTCCAGGAGTTCGACAATGTCCGGCTCGTCATCAATGATCAGTACTGTCGGGCTATTCATCTGGCGCGCTCTGGCTCCTTTTTTGTTTTATCGGCGCTGCCGTCTCTTTGGCACCGCGTCCGTTGGCCTGCCAGCATTATACAAGCCGTCGCGGGTGCGCAAAGGTAATGCGCATGCAACTGCCCCGCGGCACCAGCGGCTCATACTCCAGCCGCGCCTGATTACTTTCACAGAGTTCACGGGAGATGTACAAGCCCAGCCCCGTGCCTGAGCTTTCGGTGGTGTAGAAGGGTTCAAAAATATGCCCGATATGCTCGTCCGCTATGCCGGGTCCGTGGTCTATCACCTCCAGCATGGGCAGGTCCGATTCGGGATGAACATACAGCTTCAGCCATACCGTACGCGGCTCGCCGGAGATGCCACTGTAACGCAACGCGTTACTGCACAGGTTGTCCACTACCTGATTCAACTGGCCTGGGTCCATGCGGGTCATGATGCCGGGTTGTTCGATAGTCAGTTCCAGACGATCTGCGGCGGTGTGGCTGGCGGCGAAGGTGTCGGCAAACTGTTCCAGCCACAAGGCCAGATCCACCAGTTGTGGCTCGCTGGCACGGCGGCGGGACAATTCCAGTACGGTTTCGATGACCTTGTTCATGCGTTTGGAGTGTTGCTGGATGATGTCGCTGAGGCGCTTGTCCTGTGCAGGAAGCTGTTCCGACTCGCTCAGCAGTTGCGCCGCGTGGCTGATAGCACCCAGGGGATTGCGAATCTCGTGGGCAATGCTGGCTGTCAGGCGGCCTAGAGACGCGAGCTTGAGCTGCTGAGCCTGTTGTGCGACCTGGGTGTTGTCGTCGAGAAATACCAGTACCGCTTCGCCTTCGTCCCTGGCGAGGGGTTTGAAGTTGGCGGTGATCTGCGCACCGCCGCTGTGATTGTGGAAGGGCAGCGCTCTTGTCGAGGGGTTGTCCTGCCATTGGCGCAGTCGCTGCGCCAGACCAATGGCCAGATCGTCCAGATCCATGCCGCGCATGATCGGTTTGCCGAGCATCTGTGCGGCGGCCTCGTTGGCCAGCAGCACTTTCTGCCGGCGTCCGACTACAAGAATGCCGGTACGCATGCGCTGGATGATCAACTGGTTGAGCTTTTCCAGGCTGGCGAGGCTGGCCGCCTGTTGGTGCGCCAGGCTTTCCGACTGACGCAGGCGTTTGCTGACGCGCTGCACGAAGAGCGCCACGGCGAAATAGATACAACCCAGAACGCCTACCTGAAGATAGCTCTGCGCCGCGCTGGGGGTGGAGAGGCTCAGATAAAAGGTCAGGTAGATAATGAGCAGGCTGGCCAGCGCAGGGAGTAGAAGCCCGACGCGGCCATGCAGCAGAATGTTGCCGGCGGCCACCGGTATGAGCAGCAGATTGCCAAAACCGCTACCGGCGCCGCCCGCTGCATAGAAAATGCTGCCCAGCAGGAAAATGTCCAGCACCGAGAGGACAAACAGATGCACATCGCGCTTGCCCTGGTGCAGCAGTAGCGCGATGAGCACGTTGATGAACAGGTAGAACCAACTGGCCATTTCATACAGTTGGGGATTGTTCAGATTCAGCAGCCCGTCACGCAGCGCGCTACTGGTCAGTACAGCGAGAAAGAAGCCAAGAATAACGCGATAGATATTATAGATGCGCAGGATGCGCGGGCGCTGATAGTCGATGACCTCAGTCATGTTGCCCAGCGGCGCGGTGCGCGTCACAGCAATACCAGCGGTCACCGGCGCGCAGCGCCTGATCCTGAGGCAGGTGCAGTTGGCATTGCGCGCAGCGGACCATCAGCGCAGGCCGATCAGGTGTCGTGTTGCGCTGCTGGCTGGAGATCTGCCATGCCTTGAAGCGCTTCCAGAGTATGACCAGGCCAATCACCGCCGCCACAATAATTATCGATTTGATCAAACCCATCTGCCCATCCCGCTGCTGTCTCGTTAATGTCTTGAAAATCACGCGTCAGTATAGCTGCCAAGTTGTTGCGTCTGCCGAGGTAACCCATTGATCAGCACAAAAAAAGCTGGCTCGATGCGATGCACCGGCCAGCTTTTTTACTGCAGCGGTTCAGATCAGTCGAAAAGACCGAAGGTGATCCGGCTCCAGATCGAGCGAGTCTGACGCTCCTGTGCTGGCGTGCGGATCTCACGCGGGATGGCAGCAACGGCTTCCTGGTACTGATTCTGCATTTCCCTTTCCATCTGCGTACCAGCCTGGCGTGAAGGCGGAGTCAGTACCCGATCCATCAAACCCAGGGTCATGGCGCGCAGGCGGCCAGCTTCCTGCTCGGCGGGCTCTACATGGTGGCGAAACTCGCCATCTTCCAGGCTGGGATGCTCAGGATAGTTTTCCTGCAAGGTGGCCAGGGCGCTGTTGGCCAGGTCATCCATCGCCAGGCGCTGATAAGCCTCAACCATCAGTGCCAGACCGTCACCGACAGACGGGGTTTGTTGGAAATTTTCCACCACGTAGCGGCCACGGTTGGCAGCCGCCAGATGGGCTTCACGCTTGAGGTAATAATGACCCACGTGCACGTCATAGGCGGCCAGCAGGTTGCGCAGGTAGACCATGCGCAGGCGTGCGTCGGGCGCATAACGGCTGTCGGGATAGCGGCTGACCAACTGCGCAAATTCGTTGAACGAATCGCGCGCGGCACCGGGATCACGGCGGGTCATGTCCAGCGGCAGAAAGCGCTCGAAAATCCCGGTATCGCGGGTGAAAGACGTCATGCCGCGCATGTAATAGGCGTAGTCGACGTTTGGATGCTGTGGGTGCAGGCGGATAAAGCGGTCAGCAGAAGACTTGGCCGCTTCCGGTTCGATGTTCTGGAAGTAGGCGTAAATCAGTTCCAACTGCGCTTGCTGAGCGAAGCGTCCGAACGGGTAACGGGATTCCAGGGCGCGCAGGCTTTCGATTGCACGGCCATAGTTGTTGGCATCCAGGTCTTCCTGGGCCATCAGATACAGCTCGGACTCGCTGAGCGACTCGTCAATTACTCTCTGATTAGAGGAGCAAGCGGCGAGCAGAGTCAGCACAGCAACCAGCAGCAGGTGTTTCATTGACATAGTTGATATCCGGATGGACGACCACACGCTGTTGCCTGAACAGCCGTCCTGTTATAGTTGGTTCCTGTTTACAGGCAACCGGCTGACCGGTGACTGCCTTCAAAGAAGCCGTATTTAACCACAGCGCAGAGCCGATTCCAAAAAGGATTGCGCTTTGCCATTGCGCCCCCGGCGCCTGCCAGTGAGTCCTGAATGTCTGATCGTATCCGCTTGTCTGCACTGGTCACCCCTGAGAGTGGCGGTCAACGCCTAGACCAGGTGGCGGCCCAATTGTTCCCGGAACATTCCCGCTCGCGTTTGCAGGGCTGGATCAAGGACGGCAGCCTGACGCTGGACGGCCGCTCAGTGCGCCCGCGCGATACGGTTTACGGCGGTGAAAAGCTGGAGCTGGACGCCGAGCGGGAGATCCAGGGCGACTGGCAGCCCGAGGCCATTGCGCTGGATGTGATCTACGAGGACGAAGCTCTGCTGGTCATCAACAAACCGGCTGGGCTGGTCGTGCACCCCGCGGCCGGTCACGCCGATGGCACATTGCTGAACGCTTTGCTGCATCATGCCCCCGAGCTGGCCAAGGTGCCGCGCGCCGGCATCGTGCACCGGCTGGACAAGGACACCACCGGTTTGATGGTGGTGGCCAAGACGCTGGAAGCGCAGACCGAACTGGTCAATCAGTTGCAGGAGCGCACCGTGACCCGAGAGTACGAATGCGTAGTGGTGGGGGTAATGACCGCCGGCGGCAAGGTCGACCAGCCCATCGCCAGGCACGGCACCAATCGGCAGAAGATGGCGGTGATGGTCGGCGGCAAGCAGGCGGTCAGCCATTATCGGGTGATTAGCCGCTTCCGCGCGCACACGCATGTAAAGGTGAAACTGGAAACCGGACGTACTCACCAGATTCGCGTGCATATGAGCTATATCAATTTTCCGCTGGTGGGTGACCAGACCTATGGTGGGCGCATGCGTATTCCGGCAGGTGCGACCAAAGAGCTGATTGCATTGCTGCGCGAATTTCCGCGCCAGGCGCTGCATGCACGCCGCCTGGAGCTGGAGCATCCCGTGGACGGTCGGCATATGGCCTGGGAAGTAGCTTTGCCTGAAGACATGCAGCACCTGCTGGCGATGCTGCGCGAAGACGGTGAACTGGCGGAATGAAGTCTGATTGGTTGACCGCCGACTGGCCCGCGCCGATGGGGGTGCGCACCTGCATCACTACGCGACATGCAGGCAGCAGCCAAGGGCAATGGAAAGGTTTCAATCTGGGTGATCACGTCGGTGATGATCCGCAGCATGTGGCCGCCAATCGCGCCGAGCTGGAGCGGGCGCTAGGCTGCCAGCCGGCCTGGCTGGTGCAGACGCACAGTACCGATGTGGTGCGAGCAGACCCGCAGATGACGCTGGAAGCCGACGCATCCTGGACAGATCAGCCTGGTGTCGCCTGTACCATCATGACCGCTGATTGTTTGCCTGTTCTGTTCTGTGATCGCGCCGGCACGCGAGTGGCGGCAGCCCATGCCGGCTGGCGCGGGCTACTCGATGGGGTGCTGGAAAATACCCTTGAGGCGCTGGCCGTCGCTCCGGCTGATGTGCTGGTCTGGATGGGCCCTGCCATAGGGCCTCAGGCGTTCGAAGTGGGGCCAGAGGTGCGTGACGCCTTTGTTGACCTGGATCAGCAGGCCGCAGCGGCCTTCGTCCCCTCACCGCGCGCCGGTTACTATCTCGCTGACATTTACCAACTGGCCCGGCAGCGTCTGCAGGCCGTTGGTGTGCAGTCCATCAGCGGCGGAGGCCTGTGCACGGTCGCCGACGCCACGCGTTTCTACTCCTATCGCCGTGATGGCCAGACCGGGCGCATGGCGTCGCTGATCTGGTTAGAGCCACGCTGACGCGCAACACCCTCGAAGTACTGCTATCCGACAATATTTTGACTCCGGTCAATGTTTCGCGCCTTGAAAGACCACTAATCACCCCTATCTATAGTCCATACTCAATGAACGTCATCGCCTGCCGATTCGCCGGCGATCATCAAGACAGGATGGAACAACCATGCGTATTGATCGCTTTACCAGCAAACTCCAGATGGCGCTGTCCGATGCGCAGTCATTGGCAGTGGGCCGTGATCACAATCAGATAGATCCCTTGCACCTGATGCTGGCGCTGCTTGATCAGCAACAGGGCTCGGTCAAGCCGCTGTTGCGTCAGGTCGGTTTTGATACCAACGCACTGCGAGCGTCACTGGTCGATGCACTGGATCAGTTGCCGACCATCAGCAATCCGACCGGGGATATAAACCTGTCCCAGGATCTGGGCCGCTTGTTCAACCAGGCAGACCGCCTGGCGCAGCAGCACAATGATCAGTTCATCTCCAGCGAGCTGGTGCTGTTGGCCGCGATGGAGGGCAACTCGTCGCTGAGCAAGATTCTGCTAGGCCAGGGCGTATCGAAAAAGGCGCTGGAAAATGCCATCAGCAATTTGCGTGGCGGCGACTCGGTGAATGACCAGAATGCCGAAGAGTCGCGCCAGGCACTGGACAAGTACACCGTTGATCTGACCAAGAAGGCGGAAGAGGGCAAGCTCGACCCGGTGATTGGCCGCGATGACGAGATCCGCCGGACCATCCAGGTATTGCAGCGCCGGACCAAGAACAACCCGGTACTGATCGGCGAGCCCGGCGTGGGCAAGACGGCTATCGTTGAAGGATTGGCCCAGCGCATCATCAATGGCGAGGTGCCCGACGGTCTGCGCGACAAGCGCCTGCTGTCGCTGGACATGGGCTCATTGATCGCCGGTGCGAAATTCCGCGGTGAATTCGAGGAACGCCTGAAGGCGGTGCTCAGTGAACTTGGCAAGCAGGAAGGGCGGGTGATCCTGTTTATCGACGAACTGCATACCATGGTCGGCGCCGGCAAGGCCGAAGGCTCCATGGATGCCGGCAACATGCTCAAGCCCGCCCTGGCGCGCGGTGAGCTGCACTGCGTCGGCGCTACCACGCTGGACGAGTACCGCAAATACATCGAGAAGGACGCCGCGCTGGAGCGCCGCTTCCAGAAAGTGCTGGTCGAGGAGCCCTCCGAAGAGGACACCATCGCTATTCTGCGTGGCCTGAAGGAACGCTATGAAGTGCACCACAAGGTCGCCATCACTGACAGCGCGATCATTGCCGCAGCCAAGCTGAGCCACAGGTATATCACCGACCGGCAACTGCCCGACAAGGCTATCGACCTGATCGACGAGGCGGCTAGCCGCATTCGCATGGAGATCGACTCCAAGCCGGAAGTGCTGGATCGCCTGGAGCGGCGGCTGATTCAGCTCAAGGTCGAGCGTGAGGCACTGAAGAAGGAAGATGACGATGCCGCCCTCAAGCGCCTGGAAAAGCTCAAGGAGGAGATCGTGCGGCTGGAACGCGAGTACGCTGACCTGGAGGAGATCTGGAAGTCCGAGAAGGCTGAGGTGCAGGGTTCGGCGCAGATTCAGGAAAAGATCGAGCAGGCTCGTCAGGAGCTGGAAGCGGCGCGCCGTAAAGGCGACCTCAACCGTATGGCCGAGCTGCAGTACGGCGTGATTCCGGATCTGGAGCGCAGCCAGCAGATGGCCGAGCAACACAGCCCGACGGAAAATCAGCTGCTGCGTAGCAAGGTGACCGAGGAAGAGATTGCTGAAGTGGTCTCCAAATGGACCGGTATTCCGGTCTCGAAGATGCTCGAGGGCGAACGCGACAAGCTGTTGCGCATGGAAGAGGGGCTGCACAAGCGCGTAATCGGGCAGCATGAGGCTGTGGTGGCGGTGTCCAATGCGGTGCGTCGTTCACGCGCGGGCCTTAGCGACCCGAACCGGCCAAGTGGCTCCTTCATGTTTCTTGGGCCGACCGGTGTGGGTAAAACCGAGTTGTGCAAGGCGCTGGCCGAGTTCCTGTTCGACACTGAAGAGGCGATGGTCCGTATTGATATGTCCGAATTTATGGAGAAGCACTCGGTAGCACGGCTGATCGGGGCACCTCCGGGTTATGTCGGCTATGAAGAGGGTGGTTACCTGACGGAAGCGGTGCGCCGCAAGCCCTATTCGGTGATCCTGCTGGACGAGGTCGAGAAGGCCCATCCGGACGTGTTCAACGTGCTGTTGCAGGTGCTGGAAGATGGGCGCCTGACCGACAGCCAGGGGCGCACCGTGGATTTTCGCAATACCGTAATCGTAATGACCTCCAACCTGGGCTCGGCGCAGATCCAGGAGTTGGTCGGTGATCCGGAGGCGCAGCACGCCGCAGTGATGGATGCCATTGGTCAGCATTTCCGCCCGGAATTTATCAACCGGATTGACGAGGTGGTGGTGTTCGAGCCGCTGGGCAAGGAGCAGATCGCCGGTATTGCCAGTATCCAGATGCAGCGTCTGGGCGCGCGTTTGGCCGAGCGTGAGCTGAAGCTGGAACTGAGCGATGAGGCGTTGGAAAAGCTGATCTCGGTCGGTTACGACCCGGTGTATGGCGCGCGGCCGCTCAAGCGCGCGATCCAGCGCTGGATCGAGAACCCGCTGGCGCAGCGTATCCTGGCGGGCGATTTTGCGCCGGGTGTGACTATTAAGGCTACGGTTCTGGATGACGGATTTGTGTTTGGGGTTTGAGGTTGGGTGTCTTGAGAGGGCCGTTCGCGGCGGGGCCGCCGCTCCCACGGGCTGCAGCTCCCATAGGGTGCAGCTCTCACAGGTCGGAGCTGCCAGGTTACTGGGTAAAATGGTCGTCGCACCGGTAGGAGCGGCGGCCTCGCCGCGAAAGGGCTGCAGGTAGAAGGGCTGCAGGTAAGAGCACAGGTGGCGGTGCCGAGCCGAAACTCGACACCGCCCGAGGTTACAGCAGCATCGAGCGGATATCGCCCAGCAATTCCCCAAGGCGCTTGGTGAACTGCGCTGCGGCGGCGCCGTTGATCGCACGGTGATCGTAGGACAGTGACAGCGGCAGCATCAATTTCGGCTGAAACGCGTTGCCATCCCACACCGGCTGCATGGTGGCCTTTGAGACCCCCAGGATAGCCACTTCAGGTGCATTCACGATCGGCGTGAAGTAAGTGCCGCCAATATGGCCGAGGCTGGAGATGGTAAAGCAGGCGCCCTGCATGCCATCGGCACCCAGCTTCTTGTTGCGCGCTTTCTCCGCCAGTTCAGCGGCTTCGCCGGCCAGTTGCAGCAGGCTCTTCTTGTCGACGTCACGAATCACCGGGACCATCAGACCATCGGGTGTGTCCACGGCAAAACCGATATGCACGTAGTTCTTGTGAATCAGTTGCTTGCCATTGGGCGCCAGCGAGACGTTGAAGTTGGCCTGTTCGCGCAACAAGTGCGCGCAAGCCTTGAGCAGGAAGGGCAGGATGGTCAGCTTGACACCAGCCTTTTCCGCCACGGCCTTCTGGTCCTTGCGGAAGGTTTCCAGCTCGCTGATATCCGCCAGATCAAACTGGGTCACGTGCGGCACATTCAACCAACTACGGTGAATGTTGGCAGCGCCAATCTGCTGTAGGCGGGTCATGTCCTTGACTTCGATTTCACCAAAGCGGCTGAAGTCGATTTCCGGAACGGCGGGAATGCCTGAACCGCCAGCGGTCGCCGGCGCGCTCTTGGCCTGCTTCATCACTGATTTGACGTGATTCTGCACGTCTTCCTTGAGAATCCGGTCCCGCGGGCCGGTTGATTTCACTTCGGCCAGATCAACACCCATTTCCCGGGCGAGCAGACGTACAGCTGGGCCAGCATGCACCTTGGTACCGTCGCGGCTGGGGCCGCCGACTGGCGCGGGTGCTTCGTCCTGTTTGGCTGGCTTGCTGTCTGCGCTCTTGTCCTGCTTGGCTTCGGGCTGTTTATCAGCCTTTGCATCGGACGCGGGCTTTTCTGCCTGTTCTGGCTCGTCAGCAGCCTGCGGCTCTTCGCCTTCCACTTTCATGTGCAGAATCAGGTCGCCGGTGCCGGCATCCTGTTCCAGCTTGATCTCGATCGACTCCACAGTGCCGGCAACAGGAGAGGGGATCTCCATGCTGGCCTTGTCGGATTCCAGTACGATCAGGGACTGATCAACTTCGACGGTGTCGCCTTTCTTGACCAGAATCTCGATCACTTTGGCTTTACTGTCCGAACCAAGATCGGGGACCTTGACTGGCTGAACCGAGCTGCCTGCGGACTTTTTCTCGCTGGCGGCTGGCTTATCCTGCTTCTCGGCGTCGGAAGATTTTTCAGAGGGCTTTTCGGCTTCTGCCGTCTCAGCCTTGCTCTCAGCTTTCTGTTCCTTCTCTTCGCCGGCGTCGTCAGCTTCAGACTCCAGCTCGATCAGGTCATCACCTTCCTTCAGCGTATCGCCCATCTTGACCTTGATGGCCTTGATGACGCCCGCCTTGGGGCAGGGGATTTCCATACTGGCCTTGTCCGACTCCAGGGTCACCAGGCTCTGTTCAGCCTCGACCTTGTCGCCAACCTTGACCAGTATCTCGATAACTTCACCCGCACCGTCGCCGATGCCGGGTACTTTGATCAATTCACTCATACCGTGTTCCTCAGCAATCCAGCGGGTTGGTTTTCTCGGGGTCGATACCGAAGGTCTTGAGCGCGTCGGTCAATACCTTGGGTTTCAGATCACCGGATTCCACCAGCGCGGATAGCGCGGAGTAGGCTACCCAGTAGCGGTCCACTTCAAAGAAGTGACGCAGTTTGCGACGGCTGTCGCTGCGGCCGAAACCGTCAGTGCCCAGTACCTTGAAGGTGCCTGGAACCCACTGGCGGATCTGCTCGGCAAACAGCTTCATGTAATCGGTCGAGGCGATCACCGGACCGGTGTGCTTGGCCAGACTCTGCTCGACAAAGCTCAGACGCGGTTTTTTGGTCGGGTGCAGACGGTTCCAGCGCTCTACATCCAGGCCATCGCGGCGCAGCTCGTTGAAGCTGGTGACGCTCCAGATATCGGACGTCACACCGAAGTCCGCTTCCAGGATCTTCGCCGCTTCGCGCACTTCACGCAAAATAGTGCCGCTGCCCATCAACTGCACGTGCAGCTTGGCAGGCTTGGCTGCCCCTTCAAGCAGATACATGCCGCGCATGATGCCTTCTTCCACATCCTTGCCCTTGGGCATGGCCGGTTGTACGTAGGCTTCGTTCATCACGGTCAGGTAGTAGTAGACGTTTTCCTGCTCTTCCATCATCCGCCGCGCGCCTTCGCGGATGATCACCGCCAGCTCGTAGCCGTAGGTGGGGTCATAGCTGCGGCAGTTGGGGATGGTCGAAGCGAGAATATGGCTGTGGCCATCTTCGTGCTGCAACCCTTCACCGTTCAGCGTGGTGCGGCCAGCGGTGCCGCCGATCAGGAAGCCCTTGGCGCGGCTGTCGCCAGCGGCCCAGGCCAGATCGCCGATACGCTGGAAGCCGAACATCGAGTAGAAGATGTAGAACGGCAGCATGGGCTGGTTGTAGGTGCTGTAGGCGGTCGCCGCAGCAATCCAGCTGGACATGGCGCCGGCTTCGTTGATGCCCTCCTCGAGGATCTGACCTTTCTTGTCCTCGCGGTAGAACATCACTTGATCCTTGTCGACGGGCTCATACAGCTGACCGACGGAGGAATAGATGCCAAGCTGACGGAACATGCCTTCCATACCGAAAGTGCGGGCCTCGTCAGGCACAATGGGCACGATGCGCGAGCCCAGTTCCTTGTCCTTGACCAGTTGCGAGATGATCCGCACGAAGGCCATGGTGGTGGAGATTTCGCGATCACCGCTGCCATCCAGAATCGCCTTGAGGGTTTCCAGTGGCGGGACCGGGACCTTGAAGCTTTCCGCGCGGCGCTGGGGCATGTAACCACCTAGTGCTTCACGGCGTGAATGCAGATACTTGTACTCGGCACTGCCTTCTTCGGGCTTGAAGAAGGGCAGCTTTTCCAGGTCCTTGTCATTGACCGGAATATCGAAACGATCGCGGAATTTCTTCAGGCTCTCGATATCGACCTTTTTCGTGTTGTGCGCGGTGTTCTGGCCCTGGCCTGTGCCGGTGCCATAACCTTTGATGGTCTTGGCCAGAATGACCGTGGGCTGATCCTTGTGGTTGACCGCCGCGTGATAGGCAGCGTAAACCTTGTACGGATCGTGGCCGCCGCGGTTGAGCTTCCAGATTTCCTCATCGGAGAGGTCCTTGACCATTTCCTTGAGTTCCGGACGGGCGCCGAAGAAGTGCTCGCGTACATAGGCACCGTCGTTGGCCTTGTAGTTCTGGTAATCGCCGTCGATGGCGTCTTCCATGCGCTGTTGCAGCAGGCCGTCATGGTCCTGGGCAAACAGCGGATCCCACATGCGCCCCCAGATGACCTTGATCACGTTCCAGTCGGCACCGCGGAAGCTGCCTTCCAGTTCCTGGATGATCTTGCCATTGCCGCGTACCGGGCCATCCAGACGCTGCAGGTTGCAGTTGATAACGAAAATCAGGTTGTCGAGCTTCTCGCGACCGGCCAGGGAGATGGCACCCAGGGATTCGGGCTCGTCGGTCTCGCCGTCGCCGACAAAACACCAGACCTTCTGCTTACCGGGCTCGATGAAGCCGCGGTGCTCCAGATACTTCATGAAGCGCGCCTGGTAGATAGCCTGGATCGGGCCCAGACCCATGGATACGGTCGGGAATTGCCAGAAGTCCGGCATCAGCCAGGGGTGTGGGTAGGATGACAGGCCCTTGCCGTCCACTTCCTGGCGGAAGTTGTCGAGCTGGTCTTCGCTGATACGACCTTCGAGGAAGGCGCGGGCATAGATGCCGGGGGACGCATGGCCCTGGAAAAACACCAGATCGCCGCCGTGTTCTTCGGTTGGCGCCTTGAAGAAGTAGTTGAAGCCGATATCGTACAAGGTGGCGCTGGAGGCGAAGGTAGAAATATGGCCACCCAGATCCGGATCCTGCTGGTTGGTACGCATGACCATGGCCAGTGCGTTCCAGCGGACCATCGAGCGAATCCGCCGCTCCATGAACAGATCACCGGGCATACGTGATTCGTGCGTGACCGGGATGGTGTTGCGGTAGGGCGTGGTGATGGCGTAGGGCAGAGGGGTGCCGCTGCGGCTGGCCAGTTCGCCCAGGCGCGTCATCAGGTAGTGCGCGCGGTCTTCGCCTTCGTTATCCAGTACGGATTCGAGCGAATCCAGCCATTCCTGGGTTTCCAGTGGATCGATATCGTTCTGCTTCATGCGTCAGTCTCCAGACCTTGTGGGCCTAATTCGCTGTGAAGGACTTGATAGCCTGTGACAACGAATGGGGTGTAGTGTGCGGTTCTTGTAGTTTAACTACAAAAAAGAGTGTTTATCCATCCTTTTGTAAACTTATATGTAGTAATGCTACAAAATGACCGATGGGTTCTCGCCGAGTGACCTTTTCCGCAGCGCGCTGGCATGGCAAGCTGCGGCATTATGTTTTCCTACAGGATAGACCATGCCTTTTACCTCGCCGCTATCGTTGCCCGATTCCCTGCAATCTCTGGTCAAGCATCATCAGGAGCAGTGGCGAGCGGCGGTGGCGCACGGTGGGCTTGATGAGCAGTTGCCTGCATTGGGCGATTCGTTTTTCAGTGAGCTTGGCCAGGTGCTGGCGGGCAGCGATTTCGTTGCCGAGCAATTGCGGCGTGAACCGCAAATGGCCTGGCGTCTGGTAGAAGATGATCTGCTGTGGCGGTCCCTGGCGAAAGACGACTTGAGTCGTATGCTGGAAGCCGCTCTGGCTCCGGTCGATACCGAAGAGCAACTGGCGCAAGCGTTGCGGCGCTTTCGCCAGCAGCAACAGGTGCGCATTATCTGGCGTGATGTGACGCGCCTGGCGGCCACTTCCGAAACCACCCGGGATCTGTCGGACATGGCCGATGCCTGTATCGAGCAGGCATACCGATGGTTGTATGCCCAGGCTTGCACGACCCTGGGTACGCCTACAGGTGCAGACGGCGAGCCGCAGCACATGGTAGTGCTGGGCATGGGCAAGCTGGGTGCCCAGGAGTTGAATCTGTCGTCGGATATCGATCTGATTTTTGCCTACCCCGAGGCTGGCGAAACCCAAGGCGGGCGGCGCAGCCTTTCTAACCAGGAATTTTTTATCCGTCTGGGCCAGCGCCTGATCAAGGCGCTGGATGCGATCACCGTTGACGGCTTCGTATTTCGCGTGGACATGCGCCTGCGTCCGTACGGAGATAGTGGCGCCCTGGTGTTCAGCTTTGATGCGCTGGAGCAGTATTACCAGAGCCAAGGCCGCGATTGGGAGCGTTACGCGATGATCAAGGCCCGGGTGGTCGCCGGCGATCAGGTCGCCGGCGCGCAGCTTCAGGCCATGCTCAAACCCTTTGTCTATCGCCGGTATCTGGATTTCGCCGCTATCGAAGCATTGCGCAGTTTGAAACTGATGATCCAGCGCGAAGTGCAACGCAAAGGTTTGCAGGACAACGTCAAACTGGGCTCAGGCGGTATCCGCGAAGTGGAGTTTATCGGCCAGGCCTTCCAGTTGATCCATGGCGGGCGCGACCGCAGCTTGCAGCAGCGGCCGATCCTGGCGGTGCTGGATATGCTGGCCAGTAACAGCTACCTGCCGGACGAGGCGGTGGACGAGCTCAAGGGCGCTTATCTTTTTCTGCGCGATACAGAACATGCACTGCAGGCGCTGGATGACCGGCAGACGCAGATGCTGCCCACAGATGCACAAAGCCAGCAACGCATTGCTTACGTGATGGGTTTCGACGACTGGGATGCGTTTCGCTCGGTATTGAGCGCCCAGCGCGAGCGTGTAGCACGGCATTTCGCCGGGGTTATTGCCGATCCGGATACCGAGCATGATGAGGAGTTGCCCCTGCATTCGGAGTGGATGCCGGTGTGGGAAGGCTCGCTGGATGCGGCGCTACGCATAGAGCAGCTGGGCGAAGGTGGTTTCAAACAGCCGGAGGAAGCACTGCGGCTGTTGCAGGGGCTACACGAATCGGGCCGGGTGCGTTCCATGCAGCGCCTGGGCAGAGAGCGCCTGGATGTATTCATGCCGCGCCTGCTGGGCATGGCCGCAGAACAGGACAATCCCGACCTCGCATTGGAAAGGGTCATGCCGCTGGTCGAGGCCGTGGCCCGGCGCTCGGCTTACTTGTTGCTGTTGACGGAAAACCCCAGTGCATTAAGAGAGCTATTGGTGCTGTGCTCCGCCAGCCCCTGGATAGCCGAACAGATCACCCGCTATCCAGTGGTGCTGGATGAGTTGCTGAATGCCGGGCGCCTGTATCGCCCACCGGAAACCGAAGAGCTGGTCGATGAGTTGCGCCAGCAATTGATGCGCATTCCCGAGGATGACCTGGAACAGCAGATGGAAGTACTGCGCTATTTCCGTCGCGCGCACGTGCTGCGCGTAGCGGCTTCCGAGATTGCCGGCACTTTGCCGCTGATGAAGGTCAGTGATTATCTGACCTGGATAGCCGAAGCTATCCTGCAACAGGTCTTGCTGCTCGCCTGGCGCGAGATGACCAAGCGGCATGGCTTTCCCAAGCGCGCCGACGGCAGCTTGTGCGAAATGGATTTTGTCGTTCTCGGCTATGGCAAGGTCGGCGGCATAGAGTTGGGGCATGGCTCGGACCTGGATCTGGTGTTTATCCACGATGGCGACGCGGATGCCGAAACAGACGGCGCGCGGCCAATAGATGGCAGCCGGTTCTTTACCCGCCTGGGCCAGCGCGTCATCCATATGCTTAACACCCAGACCACCTCAGGCGCACTGTATGAGGTCGACATGCGCCTGCGCCCCTCGGGCGATTCCGGACTGCTGGTCAGTTCTCTGCAATCCTTCGCACGCTATCAGCGCGAAGAGGCCTGGACCTGGGAGCATCAGGCGCTGGTGCGGGCGCGGGTGCTGGCCGGGTGCAAACGCTTGAGCCATCGCTTCCAGGATCTGCGCATGGAAGTGTTGAGCCGCCAGCGCGATGAGACCAAGCTGCGCGAAGATGTAGGCGGCATGCGGCAAAAGATGCGCGATAACCTGGGCACCAAGGCCACTCGCGCCGGTTTCGATCCTTCGGCATTCAGCCCTGAGGCGCTGTTTGATCTGAAGCAGGATGCTGGAGGTATCGTTGATATCGAATTTATGGTGCAATATGCCGTTCTGGCCTGGTCGTGCCGGTACCCCGAGTTACTGCGTTATACCGATAACATCAGAATTCTAGACGGGCTGCGTGATGCCGGATTGACCTCCGGTGAAGACGTGCAGCGCATGCAGGAGGCTTACAAAGCCTATCGCGCCGCAGCCCATCGCCTGGCATTGCAAAAGCAGCCGGGCAAAGTAAGTGGCGACCAGTTTGAAGATTTCCGACGCGGCGTCATCAGTCTGTGGCAGCAATGGCTGCCGGAATGACACGCCATGCCCGGGCGTTTCCCGGGTAGGCGGCAGGGCAGGTCCGGGCCGGACATAATCGAGTTAAGAACAACCAATTAGATGGAGCGGGCTGCAATGTCGATGGCCGATCGTGATGGTGTTATCTGGTTTGATGGTGAAATGCTGCCGTGGCGCGACGCCAACGTGCATGTTCTGACCCACTCCCTGCACTACGGCATGGCCGTATTTGAAGGGGTGCGCGCCTACAGTACGCCTGATGGCACAGCCATATTTCGGCTGAATGCGCATACTGATCGGTTGTTTGATTCGGCGCATATCATGGGCATGAAAATTCCTTTTACCAAGGAACAGCTCAATGAAGCGCAGCGCGCGGTGGTCGCCCAGAACAATCTCGAAACAGCTTACATCCGCCCGCTGGTGTTCTACGGCTCGGAAGGCATGGGTATTCGTGCCGACAACCTCAAGGTACACGTTGCCATTGCGGCCTGGCATTGGGGTGCCTACATGGGCGAAGAGGCACTGGAGCGCGGCATCAAGATCCGCACCAGCTCCTTTACCCGCCATCACGTGAACATCACCATGACCCGGGCCAAGGCCAGCGGCGCCTACATGAACTCCATGCTGGCTCTGCAGGAAGCCATCTCCGCAGGCGCAGACGAGGCCTTGCTGCTTGATCCAGAGGGCTATGTGGCCGAAGGTTCTGGCGAGAACGTGTTCATCGTCAAGAATGGCGTCATCTATACGCCGGAAGTCACCGCCTGCCTGAATGGTATTACCCGTGGCACGGTGCTGGCCCTGGCTGCGGAATTCAATATCCCGATTATCGAGAAGCGTCTGACCCGTGATGAGGTCTATATCGCAGACGAGGCATTCTTCACCGGCACCGCCGCTGAGGTTACTCCGATCCGCGAACTGGATAATCGCCAGATCGGCGAAGGTCGCCGTGGCCCGGTTACCGAGAAATTGCAGAAAGCCTATTTCGATCTGGTGACCGGTCAGAGTGCCGCTCATGCCGAATGGCGTACGCTGGTCAAGTAAGCTGGAAGCAAGAAGCTGGAAGTGGAAACCCGCTGCGTGTGGTGACGGGTCTTCCGCTTCAAGCTTCAAGCCTCTAGCTTCAAGCTTATGAACATTCTTATCGTAGGTCCCAGCTGGGTTGGCGACATGGTGATGGCGCAGACGTTGTTTGCCTGCCTGAAACTGCGCCATGGCCCGGACTGTCAGATCGATGTGCTGGCACCGGACTGGAGCCGGCCGATTCTTGAGCGCATGCCTGAAGTGCGGCAGGCGCTGAGCTTTCCGTTGGGCCATGGCGTGCTGGATATTGCGGTGCGCCGGCGTATCGGCAAAAGCCTGGTCGGGCGTTATGATCAGGCTATTCTGCTGCCCAACTCCCTGAAGTCTGCTCTGGTACCGTATTTCGCCGACATCCCCCAGCGCACTGGCTGGCGGGGCGAAATGCGTTATGGGTTGCTCAACGATCTCCGCGTGCTCGACAAAGAGCGCTACCCGCTGATGATTGAGCGCTTTATGGCACTGGCTTACGCGCCTGACCATCAGTTGCAAACGCCTTATCCGCGGCCCGGTTTGCAGATTGATCCGGTCAGCCGCGACGCTGCTCTGGCCCGTTTCGGGCTTGAGCTGGATCGTCCGGTGTTGGCGCTTTGCCCAGGCGCCGAGTTTGGCGAAGCCAAACGCTGGCCCGCCGAGCACTATGCCAAGGTCGCTGACCAGCGAATCCGTCAGGGTTGGCAGGTGTGGCTGTTTGGCTCCAAAAGCGATCACCCGGGCGGCGAAGATATTCGCCAGAAATTGATCCCCGGTTTGCGTGAAGAGTCGGTTAACCTCTCCGGTCAGACCAGCCTGGCGGAGGCTATCGACTTGTTGTCCTGCGCCAGCGCCGTGGTCAGCAATGACTCTGGATTGATGCATGTGGCTGCAGCCTTGGACCGACCCTTGGTGGCGGTCTACGGCTCGACTTCTCCGGCCTTTACGCCGCCATTGGCCAGTCAGGTAGAAATCGTGCGATTGGGGCTGGACTGCAGCCCCTGTTTTGACCGGACCTGCCGATTTGGTCACTACAACTGCCTACGTGACTTGCAGCCGCAATTAGTCATCGACGCACTTGATCGGTTGGTTGCTGAGCCCCTCGCCGACCCGCAGGTCCTCTAAGCATGCGCGTACTGCTGATCAAAACCTCATCCATGGGCGATGTTATTCATACATTGCCTGCTTTGACAGACGCGCGCCGCGCGATTCCCGATATTCAGTTTGATTGGGTGGTGGAGGAGGGCTTCGCCGAGATTCCGGCTTGGCATCCAGCCGTGGCCGAAGTTATTCCTGTGGCGATTCGCCGGTGGCGCAAGCACCCGTTCCAGACCTGGCGCAGCGGCGAGTGGGCGCGGGTCAAGGAGCGCTTGTCCACCACGCGTTATGACTTGATCATCGACGCTCAGGGTTTGTTGAAAAGCGCCTGGCTGACCCGCTATGCCCAGGGCACAGTGGTCGGGCTGGACAAGACCTCTGCCCGCGAACCAATGGCCAGCCGTTTTTATGACCAGGGTTGTGATGTGCCCTGGGGGCAGCATGCCGTGGAGCGGGTGCGCCAGTTGTTTGCCAAGGCGCTGGGTTATCGGCTGGGGCAGGGGGTGGGTGACTACGGGCTCGACCGCGCCTATCTGGCCGGCGAGATTACCGATCAACCCTACCTGCTGTTCTTTCATGGCACGACCTGGAAAAGCAAGCACTGGCCTGAGCTCTACTGGCGCGAATTAGCGGAACTAGCAGTGGCCGAAGGGCTCTATGTGCGCTTGCCCTGGGGTAACCCGACCGAGAAAGCCCGCGCCGACAGAATCGCCGATGGACTGGAGCGCGTTCAGGTATTGCCGAAACTGTCGCTAGCCGGCATGGCGAGAATGGTCGCCGGTGCATCGGCCTGTGTTGCTGTGGACACCGGCTTGGGGCATCTGGCCGCGGCATTGGACGTGCCAACCCTGTCCCTGTTCGGGCCGACCAATCCGGTGCTGACCGGCGCCTATGGTGCCTCTCAAGTGCATTTGTCGAGTAACTTTCCCTGCGCACCCTGTTTGCAGAAAACCTGTCATTATCAGCCTACCCCAGAGGATGCCCGCCAGTTCGATCTGCGCCGTGAGCAGCCCCTGTGTTTCACGCGGCTGAAGCCGCAATATGTCCACGTGCAATTGCAGTCCCTGCTGCTGGAAGAGAGGGTTATCTGATGCAATTGGCCTTTGTACTCTACAAATATTTCCCCTATGGCGGTCTGCAGCGTGACTTCATGCGCATTGCGCAGATTTGCCAGCAGCGCGGGCACCAGATTCGCGTGTACACGCTGATCTGGGAGGGTGATGTGCCGGATGGCTTTGAAGTGCTGGTGGCCCCGGTCAAAGCATTCTCCAATCACCGCCGCAATGAAAAATTTACCGCCTGGGTGCAGAAGGATCTGGCCAGCCGCCCGGTCGATCGTCTGATTGGCTTCAACAAGATGCCCGGGCTGGATGTCTATTATGCAGCCGACCCCTGCTTTGAAGACAAGGCCCAGACCCTGCGCAACCCGCTGTATCGTTACTGGGGGCGTTACAAGCATTTTGCCGAGTACGAGCGTGCGGTATTTTCCCCGGCGGTTGGCACCGAGATTCTGATGATTTCCGAGGTGCAAAAGCCGCTGTTCATGAAGCACTACCGTACGCCGGAAGAGCGCTTTCATCTGCTGCCCCCTGGCATCGCGGCTGACCGCCGCGCGCCGCCGGATGCGGCCCAACAGCGTAGCGCCTTGCGCGCCGAGTTCGGGCTGGCGGACACCGATCTATTGCTGCTGCAGGTCGGCTCCGGGTTCAAGACCAAGGGGCTGGACCGCTCCATCGCCGCCTTGGCGGCGCTGCCGGCCAAGTTGCGCCAGCGTACCCGCTTGATGGTGATCGGCCAGGACGATGCCAAGCCTTTCCAGCTCCAGGCCGGTGCCGCAGGCGTCAGCGATCAGGTGATTTTTTTAAAGGGTCGGGATGATGTGCCACGCTTTCTGCTCGGTGCCGATCTGCTGATTCATCCGGCGTACAACGAAAACACCGGCACCGTATTACTGGAGGCGTTGGTCGCAGGCTTGCCCGTGCTGGTTACCGATGTTTGCGGTTATGCGCACTATATCGAGGAGGCGGACTGTGGCCGCGTGTTGCCGAGCCCCTTCGAGCAATCGCGCTGCAACGACACCCTACAGCAGATGCTGGAAGACCGAGCCGCCCGTGAGCGCTGGAGCCGCAATGCGCTGGATTTTGCGGATCGCGCTGATCTGTACAGCCTGCCGGAAAAGGCGGCAGATGTGATTGTGGGGGCCGCGGTTTGACTTTGCATGTGTCCGAACCTTTCGCCAGTCTGTGGGCCGGGCGCGATCCCTTTGGGGAGGTCGAGCAACTGCAGGGCGAGGTGTTTCGTGAGTTGGAGGCACGCCGCACCCTGCGTACCGAGGTGGCGGGAAAAGGGTATTTCGTCAAGATTCATCGCGGCGTCGGCTGGGGTGAGATCGTCAAGAACTGGCTGACGCTCAAGCGCCCGGTACTCGGTGCGGATCAGGAGTGGCAGGCGATAGAGGCGCTGACCGCCGCCGGCGTGCCGACCATGACCGCGGTGGCTTATGGTGAGCGTGGCCGCAATCCGGCTACCAGGCACTCCTTCATTGTTACTGAAGAGCTTGCGCCGACCATCAGCCTGGAAGACTACAGCGTCAACTGGCCTGCTACGCCGCCTTCGCCAAGGCTAAAGCGGGCGTTGATCGCGGAAGTGGCAAGCATGACGCGGCGCATGCACCTGGCTGGCGTCAATCATCGTGACTGTTATATCTGCCACTTTTTGCTGCATCTGGATCAGCCGCCTACGCCCGAGCAGTTCAAGCTGTCTCTGATTGACCTGCATCGTGCGCAGATCAGACCCGCTGTGCCGCGCCGCTGGCGGGACAAGGATCTGGCCGGGCTGTACTTTTCGGCGCTGAATATCGGTTTGACTCGCGGCGACAAATTGCGCTTTCTACGCAGCTATTTTGCGCGGCCCTTGCGCGAGGTAGTGGCTGAGGAGGCCAGTTTGCTGAGCATGCTGGAGCACAAAGCCGCGCAGTTGCAGGCCCGCTTTGAGCGCAAGTATGCGCCAGGTGCCGATGCATGACCGGTTGGACACTTAACCCCGAGTACGCCACCGGGGTCAGTGGCGAAGCCTTTGCTGACCTTGATACGGTTTTTGCCCTCGAAGGAGAACAGATTACCAGCGACCCTATCAGTACTGTGCACAAGGTCTGGGTGGGGGGGCGCTATTATTACGTCAAGCGCTATACCGGCGCGGGCAAGAATCTGCGCCGCTATATAGGCCGGCCAAGGATCCAGGCCGAATGGGAAAATCTGCTGAACTTTCACGCCTGGGGCATTCCATCGGCAACCGTTGTGGGATTTGGGCTGGAGCGGCGCAACGGCGCTTTTCTACGTGGGGCACTGATTACCGAAGACCTGGCGGGCACGGCGGATCTGGCGAATATCGCCCGTGGCGGTGATCCACGGTTCGTCAATCGCCTGTGGGTCAATCATGTGTCACGCCAGGTCGCCCACGCCACGCGCATGATGCACGACCAGAAGTTCGCCCATAATGATTTGAAGTGGCGGAATATCCTGGTCAATGAAAAGCCTTTCCCGGATGTGTTCATGATTGACTGCCCCAGCGGCAGCTTCTGGTGGGGGCCGGTGCTGGAGTACCGCATCATCAAGGATCTGGCGTGCCTGGACAAATTGGGCAAACAGGTGCTGACGGCGACGCAGCGCCTGCGCTTTTACAAGGATTATGCAGAGTGCGCGCGGCTGACAGCGGCAGACAAGAAGCGCCTCCGAGCCGTGGTGAACTTCTTCCGGGGGCGCGAATGAACCCATCGGCTTTTATTGCGGTCAATGCCAGAGACGTTCTGGCGCGCAACGGACTGGACACTTTTGAATCGCTTTGGGCCTACGATGCCTCCAGCAGCCCGGCGATCATGACTCGCGGCACCGGCTGGAAAAAGGTCGTTCGTCTGGAGTTGAACGACGCCAACGGCGAGCCCCAGAGTTTTTATCTCAAGCGCCAGGATGATCAACTGGTACGCCACGTGTTACGTCCCTTCGGCGAAGCCAGTTTTGCACGAGAATTTCGCGCGATACAGCGTTTTGCGCACCTGGGTATTCCGGCGCTGGAGGCAGCGTTTTTTGATCAGCGGGATGTGGGCGGTCACCGGCAAGCGATACTGCTGACCCGTGCTCTGGACATCTACAAGCCGCTGACCTTCTGGTATGAGCGTTGGCGTCACCTGGCCTGGCGCGATCGCCAGGACCTGATCCTCGCCGCTGCCGCCTTGATCCGCGCGCTGCATAACGCCGAAAGGATGCACCACAGCCTGTACCCCAAACACATCTTTCTGAAAATTGATGACGACGGGGCTGGCGCCCGTTTGATTGATCTGGTCGAAACGCGCCCTGCCTGGCTTGGCCAGCGTGACAAGATACGTGACCTGAGAAGTCTGCTGCGCGAAAGCACGGTAGCGACGCCCGGCCAGAAGTTACGCTTTTTTCTGGCTTATCTCGGTCGGCAGCGGCTGGATGAAGAGTCACGGCGCTTACTGCGCCTGGTTGTGGCGGGTAGTTAAATCTGTCTGTGGATAGCGGAATTATTGGTTTTTATTATAAAGGCTCTAGATGACCCAAGAGTATTACGCCGTCGGGGGTGCAGAGGCACTGCTTGCCCATCACGGGTTAGACAGTTTCTCGGCGCTCTGGGCGTTAAAGCTTGATGCCGTTGATGCACCTAACACCAATAGGGGCGGCTGGAGTAGTGTCTATCGTCTGGAGCTCCCTGATGTCCACGGCGTATTGCGTGGTTACTACCTGAAACGCCAGCAGGATCATCTTACGCGCAGCTTGCGGCACCCTTTAGGCGAACCTACGTTTGCCAAGGAATTCAGGGCTATCAAACGTTACGAGTCGCTGGGTATTCCGGCGTTGAAAGCGGTTTATTTTGGCCAGCGTATTTATAAGGGTAGCCGGCAGGCGCTGTTATTGACCGAAGCACTGGACGACTATGAGTCGCTGAGCCTGCTGCTGGAAAAGTGGCGTACTCTGAATAGGCAGGACAGATGTAATCTGATCACCGCAGCGGCTGGTCTTGTGCGAACGCTTCATCGCTCCGGCAATGTGCATAAATGCCTGTACCCAAAGCACATATTTATCGGGCTGAACGCTGAGCGCGGGGCCGCGCGTCTGATTGATCTGGAGAAAACTCGCCGTGCCTGGCTTGCCAGAAAAGACTATGTATCGGATCTCGCCACGTTAAGCCGCAAGAGCAAGGAACCAAGCCGTACCGACAGGCTGCGTTTTCTGCTGGAGTATATGCAACAGCCCCGGTTGGACGTACGGGCCCGAGTCTTGATCAAGCATATCCAGAAACGTATCGAGGTCAAAAACCGCAGATGATGTCGATTACCCTCGCCGGG
Source organism: uncultured Pseudomonadaceae bacterium (assembly GCA_963974865.1). Classification (GTDB taxonomy): domain Bacteria; phylum Pseudomonadota; class Gammaproteobacteria; order Pseudomonadales; family Pseudomonadaceae; genus Halopseudomonas. The sequence goes on along the minus strand of CAXBEU010000001.1, from coordinate 184,690 downwards.
CTCAAAAGCGCAGGACGCACTCCCGCGCTGCCAAGCTTATTGGCTACACCTGAAGGCAACATTCTCTTGCAGCGCTGGTTGCGCGTACTTCCCGGCAAGCGCTTGGTCGCGGCTGGTGAGCGGGATGGGCAGGCGGTAGTGGTCAAGCTGTTTGTATCGCCTGCCGCCCAGCGTCATGCCCAGCGCGAGCTTGATGGTTTGCTGGCGCTGCAGACAGCCGCTATCGATACCCCCGCTATTCTGGACAGCGGCGAATTCGAAGGTGGTGGCCGCTATATTTGCACTCGTTATCTTGAAGGCTCAGAGAGCCTGCAAGTTTTGTGGGAACGCGCTGACGGGCCAGTCTCTGGCGATACTGCGGCAACCGAGCTGCTCGGCAAGGCGCTAGGCCGTATTGGCGCGATGCATCGTGCCGGGCTGAGGCAAACGGACCTGCATCTGGGTAATTTCCTCATGCAGGGCGAACAGCTCTATGTTATCGACGGTGACGCCATCGAGCAGGTCAGCCCAGATCAACCCCTGACGTCGCAACAGGCCGAAGATAATCTGGCGATCTTTTTTGCCCAGCTGGACTCGCATTGGGATGCCCAGGTGGAGCTGCTATTGATTCACTACCTCCAGGTTAACGCTGAGCGCTCGATCAACCCGGATCGTCTGATCGGTGAAATTCGACGCGTTCGGGCACAGCGGCTGGCAGACTGGCTACGCAAGGCCGTGCGTGACTGCAGTCTTGTCCAGGTGACCCGTAGCTGGTGGAAGTATTGCGCCGTACTACGCAGCCGTTCTGCCGAGTTGAGCCCGTTGCTGGAAGCGCCGGATCAGCCTTTTGAGCAGACACCTCAATTAAAGGATGGGGGCAGTAGCAGCGTTACTTTGGCTCAGACGGGGGCGAGTCAGGTCGTCGTCAAACGCTATAACATCAAAGGGCTTGGGCACTGGCTGACCCGTTTCTGGCGCCCAAGCCGGGCCTGGCACTCCTGGCTGGCCGCCCAGCGTTTGCAGTTTCTGCATATTCCTACACCTGCGCCTCTGGCGATGGTCGAGAGCCGGTTCGGCCCGCTGCGGCGGCGTGCCTGGCTGATATGTGAGTTCTGCCCTGGCGCCAGTCTTATTGAGGTGTTCGGGGGGCAGGGCGAGATTTTGCCAACGGCTCAACAGGGCGAGGCGTTGCTGGTCATGGTTCGCCAGTTGGGTGAAGCGCACATCAGCCATGGCGACTTCAAGGCCACCAACTTGCTCTGGCATGCCGACCAGGTGTGGCTGATCGATCTGGACAGCATGCAGGCTCATGGCAGTAGTGCAGAGTGGCATGCCGCATGGCAGATTGATCGCGCCCGGCTTATCCGAAACTGGCCGCAAGGCAGTCCGCTGGCCGAGTGGCTGGAAGCCAATCTTCCGGTCTGACGTTGGCGCATGGCGACTCTATGTACTTTTGTGTCACGGATGACTCAAGGCTAAATGCGGCACTGGCGAACTTATCCGTGTAAAATCCTCTTTATTACTGACCGCTGTTCTCATGAGGCTTACCTGTGGCACTGACAATTCTCGGACTCTCCGGCGCACTCAGCCATGACCCTTCCGCCGCACTCTATATCGATGGCAAGTTGATTGCCGCAGTGGAAGAAGAGCGCTTTGTGCGTGACAAGCATGCCAAGAACCGCATGCCTTATGAGTCAGCGAAGTTCTGCCTGGAACAGGCGGGTATTACCCCGGCGGATGTGGATATTGTGACCATCCCCTTTGCGCCTATCAGCATTTTTGGCAAGGCCCGCTGGCACTATGCCAAGCGCTACTGGTATGCCCCGGATCGTTCGTTGGATGCGATCCTGATGGGTAACCGCCGTTTCAATCGCTATCGCAAGAAGATCCTCTGGTGTCTGGAGCAGCTTGGTTTTGATGCCAAGAAAGTGCGTCTGGAGCCTGTCGAACATCACCTGGCCCACGCGTCCAGCGCCTACCATTGCTCCGGTTTCAAGGAAAAGACCGCGATCATGGGTATCGACGGCAAGGGCGAATACGCCACGACCTTTTTCGGCTATGGCGAGAACGGCAAGATCCACAAGATCAAAGAGTTCTATGATCCCGATTCCCTAGGTGGCCTGTACGGCGCGCTGACCGAGTACCTGGGCTTCGAGATGCTCGACGGTGAGTTCAAGGTCATGGGCATGGCGCCCTACGGCGACGCCGCCAAATATGATTTCTCCCGGCTGGCCAAGTTCGAGAACGGCGAGCTGATCATCAATACCGACTATGCCAACGTGATCGGTTTCCGTCGTTACAAGGAAAAGGGCAAGGGTTTTTACTTCTCGCCCAAACTGATCGAGTGGCTCGGGCCCAAGCGTGAAGGGGACATTGCCGATGATCCCTATATTCACTACGCCGCCAGCATGCAGGCGCTGTTCGAGAAGCTGGCGCTGGAAATGATGGACTATTACCTTGGGGATATTCTGCGTGAGACGGGCAAGATTGCCTTCGCCGGTGGCTGTGCGCTGAACGTCAAACTCAACCAGCGCATCATCGCCCGCCCGGAGGTAAAGGAGCTGTTCGTGCAGCCGGCTTCGGGCGACGCGGGTACCTCGGTAGGTGCCGCCGCTTATATTTCCGAGCAGAACGGTGTGCCGGTCGAGAAGATGGAGCACGTTTACCTCGGGCCCAGCTACAGCAACGAGGACATCATTGCTGCCTGCGCGCGGCATCCGAACGCGCCGCAGTGGAAGCTGATCGATGACGCGCCTGAGTACATCGCCGACATCCTCGCCGAGGGCAATCCGGTGGCCTGGTTCCAGGGGCGCATGGAATTTGGTCCGCGGGCGCTCGGCGGCCGCTCGATCATTGGCTGTCCCAGTGTCGCGGGCGTGGCCGACCGTATTAACGCGCAGATCAAGTTCCGTGAGCGCTGGCGCCCCTTCTGCCCGTCGATGCTCGATACCGTCGCGCCGCAGATGCTCGGTATTGATCACCCATCGCCCTTCATGACCTTCACCTTTGAAGTCAATGATGAGTGGAAGCGTCGCGTGCATGAAGTGGTGCATGAGGACGGTACCGCCCGGGCGCAGGTGCTCAAGCGTGAATACAACCCGCGTTACTACGATCTGATGACCCACCTGGAGCGCCTGACCGGCAACGGCGTAGTGCTCAATACTTCCCTTAACCGCCGCGGCGAGCCCATGGTCTGCTCACCGAAAGATGCGCTGGATATGTTCTTTGGATCGGATCTGCAGTATCTGATCATGGAGGACGTACTGGTGGTGAAGGCTTGACTGAAATAGCGCAAGGCCCGACTGCGAAACGGATTTTGCAGTTCTGTCATGGCTATGATGGCCCCTTTCTCGATTGCGCGCGGCAATACGCAGCGCTCTTCGACGGCAGTGGCTACAAGGTCACCACGGTTTTTCTGACCGGTAAAAAAGACGCGCAAGTCGCGGAAAAATGCCATTCCGATGAAGTCATCTTCATGGAATACAGCTCCGCAGCCATCCGTGGCCTGAAGCTCAAGGCGATTCGCGAGCTGCGTCAGATAGCCAGCAAGCGCGATTTCAGTTTGTGCATCGCCCACCGCTCCAAACCGACCTACATTGCCTGCCTGGCGACGTCATTGCCGATCATCGGCATACACCATGCGTTCGGGGATTTCGAGCGCCTGGGCCGCAAGCTGTTTGCCCGCGCATTTCGCCAACGCTTGCATCTGTTGGCGGTATCAGATGCCGTACGTGACGATATCCGTTGCTGTTTGCCAGGTTGGTCAGAGGAGCGGATCCAGACGCTGTATAACCGGATTGATGTCGTTACCCTTCGGCGTGAGCTGTTGGAGTGTGTACCCGCGCGCAGGGCGCTCAACCTGCCGGAAGACGCCTGGGTTGTCGGCAATGTCGGCCGCCTGCATCCAGACAAAGACCAAGCCACGTTATTGCGTGCATTCGCCGAGGCTCTGCCTAGTCTCCCAGCCGGGAGTTTGCTGGTTATTCTGGGGAAGGGGCGGCTGGAGAAGGCGCTTAAGCTGCAGGCTGCTTCCTTAGGTATATCGGGCCGGGTCATTTTCGCAGGGGTAGTTTCCGAGGCGCGGCGTTATTTCAAAGCGTTCGACGCATTCGCCCTGAGCTCCGACCATGAGCCTTTTGGTATGGTGCTTTTAGAAGCCATGGCAGCAAACCTCCCGATAATCTGTAGTGATTGTGGTGGCGCCCCGGAAGTGGTGGGTGACTGCGGTCTGCTGTTTCCGCTGGGGGACGATGAGCGGTTGGCAGAATGTTTTCAGCAAGTTGCGCAATTTGGTGCCTCAAAACGGGCAGAACAAAATCGAGCTGTGCAGGTCAGGCTGGAACAGTTGTTTTCTGATGAAGCGGCGCGGGTGCGATTTAGGCGTCTTTTGCGTCAATGGAAATTAGTTGGGTCCGCAACGGAGGCATTATCTTGAGAGTCTTGTTTTTAGTTCAGAAAGAGCAGAGGGCTATTCTGGATCGGCTATACGAAGGCGTCTCTGCGTCCTGCGATTGTGATATCCGCTGGCTAGATAGTCGTGAGCAGGCCGATCTGCGAGGGTACTTTCGTCAGAAGGTCGATATCCAGGCTTATGATCGCATCCTGTTTTTCTTGCGTTTCAAAAAAGAAATTCGCCAGGTCAGGTTTATCGAGACCCTTCCCAATGTGGTGTTTCTGGAACACGATGCCTATCAGAACTATATTGTTGGCAAGTATCAAGGTAGGTTTTCCAAGCATTACCGTAGATTGCCTGCCGCCAGAGTGATCAGCTCCGGGTTTGGCGTGGCAAGCCGATTGCGTGACGAGGGCGTGGACGCGGTTTTCGTGCCCAAAGGTTATGATCAGGAACTACTTCATGATCAGAACCTTGATCGTGATATAGAACTGGCTTTTGTTGGTAGTGTAAAGAGTGGTGCGTACAGGGAGCGCAAAGCATTTCTTGACGCGTTGGCGTGTGAAGAACCGTTGCAAATCATCCGAACCAACTCTGGGTCCGAGTATGTGCAGATGCTTAACCGTATCCGTTTCTTTGTCAGTGCCGATATAGGTATGGGTGAATACATGATCAAGAACTTTGAGGCCATGGCCTGCGGATGCGTACTTCTGGCTTATGATCAGGGGGAATTAGAGAATGAGGCTTTGGGTTTTATCGATATGCACAATATAGTTCTTTACCGCAGGCTAGATGAGCTGCGCGATAAATTAAGCTGATGCGACAGGACCCCGAATTGGCTGAGAGAATTGCCCAGCAAGGACGCCAACTGGCGGCATCGAATTTTCGTTTTTGCGACGTTGGCCGCGAAGTCGCAAACGCCCTGCAGCCGTCTCTTCGTGACAGACGGCGGATGTCCCTGTGGGAGCGAATCACAGTATTGTTCAAATTATGAATTCCCCACGTGTGATGTTTTTGCTTCCTTACTTTGGTGTCTGGCCTTTCTGGATGCAGTTCTATCTTGAAAGTTGCCGTCGGAATCCAGACATTGATTGGTTATTTTTCACCGACTGTGGCGTGCCGGACAACGCACCTGCGAATGTACGTTTTATTGAATTGAGTTTTGCCAGCTATTGCGAGTTGGTTTCTACCCAGCTAGGCATTGATTTCCACCCCGAGCAACCTTACAAACTTTGTGATATCAAACCTGCTTTAGGTTATATTCACGCTGATTACTTGGTGGGCGTGGACTTCTGGGCTTTTGGCGACATCGATGTTGTTTATGGAAACCTGCGCCGTTATTTTACCGATGAGCGCCTAGCAAAAAAGGATCTATTCGCAACGCACCACCGTCGCATTTCCGGCCATCTATGCCTTGTACGTAACACTGCGTATATGCGTGAAGCCTTTATGCGAATACCCAAATGGCAGCAGCGCTATTCGGATCCTACTCATCAGGCGCTGGATGAAGGCGCGTTCAGTCGACTGTTTATTCGCCATAAGAACTGGCCAGAGGGCTTTCGGCAATTTGCGGCCAAATTCAATGCATGGAGTCGGCGTAGTGAGTTTGTTGAGTCTCATAGCACTTTTACGCTTCTAGATGATGGCCGGAAGGTCGCTCCCAACCGCTGGTTTCTCAAGGAGGGTCGCCTGTTTAATAGCGTGTTGTACGATGTAGAGCTCCCCTATATGCATTTCATGACTTGGAAGAATGAGGGTTGGAAGACGCGTCCGCATGATTTCCTGCTAGGGCCAGAGGGGCTTGCGATGTCTGCCAATTGGGAGGTGAGTGAGAAAGGTTGGCGGGAGCCTGGGTAATGAGTGTGCCTGACTCGTGCGCTCACACGTTGATCTCGGTAATAATGCCTTGTTACAACTATTCCGAATACGTTGGAGAGGCTCTACGTAGCGTATTGGCGCAAGACCATGAAAGCTTTGAATTGATTGTCGTCGACGATGGTTCGTCTGATGACAGCGTTGAGGTTATAAAGGATACGATCGCACAGTGGCGTCCGTCCAGTCGAGTGCGGAGGGTAGAGCTGATCTGTCAGCGAAATTCAGGGGTGAGCGCTGCGCTGAATTCGGGGCTGGCGGTTGCCCGAGGTCGATTTATCGCCACATTTGATGCTGATGATATTATGGCTGTCGGAAGACTCAGAGTGCAGTCGGATTATCTTCTCACGCATCCTGAAGTGGGTTGCTTGGGCGGTGACGCGGTCCGCATTGATGAGAATAGTCAGAGTCTACCCAAGAAACACAAATATCGTCCGGTAAGGCGATATGATTTCAATCAGGCTCTTGATAGTGCATTGGTTGTGGGTGGAGGTGTTGCGTTTTTTCGCAGAGATGCGATGGACCTCGCCGGAGGCTATGACCCTGAAATCAAAATTCAGGATTTTCAGATGACGCTCAAGGTGGCGCACGCAGGCTACGCTATCGACGTGATACCAGAGGTAGTCACTCTTTACCGCAAACACCCTGACAGTCTTTCCAGCAACTATCTACTTGAGTATGAAAGCGGACTGCGCGTTATCGAACCTTACGCTGATAACCCAGCGTATGGTTCGGCTCGAGCCAAGTTGGTTGTCAAAGCACTCCGCCGCGCAGTGACTGAGGATAAGGCCTTAGCTTGGTCATTAGTTCGGGAGGTGCCGCCCAAGTACTGGAATACCCAGTTTCTTAGGCGCTTGCGTCATTTGCTATTCAAAAAAACTCAGATCCAGCAGCGCTAGATGTGCTGGTACCGCAACATTCATAGACCGGGGGTAGTAGTTGATCAATAATCGGCAAAGGGAGAACAGCCGGGTCCAGCAATGGCTCTCAGGGTGGCTGGGGCTAGGGATTCTGTGGTTTCTAGTCGCTATTGTGCTTTTCTCTAGCCACAAACCATACCGTCAGGGGCTTGTTTTTTTGTATTGGCTGCCGGTGGCCATAATGCTTATTAGTCGTTGGCCGTTAGTGAGAAAAGTATGGCAGCGCGGAAAGCCCATTATTATAACGCTCGGAGCCCTTATTGCTTGGGCTGCAATTAGTCTGGTATGGAGTCCGGATGATGATGTAGCGCGGCAGCTTAGGCGGCTGTTATTTGTAGTGCTTTTTCTATATGGGTTCGCATTTTTTGGTCTGTTACGACCGGAAAGTGTAAATGGATTATTGCGCTTGGCTTGTCATTTTCTTGCGTTGAGCTGTCTCGTCGCGCTCTTTCTCCAATACTCTGCTGGGCACTTCGAACATCGCGCCGGTGGTCTTGGCCTTCTTGAACATCCCATTCTTGGAGGCTACTCAATAGCGATAGCAGTTCTGCTGTTGGTTTTTTTACCTCACCCTACTCATAAGTGGATCTGGATAGCGAGTATGACGGTGATGGCTGCATTGATCGTTATGACCCAAAGCCGTGGCTTGTGGGTGGGGTTATTATCTGCACTGTTAGTCCTGGCCGTGCTGCGAGGTGAGCGCAGAGCCAGGATAGTAACATGCTGTTTGTTGATGGTGGCAGCTGTAGGTGTTCTACAGTTTTGGGAAGTGATTACTGTCCGGGGAATGTCTTTTCGTCCGGAAATATTGTCAGCCAGCTTCGAGCTTATTCAGCAACGGCCCTGGCTGGGACTGGGGATCGGTGCGAATTACGATTTCCAGTTAGCTAGCACCGACATATTGATATCACATAGTCACAACTTGTTCGCGCATATAGCCATCGAGCTTGGATTGGTCGGTCTTTTGCTCTGGCTGGCTGTATGGATTTGTGTTTTTCGAGTAGCGTGGAACTCACGTGATTTGGCTCTGGGCCGAGCATTGCTAGCGATTTTGATTTTTTGCACTATCGGGCAGCTTTTTGATGGCGGAGATTTATGGGGTTCACCTCGAGCCGACTGGTTCTTTACTTGGTTGCCAGTTGGTTTAGGGCTTTCCCTAGTCGCGGATCGCGTATCCGATTCTGAGGATAGTTCCGGGAGAGAGGCTAGAGCTGAAAGGTCGTCCTGACCTGAGGGTGAACCAACGCCCAATCATCTTCATAGCGCAATAAGTGCCGATAGTTTCTTGCGCGCAACCGCCGGGAAAGTGGCTTGCCCAGACAGCGCATGTCGGATATATCGATCAGTCCAAGAGCGCCATCCGGCGTCCGGACGATGTTGCCCAGATGCAGTGATCGGAAGTACACCCCAAGATCATGAAGTCTAGTGATGAAGCTCGCGAGCTCTGAGAACAGCTCAACCTGTTCGAGTGTGGGTTGCTGGTTAAGCAGGTGGCGCAATGTGGTGCCTTCCAGCGGTTGATAGTGAACTATAGAACGGTAGGGAGCGCTCATCTGATAAAGCCCCAGGACCACCGGGCAGCGGATTTCAAGCCGTTGAAGTTTGGCAGCATTGGCCGCGAAACGCTTTGCCGGCGGATAGAAGGCGGTTTTAGAGAGCCAGCTTTTTCGACGGAATAATTTCAAAAAAGTACCATCTCGCAGCTGTAACACTTTCTTGCCGTAGCGGTCCTTTTCCAGAACCTTCGCACCCTCTGAACAAGCTTCAAACTCTTTGCGGCTTATTTTTTTCACATGGCTTTCCTGATTCAAAACCGTAGTTTACCGTACTTCCGATACCGAGGCTTTGATCCCGGTAGCCTGTGTTAAACTCGGCGTCTTCTTATCTGTCGCGAAGTGCTTATGTCTGACGTTCAGCAAGAAACCTTTTTCCAGTCCAGTCTGCGTATTTACGTGCGCTTGCTCACCTACGTCAAACCTTACTGGGTACCCTTTGCCATCAGTATTGTCGGCTTTGTGATTTTTGCCTCCAGTCAGCCGGCGATGGCATGGATGCTCAAGTACTTTGTAGATGGCCTTACTGAGGGGAGTGGCGGTCAATTTCTGGGGGTCCCGCTGCTTTGGGGTTTCCCTTTGTTCATTATTCTTGTTGCTCTGTATCAGGGTGTAGGTTCCTTTCTGGGGAATTATTACCTGGCCAAAGTCTCGCTGGGCGTCGTCCACGATTTGCGTACCGCGCTGTTCAATAATTTCCTGACCCTGCCGAACCAGTATTTTGATAATCATAATTCGGGTCACCTGGTGTCGCGCGTTACCTTCAATACCACCATGGTCACAGGGGCGGCGACCGACGCCATCAAAGTGGTATTCCGTGAAGGCATGACGGTGATATTTCTGTTCGCTTATCTGTTGTGGATGAATTGGAAACTGACCCTGGTGCTGATGGCGATTTTGCCAGTGATTGGCTTGATGGTTAACAGCACCAGCAAGAAATTCCGCAGTCAGAGCAAAAAGATTCAGACGGCGATGGGAGACGTGACCCATGTAACGTCTGAAACTATTACCGGCTACCGCGTGGTGCGCAGTTACGGCGGCGAAAATTATGAGACTGAACGCTTCAACAAGGCCAGTGAGGCGAATCGCCAGCGCGGATTGAAGATGACTCGCACCGGAGCAGTTTTCACGCCTTCGCTGCAGTTAGTGACCTATGGTGCGATGGCCTTTGTCATGTTTCTGGTGCTCTATCTGCGTGGAGACGCTACTGCCGGGGACCTGGTGTCTTACATTACCGCAGCGGGACTTTTGCCCAAGCCTGTGCGGCAACTATCTGAGGTGAGCGCCAACATTCAAAAGGGAATTGCTGCTGCCGATAGCATTTTTGAGCAGCTTGACGAGGCACCTGAAACGGACACAGGAACAGTTGAGCGTGACCGCGTAACTGGACGTATCGAGGTGAAGGATCTCAAGTTCAACTATCCGGGGACTGAAAAAACCGTCCTTGAGGATATCAATTTCACCATCGAACCTGGCCAGATGGTCGCCTTGGTGGGGCGTTCGGGCAGCGGCAAGTCGACGTTGGCCAGCCTGATCCCGCGTTTCTATCAGCATACCGAAGGGCAGATCCTGATAGATGGCGTTGAGGTGGCGGATTACAAGCTGCGCAACCTGCGACGGCATATCGCTCTAGTGACCCAGCACGTGACGCTGTTCAATGACACGGTGGCCAACAACATCGCCTACGGTGATCTGTCTGACGCGTCCAGAGAGGCGATTATTGAGGCTACTGAAAAGGCCTACGCCAAGGAGTTTATCGACAAGCTCCCGCAAGGTTTGGAAACCCTGGTGGGTGAAAATGGTGTGCTGCTTTCCGGTGGCCAGCGTCAACGGCTGGCGATCGCCAGAGCGCTGTTGAAGGATGCACCCTTGTTGATTCTTGATGAGGCGACTTCGGCACTGGATACCGAGTCCGAGCGGCATATCCAGGCGGCTTTGGACAAGGTAATGGAGGGCCGTACAACGTTGGTGATCGCGCATCGACTCTCGACCATCGAGAAGGCCGATATCATCATGGTCATGGACGCCGGGCGGATCGTGGAGCGAGGCAGTCACGCCGAGTTGATCGCTCAGAATGGTTATTACGCTCGCTTGCACAGCATGCAGTTCCAGGACGAAGCCAAGTCCGGCTCTTGAGATTACTGGCCTGCATTGGCCAACAGATAACAGGTAATAGGCACTATGAAATTGACCATGCCCCGTTTTGACTCCGCGCCGGTTCTGGTGGTGGGAGATGTGATGCTTGACCGTTACTGGCATGGGCCGACTCACCGTATCTCCCCTGAGGCGCCGGTGCCTGTGGTCAAGGTAGAGCAGATAGAGGACCGGCCTGGCGGTGCTGGCAACGTGGCGCTGAATATCGCGGCGTTAGGCGCCCCGGCCTGGTTGGTCGGCGTTACCGGTGATGACGAGGCAGGCGTCAGTCTCAAACAGCGGTTGAATGCCGCGGGCGTGTACTGCGCATTTCAGGTCCATGCGGGCAAGAGGACGATCACCAAGCTGCGGGTCATGAGCCGGCATCAGCAGTTGATCAGGCTGGATTTCGAGGAGCCCTTTACCACCGATGGCGATGCCTTGCTGGACTCGGTCCGCGGTCTGCTGGACAAGGTCAAGGTGATGGTCATCTCCGATTACGGTAAAGGTGCCTTGATCAATCATCAGGCGTTGATTGCCTTGGCCCGTGAGCAGGGTATTCCAGTGCTGGCCGACCCCAAAGGCAAGGACTTCAGCATCTACCGCGGCGCCACCCTGATTACTCCGAATCTGTCGGAATTCGAGGCGGTTGTAGGGCACTGTGAGACGGAGCAGGTGCTGGTGGAAAAGGGCATGGCGCTGATCGAGGAGTTGCAGCTTGAAGCGATGCTGGTGACCCGCAGCGAGCAGGGTATGACCCTGTTGCGCCGTGGCGAAGCGCCGATGCATTTGCCCGCCCGAGCGCGCGAAGTCTTTGATGTGACCGGCGCCGGCGATACGGTGATCTCGACGCTGGCTACTGCTTTGGCGGCCGGTGAATCTCTGCCGCATGCGGTCGGTCTATCAACACTGGCTGCTGGAATTGTTATTGGCAAGCTGGGCACCGCGGCTATCAGCGCGCCTGAACTGCGCAGAGCAGTACAGCGCGAGCAGGGCAGCGAGCGTGGCGTGTTGGGTGTCGAGCAGCTTCTGCAGGCGGTGGAAGATGCTCGCGCGCACGGTGAGCGCATCGTGTTTACCAACGGTTGTTTCGACATCATTCACGCGGGCCACGTGGGCTATCTGGAAGAGGCGCGCAGCCTGGGTGACAGGCTGATAGTGGCGATCAATGATGACGCCTCTGTCAGTCGTTTGAAGGGGCCTGGTCGGCCGATCAACAGCGTTGATCGGCGCATGGCTGTGCTGGCTGGGCTGGGCGCGGTTGATTGGGTCATCAGCTTTGCCGAGGATACCCCTGAGTCGCTGCTGGCGCAGATCAAGCCGGACGTGCTGGTCAAAGGCGGTGATTACAGTGTGGAGCAAGTGGTAGGTGCGCCCATCGTGCTGGCCGCTGGCGGCGAGGTAAAGGTACTCAACTTTGTCGAGAGTTGCTCTACCACGGCCATCGTCGAAAAAATCCGTCAGCGCGAATAGCCTGGCGACCGGTCATGCGGGCGGCTGGCGCTGCCTGCGTGACCAGCGTGCTGGCGCCGTACTGGAGAAGATCATCCCTTCGGTACCCAGGATAATCCTGAACTTGGCGCCGCCCAGAGACGACTCGTCGATCACCAGCTCACCCTCGTAGCTCTCGATAATATCCTTGACCACTGACAGGCCGATGCCTTGGCCTGGATGCTGTGCGTCCAGCCGTTCACCGCGGCGCAAGATCACTTCGCGCTGGTGCTCCGGAATACCTGCACCGTCATCTTCGATGGTTATCTCGCAATGGGTAATCGTATGCCGAGCATTGATACGGACTTGCTTGAGGCACAGCCGATAAGCGTTTTCCAACAGGTTGCCAAGCATCTCCATCAGGGCGCCGCGTTCCATGGGCACCCAGAAGCTTTCGGCGAAGTCCAGCTGCAAGCTCACCTGCTTGTCGTCGTAAACCTTCGACAGGGTGCTGGTGATGGATTGCAGCAAGGGGCCGAGCAACACACGATGTTGCACCAGACCGCTTCTTCGCAGGCTGGCACGCCGTAGTTGATAATCGATCTGCTGGCTCATGCGGCTGATCTGCGTTTGCAGAATATCTGCCTGCTCGCGGCTGGGCTCCCGAGCAACGCGTTCGGCCACGCCCTGAAGGACCGCGAGTGGCGTTTTCAAGCTGTGCGCAAGATCGCCCAGCGAGTCCTGATAGCGCTGACGTTGCCGACGCTCACTGTCCAGCAGGCGATTAAGCGAGCGCGTCAGGCGCAGCAGCTCGCGTGGATGTTGATCGCCCAACTGCTCGCGGTGCCCGCCTTCTATCTGATCCAGTTCACGGCTCAGAGATTTGAGTGCGCGAAAGCCCCAGGTCAACCCTATCCATAGCAGCACCAATAACATTAGTAAGCCGCCACCCAGCCAGGTGTAGAGTTGCTGATCAAACTTGCGCGTCAGCGGCACAAACTCGCTTTTGGGCAACATGGTGATAAAGCTAAAGGGTGGATTGGCCGAATCGTCGAGGAATACTTCTACGTCGTAAACGTAGTAACCGTTTCCAGCATCGTCGTAGATCTGCAGAAAGTCAGTGGTGCCACCGCTGTAGAAGGGCGTGTATTGCACGATTTCACCTGCTGTTGACCGAGATCTCCAGAGCAGGGTGCCAGCTTGATCGTAGACGAAGCCCTGAAGCGTTGCTTCGGGGAGGTTGAATTCCTCATCCGGCATCTTTTCCGGCATCTGCAGTATGCCATCCTGCAGCCGCGCGGTACTGATCATGGTATTGGTATCAGCGGCGAGGCGCTGCTGAATAATCTGCTCCATGGTCTGATCGAAGGCGTTTTGCAGCACTGGCAGCAGGGCCAGCATAAACAGGATGGCCAGTGCGGAGGCGCCCAGCATAAGGCGTGAGCGCAAGGATCGCATCAGGTGCAGTGCTCGTTGAACAGATACCCCAGCCCGCGGATGGTCTCGATGGGTTTGAGCCGTGGGCAGGCTGCTTCCAGTTTGCGCCGCAGACGCCCGACCAGCACTTCTATGACATTGGGGTCGCGCTCGTCGTCGTCGGGGTAGAGTTGTTCAATCAGCCGCTCTTTGGCCACCACCTGCTGATGGTGGCGCATCAGATATTCAAGAATGCGGTATTCGAATGCGGTAAGGGGCAATACATCGTCGCCGACACTGGCTTGCTTGCGATTGATATCCAGGCGCAATGGGCCCGCTTCTATCGATGCTTGAACAAACCCGTAAGAGCGTCGGAGCAGCGCGTTGAGTCGTGCTTCAAGCTCTTCAAACTGGAAGGGTTTTACCACGTAGTCGTCAGCGCCTGCAGACAGACCCTCTACCTTGTCCTGCCAATTACCTCTGGCAGTGAGGATAAGGATGGGTAGGGCTTTGCCCTGGCTGCGTATCTCGCGAATCAGGTCCAGACCGCTCATGCCGGGCAAGCCCAGGTCAATGACGGCCAGGTCGTGATTGAACTCCTTTACCTGGTAAAGCGCGTTTTCCGCGTTTTCGGTGGCGTCCACGATATGCCCGCGCTCAGTGAAGCGAGTAAACAAATGATGGCGCAGCAAGGATTCATCTTCGACCAACAACAACTTCATATGGTCCCCCGTTAAGTCTGGCCAAAGCCAACGCATGAAAACCTGCCTGAAGGTTCAGGCAGGTTCCATTATACGGGTTAGAAGTTGTAGTTCACGCCAATATAGAACTGTTCGCTGCTTTTCAGGTCCAGTGAGCCCAGGTTGCTGTCACCGCGCGGGGTCAACTTGGTGCTGGCGTTGCTGCGCAGGTAGCGGTAGCCACCTTCAACTGACGCATTGGTATTCGCGACCTGGTGCAATAGCCCTGCTTGCAAGCCCGCTGCGTAACCGATATCGCTGTCGCGGCTGAAGCCGGTAGATTCTTGCTCAAGTTTGATCAGGCCCAAGGTGCCACCAATAAACAGATTGGTTCTTTCCGCAATCGGAACGAAGGCGTCATAGCTACCTAGCAGGTTTTGTTGACGCAGCTTGAAGGGTCCGGAGCTGCCTGACTGGTTTTCGTAGGTGGCGTAGTAGCGACCGGTTTCGGTCTGCTGGCCAGCACGAAGGCCCCAGGTGCTGCTGTTGTCGATCACACGATCAAAGTTCTGATCGGGCAGGTTCTGCTTGAGGCTGCCGGAGCGCTGAATGTTGTTGCTGGTTTCGCCCCACGTCAGCCCCACAAAGTTGTCAGCGGCGTGAGCTGATACGCTGGCGAATGCGAGGGTAGTGCCGGCAGCTAATAATTTCAGGGTGTTTTTCATGTATTTCTCCGTAGGGATGTCTTGTGAACACGGAGAACATGTTGCCTGAACCTGCCTGAACCG
The DNA here is from genome assembly GCA_963974865.1 of uncultured Pseudomonadaceae bacterium. GTDB lineage: Bacteria > Pseudomonadota > Gammaproteobacteria > Pseudomonadales > Pseudomonadaceae > Halopseudomonas. Next base: position 169,525 of record CAXBEU010000001.1, on the reverse strand, counting down.
AGCCTGTACGCTAGCTGAACCAGGGCTGAACAGGTGCTCGGCAGGCTCAATATCGGGCTTTACAGGCGAGCGAGACCCTCGGGCCACTGGCTGCGCGGGTCTTCGATCACCCAGCCGGTTTGCGGAGCAAGGGCTTCGCTCAACCAGATATTCTTGGGCCTGCGTGGCACCAGTTCACCCTGTTCCAGGCTGAACAACTTGCCGGTCGCCACACCTTCGCTCATTTCCGCGAGAAAAATTTCCGGGCGCTGGTAGTTCATCTCCACCAGTAGCTGGTCTTTCTCGGTATCCATATGTTCGTCCGCATGCAACATGGTCAGGCCTGGGCAATTTTCTGGCAGCTCCAGTTGCATGGAGTACACCAGTTGCAAGGAATTGGTTGGCAGATGCACGTAAGCGCGCGGGCGTTCGATCAGGTGTAACTCACGGCACAGCACCGGATGCTCTGCACCACGATGGGGTGTCAGCTGATAAGAGTGCCGCTTGCTCAATTTGAGGCTGGATGAGTAGGGCGTGGGCAGCCAGGTTTCCATGTAGCGGCCTTGCAGCCAGCCGCGGTTGCTTTCAAGCAGGAGCTCTTCGGCAATTTCGGTCATCACAGTGAGCAGGGGCACGCGCAGTTCGTGGGCGGGTACATAGCCGGAGATCAGTTTGAGTACGTTATCGTCCTGCTCTACACGGTCCTGGCGAATCAATACGCGAAAGTCGCGCCCTTGCCAGGTCAGGCTCAGGTCAACTGATACGCCCATATTGGCAACGGTCAGCTCAAAGGATTCGGGGTCTTTCACGGTAACCGGTTGCCGTAGATCCTGCATGTCGGCAAAGCCCAGCGGGTTGCCGACAGGGGTATAACAAAGTACTTCCGGGCTGGCCTTTACGTGAATGGCCTGGGTCTTGAAAATCACCGGATTCTTTCGGGCAATGATGCGCGACATGCACTTCCCTCTTATTTACAAGCTACCCAGCACTTTGAGCGCGCTGGCGACATTCTGCGTGAGATGCCGGGGGTTTATGGTGCCGATAATGGCGGTAGCCACCGCGGGGTGAGCGAAGACCAACTCCAGGCTCTTTTGCGCCGGGTCATTACCCTGAAGGCAAAGGTGGCCGCTGGCAAGCGCTTTTTTGATCAGAATGCCCTTGTTGTGTGACAGGGCAAAGTCCAGTACCGGGCGCTCGCTCTGGTCCTGCAGATTATAGGTGACCATGGCGCAGTCGCCGGTCTCCAGTGCGCGCATGCCGCCTTCTACCGTCTTGCCGGAAAAACCGAAGGCGCGGATCAGGCCCTGCTGCTTGAGTTGCGCCAGGGCGGGGTAGACCTCGGCGTTCAATACGTCGAGATCATGACCATCGGAATGCACCAGCACCAGGTCGAGATAATCCGTCGCCAGGTGCTTTAACGAGCGCTCTACCGAGCGGCGGGTATGTGCAGCGCTGAAGTCGAAATGCGATTGCCCCTGCTCGAATTCCTCGCCGACCTTGCTGCAGATAATCCATTCCTGACGGCGACCAGCCAGGAGTGAGCCCAGCCGCTCTTCACTCGTGCCGTAAGCCGGTGCGGTATCGATCAGGTTAATGCCAAGGTCCTGCGCCAGTGCGAGTAGCTCGAGAGCCTGCTTGTCATCCGGCAATTCGAACTGCTGTGGATATTTAACGCCCTGGTTGCGCCCCAGTTTGACCGTACCCAGCCCTAACGGCGAAACGCTCAGACCGGTATTGCCCAATGGCCGGTGATGGGTATGCAAGGTACTCATTGGAAGCAGATATCCCAGACCGGTACAGCAACCTTTGGACGTGGCAAACCGCTGTAATCATCTGTTAAGGCAGGCTTGATCCCCTGTTGTTGCAGTGCGGCGATGGCCTGGTCGCTCAGGTCCGGAGCCAATGCCAGCTTGGTGGGCCAGGTGACCAGCACATTCTGAACGGCTTGCAGATAGGCGGTATCGGGCCTGGCCGCCCCACTTTGAGCGGGTTCAGCGCGGTTGACCGGTAGTGTGGTCCAGTGACAGTCGCGCAGATCTATCCACGGCAGCAGCTCTGCAAGTTCCTGCTGTGCGCGGCGGACCAGCGCATCCGGTGCGAGATTCACGCCCTGTTCAGCCAGTTCACCGCCCAGGTACCAGCACCACTGGCCATCGGCGCAGGGGTGGGTCGTTACCGTCATGCGCGGCTTGGGGCTGCTCCCCAAACAGTGGGCGTAGAGCGGCGGTAAATGGGCGCCCTTGACCAGCACCATCTGCAAGGGCCTGCGCTGCATCGCGGGCTGGGAAACGCCCCAGTCCTGCAACAGCCCCTCATTACCTTCGCCGGCGGTGAGAATGTAACGCTGCGCCTTGATCTTGCGCCCGTTGACGCGAATGCTGTCCACGCTGCCATCTTCGCGGCGCTCGACATGCGGCGCGCTGTCTGCCACCAGGCTATCACCAGCCAATTCGCTCAGGCGCCTTACGACATCGGGAACGTCCATGACCAACTCTGCCAAACGGTAGACCTTGCCCTTGAATGCCGGGTTGGCAAATACCGCAGGCAGGTCATGGCCCTTGACCGCATCCACCCGGCCGCGCAGCGCCTTGCTGGCGAAAAAGCCGGCCAGGTTGCTCATCAGGCTGCCTGGCGACCACAGATAGTGATGCTCCGACAGCAGCCGCACGCCGCGCAAGTCCAGCTCACCATCCCCATTAAGACAGGCACGCCAACGGCCGGGCATGGCGGAAATGGCCTCGGCGGCCTGCGTCAGTTTGCCGTGCAGTGCGTACTTGGTACCGCCGTGGATGATCCCCTGGGATTTGCCACTCTGGCCTCCACCCAGTGCGCCGCGCTCGATCAGCAGGGTGCTGTAACCCATGCTGCGCAGGCGCGCGTTGAGCCATAGGCCGGCGATGCCGCCGCCAAGGATGCAGATGTCGGTTTCCAGGGTTGTACTCATATGCTCCGCGCTTTTGCTTGAAGGAGCCCTAGTATAGACACTGGCAGCCCCTGAGGTCACATCTGCTACTATGAATCGCACCCTGAAGGGGGTCCCCTTGTCAGCTTCTTGAGGCGCTATCATGTCCCACACGTTTTACAGTCTCATCTTTATCCTGTGTATGCCGCTGGTGTTGTTGCGTCTGTTATTTCGTGCTCGCAAGGCGCCAGCTTATGCTCGGCGCTGGCATGAACGTTTTGCCGTGGGCGGCGATCTGCGCTCGGGGGGCATCTGGATTCATGCCGTATCGGTGGGCGAGGCGATTGCGGCTGCGCCGCTGGTGCGGCAGTTGATGCAGCGTTACCCAGACTTGCCCGTGACGATCAGTTGCATGACGCCGACCGGTTCCGAGCAGATCCGCAAGCTGTTTGGTGCAGAAGTGGGCCATGCCTATCTGCCCTATGACTTGCCCTGGCTGCAGCGCCGCTTTATCAAACGACTAAATCCCCGCATTGGCATCATCATGGAGACCGAGCTGTGGCCGAACATGGTGCGCGAGGCCAAAGCGGCGGGAGTGCCTCTGGTACTGGCCAATGCTCGTCTGTCAGAGCGTTCCGCCCGTGGTTACCGCCGCATCAGTTGGCTGGTGGAACCGATGTTTGCTTCCCTGGACTGGGTCGCGGTGCAAACCCAGGCCGAGGCGCTGCGTTTTGAACGGCTTGGGGTGAAGAAGACCTCCATGCAGATTACCGGCAGTATCAAATTTGATCTGCATCCTGATCCCCAAACCCAGGAGCAGGCCGTTCAGCTGCGTGCCAGTTGGGGCGATCGCCCGGTCTGGATTGCGGCCAGCACCCACGCCGGCGAAGATGAACAAGTGCTCGCGGCCCACCAACAGGTGCTGGCATCCCAGCCTGAGGCGTTATTGGTCCTCGTGCCGCGGCACCCCGAACGCTTTGATGAAGTGGCCGAGCTAATCAAGAAAGCGGGTATGCCGTTGGTACGCCGCAGCAGCGGAAATAGCCCGACGCAAACCGATCAGGTGTTCCTCGGCGACAGCATGGGCGAGTTGATGATGTTCTATGGCTGCGCAGATGTGGCCTTTGTTGGTGGCTCTCTGGTCGCCACGGGTGGGCATAACTATCTGGAGCCTGCGGCCTTGGGTTTGCCGATCATTTCCGGGCCGCACCGCTATAACTTTGCCGAAATCAGTCAGCTGCTTGAAGGCGCAGGGGCTCTGCGCCAGGTCCGCGATGTCAAGACGTTAGCCACTGCGGTAGTCAAATGGCTGGACCAGCCCGACGAGGCACGCCGTGCCGGTGCTGCTGGCAAGACCGTGGTGCAGGATAATCAGGGTGCTTTGGAAAGGCTGCTGCATGGGATTGCAACCCAGCTCAAGTAGCGGATGCATAGACAAACAAAAGCCGGGCATTGCCCGGCTTTTGTTTGTCTGTCTTGCTGGATTTCTCTGTTTAGAAAGAGCTACGCATACGTGGCTGCTCTTCTTCGGAAGAGGACTGGCGCCCCAGCGACATGCGTTCGGCTTCCTCTTCTGTGAACGGCGGGATGAAATCGCGGTCCGGGTCGTAGTCCGGGTTCAGCCAGCGTGACAGATCAACCAGGTCTTCCGGGCTGAGTGTGCCGGCGGACTGCTTCAGGCTGAGGTTGTCGATGATGTAGTTGTAGCGCACGGTGTTGTAGTCGCGTACGGCGCTGAACAGGTTGCGCTGGGCTTCCAGTACATCGACCACATTACGTGTGCCCACTTCGTAACCCGTCTGAGTTGCATCCAGCGCCGCTTTGCCAGAGATGATGGCCTGGCGCCGGGCTTCGACTTCTTCCACGCTGGAGGTCACGGTGCGATACAGGTTGCGAGTGCTTTCCACAACGCGGCGCAATTGGGCCTCGCTGTTATGCTCGGCCTGGGTCAGCCGGTAGCCTGACTCGCGTACGCCGGAACTGGTCGCGCCGCCAGTGAACAAGGGCATGGTCAGTTCTACGCCGAAGCTGGTCAGTTCGGTATCATTACCGCGCGGGTCGGCACCGCCAGCTACGCCTGCAGCCTGATTACCGAATTCGGCGCCGCCACCACTGTTGTTATAGCGCACGAAGGCGTCGACCGACGGCGCGTAAGCCGAGCGGCTGCTGCGCAAGGTCTCTGACGCGCTGGTGATGGCAAAGCGAGTGGCTTGCAGGTTCAGGTTTTGTGCTGCGGCGGTGGTCACCCATTGCTGCAGATCGTTGGGTGTGGGCGGCAGGATAGGCAGATCATGGCTCATGCCCATCAGGTCGTCATAGTCGCGGTTGGTCAGGCGGGTCAACGCCTGATAGCTGACGTCGAGGTTGGTCTGTGCGGTCAGACGTGCGGCGCGTGAGCTGTCATAACCCGCCAGTGCCTCAAGTACATCGGTACGTGCCGACAGGCCGACATCAAACCGCTCACGGGCCTGGTCACGCTGGCGCTCAAAGGCTTCTTCCTCGGCGCGGGCGCTGGCCAGATTGTCCGATGCGCGCAGCACATTGAAATAGGCTTCGGCCACTTCCAGAATCAGATTCTGCTGGGTAGCGGAAAACTCAACCTGCGCCTGCGCGCTCAGGGATTTGGCCGCTTGGTAGTTGAACCAGCGGTCAGCCCGGAACAGCGGCTGGGTCAGGCTGGCCTGGTAGTAGTCGGTGGTGTAGGAGTCACTGCCCGCAACCCCGACATCAATTCGCTCGCGGGCAACGCCGGCGCCAACACCTACGTTGGGCAGTAACAGCGCACGGGTCTGCGGCAGTACCTCCTGACGGGCCAGGGCATCGGCTTGCGCTGCTGCCAGGTCGGCGCTGTTGGCCAGTGCTTCCTGATAGACGGTGAGCAGATCGGTCTTGGCCATGGCCTGACCGGACAGGCCAGCCAGCAGAACAGCAACAAACAGGGGGCGCAGCATGCAGTAATCCTTCGCATGAATGGAATAATCAGCCAAGGCTAAGGACAAGCAAGCTGGCGGTCAAGCAATGCTTGGGGCGTGCATGGGAACAAAGTGTTTCATTGGGCTGTCGCGAGCAGAGTGCGGGCTTGCAGCGCCGCTTTCGGGTCATTAAACTGGCGCTTCATCTTGACGGGGTGCCTGCGGCGTTGTTGCCGGGGCTGAGATAATACCCGTTGAACCTGAACCGGTTAGTACCGGCGTAGGAATCGAGATAAGCACTCGCTGAAGTCCAGCTCGTGGTCAGTGTGGTACGCCGTTTCGGTTCCCTGCGAACTTACCCGCAGTGGAGCAACAATCATGAATAGCCGTTTACCCGATAGCGCAATTGCCTCTTCAGGCGCCGATAGCGCCGCTACCCAACCCTTTCCCGGTTCTCGCAAGATCTACGTGACAGGCTCACGGCCGGATATTCGCGTGCCTATGCGTGAGATCAGCCTCGGCGATACGCCCACCGACATGGGTGGCGAACAGAATGCGCCGGTCCTGGTTTACGACACCTCTGGGCCCTATTCCGACCCTGAGGCAAATATTGATCTGCGGGCCGGGCTGGCGGATGTGCGCGGGGCCTGGATCGACGAGCGCGCGGATACCGAGAAACTCCCTGGGCTCAGCTCCGAGTTTGGTAGCGCGCGTCTGGCGGATGCGGCGCTCGATCATATGCGCTTTGCCCATGTGCGTAATCCACGCCGGGCCCTGCCTGGGCGCAATGTCAGCCAGATGCATTACGCGCGCCAGGGCATCATTACGCCCGAGATGGAATTCATCGCCATCCGCGAGAACATGAAGCTGCAGGCGGCGCGTGAAGCTGGGTTACTTGAGGCTCAGCATGCGGGTCACAGTTTTGGTGCGAGCATTCCGAAAGAGATTACGGCCGAGTTCGTCCGTGATGAAGTGGCGCGTGGCCGGGCCATCATTCCGGCCAACATCAATCACCCGGAGCTGGAGCCGATGATCATCGGCCGCAACTTCCTGGTGAAGATCAACGGCAATATCGGCAACTCGGCCCTGGGCTCTTCCATAGAGGAAGAGGTCGAGAAAATGACCTGGGGCATTCGCTGGGGCTCGGACACGGTGATGGACCTGTCCACCGGCAAGAACATCCATGAAACCCGGGAATGGATCATCCGCAACTCGCCGGTGCCGATTGGCACCGTGCCTATTTACCAAGCGTTGGAAAAGGTCGATGGCGTCGCGGAAAATCTGACCTGGGAGATCTTCCGTGACACGCTGATTGAGCAGGCTGAACAGGGTGTGGACTATTTCACCATCCATGCCGGTGTGCTGCTGCGCTATGTGCCGATGACCGCCAAGCGCGTAACCGGCATCGTTTCCCGCGGCGGTTCGATCATGGCCAAATGGTGTCTGGCGCATCACCAGGAGAACTTCCTCTATACGCATTTCGAAGATATCTGCGAGATCATGAAGGCCTACGATGTGTCCTTCTCGCTGGGCGACGGCCTGCGCCCGGGCTCTATTGCCGATGCCAACGACGAAGCCCAGTTTGGCGAGCTGGAAACCCTCGGCGAGCTGACCAAGCTGGCCTGGAAGCACGATGTGCAATGCATGATCGAAGGCCCCGGGCATGTGCCGATGCAACTGATCAAGGAGAATATGGACAAGCAACTGGAATGCTGCGACGAGGCGCCTTTCTATACCCTGGGGCCGCTGACCACCGATATTGCCCCAGGTTACGATCACATTACCTCGGGTATTGGTGCGGCGATGATCGGCTGGTTTGGTTGCGCGATGCTCTGCTATGTCACACCCAAGGAGCATCTGGGGCTGCCGAATAGGGATGACGTCAAGACCGGCATCATTACCTACAAGATTGCTGCCCACGCGGCTGATCTGGCCAAGGGGCATCCTGGGGCGCAGATCCGCGATAATGCGCTGAGCAAGGCGCGGTTCGAGTTTCGCTGGCAGGATCAGTTCAACCTGGGCCTGGATCCGGATACGGCCCGAGCCTTCCACGATGAGACCCTGCCGAAGGAGTCGGCCAAGGTCGCGCACTTCTGCTCGATGTGCGGGCCGAAGTTCTGCTCGATGAAAATCACCCAGGAAGTCCGTGATTATGCCGCTGCGCAGCGCATCGATGCCGTCGATGTGGCGGTGGAGGAGGGTATGCAGGCCAAGTCAAGGGAGTTTCGTTCCACTGGCTCGCAGTTGTATCAGAAGGTCTGAATGCCCTCCTGTCAGCTTGCGTAGACCCCGAAAGGTGTGCGAGTTTAAGTGCTGGATCCATTCGGGATCCAGCGACTTGAATACCTTTGGGGGCCGCACGATTTGAGTAATTTTACCCGCCGCGACGTCGAGATCATCCACCGGGAGCCTGGATTTCAGGGCTTTTACCGGCTGGATGTGCTGACGCTGCGGCATCGCCTGTTCAATGGCGGCTGGGGCCCCGAGTTACGGCGTGAGCTGTTCGTACGCCATGATGCGGTCTGCGTATTGCCCTATGACCCTTGGGAAGACAAGGTCGTGCTCATTGAGCAGATGCGTATTGGTGCGTTGGATAAAAGCGAGAGGCCCTGGCTGTTGGAGTTGGTTGCCGGGTTGATCGACAAGGATGAACTGCCTGAAGAGGTGGCCCATCGCGAGGCGCAGGAAGAGGCTGGTTTGACGCTCAGGCAATTGCTGCCTATCACGCGCTATTTTCCCTCGCCGGGTGGCAGTGACGAGCGGGTTCATCTCTATTGCGCGTTGGTCGATAGTCGCGGCGCTGGCGGCATTCATGGCCTGGAGGAAGAGGGCGAAGATATTCGTGTAACCTGTTGGGCACGGGCTGACGCCATTGGTGCCATGCAGCAAGGCTTGATCGACAATGCGGCCAGCATTATTGCCCTGCAATGGTTGGCGATGAACGCCAAATCTCTGCAAGCACAGGCAGGGGATCAGCCATGATGGTCCGCCGCAAGCCGCGTTACCGGGTTGATCTGATCAGCCTGCAGGCGGTATGCGAAACCAATTACTGGCGGCTGCTCAAGTTGATGCCGGGTATGCATGAACACAGCGAGCATCGCTTGCACGTTGACGCGCAGGATGGTCAACACCAGATTCTGCAGATGAAGGTGTTGGAGCGTTGTCGCTACACGTCCACGTTGCAGCTTATCCACCAGCGTGAGCATGAATGGCTGTCGCCGCCGAGCATGGAAGTGCGGCTCTACCATGATGCCGGTATGGCCGAGGTCGTGGCGGCTTACAATCGCCGTCGGTTTCGCGGGGTCTACCCCTACCCGAACGAGCAAATGCTCCAGCCGGATGAAAAATTCCAGCTCAATCAGTTCCTTGGCGAATGGCTGGGCTATTGCCAGCAGTATGGCCAGAGTGCGCATCCTGTTATTATCCAGCGCTGACTTGGCCGTGCAGAACTTCTGCGTGCGCCAGCTGTGATGCAGTCGCTGGAATCTCTGTTGTCCAGTTGCCATTATAGACCCCAGCAATAGTGACCAGGAGCAGGTGATCAATGCTATCACCGGTAACAACTCAAACGGATCATGTCTGTGTCGTGCAACTGACCGATAGCCATCTGTACGCAGATGCTGGCGCCAATTTGCTAGGCCTGGATACTTTTGAAAGCCTGCAGGCGGTAATTGATCTGGTGCTCGCTGAACTGCCAGCCATCGACCTGGTGCTGGCCACTGGTGATATCACTCAGGACGGCAGCGCGGGTGGTTACCAAAGATTTGCCGGCGCCATGGGCCGGCTGCCGGCCCCCAGTCATTGGATCGCCGGCAATCATGATGACTCCGAGTTGATGAAACAGGTCGGCCAGGCCTCGGGACTGAACCGCGAATGGGTGGATGCCGGGAACTGGCGGATTGTACTGCTTAACTCGAATATTCCTGGCGCCGTGGCCGGGCATCTCTCTGCCAGCGAGCTGGCGCTGCTGGACCGGGCACTGGCGGGCGCCGGCGAACGTTTTGTCATGGTGTGTCTGCACCACCATCCGGTCTCGATAGGTTGCGGCTGGATGGAGCCCCTGGGGCTATTGAACGCGGCGGAGCTGCTGACCCGGCTTGAGGCTGATGCGCGGGTCAGAGTCATACTCTGGGGCCATATTCACCAGCATTTTGATCAGCAGCGCGGTGGCTTGCGCTTGCTGGCCTCGCCCTCGACCTGCATCCAGTTTGCGCCCGCCAGCGAGGATTTTGCCACCGACAATCAGGCCCCGGGCTACCGTTGGTTGCGGCTGTATGACGATGGTCGTGTTGAAACCGCCATTTCCCGATTGGCTGACGGCAGCTTCCAGCCGGATCCCGGCGCGACGGGTTACTGAGCGCGCTGGACCGGGTGTCTGTCGGCATTGGCGTAGCCAGGTCAAGGCAGATACTATTCGGCGTTGCCGTTGATGAATATTCGCCAGCCATGCGGCTGGCCGCTGCTGTAAGCTAGGAACGAATCACCCTTCTGCCCCCCGGAATCAAGGAAAACCAGACAAGCTTATGTCCCAATCGACTTACAACGCCGATGCACTGGAAGTTCTCAGTGGTCTGGATCCGGTGCGTCGCCGCCCGGGCATGTACACCGACACCACCCGTCCTAACCACCTGGCCCAGGAAGTCATCGACAACAGTGTGGATGAAGCCTTGGCTGGTCATGCGCGCTGCATCTCGGTGATCCTGCATCAGGACAACGCGCTGGAAGTCTCAGATGACGGCCGTGGTATGCCGGTCGATATGCATGCGGAAGAGGGTGTATCAGGCGTTGAGTTGATCTTCACCCGGCTGCACGCTGGGGGTAAATTCTCCAGCAAGAACTATATGTTTTCGGGTGGTTTGCACGGGGTGGGTATTTCCGTGGTCAACGCGCTGTCGCTGCGGGTCAACGTGCGCGTGCGCCGGGATGGTCAGGAATACGCGATGGCCTTCGAGCACGGCGAGAAGGTCAGCGAGCTGGAAGTGGTCGGCACCGTCGGCAAGCGCAATACCGGCACCACGGTGATCTTCTGGCCGGATGCCAGTTATTTTGATTCGCCCAAGTTCAGCATCAGCCGGCTCAAGCATCTGCTCAAGGCCAAAGCGGTACTCTGCCCGGGTCTCAAGGTCGAGTTTGATGACCGCCAGTCCGGCGAGCAGCATACCTGGCTGTATGAGGATGGCCTGCGCGATTACCTGATGGATGCCTGCGCCGAGTGGCCCAAGCTGCCGGAAGAACCCTTCACCGGGGCGCTCAAGGCGCGGCAGGAAACGGTCGACTGGGCGGTGCTGTGGCTGCCGGAGGGGGGCGAACTGATTCAGGAAAGCTACGTTAACCTGATCCCCACCGCCCAGGGCGGCACTCACGTCAACGGCTTGCGGGCCGGTCTTCTTGAGGCTATTCGGGAGTTCTGCGAGTTTCGCAATCTGCTGCCGCGCGGTGTCAAGCTGGCGCCAGAGGACGTCTGGGAGCGGGTAAGTTATGTGCTCTCGCTGAAAATGGCCGAAGCGCAATTTTCCGGGCAGACCAAGGAACGGCTATCGTCCCGCGAGTCCGCCGCCTTCGTTTCTGGTGTGGTCAAAGATGCCTTCAGCCTGTGGCTGAATCAGCATGCTGACATCGGGCTGCAGATTGCCGAGTTGGCGATCAACCATGCGGGCCGGCGCCTCAAGGCGGGCAAGAAGATTGAACGCAAGCGCATTACTCAGGGGCCTGCACTACCGGGCAAACTGGCCGACTGCGCTGGCCAGGATAGCCGCCGCTCCGAGTTGTTTCTGGTCGAGGGTGATTCTGCCGGTGGCAGTGCCAAGCAGGCTCGCGACAAGGAATTCCAGGCGGTCATGCCGCTGCGCGGCAAGATCCTCAATACCTGGGAAGTGGATTCCGGTGAAGTGCTGGGCTCTCAGGAAGTTCACGACATAGCCGTGGCGATTGGTGTTGACCCCGGCTCGCCGGATCTGCAGCAGTTGCGCTACGGCAAGATCTGCATTCTGGCCGACGCCGATTCCGATGGGCTGCATATTGCCACGCTGCTGTGTGCGCTCTTTGTAAAACATTTTCAGCCACTGGTCGCCGCTGGCCATGTATTTGTCGCCATGCCGCCGTTGTATCGCATTGACGTCGGCAAGGAGCTGTTCTACGCCCTGGATGATGCGGAAAAGCAGGGCATCCTTGATCGCATCGAAGCCGAAGGCAAGCGTGGCAAGATTCAGGTCACGCGCTTCAAGGGTCTGGGCGAGATGAACCCGCTCCAACTGCGTGAAACCACCATGGCCCCCGACACCCGGCGTCTAGTGCAACTGACCATCGACGACATGCCAGGCACTGAAGCCTTGATGGATATGTTGTTGGCCAAGAAGCGCGCTCCGGATCGCAAGGCCTGGTTGGAGAGCAAGGGTGATCTGGCCGAGGTGCTGCTCTGATAGCCAATCTGCCGTACTCTCGGGAGGCGTCTGCATGAGCGAATCATCCCCCACTCGCCGCATCGGCAAGGTGATGATGATTCTGGCCTGGGTGGCTGGATTATTCTTGGCTGTGCAATGGTTTGCCGGAGTTGAGGAGCGCAAGCGCAACCCCAATCAGATGCCAGCCTCTATGCTCGATGGTGATGCCGTGGAGGTGCGGTTGCTGGCTAATCGGCAGGGGCACTACCTGCTCAATGGTCAGATCAACGGCCAGGAGGTGACCTTCCTGCTGGATACCGGCGCTACCTTTGTTGCCATTCCCGCGTCAGTGGCGCAGCGGCTGCAGTTGCCGCAGGGCCGCCGCTTTCAGGTCAATACGGCCAACGGCACGGCAGACAGCTTCGCGACCACGATTGACCGGCTGCAACTCGGTGATATTCATCTGCGCGATATCAGCGCCGGCATTGTGCCTGGGATGGGCGGTAACGATATTTTGCTGGGCATGAGTGCCCTGCAGCAATTGGAATTCAGTCAGCAGGGTGGTGAGCTGATTTTACGGCAGTATCCGTGATCCACATTCCTGACCGAACACGACATTGAGGAAGAGTATGAGCGACAGTCTGGATCTGAGTATGGATGGGGTAGAGCGCCGAGCGCTGTCATCCTTTACCGAGGAAGCCTACCTCAACTACTCCATGTACGTGATCATGGACAGGGCATTGCCGCACATTGGCGATGGCCTGAAGCCGGTGCAGCGCCGGATCATTTTCGCGATGAGTGAGCTGGGTCTGTCAGCCACGTCCAAGCACAAGAAGTCAGCCAGAACCATCGGTGACGTGCTGGGCAAATATCATCCGCATGGTGACTCGGCCTGTTATGAAGCCATGGTGTTGATGGCGCAGCCGTTCTCGTACCGCTATCCACTGGTCGATGGCCAGGGCAACTGGGGCGCGCCGGACGATCCCAAATCATTCGCCGCGATGCGCTATACCGAAGCCCGCCTGGCCCGCTACAGCGAAGTCCTGTTGACCGAGGTCGGCCAGGGCACGATTGACTGGCAGCCGAACTTTGATGGCACCCTGGATGAACCCATGGTGTTGCCAGCGCGCCTGCCGAACCTGCTGCTCAACGGCACCACTGGTATCGCGGTCGGCATGGCAACCGATATCCCGCCGCACAACCTGCGTGAAGTGGCGGCCGCCTGCGTGCGTCTGCTGGATGACCCGGGCGCCGGCCTGGATGAGCTGATGGAGCATATCCAGGGCCCGGATTACCCCACAGAAGCAGAAATCATTACGCCGCGCAGCGAGCTGCTCAAGCTGTATGCGACCGGCAAGGGCTCGGTACGCGCCCGCGCGGTATGGGTTCGCGAGGAGGGTGACATCGTCGTCACCGCCTTGCCGCATCAGGTCTCTGGTTCCAAGGTACTGGAGCAGATCGCGGCTCAGATGCAGGCGAAGAAGTTGCCGATGGTTGCCGACCTGCGCGATGAGTCGGACCACGAGAACCCAACGCGCATTGTCATTGTGCCACGCTCCAATCGCGTTGATCCTGAAGAGCTGATGCAGCACCTGTTTGCCACGACCGAGCTGGAGCATAGCTACCGGGTCAACATGAACGTGATCGGCACCGATGGCCGGCCCTCGGTCAAGGATCTGCGCGGTCTGATCGGTGAGTGGCTGGGTTTCCGTATCTCGACTGTGCGGCGCCGCTTGCAATTCCGTCTGGACAAGGTGCTGGCCCGTCTGCACCTGTTGGAAGGTTTGCAGATTGCCTGGCTGAATCTGGATGAAGTGATCCATATCATCCGGACCGAGGAGCACCCGCGGGCCGAGTTGATGTCCCGCTTTGGCCTGAGCGAGCTGCAGGCGGACTATATTCTTGATACGCGCCTGCGTCAGTTGGCACGTATTGAAGAGATGAAGATTCGCGCCGAGCAGGATTTGCTCGAAGAGGAGCGCGACAAGCTTCAAGCCGTGCTGGGTAGTGAGAAACTGCTGCGCAATCTGGTTCGTGATGAGCTGATCGCGGATGCGCAAACCTATGGCGATGACCGGCGCTCGCCGCTGGTCGAGCGTAGCGAAGCGCGCGCCCTTTCCGAAACCGAGCTGCTACCCTCCGAGCCAGTCACCGTGGTGCTATCCGAGAAGGGCTGGATCCGCTGCGCCAAGGGGCATGATGTCGATGGCCGGGCATTGGCGTACCGGGCCGGGGACGGGTTCCAGGGGCAGGCCAGTGGCCGCTCCAATCAGCAGGCGGTGGTGATCGATTCAACCGGACGCAGCTATTCGCTGCTGACGCATACCTTGCCCTCGGCACGGGGTCAGGGCGAGCCCTTGACCGGGCGCCTCAGCCCGCCGCCCGGTGCTGGCTTTGAAACCATCCTGATGCCCGATGAGCAGGCCTTGTATCTGCTGGCTTCGGACGCAGGTTATGGTTTTGTGGTGCAAGGCGCCGATATGCTGGCCAAGAACAAGAACGGCAAGGCGCTGCTCAGTCTGCCTGAGGGCAGCAAGGTTATCTCGCCGCTGCTGGTAGGCGATTTGAAGACTGACCTGGTGGTGGCCATTTCCAACGAAGGGCGCTTGCTGGTGTTCCCGTTGGCTGATCTGCCTCAGTTAGCCAAGGGCAAGGGCAACAAGATACTGTCGTTACCCTCTGCACGGGTGCGGTCGCGGGAAGAGTTCCTGCTGGGCCTGGCGCTGCTGTCAGCACAAGCCAATCTGGTACTGACAGCCGGGAAGCGAACGCTAACCCTCAAGCCAGCGGATCTGGAACACTATCGTGGGGATCGTGGCCGGCGTGGCAACAAGCTGCCGCGCGGCTTCCAGAAGGTCGATGTGATCAGTGTCGAGGCTGGGCGCGCCCCGGCGCTCAGCTCTGACGCTGCTGATAAAAGTGATTAAGCTGCTGTTCCAGCATCGCCTGGTAGGGATCCTGTAGCCGCTCGATGCAGTAGATTCCTGGCTGGCTGGCCAGGCGCCGGACTACGGCGCGCTGGCGCATGGCGTCACAGTTGGCCAGGCTGGAATCCAGCAGCAGCAGGTTGCGGCTGTACTGGACCTGTTCAATCAGCGTCTGACAGGCCGGTTGCGCTGCCAGATCCTGCTCGGGGACGTCACGCAGGCAAGGTGAGTGGCACAGAGCCAGATGCAGGTGTAGGGTAATACCGGTATCGGCAATTTCAACTTGCAGATCATGACCCAGTACACGCAATAATTCGCCGCAGCACAGGGCATGGGTCAGCTCGTCCTGACGACATTCTTTAGCGTTGAAGACCACCAGGCTGGTGCCGTCGTGCAGGGTCTGGATGTGCCCGTTATACAGTTTGCAAGCGCGGTCCAGTTGTTCACGGTAGCGGCCCAGTAACGCCATGAGTCTCGGCCGCGGCAAGCGGCGCAGGGCTTCCTGGTTACCCAGGCGAATCGCCAGCACGGTGGTTTCCAGGGGCGCCGGCGGCGTCGGTGGTGAGTCCGCTTCAGTCTCTTCATCACTGCCGGAGGCTTCCAGCTGTGCTGCGTCGACAACTTTCTGGGTTGCAGTGATAGGGGCGGCCGGCGCGTTAACGTGTTCATCCTCAGCAGCCTTTGGGGCTTCTAAGGGGGCGCTATTGTCAGCGAGCTCAGTCGTATCGTGCGTCTCAGCCGTCAACAGATGGGCGCCAAGTGACTCTGGCAGTGCAGCATCTGGCTCTGCGGCCGGTGAGGCGCAATTACTTATCGCGGCGTTTTCTTCATCCTCGATCGGGCCGGCAAGGACCGTATCAATGGCGTCGATGTCGGCAAGGTCCAGGCTTGTGCTGTCTTCTGTGTCGGCTTCAGGGGGCTCGATGTTTGCATTGGGATCTTGGTAACGAGTTCCCATCTGGCGCGCCAGCTCGCCCAGTTCGTCCCGCCTGTCCTGCCCGGGCGCAGGCGACTCAGCCTGCCATTCGCCGAGTTGCTGTAGTGCCTTGCGCATATTCCCGGCCATTCGCCAGGCAAGAAAACCTGCGATCAAGGCAAGCAGCAGTGCGGCCCATGCCAGTTGGCGCATAAGGCTGTTCACAGGCGCCATGAACGGCTCTGCTGCCAGGCTGAGTTGCACCTGGCCTGCCAGGGTATCCTGCAGATAAACGGCTGCATTGAACTGTCCCTGGCCTGGGGCGGTGCGCATGCCGCTGACGCGATCGCCAGCCTCGGCGATCATGCGCTTCTCCAGGGTAAATACCCGGGTGTGCGCCACCAGTGGATTTTGTCGCCATTGGGCCAGCAGAATGTTCAGGCTCAATTGGTCGTCGGCGGCGAGCGGTTCAGCGACAGAGGCGGCTATCTGCTTGACCAGCGCATCGCCAATGGCATTTGCCTGGCGAGCGGTGCTCTGTTGCAACTCGGTAAAGGCCAGCACCCCCATCCACAGCATCAACAGCGCCAGTGGCAACATCGCCAGCATGAGCAGTTTGCCTGTCAACTTCACGCTGTGTTGGCGCCAGGCAGCATAGCTGCGCAGAAACAGATTTTCGGAGGGGGGTGGTGTCGGGTTCAAGTGGAGACTCAGTCAGTATGAAAGGGCTTGATCAAGCTTGGAGTTGGATATTCTGTGTGCAGTATAGCCATTCCGTCCTGAGGGCAAAAGGCTGCATCTGTGAGCGAGTGGACATTTGCAGGTAGAATAGACGGCCACGCGCATAGACACCTCTAGATTGGAGTGCCCCCTTGAAGGAAATCGTCCTGATCAACATTACCGGCCCGGATCGGCCCGGTTTGACAGCGGCCATTACTGGGATCCTGGCCCGGGCCGAAGTGAATATTCTGGATATCGGCCAGGCGGTTATCCACGATACCCTGTCGTTCGGCATCCTGGTCGAGATGGCCGGGCAGGACGGTATGGCGGATGTACTCAAGGATGTGCTGTTTCGAGGCTATGAGCTGGATCAGCAGGTGCGCTTTACGCCGGTCAGCGCGGACGAATACAGCCGCTGGGTAACCGGGCAGGGCAAGCCGCGGCATATCGTTACACTGTTGGCGCGCCGGGTGACTGCCGAGCATATCGCGCAGGTCAGTGAAATAACCGCGCGTTATGGGTTGAATATCGACCATATTGATCGGCTGTCTGGCCGCATCCCTGAAGGCTTGCCGGCTGATCAGGGCAAGGGCTGTATCGAGTTTTCCGTGCGTGGCGAGCCCGCGGATCCGGCCAAGTTGCGGGCAGAATTTCTGACCATTGCCCAGCAATTGAACGTTGATATCGCTTTTCAGCAGGACAGTATCTTCCGCCGCAATCGCCGCTTGGTGGTATTCGATATGGATTCCACTCTGATCGACGCCGAGGTGATCGACGAACTGGCCAAAGCGGCCGGGGTCGGCGAGCAGGTGTCGGCGATCACCGAGCGTGCGATGCGGGGCGAGCTGGATTTCCAGGCGAGCTTCCGTGAGCGGATGGCATTGCTCAAGGGGTTGCCGGTCTCGGTGCTGGAGGAGATCGGCGCGTCGCTGCGCTTGACCGAGGGGGCCGAGACCCTGATCAGTCAGTTGCGCCGGCTGGGTTACAAAACCGCTATCCTTTCGGGCGGATTCAGTTACTTTGCCGACCAGCTGCAGCAGCGCCTGGGCATTGATTATGTGTATGCCAATGCCCTGCCGGTGAAGGACGGTCTGGTTACTGGCGAAGTACAGGAACCTATCGTGGACGGTCAGCGTAAGGCGGACCTGCTGCGTGAGCTGGCCGAACGCGAGGGTATCAGCCTGGAGCAGACGATTGCGGTAGGTGATGGCGCGAATGATCTGCCGATGCTGTCGATTGCCGGTCTGGGCGTCGCATTCCGGGCCAAGCCGTTGGTCAAGCAATCAGCCAAGCAGGCGATATCAACTCTGGGCCTGGATGGCATTCTCTATCTGCTGGGCTTCCGCGATCGCGAAGGGTTCTAAAGACCCCGGGATTGAGATCGGTGGCGGGGCTTTTGGCCCCGTCAGCCAGCCTGACTACTCCGCTGAAAAATCGTAGTTCATGCTGTCGCTGGGCGGTTGCAGGTAATGCCCCTGGATATAGTTCACGCCTGCCTGCCACAGCGTTGGCATCATGGTCGCGCTGTCTACATAGGGCACCAGCGTCAGCTTGCCCTGCGCATGCAGGGTGGTGACCATTTCCTTGAGCGTATTGACGCTTTCCGCATCTGACAGGTCGCGGCTGAATGAGCCGTCTATCTTGATGAAATCGACATGCAGGTGTTTCAGCGCCGCGTAGGGGTTCAATGCGCAGCCGAAATGGCTCAGCGACACTTTGCAGTGCAGGCTGTGCAGGGATTCGGTCAGCGATTTGGCCTGCTTCATATAGGTATTGGCATCGGCATCGTTGAACTGGAAGATCAGGCTGTCCGGCGGCAGACGGCTCTCCTTGATCTGCCCTGCAACCCACTGGACCAGCTCGGCATCCTGCAGGCTGGCACAGCTAAGGTTGAGCAGAAGCCTGGTATCAGCGCCCTTGACGCGGTGCGCGGCAAGAATACGGATGGCTTGACTGATCACCCAGCGATCTATCTCCACGGCTAGCCCGGCTTCTTGTGCTGCTGGCAGAAAATCCGCTGCGGGCACTTCTTCGCCCCGGCTGTTGATCAAGCGCAGATAGGTTTCATAGTGCTCTGAACTGTCGCCCCTGAGGCTGATGACCGGCTGGAACAGTAGTCTGAAGCCGTCAGTTTCCAGCGTGTGTTTTACCAGTGCAATCAGGTTGCCGCGATTGGCCTGGTGCGCCAGTTCCTCGAGCGGATTGAAAATTCTGATGGCGTTGCCGCCGGCCTGGCTGATCTGGTCAGCCAGGCGATGGGCGCGATCAATCGCCTCTTCAGCCTTTGGGCTTGTTTCGCTGATGGCGGAAATGCCCATGCTGACAGTTATTTGAACGGTACGCCCGTTCGCTTCAAACAGGGTGCCTTCGATCTTCTTGCGCAACTCATCGAGCATGCCGTTGACGGCCTCGGGCTCCTTGCCGGCCAGCAAGATACTGCAGGCGTCGTCACTGAAGCGCGCCAGTAGCGTGTCTTCGGGGAAGGTCTGGCGAAGCATCTGGGCCAGGTCGCTGAGAATCAGATCCGAGCCGCCGATCCCTACGTCGCTTTGTATACCGTTGAAGTTGTCGATGCTCAGATAAATCAGGCTGCTGGCCTTGCCGTTATGTACTGCCTGTTCACTGACCTGACCAAGCTGTTCCTGGAAATAGGCGCGGTTGTACAGTCCAGTGACCAGATCCTGGCTGGCCATGACCTTGAGCTTTTCTTCAAATTCCGCACTGGCAGTCTCCACCCGAATCACTACCTGGGTACAGGGCTCGCCGTCGTAACTGGCCGGTGTGAAGGTCAGCATGATGGGGAATTCCTTCCCGTCGATATCCAGCCCGCTGCAGCGCATCTCATTCTTGTCGCCCTGATCGGCGTAGCTGCGCAAAAATGTCTTGAAGTTAACCTGATCCTTGCTTGCTATCAGGCCGACCATGGGCTCGGCAGCCAGGTCGTCGGCGTCCTCATAGCCAAAGAGTCTTATATAGGAACGGTTAGCGTAAATATGCATGCCGTCATGGACGTAGGCGATGGCGTCCACGGAGCTGTCGAGTAATAGCTGACAGCGTTTTTCCGCTTCACGCAGACTTTGCTCGGCGATACGTAGCTGCCGGCGCGCTTCCAGGCTGGCCAATTCGCGCTTGACGACCATGGTCATCAGGGTGTCGGCGTTCAGTGGAATGACATCGCGGATGCCGGCGCGCAGAGCTTCCGTACGGGTTTGTTCGTCTGCAACGGGACTGAGTAGCACAAAGGGAATATCACGGGACTGCCGAGCGATCAGCCCGCAGGCTTCCATCGCACTCATAAAACTCGTCTGGCTAACCGCCAAACATAGATCCCAGGTCTGTTGGAGGCACTCATGGAGGTCCTCGACAGAGGTAATACGGTGGGCGCGAGTGGCATGGCCGGCATTGCGCAGCAGGCTGACGAGCCGCTCGGCGTCGTTCTGCGAATCTTCAAGAATCAGTAGGCGGATCGCGTTCGAGTCTGTGCCCATGGTTGTCCAGGTCTATGCGGCGGCCCCCGCATAGGGTCCACCTTGGATAAGAAAATACCGACCATCGAAAGGCCGCAGCATCGTTGCGCCGTCCTGAGAGTTGGCCGGATCAATCCCTAAAAACCTGAATTTACAGAGACTTCCAGAGTGAGTCAAAGTCATCATCACTACTGCTGGTCAAAGATGTGCTGCCCGTCTCGGATTTGCCTTGCTGGTCTTTCAGTGGCTCCAGGACCTTGTATTCGAATTGGCTGAAACTGCCTGTTGCAGCCACTCTATCAACCAGATGCGCCCGTACTTCGCGGTTGCCCTGAAGTATCAGTACCTTGCTGTTGACCTGGAAGGGCATGCGCGGTGTGATCAGGGTGGCAGGCCTGTCGATCGCCGTTACCTCAGGCAGGATAAGCCCGCGCAGATAGGTGCTGGGCTGTTCGGTCTTGCGCATCAGTTTGACTGCACAGGGCGTGCAATGCGGTGCTACGAGCTCGACGCCCATCTGGGTGCCGCCTCCACGAACTTGGCGAATCCAGCGGACCACTGCGAGACTCCAGTCTTGCTCGCTTTCCTCCTGAATACCAAGCAACTCCCCGGCTTGCAGCTGCTTAGGGACATCCTTGGGCCAGGTCAGGCAAAAACCGCCGGGGCTGTGATTGACGATGGGCAGGCTGTAAATCGGGAAGCTTTCCTCATCCTCTTCCAGGCTGGCATCGCCGGGCAGGCTATTGTAGTTGATCTGTTCAACGCTGCCTGGACTCCAGTCCAGGGATTTGGCTTCGCCATCAAAGGCGCCGTTCCAGCCGCCACTGTGTCTTTCGCGCTGCGCTGCATCGGAAAAAGGGTTGATGTCCTTCTCATCCGCATCGATAAAGCGGGTGAAGGGAATCTGCGAAATACGAAAGTGTGTGGCGCTCATGCCAATACTGAGCTTCAAAATGCCCCGGCCGGGCACACGATTGAAAGTGCGCTCGGCCAGATCGCCCCAGGATTGACTGACATGTTGCAACAGCTCGATGCCAAAACCTTCGGGGATTTTCAGGTTGCCACGGCTTTCACCGCCATTGAGCATATATTCCTTGATGCCCTCTACCAGACTCTGGGTGCTTAGCCCCAGGCTATCGGTCAGGTCTTCCTCGCGAATCAGCGAGCGGTAACGGGGTGGGCAGTCCATCGCGGGATTGATAATGAACAGCGCTCGCGGATCGGTCGGTTCAACCAGAACCGCCATGCTCGACCAGTCTTCCAGAGTGACAAACAGCCGGCCCATGGCGCTTTGGCGCATCTGGTTGGGCCGTGCCGAGCCCATCAGCAGCGCAATTACATAGCACTGCTCGATACTCAGGGGTTTGCCGCCCTGACTTTCATTATCCACTACCGGCTGCTGATGCAGTTTGCGCTTACGTGCCAGTTGATAGAGTTGATGCAGTTCCAGCCAAACGCCATCAGCTACCGGGCAGTAGAGCTGGAATGCTCGCAATAGTGGGCCACACAGGCTGCGCATGGCACGCTGTATTGCCAGGCTGACGAGAGCCGAGTGGTCACGCGACTTGATGCTGCGTTCCTGGGCAACGACGATCTTGTAGCCGTTGGCGAGGTGGTTCTGAAGTGACTGGGAGAGGTTGGCGACCTTGCGGGGCTTGTCTTCCAGAACAATGGATTGACCAAGGTAATACTTGGAAAGCGCGCTACAAACGTAGTGAACTTCAGGACGAATCCGCTCAAGGATGACCAGACGCTTGTCAGCAGGTATGTCGAGCTGATTGATCTCGATAAGCCCCTGGTATAGCTGGCGTGCAGTTTCGCCGATATTGGCCTTGGGCAGGTTTGCCAACCATTGGATGATCCCTTTCTCAGTGCCCTCGGCAAAGCTCAGCGATTTGAGCGTCTGTTGAGGTATCCGCAAATTCAGTTTTTGCGTTGCGCTATCCATAACAGTCTTATCCAAAACAAGCGGTTCAGGCCAAGTCCCGATGCGTTGAGAACGGGTTCTCCAGGACGCCATTGCGTCAACCAACACTCTAGCAGCAAAGTCGGTCATGTGCTAAGTGGAGCTGCGTGCCAGCCATGCCGGCAGCATTGGTCACATTGTAAAGATGATGCTATTCAAGCAGCTCCACTGGCAGTGGGACTTTACTGGTCTTGCCCGCTACTTCGCGCACCAGGCGAGGCACCAGGAAGCCTGGCAGGCGACTGAGCATCTGACCGACTAGCTGTTGAGCCCGCCGATCATCGACATGGAAGTGCTGAGCGCCCTTAACATGGTCAAGTACATGCAGATAATAGGGCAAAACGCCATGGTCGCCTAGTGTCTGGCTAAGGGCCAACTGCTGATCGAGTTGATCGTTCACACCCTTTAGAAGCACGGCCTGATTGAGCAGTGTGATTCCGGCGCGGCGTAATTGCACAATGGCTTTACCCAGATGGCCGTCGATCTCATTGGCGTGGTTGCAGTGCAACACCATGGTCACGGGCAAGCGGGTGCCACAAAGTGCATCTATCAGGCCACCGGTCACCCGCTGAGGAATGACGACAGGTAACCGGGTATGCACCCGCAGCCGCCGTATATGGGGGATGGCGGCGATTTCGCGGGTTAGCCAGGCCAGGCGCCGATCATTGGCGGCAAGTGGATCCCCACCGCTGTAAATGACTTCACTGAGGCTATCATCCTGACGGATGTAGTCCAGCGCCTGCTGCCACTGCTCGGTACTCAGGTTGTTATCCGCGTAAGGAAAGTGCCGGCGGAAACAGTAGCGGCAATTGATTGCGCAGCCGCCGCTGACAATTAAAAGCAAACGTCCATGGTATTTGTGAATGATGCCGGGGCGGGCATTGGTCTGTTGCTCGCCCAGAGGGTCGATTTCGTAACCCGGCTGCGCCAGCAACTCCTCGCCAATCGGCAGCACCTGGCGTAATAGCGGGTCATGGGCGTCGCCGGGCTGCATGCGCGCGAGGTAAGGCTCGGGCACGCGCAGCTTGAAATCGGCACTGGCAGCCAGGGCGGGACCCAGCAGTGCGGGGTCAAGATGCAGCCGCTCCAGCAGGATGCGAGGGTCGGTTATGCTGGAGGCCAGCAGACTTTGCCAGCTGTCGGACTCAACAGAGGCTAAAGATCCATGTATCATTGGCGTTTTCCGCGCTTGGGTGGCAGGGCATCCGTCGGACGTTATCGCTGACGTTCGGCTGTCGCTGGGGTTTTCCCCGGTCTGACGCTTCTGTTCAGCGCTTTATCGGATGTTCCGTTCAAACTGTCAGTGGGAAGTGTATGGCCAATTATTCTACCAATGAATTCAAGCCCGGTCTCAAGGTGATGCTCGATGGCGATCCTTGCTCGATCCTCGAAAACGAATACGTCAAACCTGGCAAAGGCCAGGCGTTCAACCGGGTCAAGGTTCGCAACCTTAAAACCGGCCGGGTCAACGAGCGTACCTTCAAATCGGGAGACAGCCTGGAAGGCGCCGATGTGATGGATCGCGAAATGGAATACCTCTACACCGATGGCGAGTTCTGGCACTTCATGGCCACTGACGGCTCCTTCGAGCAGGTTGCTGCTGACGAGAAAGCGGTCACTGAATCGATGAACTGGTTGAAAGAGCAGGTGATCTATCAGGTCACGCTGTTCAACGGTGCGCCTATTGCGGTCGGTGCGCCCAATTTTGTCGAGCTGGAAGTGGTCGAAACTGATCCGGGCGTACGTGGTGACACCTCCGGCGGCGGTACCAAGCCAGCCAAGCTGGTCACCGGTGCGGTGGTCAAAGTGCCATTGTTCATCAACGTGGGTGACGTGCTGAAAGTTGATACTCGCAGCGCCGAATACGTTGGCCGCGCCTGATTCCAGGGGCAGTCGAGCAAGTGTTGATCAACCGGGGCCTAGCCCCGGTTTTCTTTCTGCGGGGGAGAGTCTTGAATGCAGGATTGGCAGCCTTCTGCGTCGATTGACGCACTGCGCGCGCGCGCCGGGATAATCAATCAGGTCCGCCGGTTTTTTGCTGACCGCCATGTTCTCGAGGTGGATACACCCTGTTTATCCAGCGCGGCCGTCAGCGACCCACAACTACAGCCATTCAGCACTACCTACACGCCTGATGGTGGTCAGTTCGCGCAGCCGGTATATCTGCATACCTCGCCCGAATACCCGATGAAGCGCTTGTTGGCGGCTAAAAGCGGCTGCATATGGCAGCTGTGTAAAGTGTTTCGCAACGGGGAAACAGGTGGTCGCCACAATCCCGAGTTCAGCATGCTGGAGTGGTATCGAGTCGGCTTTGATCATCATCAATTGATGGATGAGGTCGACGCGTTGGTCACTCAGGTTCTTGGTTGTGCGGCCGCGCGGCGGGTGACCTATGCAAGCCTGTTTGCCGAGCATCTCGGCCTGGACGTTCACCTTTGCGAAGATGAAGATCTGGCTCTTCAGGGCCGTGAGCGCTGCGGCTTTCATGGCGAGCTGCCGCGCGATGCCTGGCTCAACCTTCTGTTTTCCCATTGCATTGAGCCGTTGCTGCTGGAGCCGACCCTGGTGTATGCCTTTCCTGCATCGCAGGCGGCACTGGCGCGAATTGTCGAAGGTGATGACCGGGTTTTGAGTGCGGCGCGTTTTGAGCTGTTTGTCAAAGGTATGGAGTTGGCTAACGGTTATTTCGAGCTGACCGATGCCCAGGAGCAGGCGCGTCGTTTCCGGGCCGATCAGGCCCTGCGAGAGGGGATGGGCCTGGCCGTGCTGCCAGTGGATGACCGCCTGGTGGCGGCGTTGCAGGCCGGATTGCCTGCCTGTGCCGGGGTTGCTCTGGGGCTTGACCGGCTGGTGATGTTGGCCGCCGGCGCAGACCGTATTGATCAGGTCATCGCCTTCGGGTTTGATCGCGCCTGAGCGGACGCACCCGAAGGCTGAGGCTATCCAGCGTCAATCGATCAGTTTACCCATTGCCTGGCCCATGCTTACCGCAGCGCCAGCGCGCATGGCAGGATCCCAGGTGGCGTGGCCGGGTCCGAAGAGTACAATGGCGGTTGATCCGAGCTTGAAACGACCCATTTCACTACCGCGTTCCAGCGTTGGTGCTGCCTGGCCGTAGCGCTCAGCCTTGAGCTGGCGCGTGGGCGGAGCAACCAGGCCAGCCCAGACGGTTTCCACCGATGCGACTATCATTGCGCCCACCAGGACCACGGCCATGGGCCCATGGCTGGTGTCAAACAGACAGACGACTCGCTCATTGCGAGCAAAAAGTTCGGGCACGTTCTCGGCGGTAATCTGATTGACCGAAAAAAGTTTGCCAGGCACGTAAACCATATCGGTCAATGTGCCAGCGCAGGGCATATGCACCCGGTGGTAGTCCTTGGGTGACAGATACACCGTTGCGAACTCGCCGCCCTGAAACAGGGCCGCATGCGCGGGGTTGCCGCCGACTAACTCCAGCACACTGAAGCTCTGGCCCTTGGCCTGAAATATGCGCCCATGCTCGATCTTGCCGAGCTGGCTGATGGTGCCATCTGCCGGGCAGAGAATGCTGTCAGGCTCGGGCGCTAGCGGTCGGGCGCCAGGTTTGAGCGCGCGGGTGAAAAAATCGTTGAAGCAGGCAAAGGCCAGCGGGTCGGTTTGTTCTGCTTCGCGCATATCGACGCCGTAACGTTTGACGAACCAACTGATAAAGGGGTTTTTAACCCAGGCCCAGGTGCAATTGGCCAGGCAGCCCGCCAATCGGGACAGCAGGTGTTGGGGTAACAGGTACTGAGAGATGATAAACAGGCGCTCGCGCATGCAGGGTCCTTAGCGTTCTATGGGAAAGTCAGGGAGGTTGCCCCATTCGGACCAGGAGCCGGCATAGGCTCTGATCCGGGGGTAACCAAGTATTTTCGCCGCCAGGTAAGTGAAGCCTGAACGGTGGTGGGTCTGGCAGTGGGTGACGATGTCCTTGTCGGCGGTGATGCCCAATTGCGCAAGCCGCTCTTGCAGATCTTCGCGCAGGCGCAGTCCGCGCTGAGGATCCATGCCGGCAGTCCACTCGAAATTGATCGCGCCCGGAATATGCCCGCCCCGCTCGGCAAAGCGCTTCTCGTCGCGGTGCTCCGCCGGCGAGCGGGCATCCCAGATAACCAGATCCGCCTGCGCAAGGCTGTCTTTCAGTTCTTCGGCGTCAATGGTCATGCCAGTGGTCAAGGTCAGCACAGGTTTCGTGGCAGGTACCTGGTTCACTTGTGTCTCAGTCGGCAGTCCGTCCTGTTCCCAGGCCTTGATCCCGCCATTGAGGTAGCTGTAGTGGCGGTGGCCTATGCTGTCGAGTATCCAGATAAAGCGGCCTGCCCAACCGCCGCCTTCGTCATCGTAAATCACATAATGCAGATCGGGATGGTGGCCGAGCTCGCCTAGCATCTGCTCCAGCGCGGGCATCGCTGGCAGCAGGCCGGGGCGAGGAGCAGGCGATGCGGTCCGTGAGGCTGGCAAGTGCACGGCGCCAGGGACATGGGCATTCAGGTATTGCTCCTGACCGGACAGGTCCAGCAGGCGCACATTGTCGCCAAGCGCGTCGGCATTGAGCAGCGCGTACAAGGCTTGCGGCTCAATCAGCAGGGGTAAAACAGGTGAAGGCATAAAACGTCTCCGGTAACCCTGTGGTTTTGTAGGGCTCAGGTTCTGGTCTGGAAGCTGATGAGCGCCCTGTAGATGCATTCTGCGGTCTTCAACAGCGCCTTGCGCTGCTTGTCGTCGTTAGCCTGTTCCAGGCTTAAACCCTGAACGCCTATTAGCCCGATGATGGCGCCGCGGTGCTGCAATGGAAGCAACTGTGCTGGGCTGTCACCCAACAGGGTTTTAAGGGTCGCCGGGATCATTGTACCTTCACGGCGCAGACGCTGCGCGTCGAGATGATGCAGCGTGCTGGATTTAAGCCACTGCCCCCATTGGCTATCGCGGCAGTTGCCCAATGCGAGTCCCTTGATCTGCAGCGAGTCGAAGCCGTAGTGGGCGCTGATGATCAACTGCTTCTTTTTGCCGTTGTACAGGGCAATCCAGCATCGGCTCAGGCCCAGCCCTTGAGTCAGCGTCTGCATTGCAGATTGCAGCAACTCAGGCAGGCTGCTGAACGCGCTGGGCTGGGCCAGCAGCGCAAGGCAGTGCTGGCGCCATTGGGCTGGATCCGGCTGATCTGGACCGTTTGCAGACGTGGCGATCTCTTTGCTGGTCGTAGCCAGTTTGCGGCTGCGTACCGGCCATAGCAGTGCTTCTGCGGGCAACCAGACGTCCGAATCCGGATGCCGGATCTGATGGCGGGCGCTGTCGGCGGCATTTATATGGCTGGCGCTTTGCGCCTCAGCCAGATTGCAGCCCAGATAAAGCGCAGTCAGTTGTTGCCAGCGTACGGTATGCCGCGCATCCCAGTCGTGATGCGCACCCAGCGCAATGCCGGTCGCCATCAGCAGGCTATTGGCCGGCATGGTAAGCCAGCGAGACAGGGATTTGTCTGCGTCCAGCATGGCCTGTTGGTGCTGGGGGTGTTCCGAGTCGCGGGCAATATGAATGGCTTTGACCATCAGGCGTCGGCTGCTGCCCAAAGAGCGATAGCCCTGAAGAATCCATGGTGGCAACCACCAGTCTTCGGCCAGGTGCTGGGCAAGCCCCAGTATGTGATCACTGTCCAGCAACCAGGGGGCAATATCTGCCTCGGCGGGTTTGCGTTCCAGGTGGCGTGCATCCCAGACCTGGAAGAGTTCGGGCCGGTGATAAATGAGTACCCAGCAAGGGGCCAGAAACAGCAGGCTGGCCAGCGAAACCTCATGCCAGAGTCTGGCCATTCTGGTTGCAAACAGCCCCTGAGCTTGCGTCAGCGCATGCTCGCTGATGCTCAAGAGCTGTCGATAGGGCAGCGGCATGTGTGCCCTGTCCATCAGCGGCAGGCTGCGCAACAGATTGCCCAGACGCAAGGTGCCAAGCATATTGCAGGCCTGCTCCAGCGTCAGGATGTCGATATCCTTGGCCCGCGCCATAGCCCCTGCAGCCCGGCAAACCTGAAGGGCCGCAGCGGGCACGCCCAGCAATTCGCGGGTCAAGTCATTGATGCCCATCAGATCATTGTCGAGTAGGCTGGTTAGCCGCAGAAGCTGGTTTTTCTCGATCGGCAGCACAAAGCTGTTCAGGCTTTGCCGAAGGCTGCCGATATCAGCTTGTATGATCAATTTACGTTCTTGTTCTGTGCTCATAAGGTATGCGGCTTATAATGAGATAATAGACAGCGCATGGGCTTGGTGACTCTGGCTCAGATGACTATAACGTGATCAAGATTATTTTGCTGCCCAATGGCTTCTTTGTCCGGCAGCCACATTTATTCTCAGGGGATCTAACGGGTTTATGCTGAAAATTGCTGGCTTTCTGGTTGTGATCTGCAGTGTGCTGGGCGGCTTTGTGATGTCCGGCGGGCAGCTGGCGGCGCTATGGCATCCGTTTGAAATATTGATAATCGGCGGTGCGGCGATAGGCGCTTTCCTGGTCGCCAACCCGATGACCACAGTCAAGAAAGCAGCGGGTAGTGCACCGAAGATCATCTTTGGCCATCGTTTCGGGAAGCCGTTTTATCTGGACGTGCTGGGCGTGCTTTATGAGGTGCTCAACAAGAGTCGTCGAGAGGGCATGATGTCGATTGAGGCTGATATTGAAGAGCCAGCGGAAAGTCCGATCTTCAGTAAATACCCGGCGATTCTCAAGGATAAGCATATGACCGAGTTCATTTGCGATTATCTGCGGATCATGTCGACTGGCAATATGGCGCCACACGAACTTGAGGCGTTGTTCGATGTAGAGATTTCCAGTCTCAGTGAGGAATTACATGAGCCATCTCACGCCGTTACCCGGGTCGCCGATGGGCTGCCAGCGTTCGGTATCGTTGCGGCGGTTCTGGGTATCGTTATTACCATGGGTATTCTCGGTGATGCCGATAACTCCGAGATCGGGCAGAAGGTAGCGACGGCGCTGGTCGGTACGCTGCTGGGTATTCTGGCAGCTTACGGCTTCGTAGGTCCCTATGCAGCTGCTATGGGTCACGATGCCCATGAAGAGGCCAATACCTACGAGGCGATAAAGATGTGTCTGGTCGCCAGCGCCCAGGGTCTGCCGCCTGCTCTGGCTGTGGAATTCGGCCGCAAGGCCCTGCTGCCTGAGCATCGCCCGAGCTTCTTGGAACTGGAACAGTCGGTCAAGGGGCGCTGATCGGTGGATAATAATCAGCCGATTATCGTCAAGCGCATCAGTCGCAAGGGTGACGGCCATCATGGTGGCGCCTGGAAAATTGCCTTTGCCGATTTTGCGGTGGCAATGATGGCCTTTTTTCTCGTCATGTGGCTTCTTTCCACAGCCACACCCGAGCAGTTGAAAATGATCTCCGGCTATTTCAACGATCCGGTCGGTTTCTCCGAGGGTGGTAGTCCCTTTGCCATTGATCTCGGCGGTTCTCCCTCGGTATCGCCCGATCGAACCCTGAATGACAGTGAGCCTGAAGAAATAGATCAGATGCCCCTGGATATTGATGCGCAGCGGCTGAAGGAATTGGCTGAGGAAGCTGAAAAGGTCGAGCTGGATATGCTGTTGCAGGAATTGCAGAACAAGATCGATATCGAGCCGGTACTGCAGCGCTTCAAGGATCAGATACTGCTGGAAATCACTCAGGATGGCCTGCGTATCCAGATTGTTGATGCGGAAAATCGTCCGATGTTTGCCAGTGGCAGCGCCAGACTACAACCTTACTTTGAAGAAATTCTGCTGGCCTTGAGCGACACCATTGCCGTGGTGCCGAAGAAAATCAGTATTGGCGGACACACCGATGCACAGCCCTTTATTGGTCGCAGCAATTACGGCAATTGGGAGCTGTCAACCGAGCGCGCCAACGCGGCAAGACGTACTCTGCTGGTGGCCGGTTACCCGGAGGGTCAACTGGCGCGAGTTGTCGGCTATGCCGACTCGGCGCTGTTTGATCGGAGCATTCCGAATGATCCAGTTAACCGCAGGATCGATATTGTGGTGCTCAACAAGCGCGCGGAGGAGCATATCCTCAAGAACTCAAGTGAGAGCGTAGAAAGCGAGGACAGCGTGATTGATGATCAGCCGCTGGATGCTCAAGCCGCCGAATTTGATGCGTTGCAGGCTACAGATGCTGTGCCAGCGCTGCCCGGCAGTGCCCCGGACGGGCCAGTAAGCCAACCGGAAACCCGCCCAGAGCCTGACTCGGCGCTAGACCCTGAATCCGTTCCTGCTAACGAAGGTCAGCGGCCGGCGAACCTGTTTGACGATGTCAATGCGCTGGAGCCGCTGCGCAATCAATAGTGTCGCCGCGCTACGGCTATTTAGATAGCTGACTACAACAGCCCGGCTGCTCAGTAGCTGGCTGGGCCAATACTGGACAGGATATGCCGGTAACTGCTGATACGGCTGGCTGATATGTCGCCACGTTCCACAGCGCCCAGCAGCGCACAGCCTGGCTCATGCAGATGTTGGCAGTCTCGGAAGCGGCAATGGCCCAGGTAGGGGCGAAATTCTACAAACCCCTCCAGCAGATCGTCATGGCTGATATGCGTCAGCCCAAACTCGCGGATACCCGGAGAGTCGATCAGGTCGCCGCCGTCCGGGAAGTGAAACAGCTTGGCCGTAGTGGTGGTATGGGTGCCCTGGCCGCTGGATTCCGACAAGGGGCCAACCCGCAGGTCGATGCCCGGGAGCAAGGCGTTGATCAGCGATGATTTGCCCACCCCTGACTGCCCGACAAACACGCTGATATGGTCGCGCAAGGCGGCGCGCAGGTCATCCAGGCCGGTGCCGGAACTGGCGGAAAGCTCCAGTACCTGATAGCCCAGCTGCGCATATACATCCAGCCAGGCGCGGATATCCGCGTAATCGCCCTGGGTCAGAAGGTCTGCCTTGTTCATTATTAACAGGGGGACCAGGCCAGACTGTTCGGCGGCCACTAGGTAGCGGTCAATCAAGGTGGTGTAAGGCGTTGGTAGCGGGGCGAAGACAATCACCAGGCGCTCCACATTGGCCGCTACGGGCTTGAGCTGACCCCGGTGGTCTGGGCGGCTGAGTTCGGACTGTCGCGGCAGTTGCGCGACAATCACGCCGCCGTTCTGATTGTCTGCACGCCAGATAACCCGGTCGCCCGTGACCATGGCGGGCAAATTGGCGCGCAGGTGGCAGCGGCGTATCAGCCCAGCTTCTGCTCCCTCAGTGGTCTCCACGTCGACCTGAACGCCAAAGTGGGCGATAACCAAGCCTTGCTGCTCGGGCCCAAGGTCGCCACCGATCAGGCTTTCTTCGGCCATGTCAGCACGCCGGCCTGCACGGACTGCTCGTTCGTCCTGAATTTTTTGAATGCGCCAGTTCTGACGTCGAGTGAGGTGTCGCTTTGCCATGGGATACTGTTCCTGGAAGTTGCGCGAGTGTATCACGCGCCGCGTATACTGATCGCCATACCCTCAACTGAACGAGCGCAGGAGTTCGCATGCCTAACCCCGAGAACCTGATCTGGATTGATCTGGAAATGACCGGCCTGGATCCCGACAAGGATGTCATTATCGAAATCGCCACGGTGGTCACCGATTCGCAGTTGAACGTGTTGGCCGAAGGCCCGGTCATGGCGGTCAAGCAGTCGGATGCGCTGCTGAAGGGGATGGATGAGTGGAATACCCGGCAGCACGGCCAGTCTGGCCTGACTCAGCGAGTCAAGGACAGCAAGATCAGTGTTGAGGACGCGCAGCGGCAGACCCTGGAGTTTCTGCAGGAATGGGTGCCTGCCGGCAAATCACCCATGTGCGGCAATAGCATTTGCCAGGACCGGCGCTTCCTGTATCGCGGTATGCCGGAGCTGGAGGTGTATTTCCACTATCGCAACCTGGATGTCTCTACCCTGAAGGAATTGGTTGCGCGCTGGGCGCCTGAGCTCAAGAGCGGGTTCAAGAAGCGCGGGAGCCACCTGGCCCTGGATGACATCTACGATTCGATTGCAGAGTTGCAGTATTACCGCGAGCATTTCATCAAATATTGAGCTTCAAGCTTCAAGCTTCAAGCTCTATTCCATGGCGCGCTAGCGCCCAGGAAACGTGCTCACGAACCAGGGGCGAGGGGTGTTGCAGGCGGCTTTTCAGCGCTTCGATGACCGGGATACTGCCAGTGGCGTTCCCCAGCCCGACCGCCAGATTGCGTAGCCAGCGTTCATGGCCAATTCGGCGGATGGGCGAGCCTTCGGTATTGCTCAGGAAGGTCTGTTCATCCCAGCGAAACAGGCTGACCAGCGAAGCTTGATCCAGTTCGTGCCTCGGGCTGAAGTCCGCTTCGCCGGTCGGTTTGGCAAAGCGATTCCACGGGCACACCAGTTGGCAGTCGTCGCAGCCGAACACCCGGTTGCCCATCATCGGGCGCAGATCTTCCGGGATCGAGCCTTTGAGCTCGATGGTCAGGTAGGAAATGCAGCGTCGAGCATCCAGCACCTGAGCGCCGACAAAGGCCTGGGTCGGGCATTTATCCAGGCACGCGGTGCATCGCCCGCAATGTTCGCCCTGATAGGCATCGTCGATCGGTAACGGCAGATCGGTGAAGAGCTCGCCGAGGAAAAAATAGCTGCCCGCCTGTCGATTCAGCAGCATGGTGTTTTTGCCGATCCAGCCAAGCCCGGCCTGGGTGGCAAGGCCGCGCTCCATCACCGGTGCACTGTCGACAAATGCGCGATAGCCGAAGGGGCCGATCAACGCCTGAATCTGCTCTGCCAACTGCTGCAGGCGCCGGCGCATCAGCTTGTGATAGTCGCGGCCCAGGGCGTAACGGGAGATGTAGGCGATATCCGGCTGGCCGAGCCGTTTAGCCATGGCGCTATCGGCGGGTAGATAGTCCATGCGTACCGAGATCACCCGCTGGGTGCCCGGCACCAGCTCTGCGGGCCGAGTGCGCTTGCTACCGTGGCTGGCCATCCATTCCATCTCGCCCTGATAGCCGGCGTCCAGCCAACGCTGAAGATGCGCCTCGTGCTCGCCCGTCTCGGCAGCGCTTATGCCAAGCTGCTGAAAGCCCAACGTCATACCCAACTGGCGGATCTGCTCGGCCAGTTGTTGCAGGTCGGATGGGCTGTGGCTAAGAGGCATCTTGGCTTGGGTCGCTGTCAAAGGTGGGTGATGGTTTAAGTCATTAGGGTAAAAGGCGCTGCATCTCTATAATTATGCCAGACAATTGGGCCAGACAATTGGGCCAGACAATTAGGCCGTGCAATGGGGCAGGAAGCATGTCGATGAACACAGCTTGGCCGAAGTCGGTTTACAGCGCCGCACAAACTCGAGCAATTGACGCCGCGCTTATTGCCGGCGGTATTCCTGGTTTGGAATTGATGCAGCGCGCAGCGCAGTCAATTTGGCACGAGTTGCTGGTGCGCTGGCCGCTCACGGGTCGGCTGACAGTATTGTGCGGCAAGGGCAACAACGGCGGTGATGGATACTTGGTGGCCAGACTGGCGAAGCAAGCCGGTTGGGCAGTCGAGGTATGGAGCCTGTGCGATCCCGGCGAGCTGCGCGGTGACGCGCTGCTGGCCTATAGCAGCAGTGTCGCGGCTGGCGTTTCAGTGGCGCCGTGGAAAGCCGGTGCGGCGCTGCAAGGCGTGGTGCTCGACGCGATGCTCGGTACGGGCCTGACGGGTGAGGTGCGCGCGCCTTTTGCGGAGGCGATCCGCGAGGTCAATGCCAGCGGCCGGCCGGTGGTTGCCGTTGATATCCCCAGTGGCCTTGATGCCGACCGTGGCGTGGTGCTCGGAGCGGCGGTTCAGGCGGCGCTGACGGTCACTTTCATAACGCTCAAGCCAGGTCTGTTGACCGCTGCAGGTCCGGATCATGTCGGCGAGCTGCTGCATGCCAGTCTGGCAACGCTGCCACAGCAGATGCCGCAACCGGTATTGGAGCGCCTGTTGCTGCAGGACTGGGCGGGTTGCTTGCCGAGCCGCCCCCGGTCATCACACAAGGGGCTTTTTGGGCACGTCATGTTGATCGGCGGCGATCATGGTACGGGCGGGGCGATCATGCTCGCTGCGCAGGCGGCGCTCCGCAGCGGCGCGGGGAAAGTCACAGTGGCGACGCGCTCGGAGCATGTGGCGGCGCTATTGAGCCGCTGCCCGGAAGTGATGGTGATCGCTGTTGAGCAGGCAGAGGATATCGAGGCATTGCTGGCGCGGGCGGATATCCTGGTCCTCGGGCCTGGTCTCGGGCAATCCGAGTGGTCGCGCAGGCTGTTCGGGCAGGCAATGACGCTGGCCAAACCCAAGGTTCTTGATGCTGATGCGTTGAACTTGTTGGCTGGATACGACAAAGGTCAGATTCGGTTGTCCGAGAAGGATATAATGACTCCGCACCCAGCGGAAGCTGCCCGCTTGTTAGGCATGAGCACGGCCCAAGTGCAAGCAGATCGAGTGCAATCGGTGGCCGCCCTCGTTGAACGCTTCGAGTGTGCCGTGGTCCTCAAGGGTGTAGGAACGCTGGTGGCGGCAAAGGATGACCATGACCGCCCGATGGCTATTTGTACCTTTGGCAACCCGGGCATGGCCACTGCCGGTATGGGAGATGTGCTTTCCGGGCTCGCGGGCGCATTGCTTGCGCAAGGCTTGGCAGCCGGGCAAGCCGCACGCTATGCCGTGCTGGTGCATGCGCTGGCAGGTGATACGGCTGCCGCTGGAGATGATCGCGGGATTCTGGCCGGTGATCTGATGATGCCGATCAGGCACTGGCTCAATGTACGAGATACGCAATGACCGAATTTTTTTTCGCAGAGGGTGATGCCGCCATGGAGGCCTTGGGAGCAGCCATAGGGGAAGCTATCCAGGGGCGGGGGGTGATCTATCTGCAGGGTGATCTGGGCGCGGGCAAAACGACCTTGAGCCGAGGTCTGATCAGGGGTAGAGGGCATAAGGGGGCAGTCAAAAGTCCGACCTTCACTCTGGTCGAACCTTATGAGCTGGAGACCGGTGCTGTCTACCATTTTGACCTGTACCGACTGCTTGATCCCGAGGAGCTGGAGTTTCTCGGTGTGCGGGATTATTTCATTCCCGAAAGCCTTTGCCTTGTGGAGTGGCCGGACAAGGGCAAGGGAGTTTTGCCAACGGCTGATCTGACCATTACCATAAGCCCGAAGGGTGTTGGTCGTCAG
This sequence comes from uncultured Pseudomonadaceae bacterium, assembly GCA_963974865.1. Classification (GTDB taxonomy): domain Bacteria; phylum Pseudomonadota; class Gammaproteobacteria; order Pseudomonadales; family Pseudomonadaceae; genus Halopseudomonas. The sequence continues at coordinate 134,162 of CAXBEU010000001.1, read as the reverse complement.
TTACAGATAGAGGGGCATAGCGCTCGTGGTCTGGCCGCCTGCCAGGACCTAAACAATAAACGGGAAGATGCACACACGTGATCAGAAATGCCGGGAGTCGAGCGATGCTCAAAGGGATGATCATCAGTCTGTGTCTGATGATGTCCGGTCTGTTGCAGGCCGCTGATATCGAACACGTGCGTATCTGGCGTGCGCCGGATAACACGCGGCTGGTTTTTGACCTCACTGGGCCGGCTGATCACACCCTGTTCACGCTTTCGAGCCCCGAGCGCATTGTTATTGACGTGACCGGTGCCAGTTTCTCCGCCACGACCAGTGGCTTGCCGTTGGAAGGTACACCCCTGACCGGTGTCCGCTCGGCGCCGCGGGATGCGTCCAGCCTGCGCGTGGTGCTGGATCTGTCGCAGCAGGTTACGGCCAAAAGCTTTTCCCTGCCGCCGAACCAGCAATATGGTCATCGCCTGGTGATTGATCTGTTTGATAACGATCAGCCCCGCGAAAGTATTTCCCTGCCGGCGCCTGAAGTGGCAGCGCCTTTGCCCCCCAGCACTGCTCCGAGTGTGAGTTCGGCTGGCGGTGACCGTTTGATCATCATTGCGCTGGATGCCGGCCACGGTGGCGAGGATCCGGGCGCAATCGGGCCTGGCGGCGTGCGCGAAAAAAATGTGGTTCTGGCGATCTCCCAGGAGCTCAAGCGCTTGATTGATGCAGAGCCCGGATTCAAGGGCGTACTGGTGCGCACGGGTGACTACTTTATCCCTCTGCGCAAACGCACTGAGATCGCGCGCAAGAACAATGCTGACCTGTTCGTCTCGGTCCATGCCGACGCCTTTACCCGCGCTAGCGCGTTCGGCGCGTCGGTTTTTGCCTTGTCCGATCGCGGCGCTACGTCGGAAACCGCCCGCTTGCTGGCTGACCGGGAGAACCGTTCGGACCTGATCGGCGGGGTCGGCGGGGTCAGTCTGGACAACAAGGATCAGGTGCTGGCCAGCGTGCTGCTGGATCTGTCCATGACTGCGACGCTTTCGGCAAGCCTGGATGTCGGCCAGCAAGTACTGGCTGCGGTCGGCAAGATCACGCCACTGCACAAGCGCCGGGTGGAGCAGGCGGGTTTCATGGTGCTGAAATCACCCGATATTCCGTCCATTCTGGTCGAAACCGGATTTATCTCGAATCCCGGCGAGGCCAAGAAGCTGGTGACCAAGAGCCATCAGCAGGCCCTTGCAAGAGCCATGCATACCGGGATCCGGGACTACTTCCATCGCTACCCGCCGCCCGGTACCCGCTTGGCAGCCATGAAGGCTGGCGGCAAGCTGCAGGCCTCAAGACCATCTGAGCACGTCGTTTCGCGCGGAGACACCCTGTCGATCATCGCCAACCGTTACGGTATCAGCGTCGCCAGTTTGCGTAACGCGAACAACCTGCGCGGTGATCAGATCCAGCTGGGCCAGACATTGAAAGTGCCTGCGGGCAGTATGCTCGTGCAGAATGAGCCCTGATATGGCGCGTATCGAGTTATTGAGCCCGCGGCTGGCCAACCAGATTGCCGCAGGTGAAGTGGTTGAACGCCCCGCGTCGGTGATCAAGGAACTGTTGGAGAACAGCCTGGATGCGGGTGCTGCGCGCATCGATATCGATGTGGAACAGGGTGGGGTCAAGCTGTTGCGGGTGCGCGACGACGGCAGTGGCATCATGCAGGATGATCTGGCACTGGCCTTATCGCGCCACGCCACCAGCAAGATACGCGACCTGGATGACCTGGAGCGGGTGGCTACGCTGGGCTTTCGTGGTGAAGCGCTGGCCTCTGTCAGCTCGGTATCCAGGCTGACGCTTACCTCCTGTACCGCCGGAGCCGATCAGGCCTGGCAGGTGGAGACTGAAGGTCGCGATATGCAGCCGCGATTGCAGCCCGCCGCGCACCCGCGCGGGACCACGGTAGAGGTGCGTGATCTGTTCTTCAATACCCCGGCGCGCCGCAAGTTCCTGCGTACGGAAAAAACCGAATTCAGTCACCTCGAAGAGGTGGTCAAACGTCTCGCACTCTCGCGCTTTGATGTCGCCTTCAATCTCAGGCACAACGGCCGGACGGTCTTCAGCTTGCGCCCCGCGCAGGGCGAGCAGGAAGCGCGTCGGCGGGTAGCCAGCGTCTGCGGCCCGGCGTTTGTCGAACAATCTCTGTCCATTGACGCTGAACGCAGTGGCTTGCGACTGTGGGGTTGGGTCGGCCTGCCCACCTTTTCACGCAGCCAGGCGGACTTGCAGTACTTCTTCGTCAACGGCCGCATGATCAAGGACAAACTGGTCGTGCATGCAGTGCGCCAGGCGTACCGCGATGTACTCTTCAATGGCCGGCACCCGACTTTTGTACTGTTCCTTGAGGTCGATCCTTCAGTGGTGGATGTCAACGTGCATCCGACCAAGCATGAAGTGCGTTTTCGTGATGGCCGCATGGTGCATGACTTTCTGTTCAGTACCCTGCATCGTACCTTGGCGGCCCAGCGGCCTGGCGATCTGCCCGGTGCCGAAGGTCTTACAGAGCCTGCAACGCAGCAGGTGACGGCGCCAGCGGGGCTGGATGCCGGGGTGTTCTCGGGTCAAGGGCGCATGTCGCTGAATGAACCGTCTGCTGGCTGGTCGGCGCCGTCTTATGCGTTGGATCGGCCCTCCGTTGGTCAACTGAATGACAGTTTGCCAGGTTACTCCGCACTCTATGGCGCTCAGCCTACGGCCTCTACTGCCCTGGCGGACAACGCGTCACCCCAGGATGTACCGCCGCTCGGCTATGCAGTAGCGCAACTGCATGGCGTCTATATCCTGGCGGAGAATGCGCAGGGTCTGGTGGTGGTTGACATGCACGCGGCCCACGAGCGGATTACTTACGAGCGTTTGAAGTTGGCGATGGATCAGGAAGGCTTGCGTGGCCAGCCGCTGCTGGTGCCGGAGTCTCTGGCGGTCAGCCAGCGCGAGGCTGATTGCGCCGAAGAGCATGCCGACTGGTTTGCCCGTCTGGGCTTCGAGCTGCAGCGTCTGGGGCCTGAAATGCTGGGCATTCGCGAGATACCGGCATTGCTGCGACAGGCTGATGCTGTGCAACTGGTTCAGGATGTACTGAGCGATTTGCTCGAATATGGCACCAGTGACCGTATTGAAGCCCATCGCAACGAACTTCTGTCTACCATGGCCTGTCACGGCTCCGTGAGGGCCAATCGCCGTCTGACCCTGACGGAAATGAATGCGCTGTTGCGTGATATGGAACAGACCGAGCGAAGCGGTCAGTGTAATCATGGCAGGCCTACCTGGACGCAGATGGGCATGGTTGAGCTGGACAAGTTATTTCTTCGTGGCCGATGAGCTGTATTGCTTTTTAGCCTGGCGCATTTCAGTTCATAAAGTGTATCGGAGTGTTGCGTGAATACGGTCGTGAAACCTCCGGTCATCTGTCTGATGGGGCCTACTGCAGCGGGCAAGACTGATCTTGCACTGTATCTGGCCGAGCGTTTGCCCTGCGAGCTGATCAGTGTCGATTCGGCGCTGGTCTACCGCGGAATGGACATCGGTACTGCCAAGCCGGATGCCGAAACGCTGGCTCGATTCCCCCATCACCTGGTTGATATTCTCGATCCGGCAGAAGCGTATTCGGCAGCGCGCTTTTGCGCTGATGCGCAGGTTCTGATCAACGATATCCACGCTCGTGGGCGTATTCCGCTGATGGTCGGCGGCACCATGATGTACTTCAAGGCCTTCTCCGAAGGGATCGCCAGCATGCCTTCGGCGGATGTGCAGGTGCGCGCACAGATCGAGAGTATTGCCCTGGAGCAGGGCTGGCAGGCGATCCACAGCAGGCTGGCCGAAGTGGATCCCCAGGCCGCTCTACGCATCCATCCCAATGACCCCCAGCGGCTTCAGCGAGCTTATGAGGTTTATCTGATATCCGGGGTCAGTCTGACTGACTGGCATCTGCGTCAGGCAGCAGAAAAAGCCTCGGGCCAGACGCCCGGCTCGTCTTTTTTGCCTTATACTGTGCGCTATCTATCCGTGGCACCCGTCGAGCGTCAGATTCTGCACCAACGCATTGCTGAGCGCTTTGCTCAGATGATGCAGCAAGGGCTGATTGAAGAGGTCAGGGCCTTGCATGCGCGGCCTGATCTGCATGTTGGTTTGCCTTCGATTCGTGCCGTGGGTTACCGGCAGATATGGGATTACCTGGACGGGAAACTCTCCAGGGTTGAAGCGGTCGAACGGGGAGTGATTGCTACCCGGCAATTGGCCAAGCGACAGCTCACCTGGTTACGGGGATGGAAGGAAGAAATCGAGTGGTTCGACAGCCTGGATGCAAAAAGATTTGAGCGGGCCTTGAAAGCACTTGAGCTGGACACCATATAAGTTTCCAGTGTTCTGCTAGTCTTGATTTCAGATGTTGGTTAGAGAATTGGCACCGACTCTCCCAAAGGATAATGGACAGTTCGGTAAAAACGCATTATTCAACGCTTACAAATAAGCTTTCCATAAGGAGTGAGGCAATGTCAAAAGGGCATTCACTACAAGACCCTTACCTGAACGTTCTGCGCAAGGAACGGGTTCCGGTATCCATTTATCTGGTCAACGGTATCAAGTTGCAGGGCCAGATCGAGTCATTCGACCAGTTTGTCATTTTGCTGAAGAATACTGTCAGCCAGATGGTTTACAAGCATGCTATCTCTACTGTGGTGCCGGGTCGTCCGGTGCGCCTGCCGGTTCAAGGCAGTGCTGAAGAAGCAGAGATGGAAACACCTTGATTGTTGGGGAGGTCTGATTGTTTTTCGAGCGCCATGAAGGCGGTGAACGCGCTGTTCTCGTTCACCTTGAAGGTCAGGATGAGCGCACCAGGGAAGACCCCCAGGAGTTTGTCGAGCTGGTGAACTCGGCCGGCGCCGACATCACTGCTTTTCTCACCGTCAACCGCCACCATCCCAGCCCGCGCTTCCTGATTGGCGCTGGGAAAGTGGAGGAGCTGCAGGCAACTGTAGCCGAGCACGAGGCGGATCTGGTTATCTTCAATCACGTCCTGACGCCGAGTCAGGAGCGCAACCTTGAGCGCGAACTCAAGTGCCGGGTAATAGATCGCACCGGCTTGATTCTGGATATCTTCGCCCAGCGCGCCCGTACCCATGAGGGCAAGCTGCAGGTCGAACTCGCCCAGCTTGATCATTTGAGCACGCGGTTGGTGCGTGGTTGGACTCACCTTGAGCGGCAGAAGGGCGGTATTGGCCTTCGCGGCCCAGGTGAAACCCAGCTCGAGACGGATCGCCGCCTGTTGCGCGAGCGGATCAAACAGATCACCCGGCGTTTGGCCAAAGTGCGTAGCCAGCGCGAGCAGGCTCGTCGCTCGAGGCGGCGCGCCGAGATTCCAGTAGTTTCTCTGGTCGGTTACACCAATGCGGGCAAGTCAACGCTGTTCAACGTGGTCACCAGTTCAGCGGTGTACGCGGCTGATCAGTTGTTTGCCACTTTGGATCCGACGCTACGGCGAATTGAGCTGGATGATATCGGCCCGGCCATTCTGGCTGATACGGTGGGTTTTATCCGTCATCTGCCGCACAAATTGGTCGAAGCCTTCAGAGCCACACTGGAAGAGTCCAGTCAGGCTGATCTGCTCCTGCATATCATTGATGCCGCTGACCCAGACCGTACCTCGCATATCGAGCAGGTAGTCAAGGTGCTGACCGAAATTGATGCGATTGAACTGCCCATCCTTGAGGTTTACAACAAGATTGATCTGTTGGAAAACGTCGAGCCGCACATTCAGCGTGATGAGTCCGGCGTGCCGGTGCGGGTCTGGGTGTCTGCGCAGCAAGGGCTGGGGCTGGAGCTGGTGCAGCAGGCGATGGCTGAGCGGCTCGGCCAGGATGTGATTCAGGAATCGGTATTGTTGGAGCACGCTGAGGCTCGATTGCGGGCGCAGTTCTACGCGGTAGGCGCCGTGGTAGAAGAGCGCATTGCCGATGACGGCCGCCAGCAGCTTGACCTGCGTTTGCAGCGCAGTGATTTCAATCGGCTGCTCAAGCGCGAGGGTTGGCTCCCCGATGTGTTCCTGCAACAACATACTTTGCAATAATGGGTTGCCCCAGCGTTCGCCTGGGGTGGGTTAATTGCTGTAGGATTGAACAAATATCTGGGGTGGCCTGAGGGTTGTCCTGGTCTGGCAGGTTTACGAATAACGGAGAACGCTATGGCCTGGAATGAGCCTGGTGGTGGTAAAAATAACAACCAAGACCCTTGGGGTAGTGGCGGCAACAATGGTGGCAGTAACAACGGCAACAATAACGGCAACCGCGGCGGCAAGCAGGGTCCTCCAGATCTTGATGAAGCGCTGAAGAAGCTGCAGGACAGTCTGAACGGGCTATTCGGTGGCAAGAAGGGCAATAGCAACAACAACAGTGGTGGCAGCAGCCGCAACAGTGGTGGCGGAGCGGGCATTCCGAAAGCTGTCTGGGCGATTGCCGGTCTGGTTATTATTGCCTTCTGGCTGTTCAGTGCGGTCTATACCGTGGATGAGCAGGAGCAGGCTATTGTGCTGCGTTTCGGCGAGTACCACCGCACGGTGGAATCCGGCCTGCATCTTTATTTTCCGCCGATTGAAAGAAAGTTTCAGCGTAACGTGACCCAGGTTCGTTCCTATCGCCAGCAAGGTCAGATGCTGACTGAAGACGAGAACATTGTAGAAGTGCCGGTGGCTATTCAGTACCGCATTTCCAACCTGGAGAATTTTGTACTCAGAGTGGAAGATCCGGAAACTAGTCTGAGGCATGCGACTGAAAGCGCGCTGCGTCACGTAGTGGGTTCCACGTCGATGCACCAGGTGCTGACTGAAGGCCGTGAGCAGATGGGTGTTGAAACCACCGAGCGCTTGCAGCGCTATCTGGATACCTACAATACCGGTATTACCGTAGTGCAGGTAAACATTGAAAGTGCGCAGGCTCCGGCCGAAGTGCAGGACGCCTTTGACGACGTTATCCGTGCCCGCGAAGATGAAGTGCGCGAGCGTAACCAGGCTGAATCCTATGCCAACGGGGTTATTCCCGAGGCGCGTGGTCGCGCACAGCGGCTACTGGAAGAGGCTAACGGTTACCGTGATGAAGTTATTGCCCGCGCAGATGGTGAAGCTCAGCGCTTCAACCAGTTGTACGTGCAGTACCAGGCATCTCCAGAGGTAATGCGAGAGCGCATGTACATCGAGACGCTGCAGGAAGTGATGACCAATACCAGCAAGATTCTGGTGTCAGGTGGTGACGGTAACAATAATCTGCTGTATCTGCCGCTGGACAAGTTGATGCAGCAAGGTGGCGGTGCGGGTGCTTCGTCCTCTTCCTCCTCTTCGTCCTCTTCAAATGCAGGCGCTGGCGCTGGAGCTGGCGACAATCAGGTTCGCCTGCCGTTGGAAATACAGCAGCGTGATCTGCGTGCAAGGGAGTCTCGCTGATGAGTAATAAAACAATTTTCGGCCTGATCCTGGCTTTCATTCTGGTAGTCGTTGGCTGGAACAGCTTCTTCGTCGTCAGTCAGATCGAACGCGGCATCGTCCTGCAGTTTGGTCGGGTGGTACAGGATGATGTTCAGCCAGGGCTGCATTTCAAGTTACCCTTCGTGCAAGAGCATCGTTTGTTCGATGGTCGGCTGCTGACGCTGGATACCGCGACTCAGCGTTATCTGACGCTGGAAAAGAAAGCGCTGATGGTTGACTCCTATGCCAAGTGGCGTATCGCCAACGTAGAGCGTTTCTACACTGCGACGTCCGGCATGCGCGCGATCGCTGAAGACCGCCTGTCTCGCCAGTTGGAATCCGGCTTGCGTAACGAGGTGGCACGCCGCACCTTGAACGAAGTCGTATCGGGCGAACGAGATCAGTTGATGGCTGATATCACCAGTACGCTGGATGCCAGCGCGCAGCGCGAATTGGGCATCGAAGTGCTGGACGTCCGGGTCAAGGCGATAGATTTGCCCCGTGAAGTGAATCGTAGTGTATTCGAGCGTATGAGTACCGAGCGGGAGCGTGAGGCGCGTGAGCATCGAGCCAAGGGTCGCGAGCTGGGTGAGGGTATCCGAGCGGATGCTGATCGCCAGCAGCGAGTGATTCTGGCTGAAGCCTTCCGTGAAGCCGAGCAGATCCGTGGTGACGGTGACGCCCAGTCAGCTGCAATCTACTCTGAAGCCTATAACAAGGATCCTGAGTTCTATTCCTTTTATCGTAGCCTTCAGGCCTATCGTGAAAGCTTCTCCAGCAAGTCCGATATTCTCGTACTTGATCCTGATAGCGAGTTCTTCCGCTACCTTCAGGGTAACAGTGTGAGGTGATCCGTTGACTGACCACAGCTGCTGCCTTAGCAGGTGTGGTCAGGCAAAAACGTGATACAATCGCGCAGCCGGGGAAATCCCGGCTTTTTTGTGACTGGTGCTTGCTCCTGCATGCTGACAGGCACTCTGTTTCTCTATCTGATTCGCTAGCAGGGTGCCGGTTACGCCGGGATCCGTTGCGTAGGAAAGGTTGTGATAATGCCGACTGTAGATAGCTGGCTGTTGCCTGATGGCATCGAAGAGGTGCTGCCTGAAGAGGCGGCGCGTATCGAAGCTGCTCGCAGGCAACTGCTTGACCTCTTTGCCTCCTGGGGATATGACCTGGTCATTACCCCGCACATCGAATACGTAGAATCCCTGCTGACCGGTGCCGGTCATGACCTCGAACTGCAAACGTTCAAGATGATTGATCAGTTGTCAGGTCGCATGCTCGGGCTGCGCGCTGACATTACCCCGCAGGTCGCGCGTATCGATGCGCACACGCTAGGTGCCGAAGGGCCCAGCAGGCTCTGCTATTGCGGCAGCGTCATGCATACCCGCCCGCGCGCACTGTCTACCGCCCGCAGTCTGATCCAGCTGGGTGCTGAGCTGTACGGCGACGCTTCCAGCGCCAGTGATATCGAGATTATTACCTTGATGCTGGAGAGTCTGGATAGCTGCCAGGTCAAGGGTGTGCATCTGGATATTGGCCACGTCGGTATTTTCCGTGGCCTGACCCAGTCAGCGGGTCTGGAAGAGGGTACCGAACGGGCGCTGTTCGATGCGCTGCAGCGCAAGGCGATTGATGAGGTGCGTCAACTGACCGAGCCGCTGAGTCAGTCCTCGCTGGCGGCCATGCTTTGCAGTCTGGCCGAGTTGTCCGGTGGCGTTGAAGTGCTGGAGCGCGCGCACGTATTGCTCGATGGTGCGCCCGAGTCGGTCATGGCAGCGCTGGATGATCTGGTTGAAATCGCCCAGACGCTGAGCCGGCAATATCCGGATATCCCACTGTACTTTGACCTCGGTGAGCTGCGTGGCTACCACTATCATACTGGCGTGGTGTTTTCTGCCTATATAGCGGGTGTCGGCCAGAGCATCGCCCAAGGCGGTCGATACGATGATATTGGTCAGGATTTTGGCCGGGCGCGTCCAGCGACCGGTTTTTCGACTGATCTGCGTTTGCTGGTCGAGCGCGGTTCCATAGCTGGCGGCGGGCGTGCCCGCGGTATATGGGCTACCTATGCCAATGAGCCAGGCTTGCAGCTGGAGGTGATGGCACTGCGGCGGCGCGGAGAGCGCGTGATTGTCGCCTTGCCTGGCCAGATGGATTCCGAAGCGCCCGATTATGGGTGCGACCGCATTTTGCGCTGGCGTGATAACGCCTGGCAGGTTGCTGATCTGAATAATTGATTCAATGGCTGTGCAGGCCGTTCAAATTTGAATGAGGCGAGAGCTGAAATGGGCAAGAATGTAGTCATCCTGGGTACCCAATGGGGCGATGAAGGCAAGGGCAAGATCGTTGATCTGCTCACCAGTCAGGTAGCTGCCGTAGTGCGTTACCAGGGCGGTCACAATGCCGGGCACACGCTGGTCATCGATGGTCACAAGACCGTATTGCACCTGATTCCCTCGGGCATTCTGCGGGAAAATGTGCAGTGCTTTATCGGCAACGGTGTAGTGCTGTCTCCTGAAGCCCTGATGAAGGAGCTCAAGGAGCTGGAAGCCAAAGGCGTGCCAGTGCGTGAGCGCCTGCGCATCAGTCCGGCCTGTCCGCTGATCCTGCCTTATCACGTAGCGCTGGATCAGGCGCGTGAAAAGGCCCGCGGCGAAGCCAAGATCGGCACAACGGGGCGCGGTATTGGTCCTGCGTATGAAGACAAGGTCTCGCGCCGTGGTCTGCGCGTCGCGGATCTGTTTCATCGCGAACGTTTCGCCGCCAAGCTGGGTGAAGTGCTGGACTACCATAACTTTGCGTTGCAGCATTATTACAAGGTCGAGCCGGTCGATTTCCAGAAGACCCTGGATGAGGCCATGGAGTATGCCGAGTGGCTGCGCCCGCTGATGACAGACGTGACCGCCCGCCTGCATGAATTGCGTCGTTCCGGCGCCAACATCATGTTTGAAGGCGCTCAGGGCTCGTTGCTGGATATCGATCACGGTACTTATCCCTTTGTAACCAGCTCCAATACCACTGCTGGTGGTACTGCAACGGGTTCCGGATTTGGCCCGCTTTACCTGGATTACGTGCTGGGTATCACCAAGGCCTACACTACCCGTGTTGGCTCTGGTCCATTCCCTACGGAGCTGTTCGATGATGTGGGTGCTCGCCTGGCCGAGCGTGGCCATGAGTTTGGCTCCACCACCGGGCGTGCGCGTCGTTGTGGCTGGTTTGATGCGGTTATCTTGCGTCGCGCGATGGAGATCAACAGCATCAGTGGTCTGTGTCTGACCAAGCTGGATGTACTGGACGGGCTGGACGTGATCCGTATCTGTATTGGCTATCGCAATGAGGATGGTGCGGTGATCGAAGCACCTACCGATGCTGACAGCTATCTGGGTCTGGAGCCTGTCTATGAGGACGTTCCGGGCTGGAGCGAGTCGACCCTGGGCGCCCAGACGCTGGAGCAGTTGCCAGCCAATGCGCGCGCTTATATCAAGCGGATCGAAGAGCTGGTTGGTGCACCTGTGGATATCATTTCCACTGGCCCTGATCGCAATGAAACCATTATCCTGCGGCAGATTTTCTGAGCAGGTGTTGGACAAGGTCTGATGTGAAAATCTGATCTGAATAAAAAAGGCGCCGCGAGGCGCCTTTTTTTGTGCTGATAAGTGCGGATCGGGTTTCAGGGCAGGCGGGTGGTGAAAAAAAATACGCGCACGCAAAAATCCACAGGTGCAATAACGCGACCTGAGGTCAATGACGGTATGGATTTGTAGCAGATCTGGTGCGAATGCATCAGAGAAGAAAATGGTGCCCAGGAGAAGACTCGAACTTCCACGGCCTTGCGGCCACCAGCACCTGAAGCTGGCGTGTCTACCAATTTCACCACCTGGGCGTCTTTTCTCAACGCTGGTGCTAAGCTAACCCAAGGGTTTCGCGTTGCAACCGTTGTTGTGTTGACGGCGCGAATAATACGTAGCGCCCCAGGGCTTGTAAACCCCCTTGCGAAAAAAAGTATAGAAACATCGGAAATAGGTGCAACTGGATCCATTTCGCGGTTCAATAGAGAGCTATGACGAAAAAATCAATATCCAAAGACTCGGCGCCTGCGTCGAGCAACTCCAAACGTACTTCCGCATCACCGACCGACTGGGCCGCAATTGACCCAGAGGCTCATCGCGAAGCTCAGAATTACGACAATCCCATTCCCAGCCGCGAGCTTATCCTCAAGCTGCTTGAAGAGCGCGGGGCGCCTGCTACGCGTGCGCAACTGCAGGACGAGTTTGCGATCAGCGATGAAGACGGCATCGAAGCCCTGCGTCGCCGCTTGCGCGCCATGGAGCGTGATGGTCAGCTGATCTACACGCGCCGCGGTGCTTACGCCCCCGTCGACAAGCTTGATCTGATCAAGGGTCGGGTGCAGGGTCATCGCGACGGTTTCGGCTTTCTGGTCCCCGATGGGGGCGGCGATGATCTGTTCCTCAGCCCTGCGCAGATGCGCCTGGTCTTTGATGGCGACCGTGTGCTGGGACGGATCACCGGCGTAGACCGCCGTGGCCGCAGTGAAGGAACCATTGTCGAAATACTTGAACGCGCCCACGAAGTTCTGGTGGGCCGCTATTATATTGAAAACGGCATCGCTTACGTGGTGGCCGATAACGCCAAGATCAACCATGAAGTGCTGATCCAGCCGGGCGCCGAAGGCGGTGCTCAGCATGGGCAGTATGTCGAAGTAAAAATTACCCAGTGGCCGAGTATCCATCGCCAGTCGCAGGGTGAAGTGATCGAAGTGGTCGGCGATTATATGGCCGCTGGCGTCGAGATCGAGGTTGCGCTACGCAGCTACGACATCCCAAGCGTCTGGCCCCAGGAAGTGCTGGATGAAGCGGCGCGCCTGAAGGACCACGTGGAAGACAAGGACAAGCTCAAGCGCGTCGATCTGCGTCATTTGCCGCTGGTCACTATCGATGGTGAGGATGCGCGTGATTTCGATGACGCGGTCTACTGTGAACCGCACAAGGCCAGTGGCTGGCGGCTGTTTGCCGGCGGCTGGAAGCTGTATGTCGCGATCGCCGACGTGTCGCATTATGTGCCGGTAGGCTCGGCACTTGATCGCGAGGCTGAATTGCGTGGTACGTCTGTTTACTTCCCCAGCGAAGTCGTGCCAATGTTGCCGGAGGCGATTTCCAACGGCCTTTGCTCGTTGATGCCGAAGGTCGACCGTCTTGCGCTGGTCTGCGAGATGACCGTTTCCAAGAGCGGTGAACTGACTGACTATGAATTTTATGAGGGGGTGATTCACTCCCACGCGCGCCTGACCTACAACAAGGTCTCCAGCATGCTCGAGCATCCGCGTAGCCGTGAAGGCCAGGCGCTGATCGAAGAGTATGCTGATCTGCAGCCCGCACTGAAGAATCTTTACGAGCTATACAAGGCACTGGCCAAGGCCCGTCAGGGTCGCGGCGCGATTGATTTCGAGACGACCGAAACGCGCATCATCTTCGGAGAAAATCGCAAGATTGCCGAGATTCGTCCGACCACGCGTAATGACGCTCACAAGATTGTTGAAGAATGCATGCTCTGCGCCAACGTGGCCACTGCACGCTTCCTCCAGGATCTGGAGCTGCCTGGCTTGTATCGTGTGCACGATGCGCCCAAGGATGAAAAAGTCGAACGCCTGCGCCAGTTCCTGGGTGCTATGGGCATGACTCTGACTCGCAAGAAGGGCACGCCTACGCCCGAAGATTACAGTGCGGTGTTGCAGAAGGTCCAAGGCCGCCCCGATGCGCAGTTGATCCAGACGGTGATGCTGCGGTCGTTGAGTCAGGCCGTCTACAGTCCGCACAACGCCGGCCACTTCGGTTTGAATTACGAGGCCTATACCCACTACACCTCGCCAATTCGTCGTTACCCTGACCTGTTGACGCACCGCGCAATCCGCAGTGTGATCCGCTCACGCAAGAAGACCGATCGTGTGCAGCGTGCCGGCGCCGGTGTGCTGCCCAAGGCATCTATCTATCCTTATGATCTGGCCGCGCTGGAAAATCTCGGGCAGCAATGCTCGCAGAACGAGCGGCGTGCCGATGAAGCCACGCGTGATGTGGTCAGTTGGCTCAAGTGCGAGTTCATGAAAGACCGGGTGGGCGAAAGCTTTGATGGTCTGGTTACTGCGGTGACCGGTTTTGGTCTGTTCGTCGAGCTGACCGATATTTACGTTGAAGGTCTGGTGCATATCACTGCACTGCCGGCCGACTATTATCATTTTGATGCGGTGCACCACCGCCTGACCGGTGAGAAGGCCGGCAAGAGCTTCCGTCTTGGTGATACCGTCAGGGTCATGGTCGCCCGCGTTGATCTGGATGAGCGCAAGATCGACTTTGAAATGGACAAGACTCAGCCACAAACTGCCAATACCAACGTCGATGCCAGCCGGGCTGCGCGTCAGCGTCTGATGGATGAGGCGAAAAAGGCCGGCGGTGCTGCGAGCAAAGGCCGCGCGCCGCGTTCCAAGAGCGCGTCGAGCAAGCCAAAGGCATCGGGCGGCAAAAAACCTGCTGACAACAAGGCCGGCAGCTCCGATGGGTCGGGCCCCGCTGGGCCGGGCTCCGCCGGGCCGGCACGTGCGCCGCGGGCACCACGAGCGCCCCGTGCACCGCGCAAGCCCAGGTCGTGAGCTGAGTATATGAGCGATAACGAATACGTCTATGGTGTACATGCCGTTCAGGCAATGCTGGAGCGCTCTCCCAAGCGGGTAAAGCAGTTGGTGCTGGTGCGCGGTCGCCTGGATGCTCGCGTCCAGGCGTTGCTGGACCTGGCTGAAAGTGCCGGAGTGGGTGTGCAGCGGGTCACGCCGGACGAGTTGGACAAGATTGCCGATGGCGTGCATCAGGGGGTCGTTGCGTCGGTAACGCCCAGCCAGATGTGGTCAGAGGAAATGCTCGACAATCTCCTCGACAAGCTTGAAGGGCCCGCCTTGCTGCTGGTGCTCGATGGGGTGACTGATCCGCATAATCTGGGTGCCTGTTTGCGCAGTGCCGATGCGGCTGGTGCGCATGCCGTGATCATACCTCGCGACCGCTCTGCCAGCCTGTCACCAACAGTGCGCAAGGTCGCCTGTGGTGCGGCAGAGACTGTGCCTCTGGTTGCGGTAACCAACCTGGCGCGCACCTTGAAGCAGTTGCAGCAGCGCGGCCTGTGGATCGTCGGTACGGCGGGAGAAGCTGAGCAGTTGATCTATCAGGTCGATCTCAAGGTCGCGAGTGTGATCGTGATGGGCGCTGAAGGTAGCGGCATGCGTCGCCTTACACGTGAACACTGCGATTATCTGGCCAAGTTGCCGATGTCTGGCAGTGTCAGCAGTCTGAATGTGTCGGTGGCCAGCGGTATCTGTCTGTTTGAGGCGGTCCGCCAGCGCACGCAGCCAGCCTGAGCCGCAAGCTACAAGCTACAAGCTACAAGCTACAAGCTACAAGCTACAAGCTACAAGCTAAACCTGAAACCCTGCCAATTCAGGCTTGTGTTTATATTCGCGCTCCGGTGCCGCCTCCCATTATTCCTGCAAAGTCGGGAATAATGGCGGGGAATGGTTGCATTCGCGGCCAAGGCCCGCACACTAGCTTGCAGCTTGCAGCTTGCAGCTTGCAGCTTGCACCGCTTAAAGCTTGCGACTTACCCCCCACTCCCATAGAATGTGCGCCCCAAACTAGAGTTCTACTCCTTGCCAGACCATGTTGGGTGGCTGGCTTCAACCCGTAAGGAGCACTTATGCGTCATTACGAAATCGTATTTTTGGTTCACCCGGATCAGAGTGAGCAGGTCGGCGGCATGATTGAGCGCTATACCAAACTCATCGAAGAAGATGGCGGCAAGATCCACCGTCTGGAAGATTGGGGCCGTCGTCAACTGGCTTACCCGATCGACAAGATCCACAAAGCCCACTACATCATGATCAACGTCGAGTGCAGCGCCAAGGCACTGGAAGAGCTGACTGAGAACTTCCGTTATAACGACGCCGTGATCCGTAACATGGTCATTCGTCGTGACGAAGCCATCACCGAACAGTCCGACATGCTCAAGCCTGAAGACACCGGTCGTGGCGAGCGTCGTGAGCGTCGTGAGCGCACCGAAGGCGATGACAACGATTCGGACAACGACAGCGACAACGCTGACGACAACGACGACGGCGACGACGAGTAAGTCATCCCGGTCCCACTTTCCAGTATCTAAGGAGACGCTGCCATGGCACGTTTTTTCCGTCGCAGAAAGTTCTGCCGCTTCACCGCAGAAAATGTAAAGGAGATCGATTACAAAGATCTCAATACGCTGAAAGCCTATGTCACTGAAACCGGCAAGATCGTTCCTAGCCGTATCACAGGCACCAAGGCCAAGTACCAGCGTCAGTTGGGTGTTGCTATCAAGCGCGCCCGTTATCTGGCACTGCTGCCCTTCACCGACAGTCACGGTCGCTGATAAGCAGGTAATGACGTAATCAGGGATACCGAACCAGCATGCGTGGGTTAGCGGAATACATCATGCGCGGTCGCAAGCAAGCCACTCTCGTAGTGGCGCTTGCTGCGGCCATACCCTTGTTGTTCTGGGTCAGTGCTGCGGCACTGGCGTTGGTCATCTTGCGCCGAGGCTTGAACGAGGCCCTCCCAGTCATTATCTGGGGTGTTTTGCCGGCTTTGGCTTGGGCGTTGATGGGTGATCTGACACCCTTGCTGGTGATTCTGGGCGCCGCTGGTATGGCGGTGCTGCTACGCGAGAAGCAGGCGTGGCCCAATGTCTTGCTGGTATTGGTGCCGCTGGGCGTAGGCTATGCGCTATTGCTACTGAGCGTGCTGGGTGAGCCTTTACAGGCCCTGGCAGGGCAGATTCAGGAGCGCTTGCCGCAACTGATGTCCGACATGGGTGGTTCCGTCGACGAGGCCGGTATGGCCCGTCTGGAAGCATTGCTGGTGCCGGTATTGGCCGGCTTGATGGGCGCAGTGCATGCGCTGATGGCGCTGGTCAGTCTGATGATTGGCCGCTCCTGGCAAGCCGGTCTGTACAACCCCGGTGGATTCCGTGACGAGTTTCATCGGTTGCGCCTGTCACCATTGGTTGCTGGTGGTTTGCTGGTGTTGACGCTGTTCAGTCCGCAGTTCGGGCAGATGGCTATGTTGGCACCGGTTGCCAGCTTGCCATTGCTAATCGCTGGGTTGGCGCTGTTGCATGGGCTGGCCGGGATCAAGAAGCTGGGCTCGGTGTGGTTGGTGATACTCTATGTGGTGTTCGTATTTGCCGCCCAGATTGTGTATCCCCTGATTATGTTTTTGGCATTTATCGATAGTCTGTTCGATTTTCGTGCTCGTATCGCACCGGCTCAAGGGCCGCGCGACGATGACGACTCGAATGGCCAAGTTTGAATTTTAGAGGTCATCGCAATGGAAGTTATCCTGCTCGAAAAGATCGCGAATCTGGGTAATCTTGGCGACAAGGTTGCTGTCAGCGCCGGTTACGCACGTAATTTTCTCCTGCCTTTTGGCAAAGCCACTCCGGCTACTGCTTCCAACCTGGAAGCCTTCGAAGCTCGCCGCGCTGAATTAGAGCGTATCGCTGACGAGAAGAAAGCCGAAGCTGAAGCTCGTGCCGCCAAGCTGGAAGGTCTGACTGTGACCCTTTCCGCCAACGCTGGTGAAGAAGGCAAGCTGTTCGGTTCCATCGGTACTCGCGACATCGCTGATGCCGTGACTGCTGCTGGTGTCGACATCGAGAAAAGCGAAGTACGTCTGCCTGAAGGTCCGCTGCGCAACGTCGGTGAATTCGACATTGCTCTGCACCTGCACACAGATGTAGAAGCTAGCGTCAAGCTGGTCGTTGTAGCCGGTTAATCCTGCTGCACAAGGCTTGTATATCGCTCGCTGGCTACCTGCGTAGTCGTTGAGTGAGTTTGCCGGCCTTTCCAGTTAGACTAGTCAACACGGTGCCTGTCTCGTACAGGCGCCGTGTTGTTATTTTTGTCTCCCGGTTGTTGTCTTGGGCCTGTACCGATGAATGAGTCGAACTACACCGATACTGCGGAACTTGACCTGCAAACCTCTGCACTGAAGATTCCGCCGCACTCGATTGAAGCCGAGCAGGCAGTGCTGGGCGGGGTGATGCTGGAAAATACGACCTGGGAGCGGGTTGTCGAATTGCTCAGCGAAGTGGATTTCTATCGCCATGACCACCGCCTGATTTTTCGCGCACTGGCCAGTCTGGCCTCGCGTAATCAGCCGTTTGACGTGGTGACCCTGGCAGAAGAGCTCGACCGGGACGGCCTGATTGATCAGGTGGGTGGTTTGGCTTACCTGGGGCAATTGGCCAAGAATACCCCCTCGGTCGCCAACATCAGCGCTTACACCCATATCATTCGTGAGCGCTCGACCCTGCGTAAATTGATCAGCACCAGTTCGGATATCGCTGACAGTGCTTTCAACACCAAGGGTAAGCAGGCCAACCAGATTCTCGACGATGCCGAGCGGCAGATCTTTGCTATCGCCGAAAGCCGCCCCAAGACCGGCGGACCAGAATCGGTGAATACCCTGCTGACCAAGGCGATTGATCGCATCGACACGCTGTTCAACAGCGATGGCGCGATCACGGGCCTGTCCACCGGCTTTGCCGACCTGGATGATATGACCTCGGGCCTGCAGCCCTCCGACTTGGTGATTATCGCTGGTCGCCCCTCGATGGGTAAGACGACCTTTGCGATGAACCTGGTCGAGAACGTGGTGATGCGCTATGACAAGGCGGTGCTGGTGTTCTCGTTGGAGATGCCTGGTGATTCGCTGGTCATGCGTATGCTGTCTTCACTCGGACGTATCGACCAGAGCAAGGTGCGGGCAGGGCGGCTTGAGGATGACGATTGGCCGCGCCTGACGTCGGCGGTCAATCTGCTGAATGACCGCAAGTTGTTCATCGACGATACCGCTGGCCTGTCGCCGATGGAAATGCGCGCCCGCGCGCGCCGTGTGGTGCGTGAGCATGGCGAGATCGGCATGATCATGATCGATTACCTGCAGTTGATGCAGATTGGTGGCGCGTCGGAAAACCGGACCAACGAGATTTCTGAAATATCGCGCTCGCTCAAGGCTCTGGCGAAAGAATTCAATGCCCCGGTAGTGGCGCTGTCGCAGTTGAACCGCTCCCTGGAGCAGCGCCCGAACAAACGCCCGATCAACTCCGACTTGCGTGAGTCCGGAGCCATCGAGCAGGACGCAGACGTGATCATGTTCGTTTATCGGGACGAGGTTTATCATCCGGATACCCAGGATCAGGGTATCGCCGAGATCATTATCGGCAAACAGCGGAATGGCCCTATCGGCAGCATTCGATTGGCCTTTCTCGGCAAATTCACCCGTTTTGAGAATCTCGCACCCGGCTCCTATTCCGGGTACGGCGATATGGAGTAAGCATGTCCATCAGCATGCCGGCCGCGAAGCCGCTGTTTGATTATCCCAAGTACTGGGCCGAGTGTTTTGGCCCGGCACCTTTTTTGCCCATGAGCCGGAACGAGATGGACCTGCTGGGTTGGGACAGCTGCGACATCATCATTGTCACCGGCGACGCCTATGTAGATCACCCGTCCTTCGGGATGGCGATCATTGGTCGCCTGCTCGAAGCCCAGGGCTTCCGTGTGGGGATCATCAGTCAGCCGGACTGGCAGAGCAAAGACGCGTTCATGCAGTTGGGCAAGCCGAACCTGTTCTTCGGGGTGGCGGCGGGCAATATGGATTCGATGATCAACCGCTATACGGCTGACCGCAAGATCCGCTCGGACGATGCTTACACCCCAGGCGGCAAAGCGGGTAGCCGGCCGGATCGCGCCAGCCTGGTCTACAGCCAGCGCTGCCGTGAAGCTTTCAAGGACGTCCCCGTGGTCCTCGGCGGTATCGAAGCCTCGCTGCGGCGTATTGCCCACTATGACTACTGGCAGGACAAGGTTCGCCACTCGCTGTTGCTGGACGCCAAGGCGGATATTCTGCTGTATGGCAACGCCGAGCGAGCGGTGGTTGAAATTGCTCAGCGTCTGAGCCGCGGCGAAGACATTCAGTCGATTACCGATATTCGCGGTACCGCCTTCCTGCGCCGCGATACGCCGCAGGGCTGGTTTGAGCTCGACTCGACGCGGATTGATCGTCCGGGCAAGGTCGACAAGATCATCAACCCCTATGTGAATACCCAGGACACCAGCGCCTGCGCTGTCGAACAGGCCAAGGGGCCGACCGAAGACGGGCTGGATAATGGTCTGGAGGAGGGCGTGCAGGTGGTGCAGCTATTGCCCCACCCACGCCTGGAGCGCGACAGAACAGTGATTCGTCTGCCCTCCTATGAGAAGGTCAAGAGCGATCCTGTGCTCTATGCCCATGCCAACCGCGTATTGCACCTGGAAACCAATCCGGGTAACGCACGTGCCCTGGTTCAGCGTCACGCCGAAAAGGATGTGTGGTTCAATCCACCGCCTATTCCGCTGACTACCGAAGAAATGGACTATGTGTTCGGTTTACCCTATGCCCGTATTCCGCATCCGGCCTACGGTGACGCGAAGATTCCCGCTTATGAAATGATTCGTTTCTCGGTGAATATCATGCGCGGCTGCTTCGGCGGCTGTACCTTCTGCTCGATTACCGAGCATGAAGGACGGATTATTCAGAACCGTTCGCATGAATCGATCATTCGCGAGATTGAAGAAATCCGCGACAAGGTGCCCGGTTTCACTGGCGTGATTTCCGACTTGGGCGGGCCCACGGCAAACATGTACCGGATTGCTTGCAAGAGCCCGGAGATCGAGGCGGCCTGCCGCAAGCCCTCCTGTGTCTACCCAGGCATCTGTGAGAACCTGAATACAGACCATTCCTCGCTGATCGGCCTGTACCGCAAGGCGCGTGAACTGCCGGGCGTCAAGAAGATCCTGATTGCCTCTGGGCTGCGTTATGACCTGGCGGTCGAGTCTCCCGAGTATGTGAAAGAGCTGGTCACGCACCATGTTGGCGGCTATCTGAAGATTGCCCCCGAGCATACCGAACAAGGCCCGCTGACCAAGATGATGAAGCCGGGTATCGGTAGCTACGACACCTTCAAGCGCTTGTTCGAGAAGTACACCAAGGAAGCGGGCAAGAAGCAGTATCTGATTCCGTACTTTATCGCCGCGCATCCGGGGACCTCGGACGAGGACATGATGAATCTGGCGCTGTGGCTCAAGACCAACGATTTCCGTGCCGACCAGGTTCAGGCGTTCTATCCCTCGCCCATGGCCACGGCTACGGCCATGTACCATTCAGGCAAGAATCCCTTGCGCAAGGTGACCTACAAGAGCGACCCGGTCAGTAGCGTCAAGGGCGAGCGCCAGCGTCGGCTGCACAAGGCTTTCTTGCGCTATCACGATTCGAAGAACTGGCCGTTATTGCGTGAAGCCTTGCAGGAAATGGGGCGGGGCGACCTGATTGGTAATGGCAAACAACATCTGATTCCGACTTATCAGCCGGCGGTTGAGGGCTACACCAGCGCACGCAAGAAGCAGTCCACACCGGCCAAAGCACCGCACAAGGGCGCAATCCTGAGCCAGCATACCGGTCTTCCGCCGCGCGACACGGGTGCTGGCAGACCCGCAGCTGGCAAGCCGGCCAGCCCCAAAAAAACGACCCGGAAAAAGGTCGGTCGGCCAAGCACCAGGCTATCGTCGCGATAAGCTTTAGCTAATCGCCTCGTCGAGATCTTCCGTCTAACCTATCTGTCATTGGAACAGGAGACGGATGATGAGATTCTTGACGAGGCTTGGCAGCAGGCATCTGGTGGGCGAGATTCTGCGCTCTTATGCTGCGGTGTATGCGGCTGCGGCAAGCGGGACGTGCCGTTAGCCGGCTGATATCAGGCTGGTACGTCCTGCACTTGCCCTTCGCGCTTCTGATCAATCCAGAAGTTGAGCTGGTCTCGCAACTGCGCAAGTTCAACCGGTTTGGCGATATGGCCGTTCATGCCGGCCAGCCTCGAGCGTTCGCGGTGTTCAGGGAGAATGTGGGCGGTCAGGGCGATGATGGGGATGGCCTCTCTGCCACTGCTACGCTCCCACTGTCGAATCAATTCTGCGGCGGTAAAACCGTCCATTTCTGGCATTTCACAGTCCATCAGGATCAGATCATAATCACCGGTCTGTGCCTGAAGCACTGCCTGCTGGCCGTTCTGCACCGCCTGTACCTGGATATTGAGTTTGCCCAGCATCCCGCGAATGACCTTGGTCGAGATTGAGTTGTCTTCTGCTACCAGTACCCGGAACCCCTCATGCGATATCTCATGGCGGTATTCGGGCTCTTCTTCACTGTGATCAGCTTCGCTGTGCAGGCGATGTTGCAGCCATTCATCGATCAATGTGGTGCGCAGGGTATAGCCTGCAACCGGTTTGCTGAGGATCCGGCGAATACCGGCGTTGCGTGCTATGACGCGGCTAGGCGCCTGGTTTATACCGGTCAGCATGATGATCAGTAACTGATCCCTTATCGCGGCGTCATCCTTGACCCGGCTGGCCAGCTCCAGCCCGCTCATGCCAGGCATTGAATGGTCTACCAGTAGAATGTCGAAAGGGCTGCCCAGGTGGGCTTGGGTACGTAATAGTGCCAGGGCTTCTTTTCCGCCCGCTACGCACTGGGATTGCATACCCCAGGCGTTGCACTGCTGCTGAAGGACCTTACGGCAGGTGGCATTGTCGTCCACGATCAACACCCGCCGCTCAAACAGGCAGCGGCCTTCTACATCGGGCTCGATAAAGGCGTGGGTCTCTTCCAGCGGCAGTGTGAACCACAGGGCGTTACCCTGATCGGAGGCATGTTTGATCCCTACCTGGCCTTGCATCATGTGAATCAACTGGCTGGCGATCAGTAGTCCGAGGTGACCGTTGCCGTCGGCGTGATCGAGTAATCGTGACGATTTCGGCAACACCTTGATCAGACAATCGCGTGCCTGGTCCGACATGGCACTGCCTGAATCCTGAAGAGCAAACCGCAGATGCTGGTCGTTGCCCTGGCGTTCCATACCCACGACCAGCAGGATTTCACCCTGCTCGGTGAATCGCAACGCGTTGCCCAGCAGGTTCATCAGAATCTGGCGTAGGCGCGTAGGGTCGCCACTGATGGTGCGTGGCACATCGGCATGCACAAAGCTGATCAGCTCAATGGTCTGGCTATCTGCACGGTTGCGGAAAATATCCAGACAATCATTGACCAGCGCGTGCAGGTCGAACTGCACCTTTTCCAGCGTCATCTGTCCGGACTCCAGGCGCGACATGTCGAGAATTTCGTTGATCAGGTTGAGCAGGTCATTCCCGGAGCCGTGGATGGTCTGCACATAATCGCGTTGCTTGGCAGACAGGGCGGTATCGAGCAGCAGTTCGGACATGCCCAGGACGCCATTCATAGGCGTGCGGATCTCATGACTGATACGGCCGAGAAACTCCGTCTTGGCGCGACGCTCCGCCTGGCGGGTAGCTTGGGTCTGACGCTGGCTGACACGTTGTGCCAGCAATCTCTGGGCGCGGTTGTGCAGGCTCCAGGCAAAACACACCATGGCAAGCCAGATCAGGGTATCCATAAAGTGGGCGCCAAGCAGATATTGCTGATCCATCCATTTGGCGGTGAAGGCACACAGCAGTAGTAGAGCGCCTGCCAAAAACGGCTTATTGACAGGCTGGCGACGTAACGACAGAAATGCCTGAAGGAGGATGATTACCAGCGGCAGGCCGAGCTGAACCAGCGTGGCGATGCTGGCGAATAGCGCTGACTGCAATGTGGCGGTCAATACCAAGGCTGCCAGGGCCACACTGGTAAGGCTGATAACCAGCGTGAGACGGCGATGCACGCGCAAATCCGGTCCAGGCAGCAAACTCAACAGCAAGAGGGTCATTAACGGATAGGTGCAAAGCTGCAGCAACTCTGCTGTCTGGCCATGCAGATACGGCGCCTGCCGTGCAACCCAGCTGATCGCGCTCAGGTTGACGACGCACAGGATCAGCGCCGCACAGGCCAGCAGCAAGTTGAACGGGTCGCGGTTGATGCTGCCATGGAGCAGGCCGTGCAGCGCCAGTGCCAGCAGCAGGCCCACCAGCACACCTTGCAATGCCTGATGGGCGCCGTGAATGGCGGCCGCTTCATGGGCGTCCATGACCGACAGGTGCGTGCTGGTCGGGTAGTCGTTGTGCAAACGCAGATAAAGGTGATATTCAGCGCCGGAGAAAATATCCACCGGAAACGCAAAGCCAGGCTGACGCAGCAAGCGCGGGTCCAGGGGCAGCTCTGCGCCACTCTGGTATTCGGCAACAATCTCGTCTCCACGCAACAGGAACAGACTTATCTGTTCGATTGCGGGATTATCGAGCCGTATCTGTTGAGCCCCGGTACGAACCATGGGCACTTTTACCCATAACGCAGTGCCCGCCGCTGAAAGTTTAAGGGCGCCTGGCGGGCTGGGAATAAAACGATTGGCATATCGATTGGAGGTTACATCGGCCAGGCCCAGATTGCCGCTGGTGTCTACAAGGCTGTAATGAACGGGCGCCGGGGACTCGGTTGCAGTCGCCCAGTTGGTCGTCAGCGTTATGATCCCTGCCAGCAATAGAAGGATCAACCAGCTTGCTTGCTTCACGATGAGGTGTGTCCTGTCCATGGGCGTTTGACGACGGGCGCCAAGTATCGAGTCGATAAGCAGTATAGCTTAATGCACCAAGCTGCCAAGATACACCGGCCCGCCGCAGCAACCAGCCTTTGCCATGGCCGAGCGCCTCGCCCTCAGCGCGGGCTGAGGGCGCAGCAGGGGGGGACTTAGTGCTGCTCTCGTGCGATGGCGCGGTAGCCAATATCCGTGCGGTAAAAGCTACCGCTCCAGCTTACCTTGCGCGCCAGGGCGTAGGCATTCTGCTGAGCCTCCCCAACCGTTTTGCCCAGGGCCGTGGCGCAGAGTACCCGCCCACCACTGGTGACTACCTTATCAGCCTGCAGAGCAGTGCCCGCGTGGAAGATCTTGCCATCCGCGCTCACCGCTTGATCAAGCCCGGTAATGGCATCGCCCTTGGCGTAGTCTGCGGGATATCCGCCTGCGGCGATGACCACGCCCATGCTGGGACGAGCATCCCAGTGGGCTTCGGTTTTATCCAACTGGCCTGCCAAGGCCGCTTCGATCAGCTCGACCAGACTCGATTGCAGCCTGAGCATGATGGGCTGGGTTTCCGGGTCGCCGAAGCGGCAGTTGAATTCGATAACCTTTGGATTGCCGTGGGTATCAATCATCAAGCCGGCATACAGAAAGCCGGTATAGACGTTGCCCTCGGCGGCCATGCCGCGCACCGTTGGCCAGATCACCTCGTCCATGACGCGCTGATGCACCGCATCGGTTACCACCGGAGCAGGAGAATAGGCGCCCATGCCGCCCGTATTGGGGCCTGTATCGCCATCGCCAACGCGCTTGTGATCCTGGCTGGTGGCCATGGCCAGCACGTGCTCGCCATCGACCATGACAATAAAGCTGGCCTCTTCGCCGTCGAGAAATTCCTCGATCACCACTCTGGAGCCGGCTTCGCCAAAGGCATTGCCGGCGAGCATGTCGCGCACGGCGTTTTCAGCTTCGGCCAGGGTCATGGCCACGATCACGCCTTTGCCGGCGGCCAGGCCATCGGCCTTGATCACAATAGGTGCGCCTTTTTCCTTCAGATACGCCAGGGCGGGCTCGACCTCGGTAAAATTCTGGTAGTCGGCGGTCGGGATCTGGTGGCGTGCCAGAAAATCCTTGGTAAAGGCCTTGGAGCCCTCCAGTTGGGCAGCGTCCGCAGTCGGCCCGAAGCAGGGCAGATCACGGCGGCGAAACAGGTCTACCACACCGGCTACCAGGGGCGCTTCGGGTCCGACAATGGTCAACTGCACATTGGCGGCGGCAAAGTCGGCCAGCTTGTCCAGTTCAAGCACATCAATGGCGACGTTCTCGCACTTGGCCTCGGTAGCGGTACCGGCGTTGCCGGGAGCGACGAAGACTTTTTCTACTCGTGCATCCTGCGCGACCTTCCAAGCCAGGGCATGTTCACGTCCGCCACTGCCGATAATCAAAACCTTCATACAATCTCTCCTGGGATAGAGCGCTAACTACAAGCACGGACTACAAAGCGGCTCTGGACCGCTTGCTGCCCTATCAATGTCTGAAATGGCGCATGCCGGTAAATACCATGGCTATGCCGGCTTCGTCTGCGGCGGCGATGACTTCTGCATCGCGCATCGAGCCGCCGGGCTGGATCACAGCGTTGATGCCATTGGCGGCGGCGTTGTCGATACCATCGCGGAACGGGAAGAACGCATCGGACGCCATGACGGCATCCTTGACCTGCAAGCCGGCGTGTTCCGCCTTGATCGCGGCGATGCGAGCAGAGTTGACCCGGCTCATCTGGCCCGCACCGATACCCACGGTTTGGCGCTGGCTGGCATAGACAATGGCATTGGATTTGACGAATTTGGCCACTTTCCAGGCGAAAATCAGGTCATGGATCTCCTGCTCGGTAGGTGCTCGCTGAGTGACGATCTTCAGATCGGCTTCGGTGATCATGCCCACATCGCGGCTTTGTACCAGAAGCCCGCCACTCACGCGCTTGTAATCCAGATCGGCGTCGCGTTTAGTGGTCCACTCACCGCATTCCAGCAGGCGTACATTGGCCTTGGCAGCGACGATGTCGCGGGCGGCGGCGCTGATCTTCGGCGCGATGATCACTTCCACGAACTGGCGCTCGACGATCGCCTGGGCGGTGGCTGCGTCCAGTTCGCGGTTGAAGGCGATGATGCCGCCGAAGGCAGATTCAGAGTCGGTAGCGTAAGCCAGCTCATAGGCCCGGCGGATACCTCCTTCATTCTCCGGGACCACGGCCACACCGCATGGGTTGGCGTGTTTGACGATCACGCAGGCCGGCTTGGTAAAGCTTTTCACGCATTCCAGAGCGGCATCGGTATCAGCCACATTGTTGTAGGACAACTCCTTGCCCTGCAGCTGCACAGCGGTCGCGATGCAAGCCTGCGGTGGGTTGGCTTCACGATAGAAGGCGGCTGACTGATGCGGGTTTTCCCCATAGCGCATATCCTGCGACTTGATGAACTGGGTATTGAACGTGCGCGGAAACTGCGCGCGATCTTCGGTGCTCAGGGTGTCGCGCTGCCGATCGATCGTGCCCAGATAGTTGGCGATCATGCCGTCGTAGGCGGCAGTATGTTCAAATGCCTTGAGAGCCAGATCGAAGCGCTGCGCGTAGGTCAGGCCGCCGAGCTCAAGTGCTTCGAGGATGCTGCTGTAGTCGCCCGCATTGACCACAATGGCGACATCCTTGTGGTTCTTGGCTGCCGAGCGAACCATGGTAGGGCCGCCGATATCGATGTTTTCGATGGCGTCCGGCAGCGTGCAGCCAGGCTTGGCGACCGTTGCTGCGAACGGGTAGAGATTGACCACCACCATGTCGATAGCTTGGATGCCGTGTTCCTGCATGACCTGAGCATCGATATCCCGGCGCCCGAGTATGCCGCCATGGATTTTCGGATGCAGGGTTTTGACGCGACCATCCATCATTTCCGGGAAGCCGGTGTAGTCAGCCACTTCAACCGCGGCGATATTCTGCTCACGGAGCAACTTGAAGGTGCCACCGGTGGAGAGGATTTCCACGCCTTGGGCGCTGAGTTCACGGGCAAAGTCGACGATGCCTGTTTTGTCGGAAACGCTGATCAGCGCACGACGGATCGGCAAGCGGGAGGTTTGGTCGGTCATCTTCATTCCAGATCAGATTAGGGATGGACTGCAGCTTCTGGCATAAAGCCAGAAAGCAAAAACAGGGGGTTGCCGGGCAGGCTCAGAGTAATCCGTATTGCTTGAGCTTTTTGCGCAGAGTGCCGCGATTGAGGCCGAGGATTTCGGACGCACGCGTCTGGTTACCCTTGACGTGTTCCATCACGCTTTCCAGTAGCGGTGCTTCCACTTCGCAGAGGACCATTTCGTAAACGTCAGTCACGTCCTGGCCATCAAGGTGTTCAAAATAGTTTTTCAGGGCTTGCTCGACACTGTTGCGCAGGGTGCGGCTACTCTGGCTGAGCTTGTCAGGGGCAACGTAAAGATTTTTTTCAGCAAGGTCGCTCACGGGTTCTGTTCCAATAATGTCTGAGGCGTTCAAAAGGCTCATGCCGCAAGGTCTCCTTCCAGCAAACGGGTAAAGAAAGTGTTAATGCTCTGGCGCTGCTCTTCGGCGCATTCCAGCCGGTTGAAGCGGCGCCGGAAATCCTCCGCGCCGGGCAGGGTGTGCAAGTACCAACCGACATGCTTGCGAGCAATGCGCCCACCCTGATGGTCGCCGTAAAAGGCATGCAGCGCCTGCACGTGCTCCTGCAGAACGTTTCGCTGCCAATCCAGCGCCGGGGCCGGGAGAATCTCGCCGGTTTTCAGGAAGTGGTTGATCTCATTGAAGATCCAGGGTCTGCCCTGGGCGGCGCGGCCAATCATGACGGCATCCGCGCCGGTATGCTTGAGCACAGCAAGGGCTTTCTGCGGGGAATCGATATCGCCATTGGCAAATACCGGTATGCCAATGGCTTGTTTGATCTCGGCGATGCTGTCGTATTCGGCGTCGCCGGTATAGAGCTGATTGCGGGTGCGGCCATGGACTGCGAGGGCTTGAATGCCAGCTTGCTCGGCGATTCTGGCAATTTGCAGGCCGTTGCGCTGCTCTGCGCACCAGCCGGTACGGATCTTCAGCGTGACTGGCAGGCTGACGGCGTTGACCACGGCGTCGAGGATTTCGGCAACCAGTTTTTCGTCGCGCATCAAGGCTGACCCTGCGGCTTTGTTGCAGACCTTTTTCGCCGGACAACCCATATTGATATCGATAATCTGGGCGCCAAGCTGTTCGTTCATGCGAGCGGCTTCGGCCATCATCTGGGCGTCGCCCCCGGCGATCTGTACCGAGCGTGGTTCGCCCTCGCCGGTATGATCCAGGCGCTGCCGCGACTTGCGGCTATTCCATAAGCGCACATCGCTGGTGACCATTTCCGAGACCACCAGGCCCGCACCCAGGCGCCGGCACAATTGGCGAAAGGGCAGGTCGGTGACGCCAGCCATAGGCGCCAGAATGACCGGGTTAGCGAGTTGGTAAGGTCCGATACGAGTCACTGCCTGGTCCATCCCTGTACTCTCTGTGATCGCTGGCACACCTAGGGCCCTTGCGTCGAGTGAAAATGACGCAACGGAGTCAGGGTCAAGTAATGTGAAAAGGGCAGTAATGATACCTGCTCTGGATGACCATATAAAGACTGAGTTGGATGATTTTTGAGCAGATCGGCCGAACGGCTCAGGGGCTGAGAAAATCCAGATTGTAGCTGGCAGCCTGTTGCCCGGGGTCGAGCATGTCGAGCCCGACATGCACTGGCGTTTGCGGGGGCATCAGCGTCGCTCCGGCTAATTCCCCTCCTAAATACTCGGCAGGGCGGAACAACTTGCTGCTGAGCTCGCGGCCGGACAGGTCGGTGAAGGTCATTCGCAGCACTGGAAAGGGTTGGGCGAAATCAGCCCGGTTGTACAGGATCACATCGATAGCCAGCGCATTGGGGAAATCAGCATGCGGCCTGACCACCAGGTTACTGCTGCGAATCAGGTCGATGTCGACCCTGGCAGGCAACTGGCATCCGGCCAGAAAACATACCTGCTCCATCACTGGGCGGATGCGCTCATCATGAGCGAGGGCTGTGTAATTATAGGTCAACGCCTGCGCAAGCAAGGCCAGTGCTGCGAGCACGCTGAGCGAAGCCCATAGCCACTGCCGCCTGGGCCGCCGTGCGAGCGGGCGATCATCCAGATACAGCGGTTCGTCTATAACCTCGGGCAGGCCAAAAGAGCTGCCCAAGTCGGGTTCGCGGCGTTTATCCTGCGGCCTGGCGGGAAGTTCTTCGGGTTCACGATAGGTCGCATCATCAAAGCGCGGTGGGCGGAAGGCGCTGGGATCTCCGGGGTAAGCCAGCGCGGGGTGATCGCGCAGGAAAATGCCGTGGTCGCGCGCGGCGGTCAAGGGTCGTATTGGTGCGTGTTGCTCGATCCCAAACAGCTGCGGTTGGTCTTGCGCCTGGGGTTCGGGGGAGGATTCCTCTACTGGATCAATGCGTGGCTCAAAATCTCGCGACCGAGCTGCGGCCTTGAATGCGTCGTGCAGCTCCATATCGTCCAGCGCATCGGGGTCCTGGCGCAGGCGACGCTTTTCACTCTCCAGATCATTGTCCAGGTTGAATTCCTGATCCCAGGCTTCAGCGCTCTGGGGCGCTTCATCAAACTCGAATGCCCGGTCTATCTCGTCATCTGTCGGAATCCAGGTCGTTTGCCTGGGCGCAGCCTGTTCGGCCTGAGGTTCTGCTGCGGTTTGCTCGGCAACAGGTTGTACGGCGACAGGATCCTCGGCAGCGGGGTCATGATTAACCGGATCTGGATCATCGGATTCCAGGGTGAGCGAATCATGTGTATCGGAGTTGAAGATCGGCTCGTCGGTCACCGGGTAAGCGGTTGACGCGGAATCGATATCGTCTGGTTGGGCGGGTAGCGGATCTTGATGCTCAGCAGGCGCTGGCGCCTTGTCGTCCTCTGGCATTGAATCGGTTGCTGGC
Source organism: uncultured Pseudomonadaceae bacterium (assembly GCA_963974865.1). Taxonomy (GTDB): domain Bacteria; phylum Pseudomonadota; class Gammaproteobacteria; order Pseudomonadales; family Pseudomonadaceae; genus Halopseudomonas. The sequence continues at coordinate 104,027 of CAXBEU010000001.1, read as the reverse complement.
GCTGCGGGCGTGGCAAGCCCGGTTCTGGCATCCGGGTTGATTTCATCGAGCAGGGATTCGTCCAGCCCTAGCGCCTCCAGATCCAGGTCATCGAGCTCGAGATCATCGTGTATCAGCAGCGCACCCTGTCGAGTCATCGGTGATTCGGATCGGGGTGCGGGGGGCTGTAATGGCTCCGGCGTGCTGGCTGGGGGCTCGATCTGTATCTGAGTGCTGGCGTCGAATACTTTCAGACACGCGCCACAGCGCACATTACCCGCCGCCGCCTGCAGGTGCTCCTGAGACAGCCGGAAACGCGTTCGACAGTGTGGGCATTGCGCTACCAGCATTTCGCTCATGGTTGACGGCTGTTCCTGTTGACTGTGGCAGTATGAGGACTGGCGTTATGGCGGTTGCCGGTATTGTGCCGCGAACCTGCCTAGCCCGCCAAGTGGCGTCGACCGCTGACGCGAATCCAGCCCTCTCGCTCAGCTACCGGATCCAGATCGAAGTGCGCACGATAAGCACCAAGAATATCCTCGGTCTGCTCGGCAAGAATGCCGGACAGGGCGATCAGTCCGCCGGGTTTGACCAGCCTGCTGAGCTGGGGAGCCAGACTGACTAATGGGCCAGCCAGGATATTGGCAACCAGAATGTCCGCAGGTTCCTGTGGCATGTCTTCAGGCAGGTGCAAGGTCAGCCGCTCGTCGGCGATCTGGTTGCGCTGGGCGTTATCGCGCGAGGCTTCCAGCGCCTGAATGTCGATATCGGTGGCGCACACGCTTTCAGCGCCCAGTAACAGGCCGGCGATAGCCAGAATCCCGGAACCGCAGCCGAAGTCGATCAGGCTGCTGCCTTGCAGTTGCTGGCCGTCCAGCCATTCCAGACAGAGTGCGGTGGTCGGGTGGGTGCCGGTACCGAATGCCAGGCCAGGATCCAGTAGCAGGTTGACCGCATCCGGCTCCGGGGCGGCATGCCAGCTTGGTACGATCCACAGCCTGCGGCCGAACTGCATGGGCTGAAAGTGCACCATCCAGCTGCGCTCCCAGTCCTGATCGGCAATCTGTTCCAGTTGATGATCGGGCAGGGCACCGTCTGACAGGCGGGCCAGATTGTCCAGCAGCTCAGCCGAGTCGGTCTCAGCTTCAAACAGCGCGAGCAAATGGGTATGTGACCACAGCGGCGTGGTGCCCAGGTCTGGCTCGAAGATAGGCTGGTCTTCACCATCCATGAAGGTCACGGAGACTGCGCCGAGCGCCAGGAGCGTATCCTCCAATGGTTCGGCCTGTTCAGGGGTGATCGCTAGACGGAGTTGCAGCCAGGGCATTGAGATTCCTTGGAACGGAGTTGTAGATAACGGATTTCGGGCAACGGTTTTGAACAACAGAAAAAGTTCGGGAGCGGACTGGCCGCTCCCGAAGGTTGGATCATACTCTTGCAGCTTGCAGCTTGCAGCTTGCAGCTTGCAGCTTGCGCTTACTTGATGCCGAGCTTGTGCTCGAGGTAGTGAATATTTACACCACCTTTGCAGAAGCCCGGATCACGGACCAGTTCACGGTGCAGCGGCGTGTTGGTCTTGATGCCGTCGACAACCAACTCGTCCAGTGCATTGCGCATGCGGGCCAGAGCCTCGTCGCGAGTTGCACCATAGGTGATCAGCTTGGCCACCAGCGAATCATAATTGGGTGGGACCTTGTAACCGCTGTACAGGTGCGAATCTACCCGTACGCCATTGCCGCCAGGTGCGTGATAGAAGCTCACGGTGCCGGGGCTGGGCATGAAGGTTTTCGGGTCTTCGGCATTGATCCGGCACTCGATTGAGTGGCCACGAATGACCACATCTTCCTGAGTGATACTCAGCGGCTGGCCAGATGCGACGAGAATCTGCTCCTTGACGATGTCGATACCCGTCACCATCTCGGAAACCGGGTGCTCAACCTGCACGCGGGTATTCATCTCGATAAAGAAGAAATCGCCATTCTCGTAAAGAAACTCGAAGGTGCCGGCGCCTCGGTAGCCCAGATCAATACAGGCTTTGACGCAGCGTGCCTGAACCTTGGCCCGTGCTTCTTCGTCGATGCCGGGGGCTGGCGCTTCCTCAATGATTTTCTGGTGGCGACGCTGCATGGAACAGTCGCGGTCACCCAGGTGCACCGCATGGCCTTGGCCATCGGACAGTACCTGTACTTCCACATGGCGCGGATTGGTCAGGAATTTTTCCAGATAGACCACCGGGTTGCCGAAAGCAGCACCCGCTTCGGTACGCGTCAGGTGGATGGATTTGATCAGATCTGCTTCGTCATGGACGACGCGCATGCCGCGTCCGCCGCCACCGCCAGAAGCCTTGATGATCACCGGGTAACCGACCCGGCGGCCGATTGCCAGACACTCGGCTTCATCATCGGGCAGGGGGCCGTCAGAACCTGGAACGGTTGGCACGCCAGCCTTGATCATGGCGGCAATAGCCGACACCTTGTCACCCATCAAACGGATGACCTCAGCGCTGGGGCCGATGAAGGTGAAGCCTGAGCGTTCAATCTGCTCGGCAAAGTCGGCGTTCTCCGCCAGGAAGCCGTAGCCCGGGTGAATTCCGTCAGCGCCAGTGACTTCGGCAGCGCTGATGATCGCCGGGATATTCAGATAAGACTCGGTGGCATTGGCAGGACCGATACAAACGGTCTCGTCAGCCAGCGCCAGGTGCATCAATTCACGGTCGGCCGTAGAGTGCACGGCGACGGTCTTCAACCCGAGTTCCTTGCAGGCGCGAATCACGCGCAGAGCAATTTCACCGCGGTTGGCAATTAGGACTTTTTGCATCGAAGCCTCCGGGTCGGGCTCAGGCGATGCTGAACAGGGGTTGATCGAATTCCACCGGCTGGCCGTTATCCGCCAGGATGGCCTGAATCACGCCGCTTTTGTCGGCTTCAATGTGGTTCATCATCTTCATGGCTTCAACAATGCAGAGTACGTCGCCAGCCTTCACGGTATGACCCACTTCAACGAAGGAGCCAGCGGCAGGAGAGGGCGAGCGATAGAAGGTGCCGACCATGGGTGAGCGCACCAGGTGGCCACTTGGCTCGGCGGGTGCCGGCTCAATCATCGGAGCTGCAGCGACGGGAGCGGCGGCAGGCGCTGGGGCAGAGGGCGGTGGAGCGTAATAGTGTTGCGGCGCAGCGACTTGCTTGCTGTGGCGGCTGATGCGAACAGACTCTTCGCCTTCGTGAATTTCCAGTTCGTCGATGCCGGATTCTTCCAGAAGCTCGATCAGTTTTTTTACTTTACGGATATCCATTGGTGCTTGCACTCCAGAGCAGTTTAATCTTGTTCGGTTTGTTCAATATGGTGTACGGCGGCGTCCAGCGCTAGTTGGTAACCCTTGGCACCCAGCCCGCAAATGACGCCTACTGCGACATCCGAAAAATAGGAATGGCGCCGGAAAGGCTCGCGTTTGTACACGTTGGATAAATGCACTTCGATAAATGGGATGCTCACCGCCAGCAATGCGTCACGTATTGCGACGCTGGTATGCGTAAATGCGGCGGGATTGATGATAATGAAGTCAATTGCCTCGTCCCGAGCGGCGTGGATACGCTCAATCAGCTCGTGTTCGGCATTGCTTTGCAGGGTCAGCAGATGATGCCCCAGATGGGTGGCCTGCTCACGCAACTGCTTGATGATCTGATCCAGGGTGGCTGCGCCGTAAACGCCGGGTTCGCGCGTGCCAAGTAAGTTCAGATTGGGTCCGTTGAGAACCAGAATGCTGGCCATGATTGTCGTTCCACAGGCTTTTGATAGTTTGACTCATCAGTCATGGGTGCCAGTCTGCCGGAAACTGAGGTGGCTGTCCAGAATTCGAGCATTCCCTTCAGATGCCCGCACGATTGCCGCATTAACGCCGAAAGTTATCCGGCGTAGCCCTGCTGACATGCTCCAGGAAGGTGGCTTTGTCAGTTTCTCCCATTACTCGTAAGGCCAAGGTTTCATGGCCTTCTGTGTCCAGGAACAGGAAGGCCGGCGGACCGAAGAGCTTTTCACTGGATAACCATTCACGCTGGTCGGCGGTGTTCTGCGTCAGATCAAATTTGATCCGCGCAAAGGGCGTCAATTGCTGGCGGACTTCGGCGTCTGCAAAAATGGTTCTCTCCATGATCTTGCAGCTGATACACCAGTCGGCATAGAGCTCAATGAACGCAGGGCGTCCGCTCTGGCGAGCGTCGTCTAGCTCGCGCTGCAGCTCCGCCTGGCTGGAGACAATAGTAAAGAAGCTGTCTTCAGTCTGCGCGTTCCCGCTACCGCCGGTCGTCAGTGGTGCGAGTGGCCGCAAGGGATCGCTGCCGCCTGCAAGGGCGCCAGTCAATGCTGCGGCTGCATAAATGGCTGCCAGCAAGGCCACTATATGCGCAATGCGTCCAGCGGCCGAGCGTACGCCGCGTTCGAATATGCCCAACTGCACTGCCAGGCCGGCGGCCAGAGCTGCCCATAACGCCAGGCTTACAGGCCCTGGCAAGACGCGCTCCAGCAACCAGATCGCAACACCAAGCAGGCCAAAGCCGAACAACTGCTTGACCGAGTTGAGCCAGGGGCCGGAGCGGGGCAACAAGGCGTTGCCGAACAGGGCGATCAACAGCAGCGGAAGGCCCATGCCCAGGGCCAGGGCAAAGAGCTGCAGTGCGCCGCCCAGGGCATCGCCGGTACTGCTGATATAGACCAGCGCGCCCGCCAGCGGAGCAGATATGCAGGGCGACACAACCAGCGTGGAGAGCACGCCCATCAGCGCTGCACCGGGAATCGAGCCTCCGCGAGTGCGGCTGCCCAGGCGCTCCAGCGGCTCACGTACAAATGCCGGCAGGCGCAAGTCGAAGGCGCCGAACATGGCCACGGCAAATAGAACAAAGAAGGTCGCGAAGGTGATCAGCACGGCGGGCGATTGCAGCCGCGCCTGAATATTCAGGGCGGCGCCGAACATGCCTATCAGTGCACCCACCAGTGCAAAGGTCAGCGCCATGGCCAGTACATAGCTGCCCGCCAGGGCGAGCGCCCGGGGGCGATCAATATCCTTGCGACCCACCACCATGCTGGACAGGATCGGCAGCATGGGCAGTACGCAGGGAGTAAATGTCAGGCCCAGACCGGCAAAAAAGAACAGCGCCAGGGCCCAGGCTGAAATGCCAGATGGTGTGCTGCCAGGAGTTTCCTGGGCGCCTGCCGCGGCGCCGGGCATCTGCAATTGCACCGTTTCAGGCGGGTAGCACAGGCCGGCGTCAGCGCAGCCCTGGAAATCGATCGACAGTTGCTGGCCGTCGGGCGCACCGCCCTGCAACTCAAGGACGACCTCCAGGCTGTTGTAGTACACCTCTACATCGCCAAAAAACTCATCGGTTTTGGCGATGCCATCCGGCAGCACCACTGCGCTGACCTGGCTAGCGCCATCGGACAGCCGGAAATCAAGGCGATGACGGTACAGGTAGTATTCAGGGGCGATGTCGAACTGCAGGCGAATTTGTCGCTCATCTGCAGAAATCAGCCCCGGGCGAAAGGCTTCGCCCACTGGCAGGAAGTTGGCCTGCCCGCCGCTGCCTTCAAGTACTCCAGTAAAGGTTGAGCTGGACGGGCGCTCATCCAGAAAGCCAGCCTGGGACACACCCGGCAGCAGCAGAACCAGCAGTAATAAAAGGCGTAACGGCAAATCAACCATCCACTTGTTTTGAGCGATATCTGGGCAGCCACTATAAACGCTGTGGGCGGCTTTGCCGAGCGACAAAATGTCATCAGGTACGTCGGTTCACTTCGCGGCTTTATGACATTTGCACTCTGCATAACCCATGCCTGAACTGCCACGGTGTTGGCCTGTCTGTTAGCTGATGCCCTGAAACTCCGCTGACGCTCGCGTCCCGTGTGATGATGGTGCTGGGGGTGATATGCTTCGGATACGCAAAACCACGGGAGTAGGCGATGAGAATTGGAAAATGGTCAATCGGTGGAGGCTCAGCCGGTGCTTCGACGGCTTCGACATCGGGCTCGACAGGCTCTCTTGTGGGGCGCGTGCTGATTGGGCTGCTGGTGGTTTACCTGCTTATCTGCGTGGTCGTCGGATGGTATTGGAGCCGCGAGCCGGATATGGCGCCGGTCAATACCGTTCGCGATGGGCAGACCCTGCCGGTGGCTGGCGAGCTGACCAGTACTACGGTTGCGCACATGATGTCGACCTTGCTGAACAAGCCCGGTGGCTTCATCAGCAATGACATTACCCCGCCCGGGCTCTGGCTGGACAATATGCCGAGCTGGGAATTTGGCGTGCTGGTGCAGATACGTGACATGACCCGCGCAATGCGTCGTGATATGGCGCGCTCGCAATCCCAGTCTGCTGAAGACCGCAATCTGGCCAAAGCCGAGCCGCTCTTCCATTTCGATAATACCAGTTGGGCCTTCCCTGCCACCGAGAGCGAGTATGCGACCGGTCTTGACGAACTGGAAAAATATACCGACCGGCTGCGCCGCGGTGACGCCGATTTTTATGCGCGTGCGGATAATCTGGCCAGTTGGCTGGGCGACGTGAATACCCGGCTCGGCTCGCTGTCACAACGGCTGTCGGCGAGCGTTGATCAGGGTGTGATTACCGACGGTAGCCGCCCGCGCGAAAAGACGCCATGGACCGAAATTGATGACGTGTTCTTTGAGGCACGGGGTTCGGCATGGGCGTTGGTTCACCTGTTGCGTGCGGTAGAGGTCGATTTTGCCGAAGTCATCGGACGCAAGAACGCCCAGACCAGTTTGCAACAGATTATCCGCGAGCTGGAGGCTACTCAGGAGCCGCTGTGGAGTCCGGTTATTCTGAACGGCGGCGGCTTTGGCATGCTGGCCAACCATTCCCTGGTCATGGCCAATTACCTCTCGCGTGCCAACGCGGCGCTGATCGACCTGCGCCGGTTACTTGAGCAGGGTTGATCGCCGGGGTGGATGCATCGTCGATTGCCGCTTACCTGGCGGCTTCCGCCCAGGAACCGGTCCTGCATGTAGACGAGCACGACCGCGTGCTGGGTGTAGTGCCGCGCTCCCAGGTGCAAGAAGAGGGCTTGATCACCCGCTGCACCTATATATTCGTGTTCAATAGTGCCGGCTTGCTGTGTATGCACCAGCGCACGCTGCACAAGCGCCTGTACCCGGGCTATTGGGATGTCGCAGCCGGTGGCCTGGTCAGTGCAGGGGAAACCTATCTCCAGGGCGCGCAGCGCGAACTGGAAGAAGAGTTGGGTGTTTGCGGCGCTGAGCTGAAGCCTCACGGGCGGTTTTTTTTCGAGGCGCCTGAAAGCCGCCTTTGGGGGGCGTTCTTCAGTTGCTGTTGGGATGGCCCCATCAGCATGCAGCCAGAAGAAGTGCAGGGCGTGCGCTGGATTGATCCGCGGCAACCCTGGCAGCGCGATGATGAGCAGTACAGTCCTGACTCGCTGCAGGCGCTTGATCTGCTGCAGTCAGGCTATTTCAATGAGTGAGGTGTATGGCTAAATCCAGTGGATTCTCAGGCCTGGGTGGCCTCGTCTATTCAACCGAGACCGGGCGTACCTGCCCGGATTGCAGGCAGCCCGTAGCGCAGTGCACTTGCAAACAGGCCCCGGCCCCGGTCGGCGACGGCATAGTGCGCGTGCGCCGCGAAACCAAAGGGCGCGGCGGCAAGACCGTCACCAGTATCAGCGGCATCATGCTGCCCGAGGCTGAATTGAAAGACCTGGCCAAGCGCATGAAAGCTCGCTGCGGCTGCGGTGGCGCGCTCAAGGCGGGTGTCATAGAGATTCAGGGCGACCAGGTCACCCTCTTGTGTGCCTGGCTTTCAGAGCAGGGCTTTCAGGTCAAGCGCGCTGGCGGTTGAGTAGGTGGGCTCTCGCCTCATTCTACCTGCGGACGTAACCACCAATGCAGATAGCGGCCCAGATGCCGATAGGCAGGGTGGCGGCTGAATAGTAGCTCCTGTTCCAGCAATTGCGCATCAGCTATCGGCGGTTGAAACTCTGCGGGCATGTAGTCGTAAAATACTCGGATACCGCTTTGCGCATGTTGCCGCAACTGTGCGTCCGTGCACCAGTCTGCAACTGTCCGCGGGTCCAGCGGCTGCTGGGGTGTCAGGCTGCGTTTACTGCCAGCCAACTGGTTTTTTTCCAGCTTGCGAAACTGCCCTTTGATCAGATTCTTGTAGACCAGCGCATCGCGGTTGTAGAACGCCAGAGAGAGGGCGCCATTCGGGGTGCATAACTGATGCAAGGTCTGCAAGGCGGCGGCCGGGTCGGCCAGCCACTCCAGTACTGCGTGACAAATCACCAGGTCATATTGCTCGCCCCGATCAGGCAGCGCCTGCAGCGGCATATGCAGATACTCGACCGGGTAGGCAGAGGGCAGGGTATCGAGATGGGTGCGCGCTGCATCGAGCATCTCTATCGAGGGTTCGCATAGCGTCAGACGATGCCCCTGGGCCACCAACCATTCACTGATATGCCCCAGGCCTGCTCCGACATCCAGAACACGCAGCGATTGTTCAGGCTGCTGTATGTCAGGCAGCCATTCCTGCAGATCTCGGGTTAACACGGCAAGGCGGATAGCGCCTTTGGGGCTGGCGTAGATCTTGCGGGCAAAGTGCGCACCCATCTGGTCGAAATAGCGATCAGTCATGGGAAATCTCCAAGGGGTTGTTATGCACTAGGGGGGGGGGCGCCTGGAAATTATAACAAAGGGCTCTGAATCGCACATCAGCTCAAAAAACTAGAACTTACCCTGCAAACGTCGGTCGGAGGGGGTGTACACCATTCATACAGAACAGATTAGGAGTATTCCATGCGGTCACGTGCCTCATTGATCAAAGCATCCACTTTCGGCGTATTGCTGATGCCAGCTTTCGCTTTCGCCCAAGGTCCTGTCTCCCAGTTGGGGATCAAGGGCAGTTACAACGAATACAGCTATGACTCGGATATCAGTCAGATTGATGACTCCAAAGACAGGCTGCCCAGCGTTGGCGCCTTTTACAATTATGGTAACAAGCTGACCAGTCAGGGCGGTTTTATCTATCAGGCTGGCATTGAAGCCAATTATGGCGAAAAGGACGACAACGAGCTGCGCGATGCGCGGGGCGAGATCGATCTGGGTTTCCGGGCACCATTGGATAATAACCTGCATGCCGATTTTATCGCCGGTGCCGGTTATGACTGGACCCGCTTTGAGCCAGATGCCGGTAACGGTCTTGAAACTCGTACCACTAACAAGAGCCCCTTTGCCAAGCTGGGTTTGGGTTTGACGCACCATGGCCAGTCGATGACCACGCGCTTTGAAACCGGCGCGCGTTACAGTCTGGATGCGGAAACCAAGATCCGTGTTGAAAACGTGGGTAGTGAAACGCTGGACATGAAGAACAAGGCAAATCCCTACGCCGAGCTGACGTTCCTGTGGAACAACCGTGAAGGTGCCTTGCCCATCTCGGCCTCGGTCTATTACGAGCGCACCAATTATCAGTTGGATGACTCCGACATGCTGACAGCTAACACCAAGCTGAAAAGTGACGAAGTGGGTCTGAAGCTGGGCATGCTGTTCTGAAAGATCAGTAGCCATACGACATACGGGTATGAGTCTTGGCTCATACCCGTTTTTTTTGCTTGGCTGCCAGGAATCCCGAATTGCAGGCATAAAAAAAGCCAGCTTGTGGCCGGCTTTTACGGGGGCAGAACGCTTATTTTTGGTAAGCGTTCACTGCCTTTACAATTTCCGCGCGGGCTTCTTCAGCACTGCCCCAGCGGTCAATCTTGACCCACTTGCCTTCTTCCAGATCCTTGTAGTTCTCAAAGAAATGCTGGATCTGCTGCATCAGCAGCTCGGGCAGGTCGGTATATTCCTTGATGTTACGGTACAGCACGCTGAGCTTGTCATGCGGCACGGCAATCAGTTTGGCGTCGCCGCCGCCATCGTCGGTCATGTGCAATACGCCTACTGGACGGCAGCGGATCACAGAACCTGGCACGACCGGATGCGGGGTCACTACCAGTACGTCCAGCGGGTCACCGTCGTCAGCCAGCGTGTTGGGGATGAAGCCGTAGTTGGCCGGGTAGAACATCGGCGTAGCCATGAAGCGGTCAACGAACAGTGTGTTGCTGTCTTTGTCGATCTCGTACTTGATCGGCGCGTGATTGGCCGGGATCTCGATGGCGACATAAATGTCGTTGGGAATATCTTTGCCTGGGGGGATCTGGTCGTAGCTCATGGGTTACCTGATTCGGCCATGGTGGAAAATTCTGGGCAGAATTATAGAGCTTAAGGGGTGGGATACCAAGCGATAAGCGGAGTTTAAGCAGCGTTATCGTATAAAACCTTGGTCGTAGGCGCTATTGGCAGGGCTTTTAGCCCACGGAGCCGATGTTGTGGCTCCGTTTTGATCCGGTGCGCAGTCCGCCGTTCAGAGCTTGAGTGAGAAATAGTGAAATTCGGCGTCATCACTGAAGCCCAGCGAGCGATACAGGCTGTGCGCAGTGGTGTTGTTTTCGCCGGTCATTACTGTCATGCGTTGTATGCCTTCAGCGCGCGCCATGACCTTGGCCTGATTGAGCATCTTGTCGGCGACCAGTTGGCGCCGGGCTTCCTCGATGACGTAAATGCCCTTGAGGACCCAACTGGCAGACAGCGTCAAGGCAGAGAAGCTCGGAATGAACTGGCAGAAGCCAAGCACCTTGCCGCTTTCTTCATCTTCAGCGATCAGAATCACCGCCTGTTCGTTCTTCAGACGATCTTCCAGGAAGCGTCTGGACGCTTCCGGCTTGGGCAAGTGACCATAGAATTCGCGATATTTGATAAACAGTGGCGTCACTTCGTCCAGACGGCTGGTGTCGGCCTGCACTATACGCATACGTATTCCCCGGAAATGGTCAGATTATGGCCCGCTATTGGTAGTGGGTCAGCTGCAGACATCCTGCCCCAGTGATCAGGATTCTTCAATCTGCCGGGCAAAAAAAACCCGCCGGCAAGGGCGGGTTCCTGGCACTGCCAAAGCAGTCAGATCTTGAAGGCTGGCAGCTTGGGGGCAACGGTCACGTTATTCAGTCTTACGTACTCTGGCAGACCATTGCGGAACGGCGGGTAATCTTCACCTTGAATCAGCGGTGACAGGTATTGGCGGCAAGCCTCGGTAATGTGGAAGCCGTCTTCGCTGATGAAGTGCTCAGGCATGAATTTCTCGACGTTGGCGACATCTTTCAGGGGCGCTTCGATAATGTCCCACTGATAGGGGCTGTCCTGCAGGCGGCGAATGGCCGGCATTACGGCATTCTTGCCCTCCAGTGCCATCTGCACTGCCGCTTTACCCAAGGCATAGGCTTGCTCAACGTCGACCTTGGAGGCAATGTGCCGTGCCGCGCGTTGCAGATAATCGGCTACGGCCCAATGGTACTTGTAGCCCAACTGATCCTTGACCAGGTTGGCGATAGTGGGCGCCACACCGCCCAATTGCGCATGGCCGAATGCGTCGGTCAGGCCGGTTTCGGACAGGAACTTGCCCTCACTGTTCTTGATCCCTTCGGACACGCCAATCACGCAGTAGCCGTAGGTTTCGACGCACTGTTTGACGCGTGCGAGGAACTTTTCCTGGTCAAATTTGACTTCCGGGAATAGCAATATGTGCGGAGGCTGGCCTTCGCCTTCGCTGGCCAGACCGCAGGCGGCGGTAATCCAGCCGGCATGCCGGCCCATGACCTCAAGGATAAAGACCTTGGTAGAGGTCGCGGCCATTGAGGCGACGTCAAAACCGGCCTCGCGGATAGAAGTCGCAACGTACTTGGCTACCGAGCCAAACCCGGGGCAGCAATCGGTGATCGGCAGATCGTTGTCCACGGTTTTGGGTACATGGATAGCCTGGATCGGATAGCCCATGGTTTCAGCCAGTTGCGAAATCTTCAAGCAGGTATCGGCCGAGTCGCCGCCGCCGTTGTAGAAGAAGTAGCCGATATTGTGCGCGCGAAAGACGTCGATCAGCCGCTCATATTCAGCCCGGTTGGCTTCCAGGCTCTTGAGTTTGTAGCGGCACGAGCCAAATGCACCTGAAGGCGTGTGGCGCAGGGCCGCAATATTCTCTGCTGGCTCCTGGCTGGTGTCGATAAGGTCTTCGGTCAGGGCGCCGATAATGCCGTTGTGACCCGCGTAAACGGTGCCGATTTGCTCGGGATGCTGCCTGGCGGTTTCAATCACACCCGCAGCCGACGCGTTGATGACGGCAGTAACACCGCCTGATTGAGCATAAAAGGCATTTTTGACGGACATGCGAACTCCCTGTTTGGACTCTGGGTACCAGCTGGTAAAGGGCGGAAAGCCTGATGGCGCGGAATGATAGCCGAAACTCACGGCTATTGCATGGCCGTCTGGCGGGTTGTCCTGCTGACAGGTTGCCCGTGTTAACATCTCTGCAACCAAACCCGACCGACTCAAGGCTAGAGCATGCACCTGCATATTTTAGGAATCTGCGGCACTTTCATGGGCTCACTGGCGCTGCTGGCGCGCGAACTGGGGCATCAGGTCAGCGGATCGGACGCGAATGTCTATCCGCCGATGAGCACTCAGCTTGAGGCGCAGGGCATTGCGTTGATGGAGGGCTATCATCCTGCGCATTTGCAGCCGGCCCCGGATCTGGTGGTTATCGGCAATGCCCTGTCACGGGGTAATCCCGCCGTTGAATATGTGCTGGACCAGGGGCTGCCCTATGTGTCCGGGCCGGAATGGCTGTCACGTCACGTTTTGCAGGAGCGCTGGGTGCTCGCAGTGGCGGGTACCCACGGCAAGACCACCACCTCGAGTTTGCTGGCCTGGATTCTTGAGCACGCAGGTATGGCGCCGGGTTTCCTGATTGGTGGAGTGCCGCAGAATTTTGGCGTATCGGCTCGCCTGGGCGCGACGCCGTTTTTTGTTGTGGAGGCGGACGAGTACGACAGTGCGTTCTTCGACAAGCGCTCCAAGTTTGTGCATTACCGGCCGCGCACGGCGGTGCTGAACAATCTTGAATACGATCACGCGGATATTTTTCCAGATCTGGCGGCGATTGAACGCCAGTTTCACCATCTGGTGCGTACTGTGCCCGCCAGCGGTCTGATCATCTACCCGCAGCGCGAAGAGGCCCTTGAACGAGTGATTGCGATGGGCTGCTGGACACCTTGCCAAACCACTGGGGAGGGCGGGCAGTGGCAGGCGCGGCTGCTGGAGGCGGATGGTTCGCGCTTTGAGGTGTGGCTGGACGGCGTATGTCAGGGTGAGGCGACCTGGTCGCAGACCGGTGAGCATAGTGTCGCTAACGCGCTGACGGCGCTGGCGGCGGCCCGGCATGTAGGCGTGACCCCGGCCCAGGGCATTGCCGCATTGGCCGAGTTCAAGAGTGCCAAGCGGCGCATGGAGCTGCTGGCACTGATCAATGGCGTGAGCGTTTATGATGATTTTGCTCATCACCCTACGGCAATCGCCACCACGCTCGCCGGGCTGCGCGCGAGCATCGGTGACGCGCCGCTGATTGCGGTTATCGAACCGCGATCCAATACCATGCGCCTGGGCAGTCATGGGCAGGCACTGGCCGCCAGTGTCGCCAGTGCCACTCAGGTGATCTGGTTTCAGCCTCCAGGGCTGGACTGGTCGCTTGAGAGCATCATCGAGCAAAGCCCGGTACCGGCGAGCATCGATACCGATATTGACGGCATCATCAGCAGCCTGCTGGCAGAAGCCAAGCCTGGCACGCGTATCGTGATCATGAGCAATGGCGGATTTGGTGGGATCCATCAGCGTTTGATCCAGGCACTGGAGGTGCAGTGTGGCAACTGAACGGGTCACATTGGCGATGACCGGGGCCTCAGGTGCTCAGTACGCTCTGCGCTTGCTCGAGTGCCTGGTCAAGGCGGATGTCGAGGTGTTTTTCATGATATCCCAGGCGGCGCAGTTGGTGGTCGCCACGGAAACCAGCCTGACCTTGCCGCCTAAGCCCCAGGCGTTGGAAGCCTTCCTCACGGAGCATTACTCGGCACGGCCTGGGCAGATTCGCGTGTTTGGCAAGCAGGACTGGATGGCTCCGGTGGCGTCCGGGTCCGGTGCGCCCAGTGCCATGGTTGTCTGCCCCTGTTCGACGGGCAGCTTGTCAGCCATCGCCACCGGGGCCAGTAACAACCTGATCGAACGGGCCGCCGACGTCGCTCTCAAGGAGCGTCGCAAGCTGATCCTGGTCCCGCGCGAGGCGCCCTATTCAACGCTGCACCTGGAAAATATGCTGAAGCTGAGTCAGATGGGCGCGGTCATTCTGCCGGCCAGCCCGGGGTTCTATCACCAGCCAGCCTCGATTGAAGATCTGATTGATTTTGTCGTAGCGCGGATTCTCAACCAGTTGGATATACCCCAGCAACTGCTGGCCAGGTGGGGCGAATGATGCGGTGTTCAAAGAGCTTATGCCTGCTGCTGCCGCTGCTGATGGTCAGTTTGCCTGCTATGGCCGTGGACACTGAGTCGGGTTCCTGGCGGCTGCAGACCAGCGTCTACACCCGGCATTATTCGCCTGAGCCTGACCATAACAATCATCAACGCTTGATTGGGGTGGAGCGGCATCTGCCGGATGCGTCCCTCTGGGGGGCTGCGACCTTCAAGCATTCCTTTGGCGAGCGGGCCAACTATGTTTACTACGGCAGGCAGTGGGATATGGCTGAGTCGGCGTTCTATATGAAGCTGACCGGCGGGCTGCTGGAGGGTTATAAGGGCGAATATCGGGACAAGATTCCGTTGAATCGCTTTGGGGTAGCGCCAGCTATTATTCCCTCGTTGGGGGCGCGTTATGATCGCGTGTCTGCCGAAGTGGTTCTGCTGGGGGCCGCTGCGGCCATGGTTACCGTGGGTGTGCGTCTTTGACAATTACCGGGGCGACGCCAGCGTATGCGCGCCCCGGTGTTGGCAAGGTAAGGCGTGATCAGACGAAGTACAGGGTCAGACCTTCAGCGATAAAGGCCGGCTTGTCATTACCCTCGATCTCCAGCGTCGATTTGGCCTTGACCAGCCATTGCCCCGGATTCTTCTCGGTGACATCAACAACGCTGACGTGCAGACGTACGCGCGAACCAACCCGCACGGGCTGGATGAAGCGCAGGCTATCCATGCCGTAGTTGACAGCCATTTTCAGACCTTGAGGGCGGACCAGCAGGCCTGCTGACAGCACGGGCAGCAAAGACAATGACAGGAAACCGTGGGCGATGGTGCCGCCAAACGGGGTCTGCTTGGCTTTCTCTACATCAAGGTGAATGAACTGGTGGTCGCCGGTGCATTCTGCAAATTGATTGACGCGCTCCTGATCGATGGTCATCCACTCGGAATGGCCCATGTCTTTACCAATAAAGGATGATAGTTCGGATGCGGGTACGGCTGCTGTCATGGCGTTCTCCATGGCTCTGTTATTGTTGTGGCCCCAAGGCCCGTGAAACGATCACTCACAATGAATGATCGTAGGAATATAGACACAAGTCCTGCTCTTTTGCCATGGTTGCAAGGGCATCGTGCGGGGTCAATGGCCTTCACGCCTAAATAGGTATGCTGAATGCAATGACCGCAGGGCAGGTGGGTTCCGATCGACAGATATCAGAGGTAAGCATGAGCGACAGACACGCCCTTTTTCCGCTAAAGAGCATCCTGCTGCCTGGTTGCATAATGGATTTACAGATATTCGAGGCTCGCTACCTGGACATGGTCAGTCGCTGTTTCAAACGTGACGAACGTTTTCTGATCATGCCGCTGGAATCTGGCCCGGAGTCGGGCCTGGGCGACTTGCGCTTTGCCGCCGTGGGTTGCGAGGCGCAGATTGTTGATTGGCAGCAGCGCGACAATGGACTGTTGGGCCTGCGTATTCAGGGTCGGCGGCGGGGGCGTGTCAGCGAGGTGCAGGTGGCGGCCGATGGGCTGGTGACTGCTCAGGTAGCCTGGCTGGACGAGCAGCCTGATCAAGCTTTGCAGCCCGAGCACGATGACCTCAGAGCCTTGCATGCGGCCTTGCTGAATCACCCCATAGCCGAAGGGCTTGGCCTGCCAGCCCTGGCCGATAGCCAGCAGCAGCTTGGCTATGAGCTGGCGTTTTTGCTGCCCTTCTCCCTGGACCAGAAGTCGGTACTTCTGGCCACAGAATCCCCTGGCGTGCGTCTACAGCAGATTACTGAATGGCTGGAGCTGCTGCAGGCCTGAGTGGCTGAGCAGGGCGGCGACTAGCGGCAGTAACATCAGTATGGCGATCCACCTGGGAGCAGGCGGCGCCAACGGGCCGGCCCGCTCCATAAGCCACAGGCTGAACAGGCAGGCCACGGCAGCTGTCAACCAACTGGCCAGTAAGCTGGTCAGGGCTACCGGTTGGCTAGTCAGGAAGCCGAGCGTAATCAGCACCACTGCCGGCAATATGGCGGCAATCCAGAGTACGCGAAGCCAGAAGCTGAGGCTGCGGCTGCACAGCAGTAACAAGCAGATCAGCAGCGTCAGGCTGGTGGAGATGGTCAGATAGCCCGCCCCGAGCTGCAATGCGTAACCTGCCAACAGATTCAGCAGGACCGCCAGAGACAGCATCAGTGCCTGGCGCTTGCCCGCCCCGAGCAGCAAGCTGGGCAAAACAAGCAGCGCCAGAAGCAGCATGAATCCCTGGCCGGCCAGTGGTTGAGCCAATGCCAGCCAGCCTGTGGCGGGGCTGGTTATCTGGCCTGCCCATGTTGCCAGGCTGATATCCACCACGCCGAGCCAAGGGCTAGCAAAGGATACTCCGATCAGCCCAAGCAGGCAGGCGCTCGTGGCGGCCAGACCGCTCCAACGCTCCTGCTTCCATTGGCAATAGAAGACCAGCGCGCAGACGCTGAGCATGGCAGCCAGCAGGCCGAAGGCCTGTTGCCAGAAAAACTCGGGTACCGCCCAACTGGCCGCATGGCCAGCGGCGTAGCCGGGGATCACGTAGACCGGCGCCCAGGCCAGCGCCGAGGCGATATTGACCAGCAAGAAGCGCCAGGTGGGCATATCCAGCATGCCGGCGATCATCGGGATAACCGGTCTGATCGGTCCGACAAAGCGTCCGAGGAAAATGCTCAGCACGCCATAGCGCTGGAAAAAGCTCTCGCCGCGGCCGATCCACTGTGGGTTCCTGCGGAATACGCCGAGCCGGCGGATGTCCTGGTGGAATAGCCGGCCCAGGGTGAAACTCAGCATGTCGCCCACTACCGCGCCAGCGAAAGCCCAACCCATCACACTGACAATCGGCATACCCCATGCACCCGCCATGGCGGTGGTGGCGACCAGCAGCACGACGCCGGGGACCAGCAGGCCCGCAATGGCCAGAGATTCCAGCATGGCGATCAGAAATATGCACCAGCCTAGCCATTGGCGATGCTCGCCCAGCCAGGCGAGTAAATCGCCGGTAATCATATCAACCATGGTCAGTGTTGATTCCTGTGCACGCGCGCGCCGGGGCAGCGGCGGATAGCCGGGCCAGGCGAGGTGAGCCGTTTTTTAAAAGGCCAGCATCGCGCTGGCAACAATATGAACACATATTCTCGATCATAGCAGGTCTGCGCTGTCCACTGCCGGGAGGGACAGTTATAATGCGCCCTTTGGCCAAGCGGCTGGTATAGGTGAAGGCATGCGCGCTGAACAGGTTACAGAATACATGCATCAGCTTGGGCGTGACGCGCGCCAGGCTTCGCGGGTGATCGCTCGCGCGACCACGGCGGTGAAGAATCAGGCGTTGTTGGCCACGGCCGCAGCGATCGAGGCGGCGAGCAGCCAGTTGATTGAAGCCAACGAGCTGGATCTGCAAGCAGGTCGCGATAATGGTCTGGATGCCGCCATGCTCGATCGCCTGGCCCTTACCCCTGCCGCTCTGGCAAAAATGGTAGAAGGGTTACGGCAGGTCGCAGCGCTTGACGATCCGATCGGCGTGATTCGTGATATGAAATTTTTGCCCTCCGGGATCCAGGTCGGCAAGATGCGCGTGCCCCTGGGCGTCATCGGCATTATTTATGAGTCCCGGCCTAATGTGACCGTCGAGGCCGCGAGCCTGTGCCTGAAGTCAGGTAACGCCTGCATTCTGCGTGGTGGCTCGGAGTCGATTCACTCCAACCGCGCAATTGCCCGCTGTCTCGCTCAGGGGCTGGCCGCAGCCGGATTGCCAGCCAATATTGTGCAAGTGGTGGAAACCACGGATCGCCAGGCAGTCGGCGAGTTGATCACCATGCCCGAATTTGTGGATGTGATAGTGCCACGTGGCGGCAAGGGTCTGATTGAGCGCATCAGCCGCGATGCAAAGGTGCCGGTGATCAAGCACCTGGATGGCATCTGTCACGTGTATGTCGATGATCGCGCTGACCTGGACAAGGCGGCAGCGATTGCCCTGAATGCCAAGACCCACCGCTATGGTGTGTGTAATGCGATGGAAACCCTGCTGGTCCATAAGGCGGTGGCCGAGCAGTTTCTGCCGCGTATGGCGCAGCTTTACGCCGATAAAGGTGTGGAGCTGCGCGGCTGCGAGCGAACCTGTGCGCTGGTGCCCGCGGCCAT
Source organism: uncultured Pseudomonadaceae bacterium (assembly GCA_963974865.1). Lineage (GTDB taxonomy): Bacteria > Pseudomonadota > Gammaproteobacteria > Pseudomonadales > Pseudomonadaceae > Halopseudomonas. Next base: position 85,499 of record CAXBEU010000001.1, on the reverse strand, counting down.
CATGGCTACCGAGGAAGATTGGCATACCGAATATCTGGCGCCGATCCTGTCTGTTCGCGTAGTCGAGGATATGGACGCTGCGATCGACCACATCAATACCTACAGCTCGCAACATACCGACGCGATGATCTCGGAGGACTTCACCCGCGCCAGGCGCTTCCTCGCGGAAGTGGACTCAAGTTCGGTGATGATCAATGCCTCGACGCGCTTCGCCGACGGCTTCGAGTACGGGCTGGGTGCAGAAATCGGTATTTCCACCGACAAGATTCACGCCCGTGGCCCGGTAGGGCTGGAAGGCCTCACCAGCGAGAAGTACGTTGTGTTTGGCGATGGGCATATCCGCCAGTGATGCGGCGATGAACCGCCGTATCGGTTTGCTTGGCGGCACTTTTGACCCTGTGCATTACGGTCATTTGCGTGGCGCACTGGAAGTGCGTGACAGCTTGCAGCTGGATGAGTTGCGGCTGATACCCAGCGCGCGGCCACCCCATCGCGACAGGCCTGGCGCCGATGCTGCCCAGCGCCTGGCTATGGTGCGCCTGGCGGTAGGCGAACGCAGCGGTTTTCTGGTGGACGATCGGGAGTTGTTGCGTGATCGGCCGTCCTACACGGTCGAGACGCTGGAATCATTACGGGATGAGCTGGGCAATACTGTTACCCTGTTCATGATTCTCGGTTGGGATGCCTTTTGTGGCTTGCCCAACTGGCACCGCTGGGAGGAGCTGCTGCAACTGGCCAGCCTGGTGGTATTGCAAAGACCTGAGCAGGATCAGGACCTGCCAGAGGTTCTCAAGGACCTGCTCGCAGCGCGCAGCATCAGTGATCCGCGTCAGGCATCGGCCCGGCACGGGCAGATTTTGTGTTTATCACAAACACCTTTGGCTATTTCGGCAACGCATATTCGCGCGCTGGCAGCCGAGGGCCGGTCACCGCGTTTTTTATTGCCTGACGCCGTGCTCGACTATATTGAAACCAATGGGCTGTACCGGCCCTGATACCGAAGGATTAGAATCCGATATGCAGATTGATGACCTTATCAAGCTGGTGGAAGACGCACTCGAAGAACTCAAGGCCAAGGACGTTGTACGCATCGATGTCAGTGAGCTGACCAGCGTGACCGATTACATGATCATCGCCAGCGGTACCTCTTCACGGCATGTCAGCTCGCTGAGCGACAACGTGCTGGAAAAGGCCAAGGCTGCCGGTTGCCGACCGCTGGGCGTTGAAGGCAAGGATTCGGGCGAGTGGGTGCTGGTGGACCTGGGTGATATCGTCGTCCATGTCATGCAGCCGGCCACTCGGCAGTTCTATGATCTTGAGCGCCTGTGGCAGAGCGCCGAATCGCGACGCGCCCAGCAGCAAATCCCTAACGAGTAATCGTTGTGCGCATACGCTTGATCAGCGTCGCGTCGCGTATGCCCGCCTGGGTAGAGCAGGGATATCAGGAGTATGCCAAGCGCATGCCGCCTGATCTGCCTGTTGATCTGGTGGAAATTGCGTTGGGCACGCGCAGCAAGAATGCCGACATCGCGCGCCTGATGCGCCGCGAGGGCGAGCAGATGCTGGCGGCCACGCAACCGGGTGAACGAATCGTGACCCTGGAGGTCAATGGCCGTAACTGGTCTACCGAAGAGTTGGCCGCGCATCTGGATACCTGGCGGCTGGAGGCGCGCAATGTCAACTTGATGGTTGGCGGCCCTGAGGGCTTGGCTGAGGAAGTCAGCGCCCGCAGTGATCAGCGCTGGTCTTTATCCGCATTGACGTTACCGCATCCACTGGTAAGGATACTGCTGGCCGAACAGCTGTACAGAGCCTGGACTATTCTCAACCGTCATCCCTACCACAAGTGATTCATGGCCAGACCGATCCATCTTAAAGATCCCTCCAATGACGCCCGGATAGTGCAGGGTCGCGTGGTGCTGGCGGCTGCGGTAGTATTGCTGTTGACGGCGGTTTTGGTCGCTCGCCTTTATCACCTGCAGGTCACCCAGTTTCAGCACCACACCACCCTGTCTGAAAACAACCGCGTGCACGTTCAGCCGGTCCCCCCCGGCCGCGGCCGGATCTATGATCGCAATGGCATAGTCCTGGCGGAAAATCGTCCAAGTTTCAGCCTGAGCATTACTCGTGAACGAGTGCCGGACCTGCAGCAGCATTTTGCCTTGCTCAAGTCATTACTGGCGTTGTCCCCAGATGATGTGGAAAGGGCCGAACGTAGACTGACGCAGGCGCGGCGGCCATTTGAAGCTGTGCCGGTGATGTTCGGGCTGACGGAGGAGCAGATTGCCCAGGTAGCTATCAATCAGTTCCGGCTGCCGGGGGTGGAAGTGCAGGCCAGCTTTGTACGCCACTATCCCTTGGCGGAGCATTTTGCCCATGCGGTGGGTTATGTGGGGCGGATCAATGAACAGGAAATGGGGCGGATAGACCAGGTCGCCTACGCGGGCACCCACTATATTGGCAAGACCGGTATCGAGCGCTATTACGAAGATATGCTGCACGGCACCGTGGGCTATGAAGAGGTAGAAACCAACGCGCGCGGCAGGGTATTGCGTGTACTAAAGCGGGTTGATCCGCTGCCCGGCAAAGATCTGACGCTGCACCTCGATAGTCGTTTGCAGGCTGTCGCTGAACAGGCGCTGGGCAATCGGCGCGGCGCCATCATTGCCATTGAGCCGGAAACTGGCGGGGTGTTGGCTTTTGTCAGCCAGCCCGGATTCGATCCCAATCTGTTTGTGACCGGCATCAGCCACGCTGATTACGGCGCACTGCGCGATTCACTCGATCAGCCCCTGTTCAATCGTGTGTTGCGCGGGTTGTATCCCCCCGGATCGACGATCAAGCAGATGGTTGCGCTGGCGGGCCTGGATAGCGGTGTGACCAGCCGCAACTCCCGAGTATATGATCCTGGGTTCTATCAGTTGCCAAACCACAGTCATCGTTATCGTAACTGGAACCGCCAGGGTGATGGTTGGGTGGATATGCGTCTGGCGATTGCCCGCTCGAATGATACCTACTTCTACGATCTGGCCCACAAACTGGGGATTGATCGCATGCATGACTTCATGAGTCAGTTCGGCCTTGGTACCCGCGTTTCACTGGATATGTTCGAGGAGTCGCCTGGGCTTATGCCGTCCCGGGAGTGGAAGCGCAACGCGCGGCGCCAGCCATGGTACCCCGGTGAAACCTTGATTACCGGTATCGGTCAGGGCTATATGCTGACCTCGCCCTTGCAGTTGGCACAATCCATCGCACTGGTGGCCAATCGTGGCGTCTGGAAGCGACCGCGTCTGTTAAAGGACGCCGAGGGAATGCCTCCGGAGGAAAAGGACACGCCGGATAACATCCAGCTCAGAAATGACGACGACTGGAACTTTATTACCTCCGCCCTGGAAGATGTGATGCACGGTGAGCGTGGGACATCGCGAGCGGCAGCCCTTAACGCTCCCTATCGCATGGCCGGGAAGACCGGTACGGCTCAGGTTGTAGCGATTGCCCAGGGGGAGAAGTATGACTCTGCGGCTTTGCGTGAGCGCCACCGCGATCACGCGCTCTTCGTCGGTTTTGCACCGGTGGAAGCGCCGCGTATTGCGGTGGCGGTCATGGTCGAAAACGGCGAGTCCGGTGGTCGGGTAGCTGCGCCAGTGGCCCGTGCCTTGTTCGACGCCTGGTTGCTCCCTGATCCTGAGCCGGAAGGCTTTACTGCCGAGGCTCAGCCATGAGAAGTCTGATCGCATCGATTACCGGTACCCGCCCGGGCGGCCGACCAGCACTGGGGCGGCGCGAACCGTTCTGGCAGCGTATCCATGTTGATCCCTGGCTGTTGTTGTTGATTCTGGTGCTGGCGACCATCGCCGGGTTTGTGCTGTATTCCGCCAGTAGCATGAGCATGGCCTTGCTTTACCGTCAGGCGGCCGCCTATTGCATTGGGCTGGCGGTAATGCTGGTCATTGCCCAGTTTCAGCCGCGCTTTATGGAGCGCTGGGTGCCCGTCGCCTATATCGCCTGCCTGTTATTGCTGGTGGCAGTCGAATTGGTTGGCGTGCAGTCAAAAGGCGCACAACGCTGGCTGAGCATCCCGGGCGTAATGCGCTTTCAGCCGTCTGAAATCGTCAAGCTGGTCATGCCAATGATCGTCGCTTGGTATCTGGCGCGGCATGCACTGCCGCCCAGTTTCAAATCCATCTGCATCACCCTGGTCATTATTCTTGTGCCGGTAGTCTTGATTCTCAAGCAGCCGGATCTGGGGACGTCGTTGCTGGTAGCGATCGCCGGATTGTTTGCGTTACTGATGGCGGGTTTGCGCTGGCGCTATATCATTGGCGCTCTGGTATTGCTTGTGCCCATCGCCACGGCGATGTGGTTTTTTGTGTTGCATGAGTACCAGAAGCGCCGTGTGATGACCTTCATGAACCCGGAAAGCGATCCCCTTGGTGCGGGCTGGAACATTATCCAGTCCAAGGCGGCAATCGGCTCTGGCGGTGTGTTCGGCAAGGGTTGGTTGCAGGGTACGCAGTCGCACCTGGACTTTCTGCCCGAAGGCCATACCGACTTCATTATCGCCGTACTGGCCGAAGAATTTGGCCTGGTGGGCGTCTGTTTGCTGCTGATTGTATATCTGCTGGTGATCGCCAGGGGGTTCTACATCACCCTGCAGGCGCAGGATACCTTCAGCAAATTGCTGGCTGGCAGTATCACCCTGACCTTCTTTATTTACGTGATGGTCAATATCGGTATGGTCAGCGGCTTGTTGCCAGTGGTCGGCGTGCCCTTGCCATTGATCAGCTTCGGCGGGACATCGCTGGTGACTTTGCTCTCGGGTTTCGGCATTCTCATGTCAATTCATACGCACCGCAAGTGGATGGTCCAGCGCTAGTGGATCAGACTCTTCGGGCAACACCCCATTGATAAAAGAACAGGATAAATGATGCTGTCAGTTTTTTTTCGCCGTGCCAAAAGGATTGGCGTGCTGGTCGTGTTGGGTGGCATTGTGCCCGCCGCTGGCGCAGTCAATTACACTGCAGAGCATCCGGCGGTTCGCCCGTTTGTTGAGGAGATGCAGGCAGAACACGGCTTCTCTCCGGCCTATGTCGAAGGCTTGCTGGCAGACGCCGAACGCAAGGAAAGTATTCTCAAGGCCATCTCGACTCCGGCAGAGCGAGTCAGACCCTGGCACGAATACCGTGCGATCTTCATGACCGATGAGCGCGTAGTGCGTGGTGTCACCTTCGCCGAGAAGTACGCTGATGCATTGAGCCGCGCCGAGGAAGAATACGGTGTGGAAGCTGAGGTCATAGTCGCCATTATCGGCGTGGAGACCTATTACGGCGGCAACAAAGGCAGCCACCGGGTGATCGACGCCCTGACCACCCTGGGCTTTGATTACCCGCCCAGGGCCGAGTTTTTCCGTCGGCAGCTCAAATCGTTCATGGTGGTGGCCCGCGAGCAGCAGATGAATCCGCTGGAGTTGACCGGCTCCTACGCTGGCGCCATGGGTTACCCGCAGTTTATCCCGACCAGCTATCAGGCCTTTGCGGTCGATTTTGATGATGATGGCAAGGCCGATATCTGGAATAATCCGGTCGATGCCATCGGCAGCGTAGCCAACTATTTTAAAGAGCACGGCTGGCAGCACGGGGCGGGTGTCGCGGTGGCGGTCAAGGTCAGTGGCGAGCGGTTTGCCGAAGGCTTGACCCTGCCAATGGAGAAGGGTTTGAACGCACGGATCAGCGTCGCAGAATTGATTGATCTGGGTTGGGAGCCCGAACTGGAGCTCGATGGCGCAGAGCAAGTCATGGCGTTTGACTTTGATGCGGGCGACAGCACGCAGTACTGGATTGGGCGCAATAACCTGTACGCCATCACACGCTACAATCACAGTGTAATGTATGCGATGGTGGTGCATCAGTTGGCAGACCTGATTCGTGAGGCTAGGAAAGATGAGACCTGAACTGGTCAAGGTTCTACATCCGTTGGTGTGGGCTATAGCCATCACCGCACTGGCCGGCTGCTCGTCTACCTCAGGCAAGGGAGGAGGCAGAACCTCCAGCGATGGTCCGCCCGCCTATATGAAGGATGTATCGACCATCCCGGATGCGGTGCCCACGCCTCACACCGGTGCTTACAAGGCAACGCCTTATACGGTACTGGGTAAAAGCTACCAGCCGATGCAGGATGGCCGCAGTTACCGTGAGGAGGGCGAGGCGTCCTGGTATGGCACCAAGTTTCATGGGCAGGCGACCGCCAACGGCGAGGAGTACGACCTGTACGGGATGACGGCAGCGCACAAGACTCTGCCTTTACCGACCTATGTGCAGGTGACAAACCTGGACAACCAACGCAAGATTATCGTGCGCGTCAATGACCGGGGCCCGTTCTACTCGACGCGCATTATCGACCTGTCCTATGCCGCTGCGAAAAAACTGGGCTTTGCCGAGCGGGGGGTAGCCCGGGTGCGGGTCGAGGGCATCGATCCGGTGGTCTGGCAGCAACAGAATGACCCCAGTTATCTTGTCAGCGACCGCTCCAGGTCCGAAGCACCCAGCGCAGCAGTTGCGGTGCCGGTGCCGGAAGAGCCGGTGTCCTGGCAGCGGGCGCCGGTAGTCGATACAGCACCTGCCGAGCAGGGTCAGTATTACCTGCAGGTAGGTGCATTTTCCACGGATCTGGCGGCACAGCAGTTGCGCCAGCGGTTGCAGGGCACTTTGGCCGCAGAGGTAGTGGTCATGCCGGTGCAGCGCGAAACAGGGACATTGCACCGAGTGCGGGTTGGGCCGGTAGCCAGCCAGGATGAAGCACAGCGTCTTATCGAACAATTGCGCCTGGCCAATGTGGCGGATGCCACGCTGGTCAGCGCCAACTGATATTCAATCAACCTTTTAATTCGTTACAGTGAGCAACATGTTTAAAAAAATACTGCTTAATTTTCTGGTGTCCGGCTCTCTCGTCATGGCCTCCGCGGCCCATGCGCAGACGCCAACGCCGACCCCCACGCCAACGCCCAACGTCCCTGCAGCGGCTGCGCCTATCGTACCCAGCGCACCGCAGTTGGCTGCCTCCAGTTATATTCTGCTGGATGCCAATAGTGGTGAGGTATTGATGGAGCATAACGCCGATGAGGCGCTGCCCCCGGCCAGCCTGACCAAGATGATGACCAGCTATATCGCCAGTCTGGAAATTCTGCGCGGTCAGATCAAGGAAGAAGATCTGGTGCTGGTCAGCGAGAAAGCCTGGCGCAAGGGCGGCTCGAAAATGTTTATCGAGGTCGGCAATCAGGTCAAGGTGATTGATCTACTGCGCGGCATCATTATCCAGTCCGGTAACGACGCCAGTATCGCCATGGCCGAGCATATCGCGGGTAGCGAGGATGCTTTCGCTGATCTGATGAATAGCCATGCTGCACGCTTGGGGATGACCTCTACCCATTTTGAAAACTCCACTGGCTGGCCTGCGGAGGGGCACCTGTCGAGTGCTCGCGACATGGCCATCATGGCCAAGGCGATCATTCGTGACGATCCAGAGCACTACAAGATCTACAAGGAAAAGGAATTCTACTGGAACGGCATTCGTCAGCCCAATCGTAATCTGATGCTCTGGCGCGACAGCACCGTGGATGGCCTGAAGACCGGCCATACCGAAGAGGCAGGCTTTTGCCTGGTGTCTTCTGCGGAACGGGATGGCATGCGCCTGATTGCCGTGGTTATGGGTACCGCCAGTGAGCAGGCTAGAGCTGCAGAAACACAGAAGATGCTGACCTGGGGTTTCCGCTTCTTTGAAACCAAATCCTTCTATGAGCCGGGCCAGGTTTTGTCTACTCCTCGCGTGTGGGCAGGCGTAAGCGATCAGGTGCAGATCGGCCTTGCAGATGGCCTTACCCTGACTATGCCAAAGGGCCAGGCTGAAAAGCTGGACGCCAGCATTACTCTGGAATCGCCCATCAAGGCACCTATTGCCGCAGGTGACGTGCTCGGTCAGGTTGAAGTGCGGATGGGTGATGAAATTGTCCACACCGCGCCTTTGGTAGCCTTGGCTGATGTGGAAGAAGCGGGAATCTTTGGCCGCCTTTGGGACAGCATCCGGTTATTTTTCTACGGTCTTTTCAACTGACAGGCCAAGGCGGATATATGACTGACAAGCCTAGTGAAGCGCCACCGCGAATCGAGTTTCCCTGCCTTTATCCGATCAAGGTCATAGGTGAGGCAAGTGACGATTTTGCCAATATGGTCATGGTGATTGCCGAGCGACATGCGCCGGGCTCCGAGACTCGAATAGTGGAAGTGGTCGACAGCAAGAATGGGCGTTTTCTGTCTGTGCGCCTGGAGCTGATTGCAACCGGGGCGGAGCAACTGCAGGCGCTGCATCTGGATCTGAAAGCGACCGGCAAGGTGCATATGGTCCTGTGATGCCGCCGCCACTGATAGTCCGCCGGCTAGGGCAGGCAGATTACCTGCCTACCCTGGAGGCCATGCGCACCCTGACGGCTGAGCGGGATGCTTCCACGGCTGATGAGATATGGTTGCTGGAGCACCCTGCGGTATTCACTCAGGGCCAGGCGGGCAAGGCTGAGCATGTACTGGCTGCTGGCGATATTCCTGTTGTTCAGGTCGAGCGTGGAGGTCAGGTGACCTACCACGGGCCTGGGCAATTGGTTGCTTATCTGATGCTGGATATCCGCCGTTTGGATATGGGTGTGCGTGATCTGGTCAGTGCCATGGAGCAGGCGCTGGTGCGTCTGCTGGGGGGGTATGGCGTACAGGCCGCGCCGCGACCGGACGCACCTGGCGTGTATGTTGGGGCGGCGAAGATTGCTTCACTGGGGTTGCGTATACGCCGGGGCTGCTCATTCCACGGTCTGGCCCTCAATGTGGACATGGACATGCAACCGTTTCAGCGCATCAATCCCTGCGGTTATGCCGGGCTGGCGATGACGCAGTTGCAGGATCATGTGCCCGAGGCTGTCGTGATGGCGGAGGTGGAGCAGCGCCTGGAGCAGGCACTGCGTCATGCCTTGGGTTATCCAGGCAGCTAGCGCTTCACTGGAGCTGCCTGTCAGCTATCAACTGACGGACAGGGTAGGGATCAGCTTGTCGTCCGGCACATGGCCAGGTATCGCCGCCGGCTCGGCCAGGCCCAGATTGTTCTTCTCAAAAACCCGATCCGCGCGATAGCTGGAGCGCACCAATGGCCCGGAAGGTACTTCCATAAAGCCCTTGGCGAGCCCGATATCCCGATAGCGATTGAACTCTTCCGGGGTAACCCAGCGTTGCACCGGCAAGTGGTTCTTGGTCGGACGCAAGTATTGGCCCAGCGTGACAATATCCACCCCAATCGCCCGCAGATCGTCAAAGGTGGCCAGAATTTCTTCCTCGGTTTCACCCAGGCCCAGCATCAAACTGGTCTTGGTGATCACCGATGGGCGATGCAGCTTGGCGTGGGCGAGTACCTTCAGGGTTTTTTCATAGCCGGCACGTGGATCACGCACTTCATAGGTAAGGCGCTTGACGGTTTCAACGTTCTGGGCAAAGACTTCAAGGCCGGAGTCGACCACACTTTCGATCGCCGAATGAACACCATCAAAATCAGGCGTCAGGGCTTCGACTACTACGTTCGGAGTGCGCGCCTTGATCGCACGAACGGATGCAGCGTAGTGCGCCGCACCGCCATCAGGCAGATCATCCCGATCCACTGAGGTCAGCACGATATAGCGCAGCCCCATCAGCTCGACCGACTTGGCTGTGTTTTCCGGCTCGTCCTTGTCCAGCCAGCCGTTGGGATTGCCAGTGTCGACGGCGCAGAAGCGGCATGCGCGGGTGCACACAGAGCCCATCAGCATAATGGTGGCCGTGCCATTGGCCCAGCATTCGCCCATATTCGGACAATGCGATTCCTGGCAAACGGTACTCAGGTTATGTGACGCTACATTGCGCTTTACTGCTTCAAAGCGGTCGCCGGTAGGCACGCGGGCACGGAGCCATTTGGGCTTCGGCTCAAAGGCCACTGGCTCGGCGTTGGCACGTTTTTTCTGACCGTCCTTGATCGCGGCAATGCCCTGCGCATTACGGAATTTTTCACCGCTGGCAACCGGTTTGGCGGGCTGATCACTCATGTCAGTCTGGGCTCCTGTAAGCGTCCGAGCCGTACCGCCCCATCATTAGGGCGGGCTCGATTGGCCTTCAGTTTACCATAGACCTTTCACCAGGCGCGCGTGTTGGGCTGGCGCTATACCCAATGTATAGCCGTGTTGAGGGCAGGGCAGGTACTGCAGGTCAAATTCCGTTACACAGTCAGTCTGCCCATTGGCGTAGCGCTTCCAGCAGATCATGGTCAGGGTACCCATCTGCCGGGGTGCCCAAGGCTAATTGCAACTGCCGTATTGCCTTGCGGGTATTGGCGCCGATAATGCCGTCAATACCGCCTGGGTCGAACCCACCGGCTTCGAGACGTTCCTGCAGCTCGACACGTTCAGTGCGTGACAGGGGTTTGTCTCCCGTTGGCCAACTGGCAATAATCTGACCGCCGCCGTGCAGGCGCTGCGACATCAGGCCGATCGCCAACGCGTAGCTGGTGGAGTTGTTGTAACGCAAGATACTGCGGAAATTGTTCATCACGATAAAAGCTGGGCCGCGATGTCCTGCCGGCAGGAGCAATGACCCCTGCTGCTCCGCAAGATCAGCACCTAGAGCCGCACCCCTGGCGGTTTTCACGCCCAGGCTGCTCCATTCGCTGATGGGTTTGCGTATGGCCATATCCGCCAGTGCGTAATCGAAGTCGGCTGGTAGCGTCACTTCCATGCCCCACGGCTGGCCGGCCTGCCAGTTGGACGCTTTCAGATAGTTGGCAGCTGAAGCCAGCGCATCCGCAGAAGAATTCCAGATATCGCGCTTGCCGCTGCCGTCAAAGTCGACCGCATGGGTGTTGTAGGTGGTCGGGATAAACTGCGTCTGACCCATCGCCCCGGCCCAGGAACCGAGCATCCCTTCGGGCGTAATGTCGCCACGCTGCAGGATTTCCAGCGCGGCAATCAACTGAGCGTGGGCGAAGTCAGGGCGGCGTCCTTCGTGTGCCAATGTCGCCAGGGCTCGCACTACCAGGTTGTTGCCCATATTGGCGCCGAAGTTGCTCTCCAGGCCCCAGATGGCCACCAGAATATTGCGATCAACGCCATAGCGCTGCTCAATCGCAGACAAAGTCTCTGCATGCTGTTCAAGTAACCGTCTGCCGCTGGACAGGCGTGTCGGGGAAATGGCGCCTTCCAGATACTCCCACACGGGGCGGGTGAATTCAGGTTGGCTCTGGTCCGCGCGCAATATCGCTGGATCAGGAGTGATGCCGGCAAAGGCGCTATCGAACACGGAAGGTTCGATGCCTGCAGCCAGAGCTTCAGCACGGAATGCCTGGCGCCATTGCGGGAACGTCAGGTGTTCTTCTATTACCTCGGACTCCGCTGTCGCTACCCCTGTCTCTCCCGCTGTAACAGGGGTAGAGACGCTGGTATCAGCGTGCGCCTTTATGGGTGTGTCAGCGCAGGCGGCCAGCAGCAACATGGCGACACCTGCGGTGGTCAGATAACGATGGGGCGAACCCTGGCGCAAAAGCTTGATTAACATTGATCAGTTCCACCAAGTAAAAGTCGTTTCAACTCTAGCATGCTAAGTGTTTGGCAGGTGACTGCCAGGTGACATTCAGCGCATGGATGAACCGCGCAGCGGATGCTATTATCCCTGCGCGCACGGCGCAGCCGTTATTATGGAGCCCGGCTGAGCCTCATAGTTCATCACGAACTACAGTGCTGCGGCCAGGCTGCGTATGGCTATGGATGGAGTTGAACAATTTGGGCAATCCAGTAACAGCTTTTAAAACAGCTCTTTAGCTACTCAAGTCAGATAAACGGGGATACGGATGTTTGTGCGGTCATGGTTGTTGCGCGTCAGATGGTGGATTGTGGTGCTGGTGATTGGCGTTCATGGCCTGGCTTGGTGGATGCATCCAGCCTATGAGATGTCAGGTTTTGCGACCGAGACTCCATGGGATGACAACACTGAAATAACGTCCGAACCGGAAATGTCCCGACGCTTTGTCTCGAGCGACCTGGACGACTTTGTTCACTCTTCGTCAATCACGGCTCTGCCAGGCGGCAATCTGATGAGCGTCTGGTTCGCCGGCACGCGCGAAGGTGCTGCGGACGTGCAGATCCGTGGCGCGCGTTTTGATGCGGCCAGCGGTGAATGGGGTGATGAAGAAGTGCTCGCCACGCGCGACATGACCCGCGAAGCAGTAGGCAAGCCGATTCGCAAACTGGGGAATCCGGTCATTGCGCTGGCGCCGGATGACCGACTGTGGCTGTTTTATGTGTCGGTTTCCCTGGGTGGCTGGGCTGGTAGTGCGATCAACGTGATGGTCTCGGAGGATATGGGCAATACCTGGTCCAAGCCGCGCCAACTGATCACCTCGCCCTTTATCAATATCAGTACGCTGGTGCGCAGCGCTCCGGTGTTTCACCAGGACGGTTCCATAGGCCTGCCGGTTTACCACGAATTTCTTGGCAAATTCCCTGAATACCTCTATCTGGATGCCGATGCGCGGGTTGTCGACAAGTTTCGCATGGCCGATGGCGACACCTCGCTGCAACCTACAGTCGTGACCCTGGATGACCGCCGAGCCATAGCCTTGTTGCGCTACGCCGGGCGGGAAGGGCATGTGCTGGCTACGGTAACGGCAGATGCCGGGCAAACCTGGAGTGAGGAGCGAGCGATTGAGCCGTGGAACCCCAATTCTTCACTGGCAGCCGTTCGTTCGCACCGCGATACGCTTTTGGTAGCGCAGAATAATCTCGCCGATGGCCGCTTCAGGCTGACGCTGGATGAGTCGACTTTCAGTCTCAGCGACTGGTCGCTGGTCAATACGCTTGATGAGTCGACTGATGCCGAAGGAGAGCCGATCCCGATAGACCGCTATATACCGCAGATACGCGAGAAATTCATCGAGGCCAGTGGGCCGAGGCGGCAAGTGTTGCTGGACGAGTATGTCGAAATGCTCGAGGGTCGCGTTTGCCGTAGAGGGCTATGCGACTTTGAATATGAATATCCCTACATGGTGCGCTCCGATGATGGACGCTTCCATATGGTGTACTCCTGGAACAACAGCTTTATCAAACATGTCACCTTCAATCGCGCCTGGGTGGAGGAGCAGAAATGATTATTGCCAACTGGCAGTCTGTGCTGACCTTTGCACTGGTTATTTTCCTGTTGTTGCCCCTGGCTCGATTGTCGGTGGGTTACCGGCTGGCGACGCTGTTGGCGCTGATTCTGGTCGCGCTGATTCCGCTCTCAACCGGGCTGACGCTGGCCGGCTTGTTGCGCGGGCTTACTGACGACCTGGCACTGACCTCGCTGATCTGGCTAACCAGCGCCGCTGTGGTCAAGCTGGGTTACATTCCCCCGATGCCAGTCGCGCAAAAGTGGCCGCTGTGGCTGTGTTTCGCTGTGCTGGGGTTGGTGCTTTACCCGGCGGCTATGGGTATCGGTATGATCGACACCTACCGCTGGGGCTACAACGCGCGTTATCTTATTCTGGCTATCGGCTTGCTGACGCTGTTGCTGGTCTGGCTGCGCAGCAGTCTGGGTGTGTTGATGTTGCTGCTGGCTACCGTCGGATTCCTGTTGGGTGTCAAGCCGTCTGACAATTACTGGGACTACTTGCTTGATCCCTTTATCGTGCTTTATTCACTGGGTGCTATGATGCTCAGCCTCTTGACAACGGCGACACGTAGACTCAGGCCAGCGCGAACCTGAGCCTGAGTTTGAACTGTCGATCAAGGGCGGCGAACTCATAGCCTGGTTCTATCTGCTGTGTTATTCTCGTCGCCCCTGAACGAAACTCACCGGATTACCGATGATCTGCTTTCCCGGCGCTACGCCACCATAGGTTTACCAACCCCTTTCTGCCCGTGCAGATCTGTTTGCTGTGCGTATGTGCTAGTCATCTGCCATGCGGATACTAACCGAGCGCGCATTTTAGCTAGCTGATAACTGTTGCCGTCTGGAGCTTTTCTCCATTGCAAACAGACATTCGGCACCTCCCAACCCGTTATGCCTATAGCTCCGTATTACCTCGCTTGCGCCTGTCTTTTTGTCAGACGTCAGCTCCCGACCGTGTAGCCCGCTGTGATGCTTTCACAGACAGCCTTCGGTTGGACCTGCTTTGTGAGTGCGGCGCTGCGGTATTGGTTACAGCGAATCAGATCGGCTTCGTTATCGAATTTAATTTGAACTGGATGGACTTCGTATGACCCCGATGCAATCAGTAAAGCAGCAATGGTTTTCCAATATCCGTGGCGACCTGCTCGCTGGCCTGGTGGTGGCCTTGGCTTTGATTCCGGAGGCTATCGCTTTCTCGATCATTGCCGGCGTTGACCCCAAGGTTGGCCTCTACGCTTCTTTCTGTATCGCGGTAGTGGTTGCCTTTACAGGAGGTCGTCCTGGCATGATTTCCGCGGCGACCGGTGCGATGGCGCTGTTGATGATCACCCTGGTTCGTGAGCATGGGCTGGAGTATCTGCTGGCAGCGACCATCCTGTGCGGTCTGCTGCAGATCGGCGCGGGTTATCTGAAGCTCGGCTCGCTGATGCGCTTTGTGTCACGTTCAGTGGTGACAGGCTTTGTGAACGCGCTGGCGATTCTGATCTTTATGGCGCAGCTACCCGAATTGACCAACGTAACCTGGCATGTTTACGCCATGACGGCAGGCGGTTTGGCGATTATCTACCTGTTCCCTTACCTGCCCAGGATCGGCAAAGTGATTCCCTCTCCGCTGGTGTGCATTCTGGTGCTGACAGGCTTGGCGGTATATCTGGGGCTGGATATCCGCACTGTGGGTGATATGGGTGAGCTGCCGGATACCCTGCCTATTTTCCTCTGGCCACAGGTTCCGCTGAACCTTGAAACGCTGATGATCATCCTGCCCTATTCGGCGGCACTGGCGGTCGTGGGTCTGCTGGAGTCGATGATGACCGCAACCATTGTTGATGATCTTACCGACACACCGAGCGACAAGAACCGCGAATGCAAAGGGCAGGGTATTGCCAATATCGGCTCCGGTCTGATTGGCGGCATGGCCGGTTGTGCAATGATCGGCCAGTCGATCATCAACATCAAATCAGGTGGGCGCACGCGGCTCTCATGCTTTGTTGCCGGGGTATTGCTGCTGATCATGGTGGTGTTTCTAGGCGATTATCTATCGCTCATTCCCATGGCTGCCCTGGTGGCCGTGATGATTATGGTGTCCATCGGAACCTTCAGTTGGGACTCGATTCGTAACCTCAGGCAGTATCCGCTGTCGACCAATATCGTGATGGTCGCAACGGTGATTGTGGTGGTCGCCACGCACAACCTGGCTTACGGCGTATTCGTTGGCGTGTTACTGGCCGCCATGTTCTTTGCCAACAAGATAGGGCACTACCTGAATATAGACAGTGATATTGATGCGTCGGGCAACCAACGCGTTTATCGCGTAGTGGGGCAGGTGTTTTTCAGCTCTTCCGACAAGTTTGTCGGTGCCTTTGACATCAAAGAGACGCTTGATAAAGTAGTGATCGATCTTTGCCGTGCACACTTCTGGGATATCACTGCAGTAGCAGCACTGGACAAGGTCGTGATCAAGTTTCGTCGCGCAGGAACAGAGGTGGAGATCATCGGCATGAACGAAGCAAGTGCTACCATCGTTGACCGCTTTGGGGTTTACGAAAAGCCCGATGCCGTTGATAGGTTGATGGGTCACTGACCCAGAACAAGACGCCTGACTTACAGATTGAAACATTAATGCAATAGCTAACTGTTAATGTGCAGAGCCTCGCGGTATTCATGCATTGCCGCTACGGCTGATAGCCAACATAAGAAGGCAGCGTAGATGAGTCTCGATAAACCTGCAGTTACTGGTCGATATTCCATCAGGTCGAAATGGAACAAATACAGGCGTCATGCATTGTTATTGCTCGCCGTTGCGGCGCCAGCGGCTGTAGCTGCGCTGATGCTGATGCCGCCGTCCATGCCGGACCTGTCTGATAGCGATGCTATAGAGCGTCAGTTTCTTTACGACAGCTGGGCCAAGGGCGACTCCATAGTCGTTGTCCGGCATCTGGAACGTTGTGATCGGGCGGACGTACCCTGTCTTGTGGAGAAGGACGGCCTCACAGCCCGCTCGGTCCTGGTGGCAGCTGAGTTGTCGGATGACTTCTTTCAATTAGGTCTGGACAAGACTGATATTTATAACAGCCCTTTGGCGCGTACTGATCAGACCGCAGATCTGCTGTTCAGCAGCAGAAGCAGCGATCAGGGCTGGCTTTACAACTGCCGCAAGGAAGATACCTTGCTGC
Source organism: uncultured Pseudomonadaceae bacterium (assembly GCA_963974865.1). Classification (GTDB taxonomy): domain Bacteria; phylum Pseudomonadota; class Gammaproteobacteria; order Pseudomonadales; family Pseudomonadaceae; genus Halopseudomonas. The sequence continues at coordinate 69,130 of CAXBEU010000001.1, read as the reverse complement.
GAGACGCACTGGCGAACAAGCAGCAGGGCAGAAATCTGGTGCTGGTAACCCATAGCAGCTGTATAGCGCGGTTTGAGGATGATCTGGGGTTTTCCAGTGACACCCCTGAATACGGTACCGCGATTTTTCTGTCAGTAGAGCCACAGGCAGACCAGGCTCGCTTGCTGGGCTTTGTGGATACCGATGACTGGGATCATGTGTTCAACTTCAGCACACCTTGAAGCTCCCAGCCAGGCGCGCCGGCGGCTGCCGAACCTCTGCAAGAGGGCGTTGGCTGTGCGCTAATGGCCGGCGGACGCCAGCATCGGCAGTTTCAATCCAGCCACGCCCGCCACGATAGCCGCAAGACCATCCCAGGCTGAGCCTGGGTGTTGGCCCTTGATCTGCTCGTCAATGATCTGCGCTGCTCGCAGCCACTGCTCCCACGCATGCACCGGGTGGCGTTGTAGGGCCTGGGTCAGGAGTGGTTTGCGCTTGTCCCATACAGGGGGGCGTTGGCTGGCGAAGATCCGATCCAGTGGGATATTGCGGCGTATATCCTGGGCCATGTTGGCCAGCGCGCGAATCTCTCTGGCCAGTGACCAGAGCACGATAGGCGCCTCGACTCCCTCGCTCTTCAAGCCCTGGAGGATACGCAACGCATGTTGCGGCTCAGCCTTGAGCATGGCATCCACCAGGTTGAAGACATCAAAGCGTGCGCTGTCGGCCACCGCTTGCTGCACGGTCTGCAGGTCCAGTTGACCATTCTGGCAATAGAGTTTGAGTTTCTCGATCTCCTGCGCGGCAGCCAACAGGTTACCTTCCACCCGCGCGCTGAGCAGCTCAAGCGCGTCCGGGCTGGCGTGCAGGCCGGCACTGGCCAACCGGTCGCGCATCCAGCCCGGAAGCTGCTGGGCTTCAATCGGCCAGATCTGGATAAAGCGGCTTTGTGGGTGATCGGTCAGGGCCTTGGCCCACTTGGTACGCTGGCTGGCACCATCGAGTTTGGGCAGGCTGATCAGCAGCGTGGTGTCCTCGGGCGGCATATCGAGCCAGGCCATAATCGCCTTGCCACCTTCGTCACCCGGCTTGCCGCCGGGTATCCGCAGTTCGATCAGACGCTTCTGGGCAAACAGCGAGAGGCTATGGCTGGCATCATGCAACTGACTCCAGTCAAAGCTGCGTTCGACATGATAGACCTGACGCTCTTCGCTGCCGGCCTGACGACATGCCGCGCGGATCTGATCCGCCACTTCGCCGGTCAGCAGCGGGTCATCGCCGCTGACTACATAGACTGGCGCCAGACTATCCTGCAACTGGCGCGATAGCTGGGCGCTATTGAGCTTCATGGTGCGGGCGGAGTGGCCTGCTGTTCAAGGGCTCTGGAGCGGGCCGCCAGCTCGCCTTCGCTCAGGCTGGCCAGACGAAACAGCATCTGCCTGACCAGATCACGGCGCATCTCCACCTGCAGCAAGGCTTCTTCTTCATTGCTACCGGTGATGTTATCCCGGTTGGATACAAAGATGCGCCGTGCGGTAATGGTCTCAGGGCCAACCAGGGCGCGGCCGTCGGTGTCGCTGACCTGGAATCTGAGATTATTGGTCAGTTCGTATTCGGCAGGCGCTGAGCGGCTGGTGTAACTCACGGCAATGCGCTGGCGCTCTTCCTCCAGTAGCTGCAAGCGATAAGGCGCGCTGGCGGTAATGTTGACGCCGTTATCTTCCAGTGCCTGTTCCAGACCCTGGTGCAGTTCGCTGTAGTTGTCGCGCGACTCAACCCGCAATTCCTTCAGGGTGACCATATCGGTACCCATGCCGCGCAATTGGAAGCCGCAGCCGCTCAGTAGCAGGCTCAACCCGAGTACAGCACAGCCCAGTAGCTGATGAGGACGATTCAGAAACATCTTGGCTCTCCGTTGCATATCAGTTGGCGACAATATTGACCAGTTTGCCCGGGACCACAATCACTTTGCGGATGCTCAGGCCCTCGGTAAAACGTATTACGTTTTCGTTCTCGCGCGCGGCCGCTTCTACAGCCTCGCGACTGGCATCGGCAGCCACTTCGATCTGCCCGCGCAACTTGCCGTTCACCTGGATAACCAGCTGCAGCGTATCCTGAACCAGCGCGGATTCATCCAGTACCGGCCAGGGAGCGTCGATCGCCAACGTCGAGTGGCCCAGTTGCTGCCACAGCGCATGGCTGATATGCGGAGTAATCGGGGCCAGCAGCAGGCAGACGGTTTCCAGCCCTTCCTGCAGCAGAGCGCGATCCTGATCCTGAGTCTGCGGCGCTTTTTCCAGCACGTTCATCAGTGTCATGACCGCCGCAATCGCGGTATTGAACTTGTGGTGCTGGCCGATATCCTGGCTGGCCTGACGAATCGCCAGATGGATCGAGCGTCGTACGGCCTTCTGATCATCGCTGAGCACGTCGATATCAAGCGCCGTGGTGCTGCCCGCCGCGTGGTGCTGATGCGCCAGACGCCAGACCCGGCGCAGGAAGCGGTGCGCTCCCTCTACGCCGGTATCGGACCATTCCAGGCTCATGTCTGGTGGTGAGGCGAACATCATGAACAGCCGGCAGGTATCGGCGCCGTACTGGTCAATCATCGACTGCGGGTCCACGCCGTTGTTCTTGGACTTGGACATCTTCTCGATGCCGCCAATCTCCACCGGCTGACCATCGCTGGCCAGGTGCGCCGCGATAATCTTGCCCTTGCCGTCGCGTTTGACCTCGACATCGGCCGGGTTGAACCAGGTCTTGCTGCCATTATCCTCAAGACGGTAATAGGTCTCGGCGATGACCATGCCCTGGGTCAGCAGGTTCTTGAACGGCTCATTGGAGTCGACCAGGCCCTGATCGCGCATCAGCTTGTGGAAAAAGCGCGCATACAGCAGGTGCAGGATCGCGTGTTCAATACCGCCGATATATTGATCGACCGGCAGCCAGTGATTGGCGGCTTTCGGGTCGACCATGCCTTGATCGTAATGTGGCGAGGCGTAGCGGGCGAAATACCAGGAGCTTTCGACAAAGGTGTCCATGGTATCGGTTTCACGCTTGGCCTGGCCGCCGCAGGTCGGGCAGATGCATTGGTAAAACTCGGGCATTCTTGCCAGCGGGCTGCCGGCGCCATCGGGCACCACATCTTCAGGCAGTACTACCGGCAGTTGATCTTCCGGCACCGGCACGTCACCGCAGGTATCGCAGTGGATAATTGGAATCGGGCAGCCCCAGTAGCGCTGGCGGCTGATACCCCAGTCGCGCAGGCGGAACTGGGTGCGCGGTGCGCCAAGATCCTTTTCCACCAGCGCATCACCAATGGATTTGAGCGCACCAACAAAGTCCAGACCGTCGAAGTCGCCAGAATTGATCAGTACGCCCTTTTCGCCGTAGGCATCCTGCCAGGGAGCGGGGGTTTCGTCGCCTGCCGAGGTGCGTACCACCGGCTTGATGGGTAGCTCATATTTGCTGGCGAACTCAAAATCGCGCTCATCATGGGCCGGGACGGCCATCACGGCGCCTTCGCCGTAGGTCATCAGTACATAGTTGGCAACCCAGACCGGCAGTTTTTCTCCGGTCAATGGATGGGTGACGAACAGGCTGGTCGGACGGCCTTTCTTTTCCTGCGTGGCGATGTCGGCTTCAGCCACGCCGCCGCGTTTGCACTCGTCGATAAAGCCCTGCAGGATGCTGTCGCTGCGGGCAGCCAGGGTGGCTAGCGCGTGCTCGGCGGCAACGGCCACGTAGGTGGCCCCCATCAGCGTGTCAGGCCGGGTAGTAAATACCTTCAACTTGCCTTGCTCACCGATACTGTCGGTATCGTAGGGGAAGTGCACTTCCATGCCCACTGACTTGCCGATCCAGTTGCGCTGCATGGTCTTGACCTGTTCCGGCCAGCCGGTCAGTTCATCCAGCGAGCTCAGCAGCTCTTCCGCGTAATCAGTGATACGGAAGTAATACATCGGGATTTCGCGTTTTTCGATCAGGGCACCGGAGCGCCAACCGCGGCCATCAATCACCTGCTCGTTGGCCAGCACGGTCTGGTCAACGGGGTCCCAGTTGACCGTGCCGTTCTTGCGGTAGATCACACCCTGCTCGAACAACTTGGTAAACAGCCACTGCTCCCAGCGGTAATACTCTGGTGTACAGGTAGCAAACTCGCGTGACCAGTCCATCGCCAGGCCCAGGCTCTTCAACTGGGTGCGCATGTAGTCGATGTTGTCGTAGGTCCACTTGGCCGGGGCGACCTTGTTTTTCATCGCCGCGTTTTCCGCCGGCATGCCAAACGCATCCCAACCCATGGGTTGCAGCACGTTCTTGCCCTGCATGCGCTGATAGCGGGAAATAACATCGCCAATCGTGTAGTTGCGCACATGGCCCATGTGTAGCTTGCCGCTTGGGTAAGGGAACATGGACAGGCAGTAGAAGGTCTCGCGATCAGGGGTTTCGCTCACCTTGAAGGCGTTGCTGGTATCCCATTCGGTCTGGGCGCTGCGTTCGATATCGCGGGGGGAATACTGTTCTTGCATGGTTTGGGCTATCTGAGCTCGTTTGGCTGGGGGTAGCTGCGCAGGCATCGAATCTGGGAGCAGGGTGCCGCAGGGTAGCCAGCGTGCTCGGTGCCGCCGCGTCGTGCGGCAGGATGTCTTTGCAAATCAATAGCGCAGGATACACCACCGGGCAGGTTGCAGGTAGTCCAAGGCGCGTTCACATGCGCGCCAACGCCATTCGTCGCCAGGCCGCTGCGCTCTGTTTATGGACGACTATGCTCAATGAACAATTCCCGGCCACTTGAGCCGCTAACCCAATAACCGGAGGTTGGCTAGATGAAAGGCACGGCGCCCGTAGTACTTAGCGACTGGCCTCGAGATTCTTCCTATGGGCGGCTGCTACGCCGTCTTGATCAGGCCATGGATGTGGCCCGCACGCGTCACTGGATGGCAGGCCGCGCACCGCCGGTGCTGGAGCTGGAACTGAGCGGTCTGAGCGCCGAGGACCAGCAACTGCTCTGGCGGATCATTCAGGAACTGCAGGTCTGCCCTGATTCAGGCTGCTGGCCGGGAACGCCTGCGGCGCACGACACTCACCAGCAGAACGGCCAGCACCGCCAGGCCTAATGGCCAACTGCGCCAACGCAGGTAAGGGCTTAGCCCCTCGCGGGGCTGGACCCAGCCATTCAACGCCGCTTGCTCGAACTGGGGGATACGGGCGGTTATTTCGCCCCGATGATCGATCAATGCCGTAACGCCATTGTTGGTGCCACGAATCATCCAGCGGCCACTTTCAATCGCGCGCATGCGGGCCATTTGCAGATGCTGCAGGGGGCCGATGGATTCGCCAAACCAGCTATCGTTGCTGATGGTGATCAGCAACTCGCTCTGCGCTGCCAGTCTGGCGGCGAAGTCGGGGTAAACCGCTTCGTAGCAGATAAAGGGCGCCAGGCGGTAACCTGCTGCTTGCAGCGGCGCCTGGACCGCCGGGCCACGGGAAAAACTCGACATGGGCAGGTCAAAGAAGGCGATCAGCCCCCGCAGTACCTGCTCCAGCGGCACATATTCGCCGAAGGGCACCAGCTTGTTTTTCAGGTACTGATTATCGGCACTGCCGGCGACCATGATGCCATTGTAGATACGCAGTTCACCGGTCTCGTAATCGTCCACCGGTATGCCGGTAATCAGGGTCGTTCCCTGTTCGGCAAAGTTGGCAGCCATGGCGTCGACAAACCCTTGGGCCTGGGATTGCAGGACAGGCACCGCGGTTTCGGGCCACAGGATCAGATCCACTGGGCCCTGTGCATAGCTCATGTCCCGGTACAGGCTCAGGGTGTGTTGGATATGGTCCGGGTCCCATTTGCGCGACTGGGGTATGTCTGCCTGGATCAGTGCTACCGAGAGCGGTTCACCCGCGGGCTGGGTCCATTCGACAGTGCGCAGGGCCATGCCGCCGAGCCAGATCGCCAGCAGTACTGCTACAGCGCAGGCGGCCCGGGGAATACGCTTCCATAGGGCAGGCTCGGCGAGCAGGCAGGCACTGATAACGGTCAGCAGGCTGAGTAGCCAGACTCCGCCCAGCGGTGCGTAGCCGCTTAGCCAGGTGTCGGTATGGATATAGCCCTGGTAGAGCCAGGGGAAGCCGGTAAGAAACCAGCCGCGGAAAATTTCTTGGGCGACCCACAGGCAGGCAAAGCCAATGCAGGACCACCATCCGGCAGTGACAGGTCGCAGCCAGCCGGCCCAGAGCCAGGCCGTAAGGGCGATAATCAGCGCCAGTCCGCCAACGAACAACCCGGTCAGCAAGCCCGCCAGCAAAGGAGAAGCATATCCGTGCACGTGAATGCTGATGTAAACCCAGGATACGCCACTGGCGAACAGGCCCAGACCCCAGCACCAACCGCGCAGTGCGGCCTGGCGCGGGGCCAGATGTTGCAGCCCCTGGTAGAGCAGTGCGATGGATAACAGGCCCAGGGGCCACAGGTCGAAGGGGGCAAGCGCCAGGGTGGTCAAGGCGCCGGCTGCGATGGCCAGCAGGTTGCCCATCCAGCCCGGCCCGCGTAGCCGGTCTATCCATTGCATCAGCACGTTATTAGCATTCCTCAGGATTTAGCCAGGGTAACCCTGAGCAGATGCACGCGGCGGCTGTCGGCGTTGAGCACGCGGACCCGGAAGCCTTCCAGTTCGGCGACTTCATTGCGCTTGGGCAAATGACCGAAGGCATTCATCACCAGGCCGCCGACAGTGTCGAACTCTTCATCGGAAAACTCGGTATCGAAATGCTCGTTGAAGTCTTCGATGGGCGTCAGCCCCTTGACCAGAAAGTCGCCGCTGGGCAATGGCTTGATATGGCTGTCCTCGTCGACATCATGCTCGTCCTCGATATCGCCAACGATCTGCTCCAGCACGTCCTCGATCGTCACCAGCCCTGATACCCCGCCGTACTCGTCAATCACGATGGCCATGTGATTGCGGGTCGCGCGGAACTCCTTGAGCAGCACGTTCAAGCGCTTGGACTCGGGCACGCAGGTGGCCGGGCGGAGGATTTCCTTGATGTTGAAGCGGTCGGTATTGTCCTGCAGCAGCAAGGGCAGCAGATCCTTGGCGAGCAGCACGCCAAGCACATCGTCGACACTGTCGCCGATCACCGGGAAGCGCGAGTGCGCAGCTTCGATCACGTCCGGTAGAAATTCACGGGGCGTCTGGCTGGACTTGATGGTAATCATCTGCGAGCGCGGGATCATGATATCCCGCACCTGCATGTCGGACACCTGCAGAGCGCCTTCGATGATCGACAAGGCTTCGATGTCCAGAACTTCATTGGCGTGCGCTTCGCGCAGCAGCTCAAGTAATTCCTGGCGGTTCTTGGGTTCGTGGACAAAAGCCTGGACCAGTTTGTCCAGCCAGGTCTTGTGTCCGTTGGTCGATCGATCTTCGCTCATGGTTCCTTATACTCGTTGCTTGCAGGGATGAAGTCGGCGGCTTCGTAAGGATCGGCAATCCCCAGTTGCGCCAGTAACTGGCGCTCCAGAGATTCCATCTGCTCGGCTTCGGTGTCGTCGATATGATCATGGCCAGTCAGGTGCAGACAGCCATGAATGACCATGTGCGCCCAATGGGCCTGAAGGGGTTTGTGCTGTTCCTGCGCTTCACGCTCGACCACCTGGGCACAGATCACCAGATCACCGAGCAGCGGGATATTCAGTTCGGGCGGCAGATCCGCCGGGAACGACAGTACGTTGGTAGGGTAGTCCTTGCCGCGGTATTGCTGGTTCAGGATCTGACTTTCAGCCTCGTCCACCACACGGATGGTCAGTTCGTGGCCGGGTTTGTCCTGCAGGGCCAACCCGGCCCAGCGCCTGAAGCTTTCCTCGTCGGGCAGGTTGGTGGCGCTACTGGCCTGTTGCAGGTCCAGCTCTATGGTCATCGGCTCAGGGCTCATCGCTGCGCTCCTGGCGCGGGTCATTCTTACGCTGGTTCTCCTGGCGCTGACCTTCCTGGCGCAGTTCAAACATGTCGTAAGCTTCAACGATACGCTGCACCAGGGGGTGGCGTACGACGTCTTTGGATTTGAAATGGGTAAAGCCAATGCCCTTGACGTCTTTCAGTACTTCCACCACATGGGCCAGGCCGGATTTGGTGCCGCGCGGCAGGTCGACCTGGGTAACGTCACCCGTAATGACCGCCGTTGAGCCGAAGCCGATCCGGGTCAGGAACATTTTCATCTGCTCCAGCGTGGTGTTCTGGCTCTCGTCGAGAATGATAAAGCTGTTGTTCAATGTCCGGCCGCGCATATAGGCCAGAGGAGCGACCTCGATCACCTGTTTTTCGATCAGCTTGGCCACATTCTCGAACCCGAGCATTTCGTAGAGTGCGTCATATAGGGGGCGCAGATAAGGGTCGATCTTCTGCGATAGGTCGCCGGGCAGGAAGCCGAGTTTTTCGCCTGCTTCCACCGCCGGACGTACCAGCAGGATCCGGCGAATCTGCTCGCGCTCCAGCGCGTCTACCGCGCAAGCCACTGCCAAATAGGTCTTGCCAGTACCGGCAGGGCCAATACCGAAGTTGATATCGTGTTCCTGAATGGAGCGCACATAGCTTTGCTGGTTCGGCCCGCGCGGCTGGATGGTCATGCGTCGAGTGCGCAAGATCACCGGTTTGCCGGTGCCTTCCTGCTGCAAGGCAGCGCTTAGGCTTTCGAGCCCGGATTCCTGCAGAAACAGATGGACGGTATCGGGCGTCAGCTCGCCGTTGTCGCGGGTCTCGCGATACAGCTGGCGCAGCACCGCTTCGGCGGAACGGGTCAGTTCGGCATCACCGATCAGCTCGAATTGGTTACCTCGGTTGCGCACTTCAATGCCCAGCCGCTGTTCAATGAGGAGCAGGTGTTCGTCAAATTGGCCGCAGAGGCTGGCAAAGCGGCGTGAATCAACGGGTTCGATAGTAAAGCGATGTATGTGCAGGGGAGCGTTCAAAGTGATCTGTCAGTCGCCTCGTGGCATTCAGGAATCCACAGCATAGCGCGCAAAGCACGCGATGCAAAGAAGCCTGATAGGTAGAAATGCGCGGCCGAGCGGCCGCGCGAAAAGCCAGGGTGCATAGCTTAGTGGACAGTCTCGGCGACCAGGCTGCCGCGCAGGGAGTGCGGCAGTGCCTCGTCGACCAGCACGTCAACGAACTGGCCGATCAATCGCGGATTGTCACAGCGGAAGTTGACGATACGATTATGCTCGGTGCGGCCCTGAAGCATGCCCGGATCTTTCTTCGAATAATCGGTAACCAGAATCCGCTGAGTCGTACCAACCATGCGTCGGCTATTGTCAAAGCCTTGCTGATTCAAGCGGTTCTGCAGAATCTGCAGACGCTGCTTCTTGACCTCAGTCGGGGTGTTGTCCACCAGGTCAGAGGCCGGCGTGCCGGGTCGGGCGCTGTAGATAAAGGAGTAGGAGAAATCAAAGCCTACCTCTTCGACCAGCTTCATGGTCTGCTCGAAGTCCTTATCGGTCTCACCAGGAAAGCCGATGATGAAGTCCGAGCTGAGAATCATGTCCGGCACGGCCGCGCGCAGTTTGCGCACGCGTGATTTGTATTCCAGCGCCGTGTGATTGCGCTTCATGCCAGCCAGTACCCGGTCGGAACCGGATTGCACAGGCAGGTGCAGGTACTTGACCAGCTCGGGGACTTCCGCGTGGGCCAGAATCAGGCTGTCGGAAAACTCCAGCGGGTGCGAGGTGGTATAGCGAATGCGGTCGATGCCGTCGATCTCGGCAATCACGCGAATCAGGTCAGCCAGGTCGGCGATCTTGCCGTCGTGGGTCTGGCCGCGGTAGCCGTTGACATTCTGGCCCAGCAGCGTGACTTCACGTACGCCGTTTTCGGCCAGGTGAATGCACTCGGCGAGCACGTCATCAAACGGGCGGCTGACTTCTTCACCACGGGTATAAGGCACCACACAGAAGCTGCAATACTTGCTGCAGCCTTCCATGATTGAAACGAACGCGGTCGGGCCATCAACACGGGGCTCGGGCAGGCGGTCAAATTTCTCGATTTCCGGGAAAGACACGTCCACCTGGGGTTTGTGCGTGGTGCGTGCGGCGTTGATCATTTCCGGCAAGCGATGCAGCGTCTGCGGGCCAAACACCACATCCACATAGGGCGCGCGGTCGCGGATAGCGGCGCCTTCCTGGCTGGCAACGCAGCCGCCCACGCCAATAATCAGATCAGGGTTCTTGTCCTTCAGCGGCCGCCAGCGGCCCAGTTCAGAGAAGACCTTTTCCTGAGCCTTTTCGCGGATCGAGCAGGTGTTGAGCAGGATCACGTCCGCTTCATCGGGGCGGTCGGTCAATTCCATTGCCTGATTTTCGCCGAGCAGGTCAGCCATACGCGAGCTGTCATACTCGTTCATCTGGCAACCGTGGGTCTGAATAAAGAGTTTCTTGGCCATGGGATTTGCTGAGCGTAACCTTGTAAAAAGCGGAATTATACACTGATGAAGCGGTGCATGTCCCGCGCTGTGCTATGATCCGCGACCGCCGCACCCGCCCGTTCGGCTCGCCCAAGATACAGGTTTGATGGTTCCACGATGAGCAAAGACAAGCAGCCGATTTTTCGCGTTATTTTCCTCAACCAGGGTCAGGTGTACGAGCTCTATGCCCGGCATATCTTCCAGAGCGACCTATGGGGCTTTCTGGAGATAGAGGAATTGCTGTTTGGCGAGCGCTCGCAGCTACTGGTTGATCCCGCTGAAGAAAAGCTGAAAACCCAGTTTGAAGGGGTCGAGCGCAGCTTTATTCCGCTGCAATCGATCGTGCGCATTGATGAAGTCGAGCGGATTGGTCAGGCGAAGATCAGTGAAGCCAAAGGTGGCGGCAATGTGATGAACTTCCCGATGCCGCCGCAGCCCACTTGAGGCTTGGCACAGGCTCTGACGCTGGCCGCCGGTTTTAGTCCAGCGGCTGAGTCGGCCCGAAGGTGGAGTCCATCTGCGGATCCTGCGGCTGACTACTGGCTGGTTGTGCGGGCGTTCCCTGTAACTGCTCTTCACGGATCTGCGCCAGATAGTTGCGAAACAGCGTGCCCAGCACCTGAGTCGCGACATCCAGCTCCTCGGCGTTCATCTGCAGCGCGATCTGGTCGCTGGCGTCCATGGCTTCATCCTTGCCATTCACGGCCGCCATCTTGAGGATGATGTAGGCTTGCGGCAGGTTGCGGGTCACACCTTCACCCTGATAGTGCATCAGCCCCAACTGGTATTGGGCGCCGGGGTGGCCCTGCACGGAGGCCTGCTCAAACCAGGCCAGCGCCTGCTCGATATCCTTTTCCACCCGCTCGCCGCGGTAGTAGAGCTCGCCCATCTCGAACAACGCCTGCAGGTCGCCCTCGTCCGCGGCCGTTTCGCAGGCTTCAATGGCCAATTCCAGGCTTTCGTCATCCACCCTATTGATAGCGCAGCGCTCTTCGGTACTGACCAGCAGAGGGTTGCTGCCTGTCTGGGCGGTGGCCGCCACAGGGCTGAGCGCCATCACCAGCAGGCAGCAGCCTGTCAGTCGCAAGGGCAGAAGGCGGTTTGGCAGTAGTCTACTCATGAGTCTGAAGCGACCTTGGATTCGCTGTGTTGGCTGTCGTTCTGTCTATTGTGCGCCTGTTCCGCGAGCAGGCCAACTGCCAACGCGCAGGCGACGAAGCCCTGCAGCAACCAACTGGCTTGCAGGCTGCTATCCAGCAAACTGGCTAACGGCAGGCTGCCTTCGAGCAGGGCGGGGGCCAGCAAGCTGGCCAGCCCGACAACGCAGAGCACACTGACGCGCAGATCCTGGCGCCGGTACAAAAACGCAACCAAGGCCAGGCTCGCCGCACCGATCAGGTTGACCAGCCATTGATATTGCGCCTGCCACTCCAGGTAGCGGGACAGCTCGTAGAATGCCAGCAGGCCGAGAATGATCTGGCTCCAGATGACCGGCTTCCAGCTCAGCCCGCGGCCGAGGACCAGGCAGGCCAGACCGAGCAGGGGCAGGCTCATATGTTGCGCGGCGAGCCCAAGCATGCGCTGGGCATGCTCGACGCTGCTGTGGTTCAAACCCCAGCCCTGCAGGCCGAGCAGGACGGCGGTGCCAGCAGTAAGCACTAGCGCGACCATACTGGCTTTCAGCGCACCCTGGCCCACGGCATGCAGCGCACTCTTGCGGCGCCAGAGCCAGAAGCACAGGCCCACGCAGGCGCCACTCAACAGCAGGTAGCTCAGCGCGATCATAGGTTGGCAAAGACCTTTTCAGCGGCGTCCAGCGTCAACTTCAGCTCGGTTTCGCCGTGGGCGATGGAGGTGAAGCCTGCTTCGAAGGCGCTGGGTGCCAGATAGACGCCGTTATTCAGCATGCCGTGGAAGAAGCCTTTGAAGCGCTCGGTATCGCTGGCCATGACGTCATCAAAAGTGACGATGTCGTCAGCTCCGGAAAAATACAGACCAAACATGCCGCCGGCCTGGGTGGTAACGAAGGGCACGCTTGCCGCGTCAGCACGCTCCTGCATCCCCGCAAGCAGCCGGCTGGTGTAGTCGGTTAGCTCATCGTGAAAGCCGGGTCGGCTGATCAGTTTTAACGTAGTCAGGCCGGCAGCCATCGCCAGCGGATTGCCCGACAGGGTGCCTGCTTGATATACCGGACCCAGTGGCGCAATGACTTCCATGATCTGCCGTTTGCCGCCGAAGCAGCCCACTGGCATACCGCCACCAATGATCTTGCCGAAGGTGGTCAGGTCAGGGGTGACGCCATAATAGGCCTGCGCGCCGCCCAGGGCGACGCGGAAGCCGGTCATGACTTCGTCGAAAATCAGCACTATGCCGTGCTCGTCGCAGAGACTGCGCAGGCCCTGAAGAAAGCCCGGTGCCGGCGGTACGCAGTTCATGTTGCCGGCCACGGGTTCAACGATAATGCAGGCAACGTCCTGGCCGGCTTGAGCCAGCAGGGTTTTGACCGCGTCAATATCATTGAAGGGCAAGGTCAGCGTGTGTTTGGCGAAGTCGGCGGGTACGCCTGCGGAGCTGGGCACGCCCTGGGTCAGTGCGCCTGAACCGGCCTTGACCAGCAGGCTGTCGGAGTGCCCGTGGTAGCAACCCTCAAACTTGATGATGTTGTCGCGGCCGGTAAAGCCCCGAGCCAGACGGATAGCACTCATGGTGGCTTCGGTGCCGGAGCTGGTCATGCGGACCATTTCCATCGAGGGCACCAGTTCGCAGACCAGATCGGCCATCTCGGTTTCCATGGCCGTGGGTGCGCCGTAGGACAGGCCATGTTGCAGCTGAGTGCGTACCGCATCCAGTACCGCAGGATGGCTGTGGCCGAGAATCATCGGCCCCCAGGAACCCACATAGTCCACATAGCGGTTGTCATCTTCATCGGTCACATAGGCGCCTTCGGCATGCTTGAAGAATAACGGCGTGCCGCCGACACTGCGAAAGGCGCGTACCGGCGAGTTGACGCCGCCGGGGATATGTTTCTGGGCTTGGGCGAAGAGGGTTTCTGAGCGGGACATAGGGGATTCTCTCAAAGTGTCTGGAACAGTTCGGTGAAGCCGCGTGCGCGACGTTCGACCTCGGCTGGCGAGGGTGCGCCAAACAGGCCATGGACTACGGCCAGCAGGCTGGCGCCCGAGCTGATCAATTGCGGAGCGTTATGCAGGGTAACGCCGCCAATGGCGACGATCGGCAGATTGAAATGTTTACGCGCCTGTTCCAGTAGCAGCGGCGTGGCTGCCGGTGTGCCGGGTTTGGTCACCGACTGGAAGAAGCGTCCGAAGGCAATGTAACTGGCACCTGCGTCCCGGGCCTGCTCAGCAAATTCCAGGCTGGCGTGGCAGGTGGCGCCAATAATGGCGTGCTCGCCGAGTTGCTGGCGGGCTTCGCGCAGGCTGCCGTCTTCGCGGCCCAGGTGCAACCCCACGGCCAGTTCACTGGCCAGGGCCAGATCATCGTTGATGATCAAATGTGCGCCGTAGTAATCACAGAGGGATTTGAGTTGTTGAGCCTGATCGCGGCGTCGGCCGGTGTCGGCTGATTTGTCACGGTACTGCAATAGCCGCGCACCGCCGGCGAGGGCGGCGTCGACCCAGGGTAAAAGCCGGTCACCGGCCAGCAGTTCGCTATCGGTGATTGCATAAAGCCCACGGGGCGAGCTGCTCAAGAGCAGAAATCCAATGGCAGGCGTCTGGGAACATATTGCCCGTGGCCGGGCTGTTCCGCATCGCGCAGAGTACGCCAGGTATAGTCGAGCGCTGATTTCACCGCGCTGACGAGCTCTTCTCCGAGTGCCAGCCGGCCGGCCAGGGCGCTGGCCAGAGTGCAGCCCGAGCCGTGATAGCTGCCTGGCAAGCGCTGGCAGATAAAGGTGTGTTCGGCGCCGTCGCGGCAGTACAGCCGATTATGGATTTCCCGCTCCTCACCATGGCCGCCGGTAATCAGCAGGTTGCGGCAGTAGGGTAATAGCCGGGCGGCACATTCATCGGCGCTGCCCTCGGGCAGCTCGGCGAGCAGCCGCGCTTCTGGCAGGTTGGGCGTGGCAATCAATGCCAATGGCAGTAGCTTTTCACGCATGGCATAGGCGACATCGTCCTTGCCTAGCGAACCGCCACCGCCGGCGCGTAACACGGGGTCGCATACCAGCGGCAGTTCGGGATGGGCCTGCATCAATTCGACAATCGTATCGACCATCGCCAGATTGCCAAGCATGCCCAGTTTGACCGCTGATACCGGCATATCGTCGAGTACGGCATTGGCCTGGGCCATCACCCACTCGCGATCCAGAACCCTGAAGTCGCTGACATCGACGGTGTTCTGCACCGTCAGGGCGGTGACCGTAGGTGCCGCGTGGCAGCCCTGGGCAATCAGTGCTTCAATATCGGCCTGCAGGCCGGCGCCGCCGCTTGGGTCATGCCCTGACAGGCAGAGTACAACGGGACGGAAAGGTAGAAGTGTTTTCATCGGCTAAGCTTAACATCAAGCGCCCTGTATCGGCAGGGGGACCAGGCTGGCTTTCAAGGTCATGGCGCCGGGCGGGGAGGCAGAGGATACTGTTTTTTGTAAAAACAATAACTGAGGTGCCGGGCATGAAAGCGATAGATCAATGGTTCGATGAATACGGCGAGAGCCATCGCAATCCAACCAACAAATTGCTGCATTGGATCTGCGTGCCGCTGATCACCTTCAGTGTATTGGGAATTCTCTGGGCGATTCACCCCTGGGTCTCGATTCTGGCAGTGGCAGTAGCCCTGGCCTTTTACGCGACCCTATCGTGGCGTATTACCGCTGCGATGCTGGTGTTGAGTCTGATCATGCTGCTGATTCTGAGCATGATGACCTATGTATTCATTCCCTGCGTGGCGATATTCATTCTGGCCTGGGTGGGTCAGTTTGTCGGTCACCATCTGGAGGGCAAGAAACCCTCGTTCTTCAAAGATCTGCAGTTTCTGCTGATCGGCCCTATCTGGCTGCTGGGGTTCGTGTTCAGGTTATTCGGGGTGCGTTACTGAGAGAGATTATCGAGCCAACGCGCCATATAGAAACATGTCCTCGAACAATGTTTCCATGTCCGCGCGGGCAATCCGGCCTCGGTATTCCGACTCACATAATCCGAAAATAAAGCAGAAAAACATGTCAGTAAGCCAGCGATTGGGCACGTTGGCCCGAAACACGCCTGCGTTCTGGCCCTGTTGGAAGAAGCGATCAAGTCGCTCCTCATGAACGGCGCACTCACCAGGTATCGGTGATTCGGTATTTTTCTTAATGTACGGGTCGAATTGCGTCATCATGAATGCGCAAAATTCCTTCTCCGCTATGTAGTTGGTGATCAGTTGGCGTAGCGCCTGCATGGGCGGCAGCGTTTCCAGTCCTGCCGTGTCCATGATGCGGGTCATTACCTTGAGCATATGCTGTTTAAGTATATCCATCAGTTGCTCGCGAGTGGGAGCAAAACGATACAGGGTCGCTCGGCTGACGCCAGCGGCCTTGGCCATTTCCTGCAAGGTTGCGCCAGGATTCTCTGTCAGTGTCAGTGCTAAGGAGCGCAGCAGCGTTTCTTCAGTGTCGGGAGTCATCAAACTCTTATCGGTCAATAAAATATAACGGATTAACCCGTCAGGATCTGGGGTTATTAAACCACAATCTCGCTCACAAAAACGTCTTAGAAGCAATAATGAATCAAATTTGATTCAAATGATTCATGGGAGTATCATTGTCCGTTGTGATGGTACCTGGGCCTTTATGCGCTGGGAATATTAACGTTCAAGGAAAAGCACGATGCTCAAGCAGTGGCCCCTTTCGCTCAAACCCACGTTTGTACTACTCGCATTAATCACCATGGCAGGTTGCCAGGCACAAGATGACGCTGGTGGTCCTGAGGATCATCCCGTTTCTAACGTCCGTGTGCAGACCATTGAGCCTGCTTCGCGCATGTTGACCGGAGATCTACCGGGTCGGATCGAGCCCGCTCGCAGCGCTGAAGTACGGGCGCGAATTCCTGGCATCGTGCTGGAGCGTCTGTTTGATGAGGGTTCCGATGTGAAGGCCGGTGACATTCTGTTTAGAATTGATCCTGCGCCGCTCAAGGCGGTTCTTTCTCAGGCACAAGGAGCGCTGGCCAGAGCCGAAGCGAATCTTTACCAGGCCAACAGCTTGGTAAAGCGTTACGAACCGCTGGCCAAGGCGCGTGCCATCAGCCAGCAGGAATACGACAACGCGGTAGCGGGTAAAAAAAGTGCGGAGGCGGACAAGTTGTCAGCCCAGGCGGCGTTGGAAGCAGCGCAACTGGATCTGGACTATGCAACGGTTCGGGCGCCTATCGACGGCCGTATTGGCCGCGCGTTGGTAACCGAAGGTGCTCTGGTTGGCCAGGGCGAAGCCACGCCCATGGCGCGCATTCAGCAACTGGACCCTATCTATGCAGACTTCACTCAATCGGTTGATGACCTGATTCGTTTGCGTTCAGCGGCGGCTGAGGGGCGGATTGCCTTGAGCGAAGACGGTGCAGCGAAGGTCAGCGTCAGTCTGGGCCAGAGTGGCGAAGTGTTCGAGGGGCGCTTGCTGTTTTCCGATGTGTCGGTGGACCGCAGCACCGGGCAGGTTACCTTGCGTGCGGAGTTGGCAAACGCTGATGCGATGCTGCTGCCGGGGATGTATGTCCGGGTAAAAACCGAGCAGGGTGTTGAGTCCTCCGCCGTGTTTGTGCCGCAGCGTGCAATTCTGCGCGGGACCGACAGTGTCCCGTCAGTACGTATTGTCGATGCGGATGACACCGTGCAGGCTCGCACCGTCGAGTTGGGTGTGATGAGTGGGTCCGAATGGCAGGTACTGTCGGGTCTGGAAAAAGGTGATCGCGTCATTGTTGATGGTGTGACCAAGGTAGATGTTGGCGCGAAGGTCAATCCGGTTGATCACACGCTGGCAGAAGAGCGCAGCGAGCAGCCGTCCGCTGAATAAGTGGCCCTCTGAACCGATCATATTCGGCATCACCCCATAGGAAAGATCATGCCTCAGTTTTTTATCGATCGTCCCAACTTTGCTTTTGTCGTGGCGATATTCATATCCCTGGCTGGCTTGCTGGCGATTCCTTCGCTGCCAGTGGCTCAGTACCCCAATGTGGCCCCGCCACAGATCATGATTTATGCAACCTATCCAGGTGCTTCAGCGACGATTCTCAACGAGACGGTCACCAGCCTGATCGAAGAGGAGCTTAATGGCGCCAAGGGCTTGATGTATTACGAGTCCTCCAGCAGCTCCAATGGTATGGCTGAAATCAACGTGACGTTCGAGCCGGGTACCGATCCTGATCTGGCTCAGGTTGATGTGCAGAACAGGCTTAAAAGAGCCGAAGCGCGCTTGCCCCAAGCGGTGCTGCAACAAGGTTTGCAGGTAGAGCAGGCCAGCACCAACTTTTTGCTGATCTATGCGCTGAGTTACAAGGATGGTGACAAGGACCCGGTAGGTCTTGCGGATTACGCCGCTCGTAATATCAATAACGAAATCCGCCGTTTGCCCGGGGTGGGCCGGGTACAGATGTTCTCTTCCGAGAGGGCCATGCGGGTATGGGTCGACCCCTCCAAGCTGGTGGGTTACGGCCTGTCGATAAGTGAGGTCAATCAGGCCATTGCTGCACAGAACGTGCAGGTGCCGGCGGGTAGTTTTGGTGAACAGCCAAGTACGCGCGAACAGGAATTGACTGCCACGCTGATGGTTCAGGGCACGCTGGAGTCGCCCGATGAGTTTGCGAACATCGTTCTGCGCGCCAATCCGGATGGTTCCGCTGTCAGGCTGGGTGACGTCGCACGGGTAGAGATGGGCCGTGAAGAGTATCGCTTCAGCTCGCGCATCAATGGTCAGCCGGCGGCGGCGGCGGCAGTGCAGTTGACGTCGGACGCCAACGCGATCGCGACCGCCAAGGCGGTGAAGGAACGCATGGAGGAATTGTCGGAGCTGTTCCCTCAGGACATGGAGTACTCGATACCCTATGACACATCGGTGTTTGTCGATGTAGCCATCAAGAAGGTGGTTGTTACTCTGGCAGAAGCCGTGGTGTTGGTGTTCATGGTGATGTTCCTGTTCCTGCAGAACTTCCGTTACACCCTGATCCCGACCATCGTCGTACCAGTGTGTCTGCTGGGCACCTTTGCGGTCATGTCGGTGATCGGTTTCTCGATCAATATGATGACCATGTTCGGCATGGTGTTGGCTATCGGTATTCTGGTGGATGACGCTATTGTCGTCGTTGAGAACGTCGAGAGGATCATGGCGGAAGAGGGGCTGTCTCCCAAGGAAGCTACCAAAAAGGCCATGAAGCAGATCACCGGAGCGATTGTCGGGATCACCATGGTGCTGTCGGCAGTGTTCTTCCCGCTGGCCTTCATGGGCGGTTCGGTCGGGGTTATCTACCAGCAGTTCTCGCTGTCACTGGCCGTCTCCATTCTGTTCTCTGGTTTCCTTGCATTGAGTATGACGCCGGCATTGTGCGTCACGTTGCTCAAGCCGATCCCCAAGGGTCAGCACGTTGAGAAGAAAGGGTTTTTCGGCTGGTTCAATCGCCGCTTCTCCGGCCTGACGCGTGGGTATCAGCGTACCACCGGCGGCCTGGTAAAACGCTCCGGCATGTTCATGCTGGTCTATGTCGCTATCGTTGCGGCGCTGGCCTTCTCCTATCTGAGACTGCCGGAGGCGTTTCTTCCCAGCGAAGACCAGGGCTATATGATCGTGGATGTGCAATTGCCGCCTGGCGCGACGTCGCCGCGCACCGAGCGGACGGTTGAACAGATGGAACAGCATTTCATCTCCCGTGACAGTGTTGCCAACGTGGTCTCGGTCATGGGCTTCAGCTTCTCGGGCATGGGGCAGAACGCCGCCCTGGCGTTTCCGACGCTGGTTGACTGGTCTGATCGCGGCTCGGAGGAGTCGGTGATGGCCGAAGCACAACGTGCCAACGAGAGTCTGGCCGGTATCGAAGATGGGACCATTTTTGCGGTGGTGCCGCCTTCGGTCGATGGCCTGGGCACCTCTGGGGGCTTTGCGTTGCGCTTGCAGGATCGTGCTGCGCTCGGACGAGAGGCGTTTGTGGCGGCTCGGAATGAATTGCTGATGAAGGCCAATAGCTCCCCGATCATTGCGTACGCGATGATGGAAGGTCTTGAAGATGCTCCTCAGCTTCGCCTGAACATTGATCGGGCCAAGGCAGAAACCCTGGGTGTCAGCTTCAGCGATCTCAGCGCGACGATATCGAGCGCTTTCGGTTCGGCGTTGATCAACGAGTTCACCAACTTTGGGCGTATGCAGAAGGTGGTTGTTCAGGCGGACGTGGACAGCCGAATGACGCCGGAGGACATCAAACGACTGTACGTGTCCAACCGTCAGGGTGAGCAGGTCCCGCTTGAAGCCTTCGTCGATATGGAATGGGAGACCGGGCCGGTTCAGTTCGTTCGCTATAACGGCTATCCCGCCTTCAAAATTTCGGGCGATGCGGCTCCGGGATACAGCAGTGGCGAGGCGATGGCAGAGATGGAGCGTCTTGTCAGCGAACTGCCCAGGGGCGTTGAATTCGAGTGGACGGGCTTGTCCTTCCAGGAAAAGGTGGCGGGCGCTCAGGCCCCGATCCTGCTGGGGCTGGCGCTGGTGGTCGTCTTCCTGCTGCTGGTCGCCTTGTACGAGAGCTGGGCGATTCCCCTGTCGGTCATATTGATTGTGCCGATTGGTGCCTTGGGGGCGGTGTTGGCCGTGACCTTGCTTGGCATGTCCAACGATGTGTACTTCAAGGTAGGTCTGATTACGATTATCGGGTTGGCCGCCAAGAATGCGATTTTGATCGTGGAATTCGCCAAGGATCTGTACGCCGAAGGGCATTCGCTATCGGAAGCTGCGCTGGAAGCAGCCCGGCTGCGGTTTCGTCCAATCGTCATGACCTCACTGGCCTTTATTCTAGGTGTACTGCCTCTGGCTATCGCCTCGGGCGCCGGTGCCGCCAGCCAGCGTGCGATTGGTACCGGGGTGATTGGAGGCATGTTGAGTGCAACCATTCTCGGTGTGCTTTTTGTGCCGGTGTTCTTTGTCTGGGTGCTATCCAGGGTAAAGAAAAAGAACCCCACGACGCCGGTTACCCCATCGCCGCAAGCGGAGAGCTGATATGAGTATCAATAAAGGCTCGTTGAAGAGCATGCCGTTGTTGGCGATGGTGTTGGTGTTGGCAGGTTGTTCATTGGCTCCCAAGCACGAGCGGCCGATGCCGCCCGTGGCGGCTAACTGGCCCGAGACGATAGTCAATCACTCGGGCACCGATGCGTCGATGCTGGGTTGGTCGAGCTTCATCGAGGATGAACAGTTGCGGCAGTTGGTGGGGATGGCGGTGAACAACAACCGCAGTCTGCGCCAGGCGTTGTTGGATATCGAAGCGGCTCGTGCGCAGTATCGGATTACCGGCTCCGCACGCTTGCCGGCTGTCAGCGCACAAGCAGACGGCACGCGCCAGCGGCTTCCTGCGGACCTGTCCATGACCGGCCGTTCCGAGGTGCAAAGCAGTTATCAGGTTGGTCTGGGTCTGACCGCCTTTGAGCTGGATCTGTTTGGCCGGGTGCGCAACTTGTCCGCGTCGGCGTTACAGGAGTTTCTGGCGACCGAAGAAGCGGCGCGGGGAGTGCATATCGGCCTGGTTGCCGAAGTCAGCCGGGTCTATCTGAACCTGCGTGCAGGCCAACAAGCACTCGAGGTGTCGCAGCGGACACTGGCAAACCGCGAGGAGTCACTGCAACTGGTTACCTTGCGGCGCGATAACGGCTCGGCTTCAGAGCTGGAATACCAGGAAATCCAGAGCCTGCTTGAAAGCGCGCGGGTTGAAGTGGAGCGCAGTACGCGCACGCTGGTCATGGCGCGAAACGCGCTGGAGTTGTTGATAGTCGAGCGTTTGCCCGCCGGCATCGAGCAGCAGGCCAGCAATGAAGCGCTCGTGTTCCAGGAGGTGGCTCCGGGTCTGCCGTCGCAGTTGCTTGAGCGTCGCCCGGATATTCTCGCCGCCGAGTATCGTCTGGTTGCGCGGTACGCGGACATTGGCGCGGCACGCGCTGCGTTTTTTCCGAGCATCAGTCTGACAGGCATGTTCGGTTCGGCAAGCAGCGAGTTGTCCGGGTTGTTTGATGGCGGATCGCGCACATGGCAGTTCATGCCGCAGGTTAATCTGCCGATCTTCACTGCCGGGCGCAATCGCGCCAATCTGGACCTGGCTCAGGTGCGCCGCGAACAAGCCGTGGCTGACTATGAGCTGACGGTACAAACGGCGTTCACTGAAGTGGCCGATGCGCTGGTGGGGCGCGAAACACTGGCGCGGCAGGAGCAGGCGCAGGTGGCACTGGAGGCCAGCAACCAGCGCGCCTTGGCCCTTTCAGAAATGCGTTACGAGGGTGGTATCGACAGTTACGCTCAGTATCTGGACGTGCAGCGTCGGACCTTCGCGGATCGCTTGGCGTTGATTGAAGCGCGGCGTGAACGTGAGTTGGCGACGGTGTCGCTGTATACCGCGCTGGGTGGTGGCTGGCTGGAGTAAGTCATTCACCGCACCCGCCGCAGGCTGGCACTACAACTCGCGCCATTGGCCGGGTTGCAGGCCAGCCAGCGACCAGTCACCGATGCTCACCCGGATCAGCCTCAGGGTGGGCAAGCCGACGGCGGCAGTCATGCGCCGCACCTGCCGGTTGCGCCCTTCACTGATGGTAATGTTCAGCCAGGTGGTGGGGATGCTGGCGCGAAAACGCACGGGCGGATTGCGTGGCCACACTGCGGGCTCGTTCATCTGAGTTACCTGCGCCGGGCGGGTGGGGCCATCCTTCAACGTCGGGCCAGCGCGTAATTGGTCAATCTGTTGTGGCGAGGGTGTGCCTTCCACCTGCACCCAGTAGGTCTTGGGCAGCTTGTGCTTGGGGTCGGAGATGCGCGCCTGCAGGCGCCCGTCGTTGGTCAATAGCAGCAAGCCTTCGCTGTCCCGGTCCAGCCGGCCTGCCGGGTAGAGGCCTGGTTGATCTACAAAGTCCTTGAGCGTGGCGCGGCCCTGGTCATCGGTAAACTGCGTCAGCACATCAAAAGGTTTGTTCAATGCAATCAGGCGTGGATTGGCCGGCGGGGGTGCTGCCTGGCGGCGCGGCTGCGTGTTTTGACGGGCTGGTGTCTTGGGGCTGGGGGTTCTGGGTCTGGTCGGTTTCATACCGGGATCTGAGGCTGTGGCGGGATACCGATGCTAGTGGTCATGCTGCAGCAGGTCCAGTTTAAATCGGCGTGTCGAGTTCCCTCTCGACACTGGCGCTGCCTTAATCAGGTGTTAGGAGTAGAGCGAGCGACCAATGCCGCTGCATCGAGGCCCCGGGGCAGGGTGCCGTAGACGCGCCCGCGTCCAGCGATCCGGCTGGCGATAAAGGCGTCGGACACCAGCGCATTGCCCGCTTCCAGCAGCAACTTTGCCTGCAACGCCACGGCGACATCCTCGGTCAGTTGGCGGGCGCGGTATTGGATGTCGTCGGTATCGCGAAAGTCCGCCTTGATCTGCTCAATTTGATTTTTCAGGTGGGCATCGCCGTGGCCATCCCCCAGTTCGTTGAATAGCACCTCCAGTACGCCCGGCTCTTTGGATAGGGCGCGCAGCACATCCAGACACTGAACGTTGCCCGAGCCTTCCCAGATGGAGTTGACCGGTGCTTCGCGGTACAACCGCGGCAAAATGCTCTCTTCCACGTAGCCCGCCCCGCCCAGGCACTCCTGCGCCTCGTTGATCATGGCCGGGGCGCGTTTGCAGATCCAGTATTTGCCTATTGCGGTGACCAGTCTGGCGAATTTTTCCTCATGTTCATCGTGGGCATTATCGATCGCTCTACCCATACGCATGGTCAGAGCCAATGCCGCCTCGCTTTCCAGGGCCAGGTCGGCCAGCACATTCTGCATCAGCGGCTGATCAGTCAGTGCCCGGCCACCGACCTGCCGGTAAGCGCAATGGTGGCTGGCCTGCGTCAGCGCCTGGCGCATCAGCGAGCTGGAACCGATCATGCAGTCAAAGCGGGTCATGGAGACCATTTCGATAATGGTGGGTACGCCGCGGCCTTCATCGCCCACCATCCATGCCAGGGCACCGCGAAACTCCACCTCGCTGGAGGCATTGGCCTGATTGCCGAGCTTGTTCTTCAGGCGCTGGATATAGAACTGGTTGCGGGTACCGTCCGGACGGTGACGTGGCAGCAGGAAGCAGGTCAGGCCCTTTTCGGTCTGCGCCAGGGTCAGAAAGGCGTCGCACATCGGCGCCGAGCAGAACCATTTATGCCCGACCAGTTCATAGGCCTGGCCAGGGCCACCAAGGCCTACGGCATAGGCGCGAGTGGTGTTGGCGCGCACATCGGTACCGCCCTGTTTTTCAGTCATCGCCATGCCGATGGTGGCGCCGGCTTTCTGTTCAATAGGGAGATTGCGCGGGTCGTACTGGCGCGAGAGGATCTTCGGTAGCCATTTTTCCGCCAGATCAGGCTGCAGCTTGAGTGCCGGCACGCAGGCGTAGGTCATGGTCATCGGGCAGCAGGTGCCTGCCTCGATCTGGTTATGCAGGTACATGCTCGCGGCCCGCGCGACGTGAGCGCCCGGGCCGGGCTGGGTCCAGGGCGCGGAGGTGATCCCGTGGGCGATGCCGGCGCTCATCAATTGGTGATACGCCGGGTGGAACTCCACCAGGTCGATGCGATTGCCGACCCGGTCATGGCTCTTGAACACCGGCTTGTTCTCGTTGGCCAGGAAACCCGCCTCCATCAGCGCGCCACCTGCGAGCTGGCCGTATGCGCCCAGCTCGTTATCCGCCCAGTCGCCCTGGAAGCGATGCACCCACTGTTTCAGTGGCAGATCCGCATGGTACAGATTGATCCCCTGCAGCGGCGGCACCTGATTGGTGACTTCGTGGGTTTCGGCATACTGGTGCAGATTCATGCTGTGGGCTCCTTGGCGCCGAGGGCGCGCAGACAAAACCGGGTGAGCGCGCGGGTGTAACTTTCCAGACTTTCACTGGGCAGCCCGCTGGCGCGCAATGCGCGGGCCTGCGGAGACAGCGGACCGATCAGCGATTCGGCGATCGCTCCGACCAGGCAGGCAGCAGTGATGGGGATGTTATCAACCTGAAAACTGCCGTCGTCATTGCCTTGTTTGATCAGCTTGTTGAACAGTTCCGCGTAGGCCGCCCGGTAGCGCAGGCGTTCGGTATCCACGTCCGGCTCCAGGGGTTCGGCAATCAATGCATGCGCTAACTGGCGGCTGTGCCAGGCGCGCGCCGAAAAGTGGGCAATCCCCCGGCGCAGCCGCTCGGCAGCCGTACCTTGGCCGAAAAACTGCTCTTTGAGTGTGTTGACTTCGAGCCGGGTCGCGCGGGTAAAGACTTCAGCAGCCAGTGCGCCTTTACCGGGGAAGTAGCGATACAGGCTGCCTGTGGCGATACCCGCAGTTTGAGCCAGGCGGCTCATGCTGACGGCGGCAAAACCGCCTTCTGCCACCATTTCCAATGCGCAGCCGAGAATATGTTCGCGCAGCGCTTGATCGCGCTCCAGGCGTGCAGTGGTGGTACGGTATGCCATGGTCTGAACCCCGATTCACAATATAATTCAGTGAACCAGTATTCAGATCTTGATGCAGGGGGTGAAGTGGTCACAACTGCGGCGTTTTCAGCCGACCTGGCCGATGATGATGGCCTTGATCACAAAGCCGATCACGCCCAGGCCCAGGGCCATGAACAGGATCATGGTGCCATAACGGCCAGCCTTGGATTTTTTTGCCAGGTCCCAAACGATGTAGCCCATAAACGCGACCAGCACGAAAATCATCAGCGGCATGGCGATTGCTTCGAACTGCTGGTAATCCACAGCGTTACTCCGGTGGTGTCAGGCCGGCTATTATAACGGTTCCAGAACGCCGGGGCTGTGACAGGTCGTCGCAGTGCCGGCCCTTACACGCTCTGCAAGTGCTCCAGTGGTAGTTCGGTGCTGGACTTGATCTGGTTCAGCACAAAGCTGGAGCGCACGCTTGATACGCCCTCGATTCTGGTCAGATGACCCAGCAGCAGCTGCTGATAATGCTCCATGTCGGGGACGACCACGCGCAGTTGATAATCGGCATCCATTCCCGTCACCAGGCAGCAGTCGAGCACTTCAGGCCGTTCGCGGATCGCACTTTCGAATCCGGCGAAGCGCTCCGGTGTGTGGCGGTCCATACCGATCATCACAAAGGCGGTAAGGCTCAGCCCCAGTTTGCGCGAATTCAGCAGTGCTACCTGGCGATTGATATAGCCGCTGTCTTCCAGTTGCTTGACCCGTCTGGAGCAGGGTGAGGGCGACAGACCAATCAGCTCGGCCAGTTCCTGGTTGCTGATGCTGGCATCGTGCTGCAAAGCAGCAAGAATTTTCAGGTCGTATCGATCAAGATTGTGCTCAATCATGCAGCGCTCCGTTTTAATTGCTCATATAGAGTAATAATTGGATTTAAGTTGCTGTATTATGGGTTAACTATGCAATTTTAGGCAAGAAATGGCGCGGCATGCCGGCTATGATGGTTCCACGTTCAACGCCGAGACCGGGTTGTCCAGTTTGCTCCTTCACAAGAGGAACATACGGCTCAGGATTCTTACCAGATCTGTAGCCAACCGGTCACCCAGCCCACAAGGCCCAGGGATACAGGCAAGCTTCTACCCGATGCAATGCGGACATTCAAAAGCGGCTGAGCCTTAAAGGTTCGGCCGTTTTTTTGGCTGGCGAAGTGCTGCCGGCCAGGTACGGCCGGCGAGGTGCGGCCGGCCAGGCGCGGCCAACCAGGCACAGATGCTCAAACCGGATCGGTATGTATCAACACATCCGCCTGCGGGAATCGCTGTATGATCCGGGCACGTACCCGCTCGCCGAGATCATGCGCTTCCAGCAGCGGCGTCTGTGCCGGTATCTCCACGTGCATCTGCATAAACCAGTCGTGGCCGGATTGCCGGCTGCGAAAGTCATGCACATTGACCACGCCCTCCACCGCGCGGGCCAGGCTCAGGGCCTCATCGCGCACCTCGTCGGAGAGTTCGCGGTCCATCAGAATCTGCACCGCGTCCCGGCCTATCTGGATGGCGCTGTAGGCAATAAATAGCGCAATCGCCAGCCCGAAAAAAGCGTCCGCGCGCTGAATGCCATAGGCCGCCAACAAAAGGGCGACGATGATGCTGCTGTTGAGCAGCAGGTCCGAACGGTAATGCAGTGAGTCGGCGCGGATTGCGGTAGAGCCGGTACGCTGGATGACGTGCCGCTGAATCAACAGCAGGCCGATAGTGGCCGCGATCGAAAACAGCATCACCGCGACGCCCAGCCAGGCGCTATCAAGCGGCCGCGGGTTCAGCAGGCGATCAATGCCTTGCAGCAATACCAGCACAGCCGAGCCAGTAATAAAGGCGGACTGGGCCAGCCCGGCAAGCGCTTCGGCCTTGCCGTGACCGAAGCGATGTTCGTGGTCCGCGGGTTTCAGCGCATAACGCACCGCAAACAGATTGATGATGGATGCGGCAGCATCCATCAGTGAATCGATCAGAGAGGCAAGCAGGCTGACCGAGCCGGACATCAGCCAGACGCTGCTCTTCAAGCCAATGAGTAACACCGCCACGGCGACCGAGGCATAAGTCGCCAGTTTGAGTAGTCGCTCTCGCTCGCCCAGTTTCAGTGGCGTTGTCTGGCTCATCAGGCTCTCGGAGGCAAGCCTACAGACGCCAGCTGATAATTGTCTGGCTGGCTGATTTGCCGCGCGTGCTCCAGCGGCAGATCCAGGTCCAGATCCTGCAGCAGGATGGCCTTGAGTTTGAGCGGATCGACCTGACCCTGAGCGTCGAGGGCATCCTGCAAGCGCTCAGGCGCCAGGGTGTAATTCGCGTCAGGCAAGTAGATGGCGCCTGTGGCGAAGTCCACGGCAAAGGCGATTACGCCCGGCAGGATGTAAAGCAGAAAGCCCAGGGAGTTGAGCACAACCAGGCCGGAGTCGAGCTCGCCAGAGATCTGCCCACGGCGTTCAGGATAGAAAACGGTGCCGCAGGCGGCCAGTTGGCTGGTCATGGCGGTGGTCAACAGAATGGCGGCGAGGGGTTTCAAGCGCATGATCGGAGTCTCTACTATTGAATGACAGGGTTGGTCACGGCTTGCCGACCGGTTCTAGGTGGTCAGCATAGCAGAGGGGCTATAATAGCGCCTTTGCCTTGGGTGCTTGAATACCATGATGGATCTTCCCGTTGCCAGTGTGCTGGATGAGCTTGACCAGGCGCTGGCGCAGCATCCCTGCGCGGTGCTGCAGGCGCCGCCCGGTGCCGGCAAGACCACGCTGGTTCCATTGGCGCTGCTGAAAAGCCCTTGGCTGAAGGGACAAAAAATCATTCTGCTGGAGCCACGCAGGTTGGCGGCCCGGGCGGCGGCTGAACGGCTGGCGCAGCTTCTGGGCGAGGCGGTAGGGCAGCAGGTTGGCTATCGCATTCGCCTGGAAAGCAAGATCAGCTCCGCTATGCGTATTGAAGTCATCACCGAGGGCATCCTGCAACGCATGCTGCAGGATGATCCCGAGTTGCCAGGTGTGGGGTTGGTGATCTTCGACGAGTTTCATGAGCGTAGTCTGGATGCCGATCTGGGCCTGGCGCTGTGCCGGCAAACCCAGCAGTATCTGCGCGATGATTTACCGCTGCGCCTGCTGGTGATGTCCGCTACGATCGACGCCGAAGCGGTTAGCCGTCTGCTGGACGATGCACCGATGATCAGCAGTCAGGGTCGCCAGTATCCTGTGGAGGTGCGCTATGCCGGTGCGGTGCCTGTGGGGCAGTTCGTCGAGCCCCGGGTAGCTCAAATCATCATGCAAGCCTTGAGCGAAGAAGCGGGCAGTCAACTGGTGTTCCTGCCCGGTATCGCCGAAATCCGACGAGTGCAGGCTCAGTTGGAAGCAACGCTGGAGGGGCGAAGCGATGTGCTGGTGACGCCCTTGCACGGCGAGCTTGATCTGGCTGCCCAGCGGCGCGCAATCAGTCCGGCCGCGCCAGGCCAGCGCAAGATCGTGCTGGCGACCTCCATTGCGCAGACCTCGTTGACTATCGAAGGTATTCGCGTGGTCATTGATGCCGGTCTGTCTCGCCAACCGCTGTTTGATCCCGTTTCCGGCCTGACCCGGTTGCAGACCCGTCGGGTATCCCAGGCGGCGGCCGAGCAGCGCGCGGGACGTGCCGGGCGTCTGGAGCCCGGTGTCTGTTACCGCCTGTGGTCCGCCAGTCAGCAAGAGCAGATGGCCGCGCAGGATCAGCCGGAAATGCTCCAGGCCGATCTGGCGCCCCTGGCCTTGCAACTGGCCCAGTGGGGTATTCAACAAGCCAGTGAACTATGTTGGCTCGACCCGCCGCCTGCTGCGGCATTGGAGCAGGGGCGCGAGTTGCTTGAGACCCTGGGCGCGCTGGAACGGGCAGATGGTGGTTGGCGCCTGACCGAGCATGGCGCGGCGATGGGCGACTTGCCCATGCATCCACGTCTGGCGCATATGCTGCTGCGCGGGCAGGCCATGGGGCTGGGCCTGACGGCTTGTCGATTGGCGGCCATCGCTGGCGAGCGTGATCTGCTGCGCGGTGTACAGGACGCCGATGTGGCAAGGCGCATCGCGCTATTTGATCAGCCCACAGCAGACGCTGCCGTTGATCGCGGCGCACTGCAACGGGCAAAGCAGTTGGCCGGGCAGTGGCAACGGCTGCTGGGTAAGTCGAGCGCAACACCGGTTGACCATCCTGAGGACGAGCTCTGGCAGGGCTTGCTGTTGGCCATGGCCTATCCTGATCGCATAGCTCAGCGGCGCGCGGGTGGTAGTGAATATCGTCTGGCTAACAGCCGTTCGGCTGCCTTTGCCGAGGCTGACGCCTTGCAGAAGCATGAATGGCTGGTGATTGCCGCGTTGGGCGGGCATGCCGCCCAGCGCAATGTGCGGATATTCATGGCAGCGGCGCTGGATGCCGAGCTGATAGGCCGCTACCTACCGGAACTGCTCAAGTCCACCGATACGCTGGAGTGGGACGCCCGCAGCGAAACACTGATCGCTGAACGCCAGCAACGGCTGGGCGCGCTTATCTTTAGCAGGCAGCCCCTGCCTGATCTGGACCCGGCCGAGCGGGGGCGGGCGCTCTGCGCGGTGGTGCGCCGCCAGGGCCTTAATCTGTTGCCCTGGACGCCGGCATTGCGCCAGTGGCAGGCGCGGGTAGCTTTGCTGCATAGACTGGATATGGCAGCCGTGGGCAGTAGTGAATGGCCAGATATCAGCGACGCCGCACTGCTGGACTCGCTGGAGGGCTGGCTCGCCCACTACCTGGGTAAGGTCCGGCGGCTGGCGCATTTCGCCAATCTGGATCTGGCCGCCATCTTGGCAGCACTGCTGCCATGGCCCTTGCCCCGACAACTGGAGGAGCAGGCGCCTACCCACTGGAGCGTGCCGACCGGTTCGCAGATCCGCATCGATTACAGCGAAACTCCGCCGGTATTGGCGGTGCGTTTACAGGAGATGTTCGGCAGTAGCGATACGCCGCGCATTGCCCAGGGCCGCCAGGCGCTGCTGCTGCATCTGTTATCCCCGGCGCAGCGTCCGGTGCAGATCACCCAGGACCTGGCGGGTTTCTGGCAGGGCAGTTACGCCGAGGTAAAAAAGGACATGAAAGGCCGCTACCCCAAGCATTACTGGCCCGACGACCCCCTGCAGGCCGAGCCGACACGGCGGGCCAAACCGCGCAAGGTCTGATGGACGTGGCAAGTTCTGTCTAGACGCCGCGGCCTGCTTTGCACTCGGGGAGGGAGAACGTACAATCCTCCACCCGCCCACCACCCGGAACCGACGATGGATAACACCAGCCAGATTCTTCAACGCAGTGCGGAGCTGTTCGCCGACAAGCGCGTACTGCTGGTCAATCCGGCAGCGGATAGCCTGACCCTCACTTTGCCCGCCGACTGGCATGTCTGGACCTGGGACTATGCCGTCTGGCGCGGGCTGAACGCGCAGCTGGATGAGGCTCATATGAGTTTTTCCCACCTGTGCCCGGCTGTCGAAGAATTGGACGCGGCTATCCTGGTGATGCCCAAGGCCCTTGAGCGGGCCGAATATGCCCTGGCGCAGATTGCCCCCCTGTTACGCGCCGGTTGCCCCTTGTATCTGGTGGGCGAAAAGAAGGGCGGCATTACCCGCGCGGAAAAGCTTATGCAGCCCTACGGTCAGGGCGCTGAAAAACTGGATTCCGCGCGGCACTGCCAGTTATGGCGGATGCCCGTCAGTGGCAGTGCGCCTGCCTTTGCATTGGCCGACTGGCAGCAGCAATTTACCCTGGAATTCAGTGATCAATCCGTCGAGCTGGTCAGCTTACCCGGGGTTTTCAGTCATGGCCGACTGGATGAGGGCAGCCAGTTGTTGCTGGAAGAAACCAGGCCGTTACCCAAGGGCAAGGTTCTGGATTTTGGTTGTGGGGCAGGGGTGTTGGCCACTGTTCTGGCGCGGCGCAATCCGCATACCCAGTTCGAATTGGTCGATGTTGACGCGTTGGCTCTGTATTGCGCCGCGCAGACCTTGCAACGCAATGGCGTGGAAGCGGAAATCTACCCCTCGGACGGGTTGAGTGATGTGCATGGCCGGCTGGCGGCGGTGGTGAGCAATCCGCCGTTTCATACCGGCATCAAGCACGATACCAGTATCGCCGAGCGGTTTTTCGAGCAGGTCACGCGTAACCTGTTGCCGCGCGGTGAGCTGCGCATTGTCGCCAACGGCTTTCTCAAGTACCCCGCGCTGATTGAAACTCATATCGGCCCCTGCCAGGTGTTGCGCGAGAACAACCGTTTCAAGGTTTACTCTTCCATCGCCCCAGGTTGACCTCTCCAGAACTGCGGGGTATATTCCCGCCCGTCTTAGGGGAGTAGTCTCTCTATGCAGGCCATCGCGGCCTGCACTGGCAAACGTCAACATACTTGGTCCACAGACCATGGCGTTTGCGACCTGCGGCCGCGCCAGCGGCTCCGGTTTGACGAGACCTATGACATACGCACACCAGCCGAGGGCGGAGGTGGACGTATGTCATTGGTTTGTTGATCCGCCCTCTTATGGAACCTCCGTGGAAGCTTTTTTCGTATCAACCGGGATTGTTGCGCTGGCAGAGATCGGCGACAAAACCCAACTCCTTGCGCTACTGCTCGTCCTGCGTTTCCGTCGCCCCTGGCCTATCGTGCTGGGTATTTTCGTGGCTACCGTGGCCAATCACGCGCTAGCCGGCGCGCTCGGGCAACTGGTCAGCAATTTTCTCAGCGATACCTGGTTGTACACACTGCTGGCCATTTCCTTTATCGCTGTTGCCGGCTGGACGCTGATTCCTGACAAACTCGATGAGGATGAAACCCCGGCCATCAGCCGTTACGGTGCCTTTTTCGCAACGCTGGTAGCGTTCTTTATTGCCGAGATGGGCGACAAGACGCAGATCGCTACCGTAGTACTAGCGGCTCAATTCGATGCCTATGTGTGGGTGGTGTTGGGCACCACGCTGGGCATGATGCTGGCCAATGTGCCCGTGGTCTTTATGGGCAACGCCGCTGCGACCAAGTTGCCTTTGGACCTTATCAGACGAATCGCGTCCGGCGCCTTCCTGTTGATGGGCCTGTACGCTGCCTGGCTGGCTTTCCGGGCCTTCCAGGGCTGAGATCTGGGCTGAGATCTGGCCTGCTCGGCATATATACGATTAAAGAATATTAAAATTACTAAATAGTCTTTTTAAGTATATAAAAGCGCGTCTATTATCCTTGCATCGACGCAGATGCTGGGTCGAGTAGACAACTTTACGGAGCAGGACCATGACCGCAACAACACTACTCAATGCGGCTGTGGACGACGAGCGGGTAATCTTGGCGATTGCCGCCGCACTGAAGGATATTCAGTTCGGCGCTGTCGAGATCACCTTGCATAACGGTCAGGTGGTGCAGATCGAGCGGAAAGAAAAAATCCGCTTTCAGCCCTCGACCAAGGCGTCCTGATTGACCCGACCACGGGAAGCGCCCGAAGACCTTTCTTGTAATACCCCACCGACTGGAACGCCAGAGGTGTGAAGCCAACCTAGACCATGGAGAGAACCATGCACGCTTTCACGCCTGCTTGCGCACGCTGTCGCCTGTGTAAAAGCCCCCTGCGCCGAATGTGCTGAGGGAAAAAACGGATTTACCCAACAATTTTAATGGCTTTTACAGAGTGCATGACATGAAAAAAATTATTCGCAATACCCTTATCGCTGGTGGCCTGGCAACCCTGTTTGCGACTTCCGCGCTGGCGCAGACCATCAATCTACTCAACGTATCCTACGACCCGACCCGCGAATTCTATCGTGAGTACAACACCGCTTTCAGCAAGCACTGGAAGCAGGACAAGGGGCAGGACGTCAATGTACGCCAATCCCATGGCGGGTCCGGTTCGCAGGCCCGTTCGGTCATTGATGGCCTGGATGCTGACGTGGTCACCCTGGCGCTGGCCTACGATGTGGATGCATTGCGCCAGCAGGCAGATCTGATCCCGGAAAACTGGCAGAGCCGCCTGGACAAGAACAGCTCACCTTATACCTCAACCATCGTACTGCTGGTGCGCAAGGGTAACCCGAAGAAGATCAAGGACTGGGATGACCTTGTCCGCGATGACGTGGAAGTGATCACCCCCAACCCCAAAACTTCTGGCGGCGCGCGCTGGAACTACCTCGCAGCCTGGGGCTATGCGCTGAAGCAGAACGATGGTGACGAACAGAAGGCCTATGATTTCGTCAGCAAGCTCTATGGCAACGTGCCGGTACTTGATCCGGCGGCGCGTGGCGCGACCAATACCTTTGTGCAGCGCGGGATTGGTGATGCCTTCATTGCCTGGGAAAACGAAGCCTTTCTTTCGGTAGAGCAGTTGGGTAAAGGCCAGTTTGAAATTGTGGTGCCCTCAGTCAGCATTCTCGCCGAGCCACCGGTGACCGTGGTCGACAAGAATGTGGATCGCAAGGGTACTCGTGAGGTGGCTGAAGGCTACCTGCAGTACCTGTACAGCGACGAGGCGCAACGACTTGCAGGCAAACATTTTTATCGCCCCAGCAACCCGGAAATCGCCAAGGAGTATGCGGACAAATTCCCTGATCTGACGCTGTTTACCGTTGATGAGGTCTTCGACGGTTGGCAGAACGCACAGGAAACCCACTTCAACGACGGTGGCAAGTTCGACAGCATTCTGGAAGCCATTTCCAAACGCTGATCGTAGCTGACCCAATTAACCCGGGCGCCACACGCCCGGGCTTTGCTTGAGGTGATGTATGTCTGTGGCTAAAAGGCGTCGCGTTATACCCGGCTTCGGGTTGACGATGGGCTTCACGCTGTTTTATCTGAGTTTTATCTTTCTTATTCCTGTTGGCGGCCTGCTGCTTTACACCTCAATGATGAGCTGGGAAGAGTTCTGGAAGGCCGTCAGCCACCCGCAGGTAGTGGCGTCTTACAAGCTCTCGTTTGGCGCTTCGTTGATAGGCGCGACCATCAATCTGATCTTTGGCTCTCTGGTTGCCTGGGTGTTGGTGCGCTACCGATTTCCGGGTAAAAAGCTGATTGATGCGCTGGTGGACCTGCCCTTTGCACTGCCCACCGCCGTAGCCGGTATTGCGCTGGTGACCCTGTACGCGTCGTCAGGCTGGGTGGGTCAGTATCTTGAGATCGCCGGCATCAAAGTCGCTTATACCCAGTTGGGCGTAGTGATTGCTCTGACCTATATAGGGCTGCCCTTTGTGGTGCGTACGGTGCAGCCGGTACTGGAAGATCTGGAAGCCGAACGTGAAGAAGCCTCGGCTAGCCTGGGAGCGAGTCGCTTTACCACGATCAGACGCGTCATCCTGCCCTCGCTGCTTCCCGCGCTATTGACCGGGTACGCCCTGGCGTTCGCCCGGGCTGTCGGTGAGTACGGCTCGGTGGTGTTTATCTCCGGAAACATGCCCTACCGCACGGAAATCACGCCGTTGCTCATCGTGTCGAAAACCGAGCAATACGACTACAACGGCGCGGCAGCGATTGGCACAGTGATGTTGTTGGCGGCCTTTGCACTGTTGTTGCTGATCAATGGTCTGCAGTGGTGGACCTCAAGGCGGGGCGTATGAGCAGGAGAATCGCATGACAACTAAAATACTTCGCCCAGGGGTTAAAACCAATGCGGCTAAAACCCATGAAGCAAATCCTGAGCTGGCTGCACGCTGGCGCCGGGCAACCGAAGAGCCGGCCTGGGTACGCTGGACGCTGATCGGCATTGCTCTGACTTTTCTCTTCCTTTTCCTGGTATTGCCGCTCGCCGTTGTTTTGTATGGCGCCTTCGAGCAGGGCGTGGGTGTGTGGTTCGCCGCTATCAACGAGCCTGATGCGCTGGCGGCAATACGACTGTCCTTGCTGGTGGTGGTTATAGTCGTGCCGATCAACATGGTCTTTGGCGTGGCCGCAGCCTGGGCCATTGCCAAGCACGAGTTCCGCGGCAAGCCGATTCTGATTTCGCTGATCGACATGCCCTTTGCTATCTCACCGGTGGTGGTGGGGCTGATCTTCGTCATTTTGTTCGGCTCGCAAGGCTGGCTAGGGCCATGGCTCGCGGCTAACGATATCCGCATCATCTTTGCCGTACCCGGCATTGTGATCGTGATCGCCTTTGGCACCATGCCCTTTATTGCCCGCGAGCTTATTCCGCTGATGCAGCAGCAGGGCAAGGAGGAAGAGGAAGCGTCGCTGACGCTGGGTGCCAACGGATGGAAGACCTTCTGGTACGTTACTTTGCCCAATATCAAATGGGGTCTGATCTACGGGATCATTCTCTGTAATGCGCGGGCCCTTGGTGAGTTTGGTGCAGTGGCGGTGGTCTCGGGCCGGATCCGTGGCGAAACCAATACCATGCCGCTGCATATTGAAGTGCTCTACAACGAATACATGTTTACCGCCGCCTTCGCCGTGTCGTCCTTGCTGACCGGTCTGGCGCTGGTGACTATCGCCATCAAGAGTCTTGTCGAGTGGCTGGATGAGCGCAGTCGCGAATCTACCGCTATCGGGCACCAGGGAGCAGCGTCATGAGTATTGAAATTGATCAAGTCAACAAGCGCTTCGGTGATTTTGTCGCCGTGGATAATGTCAGCCTGACCCTTAACGATGGAGAGCTGACTGCACTGCTCGGACCCTCCGGCTCCGGCAAGACCACGCTGCTGCGGATCATCGCCGGGCTCGAACAGCCGGACTCCGGGCGTATTCGCTTCCATGGTGAAGACACCACCGACCTGCATGTGAGTGATCGTGGTGTGGGCTTCGTGTTCCAGCACTACGCCTTGTTTAAACACATGAGCGTTTACGAGAACGTCGCCTACGGCCTGACGGTCAAGCCGCGCAGCCAGCGCCCGAGCAAGGAGGTGATCCGCCAGAAGGTCATGCACCTGCTGGAGATGGTCCAACTGGACTGGACCGCTGACCGGCTGCCCTCGCAGTTGTCTGGCGGCCAGCGCCAGCGTATCGCGCTAGCCCGTGCGCTGGCGGTAGAGCCAAAGGTGTTGTTGCTCGACGAACCCTTCGGCGCGCTGGATGCCAAGGTGCGCGCCGAACTACGCCGCTGGTTGCGCCGTCTGCATGATGAGATTCACGTGACCAGCGTATTCGTGACCCATGACCAGGAAGAAGCGCTGGAGGTGTCCGACCGTGTGGTCGTCATGAACAAGGGCCGGGTTGAGCAGGATGGCAGCCCGGAAGATGTCTACGACAACCCGGCCAACCCCTTCGTCTATCAGTTTCTGGGCAACGTCAACCTGTTCCACGCCCGTGTGCACGACGGCGTGGCGCGGATTGGTGACGCCAAGTTCGATGCGCCGGAGTATGCCGGTCAGCGTGATAGTCAGGCTTTGGCCTACGTGCGTCCGCACGATATCGAAGTGCTGGGAAACCGCACCGACGGCGCCCTGCATGCTGAAATCGAGCTGGTTTCGGTCGTCGGCCCGACCGTGCGGCTGGAGCTGCGCACCGATAACAGTGCAGATATCGTCCATGCAGAACTGTCCAAGAACCACTTCCGGGCTTTGGGGCTGGTGCAGGGCGGTGACGCCTGGATACGCCCGGTCAACACGCGGGTGTTTCTGGAAGATGGGGAAATCAAGGGCGCCAACTGAGTCGCTACGGTAAAAGGTTGTGACCTTTGCGCCGTATCGCCCTGGGCAGGAGCGGGCTATGCTGGGTGGGTAGTAAGCCAGGTTCTGGAGATAATAATGCAGGCTTCCACCACCCAACCGGTGCTTTTTCTGTCCCATGGCGGCGGCCCCTTGCCACTGCTGCACGACCCTGAACATGCCGAGCTGCTGCTGACCTACGCGTTGATCCGGCAGAAGCTCGATGCCTTGCAGCCGCCACCCTCGGCCCTGTTGTTTATCAGTGCACATTGGGAAACGGCCGAGCCAACGCTGACCGCAGCGGCCCGACCACCGTTACTCTTCGACTATTACGGCTTCCCGCCACAGAGCTACCAGTTGCGCTATCCGGTGGATGGCGAGCCGGCGCTGGCCAGCAGACTGGCTGAGCAGTTGCAGGCGCTGGGTTGGGTGGCGCATCTTGATAGCACGCGCGGCCTGGATCATGGCGTGTTTGTGCCCGGCATGTTGCTGTTCCCGCGGGCGGACATTCCCTGTCTGCAGTTGTCACTGCTTGAATCGCTGGACGCCGCAGCGCACTTGCAACTGGGTCATGCATTGCGCGGGCTGCGTGAAGAGAATGTGCTGATTGTCGGTTCGGGTTTTTCCTTTCATAACATGCGGGCGTTTTTTGACCCGGTGACACGGGAGGAGGAGGTGCTCAACCGCCAATTTGAAGATTGGCTGGAAAATACCCTGCGTATAGATGATGAGAATGCACGCGAGCGTACTCTGTTGAACTGGAAGCAGGCCCCAGGGGCAGCGTTCTGTCACCCGAGGGAGGAGCACCTGTTGCCCATTCATGTTTGTGCCGCAGCGGCCGGCATGCCCGTCACGCAGGAATGGCGCTTTACTGCATTAGGCCGGCATGGAAGCTGCTATTGGTGGGATTGAATCCAATCGGCCTTAGCCGATTGGCTAAACGAAGCGCAAGCCACTGATGCGCTCCGCTCACAAGCGCCTAAACATTTCCCGGTAAATAGTTCACTATGCTCCAACTAATGTCGCTCCGCGATGCCAGTTGGACAAGGGGATTAGCATGACCGCCGATACATATGTACCACCGAAAGTATGGACCTGGGACAAGGAAAGCGGAGGCAAGTTTGCCAATATCAATCGGCCGATCGCAGGGCCCACGCATGACAAGGCGTTGCCGGTAGGCAAGCACCCCCTTCAGCTTTATTCGTTGGCCACACCGAACGGCGTCAAGGTCACCATCATGCTCGAAGAGCTGCTCGCGCTCGGGCACGAGGGCGCCGAATATGATGCGTTTCTGATCCGCATCAATGAAGGCGAGCAGTTCGGTAGCGGCTTCGTCGAATTGAATCCCAACTCCAAGATACCGGCATTGCTGGACCAGAGCATGAACCCCCCGCAGCGTGTATTCGAGTCCGGCTCGATCCTGTTATACCTTGCGGAAAAATTCGGCGCCTTTATTCCGCAGGATATCGCCGGTCGTACCGAGTGCCTGTCCTGGCTGTTCTGGCAAATGGGCAGTGCGCCAATGCTGGGTGGTGGCTTCGGGCATTTTTATGCCTATGCCCCGGAAAAATACGAGTACCCGATCAATCGCTACGCGATGGAGGTCAAGCGGCAGCTGGATGTGCTGGACCGTCAACTGGCCGAGAAACAGTACGTGGCTGGGGATGCTTACAGCATCGCCGATATGGCTATCTGGCCGTGGTATGGCGGTGTGGCAACCGGGCAGGTTTACAACGCCGCCGAGTTTCTCGAAGGGCATTCCTATCACAACCTTTTGCGCTGGGTTGAGGAGGTCGGTCAGCGTCCGGCAGTGCAACGTGGGCGCATGGTCAATCGTACCTGGGGCGAGGCGTCCGAGCAGTTGCCGGAACGGCATGCGGCCAGCGATTTTGATGCCGTGGGCAAGTGATAATCCATGTGTGAACTGATGGGCATGAGTGCCAACGTGCCAACCGATATCTGCTTCAGTTTCTCCGGCCTGATGCAGCGCGGTGGTCGCACGGGCCCACATTGTGATGGCTGGGGCGTGGCCTTCTATGAAGGCGGCGGCCTGCGCTGCTTTCATGATCCGCAGCCGTGCCACAGTTCGGCCATTGCGCAACTGATCGAGAGCTACCCGATCAAATCCGAGAACGTGATCTGTCATATCCGCCAGGCGAACGTCGGGCGGGTCAGCCTGGCGAATACCCACCCCTTCAGTCGTGAACTCTGGGGCCAGTACTGGACCTTTGCGCATAACGGCCAGATGCCGTCTTTCAGCCCCGCGCCGGGGCCATTCCAGCCGGTTGGCAGTACCGACAGTGAAGCTATTTTCTGTGATCTGCTCAATCGCCTGCGTGCGGCGTTTCCACAACGCCCTGCGCTGGAGGATCTCATGGCGCACCTTACCCGCGCCTGTGCCGAGTATGCGCAGCAAGGCGTGTGCAATTTGCTGATCAGCAATGGCGACTGGTTGTTTACGCTGTGCACCACCAAGCTCGCCTGGATTACCCGGCGCGCACCATTCGGGCCGGCGCAGTTGAGTGATGTGGAGCTTGCGGTGGATTTTCAGGAACATACCACGCCCAACGATGTAGTCACTGTGATTGCTACCGAGCCCTTGACCAGCAATGAAGCCTGGCACACCTATGCGTCGGGCGAGTGGCGGTTATGGCAGGGTGGCGAGACGTTGTTGCAGGGCGTCTTGCCTGGCGTGCTGCATGCCGCGGGTGGGGGGAGTGTTGCAAAGTGTGATGAGGCGGGAACTGAGCAGGTCTGAGGGTCTCGAAAAGTCAGTGGGGAGGAGTGGGCACCTGGGAACAGGGGCGTGGCCTCCCTGCGCCTCATTTCGGTACCGCAGCGTGCAATGCCTTTATGGTCGCGGTTATCGGACGGATCCTGTCAGTAACCTGACTGAAGGAGATGTACATGATTCCCTCTGCTCAATCCACTCGAGTTACCCCAGCCCGGCGCGGCCTTGGCGGCCGTTTTGCCAGCGTCACCTTCGCAGCTTCCCTTCTGTTCTCTGCCAGTAATATCAATGCTGCACCCCACCTCGACGTGCCTTACGTGCCCACGCCGCCGGATGTGGTTCAGCGCATGCTGGAAATGGCCGAAGTACAGCCTGATGACAATCTGATTGATCTCGGTTCTGGTGATGGTCGCATTGTGGTTGCCGCCGTGCGTGATTTTGATGTGCAGAATGCCCTGGGTATCGATCTTGACCCGGAACGCGTTGCTGAAGCCCGTGCCATCGCTGAGCAAGAGGGGATTGCCGATCGGGCCACCTTCGAGCAGGGCGATCTGTTTGAAAAGGATTTGTCTGAAGCGTCAGTGCTGACCATGTATCTGCTCAGTACCGTCAATGCCCGCCTGCGGCCAGTCATTATCGAGACCATGGAGCCTGGCACGCGTATCGTTTCTCATGCCTTTGATATGGGCCCCTGGGAAGCGGATGAGTTCGATACCGTCAACGGCGCCAGCGTCTACCTGTGGATAGTCCCTGCCCAGGTCGGAGGTCAATGGCGTTTGAGCATGGCTGAAGGCGAGCAGGCCACGCTGATGCTGCAACAGAACTACCAGGAACTGCATGCCAGCGCTGATCGCGATGGCACCGATATCGCCGTCACAGACCCCAAGCTCAAGGGCGACGAGATTCGCTTCTCTATCGGCCGGGATGAGTATGTAGGCAAGGTGGAAGGGGATCGCATCGTCGCCGCAGACGGATCTGACGTAGAGGGTTGGTATGCCGAGCGCCTCTGAGGAGGCCTCGTCCGCAGCCCTGGGAGCACCACGCAGTAGTCTCTCTGTCCTCGACGGAGTGGCGGTTCTGGTCGGTGTGGTTATCGGTATAGGGATCTTCGGCTTTCCACCGCTGGTGGCGCAACATGCCGGGACCCCTCTGCTGTACATGGCCATGTGGGTACTTGGCGGGCTGATCATGCTGGTGGGCGCGCTCTGCTATGCAGAGCTGGGTTCAGCCTACCCGCATGCCGGCGGAGAGTACCATTACTTGCAGCGCGCCTGGGGCTCTGGTGTCGGGCTGATGTTTGCCTGGGCGCGGGGTACGGTCATCCAGACCGGCTCCATCGCGGCAGTGGCGTTCATCTATGGTGAGTATGCCCAGCAATTGGTGCCGCTGGGCAGTTGGGGCGTAGCTCTGCATGCGGCCTTGGCGGTGGTCGCCTTGACCGCGCTGAATATGCACGGGACGCGCGACTCCAAGCGGCTGCAAATACTCTTCACCAGTCTGACGGTCGCCGTACTTGCCGGTGTTATCGGCGCCGGCCTGTTGATGGCTGAGCCGGTGCTGGCCGAACCTGTGGTAGAGGCGGCGAGCTCTGGTCCGCTGGATGGCAACCTGGCTGGCGCGCTGGGTATGGGCATGGTCTTTGTTCTGCTGACCTATGGCGGCTGGAATGAAGCAGCCTACCTGTCCGGCGAGCTGCACGATCCCCAGCGCAATATGCGCCGCGTGCTGTTGATCGGCGTTGTGGTGGTCAGTCTCGTCTATGTGCTGGCCAACCTGGCCTATCTGAACATTTTCGGCCTGGAAGGCTTGCGCGGTGTCGAGGCAGTTGGTGCCGAGTTGATGCGCATCATTGCCGGGCCCATGGCGGCGGCAATGCTCAGTGTGATGGTCTGCCTGGCGGCTCTCAGCACCATCAATGCCAGCATCATGACCGGTGCCCGGGTGTACTACGCCATTGGCCGGGACGTACCCAAGCTCTCGGTACTCGGCGCCTGGAATGACAAAGGCTCCACGCCAGTACGGGCGCTGATGCTGCAGGGCCTGATTACTTTGGGTCTGATCGTATTTGGCGCGTTGAGCAAGGATGGCATCAGCACCATGGTGGCTTATACAGCGCCTGTGTTCTGGCTATTCATGCTGCTCACGGCATTGTCGGTGATTGCACTGCGCCGGCGGGATCCGCAGCGTTCACGGCCTTTCAAGGTGCCGTTATATCCACTCTTGCCAATCGTGTTCGCCGCCACTTGTCTGGGGTTGCTGTTGTCTAGCGCCGTCTATGCTGGCCCGGGCGCTATTGCCGGTCTGGTGGTATTGGTTGCGGGTGTGCCGTTGTTAATGCTGAGCCGTCGTTCCTGACTGCGCCGTGTTTCTTCCAGCGTTGAAGAGCCTTTAGCGCTGGAAGAAACTGCCCGGTGTCTGGCCAAAATGTTGGTGGAAGGCAGCGATAAACGCCGATGTGGACTCGTAGCCTGAGGCCAAGGCCACATCACTGACCGGGCGGCCCTGTTCCAAGGCGGTGAGGGATTCGAGCAGGCGCAGGCGCTGACGCCAGGCGCGGAAGGTCATGCCGGTGTCGCGCAGAAACAACCGGCTCAGGGTTTTTTCCGAGGCGCCGAGCTGTTCACCCCACTGGCGTAAAGTCTGCGGATTCTGCGGTTGCTGCTGAAGCTGCTGGCAGAGTTGCCTCAGGCGGGTGTCGTGCGGCAGCGGCAGGGACAGGCTGACCTCCGGTGCGGCGGCAAGCTGATCCAGCAAGACCTGCACCAGCCGGCCATCGGCGCCCTGTTCGTCATACTCGCTGTTGATCTCGGCAAAATGGCAGATCAGTTCGCGAATCAGCGGTGACACTTCGATCACCCGGCACTGCTGGGCATCCCAGGGCGTCACGCCAGGCTGCAGATACAGGCCGCGCATCTCGGTTCCGGCGCTGCTGCTGACCTGGTGGCGAATGCCGCCGGGTATCCAGATCGCCCGCTGGGGCGGCGCAATATAGTTGCCCACTTCCGTCTCGACACTCAGCCAGCCGCGTATGGCGTAGGACAGCTGCGCCCAGGGGTGGCTGTGGTACGGCGTGGTCATCGCGGCGTCCATGGATTCGCTGCGGGCGAACAGCGGCCGGGGCAGATTCTCCAGAGAGGGAATGACGCGTTGCTGCATGATTGTCCGTTTCTCGCTACTGATTGGGCGGCTGGCGTTACCGCAGTGGGTGCTGGCGGGGTTAGAGTAGCCCCCTGCCTTTTTTGCTAGAGATTACACCCCATGGCCCGTTCCCGCCTGTTACCTGACAATTTTACCCTGACTCTACTTGCCGTGGTGGCGATTGCCACCCTGTTTCCCGCAAGTGGGACAGTGGCAGTCGTCCTGGGCTGGATTACCAACCTGGCGATCGCGCTGTTGTTCTTCATGCACGGTGCCAAGCTGTCACGCGAGGCGATCATTGCCGGCGCGTCGCACTGGCGCCTGCATCTGCTGGTGCTCTCGATCACCTTTGTGATCTACCCGCTGCTGGGGCTGGCGCTGCGCCCGATCCTCTCACCCATACTGCCAATCGAGCTTTACCTGGGCGTGCTGTTCTTGTGTGCTCTCCCGTCCACGGTGCAGTCATCAATCGCCTTTACCTCGCTGGCGCGCGGTAACGTCTCGGCGGCGATCTGTACCGCCTCGGCGTCGAGCCTGGTGGGTATTTTCATGACGCCGATCCTGGTCGGCGTTTTGCTGAATACCCAGGGGGAGTCTGGCTCCACGCTGGATGCGATGGGCAAGATCGTTCTGCAATTGCTGGTGCCCTTTATCGCTGGCCATTTCGCCCGCCGCTGGATCGGCGCCTGGGTAGATCGCAACAAGAGCTGGCTCAAGTATGTGGACCAGAGTTCGATTCTGCTGGTGGTCTATACCGCCTTCAGCGCTGCAGTGGTCGGCGGTATCTGGCAGCAGATCCCGATCCAGTCGCTGTTGGTGCTGGCCCTGGTCTGTTCGGTGCTGTTGGTGATCCTGCTAGTAGGTACCACGGTGCTGGCGCGCAAGCTGGGCTTCAACAAAGAAGATGAAATCACCATTGTGCTGTGCGGTTCAAAGAAGAGCCTGGCCACCGGTGTGCCGATGGCCCAGGTGTTGTTCAGCAGCAGCACTATTGGCCCAATGCTGTTGCCGATCATGCTGTTTCATCAGATGCAGTTGATGGTCTGCGCCGTATTGGCGCAGCGTTATGCCGAACGCAAGGATGATCTGCCAGAGGTGGCGGCGCAGGCACAAAAGCCGGCGCCTTGATGTAGCACAACGCTAACCTGCAAAAGTCAGGCAAGCCTAATCCTTGGCTTGCTTGACCGCGTTCAGCCCGCCACAGATGGATACCACATCCATATAACCAAGCTGTTGCAGCGTATCAGCGGCCAGCGCGCCGCGATTACCGCCCGCACAGTAAACTACGATAGGCGCGCTCTTGTCGGGTGCCACTTCGTGGATCCGCATTTCCAGCTTGCCGCGGCTAAGGTGGGTAGCGCCCTCCAGGTGACCCTGATCAAACTCTTCCTTGTCGCGCACATCCAGCAGC
This sequence comes from uncultured Pseudomonadaceae bacterium, assembly GCA_963974865.1. Taxonomy (GTDB): domain Bacteria; phylum Pseudomonadota; class Gammaproteobacteria; order Pseudomonadales; family Pseudomonadaceae; genus Halopseudomonas. The sequence continues at coordinate 25,177 of CAXBEU010000001.1, read as the reverse complement.
AGGGTAGTAGAGGAGGTGTGTTTGCTCAGGTCGGCAGGCTGGATTTCTTTGATGCGCGATTTGGCGGCGCCGGCCAGGCGCAGGAAATCGTCGGAATGTGACATGTTTTTCTCACTTTTCGGGTTAAGGAAGACGGCTCGTCATATTGTCGTCCCAGAATACAGAGTACCCTTGCGCAAATCGATGGCAAGGCTTGAGGAGCTAAGGTTTGAACGATCAAGAAACTGAGTTACTCCCCGCAGAGCAGGTTTCTCCTGGCTCTTCTGTACGCTTTTATGAGGCTTTTCTGTTCTGGCTAAAGTTGGGCTTGATCAGTTTCGGCGGGCCGGCTGGGCAGATTGCGATCATGCACCAGGAGTTGGTAGAGAAGCGCCGCTGGATTTCCGAGCGGCGTTTTTTGCATGCGCTCAATTACTGCATGCTGCTACCTGGGCCCGAAGCGCAGCAATTGGCCATCTACATTGGCTGGTTGTTGCACCGCACCTGGGGCGGCATTGTTGCGGGGGTACTCTTTGTACTGCCGTCACTGGCCATCCTGATCTTCCTGGCCTTGGTTTATATAGCCTATGGTGACGTACCGGTGATCGCCGGTATTTTTTACGGCATCAAGCCCGCAGTGACAGCTATCGTGTTTCAGGCGGCCTGGCGGATTGGTGGCAGGGTGCTGAAAAATCGCTGGCTGTGGGCGATAGCCATAACTGCCTTTGTCGGCATTTTCTTCTTGCGGCTTCCGTTTCCCCTGATCGTGTTGGCGGCGGGCTTCGCGGGCTACCTGGGTGGGCGCTTTGCGCCACAGCATTTTCAGCCTGGCGGCGGGGCGCATGGCGCCCAGGACGCATCCACAGTTGGCGCTTTGATCGACGACGATACGCCTACACCTGAGCATGCCCGTTTCGCCTGGTCCCGCCTGGCGCGGCTGATGACGGTGGGCGCGATACTGTGGGTCGTGCCTATGCTCGGGCTGTATCTGCTGTTCGGCTGGGACGGAACGCTGACCCAGATGGGCTGGTTTTTTACCAAGGCGGCGTTGTTCACTTTTGGTGGCGCTTACGCGGTGTTGCCCTATGTTTACCAGGGGGCCGTCAGCGATTTCGGTTGGGTAACCCCTGGGCATATGATTGATGGCCTGGCACTCGGTGAAACCACACCAGGACCACTGATCATGGTGGTGGCCTTTGTCGCCTTTATTGGCGGCTATGTGCTGGAAGTCTTCGGGCCGGAGCAGGCGTTCCTCGCGGGTGCAGTGGCCGCTACGCTGGTCACCTGGTTTACCTTCCTGCCGTCTTTTCTGTTTATCCTCGGTGGCGGGCCGCTGGTCGAATCCACCCATGGGCAGTTGGGTTTCACGGCCCCACTGACTGGTATTACCGCAGCAGTCGTCGGCGTGATCGTCAATCTGGCGCTGTTTTTCGGCTACCACGTGCTCTGGCCGGAGGGCTTTGAAGGAGCGTTGGACTGGCCATCAGCGCTGATTGCGCTCGGCGCAGCGCTGGCCCTGTTCGGCCTGAAATTGTCAGTGATGAAGACCCTGGGCTTGTGTGCGCTGGCGGGGTTAATGGTGCAATGGCTGATCTGAATCGCGCAGGCAGGTCGTCACGTTCGGGAGTGCTACCGGAATCCGATCTGGCTGTCGGTCAAATTCATCTTGAGTTCAGCTAGAGCACTTATGCTGCGCGCAGTTTAATCCATGCAGTCTGGAGTGGTGACATGAAAGTGAAGTATCTGGGTGCGAGCCCCATAGTGCCAGCGTTGATAATGCTGTTGATGGCCGGTGCTGCTGGCGCTGCTCAGCCGCTGCGCGTCGAGCAAATGCAGCGTTGCGGTAATTTGCTGGAGTCGGAAGTCCAGGAATTTTGCCTGCTGGTTTCCGGGCTTGATCAGGGCGCCTTTCAGGCGAAGTTGAATGGCGAGCCAGTCAAGGCCAAGGATGTTACCCGGGATGAGGACCGAGTCCGCATTCGTATCCAGACTGCCGATGCCAAAAGCGGCCCGCTGTGGTTCGAGCAGCATGAGCAGTCCAGCAACCCGATCTGGGTCAGCCTCAAGGGTAGCCATGTAGTCGCGGCTACCGATCAGGAAGTGGCGAAAAACATGGATGGGCTGACCACCTATGTCGATCTGATCAGCCTGATTATTGAAGAGAGCCACAATGGTGCCAAGGAATCGCAGCGCCTGGCTGAGAAATACGGTGCCAAGGTAGTCGGCATGATTCCGCCGCTCAATACCTATCAGCTGCGTTTGCCCGCTACCAATCTGGACGAGCGCGACGCGATGGTGCTCAGGCTGGGCAGTGAAGTGAGCGTGGATGCCGTGGTGATCGAGGAGTCGGGCGCGGAGGAGAGTGTTGAAAGTGAAACGGGCCGCCCGCCTGCAGCCGACGATGAGGAGTGGGCATCCAATCGTTTTCTCGATGCGGTGAATTTCTATCAGCGCCGCTTGCCGGCCAAGAGCGGTGGTATTGAGACCCATCCGATACGCATTGGCGTCATCGAGCGGGATGTCGACTTCGATGCACCGGATTTTGCAGATTATCTTGGCGATTGCCGCAGTGGCTGGCCAAGGACCTGTGTCTATGCGCGCGATGCATCCAAGCCGGACGGGCACGGGACCACGGTAGCTGGCGTATTTGCCGCGGCATGGAATGAGGGCGGCAACAGCGGTTTTCTGCGCGGTTTGGATGAGGTAGGGCCGGGCTTTGAGGTGATCGTAGAGCGTAATTCCGATGCCGGTATTACTGCCAATATAGCCGCATCGGTGAATCTGGTTGAAGACGGTGTGCGCGTACTGAATTGGAGTTGGGGTATTCATCGGGTCGGCGCCATTGATGTCAACGGCAAGGAAATTGATTCGCTGGTGCGCTCGGGTATTGCCATGAGTGGCTACGAAGAACTGCTGGAAGAGTTCTTCCTGTGGCTGCGCCGCGAGCATCCCGACGTGGTGGTAGTCAACTCCGCGGGCAACGCCTCCTCTTTTTCGGGGCGTGACGAGTATCGTCTGCCGTCATCCTTCGTGACCGACCAGTTGTTTGTTGTTGGCGGCCACGAGCGCAGTGACAAGGATGTGGATGTGGATGTGGATGACCCTGAATACGTGGTCAAACGCAGCGCTTCGAATATCGATATGCGTGTGGATGTGACGGCAGCAGCCTGTGTGCGGGGCTCGACGCTGAAGGAAGGCGAGCGCGGCACGGCCCATTGCGGGACGTCCTATGCAACGCCTTTGGTGGCTGGCCTGTTGGCGGCGATGATGTCTATTGACCCTGAGTTGACGCCAGAGCAGTTACGCATGCTGCTGCGTCGCAGTGCGATGACCATTGGTGAGGAATATGACTTTGAGCCGGTAGAAGCTGATGACCTGACCGCGCCCATACTGCCATCGGAACGGGGAAATGATCTCAACCACCCGGATATCGGTCGGTCTGCACGTCTTGATATGTACAAGGCGCTGGACCTGACGGTGCAGAGCCTGGAGCGGGTGCGCTAAGCTTTTGACTCTATAACGTTGAAACAGCCACAAAAAAGCCCACCTTGAAGGTGGGCTTTTTGCTGATCCGATGTGAATCAGATCAATCAGGACGCTGATCAGTCCTTCTTGTCTGCCTCAATGGTGCCAGTCTGACCATTGATCTTGAATTCATACTTGTTGCCATCGGCTTTCATGCCTTTGCCTTCCCAGTATTCATCATCGGCTTCAACCTTGTGAATCTCGGTGTAGCCTGCTTCCTTGGCTGTTTCGATAGCCTGTTCAATGCTGATCCAGTCAGCTTTGGGGCCATCAGCCATAACGGTGCCAGCGGCAAGCAGGGTGGCAGTGGCGAGAGCGGCGCTAAATGATTTTTTCATAATTGAAACTCCTGTTTTCTTTATGGGTAACTGTATAGAGGCCTCAGCATCCTTGAGGTTCAATTTTTCTCCACGTGTGCACGTTAGCAGGGCGTAGTGGGCGACAAAAAAGCCCGCGAACACGAGGTGCGCGGGCCGAAGGAGCTTGCTGGATAAATCGGGTTAGGCGCTTACAGCAGCACTATGTTGTAACTGACGATAAAGCGCGTTTCGTCTATGTTGCGCTGGTTGGCAACGCTGCTGCGCAAGCTGGCATGGCGCAGGGAGAAGCCGACGTTCTTGAAAGGACCTTCCTGTAGCGTGTAATCCACCCGCACGTCTCGCTCTCACTCTTTGTCCTTGCCAGAAACGGCGGCGTCGACATCGGTCCCGCGCAGGTAGGCCACGGTGGTTTTCAGGCCAGGTACGCCGGCTTGAGCGAAGTCATAACCGTAACGAGCCAGCCAGGTACGTTGGCCTGCGCGCTGGAACTTGCCGATCTGCGAGTCGGTGATCAGGTACGCAGTTGCGCCATCGCCATTGTTGACGAACGGGAAGTTACTTTTGCCAGTCAGTTGCTGGTAACCCAGCCCGGCCGCGTGGCCAGTCTGGCTGAAGGTGAACAGCGCGCTGTAAGCTTTGTCGTCTACCTTGCCATCGTTCTGGAAGCCGCTGGCGCCAAAGCCTGCCTGCTGGTCCTTGTTGGCGCCATAGGCGTTGCTGTCGAAGAAGCGCAGGTCGGTGTTCAGCTTGCCGTTACCCAGCGCAGTATTGTGCACTGCACCAACGTAATGCTGACGGTAATAATCGTCGAGCTCAGCGAAGAAGTAGGATGCGACCAGGTTGTCGGTGACCTTGTAATCGCCACCCGCATAGCGGAACTGGTCTACACGGTTGCTGCCGCCGGCAATGGTCAGCTCTTCAAAATCACTGGAGGCACGACCGCTGGCCTTGTCGATCTGGCCCAGGTGCAGGGTCAGGTCACTGATATCGGTCGAGGTGGCCTGGGCGCCGCGGAAAGTCTGAGGCAACAGACGACCGTCATTGAGCGTTAGAATCGGCAGCTTGGGCTGCAGTGCACCGTATTTCAATTCGGTCTGAGCGACCTTGGCCTTGGCGGTCAGATCAAAGCGGCCGAAGTTGCTCACGGCGCTGTTGTCATCTTCAAGGGGGAAAACAATGCCAGGGTTGCGGCTGCGCCCGGCCTTGTCAGTACGCCCGCCGGAGTCCAGACGCACGCCAAACTGGCCAAGCGCATCAAGGCCCAGGCCAATTGGGCCCTGGCTGTAACCTGACTGGAAGTTGAGCAGGAAGCCCTGACCCCACTCTTCGGACTTGGAGGGCGAAGCTGCGCCACTGCGGTTGTCCTGATTGATATAGAAGTTACGCAGGCCCAGATTGGCTTTGCTGCCTTCAATAAAACCTTCATTGGCACTGGCTACGCCAGGCAGGGTCGTTGCAAGAATGCCGGCGGCCACTGCGCCAGCGATCAAGGATTTCTTCATGTTCAAGCTCCAGATATTTTAATTAGGCATGCCGTCTGCGAAGGGCTCTGCGTTATCCAGTGGCAGCAGACGGGGTCAAGCATGTTTGACAGGCGTAAGATAAACAACTTTGACCATTGTAAAAAAAGACTAAAAAGGAATTTTTATATTCATTTATAGAATATAAAATAATCAACTAGACAATAGGCTTAGGTGTTGGCCTCAGGGCATTGGAATAGGGCTTGATTGGAGCGCGGAAGGAGAGGGCGCTATCTGGTTCGGCGAGCGCTGAACCAGACAGGTTTTTTCAAGGTTTATGCTGGCAGGACCCGCGAAGGGTTAGCGAGAGATCAGCGTAAGCGCATATCATTGTTAACGGATTTCACGCCAGTGATGCCTCGGGCTACTTCCACGGCACGCTGGGCCATGGCGTTGGAGCTGACAAAGCCGCTCAGTTGCACCACACCTTTAAACGTTTCCACCTGGATCTCGGTCACCTTGAGATCAGGATCTTCAACGAAGGCGGCCTTGATGCGCGTGGTGATCACGCTGTCATCGACAAACTCGCCGGCGGATTTTTGCCCGGATGCAACCGAGCACCCGACCAGAGCTACCAGAGCAAAAGCCATAAACAGCATGGAGAAGTACTTGTTGAACGCAGTCATGATCAAATCCCTGTAAAGGCAATGCATTAAGTTATGCAGATAGGATCAGATTTAGCGAAGAAAGTTCGTCGTCTGTCTGATCCTATTCTGCACTCATCACTGAGACTGTAACAGCGCTGATGGGAGCAGCGTTATTTGGCCGCATCGTAAAGCGGTTGCACTCTGGGGATAGCTGCTTGCAGTGCCTGAATCCGCCCGCCGGAATTGGGGTGGGTGCTGAGAAATTCCGGTGGCTGGCCCTGTGACGCGGCAGCCATCTTTTGCCATAGGGTGACCGCCGCTTCAGGTTTATAGCCAGCCCGAGCGGCCAACTCCAGCCCGATAAGGTCCGCTTCCGATTCGTTCGAGCGGCTGTTGGGTAGCGTAAGGCCGACCTGTACCGCTTGACTGGCAGCCTGCTGGCCAACCTCACCAAGACCTAACAATGCGCCAGCCAGTTGAGTGCCGGTTTGCGTCACATAGGCTCTGGATATGGCCTCGCGGCCGTGTTCGCGCAAGGCGTGGGCAATTTCGTGGCCCATTATCTGGGCAATCTCGTCGTCAGTCAGCTTCAACTGCGTAACGATGCCGCTGTAGAAAATGATCTTGCCGCCCGGCGCACAACTGGCGTTGATCTGGTCGCTCTTGATCAGGTTGACCTCCCAGTTCCAGGAGCGTGCGTCCTGGCGGAAGTGGGTGACCTGGGGGATCAGGTCATCAGCAATTCTGCGCAGGCGCTGAATCATCGCCGCGTCAGTGTTCAACAGATTTTTGCTACGCGCCTCGGCCAGCATCTTTGCGTAGGAATCCGCCGCCATCTTGTCTACTTCGGCGCTCGAGAGCGCGCTGAACATGCGCTGTTCCCGATTGACGCCTACGGCGCCGCCCTGGGTGGTCTGGACAGTTTCACAGCCCACCATCAGCACAAGGGGCAGGCAGATCAGAAAGCGGGTACGCATGGTGTTTTTATCCTTGGGGTCAATGTTTCCAGTATTGCGTGTTGCGGCGTGGGTAGCACGCTTTGATTGCGGTTCAGACAAAAGTATTCACGATTTGCCAATTCGTTGTGTAGATTTTGCCTGAACTGCCGATACCGAGTTATTGCGAAATATTAAGCCGAGGTCATGCATGAAATTCAAGTCTATCCAGTTCGCCATTGCAACACTGGCAGGCGCTAGTCTGTTCATCGCTGTTGGCATTATGACGCTGTATAGCCTCTATGCGGCCGAGCGCAGTCAAGATTTTATTCAAGGCCAGAGCCGGCAGTTGCTCGAGACCCAGGTGGAGCGTCGTTTAACACAACTGGCTGCCGGGGAAAGCGAACGTATCCGCCGCCGCTTGGAATACCCCTTTGTGGTGGCTCAACAGTTGGCGCAGTTGAACCAGTTGCTCGACGAGCTGCAGGAAGACGGCCTGCCCAGTCTGATGATGAGCCGGGAAGAAATGAACCGTGTCATCCGCAAGACGCTAGTGGAAAACGAAGAATTGCTCGGTGTCTATGTCGGCTGGGAGCCCGAAGCCTTCGACGACCTTGACCAGTACTTCGAGGGTGTTGAAACCGATGGTTATGACGGGACTGGCCGTTTTATGCCTTGGTGGTTTCGCAATGCCGATGGCAGTCTGGAGCTCGATTCACTAAGCGATCTGGAGAGTGAAGACCTCAGCGACACGGGTGTGCGGCTGGGCGAATATTATCTTTGCCCGCGCGAAACGCTGGCACCCTGCGTCAGTGATCCGGCCCCTTATGAGCTCGGCAGTGCACAGGTGATGCTGTCTTCCTTTACCGTGCCTATCCTGTCAGAGGGTGAGTTCAAGGGCGTTGTCGGGGCGGACCTGTCACTGGATTTCATTCAGGAGATGCTGCTACAGAGTAATGCAAGCCTGTTTGGCGGCGCCGGTACTCAGGCATTGATCAGTGGCAACAATCGCATCGTTGCCTATACCGGTGACGATGCTGTGGCCGGTGACCCGGCGGATCGGATACTGGATGCCAACGAAATGGCCAATATCGCCAGACTGGGCGATGACGTGCTCTATGACCTGGACGAAGCGGGCGGCCACATTGAGCTGATCATGCCTATTCCGGTAGGTGAAACCGGCAGCCGCTGGGTGCTGATGATCAGCCTGCCTACCGATGTAGTGATGCAGGAATTGAGCACCCTTGGCGCGGAGATGGATCAGCGGCAGGCTACCGATGCGCTGACCATGGGCATCATTGGGCTGGTGGTGGCATTGATCGGATTGTTGGTCATGGTTCTGGTTGGTCTGGGACTTGCCCGGCCGGCGCGGCGCCTGGTCGCCATGCTGGATGATATCGCTCGCGGTGATGGCGACCTGACCAAGCGCCTGGCGGTAGACCGCAAGGACGAGCTAGGCGATATCGCCAGGGGCTTCAATGCGTTTCTGGACAAGTTGCAGGCAATGATCCGTGAGGTTGTCAGCTCGGTACAGCAGGTCACAGATGCTTCCGAGAATACCGCCGATATTGCCATGCGCACCAATGATGGCATTCAGCGCCAGCTCAGTGAGATTGACCTTGTTGCTACGGCTGTGACCGAGATGACAGCCACCGCGCAGGACGTGGCGCGCAATGCAGCTCAGGCGGCTGAAGCGGCAAACAATGCTGACGGTTCGGCCCATCATGGCCGCGAAGTGGTGAAATCCACCGCCACCGCTATTCAGGCGCTTTCCACCGATATTCAGCAGGCGGTGGCCAGCGTGCAGTCTCTGGCCCGCGACAGCGACAATATCACCGGCATTCTGGAAACCATTCGAGGCATTGCCGAGCAGACCAATCTGCTGGCACTCAATGCCGCAATCGAAGCTGCCCGCGCGGGCGAGCAGGGTCGTGGATTTGCGGTGGTGGCGGATGAGGTGCGCAATCTGGCGCAGAAAACCCAGCGTTCCACCGAAGAAATTCAGAGCATGATCGAGCAACTGCAGAAGGGCACGCGCGATACCGTCAAGGTCATGGAGCAAAGCCGTGCACGCACTGAACAGAGTGTGCTGCAGGCGGAGGAGGCGGATGCGGCCTTGACCTCGATCACCCAGGCGGTGTCGATCATTACCGAGATGAACACGCAGATCGCCAGTGCCGCAGAGCAGCAGAGCGCCGTGGCTGAAGACGTGAATCGCAATGTGTCGACTATTGATCAGGTTGCCAAGTCGGTGGCCAGCGGCGCTCAGGAAGCCTCCGAGGCGAGCGCGGGTTTGACCAAGCTCGCCGAGCATCAGCGCCGCCTGATCAACCAGTTCAAGGTCTGATCAGCTATCAACGATGATCTTGCCGCTGGGGGTGCAGCATTGCGCACCCTGAGTGGCGGGGCTGCTCATCGCCGGGTTGACCGGGTGCATCATGCTGACTTGCGAGTTGGCGTTAAACAGTAGCGGTTGCAGGTGACTTGCGGCAGTCGCCGCAGCCAGCCAGATGGCCTGTTCGCCGCTATTGAGGGTCACCGGCATGCGTTCGCCGAGCCTGGCGGGCAGGCCTTTTGCGGGCACCGTAATGAGCGCACAGCTATCCCAGTAACTGCCATCATCCAGGCTGTACCTTTCCCATAATCCGGCCAGTGCAAGGCCACCCTTCTGACTACGCAGATACCAGGGCTGCTTGCGCTTGCCTTGTGTCTGCCAGACAAAAAAGCCGTCTACCGGAATCAGGCAGCGTCGTTGCGCCAGGGCCTGGCCAAACATGGGTTTCTCATGCAGGTACTCGGCCTTGGCGCTGAAGGCGGCGCGGTCCAGTTGTCTTAGCCAGGCGGGGGTCAGATTCCAGAGTACGCGAGCACATTCCAGCCGGCCCTCGCTTTTACGTAGTATCAGCACCTGCTTTCCCGGTGCCAGGTTCCAGCACGGCTGCCAGCCTTCGGGCAGGGTCGGTAGAGGGGCAGTAAACTGAGCCAGGCGCCCGCTCATTCCACATCCGCGTCAGGCAAAAAGTCCGGCATGATGGGGGTAGCCTGCTGCCAGTCAGCGATCAGCTCACGCGCCAACCCGAGGTCTTCGGCGGCAACCCAGACGCCTAACAGGTCGAGCGCGGGCAGTTCGCCCATGGCGCCTTGCAGATACTGGCCACTGACGTGGCAGCCGATGTGGTGATCTTTCAACAGTTGGCTGATCAGTTGCGCTTCAGACATGTCCTGTGGGTGGTAGGCGCAGAGCATTCAATCCTGCTCCCGGCGCAGGTCCACGTGATAATCCTCTTCATCTGCATCTATCCACAGATTGACCAGAATCGGCTGGCAGCACACCTGGCAATCCTCTACGTAAGACTGCGTGCCGCCGGTGAGATCCAGCAACAAGCTGATGGATTCGCCGCAGTGCGGGCATTGTAAAACGGCTTCGTCGATGGCCTGCATGGGGTTGCCTGTAGCTGCTGGTGTGGGAGAGCTTCAGTGTAGCCTTATCATCAATCTGGCGAAACACCGCAGGGGGCCGCATAATGCGCGGTTCAAACTGGTGGAAATGAGGACCCTATGGGCGAGTTCGACTCGATACGACCCTATTCCGATGCGGAGGTGCCGGCGGTGCTGGAGCGCCTGCTGCATGATCGTGAGTTGCTGGGCATGTTGGCGCGCTACCGTTTTCCGTTGCTCAGCAAATGGTTGCCAGGGCTGATGCCCAAGCTGGTGGGGCTGGGCCTGCGCCGCGAAGCGCGGGGCATCGCCAGCGTAGACGAATTGCAGCACAGACTGGAGCCGTACCTGACCCGCTTGATTGAATCCAGTGCCATCCAGGTCACCTACAGCGGCCTTGAACACCTGAGCAAGGAACGCCCGCATCTGTTTTTGGCTAATCACCGGGACATCGTCATGGATCCGGCCTTCGTCAACTACGCCCTTTACCACGCGGGCCATCCGACGCCGCGCATTGCCATCGGCGATAACCTGCTGCAACGGCCCTTCGTCAGCGATCTGATGCGCCTGAACAAGAGTTTTATCGTTCATCGCTCAGTCAGCGGGCGGCGTGAAAAGCTTGCGGTCTATCAGTCACTGTCGGCCTATATCAATCATTCCATTGCCACTGGCCATTCCATCTGGATCGCGCAGGCAGAGGGGCGCGCCAAAGACGGCAAGGATGAAACCGACTCGGCGATCATCAAAATGCTCTGCATGAGCCGCAAGGCCGAGCCTTTCACCGAGGTATTGGCGTCACTCAACCTGGTGCCGGTGTCCATTGCCTATGAGTGGGACCCGTGCGACCAGATGAAAGCGCGCGAGCTCGAACAGCGCGAGCGCACGGGGACCTATAGCAAAGAGCCCGGCGAGGACGATCGGTCGATTGCGATGGGCCTGACCGGTTACAAGGGGCGGGTGCACGTGGCCTTTGGCTCGCCGCTTGATCAGCCTATTGATGACGCCAAGGCGGTGGCCAGGGAGGTGGACCGGCAGATATTGACCAACTACCGCCTCTACCCAAGCAATTATCTGGCCTATGAGCGGCTGCCCGATGCGCCACAGATCAACGTTGGGCCTTGGAGAGAGGAGTTTGATGCCGCCACCTTGACCATGGAGCAGCACCGTTTCGAACAGCGCCTGGCCGCCTGCCCGGAGGCGCAACGGCAATGGTGGTTGCTGCAGTATGCTAACCCGGTGATTAGCCGGGTTAGAGCCCTAGAGCTGAGTGCTGATCAGGCTCAACAGCAAGCCGGCACCGAGGCAGACAAAACCGACGCGGTTGAATAAACGGTTGATGCGCAGCGTTGCCGGGCTGGGTTGGTCGGCGGCGCTTGCCGGGCTGGTGGCCAGCTGGCTGAGAGCGCGGCTGGCCCGGACTTGCGTCGCCAGCAGTAACCAGGTGCCGCTCAGAGCATAAAACAGGCCCAGCGCATTGATGACCAGTGCGGGGTTATGCAGATAATACATCCAGGCTGCCTGTAAAACGGGCATGCGAAAACCTCCGGACAGAGACTGTTCGGGCGACCGGCGCGGGTTATTGTTTTTATGGCTAGGTGGCAACGAAGCTTGATATGGAATGGCAGGGCATTGGTCTATGCCAATCCCGACTGAAAACGGTCGCTATTATAGCGCGGAGTTTCTTGGTTTTCGAGCGTAACTGACACACTCTGTCTGAAATTCAGCTTGGTTTTCAGTGCCAATTCTGTGATGCAACGCAACGTTTGCGTGTATAAGGCGTCCAATTACTTGAGTTCAATCTAACGGGGTTCATTATGAAAAAGGTCATGGTTCTTAGCTGCCTGCTGGGCACATTGCTGGTTCTCGGCGGCTGCGCCTCCGGGCTGACGGGCGATACCTATAGTCGGGATGAGGCACGCGCACCGCAGACTGTCCGCATGGGCACGGTTGAATCGGTACGCCCAGTGCAGATCGAGGGTACCAAAACCATTATCGGGCCGGCCGCTGGCGCTGCAGTGGGTGGCATAGCCGGTAGCTCTGTGGGTGGTGGTCGCGGCAGCATGATCGCGGGCGTCATCGGCGCGGTGGCGGGTGGAATGGCTGGTGCGGCGACGGAAGAGGGTGTGACCCGCAGCCAGGGCGTGGAAGTCACCGTGCGAGAGGATGACGGTCAGACCCGCGCCTATGTTCAAGCGGCTGCTGATAACGTCACATTTGCGCCGGGAGATCGGGTCAGAGTGCTTACCGTCAATGGTCAGTCCCGGGTGAGTAAATAAGTCACCCTGGTAGTCAAGTGCCCATCGGGTGGGTTGAAAACGACTCTCCCCGTGGGCGCAAGGCTGTATCGATGCGCTGCGTTTGTGTTCAATTTGATTCAAATTGCTACGGGCGATAGGGTCTGCCCTTCTTATTTATACTCCCGCTTGGATAGTCCAGAGCTATCAGCTTAGCTTTCCTGTCAAGATGTTCCTGCGCCTGCTAAATGTGTAAATTGAACGGCCTACGATTTGACGGAGTGCAGCGTTTGATGCCAGTTCTATATCTGACAGGATCGTATTGATATGTTGGCCAGCCTGTTAGCGATACTTCTCAACGGTTTGTTAGCACCCTTTGTATGGCGATATTTTCATCGTCATGCGGGCCTGTTGCTGGCGATTGTACCCGCGGCATGTTTTGTCTGGTTTGCGTTGCAGATACCCGAGGTGGCGGGCGGCGGTGCTGTATTTGAAAGTCTGGCCTGGGTGCCTTTGCTGGATGTGGCTCTGGGATTGCGGCTAGACGGACTGGCGCTGCTATTCGCGCTGCTGATTACCGGTATCGGGGCGCTGATCGTGCTGTATTCGGGGGCCTATCTGGGTGATCACCCGCAGCTAGGCCGCTTTTATGCGTACCTGCTGATCTTCATGATGGCCATGCTTGGCCTGGTGCTGGCGGACGATCTGATTGCGATGTTCGTCTTCTGGGAACTGACCAGTGTGGCCAGTTACCTGTTGATCAGCTTCAATCATGAAAAACCCGAGTCCCGGCGTGCAGCCTTGCAGGCATTGTTGATTACCGGCGGCGGTGGTCTGGCACTGTTGGCAGGGCTGATACTCCTGGGCATCGCCGGGGATGCATGGCAATTCTCTCAGTTACAGGCCGACGTGATACAGGGGCATGTACTGTTTCCAGCGATTATGGCGTTGGTGCTGATTGGCTGTTTCACCAAATCGGCCCAGTTCCCCTTTCATCTCTGGCTGCCGAATGCCATGAATGCGCCTACTCCGGTATCGGCGTACCTGCATTCTGCAACCATGGTCAAGGCCGGTATCTACCTGCTGGCGCGCCTTAATCCAACCCTCGGTGGTGGGATGACCTGGACGGGTATTCTGGTTGGGGTGGGTGCCTTGACGGCGCTGCTGGGGGCGGTGCTGGCGATCCGGCAATATGATCTCAAACGTATGCTGGCCTATACCACGGTAGCGGTATTGGGGCAGTTGACCATGCTGATTGGAACCAACACCAATTACGGGCTGCAGGCATTCGTGCTGTATCTCATGGCCCACTCGCTATACAAGGGCGCGCTGTTCATGGCGGTGGGCGCGATCGATCATTCCACCGGCACCCGTGATCTGCGCAAGCTGGGCGGCCTCTTCGCGATCATGCCGTTGACAGGTATTGCGGTGGGATTGGCTGCGTTCTCCAATGCGGGTCTGCCGCCGTTCTTTGGCTTTATCGCCAAGGAGTTCAAGTACACCGGATTGATCGAAATGGGCAGCGTGGGCTGGATCGTGACGCTGGTGATGATCATGACCAACGCGTTACTGGTCGCGGCAGCGGGTCTTATCTTCTTCAAATCCTTTCTCGGCAAGCAACCTGAATGGGCAGGCCACCCCCATGAAGTTACTCCGTTCCTGTGGATTGGCCCGTTGCTTCTGGCCATTGGCGGTCTGATTCTGGGCGCCTGGAGTGACTGGCCCGAGTCCTGGCTAGTCAACACTGCGGTGCAGGCTGTTGCTTCCGAAGAGGTGGACGTGCGTCTGTATCTGTGGGGCGGCATTACGCCTGCGGCTATCGCCAGTCTGGTCACCGTCAGCCTGGGTGCATTGTTCTATTTCAAGGCAAACGCAGTGCGAGCACTGGCTGATCGCCTGGGAAGCCTCTGGAAGGGTAGCGGTGACCTGATCTGGGACAAACTGCTCAAGCGGCTGTTCCAGTTTGCCGGGGCCGTCGCCAGCCTTTTCCAGCATGGATCGTTGCGCTTGCATATGGCGTTGATGACGCTGGTGGTGAGTATCAGTGTGTTGGGCGGCCTGCTGCTGATGAATGCTCAGCCCTTTGATGGGCATGCATTGTCCGAAATAACCTTGCCAGGGGTCATCGGCTGCCTGCTGGCGCTGGGCGGCGCTGCAGGGGCGGCCTTTATGGCTGGGCGTCTGGCGCTGGTCGCTTCTCTGGGGGCAAGTGGTCTGGGTCTGGCGTTGTTCTTCGTATCGATCAATGCGCCGGATGTGGCCTTGACCCAGTTGATGGTCGAAACCCTGACGGTGGTCTTTCTGGCGATGGTCTTGCGCCGGATGCCCATGGTGCCCGCCAGTGGCGGCAGCGGTGCCGGAGCCAATGTCTGGCACGCCGGTGTGGCGGTGCTCTTTGGTCTGGCGGTCAGTCTGCTGATCATGACTGCCGTTAGCCAGCCGCTGCCTGGCGATCTTGCCGATTGGTTCCTGGCCAACAGCTTGCCAGGTGGTTACGGCAGCAACGTGGTCAATGTGATTCTGGTGGACTTCCGCGCCGTGGATACCCTGGGCGAAATTCTGGTGGTTGCGATTGCAGCGCTGGCGGCCTCGACGCTGCTGGGTGCGGGCCAACTACCGGAAGAGAAGCCGCGTGGTCTTCCGGAGTTTGGCTCCTTGATGTTGCGCCAGGGTATGCGCCCGCTGGCGACTATCCTGCTGGTCGTATCGCTGGCGATTCTGTGGCGTGGTCACAACTTGCCCGGTGGTGGCTTTATCGGCGGGTTGGTGGCAGCGACTGGCTTCACCTTGATGATTGTGACCTTCGGTCGCGGGATTCAGCGTGGCCTGGCCCGCATTGCACCGCCAACCATCATCGGTCTGGGCCTGGCCTGCGCGGTCGGTGCCGGGTTGTTTGGTCTGGCCTCGCAGCTGCCGTTCATGAGCGGACTCTGGATTGAGCCCTTCGGGCTGAAACTGGGTACACCTTTGTTATTTGATGTGGGGGTCTTTCTGACCGTATTCGGTTCTGTGATGCATATGCTGCGCAATCTGATCGGGAGGGCTGCCTGATGGAATGGATAGGCGCCATTACTGCCGGCATCATGGCCGCGTTGGGTGTATGGATGATGTTGGACCGACACTTGATGCGCGTGGTCCTCGGGATTGCGGTATTGGGTAACGCAATCAATCTGGGTGTACTCACCGCAGGGCGTTTCTCGGGAAGTGAGGCGGCATTCACTTTCGCCGGCCAGAGCGTGCTCGACTCCGCAAACCCGCTGCCTCAGGCACTGGTGCTCACGGCCATCGTGATTGGCTTTGCCCTGTTTGTGTTTGCGCTCTCGGTACTCAAGCGTACCCATGAATTGCATGGCGACAAGGATACCGACCGGGTCAGCCAGGTAACCGAGCAGCCCGCGCCGGACAAGGATGAAGAGCAGCCGCATCCGCCGGTCGGGGAGGGCAAGGCATGAATGCGTTGATCGTACTGCCTATCCTGATTCCCCTAACGACCCTGTTGCTGGCGCTGCTGGTCAAGCGCCACCACGCCTGGGTGGCCGCGATCAGCTTTATCGGCGCTGGGCTGTTGCTGCTCACCGGTATTTATCTGGTCATGATCGCCGCAGAGGGCACAGTGCTTAGCGCCCAGATGGGCGGCTGGGCGGCGCCCTATGGCATCAGTCTGGTAATCGATCGATTGTCGGCGGTGATGGTCGCCATTACCGGCGTGATCGGTTTGGCTACCTTGGTTTACTGTTTCCGCCAGCCCATGCCGGCAGACTTCCTGCGCGATACTCATCTGTTTGTGCATGGTCTGTTGGCGGGCATTTGCGGGGCTTTCATCACTGCGGATGTGTTCAATCTGTACGTCTGGTTTGAAGTGTTGCTGATCGGCTCGTTCGCGCTTATCGCTTTGGGTGGGGGTGAGCGCAGGTTGTCCGGTGCCATGACCTACCTGGTGCTGAACATGTTGGCGACCCTGCTGTTTCTGTTGGCGGCGGGCCTGGTCTACGGCGCCACCGGCACCTTGAACATGGGCGAGTTGGCACTGCTGTTTCGCGCTGAGGAGGCGAGCGACGGGGCCTGGCTTGGCGTGATCCTGATGCTGGTCTCGTTCTCGATCAAGGCTGCGCTATTTCCGCTGTTTGGCTGGCTGCCTGCCAGTTATCACGTGGCCTGGACGCCGGTGTCAGCTCTGTTCGCCGGCCTGCTTACCAAGGTCGGGGTTTATGCACTGATTCGCCTGGTTACATTGCTCTGGCCAGAACCTGGGGTAGTTCACTCGGTACTGCTTTGGGTGGCTTGTGCCACCATGATCATTGGCGTGTTGGGTGCGGCTGCCCAGACTGAGGTGCGGCGCATACTGTCCTTTCATATCGTCAGCCAGGTGGGTTACATGATCCTGGGTCTGGCGCTTGCTACGCCGCTGGCCTTGGCTGGAGCGGTGTTCTATCTGATCCATCACATTGTGGTCAAAGCCAATCTGTTCTTCGTAGGGGGTATTGCGGTCCGTATTACCGGCTCGGAGCGCTTGGCTGCGATGGGTGGGCTGTATGGTCGTGCCCCCTTGCTGGCGATTCTTTTTGCTATCCCGGCGTTGTCGCTGGCGGGTATACCGCCACTCTCGGGATTCTGGGCCAAATTCGTGCTGGTCAAGGCGAGCCTGGATGCGGGTGTCTGGATAGCCGCCTTCTTTGCGTTGTTTACCGGGATATTTACCCTGTTGTCGATGAGCAAGATCTGGAACGAGAGCTTCCTCAAGGCGCATCCGCAGCCCGAGCTGTTTGGAGCCACCGGGAATGCCCCGCGGGGCGCCTGGATCACCGTTGGCGTTCTGGCGTTGATTACTGTGGCCATTGGTCTGGGGGCGGGACCGGTCATGGAGTATGCAATGGCAGCGTCAGCGCAACTGATTGAGGCGCCGGCTTATTTGCAACTGCTGGAAGGCCAATCGCTAGACAGGGGGAGCGAGTAATGGTGTATCTGCATCTGGTGCTCGCGACGCTGCTAGCGGCGACTTTGGCAGCCCTGAGCCCGCTTTACTGGCTGATCGCCTTTGCGGCGGTTTATCCATTATTCAGACTGTGCGGCTTGTTCCACCATGCCAGTCGGCTTTATGCAATGCGCATTGAGGCGGGTCTGGTGTTTGTGCCCTGGTTTACCTATCAGGTTTTCAGTGCGTCGCTGGACGTGGCAAAGATTGTGCTCAATCCGCGTTATCAGCTTGAGTCTGCGGTGGTCCGCGTGCCGGTTCAGACCCGCGACAAACGTCTGATTACCTTGCTTGGCTGCCTGCTGACGCTCACGCCCGGTACGCTGGCGCTGGATTACCGTTCGCGTACTGGCGAGATGTTCGTGCATGTGTTGGACACCCGCTCGGTGGACTCGGTAACCGGCGCCATTGGCGAAATTGAACGGCGCATGATGCGCTGGGTGCAGCCGTTGGGAGATGAGAAATGAATGTGGCTCTGGCAGGAGCGGCCTGGGTGTTGCCACTCGCTGGCGGGATGCTGGTGATCAGTACATTGTTGATCATGTGGCGCCTGCTGGTGGGGCCGAGCAGGCCTGATCGTGCTGTGGCAGTAGATGCCCTGACCATGATCGGTGTGGCTGGGGTGTCGGTACTGGCATTGATGAGCGAGCAAGCGGTGTTGTTGGATGTCGCCATTGTGTTGGCGATTGTCAGCTTTTTGGGCAGTGTTGCCTTCGCGCTGCTGTTCAAGGGTACCCACAGTAGCGACAATCCGCATGGTCAGCCTGAGCGCCCGTCGCCCGAAGGCCCCGCGCCTGAGCGTCAAGACAAAGGGAGCGCCCGATGAATGAGTTTGCTGCTATTACCGGGTCGGCTCTGGTGTTGTTGGGTGCGCTCTTCAGCCTGCTTGGCGCCCTCGGGGTCTGGCGCCTGCCGGATGCTTACACGCGAATGCATTCGGCCAGCAAGGCGGGCGCGCTGGGCGCCATTCTGGTGTTACTCGGTGTGTTGTTCGCCACCGGCGGTATAGCCTGGATGGAGACCTCGCTGGCTATTGCCGTGTTGCTGGTTACCGCACCAATGGCCGCCCATGCGATATCCCGCGCCGGCCATATGGCCGGTGTCAGGCCCAAGGTCGGGCCGCTGGGCGATGCGCTGGAACGCGCCAAGGATCGAGTCAACGATCCGGAAGACCAGACTCACTAACTCAATCAATCAGCTGAATTCATGACAGTGCAGGACTCTGTGTGGATAATGGGCTGCTTGTTCGGGCCACTGGCCCGGAATAACAGTTGGCAAGAAGCCTGAACGGCCGTTGACGGAGTGAGTCCTGCATGACCCTGGCGCTGATCGTGTTGCTGCCCCTTCTGGGTAGCCTGTTACCTTTGCTGACTGTGCGTTATGGCCGCTCGCTTTGTGCGCTGGCGACTATGGCCGCGCCCATCGTGGGTCTGGTGCTGCTGTGGCAACTCGCGCCCGTGGTATTCGACGGTGGCGTGGTGGTGCATAGCTGGCCCTGGCTGACGCAGATCGGTCTGAATCTCAGCTTCCGCCTGGATGGTCTCGGATTTCTGTTTGCGCTGCTGATCCAGGGTATCGGTATTCTGGTCATTCTCTACGCCCGCTATTACCTGTCCAAGCGCGATCCGATGGGCCGTTTTTTCGCTTTCCTGTTGTTGTTCATGGCCGCGATGCTGGGTGTAGTGCTCTCGGAAAACATGCTGTTGATGATGTTCTTCTGGGAACTGACCAGCCTGTCGTCCTTCCTGCTGATCGGCTACTGGTCGCATTCTACCGATGCACGCAAGGGCGCTCGTATGGCGCTGGCAGTGACTGGCGGTGGTGGCCTGGCCCTGCTGGCGGGCGTGCTGCTGCTCGGTCAGATCGTCGGCAGCTACGAGTTGACGGACGTGCTGGCGGCGGGCGATCTGATCCGCAGTCATGCATTGTATCCCGTGGTGCTGGTGCTGGTATTGCTCGGCGCTTTCACCAAATCGGCACAGTTTCCTTTCCATTTCTGGCTGCCGCATGCGATGGCGGCGCCCACACCGGTATCGGCCTATCTGCACTCTGCGACCATGGTCAAGGCCGGGGTATTTCTGCTGGCGCGTTTCTACCCAGCGTTATCCGACACCGACCTGTGGTTCTTCCTGGTCAGCATCACCGGCATGATCACCTTGCTGCTGGGTGCCTGCACCGCGTTGTTCAAGCATGACCTCAAGGGCTTGCTGGCCTATTCCACTATCAGCCATCTGGGTCTGATCACCTTGCTGTTCGGCCTGGACACGCAACTGGCAGCCGTAGCCGCGGTGTTCCATATCATCAACCACGCGACCTTCAAGGCTTCGTTGTTCATGGCCGCCGGCATCATCGACCACGAGACCGGCACGCGGGATATGCGCCGCATCAATGGGCTGTGGCGATTTATGCCGCACACCGCGACCCTGGCCATGGTTGCCGCCTCGGCGATGGCGGGTGTGCCGCTACTCAACGGCTTTCTCAGCAAGGAAATGTTCTTTACCGAGACGCTGGAGCAGAACCAGTTTGGCGATATCAGTTGGGTAATACCCTTGGTAGCGACGCTGGCCGGGATTTTCTCCGTTGCCTATTCGCTGCGCTTTATCCACGATGTGTTCTTCAACGGCAAGCCGCGCAATCTCCCTAAGTACCCGCCGCACGAGCCGCCGCGTTACATGAAGGTACCGGTGGAAATTCTGGTGGCGCTGTGTCTGTTGGTTGGTTTGCTGCCGGCGTTCACCGTGGCCAGCCTGCTGGCCGTGGCGGCAACTGCCACCATTGGCACTGAGCTGCCCTATTACAGCCTGGCCATCTGGCACGGTTTCAACCTGCCGTTAATCATGAGTATCGTCGCACTGGTGCTGGGCGTGCTTCTTTACGCCGGCCGCGCGCGCGTTTTTGAGCTCTACGAGCGCCTGCCCGAACTGGATGGCAAGCTGGTATTCGAAGGGCTGGTGCAGGGCTTGGTGCGCAGGGCAGGGCAATTCACGCTGCTGCTGGAGAATGCATCGCTGCAGCGCTATCTCGCCTGGATGCTGGCGGCGGCATTGCTGGTCACGGGTTACTGGCTGGTACGCCTGCCGTCGTTACGCGGAGAGCTGGCGCTAACGCCGGTGGATGCGGTCACTGCAGTTGGCGCTCTCATGCTGATGATCGCCGCGGTTTCGACTGTCCTATGGCACAAGCAGCGGCTGATCGCGCTGGTCATGCTCAGTGTGGTAGGGCTATTTGTAGCCTTGGCATTCGCCCGTTTCTCCGCGCCGGATCTGGCGTTGACGCAGCTCTCAGTAGAAGTGGTGACCATTATTCTGCTGATGCTCGCGCTGTTCTTCCTGCCGAGGCTGACACCGGCTGAATCTTCCAATTTGCGCCGTGCCCGGGATCTGGGCTTTGCTGGTATGGCGGGGTTGCTGGTCACGGGTTTGTCCTTCGCGGTAATGACCCGGCCGTACGAGACCATCGCAGGCTTCTTCCTCGAGAACAGCGTATCCGGCGGCGGCGGTACCAACGTGGTCAACGTGATCCTGGTTGATTTCCGTGGTTTCGATACGCTGGGTGAAGTCACCGTACTGGCCATTGCAGGCGTTGCGATCTACGCGCTGATCGACGGCCTGCGCCTGCGCATTCCGGAAACCGATGCCTTTGGTCGGCCATGGAACAAGGATGCCCATCCGTTCATGCTGGTCAATCTGTCCCAGGTCATTCTGCCGCTGGCATTGATGGTCTCGGCCTATATCTTCCTGCGTGGGCACAATCTGCCGGGTGGCGGCTTTATTGCCGGTCTGATTACGGCGGTAGCGCTGATTCTGCAGTATGTCGCCAGCGGCGAGAAATGGACCACAGAGCGTTGGGGGCTGAATTACCACCATCTGGCGGGTTGGGGCGTGATTATCGCTGGCCTGACGGGGCTGGGCAGTCTGTTCTGGGGCTACCCGTTCCTGACCAGCGCCTTCGGTTATTTCGATATCCCGCTGATCGGCAAGACCGAGCTGGCAACGGCCATGCTCTTTGATCTTGGGGTCTACCTGACGGTCGTAGGAGCAACACTGTTGATTCTGGCAAACCTGGGCAAACTCTCCACCGAACGTGCAGCGCAGGAGGGCAACTGATGGAACTCCTCTATGCCCTGACCCTGGGCCTGCTGACGACTTGCGGTGTGTATCTGCTGCTGCGTGCGCGTACCTTCCCCGTCGTGGTCGGCCTGACCCTGCTCAGCTACGCAGTGAATCTTTTCCTGTTTGCCATGGGCCGGCTCAATACCGGCATGCCTGCAGTAATTGGTCGCGCTGCCGAGCACGCTGACCCCTTGCCTCAGGCCTTGGTACTGACGGCCATCGTGATCGGTTTTGCGATGACCGCTTTTGCTCTGGTGCTGGCTTTGCGTGGCCAGGGTGAGTTGGGTAATGACCATGTTGATGGCAAGGGAGATAAAGTATGAATCATCTCCCCGTCCTGCCCATTGTGCTGCCGATGTTTATGGGCGCGCTGTTGTTGTTGATTGCCCGCAGCCAGATGTCGGTCAAACGCAGCCTGTCGCTGGGTGCGACCATATTGCAGATTCCACTGGCGTTGATTCTGATGAGTCAGGCAGGTGAGGGGATTGGCGTCTATGCGGCGGGCAACTGGGTGCCGCCTTTCGGCATCGTGCTGGTGGTTGACCGTCTCGCGGCGTTGATGCTGTTGATCACCGCCGTGCTTGCTGGCGGCGCGATCCTTTACGCCTTGCGCGGCGATGATGGGCTGGGGCGCAATTTCCATGCGCTCTTCCAGTTCCAGTTGATGGGTATCAACGGTGCTTTTCTGACCGGCGATCTGTTCAACCTGTTCGTGTTCTTCGAGATCCTGCTGATCGCTTCCTACGCTCTGCTGCTGCATGGGGCTGGCTCTGCGCGGGTCAGGGCAGGGCTGCATTACGTGTTGCTGAATCTGTTTGGCTCGGCGCTGTTTCTGATCGCAGTGGGCACCCTTTATGGCGTGACCGGTACGCTGAATATGGCTGATCTGGCGGTCAAGATCGCTGAAGTACCTGCCGTTGACGCACCCCTGGTCGGCGCAGCGGGGATGCTGCTGCTGGTGGTTTTCGGGCTCAAGGCGGCGATCTTCCCGCTGTATTTCTGGCTGCCAAAAGCCTACTCGGCTGCCAGTGCGCCGGTCGCTGCGTTGTTTGCGGTAATGACCAAGGTCGGGCTCTATTCGATCTTGCGGGTCTATACGCTGATGTTCGGTGAAGACGCCGGCATGCTGGCCTTTATGGCTCAGGACTGGCTCTGGCCGATCGCTCTGGTGACCATAGTGCTGGGCGCCATCGGCGCGTTGGCCGCCAGTAGTTTGAACGGCCTGGTTGCCTATCTGGTCGTGGTGTCAGTCGGTACCCTGTTGGCGGGTATCTCGCTGGGTACTCAGGAAGCGCTGAGCGCGACCCTTTATTACCTGATGCACACCACCTGGATCAGCGGCGGTTTGTTTCTGTTCGCCGGTATCATCAGCCGCATGCGCGGCCCACGCTTCGGCGCACGTTTGGTTCCAGGGCCGGATATGCCGAACTCGGTGATGCTCAGTGGTCTGTTTTTTGTCGCTGCGGTATCGGTTGCTGGTATGCCGCCCCTGTCTGGTTTTGTCGGCAAGCTGCTGTTGCTCAGTGCCGTAGGTACAGGCGCATTGGCTGCCTGGCTTTATGCGGTGGTATTGGGCAGCAGCCTGATCACACTGGTCGCGCTCAGCCGCGCGGGCAGTACTTTGTTCTGGCGTCGTGACGCTGCTACTGACGCAGGTGAGCCGCTGGATCCGTTGCGCATGCTGGCCATGCTGCTGCTGTTGGCATCCAGCCCATTGCTGGTGTACTTCGCGGCGCCGGTGCTGGAATACCTGGATGCCACAGCCGCGCAATTGCTCAATCCGAACGAGTATATTCAGCAGGTATTGTCCACGCAGCCCTTCGCCCTGGGAGGTCAGCCATGACAGACCGCAGAACCCTGTTGCCGCACCCCTGGCTGAGCCTGTTTCTGGTCATCGTCTGGCAATTGATCATGAACGACCTGTCCCCCGGCAGCCTGATCATGGGCTTCTTTCTGGCCTGGGGTATCCCGCTGATCACCCATGTGTTCTGGCCTGACCCGCCGACCATGCGCAAGCCCCTCGTCTTGTTCCGTTTCACCCTGCGGGTGCTTGGCGATATTCTCACTGCGAATCTGGATGTGGCCAAGCTGATCCTCGGGCCCAGCAGAAAGCTGCGCCCGGCCTTCGTGGAGTACCCGATTGAGCTCACGCATGATTTCGCCATTCACCTGCTTGCCAGCACCATTTCCCTGACGCCCGGCACGGTTTCCTCGGATATCAGCGATGATCGCCGCACCCTGCTGATACACGGACTGGATGTGGCAGACGAGCAGGAACTGATTGAAACCATCAAGCAGCGCTACGAACGGCCACTCATGGAGGTGTTCGAATGCTCCACGCCGTAATTCTTTTCTGTCTGGGCCTCATGTCCGTGGCGGTGATCTTGAACATGATGCGCCTGCTCAAGGGCCCCGACTTGCCCGACCGCATACTGGCGCTGGATACCCTGTATATCAACGCCATTGCGCTGATTATTCTGCTCGGTCTGTACCTGAGTTCCGACCTGTTCTTTGAAGCCGCGCTGCTGATTGCGGTGATGGGTTTTGTCGGTACAGTCGCGATTGCCAAACACCTGCTGCGCGGTGACATCATTGAATAAGCATTTCAAGAGCGGGCTGAAAAGGGAGCTAACATGCTAGAAGCCATCCAGAGCGCGACCCTGGTCGAATGGATAGTCGCCTCGCTGATTCTACTGGGCAGCATTTTCGCGCTGATCGGCTCGATCGGCTTGTGGAAATTACCCGACTTCTTCATGCGCCTGCACGGCCCGACCAAAGCCACCACCCTGGGTGTAGGCGCCCTGGTGATCGGCTCGCTGATCTATTTCAGCACCCGAGGGGAAGGGCTCAGCATGCACGAACTGCTGATTACCATCTTCCTGTTCATGACGGCCCCAGTGAGCGCCAATATGCTCGCCAAAGCCGCGATGCACGAGCGTTTGAAGCGGGTAGAGCGGACCAAGGGCCAGCCCTGGGAATGAGGGTGCGCAGATAGTTGCGCACGCTCCCTGGGGGATGTCCAGCTCATACCGTTCTCGCTCTGTCCCCTGATCAATTTGATCCCTAGTCCGACTTATGACCCACACTACCGTTAATGTCTGACCTTCTATCCGAGAGCAGCAGACAACCCCTCCTCCACCGTTCGCAGCTGCATTTCCGCCCCATCTGTCATTCACCCAGTAACTAAATATTGGTCGGTCCGTATGATTGTGACCATATAGAGCCGCGCCTGATGGTTTCTGGTATTGCCAAATTAGATAAGCCCCGACCAACGCAAGACAGAACAAAATGATGAGAGTCCCTTGCCACACGGCGGCTGAGGTCAGCCACTTCCTGCTAAGCCTTGTCATTAGATGTTTTCATACACTGTCATTTCAAGAGCCTGCCCCGGGTCGACGCTCTTTCGTTAATCATTTTCAGGAAATCAAACACACTGACCCTATTGATTTAGTGAGGGAGTACGACTAGCTAGGCTGCCTCGGATGTAGACTCTTTCTCTGTCTGGCCTGAATTCATAGAATAAGTGCAACGCTTGAAACGATAGGCAGAGAGCCA